>CAVQJU010000010.1:0-752549 GCA_963712905.1 uncultured Acidobacteriota bacterium | reverse complement strand
ACCTTCGGCGTCATGCGGGCTCTCGAACCAGGCGGCAACGGCCTTACGAGAGGCCGACCGAATCCGAACCAGACATCCGAAGGCGGGCCGACCTACTGCTCCGCGAGGCTGGTCATCGCGGCCCGCGAGGTGGTGAGGTAATCGAGGTCGGCTAGCTGCCGCTGATGATCAAACGCGGTTTCGTCCGGCAGCCGATGCAGCAACGTCGTCATCCACCACGAGAACCGTTGGGCCTTCCAGACGCGGCGCAGGCAGATCCCGAGTAGCGGTCAAGCCAATTCGCACTCGATGTCTCGTAGAACGCCTTCAGCGCCGCGGCCAGGACGAGAACATCCGACGCCGCAAGGTTCAGCCCCTTTGCCCCGGTCGGCGGAACGATGTGTGCGGCATCGCCCGCGAGAAACAAGCGCCCGTGCCGCATCGGCGCCGCCACGAAACTTCGCAACGGCGTCACGCTCTTCTGCAGGATACGACCGATGTTCGGTTTCCAGCCGTCCGACGTCGTCATGCGCTCTGAGCATCTCGTCCCAGATGGCATCGTCCGACCAGTTCTGGATTGGATCGTCGGGCGGCACCTGGAGATACAGACGCGTGATGCTCGGCGATCGCATGCTGAACAACGCAAAGCCCCGGTCGTGACACGTGTAGACGAGCTCGTCGCAGGACGGCGCGGCCTCGGCCAGAATCCCGAGCCAGCCGAACGGATAGGTCCGCTCGTAGATCGTGAGCACGCCCTCCGGAATCGACGGCCGGCAGACGCCGTGAAAGCCATCGCAGCCGGCGATGAAGATCGCAATGAACCTCGTACTCGGTGCCGCAGTGCCGGAAACGGATAAGGGGCTTCGATGAGTCGAGCGCGCTCGACCTGGACGCCTCTGCGCTTCGAAATACAACGGACGCGCCGTCCGAATGCGCGCTTCGATCAAATCTCTGACGACTTCGTTTTGTCCGTAGACCGTGATCGCCTTGCCGCCGGTCAGTGCTGGCGAAGTCGATCCGATGCCGCTGCCCCTTGAAGCTGATGAAGACGCCCTCGTGCCGCAGCCCGCGTCGCTCCAGCCCCTCGCCGACACCCATCGCGAGCAGCAGATCGACGGTGCCCTGCTCGAGCACGCCGGCCCTGACGCGATCGACCACATACTCGCGATCGCGGTTCTCGACGATGACCGTGTCGATGCCGTTGAGATGCAGAAGGTGCCCGAGCAGCAGTCCGGCCGGACCGGCACCGACAATCCCGACCTGAGTCCTGACAGTGGCCATGCCCGCCGATACCGCAGGACGTCTAGAACCCGGCGCTGCAGACGAAATTCGCCGCTTCGTCCGTGCTGCCCGTGCCTTTGTACTTCGCGACGAGCGGATACTGGCACAGTGGTCGCGAGCGCGTGACGGCGCCGGTCTGATCGCGTCGTGTGGCGCTCAGGGTTCCGGGGCCTTGCCGTCCTCGACCCACGTCAACAACGCGTCGAGCACGCCGGCGGGCTGCGGCCCTGGGCCGCCGGCGCAGTGCGACACACCCGGGGCGAGATAGAAACGCGCGAATTCCGACGTCTTCTTCGCACCGCCCATCTGCTGTTGCACGCGCTTGTAGTAATGGATGCTGCTGTCGGCGGTAATGAGCTGGTCTGCCCAGCCGTGCCAGATGATCGTCTTGCCGCCGCGGTCGCGGAACGCCGTCAGGTCAGGATTGTCGGTGCCGATGACGAGGCCGGACCGCTCGGCGGACTGATCCCAGAAACGTGGGGACGCGGCGGGCGTGACCGCCGTCCAGTCGAACTGCGGGTTCTGCGTGATCCAATATCGCAGCCAATCGACCGAGAAGGGGAAAGCCTGCGGTTTGAGTGGCGTTCCGCGGCTCGCGGCCAGCGCGCTCAGGTCGGCCCCGCGCGACTGCCCGTACCAGAGGAAGCTGCCGTCCTCGCGCGTCGGGCCCTGCCACAACCTGCGGATGATGCTGGCGTCAGCGTCCGTAAACGTTCCACAGTCGCCGGCCGATGTCCCGATGAGCGCTTTCGGATCGTAGGTCGCACCGGCCCGGATCCTCAATGACGCCGTCCTTCGACGCCGTCCGAGCGCGTCACAGAGGTGACAGCGCGCCGCCGTCGCCGCGGCGAGCTTGCACGCGGCGATCGGGTTCTGACGCGGTGTTCATCACGCATCGAGCCCCACATCGACCGCATCATAGGTTCGTGCCAGTTGATGGCCGGAGCGGCGGCCGCGATGCCGTGGTAGTCGTCCGGGTAGCGTTGCGCTTCCATCAGCCCCTGCCGGCCGCCCGTCGAGCAGCCGTCGAGGTACGAATAGCGCGGCGCCACGCCGTAGCACGGCCTGGGCGAGCGCCTTGCCCGTGACCGTCATCTCGTGAATGCCGACGTGCCCGAAGTCGCGAATGGCCTGCCAGTTCAGGCGTCCGTTGGCGTCGAGCGCAAACGACGCGCTGCCGCCTTCGTGTCCCGTGTCGGTCGCCCCGGCCGCAAACCCCAGCGCCACGCCCTGGTCGACGCCCGCCGCGCTGCCCCCGACGAACCCGCCGCCTCCGTTGCCGAGAAATCGTCCGTTCCAGTTCGACGTGGGAATCGCAATCCAGATCCGCACCGTATCGCCGGCCGGCGGATGTGTCGTCGTCGCGACCACCCGACAGATCCCCGGGCTACTCGCATCGATCGTCGCCGACTCGATGGTGGTGTCCGGCAGCGCGACGCCCGCCAGGCTTTCACACGATCGAACCGCCCTGGCGCCAGCGACGAGCGGCTTCGGCGGCGTCTGCATCAGCGGGGGAAACGCCGGGAGCCCGGCCGGGACGCCGCCGCGGCCGGGCTGCGGGCCCTGGGCGCGGTCGGCGGCCGTTAACAGGACCACCATCGAGGCAGAAGCGAGGAGTATGCTTTTCACGACGCGAGAGTGCCATGTCAGACCGGACGGCTCAAGCAGCATAGTGCTTATGCCCCTTGGAAATAACGGCCGAGGCGTTGACTCGCGCGAATCCTTCGGCCACCATGGCGCCGGTCCTTCACCTGACGGACCGATGTTGCCGATACGTGAGCGCTCGCAAAAGGAGCCGTGACATGAGTGGACATGAACTGCTGAGGGTCCGTCGACTGGTGCCGCTGGCGTTTGTGGCGTCGCTCATGATGCTGCCGCACCCGCCGCTCGATGCCGCCGGGCCGGTCGCGCGGCCCGAGGACGTCGGCGTGTCGGCCGAACGGTTGCAGCGCGTCGGCGACCTGGTGCAGCGTCATATCGCCGCCGGCAGCTTCACCGGCGCTGTCACGCTGGTCGCCCGCAACGGCCGCATCGTTCACCACGAGGCCTACGGGCTGATGGACCTGGACGCGAAGAAGCCGATGGTCAAGGACAGGATCTTCCGCATCATGTCGATGACCAAGCCGGTGATCGGCGTGTCGGTGCTGATGATGATGGAAGAAGGAAAGGTCCGCCTGCAGGATCCGATCTCGAAGTTCATCCCCGAATGGCGGGACATGACCGTCGCCGTGCCGTTGCCGGCTCAGGTGGACGGTCGCGGCGGAAATGCGCCGGCGGCCGCCGCGCCGGCCGCCGGCGGCAGGGCCGGTCGCGGCGCGCAGGAGGCGCCGCGGACCACACGGTGCCCGTCGAGCGAGCAGTCACGATTCGCGATCTGCTGACGCACACATCCGGGCTCGTGAGCGGACCGATCAGCGGCTACGTCAACCGTTCGGTCGGCGCCGGGCCCAGGGAGACGCTGGCCGACTATGTCCCGCGGCTCGGCAAAGTGCCGCTGGAGTTCCAGCCGGGCACGCGATGGGTGTACAGCGCGACCGCTGCGTTCGACGTGCTGTCGCGTGTCGTGGAAGTGGCCTCGGGCATGCCGATCGATCGCTTCGTGAAGCAGCGGATCTTCGATCCGCTTCAGATGAAGGACACGACGTATGTGCCGCCCAACGGCAATCCGCGTCTCGTCAAGCTGGTCCCCGGCGGACGCCGGAGGGTTTGCAGCCGGCACAGGACCCGGTCTTCATCAACGGCGTGTACTTCTCCGGCGGCGGCGGGCTGTTCAGCACGGCCGAGGACTACGCGCAGTTTGCGATGATGCTGGCCGCCGGCGGCGAACTGAACGGCCGCCGCCTGCTCAGCCCCCGTCTGGTGGAGCTGATGGGATCGGTGTTTGCCCCTGACACGCTGCCTGGCCGGCCGCGCGGCGAGGCGTTCGGCCTCAGCGTGCGGGTGGTCAACGATCCCGTGGCACGGAATTCCTTTCTGACAGAGGGCAGTTTCGGGTGGAGCGGAGCCTTCGGGACGCATTTCTGGGTCGACCGCAGGGAACGGCTCATCGCGATCGCGATGACGCAGACCTCCAATCAGGAATTCCTGCGCGATTTCGAGAACATGGTCATGCAGGCCGTTGTGGCCGGCCCGCCCGTTCACGCGGGTGCGACGAACTGAACGAGGCGGACGCAGCTGCGATGGCCGGGGGACGCAGCTTGCCGGCCATCGAAAGGGCACGCGGTGTCGAAACACCCCGATCTCAATCTCCTGCCGATCGCGTTCGCCCTGTACCATGAGTTGAGCGTCAGTCGTGCCGCACGCGTGCTGGGGATGAGCCAGCCGGCTGTCAGCAAGGCGCTTCGCCGACTGCGCGAGAGCTTCGACGACCCGCTGTTTGTGCGAGGCCCCAATGGCATCGTGCCGACCCCCCGGGCCCACGCGCTGGTCCGCGCCGCGCGCCCACACGTCGAACGCCTGTGGGGAGGACTCCTCCAGAGGCGCATCGTTCGATGCGGTCTCGAGCACGAGGCCGTTCGTGCTGGCGATGTCGGACATCGGCGAGACGGTGTCTCTTTCCCCTCCGTCGCCGAACACCTTCGGGATCTGGCGCCGCGGTGCGTGGTGAGCACGGCGGCCGGACCGGAACTGATCAGCTCGCGCACGGTCTGGAGCGAGGCGATGTTGACGCCGCCGTCGGGTACTTTCCCGAATTGTCGCTCAAGAACATCCGTCAGCAACGGTTCGCCCGGCACGGGTTCGCCTGCCTGATGCGGGCCGGACATCCGCTGTGGAAGTCGCGGCTGACGGTGGACGATTTCCTCCGCGCCGAGCACGTGGTGGTGCGGCCCGAAGGCCGCAACAGCGTGGAAATCCTCGAACGCTTCGTCGAACGCCGCCGACTGCGCCGAAAGGTGGCGATCCATGCTTCTCATGTGTTGAGTGTGCCGTTGATCATCAAGGACACTGACCTCATTGCGACGCTGCCCTATGCGGTGGTCAGCCAGTTCGTGTCGCTCACGCCGCACCTGGTGGCCGCGCTGCCGCCGTTTCAGCTTACGTACGATCTGAAGATGCACTGGCACCGCCGGTTCGACAAGGACGCCCGCAGTCTCTGGATTCGAGAGGAGCTGCAGGCCGTGTTCAAGCGCCGCCAGTGGCTCGTGCCGCCGACCAGCCCCGCTCCATTTCTGGAAAGCTGAACGCGCGTCATCCGCGACGTGATCACTCCAGCCATCGGACGGTCGGCGGTGCCCTCGGCAGACAAACACGTGGTCGGCGGGCCACTGGTGGGGGCCGTCCTGAACCTCGCACACACGACGTCGCGAGGGCGTCGCCGCTGTGCCCGTGATCACGAGCCCGCACGTATAATGCGCCGATCCGCTGCGCTGCTCGTGTACGCGCGGCCGTGACAATCGCGGGAGGGGATATGGCCGTCGATCGCAGGAGCTTTGCGAAATCGCTGGGCGGCGTGGTCGGCGCCGCGCTGGGCGGCAT
The DNA here is from genome assembly GCA_963712905.1 of uncultured Acidobacteriota bacterium. Classification (GTDB taxonomy): domain Bacteria; phylum Acidobacteriota; class Vicinamibacteria; order Vicinamibacterales; family CAVVIG01; genus CAVQJU01. Next base: position 746,813 of record CAVQJU010000010.1, on the reverse strand, counting down.
GTCCAGGCCGGCGTCCACTTCCGCGCAGGCTCCGGCTTCCGCGGCGGCCGCGCGCACGGCCGGCCGCCTGGCCCCGGCGAAGGTGACGCGCATCCGCCTCTTCTATCCGCAGAATTACGACCGCAACGGCCCGCAGGCGTTTCCGCAAGAACATCGTCGTCCTGGTCGACACCGAGGCCGGGATCACCGGCGTCGGCCAGGCGGATCGCCGGACACCGTTCGCAACGTCGCCCGCAGCGTCATCGGCGGCAACGCCTTCGACACCGAGATTATCTGGCAGGCCGCGTTCATGGACGGCTTCTATTCGCCCGGCAATCGTCCAGTGCGGCGAGGCAATCTCAACTTGTGGGATGGGCCGGTCGAATGTGCGCAGACTTCCGAGAGGGAGCGCTGTGAGAATCACAGGGTTCGTCGTCTCGGTTCCGACCGTGTCTCGTGCGAAGCGGCTCAAGCGGCGCGACCGCTGAATACCGCAGCCGAGGGGAGGGAATGTATCCCGTGAAAGCGCGCCAGGCGTATCCTGAAGGCGCCGGGCCTCCCGCCCGTTCCGCAGCGGCGGTTTGATTTTCTTCGATCGCAGTCCGGCGCTCGATTTGCCGGATGCTGATTGGGAATCATGATTCGGTAAACCCGTCCTCCGGAGGAGACGTTCGATGAAAAGGTCCGTGACCGCAGCGATTGCCGCAGCTGTCGTTTGGCTCGGGTTCGACTTCGTGCCAGCCGCGGCGCAACGCGCCCTGACCCCGGTCACCGATGCCATGCTCCGCAATCCCGATCCCGCGGACTGGCTGATGTGGCGGCGCACCCTGAACAGCTGGGGATACAGCCCCCTCGATCAGATCGATCGCAGCAACGTCGCGCGCCTGCAGCTGATCTGGTCGCGGCCGCTCGGGCCGGGACTCCAGGAGGGCACGCCGCTCGTCCACGACGGCGTCATGTTCATGCCAAGTCCCGCCGACTTCATACAGGCCATCAACGCGGCGACAGGCGACCTGCTGTGGGAATACAGGCGGAAGTGGCCAGACGACGTGACCAAGGTCTTTCCGGTGCCGGGTATCAACCGCAACCTGGCGATCTACGGCAAGGCCATCATCGACACCAGCGCAGACGACTACGTGTTCGCTCTCGACGCCTTGTCAGGCAACCTGCTGTGGGAGACCCAGATCGTCGATTTCAGGAAGAACGCCGCTCAGGAAACGTCAGGCCCGATCATCGCGAACGGCAAGATCATCTCCACGCGAGGGTGTGAGCCGAAAGGCGGTCCCGAGGCCTGCGTCATCACCGCTCACGACGCGAAGACCGGGAAGGAACTCTGGCGCAGGTACACGATTCCCAGGCCCGGGGAGCCGGGGAACGAAACGTGGGGAGACATTCCCTACGAAAACCGGTGGCACGTCGGCGCCTGGATGGTGCCCAGCTACGATCCCGAGTTGAACCTCCTGTACGTCGGCACGTCGGTCACGTCGCCGGCACCGAAGTTCATGCTCGCAGGCAACAACAAGCAGTATCTCTATCACAACTGCACGCTCGCCCTGAACGCCGACACCGGCAAGATCGTCTGGTACTACCAGCACATCGTGGATCATTGGGATTTGGATCATCCGTTCGAACGACTGCTCGTGGACACCGCGGTGCGCCCGGACCCTGCGAAGGTCAGTTGGATCAATCCAACGCTCAAGGCTGGTGAGCGGCGAAAGGTCGTCACCGGCATTCCCGGTAAAACCGGCGTCGTGTATACGCTCGATCGCCAGACGGGCGAGTTTCTCTGGGCGACGCCGACCGTCAGCCAGAACGTGATCAGCGGAATCGACGGCGCGGGCGCTGTCACCGTGAATCCGGCGTCGGTGTTCACCGCCGCGGGCCAGGAGCGTCTGATTTGTCCTGGCGTCAACGGCGGCAAGAACTGGCCGGCGGGCGCCTACAGTCCCCTGACCAATACGATGTACTACCCGCTCCAGAATGCCTGCATGGCCGCGACGTCAACGGATGACAAACCGAGCTTGCGATCGCTCTACGCCATCGCGACGAAAGGCCGCATCGCGGACGGGACCGACAAGATCGGAACCGTACAGGCGATTTCGGCCGAGACGGGTGCGATTACCTGGAAGTACGAACAACGGTCCGGCATGTTGTCGCTGGTCGCCACCGGAGGTGGCCTCATCTTCGGCGGCGACGCGAACGGCCGGTTTCGCGCGTTCGACCAGAAGAACGGGAAGGTGCTGTGGGAGACGAATCTCGGCGCGCCCGTCACTGGCTATCCGGTGACCTTTGCGGTTGGCGGCCGCCAGTACGTGGCCGCGAGCACCGGGCCGTCGCTGTTGACCGGCGGGCTGAATGCGCTGACGCCGGAGGTGCAGCCCGCGAACGGCAACAGCCTGTTCGTGTTCGCACTGCCGGGAAACCGGCCTTAGACGTTCGTTCCTCGCAGCGTGACGGCCTGCATTGACAGATTCGCTGGTGAGCCACGATGATCCGCTTCTCAACCGGAGCCGGTGGGCACCCGCTGCATCGGTCTCCCCTGAACAGGAGCTTCCTATGAAGGTGCTCAGAGCCTGCGCGCTGACGGCAATCGTGGCGACGACGCTTTCCCTGGGTGCGTCGGTCGCGCTGCGCGGGGAGGACGGCACGGCGCGCGAAACGCGGGACCGTCACGAGATCGAAGCGCTGATGTGGAAGTACACGCGAGCGCTCGACAAGGGCGACGGAGCGACCTACGCCTCGACCTACACGGCGGACGGGGAGTTCGGGGCGGGCGAGAGAGTGACGAAGGGCCGCGAGGCGCTTTCGAAGCTCGTCGTCCGGCAGCCGGCCGCCGGCGAGCCGGCACGGGCACCGCTGTATCACATGGAGCTGAACCACTGGATCGAGTTCGCGGACAAGGACCATGCCCGGTATCACGCGTATTACCTGACGGTCTCCGGCGCGATGGGTCGCGACGTGCCGCCGCGGCTCGTGGCAGCCGGCCAGAGCTTCGACACGTTGGAGCGGCTCAACGGCAAGTGGCTGCTGAAAACGCGGGACGTCGCAGCGAAGGACTAGGACCTGCCTACTTCAACTCGTCGAAGACGACCTGAACGTTCTGCAGCAGCCTCACCGGGCTCGGCGTGGCATAGCCCGCGTACTTCGCCGGAATCCTCCAGGCCTTCGCCACCTCGTCCGCCGACTTGCCGGCCGCCTTCGCCGGCACGCACGTCGTTCGCAAAGTCGCGATTGAATTGCGCGTACTCGCGGAGATCCGCCATCGTCATCGTCCCGCTGTGCCCCGTGATGATGGTGTCGATGTTCTTCACCGTGTCGGCGGCCTTCGTCAGCGAGTCGGCGATCGCGAGACCGCTCCCGCCGTTGACGGCATCGAGGCCCGGGATGTTCTTGCCGGAGAAGATGTCGCCGGCGTGCATGGCGCGCAGCGCCGGAAACACGACCCACGCGTCGCCGTTGGTGTGGCCACGGCCGAAGTAATAGAGATCGACGCGATCGGCGCCCGTCCCGATCGTCATCCGGTCCTTGAAGGTCTTCTTCGGCATGCCGCGGCCGTTGTTGGCCTTGAAGATGTTCGGCGGCTGACCGCTCGGCGCGGTCTGCGTCGACGCGCGCATCTCCTGCATGTTCGCCGCGGTGTTCTCGTGCACGATGACCTCGACGGCTCGCCGGAAACTCGACGTTCCCGCTCACGTGGTCGCCGTGCGTGTGCGTGTTGATGATCGTGCGTGATCGGTTTGTCGCTGAGGTTCCTGATCTGATCGAGCACCGGCTGCCCCCAGTCAGGGAGCTTCGTGTCGACGACGATGACGCCGGTCGTGCCGACGAAGACGGCGGTGTTGCCGCCGCCGCCCTTGAGCATGAACAGGTTGTCGCGAAGCTTTTCGACTTCGACGACCTTCGGCGCGGTCGCCGGCGGCGCCTGCGAACGCCGCCAGCCGAGCGAGAGGCGCCCGCCATCAGTAACGTGGCGAGAACAACGACCCTCTTCATTTAGCCTCCTAATTTCGTGTCCTGTGAGCGCCCTGTGGCCAGCAATGATTCTTTCCGGGCCGATTATGCGCCGAACTGAGCCCGTCCGCGGAAGGCGATCGAGCAAGGCGCGCAGGACTTCACCTTCTGCCACGTCGCGTTGATCGATCCGGGGTATATGTGGTGTAGTCCACGCGGATGGACCCTATGCGCACGTTCCTTCGTCTATGTGTGGCGATTGCTTTCGCGGGCAGCGTCGCGACGTCTTTGTTGGCCCAGCAACCCCCTCCCCGTCCCAGAGGGATTCCCAAGCCGCCGGACCCGGGCCCGCTGTTCTTCAGTGAGAACTGGCGGAATCCCAAGACCTACGATGCCAACACGCTTCCGCTTACCAGCGTGACGCAGGGGGTCGTGACGACTCCAGACCTGGTGTTGACCGTCTACGATCCGAACGCGAAGTACATTCCCGAGTACAGGAAGACATTACGCCCGGGTTCGTGGGCAGAGGACTGGGAGGGTCCAACCTGTCTCATGATCTACGGCGTCGAGAGGCCCGAGCTCTGGGGCGGCTCGTGTGGGGCGGTGACCGTGACGCTGCGTCACAAGAACAACTTCGTGGATCTGTCGAACCGCGGGCGTGTCATCTGGGGCACGTATGTCTCAGGGTTTCACGTGGCCCGGCTTGTGGTGAAACTCGCGGACGGGACCTTCCTCGTTGGCGACCCGGGTACCGGCACACCCGACGTCTCTCATATCGAAAACGAAGTCGTACTGTCGTCGCTTCGGTGGCTGAAGCTCGACGTGCCCCAGACGGTCACGCGCGGCACCTGGGTGGAGAAGCCGGATTTGTCCAAGGTGGACGAGATTGGTTGGGCGCAGCTGATGCCAGGTTCAGGCCACGGCGTCGGTGGCTTTGTCGCCGTCTCCAAGTTCGAGGTGTGGGGCAAGCCCGTTCCGCGAATGAACACGGCCACACGTTGAGTGCCGCCGTCGATGGAGTGACTGGAGATGCGAATGAATCGTGCGAGTCTGATCGTCCTGATACTGGCGGCTGGTGTCGTGGCGGCTCTCCGCGCCGGTCAGCCCCCACCCGAGCGGCCGATGCAGGTCGAGAAGGTCAAAGAGAACCTCTACGTCCTCCGGGGCCCCTTCAATAAATGCGCGCCCAATGGATGCGGCGCCTACGCGGACGACGGGTTCCTGCACGAGGCCGGAGACGTCGCGGTACGCGTCACGCCCGAGGGACTCATCGTCGTGGACGACAAGTAGGCGATGAACGAGCGCATGGCCGCACTCGCGCGCCGGCAGGTGCCGCTCGACCAGGTCTTCGACGGCTTGAAGCTGGCCGATCTGGGATGGGACCGTACCGTGAGCACGGTCGCGTTCAAGGGTGGGCTCAAGGGTTACTACGACGAGATGAAGGCGGTCAGGTTTTCTGCCGGTGAAAACCGCCGTCGAGCGGGGGGATGAACCCGAGGGCCACATCGAGATCCCCCGACGCGAGCTGGGCGTGCGATTGTTCGGAAAAGTTGGTGTATTCGACGATGACCGTCGGGGCTTCGGTGCGAAGTCGATTCATCAACGTCGGAAGCACGACCGCCTGGCCGACATCGGTCGCGGCGATCCGGAAGGTCCTGGAGGCGGTCGCTGGAACGAAGGTTTCATGGTACGCGAGCGCCGTTCGAATCAGCTCGTGCGCTTCCGTGAGACCGGTGATGATGTGTGCCGCGTGCGCGGTCGGCTGCATCCCCTGATGAGTGTGGACGAAGAGCGGATCGTTGAAGTACCGGCGCAGGCGCGCGAGGCTCATGCTCACGGCCGGCTGATTGAGACCAAGATTTTCGCCTGTCTGGGAGACGCTGCGGGTCCGATACAGCTCCACGATGATCGCCAGCAGTTTCACGTCCAGAGAGGACATTTGGTGAGATTCTAGTCCAGACACCTTGATGGAGAGTCCATGCTGCGGAGCGTCGACCGCATTCTGACGACACACGCCGGCAGCCTGCCGCGGCCGAACCGGCTGATCGACAGTTATCGCGATGGTGAATCCTCGACAGCACTCGACGCATGCCTCACCGCGTCGGTGACCGATGTCGTCCGTCAGCAGGTCGAGACCCGACTCGACGTCGTCAACGACGGCGAGTTCGGCAAGGCGACTCGCGCCCCGGTCGACTACGGCGCGTGGTGGTCGTATGTGTACGAGCGCATGGCCGGATTCGAGGTCCGCGAGGGGAACACCCTTGGCCGGAACTACGGTCCGATGCACAGCAAGGATCGAGCGAACTTCAGCGAGTTCTATGCGACCGGCCTGGCCATGGCCGGCGGCCAGGGCACCGGTACAGAACAAGCGACGGCGACCCAGCGGCTGGCCCAGCTGACCTGTACCGGGCCCGTCAGGTACACGGGACACGCCCTGATCAAACGCGATACCGAGAATCTCAAAGCGGCCCTTGGCGCTCGTGGCGTCGACGCGGCCTTCATGTCTGCGGTTTCGCCGGCAACGTTACAGATTCTGTCGAACCAGCACTACAAGAACCAGGAGGAGTACACGTGGGCGCTGGCCGACGCCATCCACGACGAGTACCAGGCCATCGTCAACGCCGGGTTTACTCTGCAGATCGACGATCCCGCTCTCGTGGATTTGTATGACTGGTGGTACTCGGCGCAGGACGACCTGGCCGGGTACCGCAAATGGGCCGCGTTCCAGGTCGAAGCGCTCAATCACGCGCTCACAGGCATTCCGCCGCAGTGCGTGCGGCTGCACGTGTGCTGGGGCAGCTGGCATGGGCCTCATAGCTCGGACGTTCCGTTGAAGGACGTCGCTGATCTTCTCCTGAAGGTGAACGTCCAGGCGTACTCCGTCGAGGCCGGCAATGTTCGCCACGCTCACGAGTGGAAGGTGTGGCGCGATGTCGTGAAGTTGCCGCCCGATCGGGTGCTCATCCCCGGAGTGGTCAGCCATGCCACCAACGTCCTCGAACACCCCGAATTGGTGGCAGAGAGGCTGGTGCAATACGCAGGCGTCGTCGGCCGAGAAAACGTCATCGCGGGAACCGACTGCGGGCTGGGCGGCAGAGTCCATCCGCAACTGGCCTGGGCCAAACTGCGAGTGCTGGTTGAAGGAGCCGAACTGGCGACCAGGCAGCTGTGGCCCTGACGCATCACCTGGCGTGATAGCGATTATCACGTCCGGCCGCTCGACGGTGTCTGGAGCCGCGCGCTACTCTCTTTCCAGTCAAAATCTGGAGTTCGTATGACACGCGGATATTTCGCGGGATTCGGGATCGCCGGCTCGATGCTCGTCTCGATTGGGGCCATCACGCTCGCCCAGGCACCGCCGGGCGGAGCGGCGGGGTCGTCGTCAGGCGTCACCTTTCACAAGGACGTCCTCCCGATTCTGCAGAAGAACTGTCAGAACTGTCATCGCCCCGGACAGATCGCGCCGATGTCGCTGCTCAGCTATGCCGAGGCGCGGCCGTGGGCTCGCTCGATCAGAGCGAAGGTCGCGGCGCGGGAGATGCCGCCCTGGCACGCGGACCCGCAGTACGGCGTCGAGTACGCGACCGACCGCTCGCTGAAGGCTGCCGAGCTCGAGACCATCGTCAAGTGGGTGGACGGCGGCGCCATGGAAGGCGACTCGAAGGACGCTCCCCCTCCGGTCGTGTGGCCGGAGGACGGATGGGTGATCAAGCCGGACATGGTCGTCCGCGGTCCGGCGTTCGAGGTGCCCGCGGAGACGGCATCGAACGTGATCGAGTGGACCACGATCATCGTGCCGAGCGGGTTCACGAAAGACACCTGGATCACATCGGTCGAAATCAAGCCGAGCGATTTGCAGGTGACCCATCACATGTGCATCGGCTTCGTGCCCCATCGTGAGGATGTCCAGGTACTACACGCCGGTGTGGGCGGACAAGCCACGAGACGAGGAGGGCGTCGAGGAGCGCGAGAATCAACAGGCCCCGCCGGCGGGTCGCAACGGGAATCGCGCCGCGGAAGCAGCCGCTGCGGGACCGAACGTCGGCGGGCCGGCGCAGCTGGCCGGCGTGGCCGGCGGCGGGTTCCTCTGCTACCTGCCCGGCAACCAGGTGTTCGACTATCGGCCGTTCAAGGCCGGAGCGCTCATTCCCGCCGGCTACGACATCTCGTTCGCGCAGCACTACACCCCCAGCGGGAAGAAAGCCGTCGATTTCCCCCAGGTCGGCTTCACCATCTCGGACACGCCGCCGCAGAAGCGCTGGGTGTCGGGAAGCGCCGGGATGGCCAGCCGGAATTTTGCGATCCCGCCCAACGATCCGAACTACGCCAGCCCTCCGGGGGAACTGGAATTCGGCGCCGATGCCGAGATCGTCATGTTGATGCCGCACATGCATCTCCGCGGCAAGGACATGACCTACACGGTCATGTATCCCGACGGCCGGCAGCAGGTCGCCTTGAGCGTCCCCAAGTACGACTTCAACTGGCAGCAGCAATACGTGTTGAAGAACCTGATTCGCGTGACGCCGGGCACGAAGCTGCACGTGCAGGCGCATTACAACAACTCGACCTCGAACAAGTTCAACCCCAACCCCAATCGATGGGTCTACCAGGGCAACATGACGTGGGAAGAAATGATGACGCCCTTCATGGCCGTGCTCGTCGATGTGAGGGTCGATCCCGCAAAGATCTTCCGTCGGGGGTTCGTCGCGAATGACGGGGCATGAAATGCGCCTGATGAAGGTCGTCGCGCCGGCGATCTGCCTGGCCGGCCTCCTGGGTTCGGCGACCGGCGCCTCCGCCCAGGAGCGCACCCAGCCAAAGGCCGGTGTGCCGATCGAGAAACCGAAGATCGATCCGCCTCAGGACATCACGGCAACCGGGTGCCTCGCCAGGGACACCGATCGGTTCCTGCTCAAGGACGTCGCGGTCCAGATCACGCCGTGGCTGGCGCCAGGCGCGCATGCTGCCGGTCCCGGCGCGCCGAAGCCGTCATCGAGCCAGACGGTCTTCGTCCTCCGGAACCCGCAGGGCCTGGAGAAGCACGTGGGTCACCGCATCCAGGTAAAAGGAATCGTGGCGCCGGCGACGGCGATCCTGCCACCGAGCCCCGATACAATCGCGGCGCGCGACTTCACCGGCGTTCCCCAGCCAACATCCCCCGGGCCGGCGGCCGTGCCGCGTCTCGCTCCCCCGGGCCTGGACAACAAAGACCTTCGGATGATTGCCGCGAGCTGCTCTCAAAGCGCGACATCGACAAGGCAGGCAGCCCAGCCAGGGTCGCGATAAGCCAATCGCGGCGCGGATCCTTACGTGGAGGGCTCCTGCTTGTAATCGGCGAGATCGAGCCGTTCGAGCGCGGCGCGCGTGGGATCGGTCAGCCAGTTCAGCAGCAGGCCGGCAAAGAGCAATCCCGCAAAGCCGGTCGCGAGCCAGAAGCCGTACGTAATCTGTCCCATCGCGTCGCTCACGGCGCCCATCGCCAGGGGGGCGAGCACCGCGGAAACGCACGTGAAGAACAGGATGACGCCCGCCGCGGCGCCGTGGTCGGCTTTCGGCGCGCAGCTGATGCCTTTGGAGTTGATGGTCGGATAGATCACGGACATGAACAGGCCGGATGCGGGGAGCAGATACACCGCCCAGTCCACGCCCATTGCCACGCTGAGGGCGAAGCACGCCAGGATCGCGCCGGCGAGCACGGCGACTGCGGCGTGCCACTGCAACCGCAGCAGCATCCACGCGCCGAGAAAGCGTCCGGCGGCGCGCAGCGCGAAGAATATCGAGATCCCGTACGCCGCCAGCCATGTCGCTCGCCCGTGATATCCCGCGAACAACGTCGGCATCCAGACGTAAATCGCCGCCTCGACGCCGACGTAGAGAAAGGCCGCAGCCGAGAATGCCAGGACGTACGGGTTCTTCATGGCGGTGATGGTTCCATTCACGGCCACGCCACGCGGCCGCGCCGTCGACTTCGGATAACTCACCGAGAGTGCCATGACGATGAGCCCCAGGCACATCGTTCCGGCGATGACGTACAGCCATTTCCACGACACGCCCGCTGTCAGCAGGTACGCGAGGACGGCAGGGCCAATGATGGAGCCGATACCGAAGAAGCCCTCGGCCGTGTTCATGATGGAGGTGTGTTCGGCGGTCGATCTCGAGATGTCGCCGACGAGCGCAAGGGCGCCGGTCTTGAAGACGCCGATGGCGATTCCGGACAATCCCATGAGCACCACGAAGAACATGAACGTATCGCCCACGGCAAAGAGAAAAGAGGCGCCCGCGAAGGCCGTGAGCCCGATGACGATGGTCCGGCGATGTCCCAACCGATCGGACAGCGTTCCGAGCCCCAGGCCGGCCAGCGCGATGCCCGCCATCGTGGCATATTGAAACGTGCCGGCGGCCGTCAGCGTCAGCCGGAACGTCTTGACGATCTCGGGGATGATGAGTCCCACCGAGTCCGTCGTCATCGCGAACATCGCGAACATCGCGTATGTCAGCGTCTTGACGACCGCCAGGTTGCGCTGGCTCACTGGCGACGCCAGGCGAAGTAATCGTCCAGCACCTTCAACCCCTCTGTGCTCACGAGCGGGCCGGGTTTGGGCGAGCCGACCAGATACATCATCTGCGGCGCGGCGTCGTGGTAAGCAGGCCACACCGGCAATCCCGCAGCACCGGGATCGTGTTTCTTTGCGAAGTTGGTCCAATACGTGATCATCGTGTCCGAGAGCGTCCGATCCTCAGGCGTTGGCTGCCTGTTCAAGAAGTGGCCGAACACGTACGCCATCTCGGCGGCATGGGGGGAGCCGAACCCGAACCGCGGTGAATCGGCGGGATACTCGGCGTGCTGGTCGAAGTAGTAGAGGTACGCGTTCGACTTGCCGGTCTTCTCTTGCAGTCGCGCCCACGTCCATGTGTGCCACCCGAAGGTCGTATCGCGTGTCAGGTCGCGGGCGGTCTTTCTGGCGGCGCCCTCACCCCACGGATACGCGGCGAGCAGTCTGTCGGCGAAGCGCCCGTAGCGCTGCTGGACGGTCGTGATGTACGTGTCGCGTGAGGTGACGTTGCCGAACGACGCGCCCTCGTCGGAGTTGTAGCCCGCGAGCACGGGAACGTCGTTGTAGTGTCCGGCCGCGTACAGCTTGTACTGATCGTCGGGGATCACCCGTCCGTCGGTGATCGGCCACGCGATGCCGCGCTGGCCGCGCGCGGACTCGAGCAGCCTTTCGCCCGCGATCTTGCGCAGGTCGGCGAGGCTCGCGGCGCCCGCCTTCGACGACCAGGCGGCGCCGGCCTTCTCGGCCACCGCGAGCGGCTGCATGTTCTCGCCCGGCCCGCCGCCTTCGCGCACCGGGCCGAACGAGCCGCCGCTTTGCGAGATCGCGGCTTGGAAGAGTCCTTTCGCGAGCGGCGATGCACACAACTGGCTGACAGCGATGCCGCCGGCCGACTCGCCGAAGATCGTCACGCGGCCCGGGTCGCCGCCGAAGGCGGCGATGTTCTTCTTCACCCATTGCAGCGCGGCAATCATGTCCAGCAGACCGTAGTTGCCGGATGTGTGTGTGTCGCTTTCCGCGCTCAATGCGGGATGCGCGAGGAAACCGAAGACTCCGAGCCGATAGGCAAGGGTCACCACGACCACGCCCTTCTTCGCGATGGCCTCGCCGTGATACAGCCGCTCGGGCGGCGTACCTGCGGTAAACCCTCCGCCGTGGATCCAGACCATGACGGCCAGATGCTCATCGGCGCGTGTGGCGGGCGTCCAGACGTTGAGATACAGGCAGTCTTCGCTCGGTGCCGGAAGACTCGCGATTGCCTGGTTGATCTGCAAACACGCCCGGCCGAAGGTGTCGGCCTTCCGTACCCCCGTCCACTTCGCGGCTGGCTCTGGCGCGCGCCAACGCAGATCTCCGACGGGCGGGGCCGCGAACGGGATGCCGCGATAGACCATCAGTCCATCCTCGGCCGTGCCTTCGAGCAGACCCCCGTCGACCCTGACGGGGCCGGCAGATGCGGCGCTCACCAGCAGCAGCGAGGTGACGAACGCGACCGCAGCACGAGCAACAGAAGCGAACACGGGAGCCTCCATCTCTACGTGGACGACGCGCGCCGGCACATCCTGTATAGACAGATTCTTCGCGGCGATGTTTCCCAATCGAGTCGCGCGGCACGGTAGCAGTCCCGTCGTTTGACTGTCAATGGTTGCGCGATCCGCCAGGACGCTCGCGCTCGGCTTGCTGCGACGCGTCGAAGATTCCGGTGCGTCCCGTCTCGGGGATCAGCCTGATAATACAGGTGTCGCTGTTCGGACGGCCACGCGCATTGACAACTCGTTCTCCCGTTGAGTACAGATCCGCCTCGCGCTACGCAGGCGTGAAGGAGATTCCAGCAATGACGCGCCGGCCCGTTTCGATCACGTTGCTCGCGCTTGTTCTGGCAGGCAGTGCGTCCCTCTGGCTTCGCGCGCAGACGCCGACGCGCGAAATCGACATCAGCCAGATTCCGATCGATGCCGATGACATCGCCGGAGTCGTCAGGAGCGCTCGTGGCCCGGAGGCCGGCGTCTGGGTGATTGCGGAGACGACCGACACCCCGACCAAGTTCCGGAAGATCGTGGTCACCGACGACCAGGGCCGGTACCTGTTGCCCGATCTCCCGGGACGACGCGCCACGTACAGGATCTGGGTGCGAGGCTATGGCCTCGTCGATTCCACGCCGGTCCGCGCGACACCGGGGCGGCGTCTCGCACTCACCGCGGTGCCGGCGGCCGATCCCCGCGTGGCCGCGCAGATCTACCCGGCGAACTACTGGTACTCGCTCATCAACATCCCGCCGGAGAAGGACTTTCCGGGCACCGGGCCGTCCGGCAACGGCATCAGTCCCGACATGGCCACGCAACATCACTGGATTAACCAGATCAAAGCAAACTGCAACGTCTGCCACCAGCTGGGCAACAAGGCGACGCGTGAGTTTCCGCCGGCGCTCGGAACCTTTGCGTCGAGCGTGGCGGCCTGGGATCGACGCGTGCAGGTCGGGCAGGACGGCGCGGGGATGAGCTCGGCGGTGAGCGTGCTCGGGCGCGCTCGCGGCCTCGAGATGTTTGCCAACTGGACGGATCGCGTCACCGCGGGGGAAGTCCCGCCAGCGCCGCCGCGTCCAAAGGGTCTCGAGCGGAATCTCGTCCTGACGATGTGGGACTGGGGTGGCCCGGCGACGTTTGCGCACGACGAGCTGGCCACCGACAAGCGGAATCCCACGGCCAACGCCTACGGTCCGATCTACGGCGTCGACTGGGGCAACGACGGGTTCCTCACGCTCGATACGCTGGAGCACACCGCGAAAGAGACGAGAATTCCGGTGCTCGATCCGAAGACGCCCCCCGGCAAACCGCAGTCGATGCCGGTGCCGTCACCGTACTGGGGCACCAAGCTGTACTGGTTCGACCCGGCGATCTCCAACCACGCGGCGATGGACAGCAAAGGGCGGGTCTGGATGTCGGCGCGGTTCCGCGTGCCCGAGAACCAGCCGTCATTCTGCAAAGACCATCCCTCCGCGGCGCTTGCTCCGATGCCGACGAGCTTCAGGCAGATCCAGTACTACGACCCGAAGACGCAGCAGTTCAAGCAGGTCGATATCTGCTTCGACGTGCATCACGTGCAGTTTGCCTCCGATGCCGACGAAACGATCTACGGCAACGGTCCCTTCAGCGGGGCGATCGGCTGGGTGAACACGCGGAAGCTCGAGGCGACCGGGGATGTCGGTGCGGCTCAAGGCTGGTGCCGTCCCTGGTTCGATGTCAACGGCGACGGGAAGATCGATCGCGCCGTCGATCGCGAGATCAAGGTGGGCCTGTTCTACAGTGTCATTCCGCACCCGGACGGCAGCGTCTGGGGCGCGGTGCCCGGACCGGTGCCGGGAAAGATCGTTCGCATCGAGCCGAAGACGTGCGTGAGCGAAGCGTACGAGCCGCCGTTCGATCCGGCCGCAGGCGTCGTCGGCTACACGCCGCGCGGCATCGACGTCGATTCGAACGGCGTGATCTGGACGGCGCTTGCCGGCAGCGGGCACCTCGCGAGCTTCGACCGGCGCAAGTGCAAAATCCTGTCGGGTCCGGCCGCGATGGACGGCCAGCACTGCCGCGAAGGCTGGACGCTGTATCCAGTGCCGGGGCCGCGTTTCAAAGGCGTCCGCGGTGACGTCGCCGCTGACTTCCAGTATTACAACTTCGTCGACCGCTTCAACACGCTCGGCCTGGGCGCGAATCTCCCGCTGGCGAACGGTACGAGCTCTGATTCGCTGCTCGCCCTGCAGCCCGACGGCAGCTGGGTCGTGCTGCGCGTGCCGTATCCCCTCGGGTTTTTCTCGCGCGGGATGGACGGCCGCATCGACGATCCGAATGGCGGGTGGAAAGGTCGTGCCCTCTACGCGGACTACGGACCGAACGCCGTCTGGCACGTCGAAGGCGGTCTGGGCACGCGCAGCGCCGTCGTCAAGTTTCAGATGCGGCCGGATCCGCTGGCGAAGTAGGTGATGTCGCCGGTGAGGTTCGGCGTGGCGGCGGTCGCCGCGGTCGTCGTGTCGGCGACTATCGCGCTGTCAGCGCAGATGGATCTCGCCGGCTCGTGGGGCCAGCGATTTCACGAGGATCTTCCCGAGCGCGGCGCCGGCCCCGATATTGGCGACTACCTGGGGCTTCCCATCAACGACGCGGCGCGACTGCGCGCCGATTCGTGGGACGCGGCCAAGTGGACGATGCCCGAGCGGCAGTGTGAACCGCACCCGGCGGACTACGCGCCTCGAGGTCCCGCCAGCATGCGGATCTCGAGCACGATCGATCCCGTCTCGCAGGACGTGACGTCGTGGCACACCACGCTGATGTGGATGCTGCCGCGCCGCACGATCTACATGGACGGCCGGGCGCATCCGTCGCCGAACGCGCAACACAGCTGGCAGGGTTTCTCGACGGGCGAGTGGGAAGGCGACATGCTCAAGGTGACGACCACTCACCTGAAGGAAGGCTGGATCCGGCGCAACGGAGTGCCGCGCAGCGACAAGGGCACGCTCGTCGAGTACTTCATCCGCCACGGTGACTACCTGACGCTGGTGACCGTCGTGAAGGATCCGGTGTACCTCACTGAGGCGTTCGTGCGCACGTCGAACTGGGTGCTGGATCCCGGATTCCAGCTCAGTCCGTTCTCCTGCATTCCAACCACCGAGATCGAACGGCCACGTGGCGCGGTGCCGCATCATCTCCCGGGCACCAACGCCTATCTGGGCGAGTTCGCCGCCAAGCACGGCATTCCATTCGACGCGACGCGCGGCGGCGCCGCGACGATGTACCCGGACTATATGGCGCAGTCGCGTCCGACGCGGGCCCGATGACCACGGCGCACCGCGCAGTGGTCGTGCTCTTCGTGTGTGCGGCCCTCGCCGCAGTGACGGCACAGCAGCGTCTCGAGGTCCTGCCCGTCCAGGGCAACGTGTTCGTGATTATCGGGCCGGGCGGCAACACCACCGTGCAGATCGGCCCCGAAGGTCCGCTCGTGGTAGACGCGCAACCGGCGGCGTTGAGCGGAGCGGTGCTCGACGCCATCCGGTCGCTGACGGCGCAGCCGATTCGGCACATCGTGCTGACGAGCGGCGACGACCAGGCGGCGGGCGGCGCGGGAGCCTTGTCCAAGGCCGGCCGCTACGTTCGCGTGATCGACTCGATCGATCCCCGTGGATCCGACACGCGGGCGTCGATCATCGCCCACCTGAACGTGCTCAACAGGATGAACGCAACGAAGGCCCCGACCGACATCTGGCCGACCGACACCTATTTCACCGCTCAGTGGACGCTCTTCTCCAACGGCGAGGCCGTGCGCTTCGTGCACGTGCCGGCCGGGCACACCGACGGGGACACGATGGTGTTCTTCCGCCGCTCGGACGTGATCTGCAGCGGGGCGATTTTCGACACGACGGCATACCCCCGATTCGATCCCGATCGCGGCGGCAGCATCGCGGGCGTGCTGGACGCGCTCAACCGCGTGATCGAGATTGCCGTGGCCGGAGAAAGCCAGGAGGGCGGAACGGTGATCGTGCCCGGCCGCGGCCGGCTGAGCGACCAGACCGACGCCGCCAACTACCGCGACATGGTGACCATCGTCCGCGACCGCGTGCGGGATCTCGTCGAGAAGGGCCGCTCGCTCGATGAGGTGAAGCGCGCGAAACCGACGCTCGACTACGACGGCCTCTTCGATCCACAGACCGACGGATGGAACGGCGAGCGGTTCGTCGAGGCGATCTATCGTGACCTGAGCAGGAGGGCGCGATGAAGCGGCTTGTCGTGTCGCTGGCGGCGTTCGCCGTTGCCGCTAGCGCCGTCGTCCTCGCGCAGGGACCGCGCGCTGACGCCCGCAGTGCGCGCGAGTCGGCGTTGATCGACATCACCGGACAGTGGGTGTCGATCATCAACGAAGACTGGCGGTGGCGGATGGTGACGCCGCCGAAGGGCGACACATCGAGCGTGCCGCTCAACGCTGCGGGGCGCAAGGCGGCGGACGCCTGGGACCTGGACGCCGACCGCGCGCGGGGCGCGTTGTGCAAGGCGTTCGGCCCTCCGGGATTGATTCGACAGCCCGGCCGCGTGCGCATTCGCTGGGAGAACGCCAACACGCTCGTCCTGGAGTTCGACGCGGGGATGCAAGTCCGGCGCTTTCGCTTCGGCGCGCCGTCGCCGGCCGGCGCGCGGTCGCTGCAGGGCGACTCCGAGGCTCGATGGTTCCGGCAGCCACAGAACCGCGGCATCTTCGCGCAGGGTGCGCCAACACCGGGCGGGTCGCTCGCGGTGGTCACGACGAACCTGCAAGCCGCCTATCTCCGCCCCAACGGCGTGCCGTACAGCGATCGTGCGGTCGTGAAGGAATTCCTCGACACCTTCACGTTGGCCGACGACGGCACATGGCTCATCGTCACGACAGTCGTCTCCGATCCGGCGTTCCTGACGCAGGAATTCGTGATCAGCTCGCAGTTCAAGAAGGAAGCCGATCTGTCCAGATGGAATCCCCGGCCGTGTGAGATTCCGGCGCCCCAGGTGCGGGCGCAGGCGCGGGGGCGGGAGTGAGGGAGAGCAGGGACATGCATCGGCTGTTCGTGACGTGTATCTGCGCGCTGGCTGCGCTGACCCTCGGCATCTCCGCCCAGGCGCCAACGCGTGCCACCGGCGACCAGCGCCGGCAGTATGTCTTTGCGCCGACGGGTCAGCAGATGCCATATCGCGTCTACGTCCCGAAGACGTGGGATGGGAAGGTGTCGCTGCCGATCATCCTGATGCTGCATGGCGCCGGCGCAAACGAGGGCACGTATCTGGATCAGGCCGATGGCCTGCTGATGAAACTCGCCGAGCAGCACGGCTACATCGTCGTCTCGCCGTTGGGGTTCTCGCCGCTCGGCGCCTATGGCAATCCGCTTCGGCTGCCGGCGGTGTTCGGGCAGCCCGCGGCGGCGGCCTCTCAACGTGCCGCTGTCACGCCGGCGCGTCAGCGCGAGCTCAATCTGAGCGAACTCGAGGTCATGACCGCGCTGGAGATCGTCACCGAGGAATACGGCGCCGATCGCTCGCGCACGTACCTCGCCGGTCACTCGATGGGCAGCGGCGGCGCGTGGCACCTGGCGGCCCGGTATCCCGAGCGGTGGCGTGCGGTCGCGCCGATGTCGGGGCCGTTCGTCGACGAGGCGACGTATCCGTTCGATCGGATCAGGCGACTCCCGATCTTCATGACCGAGGGCACCGGCGCGACCCCGTCGCTCGAGGGCAGCCGCGTGCTGGCGCGTTACCTGCGCGAGCGCGGTTTTGCATTCGAGTACCTCGAGGTGGACGGCAACCACGGAAGCATGGTGCCGATGGTGTGGCCGCGGATCTTCGAGTTCTTCAATCGCCAGGGACAAGCGCCGACGCCGTCGGCGAGAGCGACGGGGCCAGGTCCACAGGAGATCCGCCTCTGGCCCGGCAAAGCCCCGGGCTCGGAGCGCTGGACCGTTCCCGAGGCCACGACGACCTCACCCACGGGCGACAGGACCATCACCAACGTCAGCGATCCGACGGTGACGGTCTTCCTTCCTGCCGCGGAAAGCGCGACGGGAACCGCAGTCGTCGTCGCTCCCGGCGGAGCACTGCGGCTCCTCGGGTGGGACAATGAGGGCGTCAAGGTTGCGCAATGGTTGAACACCAGGGGCATTGCGGCGCTGGTGCTGAAGTACCGGACGTTGCAGACGATGCCCGCGAGCGGCCGCGGGCGTGGTGCGCCGCCGCCGGGTCTCGGGGGCGCTGGAGCGGGGGCGCGGAAGGAGCTGGAGATTCGTAACGGCAACGCCAACCCTGAGCCCGACGATCCGGCGCTGCGGGAGGTGCTGCACATGGGGATCGCCGATGCGCAGCAGGCGCTGCGCCTTGCCCGGCAGAACGCGGCGGCCTGGGGGATCGATCCCGTGCGCGTCGGCATCATGGGGTTTTCTGCCGGCGGTGGCATTGCCGTCGGGACGTCCCTGGCCGAGCGTTCGGACGCGTCGCCGGACTTCCTCGTCTCGCTCTACGGGCCTTCACTGCAGGACGTCAACGTGCCGGCGCACGCGCCGCCGCTCTTCGTCGCAGTCGGTTCATCACATTTCAACGTGACCAACGGCTGCCTGGCACTGTTCGCGGCGTGGAAGGCCGCGGGCAAGCCCGCAGAGATCCATGTCTACGATCAGGTCAGCGCCGGCTTCGGGATGACGCAGCGCGGGCTGCCGGTTGATTCCTGGAACGACCGGCTGCTCGAGTGGTTGACTGCCCGGAGACTCAGATGACCAGACCAGGACCGATCGGCGTTGTGACGTGCGCGTGTGTTCTGCTGGCGCTGCTCGCGGCAGATACACGTTCTCAGCAGCGTTCCCCGTCCGCCGCGTCGTCACGCCCCAACGTGATTCTGATCATGACCGACGACATGGGGTACGCGGATCTTGGCAGCTACGGTGGCAAGGACATCAAGACGCCCACCCTCGATCGTCTGGCCAGGGACGGCGTGCGGCTCACCGACGCGTACGCCAACGGCGTGCTGTGCAGCCCGACGCGTGCGGCATTCATCAGCGGCCGCTATCCTCAGCGAGGCGCGATCGAGACCGCGCTCGGACCGGAAGGCACACGCGGGCTTGCCGTCAGCGGCTCGTCGCTGCCGCAATTGCTGAAGAACGGCGGCTATCGGACCGGGCTGATCGGCAAGTGGCATCTGGGCGGCACTGTCACAGGCGGGACGAGAAACGGCGGCCCGCGCGCCCACGGGTTCGACCATTTCTTCGGCCTGATGGGCAGCCATGTTGACTACTGGCATCACAATCGCGGGCCCGGGTCCGAGGATCTCTGGGAAGACGAGACGAAGATCTCGCTGACCGGACAGTATCTGACCACGCTCATCACCGAGCGATCGATCCAGTTCGTCGAACAGAGCGCGTCGGCCGCCCAGCCGTTCTTCGTCGATGTCGCCTATAACGCTCCGCACTGGCCGTACAACCGGCCCGATCGCCCGTCGCCGGACCCGGGCAGCGGCGCGCACGTGACGGCGGACGCCGAGAATCCGCCGACGCGCGCCGACTACGCAGCGATGCTCGAAGCCGTGGACAGCGGTGTCGGGCGGATTCTGCAGACCGTCGCGCGCCTCGGCCTGACCGACAACACGATCGTCATCTTCACGAACGACAACGGCGGCGAGTGGCTGTCGAACGGCGGACCGCTCTTCAACCGGAAGTGGACCGTCTGGGAGGGCGGGATCCGTGTGCCGGCGATCGTCAAGTGGCCCGGGCGCATCCGCGCCGGCAGCGTCTCGGATCAGCCCGCCATCACCTTCGACTGGAGCGCGTCGATTCTCGCAGCAGCCGAGATGGAGGTTCCGACGAGCTATGAGGGGATTAACCTCTTCCCGATTCTCGAAGGGCGCGCGCCCAGGCAGGAGCGGACGTTCTTCTGGCGGTCCGCGCCCAACTCCAACCGTACGCAGCAGGCCGTTCGCCAGGGCGACTGGAAGCTCGTGGTTGACGCGAACCACCTGCTGCTCTTCAACCTGCGCGACGACATCGGCGAGCGCCACGACCGCACGGCGCAAAGGCCGGACATCGTCCGTCGTCTTCGAACCCTGCTCGGTGACTGGGCGCGCAGCGTGGATGCCGATGCGAAGGCAGTGAAATAGGGGTGGTCCGGATGAAAGCACTTCGATTTGTCGTGTTTGGGCTCGCGACCGTTGCCGCCATCGGAATGACGACAGCGCTGGCTCAACAGGAGCCGGCGGCACGTTCGTCGCAGGGAAGGCCGATCGCTCTCGTGGGTGGAACGCTGCTCGACGGGACGGGTGGCGCAAGTGTTCGTAACAGCGTCGTCCTCATTCGTGGCGAACGGATCGAGGCGATCGGGACGATCGAGTCGCTCCCGGTTCCTGGCGGGTACGACGTGATTTCGTCCGAGGGACTGACGGTCCTTCCCGGGTTATGGGATCTGCATGTTCACCTGATGTACGCCGGCCATCCGAACGCGCGCTACTGGTTCGACACCTACACTCCGCAGTTCGAGCGTGTGATCATGCCCGCCTCGGCCGAGCAGTTGCTGATGGCCGGTGTGACCACAGCGCGCGACCTGGCGGCGCCGCCGCGCGAGATTGTCGCTGTCAAGAAGCGGATCGCCACCGGAGAGATTCCAGGACCGACCCTCTACGTGGCCGGGCCCGCGCTCACGAAGGGAGCCAACCCGAACGCCGTACAGACGTGGAACGTCTCGGGCGCTGCCGACGCCAGGGGGAAGACCAGGCAGTTGATCGACGAAGGCGTTGACTGGATCAAGATCCTCAACGCCGAACAGCTGACGCCGGAAGAGATGACGGCGATTGTCAGCGAGGCGCACGCGCACGGCCGGAAGGTCGCGGCCCATGCCTTCAGCGACGGGGAGATTCGGCAGGGGCTGAGGGCGGGAGTCGACGATTTCCAGCATCTGCGCACGCAAACCCCGATCTACCCTCCTGACATCGTCGAGATGATCCGCGATCGTGTGAAGAGCGGCCCGCCGCTGTACTGGACGATCACGGCCGGCGGAAACGGACAGTTGAACGCCGCCTATCTCGCATCGAACCCGGAGTTCCTGGATGACCCGGCCAATTTCGTCGGACTGCCGCAGCCGATCGTCGACGATGTCCGCAAGGCTATCGCCGCCAGGACTCGCGGGCCGGCGGCGACTCGTGGGAGCGCCGTCCAGAGTCAAGAGGAGATCAACGCGATCGTCAAACGGAAGGTGGCGCAGATCCGCGGGTTGGGCGTGGAGATTGTGTTCGGCACGGACGTCGGGAGTTGGGGTGAGGTCACTGGCCAGGCGGCATGGATGGAGGCCGATCTCTGGGTCCACGAGCTCGGCATGGATCCGATGATGGTCATCCGCTCGATGACGCTCGACGCGGCTCGGATGATGGGCGCCGAGCGGGAATCGGGGTCGATCAGCGCAGGAAAGTTCGCGGACGTCATCGCCGTACGCGGCGATCCCCTGCGGAACATCGCTGTGCTGCGCGACACGCAGATTGTCATCAAGCACGGGCGCCGGTACAAGTAGTCCCCGATCCAGTGCGCCGTCTGAAAGGGAGAATGCGATGAACAAGAGACTCGCCGCGTTGTCGGTGGCGATGGCGGCCTGCTCGGCGCTCGTGATCGGTGTCGCCGGTCAGGGACCCGGTCAGGAACTTCAGCTGGTCACGCGGGCGGCGGAGGCGCTTGGCGGCCGCGAGCGCGTCGTGGCACTCAAGACCCTGCAGATCGTCGGCTACGGGGAGTTGGCGTATTTCGATGGCGGCGGGAACATCACCGGAGATCTTGCGGCGCCCCAGAAATGGCAGAAGGCGCTCGAGTACAGGCGAATCATCGATCTCGAGCACTGGCGCACGCGCGTCCAGCAGCGCCTGAAGATGGATTTCGTGTTTGCATCGACAGTGGGGCAGCTCGGACTGAATCGAACAAACGAGACGCTGGACGGTGACATCGCCTACAACATCGGCGGAGGATTCCTGGCAGCTCCCCAGGCCGGAACTCCGCAGCCGCAGCCTGCGGGGGCTGCGGCCGCCCGGCAGCGTCGAGTGGAACTGCTTGCCCATCCGATCACGATCGTGCGCGCGGCCCTCGATCCCACGAGCAAGCTGTCGAACCTGGCGCAAGCAGGGAAACCTGCAGCTTGTCGACATCACGGTGCGGCAAGGAGACACGCTGACGCTCGCTGTGAATGGGACAACAAATCTTCCCGAGTGGGTGAGTTACGTCGGGCCGCACGTCAACCTCGGGGACGTCACATATCGAACGACGTTCGTCGGCTACGAGCCCGAGAAGGGCGTTCAACTGCCGACCGCGTTCGCCACGTCGATCGACTGGCGCAACGTCGTGCACAGCAAACTCGACGTCGACCGGAACATCGTCGACGAGCCGATTGACGATCTGAGCGCGCCGGCGTCGGTACGATCCGCTCCGCCGTCCCAGGGCGCGCCTGGCGGAGGCGAGGCGAACCGGCAGCCGATCAGGGTCGCCGACCATGTCTGGTATATGAACGGTAACAGCTTCTTCGAATTCGACGACCACATCACGATGTTCGAGGCGAATCGCCAGGATGCCGCGCTTCAGGCGATTCTCCAGGTCGTGAACGCGCTCGTCCCAGGCAAGCGTGTGACGCAGGTGATTCAGTCGCATCATCACTTCGATCACACCGTCGGTCTTCGCGCGGCGGTGGCTGAGGGCCTGACGATCATCTCACGTCGAGGCAACGAGGCCATCTTCCGTGAAATGGTGGCGCGTCCCGCGAAGCTGTTTCCGGACGCCCTTGGCCGGAACCCGAAGCCGTTGAAGTTCATCCCTGTCGACGACCATCTCAAACTGAAGGACTCGACGAACGAAATCGACATCTACCACCTTGTCGGCAACTATCACATGGCGGACGGCGTGATCGCCCACGTGCCCGCCTCGCGACTGCTCGTTGAAGCGGACCTGACGACACAGAACTGGGACTACAACTGGTGGGGCGACAGCCTGATGAACAACATCGAGTACCGGAAGATCAAGGTCGACACGCATCTGGCCGTCCACGGTCAGAAACCACTCCCTCTCTCGGAAGTCGTCTCGGCCATCGAAAGACAGGTTCGCAACACGCAGGCGTTCTGCCGCCGGGCCGCCGAAGCCCAGTTCTTCCAGCTTGGCTGCCCGATCCAGTACAACCGACCGCTGCCTCCGGCAAATTGAGCCTCTCTTGACGACGGCGAGATTTGAGCGATCTTTGCGCCGGCGTCCCGTCGTCGAGCGCATAACAATAGAGTCCCGATGACCAAGTGGCAATCGACGCTTCTCGCCGTGTGGCTCTCGGCCGTCTTCGTGGCGGCGGCGCCCCGTGTCGACGACGTCGTGGTGGAGTCCGGGGCAGGGGACGCCGCTGCCGGAGTTCGCGACGTACGACAACGAGCAGGGCCAGCTCGGCGTGCTGAACACGTCCGGTCAGCTCGACACGAAGGGGCATCCGTTCTTCGAGCCCATCGGCACGAACGGCCGCGCCTGCGTCACGTGTCACCAGCCGTCCGACGGCATGTCGTTGTCGGTGCGCAGCATTCGCGAGCGGTGGACGGCCACCGGCGGCAAGGACCCGCTGTTTGCGGCCGTGGACGGCATGAACTGTCCCAACCTGCCGCCCGACGATCCCCGTTCTCACTCGCAGCTGCTCGATCGCGGCCTGTTCCGGATCGCGCTGCCGTGGCCGCCGCAGCGTCCCGACGGCACGCGCATCGATCCGGAGTTCACGATTGAAGTCGTGCGCGATCCGGGCGGCTGCAACACGGATCCCCGCTACGGGCTGAACAGCGCGACGCCCACCATCTCGGTCTACCGGCGTCCGCGGCCCGTGGCCAACACGAAGTACACGACGCACCAGAACTTCGGCGTCGGCCCGTTCATCGGCAAGAACGGCATGCCGTCGTCCGTCGACCCGGAGACGGGCAAGCCGACGAGCATGAACCTGATGTCCGACGCGCGCGCGCCGACGCTCGCCATCCAGGCCGACGATGCCGCGAAGAACCACCTGCAGATTGCGGGGAAGCTCAGCGCCGCGCAGGTCGCGCGCATCACGGAATTCGAGCGGCAGGTGTACATCGCGCAGGTCGCGCGCCGCGACGCCGGCAGCCTGGTCGAGCCCGACGGGCCGCCGGCCTTCGGGCCGCGCAATCTCGCCGCGGACGATGCCGGCGTGCTCGGCAACAACACCACGCGCTATGTCTTTCCGCTGGGCGGGAAGTGGACGCACCTGCCGCGGACGACTGACGAGACGGAGAACGCGCGCAACGCGTCGCGCGAGTCCATTGCGCGTGGCCACGACGTGTTCATGTTCCGCACGTTCTGGATCAAGGACTCGATGCACCTCAACTCGGTGGGCCTCGGCAATCCCGTCAAGCGGACCTGCGCCACGTGTCACGGGATGCACATGACGGGCATGGACACCGCGAACGGCTGGATGGACATCGGCACGACCAACCTGCCGTGGGCCACGGAAGTGCCGCTGAATCCGTGGACGGAGGCGAAGCCGCAGATGCCGCTCTTCCGCGTCACCTGCAAGCCGGGGGTGCGGCCGCATCCGTTCCTCGGCCGCGTCATCTACACGCAGGATCCCGGACGAGCGCTGATCTCGGGTCTGTGCAACGACGTCGGGACGATCGTCATGGAGCAGTTCCGCGGGCTGGCGGCGCGCGCGCCCTACTTCTCGAACGGGTCGGCCGCGACGCTGCGCGAGCTGGTCGACTTCTACGACCGCCGCTACAACATCGGCTACTCGGAGCAGGAGAAGCAGGATCTCGTCAACTTTCTGGGGGCGCTCTGATGAACGCGCGTCATGTGATCCGCGGCAGAACGCTGCTGCTCGCAGGCTGGCTGGTGTCCGGCGCGGCGGTGTGTGTCGGCGCCGACGGGCCGCGCAAGAATTTCGTGAGCTGCCCGATCGTGCGCGACACCGCGTCGGTGCCGTGCTGGCTGTCCGAGTACGACGGCGAGCTCTACTACCTCACGATTCAGTCGGACGTGACCTCGCCGGTCACGCCGCCGTGGCTCGGCCATCGCGTGCTGGTGGAAGGCACCGTGTCCGCCGAGCCCCGCATCTGCGGCGGCATCGTCCTGAAGCCGGTGCATCTGTCGGTGATGCCCGAGCCCGACGCGTCGTGCAACACCATGCTGCCGGCCGAAGAGCGATACAACCTGACGTTCGAGCCGCCGCGGCCGCCAGGTCCGAGCAAAGGACGGCTGGCGTTCGACAACGCCCCGCCGCCGGCCCGGCCGTCGCCGGCCGCGCTGCCGTCGACGAAGGAGTTCGTCGTGCCGTACGATTTCGACGCGCTCGTCGGATTCAACCACGCGCGGGTGCTGACCGACATGCTGGAGTTCGCGCGTGCGGTGAACGCGCAGGAAATCGAGATCGTCGGCTACCGCGGCGCGGCGCGTCTCTCGAATGGACAGGTCATGTCGGAGGAGGCCGACATCGGGAAACGGCGTGCCGAGCAGCTGGCGATGCTGCTGCAGGGCGCGAATCTGAAGTCGCCGTCGTACAAAGTGAGCTGGCGCGACGAGTCCGCCAAAGCCACCGGGGTGGACGACTACGCCATGCGCCGCGCCGTCGTCACAATCCGCGCCAGCGCAGCGGCGCGATAGGATCGCAGCCTATGAGAATCGCTCTTGCCGCCGTCACGTCGATGACGTTTGCCGCGTCGCTGGTTGCCCAGTCGCCTGCACTTCCGTCCGATATCAACGCGGAGTCGCTGTCGCGGCTGCCCGTGGTCGCGCGCGAGAGCCTCGACACCGAGGGCAAGCGGATTTACGACTACATCGGGGGCCGGGGCGGTACGCCCCCGAAGACGGGGCCCGGCGGCGTGTCACTGCACAGTCCCGCCGCCGCCGAAGCGATTCAGATGCTGAATCAGGCCCTGCGGAAGACGGTCATCGGCACGAAGTACTTCGAGATCTCGGCGCTCGTCGGCGCCCGCGAGTTCGACCAGCAGTACGAATGGTCCGGCCATGAACCGGCGGCGCTGCGTGCGGGCGTCGATCAGGCGGCGATCGACGCGATCAAGTTCGATCGTGACGTCGCGGGGCTGGAAGACAAGTCGGCGACCGTCATCCTGATGGGCCGTCAGCTCTTCCGGGGAAATCACCAGCTGAACGCGGAGCTATGGGCCAGGGCCGTCCGGCTGTTCGGTCCACAGGGCGCGCTCGAGGTCACGATGATCATGGGCGACTATGCGATGGCCGCCGTGATGCTGAATGCCGTGAACCAGCAGTTGCCGCCGGGCCGGCCCGCGCTGCTGCCGGCGCGCCGCTGACTATCTGCCGCCGGCGGCGGGCTCGACAAACTCCACGAGGACGGCGTCAGGATCGATCGCGAACACGAACCGTCCGAACGCACGTTGAATGGGCTTCGCGCCGACGCTGAGGAACCGGTAGCCCGCGTTCTTCGTGCGATCGATCAGCGCGTCGAGGCCGCTCACCTCGAGCTGGAATTGCGGCGAGCCGACGTCCTGAAGCCGCCAGTCGAACCGCCTGGCCGGTCGTGTGGTTCCGGCCGGCAGCGCGAACTCCGACAGCACGACGGTCACGGCGGTGCCGGGGATCGACATCGCCGTTTCGGTGAGTGTGCCTCCGGCCAGACCGTGCAGGCGCAGCTCCGCCGCGCTCGCGGTGCGCGTTCCCTTGATGGTGAAGCCCAGCAACTTCTCGTAGAACTCGCGCGCGCGTTCGCGGCTGGCCACGGTGATGCCGATCGACGTCTCGATGACGTCGCCCGGCGCTGTCGCTTTCGACACCGCCGCCGGCGGCGCCTGCCTCGCTTCAATCAGGTAGCCGTCGGGATCGCGGACGAGCACCGCGCGGCCGCCCGGCGTTGTGAGCGCGGCACCGCCGAGCGTCACGACGGGCGCGCCGCGGGCCTTCAGTCTGCCGGCGACGGCGTCGAGATCGCGGACCGAGAAGATGAGCGCCGACGCGCCAGGGTCCCACGGATTGGCCGCGCGATCGCCGCGCGCGATGTCGAAGAACTCCGACAGCTCGAGTCCAAACGGCGTGTTGGGGGCCCGCATGAACACGGTGCGGAAGCGCGAGCCGTGCGTGTTCGTGAGATCCCAGACGAGCGGATCGGAACCGGCCTGCGCGGCGGGACGGATTGGTTCGGGCGGCGTGCCGGCCGGGGCGCCGCCGGCAAACGGCGATCGCGCGAGCGCGATGCCGAAGACGTCGTGATAGAAGGCGAAGGCGCGCTCGGCATCGCCCGTGCCGTGAATCCAGTTGTAGATGCCGCGCACAGGAGCCGTTTGCGCCGCGGGCGTCAGTCCGAGCGCGGACAGCGCGATCGCTGCAGCGCACGCACGCGCAAGAAACCGCCCCTGCATCGACATCCTCAACATCCTCCCCGGGCCTGAACGGCCAGTGTCGCACGGCGGCAGCGTGCGCTCGTGCAAAAAGTCGTCTACGTCCCCGCTTTCTCTGGAACATCGACTTCCAGTGAGTAAGATGTGACCGTCTCAGGAAGGGACAATCATGAAGACAGCCGCCCTCCGAACGTTCTCACTCACGCTCGTGTTCGCGGTCGTGATTGGCGTGTTCCTCCGGCATCGCGTTGTGACCGCCGCTCCGGCCGGCAGTGCGGTCACGGCAGGCGAGTTTCTCGTCGATCCACCCACGCTGATCAACCTCGGCTTCGAGTGGTTCATCCAGGGCGACGACAACCGGAACGCGTCGGTTGACGTGTCGTATCGGAAGCAGGGCACGACCGACTGGAAGCCGGCGCTGCCGCTGTTGCGGCTGCAGGGCGAGCGCATCAGACAGGGCGATCAGCTCGACGTCACCTCGCCGAACATGTTCGCCGGCAGCATTCTCGATCTCGAACCGGCGACGGCCTACGAAGCGCGATTCGTCCTTCGCGATCCCGACGGCGTGAGCGGCCAGGCCACGAAGACGGTCACGGTGAGAACGCGTCCCGAGCCGATGCCGGCGGCGGGCGGCAACGTCTACCACGTGTATCCGCCAGGCTATAAAGGCGCCAAGATCGAACCGTCGTTCGAAGGCCTGATGTGCGCGTACAACCTCACCTGCGCCGGCACCGACTGGGCGACGGCCGGCCGTCCGCGCGTGAAGGCCGGCGACACCATCCTCGTGCATGCCGGCGTCTATAAGTACAACCGCTACGAATATACGAACGATCCCGCCGTGAATCGCACGACGCCGCTCGACGGGACGTACTACCTGCTCGCGAAGGGCACGCCCGAGAAGCCGATCGTCATCAAAGGCGCGGCGACGGTCCGGCGATTTTCGACGGCGCTGGCAACTATCGCGCTGTTCGACATCCGTGCCGCGGACTACACCTACTTCGAGGGACTGACGTTCCGGAACACCGACTACGCGATTCTCGCCGGCACGCAGTTCATCGCCGGCGCCAAGGCCTCACGGTGAAACGCTGCCGGTTCGAGGACATCGGCGCCGGCGTGTTCACGAACTACTCGGGATCGAGCAACTTCTACATTGCCGACAACTACTTCATCGGGCGGCACGATCCCGATCACGTCATCGGCTGGGCGGGCGAGTTCTGGCGGAAGTTCGACGGCAAGGACGGACAGAAGTTCCCGCCGGTGATGGGATCGTACATCGCCGTCAAGCTCTATGGCCCCGGCCACGTCGTCGCCTACAACTACGTCGCCAACTTCCACGACGGCATCGATACGGAGACGTACGGGAATCCGGACGGCTCGGCGGCGGTCGGCGGGCCGACGTATCCGACGCGCGAGTACTTCGACCGGCGCACGGTCTCGATCGACTACTACAACAACTACATGACCAACTTTCACGACAACCCGTTCGAAGTGGACGGCAGCATGCACAACGTGCGGGTGCTGCGGAACATGATGATCAACTCCGCATCGCACGCGTTCTGCAACCAGCCGGCGCTCGGCGGCCCGGTGTACTGGATCCGCAACATCGTCTATCACATGCCGGGCGGCTCGACGAGGCTGACCGGCGGCTCGGCGGGCGCTATCTTCTACAACAACACCGTCCTGTCGGAGACGCAGGCACAGGGCGCGTCGAACGTCCACTGGGCGAACAACCTGTTTCTCGGCGAGAACTCGGCGCCCGCCATCTTCACGATGAACACGTACACCAACTACACCTCGTCGGATTACAACGGCTTCAGGCCGAATCCCGGCGCGCCGTATTCGTTCGCCTGGAACTCACCGCCGTGGGCGACGGCTGCCGATTACAGTTCACTGATGCGCGGACGCGGCGCCGGCCCCGCGCCCCGTCGTCGCTCGAGACGCGGCAGTACAACACGCTCGAGGAGTACAGCCGTGCCACGCATCAAGATCAGCACAGCGTCCTCGTCGACTACGACGTGTTCGTGAACGTCCCGAGGCTCGACGCGCAGGACGTCGCGACGGTTCAGAAAGTCTATAAAGCCGAAGCGTTCGACTTCAGGCTGAAGACTGGATCGGCAGCGGTTGATCGCGGAAAAGCGTTGCCGAACGTGACGGATGGATTCGCCGGCGTGGCTCCCGACCTTGGCGCGATCGAGCTGGGTCAGACAGCGCCGCATTACGGGCCGCGCGACTGACGCGCCGCGAACGGAGATTGCGATGAGAAGCTGTCTGCTGGCCGTCTGCCGCGGTGTTCGGGGCGATCGCATTGACGGTGCACGCCCAGACGCCTGCCCCGGCCACACCGGATAACCTCGTGAAGGCCGCGAAACGTGCCGCGGGTCTCGACTACGCAGGCACGTTCCTCCGCATCTGCGTCGCGCCCGACAATCTCCAGAGCGCTCCGGCCCGGGGCGCTGCGCCGCCCGCCGCCCGCACGGCGCCTGATCGCGCGCTCTGGTACGCAAAGCCGTACAAAGTGTTCGACAACCTCTACTTCGTCGGCACGAGGATTCACTCCGCCTGGGCGCTGACGACGAACGACGGCATCGTCCTCATCGACACGCTGTTCGATTATGCCGTCGAGCCGGAGATCGTCGAGGGCCTGACGACGCTCGGACTCGATCCGCGCAGTATCAAATACGTGCTGATCAGCCACGCGCACGGCGATCACGACCAGGGCGCGGCGCTGCTCCAGAGCCGTTACCGCGCGAAGATCGTGATGGGCGCGGCGGATTGGGATTCGACGCTCCAGCGCCCCGCGTCGGCGCCCGGCGGCGTCCCGAAGCGCGACGTTGTGGTCGGGGCCGAAGGCACGAGGATCACGCTCGGCGACACGACCGTCGACGTGATCGCCACGCCGGGTCACACGCCGGGTACGCTGTCGTACATCTTTCCGGTCAGGGACAGGGGACGCCCGATGGTGGTCGCGTACGCCGGCGGCACGGCGTTCAATTTCCCGCGACGGGCGGAGAACTTCGCCATCTACCGCGACAGCCAGCGGACGATGGCGAAGGCTGCGGCGGCGGCCGGCGCGACGGTCGTGATGACGAACCATACCGAGTTCGACCGCGCGTACGATCGTGCGAGGCTCGCGCAGCTGCCGCGGACCGCGGGTGAGAAGCATCCCTACGAGACCGACATGGCGACTGTGCTCCGGTATTTCGATATGGGCGCTGACTGTGCGGAGGCGCAGCGGCTGTCGATGCAGTAACAGGGGATCGGCGAAGTTCCCGTTCAGCTGGATGGTGCCACGCACGTGAAGTTCGCGCCGTCCTCCAGGCTTCCGGTGCCGGTGTAGCGGGCGTACGACGGATACGCACAGAGCGGACGCGTTCGCCCGGGGAAGTACATCGTGCCCTGACGGGCCGACGCCTCGATGCGAGCGGGGGCAGTGCCCTTCTCGACCCAATCGACGATGGTGGCAAGGCCGTCGAAGCTGTCCGTCGCGGGCCCGCCGGCGCAGTGGTTCATGCCCGGCACGAGGAACAAGCGGGCCCACCCGGCCGTCGCGTCCGGCCCGCCGTTATTGCGCGTGAGCCGCTGGTAGTAGTCAATCGACTCGAGGGCCGAAAAAATCGGATCGGCCGCCCCGTGGAAGATCAGCAGCTTGCCGCCGTGTCCGCGGAATCCGGCGAGCGTCGCGTCGCGGTAGGTGTCGTAGACCTGTGAGAACGCCTGCATCCGCTCGGGATCACGATCGAAGTCGAACCGTGTGATCGCCAGAGACGGGTCGGGCGGCGTGACGAACTCGTACGCCAGCGCGCCCGCCATCAGCGTCGTGTTCGCCGAGTTCGGCGTGCCGGTCTGCGACGAGCCCAGCTTCCACTGCCGCCATCCGGGCGCGGCGATGCCGGGATCCCACGCCTGTCCGACGTACAGCGCGCGCCCCGACGAAGTCCGCGGGCCGCCGAACGCACGCGCGAGCGCCGTGACCTGCTCGGACGTCAGGCAGTTTGCGTCCTTCGCGCCGGCGCAGAGCAGCGTCTTCGGATCGAAGCGGCAGGCCTCGGGGCGAAGGACCATCCCGTCGGCCGCGCCGTCGGCGGCATCGCACGCCGCCGTGATACCGCGCGCGACGAGCGCCAGGTCGGCGTCGCTGAACGCGCGGCTGAGGACCCGTTGTCCGTTCGCATCGGCCGGAGCGGTGGCGAAATACGTTTGCGTGTCCCAGGCCGCGGCGATCGTCGCGCCGCTCGACACGCTCATCGCCGGCGCGCAGATGGCGATGCCGTCGAAATACGTGGGGTAGCGCTGCGCGAACATCATGCCCTGGCGTCCTCCGCCCGAGCAGCCGACGAAGTACTTATGGTCAGGTGCCCGGGCGTAGTAGCGCGATTGGATGGCCATGGCGATCGTGTACGTCCGTTCGTGCGCCGCGTACGCGTGATCGATTCGCGCGACCGGATCGACACCGAAGTCGGCGGTCACGCCCTGATGACCGGCATCCGTGGTGACGACGGCGAAGCCTCGCTGGATGCCTGTGTCAGGAAAGGATCCCGTGTTGCGTCCGACCGCCGGCGCCGCCGCGCCGTCATTACCTCCGCCGCCCTGGTACAGGAATCGGCCGTTCCACCCGGTCGGCAGGCGCAGTTCGAACCGGGTCTCGTACCTCTTGCCATCGACGCCGGTGTGCGGCGCCGCGGAGCCGCGCACGACGCAGTGGGCGGGCTGTGTTGTCGATCCGGCTTCATAGGCCGTGCTCAGTGCCGTCACCGTCGCGAACTGCCCCGTGGAGAGGGCCGTACAGGCCGCTGCGCCAGGAGGTGTCGCATCGACGGCGGCTCGGCCCGTGCCGCCCGCGCCAGCCGCGAATGCCAGTACCGCCGTGTACGCCAACTTAGACGAAAGCTTGATCTTCATCGCCGGTTCTCATATGCGATACTGCCGCGCATGACCAGTCATGACATCCGCCGCGCTGTGTCCTGGGGGCTCCTGGCCGCGCTCGTCTTCGTCTCCACGGCCGCTGCTGCGGCCGCGCAGCAGACCGCCGACAGCAACAATCGGCCCGACACGCCCGGCACCGGGCGTTTCCCCGCGATCAAAGAAGAAGTCACATCCTTGCCGGGACACGTCATCTACCGCCCGAAAGATCTCGCCGCGCTTGGCGCCGTGAAGCTGGGCGTTGTGGCCTGGGGCAACGGCGGATGTTCCGACGACGGCGCGAGCAGCAGGCTGCACCTGCTCGAGATCGCCTCGCACGGGTATCTCGTGATCGCGAGCGGCCGCATCCTGAGCGGGCCGGGCACTCCGCCGCGAGAGCCGCGTCCCACGGCACAGCCCGGCCAGATCCTGCCGCCGCGCACGAAGGCGTCGGACCTGACCGACGCGCTCGACTGGGCGGTCGCCGAGAACGCCCGATCCGGCAGTCCGTTTTTCGGCCGCATCGATCCCGCGCTCGTCGCGTACTCCGGCTGGAGCTGCGGCGGCCTGCAGGCGCTTCAGGTGGCGAAGGACCCGCGCGTGAAGACGATGGTGCTGCACAACACCGGCGTGCTGAACGACGGCCCCGGCGCGATTCCGGGCATGGACGTCGGCAAGGACGTGCTGACGACGCTGCACACGCCGACGATCTACGTCCTCGGCGGGCCCAAGGACATCGCGTATCCGAACGGCATGGACGACTTCGCGCGGATTGCGCACGTGCCGGTCGCGGTGGCCAATCTCCCCGTCGGGCACGGCGGCACGTTCCTCGAGCCAAACGGCGGCGCTGCGGCATCGGTCGCCGTGAGCTGGCTCGACTGGCAGCTTCGTGGCGACACCCAGAGCGCCGCACGGTTCGTCGGTGAAAACTGCGGGCTGTGCCAGGACGCGCAGTGGTCGCTGCAGCGCAAGCAGTTCCCGGCAGGGGCCAGCGGCCATCACTGAGGCGGCCGTCGTCATCGCGCGGTTCGTTCGAGCGCCCGCGCCGCGGAGAGCATGTTGCTCATGCCGTGGTTGCCTTCGTGGCACGCGTACTCGAACACGCCGGCGTTGTCGGGTCGCGACTTCATGTCGAGCGCGGCCGTCCACGGCGCCGTCCACGTCGCGGGATCGGTAAAGGTCACCTGATACTGCATCGCATTCCGGCTCGTGCGCGTGAACCGCTCCGTCAGCTTCAGCCCCGGTGACGCACCTCGATTGGCCGCCTTGAGGTTGGTTGTCTCAACGACCAGCGTGGTCCCGTCCCAGCGCCCGCGCGCGTCGCCCATGTACATGCGGATCTTCGGCGACAGCGGAGGGCGTTTCGACGCCGGCGTCTCGATCGGGATGATGCGCGTGTCGTGAATCAGTTCGTAGGTGACGGTGACGTAGCCCGCGGTCTGCGCGATCCGCATGTTGGCGTTGTAAACCGCCGGGATCATCGCGTCGGGAAAGCCGCCGCCGTGGACGATGCAGCGGACGCCGAGGCCGTACTCGTCGTACGAGTCGCACGGCTCCCCGCCGAGCAGGCTGCCGCACCGCTGCACCGGAATCGGCCCGGCCGTCGGCGTGCGCGGCGGAAGACGGCCGTCCGGCGGATCGATGACAAGAGAGGTGCGCCGCGACGTCGTGTTGTATTCACGCCAGTGCGGAATCGGGGCGCCCGCGCCCCGGACGGGGCCAGACAGAACGTCCACCCGCTCGAGGTCCTGCTCGTCGCGGACGCGGATGTCCTGCATGCGTGTCGCGTACTCCTGGTCGGTCAGGAACTGCCGCGCGCCGTACTGCGCGGGCCGCTCGAACGGCACGCCGTACTCGCCCTCGGTGGTCCACTCGCCATGCAGGTTGGGGTCGCCCCACGGCGTACGCGCCCGCCATGCCGTCTCGGCCCTCGTCTGCGCGTCCATCGGCCGTGTCAGCCACATCGTGTGCGCCGACACCGCCGTGGCGAACACGGCAGCGGCGATCGTTCGAGTCGTCTTCGCTGTCATCTGCCCATTCTATGGCCCGGCGTAACCGCAGGTGGTGGCGCGCCGGAGTTTTGCCTGGAATTTGCTTCGTCGCGACGGTCCTGACAATACAGGTTGAAGCTGTCGCGTTGACATCTCGCGCTTTCGTTGAGTACAGATCGCCTCGCCTTGCCCAGCGTTCGCCTTGCGATGTCCGCAGCCGTCGTCTTCGCCCTTGTTGCCGCCGCTGGTGCGCAGAGTCCACCCTCGGCGGTGCGATCGCCGGACGTCCACAGCGACCGTCGTGTCACGTTCCGGCTGCGCGCGCCTGATGCGGCGCGCGTTGAACTGGTGGGCGAAGTGCTGCAGGGGAAGGGACCGCAGGCGATGACGAAGGACGCGCAGGGCGTCTGGAGCATCACGATTGGTCCGCTGCCGCCGGAGATCTGGATCTACAACTTCCGCATCGAGGGCGTCGATCTGCCCGATCCGGCGAACATCAGCCAGATGCCGCGCGCGGCCGGGACGGCCATCTCGAGTTTCGTCGAGGTGCCCGGGGACGGGACGGCGTTCTACGACGCGCGTCCGGTGCCGCACGGTGACGTGCGCATGGTGCTGTACGAGTCGAAGGCGATGGGCGTGAACCGATACCTCTGGGTCTACACGCCGCCGAACTACGAGACATCCAGGGACCGCTACCCTGTCTATTACCTGCTTCACGGTAACGGCGAGACGCAGAGCGGCTGGGTGGCGAACGGACGGGCGAACATCATCCTCGACAACCTGATTGCCGAGGGCAAGGCGCCGCCGATGATCGTCGTGATGCCGCACGGCCATCCGATCCAGAGCGCGTCGGTCGGTCCGCCAGTGGTGGTCCCGCCATACGCTGGCGATTCCGGGATGTTGAACTTCACGCTCTTCACTCGGGATCTGCTCGAGCAGATCATTCCGCTGGTGGACCGCCGCTACCGGGTCCATGCCGATTCCGCGCACCGCGCGATCGGCGGCCTGTCGATGGGCGGCTTTCAGAGCATCGAGATCGGCCTCGGGCACCCTGAGCTCTTCGGATACGTGCTGGCGTACAGCGGAGGGTTCGGATCCCTGGGATCTCAGCCGTCGGTCGAGCCCATCGAGACACAGGCGCCGTGGGCGCAACTGCTGGCGAATGCCTCCGGAACGCAGAAGCGCCTCCAGTTGCTGTTTCTCGGGTGCGGGCGGCAGGAAACCGGCATGCTCGCACCGGGACAGCGGCTCGTGCGGTTGCTGCAGGAGCGCGGGGTCAACGCCCGCTGGGCGGACTCTCCGGGCTGGCATGTGTTCAGTGTGTGGCGGAATCTGCTGCACGAGTCGGTGCCGATGCTGTTCCGGCCGAGCCGAGGGGAATCGCGATGATCGAGAGACGGCAACGAAAGGCTTTCGGCCTGCTGGTGTCTGTCATGGCCTTTGTCGTGGTGAAGGCACCAGTGGCGCTGCGCGCGCAGACCGGATCGTCGCCGGGGTCGAACGAGCACTGGGTGACGACGTGGGCGACGGCGCAGCAGCTGGCGCCGACGCGTCTGCCGTTCGGAGGCGGCGAGCTGGTGCAGCCGCCGCCGAACGCCCGCGTACCGGCCACGCTGAAGGATCAAACGGTACGCATGGTCGCGCACGCGAGTCTGGGCGGCAGGCGTGTCCGCGTGTCACTGGCGAACGCGCTCGAAAAACCGACGCTGAAAGTGGGCGCCGCGCACATCGCGCTGCGCGCGAACGGCTCCGCGATCGTGCCGGCCTCCGATCGCGCGCTGACGTTCGGCGGCCGGCCAGCGACCGTCGTGCCTCCGGGGACGATGGTGGTGAGCGATCCGGTCGATCTCACGGTGCCGGCGCTGGCGGATCTCGCCGTGTCGGTGTATCTGCCGGAGGAAACCGGGATGCCGACGGTCCATCCCGACGGCATGCATACGGCGTACATCACGGGCGGCAACGCGACCGGCAGCGCGGCGTTGAAGGCCGACGCGACGACGACCGCGTATCTCTGGCTCGGGAGCGTCGACGTGCTGGCGCCGGCCGGGGCCGGCGCGGTCGTCGCGTTCGGGGACTCGATCACGGACGGCGTCGGCGTGCCGCTCGACACCGATCGCGCCTGGCCGTCGCTGCTCGCGGCGACGCTTGCGTCCGGTGGCCCCGCCGGCGCGCGGAGCGTCGTCAACGTCGGGCTGTCGGGGAATCGCCTGCTGCGGCCGGGGTTCGGCGTGAGCGCGCTGGCGCGCTTCGATCGTGACGTTCTCGGCCATGCCGGCGTGCGCTGGATGACTGTGCTGTTCGGGATCAACGACATCACCTTTCCGGCCGTACCTGGCGCCGGTCCGGGCGAAGCGGTGACTGCGGATGATCTGATCTGGGGATTTCAGCAGCTCATCGAGCGGGCGCATCGCCACGGCATCAAGGTCGCTGGTGCCACGATCATGCCGGTGGAAGGGGTGAACACCTATACCGACGCCGGCGAACGGATTCGTCAGGATGTGAACAGATGGATCCGGACCAGCAAAGCCTACGACGCGGTCATCGACTTCGACGCGGCCGTACGCGATCCGGCCCACCCGGGCAGATTGAACCCCGATTTCGATCCCGGCGATCACGTGCATCCGAACGATGCCGGAAACCTGGCGATGGCCGCGGCGATTGACGCGTCCATCTTTCGGCGATAGCCAGCCACATTTCGGGTGCAGTCGCGACGGTTGCCTGTGCTTGCTGAAGACTCCATCTGCTCGATGCTTCGCAGTCTCTGAACAATCTCTGAACAATTCTTGGCCGAACACCATTCCTTCCCCCTTGATCCTTAGACAGTAGGAATTGTGCGGTGTGGTCGGTCTACTAAACGGCAGCGCTGGCCGCGGTGTACCTGCACTGGACGTTGACCGTTTGGCATCCGGTTCTGGACCGTAGGTTCTTGGTAGGCACGGGCCTGGCGCCCCTGCAAATAGGTCGAGCGTTCGTTTTGTCGGGAGATGAGCGTTCTTCAATCCCGTTTCCGGCGCGTCGAAGTCGACGCGCACTGACACGGTGCCTCGCGGCCTGTCCGCAATCGATCGCTTGACCGCCGCATCCGCAGCACGGTTCCGGCGCCGTCCTTCCGTTCAGAGGCGTTCCGTTGGTGTAGTATCTGCGGACGCGCCGCAGCCGAGGCAGGTGTGTGTGCCAGCCTCGTAACCGAAACTCGACAACATCATGCGCGCCATCATCATCGGGGCCGGAATGGGCGGGCTCTTCTCCGCCCTGTCACTGCGAGAGTCGGGCGTGTTCAGCGCGATCGACGTGTATGAACAGACACGTGTGCCCAGCACCGCGGGCGCCGGCCTGAATATCGCGCCAAACGGCGCGCGGCTCTGCAGATGGCTCGGCGTCGATCTCGACGGCGGGAATCCGAAGGGGCCGCACGGCGCGATCGACGGCGGCCGCGCGTCGATCCTGAAGGCCACGCGCCAGGTGAGGCCCGACAACACGATCTCGCTGAAGCCGATCGATCACGACACCGCGGTTGGTGACGGCGCGGGTTTCCATCACATGCACCGGCTCGATCTGCTGATGTGCCTGTACAAGAGAGTCTTCGACTTCGGCCCGGACCGAGGCGTGCCGTGCCCGATTCGTGTGCACATGCACGCACGACTCAGCTCGCTGTCGCAGACCTCCGACTCGGTCACGGCAACCTTCGCGGACGGGAGCACCCCCGACGGCGACGTGTTGATCGGCGCCGACGGCATCAATTCCCACGTCCTGCGGCTGCTCTGGCCCGACACGCCTCCGAAGCGTTGGACGCAGGTCGTCGTCTATCGCGGGTTGATCCCGCGCGAGGCGGTCGCCGCGCTGAGACACGCGGACGGCCGCCCGCTCGACTTCAACCCGATCGACGCCTACACCATGGACGTGCGCAAGAACGACTACGCGTCCTGCATGACGTATTGGGTGCGCGGCGGCGAGCTCTTGAACACGGCGTTGATGTACTACGAGCCCGAGGCTGCCGAGTTCGAGCGCGAGGACTGGGGCGATTGGTTCCCGATCGACCATGCGGAAATGCAGCGCACGATGCGCACGGCGTTCGGCGACGATCCGCGCACGCCCGATGTGCTCGCCCTCGCGGGCGCGATGATACAGCCCACCAAGTGGGGGCTCTACGATCGCGACGCGTTCGAGCACTGGCAGGACGGCCGCGTGTGTCTGCTCGGCGACGCCGCGCATCCCATGTTGCCGACGATGGGGCAAGGGGCGTCGCAGGCCTTTGAAGACGGCGCCGCGCTGGGCTGCTGCTTCACCCTGCACGGCACGGACGTCCACAGCGCGCTGCTCCACTACGAACGCGTCCGTCACTATCGGGCCACGCGCTTTCAGTTCGCGTCCAAGTTCCTGTTCAAGCACCTCGAGCCGCCGGATTCGCCGGAACGCAGACTGCTGCTCCAGGCGCTCAACGAGCGCGACTATCCCATCTTCGATCACGAGCAGCGGGCGGGTGATGACGACTCGTGGATCTACGCGTTCGATGCACGTGAGATCGGCGACGCCCTGCCGCCGAAGAAGCGTGGTCCCTGGGACTTTCGCCCGCGCCGCGCGGCGCTGGACGCACGCAAACAGATTGCGAGGAATCTGTGGGCCCCCGCGAAGTCGTTGAGCGGCGATCGCAGGGTCACGCGGGCCGAGGTCGCTCGGCACGACACGTTCGAGGACTGCTGGGTCATCATTCGCAACAAGGTCTACGACTTCACCGAATGGAAGGATCACCACCCCGGCGGGCCGTTCGTGGCCAGGATGTACGCGGGCAAGGATGCCACCGCCGAATTCGGAGACTTTCACAGCGCGCTGGCCGAGAAGCACATGGCGCACTTTTGCGTCGGCGAGCTCGTGGAGAGCTAGGTACTCTACAGGCGGCGCTCAACGGGGACGAGTCACCTGACGGTGAGACACGGTGAGACTGGATGCCCAAGAACACACCG
The DNA here is from genome assembly GCA_963712905.1 of uncultured Acidobacteriota bacterium. Classification (GTDB taxonomy): domain Bacteria; phylum Acidobacteriota; class Vicinamibacteria; order Vicinamibacterales; family CAVVIG01; genus CAVQJU01. The sequence goes on along the minus strand of CAVQJU010000010.1, from coordinate 707,624 downwards.
ATCCCGCGCGCCGATCTGTAGAATGGACGCCGAAAAGGGGACGCACATGCAGAAGCAGCTTCTGATTCTCACGGGCGCGGTGGTCGTAGCGGTCGGCGTTCACGCGCCCTTCGGCTTCGCGCAGGGCCCGCAGGCGCCGGTGCTCCCGCCGGACATCAATTCAGTCACGCTGTCCCGCTTCGCCCCCGTGACACCCGCCGATCTCGACGCGGAAGGACAGAAGGCGCTCGCTGCGAGGACGAATCCCCCGAATCCGGGACCCGGTCCCGGCGCCGCTGGCTCGTACAGTCCGCGAACGTCGGAGGGACGCGGCCTGCTCGGCCGCGCGCTCGGCGTGCCATCGGGCCAGAATTTTCCGGCCGGCGTTCGCACGTATCAGCTCGTCGTCCTGATCACCGCGCGAGAGATCGATCAGCAGTATGAATGGTCCGCGCACGAGCCCGCGGGGCTCCGAGCCGGCCTCGAGCAGTCGGTCATCGACATCGTCAAGTACGACCGTCCCGTGGACGGGCTGGCCGAGAAGGACGCGACGCTGATTCGATTCTTCCGCGCGCTGCTACGCGAGCACAAAGTGACGAGCGACCTGTTCGCGAAGATGATCGCCGCCTACGGCAAGCAGCGGACGGTCGAGATGATGGAACTGGCTGGCGACTATTGGACGGTGGGGACGATGATGAATGCCGGCGATCAGCATTTGCCGGCCACGCGCCTGCCGTTGATGCCGCCACTCGCGAGAGACGGGCGGCGGGTAGACTGAGCGTCAGGCGCGCGTTGCGCGCCCAGCAGTGGAGGTGCGCAAGTGGCCCGAAGCGCTACTTGCGTCGGGTGTCTTTCTCGTTCTCGAGACAGATGAATTCCATCAGGTCGCCCTCAGGCAGCAGCGTCGCCGTCACCGTGTTGCCCCACGGTCCCGTGTACGCCCCAGGATCGTCGATCGTCACGGCGATCTCCATGTGCCCGAAATCCTTCCGCGTGAGCCTCGTCGTCACGTGCAGCTTCTCGGTGGACGGCTTGCCGAGCTGGTCGAGCCACACCCGCCCGTTGAAGCCGCGGCTATCTACGACGAGCGTGTCGCCGTTCCACGTCGCCGTCGAGTAACCGTGCCACGTCGGCGCGTTGTCGGGGCTGCCGTTGTACTGCCGGCCATCCGTGAACGCCTGCCACCAGAGGTTGAACGCCTCGTGGATGAAGAACACGATCCCGTCGGTCTGCACGATGCGCCACGGTGCCGGCGCCCACAGGATTTTCGGCACGCCTTGGGGCAGGCAGTTGGCGTCCGGCTCCTCGCGCCACTTCGCGCCCGACGCGCGGACGTCGTACTCGGCCTTCGCCCACGGCTGGAAGGGCACGGGCTCTTTCAGATCCCGCCCGAGATCCCGTATAAAGCCCGCCGCCGGATTCCAGACGCCGGACAGATCGGGTTTGCCGTCGGCCCGCCGCGGCGCAGGCGCCGTCAGATTCGGCCGGCCATCAGGAAGGCGAGGCAGCACGGCGCGCGGCACGTTCTGCCACTGCGCGGACACCGATACGCCCAGCCCTATCAGGATCGCCACAAGGATCATGCTCTTTCCCATCACGGTTCTCCGTTTGTTGCGTCTCTGCAGGACCGCCATCGACCGTGGTTCGCAGACGTCGATGCCCAGCTTCAAGAGCTCGCCATGGATCCGCGGCGCGTCCCACCAGTCGCGCGCTCGTGGCACTAGCGAGGTAAGGCGGCGCGCTCTTCGGCACGCGCTCCCGCCAGGATGCCGGCCATGCCGTAGTTGCCCTCGTGGCAGCCGTACTCGGTACATCGGATGATTCGCGCGTTTCAACGGAATCATCAGACTCCACGGTCTGGTCCACGTGCCCGGGTCGTTGATGGTGATCTCGTACTTCAGGGTATCAGGGCCGGCCTGCGAGAAACGCTCTGCGACATGCAGCTCCTCGCTGGACCTGCTCATGAAGCTGCGGGGTTTGTAGTTGGCCGTTTCGACGACGAGGGTATCGCCCTCCCAGTGTCCACGCGAATCGCCAAGCCACTGACGGACGACAACGGCGACGTGGGGACGTCGATTCAGAGGGATCACACGAGTGTCGTGAATCATTTCCAACGTAAGCGCCACCGTATCGGGCGTTTGTACGATCTGGTACGCGCTCTGGTATCCGGCCACCAGGCTCGGCGACCCGTAGGTGATGCAGCGTTCCTGCAGTGCCCGATCGGCGGGCTCCGCCGGCACCCGTGCCATTGCCGCCAGACCGGCATCGCGTCTTTGCGTCCCCTCGGGGGTCATCGGCGGCATGCGCCCGTCGGGCGGGTCGGTGATCAAGGCAGTCCGATTCTCCCAGTCTCTCTCGACCGTCCAGACCGAGCTGTAATCACCCGTCTCACCGTCTATGCTCGTGAACCCGGACCGGACCCCCGTGATATTCGCCCACACGGCGTTGAAGACGGAATCGCCAAACGCCGCATCTCCCCGCCCGCTGAAGAGTTCATGCGCCTTCTTCTTCATGGCCGACACTTCTTTGTCAGTCAGGGTCGCGCGTCCGGCGAGCGCCTCCGGCCTTTCAAGCGGCGTGGCGATGTTATTGACCCAGACGCCCTGAAAGTCGGGGCGTCCATCCGGAGTTCGCCGCTGCGTCGCCGTCCGCCCGTCGGCCGCGGATTGCGCGGCGAATGACGAGGGGGCGAGTTGTCCCGGCGCCACGAGCACGAGGGCGGCGAGCGCGATGACGAGAGAGAGGTGTCGGTGGTTCATGTGTCTCTTCCTCCGTGCGGGACGAGTGTATCTCCAGTCAGTCGCTCAGGCGTTTCAAAATGACTGGCGTACGCGCCGTGGTCAACGCGTTCGCCTTGCGCATGCTTCTGTGCTTTCGGAATTCCATCCGAATTCGGGCTTCGAGCCACTAACTGTTACCGATGTCCAGGGATTTCACACAACAACTTACGGTCGATTTCGTTGTCGACCGATCTTGCGCATTCTGAACAATTTGATCTCTCTTTGGGGTGTGACGGGGCACCAAGATGCCACCAGCCTCGCAGATTTCCTCGAAAAAACGGCGCGGTCCCGATTCGGGGTCGGTCTCAATCCCGATGAGCGTCCGGTTCTTGCTCGAGTACCGGTGCGGGTTCAAATCCCCCAACGGGAGCCGTACCGGGTTACGAACCCGTGTTCCGGGGGATTTGGCGATCTGATCGTCGCGCGGCGTAGATGGCCGGGAACACCCGGCGATTGGGCTTTAGCCAGCACCCCGACTTCACGGTGTTTCCGGGCATTCTTGAGGTAGCACGTCTGGATCGACCAGGACACGTCCGGTTTGCCGTCGTTGTCGCAAATCGTATTCGAAGAGCCATGTCTGTGGTCCGCCAAAGGCTGCCGGTGCGCCCTTGGCTTTTACGTACAAAAGGTCGGCCGTTTGGTCGAAACGGACGTCGGCCGGATAAATGTAGTCCCCCGCATTCGCCGCGGTCTGTGCTTGTCCGTCCGAAGGGTATTCCACATCGATGCGCCCACCGGGCAGCTGCGCCCCGACCACGTGTGCGCTGGCACCACCCCGCAGTTTCAGTATGTGATCCCATGTACGCGTTGGAGGTTGGATTCCGGGACCAAACCTCACCGGTATGCAGGTCGCTCCGTTGTACCGATCGATAAGTGGCCCCGTGCGAATCGGTCGAGCGCAGCCGGCCAGGACCGCGGCAAGAAGAAATGCTATTGAGCCGCCGTGCCTCATCCGCCTCGCAGCATAACTCCGAACGGTACTGCGGTGCCCCCATGGGTCTGAATACTCAGGGCTTGAATCGGGTCTAGCCGCCGGGCGTATTCCGACTCGATAGGGTCAGGTACGTCCCCAACGTGAACCGTGTCGAGTTACCAACCAGTTTTCCAAGGGATTTGGCGATCTGACCGCCGAGCCGCGTAGGATGTGAAAACGTCTTCCGCCCTGCTGGCGACAAATCACGCGGAAGGTGTCTAAGCCGAAGAAGAAAGGCTGGAAGGGATGATCAAGCGGTCTCACTGGATAGCTCTAGTCTCGGCCGGAGTAATGTTGGCGCTCGTAGCGTGATGAGGCTGAACGGGAACAAGAAGAATTGCCACAGCCCCAGCGCACCGAGCCTCCCTCCACCAACCGCCTCGCCAGCAACGAAACCCGCAACGAACAGAGCCGAGCCACACGGACCGACGTGGTGGCACGCCTCTGTTAACCCGGGGGTGCTGGCCTGCCCGCCGGAGCCTTGGCGGAGGTGGGTTCGACTCCAGCCTGAGAAGCCAAAGTCACCTGGGGCTACACGACGATCCTCGGCGCGCTGAAGAACGCTGGTGTCACGGCCGCCTGGCGTTTGGGCCGCGGTCGTGCATCCTTCAGGCAGCCAATTTCTTGGCCGCCGGTTCTTAGCTTCGTGCGATCGGCGCACGTCCATTGAAACGGATGCCAACCTGTTAAGCACTGGCTGAAAGACGATCCGACAACCGCCTGTTGCGGCCAAACAGTCGCCGAGCTGAACAGGTGGCGCGACGCCCTTCGCCTCATCGACGTTGGCTTCTTGTTCCGTCTTCACCGCTTATTCTTTCAGACTGGTTCAGGAGTGTGATTGTTGTCGTACGATCTCTGCTGAACGAACGTTCCAGAGGTCGCCTGATTTATCAGTGAAACGACCGACGTGTCTTGTGCACGAGTTCAGCCGTTGCTGTTACGAACAGAATCTTCAGTGCTGCTCATGATTGCGACAGGTTGAATGCCTCTCAGGCAAGCAATCGCGCGTTTCTTTCTGTTCCCGAGCGGCGATCGCCTCCAGCGAGTCCGTTTCCGCCGCTACCTGATCGCCGCGGGAACCTCAGGCAAAGTCTCATGATTTAGCGATGCACTCCATTGGACACCGGCAGAGGTGTGTTGGTCGCCCGCGCACGGTCCTACGGAGATCACTCGTCATCCACGAACCAGACGTTAAGGCGGTGCTTAATCACCACGGAGCGATCCTCGAACTGTAATCGAAGGTACTGCCCGACCAGGCAAAGCACTGGACTTTCACCTGGCAATCACGGTTCGCGATTTGGCGGACGCGCAATGACGACCATTGCGTCGGCCTCGGTCGGTTGGACATTCGTCGTCAGCCGCGCCGCCGGGTGACCGGTGGGTTGAAACGGTCGCGATTCTCTATTTGCAGCAGCGCCCGCCCGTCTGTACCCAACGTCGCTCCGCGACGAGCATGTTCGCAAAGTATCTGAGCTGAGCGTCGGAGAGTCCCGCTGCGCGGGCTTGCTTTTCGAAGTCCAGCATCTGCTGCAGGCTGCCGCCCCAGCGCGTTTGCAACGACGCGAAGTACTTGTAGCGAACGACGAAATTGCGCGGGTCGACGCGGATGGATTCGTTGAGCATTCGTGTTGCGAGATCGTCATCACCTATCACCGCGTCGAGCATCGTGACAGCGATTATTGAGTGATGGGTGACCAGCGGCTTTTGCGTCAGGGTGAGTGAGGCGTTGTAATCCCGCATCGCCCTGGCGAGGTAGGTGGACATGATCTCGATCTGTTGACGGGGCGTGTCTTCGATATAGGCACTGCCTCGCGCCTGCTTTCCCAGGTAACGCAGATAGATGCCTCGCGCCACGAGCGCCGAGTACGACCGAGGCATCTTCTCGACCCACGCGTCGTATCGGCCTGCCAGTGCGGGATCGGTGTCGTAGAACGCACGGAACTCGTGCAACAAGCGCTCGTCAGTGATGTTTCCAACCTCGTACGAGCTCTGAATACCGTTCATCTTCCGATCGAGCTCGACGTAGCGGGACTGGCGCAGCAGATTCAGAGACTCGCGCTGGCTGGCCATTTCTTTTGGCGTATCTGGTGGATCGTTCGCTTCCTGGGCGTGTGCGGAAACGGCGGCCGTGATCGAGACCGACAGAATTGCAACCCAAGTCGACATTTTCGCGGGTCTCGACACTGTTGTCCCCCAGACTTCTTTTGAAGTACGCCGTCTGCAGATTGGGTGGCGTCGCACGCATCAAGATCCATGCCACATAGAACACGCGGCAATCGTCGCGCGGCTGTGCCTCTCTGCGAGGGGCTGAAAGACCCGAGCGCAGCCTCATTCCGAGGTGCTCATCGCCCGATGGCGCCAGCCCGTGCCCTGAGCGCTTCTTCGATAGACGTCTGGTCGTTCCTGGCGAGCGGAATTCACTGTCGCTGGGTCCATCAACATGTGGGATCGAGAGCCAAGGATCTGACATTATTTCCAATCGTGCTTGTGTTGTCCGACTCAAGAGCCGGCACGACCATCACAATGCTAAGCTCTCCGGGCAGACAGTGCGCCCGAGGCGGCGCGGGGAGGATCGCATGATGAGTCGAGTGGCCGGGACGGCTGCAGCGCTTGCAAGTGTCTTTTTCTACGCCGTCAGTACAGCCAACGGGCAGACCCCCGCCGAAGCTTCACGGAGCAGCGCGGTCGCGTCACCGACCTATGTCTCCCTCTATATGGAGGTGACGGTGAATCGCCCGGCCGCCGATGTCTGGAAGCGTTTCGGCGGCTACTGTGCGGTCGCCGAATGGATGAAGACTCCATGCACGATCACGTCCGGTAAGGACGGCGAGCTCGGGGCGGTACGGACGCTGGGCGGGGGTGAAGTGCTCGTTGGAAAAACGCCCGCGTCCTATACGTATACCCAGCCCGTCAAGGACGGTCAACCGTACAACCTCTACCACGGCACGTTCGAGGCGAGGCCGGTCACCGCGACGACCTCGAAGCTGATCTACGCCTTCATCTACGACAACTCGATGCTGCCCGATGATGGCGCGCGTGAAGCCGACAAGGCGCGGCGGACTGCCTCGTTCACAGAGCGGCTTCAGAACATGAAGAAGTACCTCGAAGACGGGGGCGCCGGCCGGTAACGCGGGTCGCGCCCCTGGCGCGCCGTCGCGGGCCGAGTGGTTCGAAATCAGTTGATGGCGAAGCAGTAGAAAAGGCCGGTACCGCCGGTGCTTTCCAGATCGGCCTGCCTGCAGCCCTTCGTGGCGTTCGACGAATTCCAGGAGGAGCCATTACCGATTCGATCGGAATGGCCGACCTGCGCGGAACCCGTGGAGTTGCTCGTCCAGTTGTTGCACGTGTGGTCGGCGCGATCGGTGTAGGCGCGGCCGTCCCATTTCGATCCGGTAAGAATTTCGTGCTGAATCGGCGGCGGATCGCCGATGCCGTGAATCACCTGCCCATGCTCGTTGCGCGCGGATTGCTTGAAGAAATTGTTGCCGCGCTGCGCCTGGATGAGCGTATCTCCGTGAAGGTCGGCGAGGTCCACTGAAATGAGGGCGTTCTGCGGCGCGCCCAGTTGCGCAAACGACCAATTGAACCAGGGCCCGTTGCCGATGCGGTCACGCGCGTTGACGGCGGGCTGCCCGGGACGAGCCTGAGTGCTGAGATACGCGTGCCAGGTATGACCGCCGGCGCCGACAGCCGTCGCAAGCGCCTGGCAGTGCGCGTCGGCGCCCGCAAGTCCGCCGAGGTTTCCGCCTTTGCTGAGACCCACGCTGGTGACGAAAAAAGTCATTCTGGCAGGAGTTGGATTGCTGCCGGGCGGCGGCGTGACGCCCTGAGTATTGTACGGAGCTCTCGGCACGGTCTGCTGCGCCAGCAGCAGGCAGGATGCCAGTACCAAGGTAGACACGAGGACAACGTAGGCGCGCCGCCTGGTCATGAGTGTGTTCGCCATCCTAGTTAGTGGCGAAGCAGTAAAAGAGGCCCTGGCCGTGGGTTTTTGGCAGATCCGCCTGGGCGCAGCCGCGCGTGCCGTGCGCGGAGTTCCAGGAACCGTTGCCGCCGCCATTGCGGTCGGGAAAACCGATCTGGGCGTTGAGCCGGCCATCGGACGCATTCAGGTCGCCGCCGGACTTTCCGGGATCCGGGCTCTTGTTGCTGGTCCAGTTGTCGCAGGTGTGATCCTGGCTATCGGTGAAAGCGGTGCCATCGGGCTGAGTGCCGGTGAGCATTTCATGCCGGCTGGAGAACCGGGTGTTCCTGGCGTATTCCCAGTCGCCGTCGCGCGGATCGTTGTAGTCGTACAGACCGGGCACGATCTGGCCTTTTTCCGTCAGCCCGGTGAGCTTATTCAGATTGTTTCCCTGATGCGCAAGTTCCATCGTATCGCCGTGTAGATGCGCCAGATCCTGCGCGATCATTTCGCCCCGGAAGTTGTACCAGGGGCCTGTGCCGATGCGGTCGCGCGCATTCACTGCCGGCTTGCCGGGTCGCGCCTGCGTGCTCAGATAGGCGTGCCAGGTGCGATTACCGGCGCCTACGGCCGTTGCGAGCGCCTGGCAATGCGCGTCGGCGCCGGCCAGTCCGCCGAGATTGCCGCCGTCGCCGACGGGCACGCTCGTCACGAAGAAATTCATCATCGGAGAAGGCTTTTCGCCCCGCGGATATTCTCCTGGCCTTTGGGTCTGCGCCAGCAGCAGGCAGGACGCCAGCGAAACGATGCCAGACAACGCAAGAGCGGTAGTTTTGATCTTGGGCATGGTCTCCCTCAAGGAAGCGACGGCACGGTAACACGGGAGGCGAGCGCGGGCAATCGGTCTCAGAAGCCTGACGAGAGAACGGTTGCCGTCATCTCCGTTTACTCAACTAGCCGCTCACTGTGAACCATGAGGAGGTGTACCGGGCGTCGGTTGGTACTCGCCGATCTCGATGACGTTCCCGCTGTCCACAAACAGATGCGCAGTATCCGAAAGCTTGCCTTCGCCGTCGCCGTCCTGATTCACCCGGAGCTCGACAAAGGTGAGCGGCTCCTCATCCGGGAAGCGCTGCAGCCGCGCGTTCGTGAGTGCCACGGGTTTGTCGGTGGCGAGGTAGATCCGCCGGATTCCATCGGGCTCTTTGAACGACCAGGCGTAACGGATGACGACGTCCTGAGCGCCCGTAACGCTGATGAACCCTGCCGATTCGTAGTTGCCCAGCAGCCGCTCGAAGGCGAGCGGTCCCTTCTCGATCAGCGCCGTCGCGAGCGCGCGGTGTGCGGCGTAAGTGGACCATTGCGTAATCACGATTTCCACCGGCCGCAGAGTCAATCGCGCGGCGCTTGTCATCACGGGGCTCGCGGCGGTGAAGTGCTCGATCGGCGTGTTGCGCGGTTCCTGCGCGCCGAGACCGAGGGCACCGAGCGCCACAAGCGCCGCAGTTGCCATTCGTGTGCTCATAGAACCTCCTCGTGGTTCATTCCGACGCCCCACGTTTCCCACGCGACGTCCGGCCGTCCATCATCGAATGTCCGCTCCGCCGGAAGCGGAATGCCGACGCTCCAGGTCCCGAACACCAGATCGCGCTTCGCCGCGTCCAGGGTGCGGGCCTCCCAACCTGAGCAGGTCGCGCACCGGGTGAGGGCGGCCGCATTCAGCGGGCGGGGCCGGCCGTCCCGTAGACCAGCTTTGGTCATCGGACACCTCCCTGTTATCGACTGAACCTGAGGGCGATTTCTGATCCATACGTGGTGCATGAGGCGTGCCGGTCTACACACGCGAGTTTGTGTGTCGACGCAATCCTTGTCGGCCTCAGGTGGTGTTGGCTGCTGTGGTTTTTGGGGAACCCTTTCGGCGTGAATCGACGGAGGTTGGTCGAGATCGTGTTCTTTTCCCACTCACCTGCGCAAATGTCCCCAGTGCGGTCTGAGGCGCCATAGACAATCGATGATCTTGTGGATGTCCCAGGATCTCGGCTGATTGCCAGGTTGAAACCGGAGACGTCACCGGACGCCTGGCCATGCCGTGCGGTACCTGCCGTGCGGACGACGACAGGTACCGGCGGCCCGTTCGCCGTATCGTCTGCGCTATTTCTTACTGAGGCGCTCAGCGATACCGTCGTGGATGGCCGCCAGATCCCGAAGCGGTTCCGCCGCCTCGGGCGAGTGTTCGGCGTAATGCCTCGCCGCCTGTCCGATTTCCCACGCCTGGTCATCCTCCGGCGTCCGCTTGGCGGCGGCGTAGATCTGATCGTGCAGCTTTGCGTCTGTATCGTGCTCAGCCGCGTGGGCCCGATAGAAGGCTGCCAGCTGGCGATGATCGCCCGCGGTCTTCGGGGAAGGAGCCAGTGCATGAAACTGTGCGTCCGTCAGCGCGGTCTGGGCCGACGCTGCGGCAGCGGCCGCGATGCCCAACGCAAGAAGAGCGAGCACGGCGAGCCAGGTCTTTCGAGAGGTCGTTCCTGTCATAGATCTTCCGCCTTAGATCCTCGCACTTACGCCAACCGGTTCGGGGACGATGAATTCATGTTCGTTCGGCCGCACGACCAGCACGGGACATGGGGCGGTCCGCGCGACCTGTTCAGCGACGCTCCCGAGGAAGAAGTGTCCGATCGCCCCACGACCGTGCGTGCCGACGACGATTACATCGACGTGAGTCTGTTTCGCGTACTCGACGATGGTCGCGGCGACGGAGCCCGAGACGCGAACGGCGGGTACCACGTGCAGGCGCTCGCGGTCGACGTCGGTCAGCAATGCCTCGAGTGCTTTGTTCGCGTGCTCGATGAGCTCGGTCTCCAGGTCACCTGTACCCATCGGAAAAAACTCGGCCGCCGATGTTGGCACCACGGCGTCAACGACGTGGAGAAGATGCAGCCTGCCGCCGAATGCGCGAGCCAGGTTGCGACCGTAGTCGAGCGCCGCGCGCGATGTGTCACCGAAATCTGTGGCGACCAGGACGGAGTTGAGCAGAATCATCACGCCCTCCTCATGTGGTAATGCCGTCGCCAGGTGTGGGCCTCCTCGAGCAGACGGCTGATTTCATACACCCTGCCGGCGAGCAACTGCTGGCGAGCGGCCGGAGCCTGTCCGGCCGCAAGGCGTGTCTCGATCTGGTCGATCACTCCTTCGGCGAGCCGCTGTATCGCCATGAGGTCCGTATTCGAGACCTCATCGGCCGCGCAGTCCGGGATGGTTCCAAGTAGCCTCACGAACTCGGCTGCGGCGTGCTCGAACGCGCGTAACTGGTGGGCCATCCGTAGCCGCGTGGCGACGCCGACGGCCTGCGGGACGAGGTCGGTGTGCATGATTGGCCCCTACGCGTGTACCACGACGGCCGCGGTATCCGGCTTGATGAATTCGTGCTCAGGATGTCGGACGGTCAGAACCGGGCAAGGCGCCAATCGGACGACCTTCTCCGCCACACTGCCCATCAACAGATGCGCCAGTGCCCCGCGCCCGTGTGTGCCCATCACGATGAGATCGATGTGATGTTCGGTCGCGTAATCGATGATGGCAAATGCCGGCGACGCGGATGTCATCACCACCGGCGTTGTTCGGGGCCCGCTGCCGTCGCTGCTGATCACGAGCTGCTCCAGACGGGCGCGGGCTGAGTTCTCGGCCTCAGCCTGGAGCTCGGGCGCGATCGGAGCGTAGGTCTCCGCACCGAAGGTGGTGATGTAGATGTTCTGCGCCACATGCAGCACGTGCAACGTGCCGTTGAAACGACCAGCCAGTTCCCGGCCATAGGCGAGGGCCGCGTCCGACGGCTCGCTGAAATCAGTCGCGACGAGAATGTTCTTGATCGTCATCATGGGAACCTCCCTCAGCTCGCCGGGCGACGCGTCGCTCTGCCCTCCACAAGGGCAAGACACGTGCCGGGCCTGGATTTCGGCGTATTTCTTGAATACATCTCGCAAAAGGAGCTGTGATGATGTCAGAAGCGCCTGAAAACGGAGGGAAATCCCCGCAGAGTGCTGGAAAACCCCCACCCGCGGTTCTCGTGGTTGACGACGAACCGTTGACCTGCTGGTCGATCGCTGAAGTGCTCGGCGAGCGCGGTTACGGTGTGAAAAAGGCCGCTGATGCCGCCTCCGCCCTCCGAGCGATGGCTTTAGACGGCGAGCCGGATCTGGTGCTCTTCGACGTGAGACGACCGGACTCGAATGACCTCACCGCCCTGTCGGTCATTCATCGCACGTTCCCGCGGCTGCCTGTGATGGTCATGACGGCGTACGGAAGCCGATCGATGACCGCGGAGGCGTGCCGGCGAGGCGCCGTCGCCGTGATCGACAAGCCGTTCGAGATGGACGTGCTGGTGTCGATGGTCGAACGGCTACTAGACAGATCGCAGGCCTGACTGACATCGAGACCTCGCCGCAAAGGTGATCCATGACAACAGCAGCCGCGCCTCGAAGCCGTTCATGAACATCACCTGCTCGGCGCTGCCAGAGGCGCTGATGGAGAGTGAGCTCGCCACCCTGCTCGGCCTCAATCGCGATCAGATTCGCTATCGCGTCGAAAAGTTCAGCCTCGAGCGCTCGTCCGCCAAGGCCTGAAGCGTAATTCCCGACCACGACCACCGAGAGTCCAGAGCGAGCAGGACAATTGCATCACAACGTCGGGGCGTCTGAACGGATAGCTGCCGGACATTCGGCGGACCGCAGGAGTTGACCATGGCGATTGCAACCTTGACACATCGGCTCATCGGGGCCGCAGCCCTCGACGCCGGGACGTACGAAGAAATCGAAGCCGACCGCGCGGCGACTCCTCACGCGTTCGCGATCGTCGTGGCGTCGAGCCTGGCGACCGGTATCGGGACGCTCGGGCTCGGAGGCCACTCGACGAGCGGAATACTCATCATGTCCATCGCCGCGCTGCTCGGCTGGGCCGGTTGGGCGCTCCTCGTCTTCGAGATCGGCGGCCGCCTCCTGCCGGAACCCGGGACCCGCGTCGACGTCGGGGAACTCCTGCGGACCACCGGCTTTGCGGCGTCCCCGGGTCTGCTACGCGTCCTCGGCGTGCTGCCGGCGTTGACGATTCCCGTGTTTGTGTTGACGTCGGTGTGGATGCTGGCGGCGATGGTTGTCGCCGTGCGTCAGGCGCTCGATTTCAGCAGCACCACGCGGGCTCTCATCGTCTGCTTCGTGGGCTGGCTGCTCGCGGCTCTGCTGGTTCTCGCGATCGGACTATGGTTGACGCCTCCGCTGGCGTGATGACGGATGCGCCTCATGTCGCGCTCTTCAGCGTCAGCACCGGACAGGTTGCCTGTCGCACAACCTGGTGCGTGGTCGAACCGAACAAGTTGAGATCGAGGGTGTTTCGACCATGAACGCCGATGACGATGAGGTCGGCGCCGACGTCTGCGGCAGTCCGCAAGATCTCGACGTGAGCCTTGCCATGACTAATCCGCGGCTCGAAGGTGACACCGGTCCGCGCCGGGTCGCCAGCCAGTTTTGCGAGCTGCTCGAGCGCGCTCGTCTCTCGATCCCGGCGAAAGCCGCTCAACGCGATCGCCTGCTCCGCCGGCAGCTCGGCAAAAGTCGGGGCGGGAGGCTCCGGCCACGGCCATTCGATAACCGACACAGCCACGAGCGCGGCGCGCGACTCTTGCGCCAGGGAACGGGCGAGCTCGAAGGCTCGCAGCGACCACGCTGAGAAGTCGACGGCGCACAGCACCCGCCTGAACGGGAGCGCCGACGTACGGGCCGCGTGCGCCGGCACGGTCAGCACCGCGCAGTTGGCTTTGCGAAGCACTTTCTCGGCGACCGACCCGAGCACAAGATGCTCGAACCCACTGGTGCCGTGGGTCCCCACGACGATCAGATCGGCGGCGAACGTGTTTGCGCGGTCGAGAATACATGACGCCGGCTTTCCCACGTCGACGAGGTACCTGAACGTCCAGATCCGCGATGGTGGCCGCCTCGAGCCAGGCCACGACTTCACCACGCAGGCGCGCGACTTCAGCGTCATTCACGCGTTCGGCCGGCACAGGCGTTCCCGCCATGCGCAGGAACACCGGGTCGCAGACGTGCAGCGCCGCAATGGAAGCCTGGTACCAGCGCGCAACCGCTGCGGCGTGCTCGATGGCGTGGAGAGACGTGGGTGAAAAGTCGATGGGACAGAGGATTCGTTTGAACATGCATGTGCGTCCCGCTCAGGGCCTGTAATTTTTCGCGGCGCTGTGGGAAGAAACCCGCAGGCTCCGGGGTAGGGTCGAGGCGCAATCCGAGGACCTGCCATAGGTGCCGTCGGCCCGCAGCCACAGGAACTTGTCCGCGGTGAGCGCTGCAAACAAACGGGAACAAGTCGATGCGTCGAGCCCCCACAAGCGCTGCGCCTGGGCCAATGTCAGGCACAGGCCCGGCATCTCCAGATACTCACCTCGGATCCGGCGCAGCAACTCCTCCCGCGACGCCACCGCCCTGCTGTTGTCGGCCATACCGTTCCTTTGTGCGGTTCGCTGAGAGATTGAGCAATGCCTGTGCCGGTCCGACCCTTCGGCTTTCGCCGTCTGCACAACTCCGGCCTGGTACATGAGTTGCCTCTCCAGAGTCCAGTGAATCTGGAGGGCCCATGGGTCAGCACATTGTCGGCATGCTGGCAGCGCTGTTCGGATTAGGTGGCCTGGGCCTCCTTTACGTGTTTGCGATCCGACGCTGGCTCCGCTGTTGGGGCGCGACCAGCGAGGAGATCGTCCGGACGATGCCGGGAGACTCGGAGGTTCCGGACGCCATCTACCAAACCACTCTCGCCATCACCATCGACGCGCCGCCATCGGCGATCTGGCCGTGGCTCGTGCAGATGGGTTATCGACGCGGCGGGCTCTACAGCTACGACTGGCTGGATCGCGTCTGTGGCTTTTTGGATGCCCCGAGCGCCGAGTGCATCTTGCCAGAATGTCAGCGACTTCAGGTTGGTGACGTCATCCCCATCGGTCGCGGCCAGGGCTTTCCGGTGAGGACGCTGGAACCGCTCAGAACGCTTGTGCTGGGCGGCGAAAGCGACGGCGTCCATTGGATGTGGCAGCTCGCTCTGTATCCGATCGACGCCGGCCATACGCGGCTGGTCTCGCGAAACCGTGGCGATCTGCCAAGAACCATCGGTTCGATCTTGTTCATCGGTGTGCTCGAGGTAGCGGCATTCGTCATGACGCGCAAGATGCTGCTCGGTCTCAAGCGCCGGGCGGAAGCCATCACCGCGGAGGTGAAGCGCGTCGCGACGAAGGCCGCCTGACGTCAGCGAGGAAACCCGATGTCTGGATTTCGCGACCACAGAATCGGAACGGCAAGTCGATGGCTGGCGGCGGCGGCGGGGCTGGCCGCGGCATCGTACACGGCGTACGTCGCAACCGCATGGTTCCGCTACGGGACGGTGACACGACGACCCGACAACGATGATCGGGACGTACTCCTCGATCAATTCATGCCGGCGTATGACGTGGCCGAGCGCCACCACGTCCGGATTGGCGCGCCCCCGGCGGTTACGTTCCAGGCGGCCCGCGACATGTACCTCGAGCGGTCCGCCATCGTTCGCGCCATTTTCAAAGCGCGCGAGTGGATCATGCGTAGTCACGCGGCCCGCGAGCCGGAGGCCCGGGCGTTTCTGGACCAGATGCGGGCGATTGGCTGGGGCGTGCTGGCGGAGGTCCCCGGTCGTGAAATCGTGATGGGCGCGGTGACCCGCCCGTGGATGGCCGACGTCGTCTTTCGCCCGTTGCCGCCAGACCAGTTTGCGGCATTCGCCGAACCCGACTACGTCAAGATCGCGTGGACCCTGCGGGCCGATCCGATCGGCGCGGCCGCATCGATCTTTCGGACCGAGACACGGGTGGTGACCACTGACCGGGCCGCCCGGGCCAAGTTCCGGCGGTACTGGGCGTTCGCCTCGCCCGGCATCATCCTGATTCGGTGGGCGTCGCTCGGACCGCTGAAGGCGGAAGCGGAGCGACGGAGCCGGGCCGTCCAGCGATCACCAACGGCCGAGGCGGTTTCATGATGACCGCTGCCACGCCAATATCAGACGACGGCTCCGAACAGCTTGCCGACCGCAGCCGTCACCGCCATCGCCAGCGCACCCCAGAAGGCGACGCGACCGGCGCCAACCGATGCCGATGCACCCCCGGCGCGTGCCGCCAGCGTGCCGAGAGCCGCCAGCGACAATAGCGAGACCAGGGACACGATCAGTGCGAGAAATCGCGCGGGAGAGACCAGAATCGTGACAATCGGCAGGACGGCCCCGACCGCAAACGTCCCCGCTGACGCCAGTGCGGCTTGCAGAGGTCGCGCCGCCAGCTCGTCGGACAAACCGAGCTCGTCGCGTGCGTGCGCGGCGAGCGCGTCTTTCGCCATCAGCTGGCGGGCCACCACTCGGGCGAGGTCAGGCTCGAGACCCCGCTGCACGTAAATCGAAATGAGCTCCTCTTCTTCGGCTTTCGGCTGCGTCGCCAGCTCGTCTCGTTCGAGATTAACGTCGGCGCGTTCGGTGTCAGCCTGCGAGCTGACCGACACATATTCACCCGCTGCCATGGACAGGGCACCGGCGACCAGGCCGGCGACACCCGCGAGCAGGATTTCGTGACGATTGGGGCTGGCGGACGCGACGCCGACGACCAGGCTGGCCGTTGAGACGATCCCGTCATTGGCTCCAAGGACTGCGGCGCGCATCCAGCCGATCCGGTGAGAGCGGTGTCCTTCGGTTTGTGGCATTGAGGCACTAGTCAGGCAACCACCGGCTACCAGGAAGCGCCAGCGCGATGCTGTTTCCGGTGCGGCACTCGATAGTGCAATGCGGGCCGTCTGCCGCCGCGATGCCGGCGAGGTTCACCTGCCTGGTCCAGAAGATCGGCCAGCGTCACGATTCCTATCGCCTCGCCGGCGTCAACGACAATCAGGCACCCGATCGAATGACCTCTCATCAGGTTGGCAGCTTTGTGGACGGACGTCTCGGGCCCAACCGCGACGACGGTCCGCGTCATGAAGTCGGCCACGACGGTGCGCCGCGGTTCGTTCCCTCGTTTCGCACCGCGCTTGAGGTCGCGCGCGGACAACACCCCAACGAGCTCGCGTTCTTCTTTGACGAGCAGGTGATGGATGCCGCGGCGGCGCATATGCCCACGGGCTGTGGCGGCCGGCGCCCCGGGTCGGATGATCTGCACGCCTCGAGTCATGATTTCAGAGACTGGTGTCATGCACTCTAGTCTGGCAACAGCGATGCCAGGGGTCGTTGGGTCGGACAGAGGCGGAATTTCCGTCTGTTTCACACGCTGACGGTATTCCGTGAGGCGACGCTTGTTCCGGCAACGCCGGAATAGTCCGCAGCGTGCGCGAAGGAAGCCGCATCCCTTTTTCGCTAACCCGTGCTGGTACGGAGCGGCCTTCAGTTGTTCTAAAGATTCGGGATGTATCCGCGTGGCACGCCGATTGCGGCCTGTGGGAGCGTGAGCGGAAGGAGAGTCCTCGTGGATACGCAAACCAAGACTGTCTATTGGCACCGCGAACTGCCACCACTGGAGGCGGAGGTCATCGGCGAGCACACGCTCGAGGTGAGCAGCGATCACGTGCCGGGCACCATCGCCCACCGCGACGAGCTCTGGAACCAGTGCCAGGACAGCCTGATGGCTCACACGAACCAACGGCTGCACGATGAAATCGGGCGGCTTGGCGGTCGGTACGCGCACGTCCTGAACGAGTCAATCGATACGAAACACGACTTCGTGACTGGTGAGGTGTGGCTCCACGGGCAGTTCACGTACATGTTGTACGGATGAGACACGCGTCCCTGTCCATTGACTGCGGGTGATTCAATGCGACGCGAAGCAGTAAGCCAGTCGATCACGACGACCGGAGTCTTGTATCGGCTTACCTGTTTACGACGGTTCCTCCTGGCAGCTGTCTTTCTCGGCATTGCCAGTGTCGCAGTTGCGCAACTCCAGACCGGGATCATTCGCGGCAAGGTGACCGACGAATTGGGTGGCGTACTTCCGGGCGTGACGGCAGAAGCGCGGCTGCTCCCGAGCGGCGTGATTGTCTCGGCCGTCACCGACGGCTCAGGCGACTACGCTTTCGAGGGCCTCGCGCCTGGCCGCTACCTCCTGACGTTCACGTTGATCAATTTCGGCACGGTCAGTCATCGCGACGTCGACGTGGGCGCTGGCGTGACGACGGACAATGCCGTCATGCATCTCGCCCTCAACGCGGAGGTCACCGTCATCGGCAAGCGCACGTTCGCCAATCTGGCCGACGTCGCGAACCCGGCGGAAAATCTCGTCGGCATCGCGCAGTCGGCGAGTCAGGGCGCGATTACGGCGCGGCAACTGGACGTCCGACCCATCATGCGATCTGGTGAGGTGCTTGAAACCGTGCCGGGCGTCATCATCACGCAGCACAGCGGCGAGGGCAAAGCCAATCAGTACTTCCTGCGGGGCTTCAACCTCGATCACGGCACGGACCTGGCCCAGACAGTCGCCGGCATCCCGGTAAACATGCCGGCACACGCACATAGCCATGGGTACTCGGACGTCAACTTCCTGATTCCTGAATTGGTCGCTGGCGTTCAGTTCTCGAAAGGTCCGTACTTCGCCGAGCAGGGCGATTTCGCGACGGCCGGCGCCTCCAATATCAATTACGCGACCTCGCTCGATCGGCCGATTGTGCACCTCGAGGGAGGGACCTACGGGTACGGCCGCGCGCTCTTCGCGGCGTCACCCAGGGTCGGTGCCGGACACCTGCTGGTCGCGGTTGAAACCTCGACCAACTCCGGCCCGTGGACCATCCCCGACTCGTACCGGAAGTTCAATAGTGTCGCGCGCTACAGCCAGGGAGACAACATCAACGGCCTGTCGCTCACCTTCATGGGTTACCACGGGACCTGGAACGCCACTGAAGCCTCACCTGAGCGTGCGGTCGAGAGCGGGTTGATCGACCGATTTGGGTCTATCGACAAGACCGACGGCGGCGAAACGTATCGCTACAGCCTCGGCGGGGAGTGGCAGCACAGCGGAGACCGGACGCTGACCAAAGTGACGGGCTACGGAGTCGCCTACGGTCTGGATCTGATCTCAAACTTCACCTTCTTTCTCGACGATCCCCTCCACGGCGACCAGCAGGAGCAGGTTGACCGGCGCTTCGTCGCGGGCGTGAAGGTGGTCCACCGCCGCCTCGCCGTGTGGCGAGGACACTCCGTACAGAATACGTTCGGCGTGCACGTTCGCAACGACGACATTCCTGAAGTCGGGCTCTACCACACGGAAGGCCGCATACGTCTCAACACGAAGACCAAAGACGCCGTGCTCGTCACGAGCGCGGGTGTGTATGCGCAGAACGAGGCCGCATGGACACCGTGGCTTCGTACCCAGCTGGGGATCCGGTTCGACGCGACCCACGATCGCGTCGAGGCGCTCAACTCAGCGAACAGCGGGACGTCCAGTGCGGGTATCGTGAGCCCGAAAGTCGGCGTGACGCTCGGGCCGTGGAAGAGTACCGAGTTCTACGGCAATGCCGGCACGGGTTTCCACAGCAACAGCGCGATTGGTACGACGCTCACCCAGGACGCCGAGGGCAATCGCGTCGACCCCGTGACCCCTCTCGTGCGCGCCGTCGGTGGGGAGTTCGGCGTCCGCACCGTGGCCGTTCCCCACCTTCAAGCGACCGTATCGCTCTGGGACCTGCACCTTGGCTCGGAGCTGGTGTACAACGGCGACGTCGGCGCGACGGAACCGGGCCCGGCCAGCAACCGTTATGGCGTTGAAGTCGCGAACTATTACAGTCCCACCAACTGGCTCGTGTTCGACGGCGACGTGTCGTGGTCCCGAGCCTGGTTCACCGGATATAGTCCCGAGGGGCGCTACGTACCTGAAGCGGTCGGCGTCGTCGTGTCAGCGGGCGCGAGCGTCGATAACTTCCATCGCGTCTACGCGAGCGCCCGGTTGCGCTATTTCGGACCGCGCGCGCTGGTGGCGGATAACACCGTGCAGTCGCAGGCGACTCGGCTCGTCAACCTGCAAGGCGGATATGGCCTTGCAAGAAATCTGCGCCTGGTGGCAGACGTCTTCAACCTGTTCGACGCGCAGGTCAGCGACATCGACTACTACTTCGCGTCGCGGCTGCCAGGGGAGCCGCTGGCCGGCGTCGAAGACATTCACTTTCATCCCGCCGTGCCACGCACGCTCCGCCTGAGTGTGATCGTCGGATTCTGACACCTGCCCGGTGTCGCGCCACGGCGATGTCTGGCGCCTGGGTTTATGATGTCGTGCGATGCCCTCAAAGGATCAGTCACGCCCGGCACATGTCTCAGCCGGCAGGACGATCCAGTACCGGCGCAACCGAATACTCGCGGCGTTGCCCCCCGATGAATTGCGGCGCCTTGCGCCCTATTTGGTCGAGACGCCTCTGACATTCAAGCAGAGTCTGTCGAACGCAGACCGCCCCATCAGACAGATCTGCTTTCCTGACAGCGGAGTGTGTTCGGTGATGTCGGTGATGCGGGGCGGGAAGACGGCAGAGGTCGGCACGGTCGGCAACGAAGGGGTCACCGGGCTGGCGATCTTCTTCGGTGATGTGAGTGAGCCGAGTGAATCGATGATTCAAGTGCCGGGAACGGGGCAGTTGCTCGCCGCGGATGTCTTTACACGCGAGTTGGAGCGCCACGGCGCCCTGCATCGGCTGATAGCGCGCTACGCGCACGCGTTCACGATCCAACTGATGCAGTCAGCGGCATGCAACGCTCTCCATCCTCTCGAGCAGCGTGCCTGCAAATGGATGCTCATGACCCATGACCGTGTCTTCACCGATGAGTTCAAACTGACGCACGAATTCTTGGGCATGATGTTGGGTGCCACTCGCCCGCACGTAACGTTCGTTGCGCGGAAACTTCAGGATGCGGGTCTGATCACGTATCGGCACGGCTGCGTCACCGTGCGTGACCGCCGAAAACTGGAAGCTGGCTCGTGTGAGTGCTACGGCGTGGTGAGTACGTATTTCAACCATTTCCTGCGCCACCTCGCCCGATGATGCTGATGCTGAGCCCGCTGAACACTCGTCGTGCACTGAGAGACCTGGACGTCACGAGAAGGGCACCACCAAAAAACCCTCTTCGTGCTGCGTGAAAACGCGCACCCGTGTAACTGCCATGCAACGAGCTAACGCTTATCCGGTCCTCGCGTTAGCAGGGTGCTCAAAAACACGGGAAATCCATTCTTCATCCTGACGCTCGATAGCCAGTACGATTCTTGCTGCTCTGGTCCATCGAGGTGCTGTCCAATGGTCATCGATCGACAGTTCGCCACTCATGGCCACGTTGTTCGGCTGGCCGTCGAAGAGAAGAGATACGGATGGGACGTGCGCGAAGAGTGCGACACACGTCTTGTGCACGTGGAACACCACGACGACTGGCACCGCATCGAGCGTGCCATGCGGCTTCTCGAGATGGAGGCGCGCCGTCATGACCCCGCTCACGTCACTCATCGCTGAACTGTCCGGTGTGCAGACGGCGATGGTGCGAACCGACCGCGACTGCGCGGCATACCTGAGGGCGATTCCCGGCGATCAGCAGGCGAGCGCCAGGAACCTCTTGCACTATCTGGCGCTCCGCCGGCACGACCTCAGAGACGCGCAGTTCCTTCTCGCGTCGCACGGGTTGTCGTCGCTGGGGCGCACGGAATCGCACGTCCGGAGCGGCCTCGAGACCGTTCTGAAAGTCCTTCACACCCTGGAAGGTCTCCCGCACGACGCGGCGAGCGACCTCGCCCCGCTCACGAAGGAGGCCGGCGAGGTGCTGCTCGCGTCGCACACCGACGCGCTGTTTGGTCTCGCTCCGGACGGCCGCTCCGTTCGCATCATGGTGACGATGCCGGGCGAAGCGGCGAACGATTATCTGCTCATCCGGGGACTCGTGGCCGCCGGCATGGATTGCATGCGGATCAACTGCGCCCACGACGATGCGGCGAGCTGGGCTCGCATGATCGATCACCTGAGGCGGGCAAACGCCGAGCTACGATCCGCCTGTCGCCTGTCGATGGATATCGGCGGGCCCAAGCTGCGCACCGGAGCGCTGACGCCAGGTGCTGCGGTTCTCAAGATCAAGCCCCAGCGCGATCCGCTCGGCGGCATCGTCCGGCCTGCGCTTGTCGCGCTGCTCTCCGCCTCGAACCAGCACAACGTGCCCTGCGCTGTCGATGCCCTGCTCAGGCTCGATGGCGAGCCGCCATCGGACCTGGCGCCAGGTCAGTTCGTGGAGTTTGACGATGCGCGCGGAAAGTCGTGTCGCCTTCCGGTCCGCGTGCACGAGGGTGCGGTTGTCGTCGCTGAACTCACGCGCACGGCCTACGTCGTCCCGGGCACCGTCTGCCGGTTCGACACGGCCGCCGGAGCGACGACGAGGTGCGTCGTCAACGTGCCACCACGCGAGCACAACCTGCTCTTGAGGAAGGGCGACACCCTGCTGCTGACGCCGGACTCGAGCATCGGCCGCCCGGCTCTCCTCGACGAGCACGATCGCGTCATGATGCCGGCCAGTATCGGCATCACGCTGCCCGAGGTGTTTCGAGACGTGCAGTGCGGCGAGTCCATCTGGTTCGACGATGGCAAGATCGGCGGAATCGTACGCGCCACGCAGGCGGATCAAATCGCCGTCGAAATTACACAGGCCGGGCCGGCAGGCTCCCGCCTCGCCGCGGGCAAGGGCGTCAACCTGCCGGACACGCGTCTGGGGTTGTCGCCGCTCACCCCCAGGGATCTCGACGACCTGCCGTTCGTCGCACGGCACGCCGACCTGATTGGATACTCGTTTGTGCGCCAGGCGGAAGACGTTTACGAGCTGCAGCGGCGGCTGGCCGATCTGAAAGCCGAGCGCCTCGGCATCATCCTGAAGATCGAAACGCGCCACGCCTTCGCCGAGCTGCCGAAGCTGCTTCTCGCGTGCATGCGGACCGGCCGCTTTGGCGTGATGATCGCGCGCGGCGATCTCGCGGTGGAATGCGGATTCGAACGGCTGGCAGAAGTCCAGGAGGAGATTCTCTGGATTTGCGAGGCGGCCCACACGCCGGTGATCTGGGCGACGCAGGTGCTCGAATCCCTCGCGAAGAAGGGGAGACCGTCGCGCGCCGAGGTCACTGACGCGGCGATGTCCGAACGCGCCGAATGTGTGATGCTCAACAAGGGGCCGTTCATCCGCGACGCCGTCAGAACCCTCGACGACATCCTCCGTCGCATGCAGGCGCACCAGACGAAGAAGCGCGCCATGCTGCGCCCGCTGCAGCTCGCTCACTCAGTGTTGGCCGATCTCTCGGACAACCATGACGCTGCGACAACGGCAAGCGAGGGAGCACTGCCACGCCGCGAGGCGGTCGCAGCGGCGGTGGCGATTGCTACTTCCAGCCCAAGGCAGAAAGAACGACAAAGGGCACCAGATTGAACAACATACGAACAGCATCACCGTAGTTCACAATCGTGCACCACATCAGAAACGTTCGTGTGACGTCGATAGCCATCATCTCCTCCTTCAGCGTGCAGTGCTGCGAGGCCAGCGAGTGTGGCGCGGCACCGCGATCGCGACGGTGCGGGCGGGCACGTGGGCGAGCCGAGACCGGTTATGCGCCGAGCGCGGATAGGTTCTTCGGCAGCGTTCGCTTGAACAATGTGAGGATTCGGCGCCCCTCCTTGGGCGGCAAGATAATCGCATGCCTGACTGCCGCAGCGATGAGGATCATCATCAGCTGGCAGAAATCCGCCAACGACGCATCCGCCGTATCCCGTCTGTGCGGTTTTAGCGCCTGGAACAATAGATTTGTGAGGACAATCCCCTCCTCCTCATCGAGAGCCTGGAGCGCGTGATCGGCCTGGGTGGCTTGCCAGATGTGGCGAACCGCAGGTTCGTCGATGAAGAACTGGTAGTAGTTGTCGGTGATGTCGCAGAGCACGTCGTGGACGCGCGCCGCGCTGGTGAGCCGCGCCAGGCTCCTGTTCACGCAATCCCGGCCGAGCGCGTTGTAGCGTTCGGCCAGGGTGCCGATCACAGCCGTCTTGTCCGGGAAGTATTGATAGAGCGAGCCGAAGGCGATGCCTGTCCGCTCGACAAGATCGCTCATCCTGAACGCGTCGCTGCCCTTTTCGGTCATCACCTCAATCGCGCACGCAAGAATGCGCTCAAACCGCTCGCGGCTGCGCTTCTGCACCGGAGCCAACCTCACGATGCGCACGGGTTCGCCCGAGCGTGGAGCTGCCCGGTTCGCTCTTTGGCTGGTGGTCATGCGGACTCCCAAAAAGGCACTTGACGACCTTAATACGATAGTTTATCGTGTTTACAAATACGAGATTATCTCGTATTAAGACGCAAGGATTGATCCATGAACAATGATCCCATTCTCATCGTCGGTGGTGCCGGGAAAACGGGTGGCCGTGTTGAAGCCAGGTTGCGGCAGCGGGGATTGGCGACGCGGCTGGCGTCGCGATCGACGCCGGTTCCGTTCGACTGGGCGGCGCCGGCCGGCTGGACAGCGGCACTCGAAGGCGTGTCCGAGGCTTATGTGACCTACCACCCCGATGTTTCCGTGCCGAGCGCGGCGGCGGACATCGCTGCGCTCTCCGAGATGGCCAGCAAAGCCGGCCTGCAACACATCGTCCTGCTCTCGGGACGCGGCGAGCCGGGTGCCCAGGCTGCCGAAGTGGCGCTGCAAGCGTCGGGCATGCCCTGGACGATCGTGCGGTCGAGCTGGTTCAACCAGAATTTCTCCGAAGGCTATCTGATCGACGGGGTTCTCTCGGGCGAGATTGCGCTGCCCGCTCGCGAAGTCCCCGAACCGTTCGTCGATGTCGACGACATTGCCGATGTCGTGACGGCGGCGCTGACCGATACCCGCCATATCGGCAAGCTCTATGAGGTGACCGGGCCGCGCGCGATCACCTTCTCGGAAGCTGTCGCCGAAATTTCCAAGGCCGTCGGCCGTCGGATCAATTACACGCAGATTTCGGGAGAGGACTTCGCGGAAGGAATGCGTGGAGCAGGCGTGCCCGAGGATGTCATCGTTCTGCTCGACGAACTCTTCACCGTCACGCTCGATGGCCGCAACTGCGAAGTCCAGAGCGGCGTGATGGAAGCGCTTGGCCGGCCGGCCAGGGACTTCGCCGACTACGCCCGCGATGCCGCCGCCTCGAACGCCTGGAGGGTCTGACTATGCGCGGCATGCTCGCTCCTGCCTTGCTTTGGACCTCGGCCATCGGCTGCGGTCTGATGGCGGGCGTCTACTTCGCTTTCTCCGCGTTCATCATGACGTCGCTCGGGCGCATCGCGCCGGCAGCGGGCATGGCTGCGATGAACGCGACGATCGTCGATATCGTGAAATCACCGTTCTTGCCGGTCTTCATGGTGACCACGCTCTCCGCCGTCGGGCTGGCGATCCTCGGCGGCGTACGGTGGGGGCAGCCCGGCTCTGCGCTGATGGCGATCGGCGGCGTCATCTATGTGCTCGGCATGTGTGGCGTGACCATGGTGTTCAACCAGCCGATGAACGAGGCGCTTGTGGCCGCTGATCCCGCCAGCCCGCAGGGCCTCGCCTTGTGGTCACGCTACTTGACTGAATGGACGATGTGGAATCACGTTCGAACAGTTGCGAGCACGATCGCAACAGGGATGTTCGTTGCGGCCCTTGCAGGGCGGTGAGGCCATCCGATCAGCGACGACGTTCCTGGACACGCTGGCCGCTCATGATGTTCGGCAGCGCGTAGTTGCCCTCGTGGCACGCGTACTCGAACATGCCATAGCGGTCGTCGCGCCCGAGGTCGAAGCGGATCGTGAAGGGCACGGTCCACGTCACCGGGTCGTCGACGGTCAGCGAGTAATTGAGGATCGCCTCGCTGGTGCGCGTAAAGCGTTCCGTGATTTTCATCGCGTCGCTGGCGCCGGTGCCGCTCATGCCGACGCCCGTCCGGTCGAGGAAGTTCGTGGTCTCGACCACCAGCGTGTCGCCTTCCCAGTGGCCGCGCGAGTCGCCCAGGTAGCTTCGAATCGCCGGACCCGGATGCGGCCGGCCGTCGAGCGGCACGATGCGCGCTTCGTGGATCATCTCGTTGACGAACGTCACGTATCCGGGCGACTGCACGATCCGGTTCCCGTTGTTGTAGCCACCAGGGAGGACCGAACCGATGAGGCCGCGCGTGATGCAGCGCTCGGTGAGGGTGAAGTCCGTGTACGAGGCCGAGTCGCCGTTCTCGCGCGCGCGCCGCTCGGCGACGCGCTGCTGTGCGGCCGGCGTCATGGCCGGCAGGCGGCCGTTCGACGGATCGACGATCAACGACGCCTGGCGCTGCGGCGCGGACCGTTCGAACCAGTGCTGCGGCGGCGACTGCCCGCCACCGACCTGACCGAAGGGGACGCTCGGGTGCTCGAAGTCGAAGTCGGCGACGTCTTGATCCTTCTGGCGTTCGGCCTGCGCCAGGCGGTCGGCGAATTCCGCATCGGTGAGCGTGTTGCGCGTGCCGAGTGACTCGGCACGCTGCAGCGGAATGCCGGAGGCCAGGCTGCCGGGCCACTTGCCTTCGAGGTTGGGATCGCCCCACGGCGTGCGCGGCACACGATAGGTCTGGCGGCTCGCAGGTCCGGCCGATGAGGCGGCCGGTCCCTGGGCGTGAGCAACGAGGACAAGGCTGACGAGGGCGAATGCGGCACACACCGTGGCGCTGAACTGGCGCATAGCTCCCCTCCGAACGGGGCCAAAGACGGCGTCAGAACTATAAATCGACCAGCCACCGGTCCCTACCGAAAACCCGAGCGACCGGCACCTGCCCGCCGAAGCATTGGCGGAGGTGGGGCGTCTCACCGAGGCTCGAGGATACGGCGTTGTCGGTAGACGAGGGCGGCCGCGAGCATCACGGGAATCTCCGTCAGAAAATACGCGGTCCCGAAGAACGCAAACTCGACGCGGCCGGCCAGTGTCAGCGCGATGGCAGTGGCCACGGCGATGTTCCGCGTCGCGAACTCCGGTGGCCAGCGTGAACCGATCCGGTCGTGAGGCGCGAATCCCGGCGCCGATCAGCCCGCCGGCGACCAAACTTCAAGGGGAAATAGCGGCAGAAGGAAAGTGGCTCATATTGGTGACGGTCGTTTCACCGTGATTGCCGCGACGGCAGGACAGATCGACGGCCCAGACCCTGTCGGGTCCAACAAATGGCGCATCTGGCGTTGGCGGCCGGCTTGCAGCCGAGTTCGGCATGAAAATGTGCGCGCGGTCGACCGCCTTCGTCAGTCTGCTCCTTGTTGGCTTCGCGGCCGCGTCTTGCGGCGATCCGGCAACTTCCGCCCTGCCGTCCGGCCCGAGTTCGACGGGTTCGTCGGCCCAGTCGGCCGCCCTGGCCGCAAACACAACGTGGACCCTGCAGTCGCTGGCCGAGGTCGGCTCCCCGGACGTCACGATAGTCGATCCGAATCTCTTCACCCTCGTGCTGACCGACGATGGGAAGGTCCAGGCGCGGGCTGATTGCAATCGTGCCTCGGCGGCGTACACGGTCACCGATCAGACGTTGTCCGTCGGGTTAATGGCCTCGACGATGGCCTACTGCGCGAGCGCTCCGATCGATGAGCAGTACCTCTCCCTTCTCGGCGGCGACAACATCATCACGACCAGCGGCGCGGCCCTTCAACTGTCATCCTCGCGCGGAACGCTACGGTTCGTCCGCTAGCCGATCACCGCACGGCCGCGTTTGGGCTTCAAACGGTGATGACGTTCGGTCTGGTCTCCCTATTGGCTCCCCGGCGAAATGACGCCGAGCTGCATCATCATCCCGAAGGTGTCCATCAGGATTCTCGTCGAGACACGGCACACAGAGGGAGCAGGGTTCCCCCTGTGTGCACTGGATGTCTGGTCCTCTTATTCCGGCAGACCGAAGGCCTGCTGCACCGTGCCAAGCGAGGTCTTCACTGATTGCCAGTCCGTCATGGCCGCGGGGATCTGGTGCGCGGCGACAAACGTCTGGACCCTGGCCACCTGTTCGACGAGCTGCCTCACTTCGGCCGTCGCCGGCTTGTCGTCGTTCGTGCGGTCCTTCACCGCTTCGGCTTGTTTGATCAGCAGTTCGACGTCCTTCTTGGCGGCCTCTCTGTCGTCCTTCGAGAGCGTGCTGGCTTTGTCGAGGTTGTTCTTGAAGCGATCCGCGGCCGACGCCACGGCACCGGCGGCGGCGGCCGTCTCGGTGTCGTTTATTCGGCGGACTGTCGCCCCCTCCAGGAGGGGAAACGTGACGCCGTAGGCTCCCGCCAGATGCTTCAGGCTCGACGCCTCACGATCCCATTCACTGCGGCCCTTCGTCACGCTCGGCGTGCCTTGCATGTACTTGTCGATGGCCGCGGCCTGCTTGAGGACGGTGGCGACCTCGGCGCTGGCGGCGTAGCTGTCGTTGAAACGACCCTGGAGCTTCTTGGTCTGGTCCTGGTAGTCCTGGAGCACGCCTGAGACATTCGTCTCACCGTTCGGTCCGCGCAGCGTCGAGTTCTTGAGCTGGCTGTCGAGGTTCCCCTCGAACTTGTCGCGCCCCTCGTCTACCTGATCGATCAGCGTCTTCACGTCCTTGTCAGGCAGGCGTTCGGATGGAGCCTGCGCGAGCACCGGCATGGACCACAGAGACAGGGCGCTCACGAGGAGCACGAGGTTGGCGCGCACGACGCGACGGCGTGCGAGCATCGGGACTGGTGTGATTGTCATGGGCATCTTTCTGTGAAGCCGCGCCGACGACCCGTGCGCGGCGATGATGGGAAGCTGCGGAGGCTCTCGTCCGCGGCCTCATGATGCCAAGTTCCAGTCGCTTGCCGTGTTCAATTGTGAACAACCTTCGTGTGGCGCATTAGTCGTGCAACACGACATTCAAGAGCGAGCCGTTGACCGTGAATGGGAGATCGCCTTTGCGCTCGATGAATCCGAGCTTCGCGAATTTCTTGAGAAAGAAATGAACGCGGGAGCGTGTGATGCCAACCATTCCTGCGAGTGCATCCTCAGAGATCCTCGGCACCATACGGACCGGCTTGTCGCGCTGTCCGTAGTGGGCCATCAGCAGCAGGGTCTGCGCTAACCGCGTCTCGCTCGAATTGAACAGCTGAGCGATCAGATCCTCTTCGATCCGTATGTTGCGCGCCAGCATGTGCGAGATGAACGTGTCGGACGCCGCGTGCTGTTTGTGCAGCAGCTCCTGCATCCTTTCCTTCCGCACCAGCAGGATTGTGCTCGGAGCGGTCGCCGTCGCACTCCCGATGCGGAACGGCTGACCCGCCAGACCCCCCTCACCGAAGAAAGCGCCGGGGCCCAGCGTGGCCACCACCGCCTTTCTGCCGGTCTTCGACACCACTGACAGCGTGATGCCGCCGGTCTGGATATAGAGGACGTGCGTGCAGGCGTCGCCTTGCCTGAAAACGGTATCGCCTCGTGCATATCGGGCGATGGTCTTCGCTGTCCCAGCGGACTCGAGAAAGGCCCGCGCGTTGGCGTTCTCTGCAGCGCTGGAGACGCCAGAAGTCACCGCTCCGCCCACTCGACGAATGCGGGTGGAATCTCGTTGCGCACGATCATCACACGCAGAATGCGATCGTCGCGGAGAAGAGTCGAGGTGCCAAGGCGGGCCGCCTCAATGGTGGCGTAGGGAGCCCAGGCCGCGGCCAGCCCCGTTGATGACCCGCGTCGCATCGTGGTGATCAGCTTGAACATGCGATGGAGTTTATGCGCCGCCCGTTCGGTTGCAGTGTGCACAAGAGCACATGCAGGGCCTCTTCGCCGCCGCCTTGCAGAACGAATCTACTCGTGCAGCACGACAGTGAGCAGGGAGTTGTTCACCTTGAGCCCGTTCCGATAGTCGATGAAGCCCAGACGCTGGAATTTCTTCATGAAGAAGTTCACGCGCGACCTCGTCGTGCCGACCATTTCCGCCAGGGTTCCCTGGGAGATGGGCGGCACGGCCCGCACGGGCTGGTCGTGCTTGCCGTACCGCGCCAGCAGCAGCAGCGTCCGGGCGAGCCGTTTCTCACTCGAGTTGAAGAGCTGGTCGATCAGGTCCTCTTCGATCCGGATGTTTCGCGCCAGCATGTGGGCGATGAACCGATCCGACAACGCATGCTTTGCGTGGAGGAGCCGCACCATCTTGTTCTTGTCCACCAGCAGGATGCTGCTGTCCGCTACCGCCGTCGCCGTGCCCATGCGGACGGCCTGACCCGCCAGGCACCCTTCGCCGAAGAACTCCCCGGCGCCGAGCATCGCCACGACCGCCTCACGTCCGCCCTTCGACAGCACCGAAAGCTTGACGTTTCCTGTCTGGATGTACAACACGTGGTTGCACGGATCGCCCTGGGTGAAGATGACCTCGTCGCGACGATACGTGACGATTTTCCTGGCCACCCCGGCCGAGTCGAGGAAGGTTTTGGCGTCGAATCCGGCCGACCTCTTGGCTTTCAAAGGGAGCCTCGATCTTATACGAAAGGGCGCCCCCTCAAACGCCTCCAGGCGTTCACTTCTGCACAGGCCAGCGGCGTGTTCGCGTGGGATGCTCGTCATGCGATAACTGGAGCAACCACCTTATGAAACCCATGTCACTCGTTGGCGTCGCGTTGATCGTGCTCGGGCTCGTTGCGCTCGTCTACCAGGGTGTCACGTACACAAGCCGCGAAACGGTTCTCGACATTGGTCCGCTGCACGCGACGGCAGATCGACAGAAGACGCTGCCGCTGTCGCCGGTGCTGGGCTTTGTGGCGCTGGCCGGCGGCGTGGTGCTGGTCGTGTCCGGCGCACGGAAGGCCGCGTAGCGTCGAACCGTCAGGAAGGAATGCTTGCGCTGGCGGGCTCAGAAGAGTAGTGTTGAATTGTCTCGCTTTCCTGAGCCCCTGCAGCCCTCCCGCGGTATCTTCCGCGCCTTCCGCTTCAGTCCCTCATCAAGGCCTCTAGAACGGATACGTGTATGTCTCTCGACTCACGGGCTGACATCATTCCGTATGCACGCTTTCTCGATGTCCGTCACCGACGGCAAGCCATCGTGGCTCCGACAGGTGCGAGATGCCCGTAGTCCATGCGGCCTGCCGGTGTCGCTGCTCGTGACGAGCCCGCTGCGGGAACTGCTCGCGATCGATCATCGGCAGGCGCTCGAATTCTTCGTGTTGCGCTTTCAGGACCTCACCGAGTCCACCGTCGATCGAGACGAGCTGTTCTACAACGCCAGCCTGCTGGCGCACTATGCCCAGGTCTCCACGCACCCCGCCGCCGATCTGCCGACGCCAGCGAGTCTCACGGTGGTGTTCGACCATTTCGTGGCGGACACCACGCTGCGGCACGACGCGCTGGTCATGGAAACCGCGGGGGCCCAGTGTCTGTTGCTGGCGGGGTTCTTCGAGGACCAGATGCGGTCGCGGCACAACATCCGTTGGTATGCCCAGCTGGGCGCCACTTTCTTCAGTCGTGCCGCTCTGAACGAACCGTCTCCACGCAAGGCCCGGCTGCTCGATGCCATCGCGAGACGCTTCGAGCCCTGGCGTCAGCGTCACGCCCAGCTGAGTCGCGAACTGCGGGACCAGCCCTATCTGCTGTTCCCGCCCGTCCCGCCCCCGTCACCGTAATCAGGAGTCGAACCCATGCATGTCAGACCGCTCCACGATCGCCTCATCATCCAGCGCCTCGAAGAAGGCGAACAGAAGGTCGGCGGGATCATCATCCCCGACTCCGCCAAGGAGAAGCCGCAGCAAGGCAAGGTCATTGCCGCCGGGAACGGCAAGTCGAAGGACGACGGCACGCGCATCCCGCTCGACGTCAAGGCCGGCGATCTCATCCTCTTCGGGAAGTACTCGGGCAGGAGATCAAACTCGATGGTGAGGAATACATCATCATGCGCGAAGACGAAGTTCTCGGCGTTGTCGACGGCGCCGGCACGAAGAAGAAGTAGGAGATAAACAATGGCAAAACAAATTGTCTACGGTGAACATTCACGGCACGCGGTGCTGCGCGGGATCAACCAGCTCGCCGACGCCGTCAAGGTGACGCTCGGTCCCAGGGGTCGCAACGTGGTGATCGACAAGAAATTCGGGTCGCCGACCATCACGAAGGACGGCGTGACCGTCGCCAAGGAGATCGACCTCCCGGATCCGCTGGAGAACATGGGCGCGCAAATGGTGCGCGAAGTCGCGAGCAAAACGTCCGATACCGCCGGTGACGGCACGACGACGGCCACTGTGCTCGCCCAGGCGATCTACCGCGAGGGCGCGAAGAATGTCGCGGCCGGCGCGAACCCCATGGACGTCAAGCGCGGCATCGAAAAGGCGGTGGAAGCGCTCACCGGCGAGATTAAGCGCATGGCGAAGCCGGTCAGCGGCAATATGGTGGCCCAGGTCGGCACCATCTCGGCGAATAACGACGAGACCATCGGGAAGATCATCGCCGACGCGATGGACAAGGTGGGCAAGGACGGGGTCATCACGGTCGAAGAGGCCAAGAGCATGGAGACCTCGCTGGATGTGGTCGAGGGCATGCAGTTCGACCGCGGCTACCTGTCACCCTACTTTGTGACGGACCCCGACCGGATGGAGGTCGTCCTCGAGAACCCGGTCATCCTGATCCACGAGAAGAAGATCAGCTCGATGAAGGACCTGCTGCCGGTGCTCGAGCAGGTGGCGCGCCTCGGCCAGCCGCTGCTGATCATCGCCGAGGACATCGAGGGTGAAGCGCTGGCGACGCTCGTCGTCAACAAGCTGCGCGGCACGCTGCACGCCGCCGCGGTGAAAGCGCCCGGCTTCGGCGATCGCCGCAAGGCCATGCTCGAGGACATCGCCACGCTCACCGGCGGCAAGGCCATCACCGAGGATCTGGGCCTCAAACTCGAGAACCTCAAACTCGAAGACCTCGGGAAGGCCAAGAAGGTCACGATCGACAAGGACAACACGACGATCGTGGAAGGGGCGGGTGCCTCGACGGCCATCGAGGGTCGCGTCAAACAGCTGCGCGCCCAGGTCGAGGACACGACGTCGGACTACGACCGCGAGAAGCTGCAGGAGCGGCTGGCGAAGCTCGTCGGCGGCGTTGCCGTGATCAAGGTCGGTGCGGCGACCGAAACCGAGATGAAGGAGAAGAAGGCCCGCGTCGAGGACGCGATGCATGCGACCAAGGCGGCCGTGGAAGAGGGGATCGTCCCGGGCGGCGGCGTGGCGTTGCTTCGCGCGTCCAAGGTGCTCGACGGCCTGACGCTCGGCGGCGATCAGCAGATCGGCGTCAACATCGTCAAGCGCGCCATCGAGGAGCCGATGCGCTGGATCGCGGCCAACGCGGGCCATGAGGGGGCGATCGTCGTGCAGAAGGTGCGCGAGATGAAGGACGACGAAGGTTTCAACGCGCTCACCGACGCCTACGAGAATCTCGTGAAGGCGGGCGTTATCGATCCGGCGAAGGTGGTCCGCTCAGCGCTTCAGAACGCGTCGTCCATTGCGTCGCTGCTCCTCACGACGGAAGCGCTTGTCTGCGAAATGCCGGAACAGAAGAAGGACGCGGCGATGCCAGGCGGCGGTATGGGCGGCATGTATTAGCGCGCGTTCGCACACGAGGGTCGAGCGGTCGGAGTGAAAGAAACGAAAGGCCCGGACGAAGCACGCCGACGTCCGGGTCTTTCATCGCCATGGCGCGACGCCCTTCTGTTGCCTGTCGGTACGGGAGTGACAACCATGATTGCCATCATCATCGCGTTTGCAGTGTTCGTCGTGCTCGTGTCTCTCTCTCTTCGGGTCGTGAAGGAGTACGACCGGGGCGTGGTCTTCTTTCTGGGCAGGTACACGGGTGTTCGCGGCCCCGGCCTGATCATTCTCATCCCCGTCCTCGAGCAGATGACGAGGGTCACTTTGCGCACGATCACGATGAATATTCCCTCCCAGAAGATCATCACGAAAGACAATGTCTCCATCGATATTGCCGCGGTGGCGTATTACCACATCGTCGACCCGGCGAAATCGGTGATTGCCGTCGAGAATGTGAACGCCGCCATCAACCAGATCAGCCAGACGACCGTGCGGAATGTCGTGGGTCAATTCAGTCTCGATCAGCTCCTCTCCCAGACGCTGGATATCAACGCGAAGATCAAGGACGTGATTGACGGGCATACCGAGCCGTGGGGCGCGCAGGTGACAGCCGTCGAGATCAAGGACATCACGCTTCCGGAGAATATGCAGCGGGCCATGGCGAAAGAGGCCGAAGCGGAGCGCGAGCGCCGCGCGAAGATCGTGGCGGCTGAAGGTGAGTTTCAGGCGGCGGTCAAACTCGGTGAGGCGGCGGATATCATCTCGCAGCATCCAGTGGCGCTGCAGTTGCGGACCCTGCAAACGATGGCGGAGATCAGCATCGAGAAGAATTCCACCATTATCTTCCCGGCTCAGTTCATGACCACGGTCCAGGAGGCCATCAAGATGATTCGCGGAGACGGCGCCGCGTGATCGGAACGACAGCTCCAAGCGCCCCACGGAAGCCCTGCCGTGCAACGAGAGAGACGGTAGTTGCGAGATGTGTCGGGGACCTGACGGATGATGTGGCGGCGATGGATCTACGATGTGGGGCATGGCCCGAGCTGTATCACTGGCCACACGCCTGAAACGAATCGAGGACCTTGCCCACGACCTCGCTCGTGACCTGGCACGGGGTGGCGCGTCGGACGCCGGTCGGACGATGCATCGTGAGATAGCCGACGCAATCCGGACGGAAATCCAACGGGTCATACGAGCCCTCAGAAATTCACCGTGAGCCCTCGACCAGTCACCTTCGATGACTGCCAAGGCGAGTGAATGCGCCTATGAATTGCGCGGTTCCGGGTTCAGGGCCCTGCATGCTGCGTTCTGGGGAGGTACCCGTCGTCGATCGGTTCGGGCTCGTCGACCACGCGGCCGTCGAAAAGGTAGATGTGGCGGTTCGCGTGGCGCGCGTAACGGGGATCGTGCGTGACCATGCAGATCGTCGCGCCGTTCATGTACAGCTCACGCAGGAGCTCCATGACGGACTCGCCGCTCTTCGAGTCGAGATTGCCGGTCGGCTCGTCGGCGAGGAGAATCACCGGTTCGCCCGCCACGGCGCGCGCGACGGCGACGCGCTGCTGCTGCCCACCCGATAGTTGACTCGGCACATGCTTGGCCCGGTGGGCCATGCTCACGCGCTCGAGCGCGTCCTGCACGCGCTGGCGTCGCTCTACGGGCCGCATGCCGCGGTACGTCAGCGGCAGCTCGACGTTCTCGAAGACGGAGAGATCGCCAATCAGATTGAAGCTCTGGAAGATGAACCCGATTTCCCGGTTGCGGACCCGCGCACGCTCCCAGGCCTTCAACTCGCTGACCTCCTTCCCGTTCAGGCGGTAGGTACCCGCGCTGGGCGAGTCGAGCAGGCCGAGAATCGACAGCAGCGTCGATTTGCCGCACCCGGACGGGCCGGAGATCGAGACGTACTCGCCCCGCGCAATCTCCAGGCTGATGTCCTCGAGCGCGTGTGTCTCCACCTCGTCGGTGGCGAAGACCTTGGTGAGATGGTCGAGCGTAATGACGGGCGGCAAGCCGGAGTCGTTCACGGAACCCTCCTACTGAAGCCGAACACGATCGAAGGCCTCCCAGGCGGACATGTCGCTACTCGTGACGGAGCGCCGTCGAGCGGATCGAGCCGCGTGGCGCGTCGCGCCGGCCCGATGCACGCGGCGACCGCGACGACGGTGAGCAGCACGACGATCGACACCAGCGTCACCGGATCGTGGGTGCTCGTCTGCACGAGAAAGGACTGCAGCACGCGTCCGCCCGCGAACGCCGCCGCAAGGCCGATCGCTCAGGCCGATCGCCAGTTGCACCAGCGATTGTTTGACGAAGAGCCAGATCACCTGACCCGGCTGCGCGCCGAGGACCATCCGCACGCCGATGTCGCGCGTGTGCTGCGTCACGGCGTACGCCGTCACCGCATACAGGCCGACCGCCGCGAGCACGAGCGCGATGACGGCGAAGGCCGCGAACATCGTCGTGAACACGCGGAGGAGCCAGCGCTGTTGCGCCAGCGCGTCGTCCATCGTTCTGGGGCTGGACAGCGCCTGATCAGGATCGACGGCCGTCATGGCTTCGCGGAGGATCCGCGTCGCCTGGGCCGGATTGGTGCGCGTCCGCGCCAGCACGGTCGCCGCCCGGGCCATCGTCGTGTTCTGGCGATGCGGGATGTACGCGACCGGCGTCGGGATCGCGCTCCTGGTTGTTGTTGCGTTGACGGACGTTCGGCGCCAGCCCGACGACGGTGAGCCACTGCGGGCTCCTCGCTGCCGGCGGCGTCCTGCGACAGCCGGATGAGCCGGCCGACGGGGTCCTGATCCTTGAAATACAGCGTCGGCCAGGCGTTGGTTGATGATCGCGACCTGCCGCCCCGGCCCGCCGTCGGCGTTCGTGAACGCGCGCCCGCGCACCAGCGACACGCCGATCGCATCGAAGTAGCGCGACCCGACGCTGAGCATCGTCACTTCCGGCAGACGATCGCCGGGCGCGGCCGCGCGGCCGTCGACCTCGATCTGTCGAACCGCGCCGCCGCCGAACGGCATGCGCGCGTCGCGGTCGAGGCGGCTTCGATGCCGGGGACCGACGCGAAATGGTCGTCGATCGCCTGGAGAAACCGCGTGCGATCCTCCCAGCCCGGATACTTGCGGGCCGGGAGGATCATGCCCGTCGTGATCAGCCGCGCCGTCTGGATGCCGATGTCCATCCGGTACATCGTCAGGAAGCTGCGCAGCAGGAGGCCGCCGCCCGCCAGCAGCACGAGCGTCGAGCGCGAGCTGGACGACGATGAGTCCGGCGGTCCAGCGTCGCGCGCGGACGCCACCCGATCCCGTCCGTCCGCCTTCCTTCAGCATCTCGTGGACGTTGGTCTTCGAGGCGTGCAGCGCGGGAGCCAGGCCGAAGATCGACGCCGGTCGCGAGGCACAGGACCAGCAGGAAGGTGAACGTGCGCCAGTCCATCGTGAACACCATCCAGTACGGCACGCCCGACGTTCTGCGCCTCGGCGGCAAACCAGCGAATGCCGGCAATCGAGAGCAGCAGGCCGAGGGCGCCGGCGACGAACGCCAGCAGGAGGCTCTCGACGAGGAGCTGGCGCACGATCTGCCAGCGGCTCGCGCCGACGGCCACGCGCACGCTCATTTCGCCGGACCGGCGGGCCGCCTTCGCGAGCAGCAGGTTGGCCACGTTCGAACACGCAATCAGCACCACGAACCCGACGGCGCCCATCAACGACCAGAACAGCAGCGAGATCTGCGGGCCGAGAATGCGCTCGACGGAACGGATCGGCGTGTGGCCACAGGTCTTTGTTCGTCGTCGGATACTGCTCGGCCAGCCTCTTGCCGATGATCTGCAGCTCGGCCCGCGATTGCTCGACGGTGACGCCGTCGGCGAGCCGGCCGACGGCAAAATAGCCCCGCGCCTGCCGCGGTTGGCTCCGTGAGGGCCGGCGGCATCGTGCCGATCGGGAGCCAGATATCCGCGTTGAACGGAAAGTGCATGCCCTCGGGCATGACGCCGATGATGGTGCCGGGGGCGTCCCCGATCCGGATGGTTCGCCCGACGATGGCGGGGTCGCCGCCGTAGCGCTGCCTCCAGAGCGGTGTTGCTGATCAGCACGACCAGCGCCGCGCCCGGCGTGTCCTCGCTGGGCGCAAAGTCGCGTCCCAACACGGGCGACACGCCGAGCGTCTTGAAGAGGTTCGCCGACACGTAGCAGCCCGGGACCAGGTCCGGAATCAGACCTTCGTTGCCGACGTTGAAGGACCCGCTGAAGATGAACGACAGGCCCGAGAACGTGCGGGTCGGCGGCCTTCCAGTCCTCGAAGTCGCGCAGCGAGACGCCCAGGTCGCGTCCCTGCGACGTCGCGCGTCCCCACGAACATGATCTGGCTCGGGCTTCGGCAGCGGCAGGTTGCGGAGCAGGACGGCGTTGACGATCGTGAAGACCGCGTTGTTGGCGCCGATCCCCAGCGCCAGGACCACGACGGCCATCAGGGTGAACCAGCGATCCTTGACGAGCAGGCGCGCCGCGAAGCGAACGTCCCGGAGCAGATCCATGGGGCGCTCCTATTCGTACCGAAGCGCGATCGTCGGACTGACGCGGCTGGCGCGGCGGGCGGGCCACCACACCGCGGCCAGCGCGACGGCCGTCAGCAGCAGCGGTACGCTCACGAAGACGAGCGGATCCCACGCCTTGACCCCGAAGAGGAAGCTGGCAATCACGCGCGTCAGGCCGAAGGCCGACGCGAGTCCGATCGCCACCCCCACCAGCGCCAGGCCCAGGCCCTGCGCGAGGATCATGCGGCGCACGACGCCGGACTCGGCGCCGAGCGCGAGGCGGATGCCGATCTCCGGGGTCCGCTGCTGCACCGAGTAGGCCATCAGGCCATAGATGCCGATCGCCGCAAGCAGCAGCGCCGACGTCCCGAAGATGGTCATCAGCAGCATGTTGAACCGTTGCCGCGACGTCGATCGCGAGATCACCTCGGTCATGGCCCGCACGTCCGAGACGGGGAGGCCGGTCGATCGAGTGAGGGCCTCCTGAATCGGGCCGCTCAGCGAGGCCGGTGCCACGCGCGTGCGGACGACCCAGGCCATCGGGGTGATGCGCACGTTCAGCGCGTTGGCGAGATCAGGCACTTGCGCCTGCGGCACATACATGCGCGGTCCCGGATCGTTGTTGAGCCCCGCGTCCCTGACGTCGCCGACGATGCCGATGATTTGGCGTGCGGGCTCCTCGGCGAACTCGCGCATGATGCCCTTGCCAATCACGAGCTGGTCGCGCAACGGATCGCCGCTCTTCCAGAATTGCCGCGCCATCGTTTCGTTGATGAGCACGACGGGCGGCGCCCCGCGGTCGTCGCGGATCGTCAGTGTCCGCCCGCGCGTCACCGGGATCTTGAACACCTCGAAAAACCCGGGCGAAATGGTCAACCACCCGCCCCCGCCCGTAAACGGGCCTTGCTGCGGCGGGCGGCCCACGATGAGGAACGGCAACCCGTAGCCGCCTTCGAGCGGCACACAGCACGTCGCGCTGGCGACCTCGACACCGGGCAGTGCGTCCAGGCGCTCCACGCCGTCGCGCACCACCCGCTCGACGGCCGCGGCCTGTTCAAACCGCGGGCCGCTCAGCGACATCCGCATGGTCAACACGTGCTCGGCGTCGAAGCCGGTCCGGACGGCGCGGAGCGCCAGCGAGGTCCGAATCAACAGCGCTGATCCGATCAGCAGGATGAGCGCCAGCGCCACCTCGCTGACGACAAACACGTTGCGTGTTTTGTTGTGGCGAAATCCGCCACCCGCGCGGCCGGCGCTTTCCTTGAGCGTCAGGCTGAGGTCCGGCCGTGAGGCCTGCAGCGCCGGCATCAGCCCGAAGAGCAGTCCGGTGCCGATCGAGAGGAGGAGCGTGAAGCCGAGCACGCGCCAGTCCACACCAACGAGCGATCCGTCCTGGCCGATGCGCGGCAACCCCGCCGTGTTGATCGCGAGCAGGGCGCGCATCCCGATCACGCCGACCGCCACGCCGATGGCGCCGCCCGCAAGGGCGAGCACGACGCTCTCGGTCAACAGTTGTCGGAGGATGCGCGCTCGGCCCGCGCCGAGAGCGGCACGGATCGCGAATTCCCGCCGTCGGCTGATCGCTCTGACCAGCAGGAGATTGGCGACGTTCGCGCACGCGATGAGCAGCACGAACGCCACGGCGCCGACCAGCACGAGCAGCGTGGGGCGCGCGTTGCTGACGAAGGCGTCTCGAAACCGCTGGACGCCGAAGCTCTGGTTCGGTTGGAGGCCGGTCGGGAACCGCTCTCGAAAGGACTGTGCCGCAACCTGAATGCGGGCGCGCGCCTGTGCCAGCGTGACACCCGGTCGCAACCGGCCCGCGACCGTAAAGTAGTTGCCCTGGTCCGTCGTGTTGGGGTCGAGCTGAAACGGCATCCAGATTTCCGGCGCGGGCCCGAATTCCTGGACGTCGAAACGAGGCCCGATGACACCGATGATTTCGTACGGGGCGCCGCTCAGGGCAATCGTGCGGCCGACGGCCGCGGGATCGCCCCCGAAGCGCCGCTGCCAGAGGCCATAGCTGATGATCGCCACGTGTGCACCGCCGGGGCGGTCTTCCTCGTCTGCGAAGCCGCGCCCGCGGACGAGC
Source organism: uncultured Acidobacteriota bacterium (assembly GCA_963712905.1). Lineage (GTDB taxonomy): Bacteria > Acidobacteriota > Vicinamibacteria > Vicinamibacterales > CAVVIG01 > CAVQJU01. The sequence continues at coordinate 667,784 of CAVQJU010000010.1, read as the reverse complement.
GGGGCGCCGAACAAGCGGAAGTAGTCCGCGCTCACTTGCGCCGCCCGGAGCTGCTGGGGCGTCGCGCCGCTCGTGTCGTTGACGACGTTGCTCCGGAAGGCCGTGACGTCCTGCACGACGTCGGCTTGCTGGCGCCAGTGCGCGAACTTGGCGGGCGATGCGCCGGGAAATTCACCTTGGGGCCCGGTGTTCGTGAACATCACCAGCCGGTCGGGCTCGGGAAACGGCACGGGCTTGAGCAGCACCGCGTTGACGACCGAGAAGATGGCCGTGTTTGCGCCGATGCCCAGGGCCAGGGCGGCGACCGCGGCGAGGGTGAAGCCCGGCGCGCGCCGGAACAGCCGGAGCGAGTAGGCCAGGTCTGCCAGGAACGTTTCCACGCGGCCTCCAGATGATGAGCGGGAGCCGACGGACCTTTGGACGAGTGGGCCATTCTGATGGCCGGGACGCGGAAAGGGAATCGAAAAGTCAGGCCAACGCGAGTGCGGTCGGCTCGAACACCCATTGGCGCACTCCGCCGGCCCATATTTGGCGCCATTGGGCGGTTCACCTGTTCTTCTTTAGGCTGAAGGGCTTCAAGTGGAGCGAACGTGATGCCTCAGGGGCCGCAGACTACGAGCGGGTGGCGTATTGACTGAGCACCGTTCATCAGCGATCGCGGACGGACCGGCCCCCGACATCCAGGTGCCGATCAGGCCGTCCGCCGCGAATACCGGGACGCCGAACGCTGCGGTCAGACGTGCCTTGGTGTCTAGAAGTCGATCTGCGCGCTCACCTTGAAGAAGCGCGCCTGCAGCACCGAGGTCGGCTGGAGCCAGCTGCCGGCCGACGTCGCCGTCGCCGGCACGAACGCCTGGTTATACGTCAACACCGGCGCGCTGTTGAACATGTTATAGACGTCGACGCCGACATTCGTCCGCACGCGCCCGATGCGGATGATCTTCGCGAGGCGGAGGTCGAACTCGTTGACGCGATCGCCGTACAACGTCCCCGGCGTGATCAGATTGACCGTGGCGGATGGCGCGTTGTTTGATAAATTCCGGCCGAGGGACGGCGCGATGGCCGAGTTCGGCGCCGCCCAGTTCGCCGCGAGCACGCCGCCCTGATCGCTGCGTAAGGTGCCGCCGATCAGCACGTCGATCTTTGGAAGCGTGTAGGAGCCGAGGGCGGTAAACCGCGTCACCCAGCCCGTGTTGTAACTGCAGTACGGATTGGTCGGGCTGAGCGTCGGCGTGCCGATGACGATGGTGAGCTCGGGCATCGCCGTACGGATTGAGCAGTAGTCAAACGACGTGTCGTTCGTGTTGAAGCCCCCCTGAATGACGAGGCCGTTCCGGGGCCTCGCGCTGAGGTTGAGCGCGATCGCATTCGACGTCTGGCTCTGTCCGCCGTAGTTGGTGTCGAGCGTCACGAGGTTGTTGGCCGGCACGGACGCCTTGGACGGGTTCACGTTGTACAGCGGACCGGGGACGGCATAGCCGCCGCCGTTCGGGAGCCGCGCGTCGACCGGGGCTGTCACGGTGAACGGGTCGAAGTTGTTCGCGGCGATCGCGAGGTTGTCGGTCACGACGAAATTCAGCAGCCAGCGGCGGAGGTAGCTGAGCTCGACCGACACTCGCGACGCCACCTGCCGCTGAATCGACGCGCCCCACTGCCAGTCACCGGACCGGACGCCCCAGCCGCTCAACAGCGCCGGATCCTGTGTCGTGTCGAAGACGGACTTGCCGAAGTTGGTGTTCGGCACGGCGGCGCAGAAGTCGCCGCCGCTCGCGCGGAGATCCTGCGCCGCGTTGTTCGTCAGGTCGCAGTCGGGCTTGAAGTTGCCGTTGGCATCGGTCCACGCGCGCGACGCCGTCGTCGAGATCCGCGACGTCGGACGGCTGGCGATGAAGAGGCCGCCGTTCTGCGCCGCCTCGAGGTAGCGGCCGATGTTGAACTTCAGCGCGGTCTTGCCGTCGCCGAAGAGATCGATCGCGACGCCCCCGCGCGGCGTCAGGTCCTTGTACGAATCGACGCCCTTGGTTTCCGGGAACGATAAGACGGTCGGCAGGAAGCGGACGCCGCCCATGGTGGCGGCGGGAAAGATGCTCGTCGCGCGATCGAACCGCAGCGCCCCCTGCAGCGTGATCCGGCCCTTCGTCCACTGGTCCTGCGCGTAGTACGCGTCGTAGCGGACGCGCTGCTGGATCAGGTTGTAATCGATGATCTCGTTGATCTGATCCGGTCTGCCGTTGTTCATGCGGTAGGTCGTGAACTGGCTGTTCGTGTAGGGAAAGCGATCGTCCATCAGGTACCCGCCCTGATAACCGAATTTCATCGAGTGCTTGCCCCCGACGTACGACAGCGACGCGCGCCAGTTGTTCGACGACTGCCAGCTCGTGCTCTGTAGTCCGGCCCTGTACGTCAGGTTCGGGATGCCGCCGTTGGCCGCGCACCCGGCGGCGCACTGTTCCATAACCTGAATGAAGTCGAAGGCGGGAGTGCCTGGCATCGGCGTCCCGAGATACCGGCTCGCGTAGTTGCCGACGCCCGCTTCGAGGAGCACGTGGTTCGTCATCGGTGACTGCCATGAGACCTGACGGAAGCGCGTCCCGTAATCGCGGTACGCCGCGGTTTCCGGCGCGAGCGTCGCGCTGGCGGCCGGCGTCGGCGCCGCGGTGCCGCCGGCGATGATCTCGTTGTCGCCCGATTGGCGGCAGGCGGTGGTGGTCGCGCCCGGCCACGCGGCGCCTTCGCACGGCATCTGTTCATCCCAGAAGAGGCGGAACTGGTTGCGCGGCGTCGCCTGCGAGGTGAGGCGCAGCGAGGTCGTGCGGAACGACGCGGCCACCGCGGCCGGCCTGTTCCGATCGGGCGCGTATGTCCACTTGGTCGGATCGCCCGCGTTCAGGTTCGCGAACATGTTGGGCACAGTCCGATGGCTGCCCTCGTCGCGCAAGGTGTAGAAGTACCACAACCGATCCTTCATGATCGGTCCGCCGACGGCTCCGTTGAAGTCCCAGATCTTCGTGTTGGATCCAGGCGTCGACAGACCTCGAGCCTTGAGGTCGTCCGTGTAGTTGCTGCCGATCATCCCCTCCGTCACGCCGGACAGATACACGTTGCCTTTCACCGTGTTGCCGCCGGTCTTCGGGACGACGTTCAGCGAGGGTCCGCCGACTTCGGCCTCGCCGAGGCCGCCCGAGGTCGTCAGCGCGACTTCCTGCGCGTTGCCGACGTCGGCGATGTACGCCGAGACGCCGCCGCCGTTGAATGCCGACCCGACGCTGATCCCGTCCAGCTGCAGGCGGCCTTCGTTGCTGCGTCCGCCGGCGCCGCCGAACACGACCATGCCGGGCACGACCTGCACGTCCGATGCGGCGCCCGTCGCCACGACCGTATTCGGCATCAGCGTCATCAGGCCTGCGTACGAGCGCGCGGACGGGATCGCGGTGATGAGATCGCCGCTGATCGTCGTCTGCCTCCGGACGCTCTGGGTGTCGACGACCGGCGTCTCGCCGCTGACCGTGATCGTCTCGGAGAGCGCGCCCACCTTCAGATCGGCGTTGACGACCGCGGTGAACGAGCCGGTGAGCTCGATGCCCTCGCGGCGCACGGCGCTGAATCCGACGAGCGTGAACGACACGGTGTACGCGCCGGCGCGCAGATCGACGATGCGGTACTGGCCCGCCCCGTCGGTCACGGCCGTCCGGGCTTTCTCGATCAGAACGGGACTGGTGGCCTCGACGGTCACACCAGGCAGGACGGCTCCCGACGCGTCTTTTACGACGCCCGCAATGGACGCTTGCGCGTATGCGGACAGCGGCAGCGCCAGGATCATCGAGACGACGAGCAGAATCTGTCGCGACTTGCGCATGCGGAGCCTCCTCAGTGATCGACTACCGACCGGCCCGGCTGGTAACGCGGCTCATTGTCCGTCAACGCGGAACCTGCGGCGCTCAAAAAGAAGGCAAATCCCAGGGGCGTGTCTACGTCTCCTCCTGTTGCTGACCTACAGGAAAAGGAGTATCTTCCTGTAGGTTTCCAAATGAAAAAGAAGCCCGATAGCGACAAGGCCGACGTCCTCCAGGGCACGCTGATCCTCCTCGTCCTGCGCACGCTCGACGTGCTCGGGCCGATGCACGGCTACGGCCTCGCCCGGCGGATCGAGCAGATCAGCGGCGAGCTGCTGCAGCTCAATCAGGGCACGCTCTATCCGGCGCTCCTGCGCATGGAGCAGGAGAAGTGGATTTCGTCGAAATGGGGCGCCTCGGAGAAGAACCGGAAGGCGAAGTTCTACGCGATCACTCCGGCCGGGCGACGACAGCTCGCCAGGACCACCGACGACTGGCAGCGCATGTCCACCACCATCGAGCGCTTCCTCGGCTCGATCGCGGATCTAAAGCCGGAGGAAGGCTCGTGAGCTGGCGGAGCGTCGCCGGATCGCGGCTGCGTGCGCTGTTCAGGCGCGATCGCCTCGAGCGCGAGCTGGACGACGAGGTCCGGTTCCATTTGGAGATGCAGGCCGACGACAACGTGCGCGCGGGGATGGATGCGGACGAGGCCCGCCGCGCGGCCATGCGCAGCTTCGGCGGGAGGGACGCCATGAAGGAGACGTATCGGGCCCGGCGGACGATTCATTTCGTGGAGACGATGGCCCAGGACGTCCGGTACGCGGTGCGCACCATGTGGAAGTCCCCAGGCTTCACGGCGATCGCCGTCGTCTCGCTGGGGCTCGGGATCGGGGCCAACGCTGCCGTCTTCAGCGTGGCCGATCTCCTTCTGCTCAAGCCGCTGGCGGTCCCTCGTCCCGCCGGACTGATGACGGTCGGTGTCGCGGCCCGCGTCGAGGGCACGAGCAGCCTCGTCGCGTCGTATCGCGAGTACGTGGACGTTCGCGACCGCACGACGTCATTCGAGGGACTGTCGGCGACGACCCTCGTGCCCGCAGGATTTGCGCCCGACGCCAACGCGCAGCCGGCCCTGAAATACGGGCTCCTGGTGAGCGGCAACTTCTTCGAGGTCATGGGTGTGCCGCCGCGGCTCGGACGCGCGTTTCGCCCCGAGGAAGACCAGGTGCCGTCGCGCGATGCGGTGGTGATCCTCGATCATGACCTCTGGGAGCGACAGCTCGGCGGCGATCCGGCGGCGATCGGACGCACCGTGCGGATCAACGGCGTGGCGTTCACGGTCGTGGGCGTCGCGCCGCCGTCGTTCAAGGGGTTCAACAGCTTCTACCGGACCGATTTCTACGCGCCGATCATGATGTGGCCGGCGCTCACGACCGACGATCGCGTGCGGCCGTTCGAGTCGCGAGAGCTCCGTGATGTCGTGATCAAGGGGCGGCTGAAGCCGGGCGCGACGATCGAACGAGCGCAGTCCGAGCTGTCGGTCGTCGGCGTGGATCTCGAACGCGCATATCCGGAAACGAACCGCAACCGGGCCCTGGTGGTTCGCACCGAGCTGCAGAACCGGATGGCGTCCCAGCGGCCAAACGTGATGATGCTCCTGCTGCTGCTCACGCTCAGCACGAGCGTCCTCGTCGTGGCGTGCGCCAACGTCGCAGGGCTGCTGACGAGCCGCGCGCCCGTACGCTCCCGGGAATTCGCCCTCCGGCTCGCCCTGGGTGCCGGGCGCCTCCGGCTCATTCGACAGCTCATCACCGAGAGCGTGTTCCTGGCCGGTGCGGGAGGCCTGCTCGGGCTCGCCGTCGGGTACGGAGCCGTGCGGCTGTTCAGACTGTTGAAGCTGCCGGCCGATCCCCCGGTCCCGGCTCCGTTCGAATTCGACGGACGGGTCGCGATGGTCGGCGTCGTGGCCGCGCTCGTCAGCGCCGTGCTGTTCGGGCTCCTGCCGGCCGTTCAGGCCACGCGTGCCGATCTCACGGCGGCGATGAAGGCGACCGATGCCGGCGCATGGGGCCGGCGGCGGCAACGGGGTCGCACGGTGCTCGTCGGCGGGCAGGTCGCGGTGTCGGTCGTCCTGCTCGTGGTCGCGCTGTTCGTGTATCGGGGATTCGAGCAGCGGTTCGCCGGAGGTCCCGGCTACCGCTTGGATCATCGGCTCACCATGGGGTTCGACACGCGGTTCGTGCGCTACACCGAGGCGCAGGCGCGGCGATTCTTCGAAAACGTCGCCGACCGTGCGCGGCTGACGCCGGGCGTGAAGTCGGCCACGCTCTCGTCGGTGCTGCCGATGGACGGCGCGGCGCCTCTGGAGATCGTCCCGGAAGGCTTTCGGTTTCCCGCCGGGGTGGACAGCGCCAGCGTCCTCAGCGCAGACGTGGACGAGCGCTACTTCGAGACGATGGGGCTGACGATGCTCGACGGGCGTGGTTTCCGCGCAACCGACGCCGCCGGCGCTCCCGCCGTTGCCGTGGTGAACGAGCAGGTGGCCCGAGATTACTGGCCGGGACAGAATCCGGTTGGCAAGCGCTTCCGGATGGACGGCGGGAAGGGCCCCTGGGTGGAGGTCGTCGGTCTCGTCAAGACCAGCAAGTACCTTTTCATCATGGAGCCGCCCAGGGAGTTCGTGTATCTGGCGTTCCGCCAGCGCCCGGTGCGGCAGGGGTACCTGATCGCCGAATCGGCCGGCGATCCGGCGGCGCTGGCGGCTCCGCTCAGGGAGATGGTTCGCCGCCTCGACGCCGGGCAGCCGATCTTCAACGTCCGCACGATGGAAGCCTTCTACGATCTCCGCATCACGAGTCAGCTCACGATGGTTGCCGGCTTGATCATCGCGATGGGCACGATGGCGCTGGCCTTGTCCGTCGTGGGGCTGTACGGACTTGTCGCGCACGCGGTCGGCCGGCGCACCCGCGAAATCGGCATTCGCATGGCCATCGGCGCCGCGCGCTTCGAAGTCCTGCGCATGGTGCTTCGCCAGGGGATGGCGCTCGCGGTGGCAGGCTTGGGGATCGGTCTGCTGGCGAGCGTTGGCGTCAGTCAGCTGCTGGGAGCGGTCTTCCCGGACGGCGGCGGGCCCGGCGGCGATGGCCGCATCGATCTCCTCGCGTTCCCAATCGTCGCGGCGGCCGTCCTGGCCGTCACCTTCGTCGCGTCGTACGTGCCGGCGAGACGCGCATCGCGTGTGAACCCCACGGAGGCGCTGCGTCATGAGTAAGCGGAGCTCCGCTCGCGAGCTCACGTGGGGCGCCGGCCTTCAGCCAGGCCATGGTATGTTTCTGCGTGCGATAACATCGTCAATTCCATTCAACATGGAATTGATTTCCGATGGAGATCCAGGATGCCACCGGCAGTTCGCCTGGGTGCTACGCTCGCGGTCAGCACCGTCCTGGTTGCCACCCTTGGCGTAGCGGCGCACGCCCAAGGCAGCCGGGATACGCCGTACCCCAAACCCTCTACGCTCCCGAATCCGTATCGGCTCGTGCCGGACTGGCCGACGCTTCCCGCGAGCATGAAGGGCCCGAATGGACATCGATGGGGCGAGGTCATCAGGGTGCATGTCGCTCCCAACGGCAATGTCTGGATCTTTCACCGCTGTTTCCACGACAAGCCCTCCGGCGACGCCACGTGTCTGAATCGAGGCGATGCCAATCCGCCGATTCTGGAATTCAGTCCGGCGGGCAGGCTGCTCAAGAGTTTCGGCGTCGGACTGTTCGCGCATCCGCACGGATTCACCGTCGATAAAGACGGGAATCTGTGGACGACTGATACGAACGATGACCAGACGATCCTCGGCATGCCCGCCAGGAACGCGCAGGGCATCACGATGGGGCACGAAGTCCTCAAGATAAGTCGCACCGGCCAGGTGCTCATGACGATCGGCCAGGAAGGCGCCGCTGGGAATGGGCCATATTCGTTTGATCGGCCGACCGGAGTGGCGATTGCGCAGAACGGCGATATCTTCGTGGCGGATGGCCATGCCCCGAACAAGTCAAACAGCGGCCGCGTCGTGAAGTATTCGCCGGACGGCACCTTCATCAAGGAGTGGGGACACCTGGGGTCGGAACCAGGCAACTTCAGGGAGCCCCACGATATTTTCGTCGGCGGGTCCAGGGGGTATGTGTACGTTGCCGATCGTCAGAATGATCGTGTCCAGGTCTTCGACCAGGACGGCCATTTCATCGCCGCATGGAAACAGTTCGGTCAGCCGAGCTCAGTATTTGTCGACAAACGCGACAACCTCTTCGTCGGCGCCGTATACCAGAGCGCGGACGCCCCATCTCGAGGCCGGTCGGTCACGGGACCGACGACGAGCGCGAACGACAGGGCCATCGTGATCGGGAACGCGATCACCGGCGAGCTCAAGTACTTGATTCCCGATCCGGGCGATCTGAGCAAGATGACGGATACCGGGACTTCGGCGTCGGGGATTGCGGCAGACGACCAGGGCAACATCTATGCAGCGGACGTCGGTCTCAACAACTTGAGGAAATATGTGAAGGTTCGATAGGGTCGCGTCAGTGAGACCTCATCATGAAACACCAAACAGGAAGGTTCCCTAGACAAGACGTCACGGTTTCTCGACGCAGCCTCTTCGAGGCTGGCGCTGCGGTTGCCATCGCGGCGGCTGCACCGCTCTTACCAGCGGCGGCCGAGGCCGCCGGGCAGGCCGCCGAAGATGCCGGCACGCTTGATCGGTCCGGGCGTCAGGCGCCGGCGTCCAACCAGCGCATTCTTCTCAAAGGCGGCACCATCATCAGCATGGACCCTCAAGTCGGCAACTTCGCGAAAGGAGACGTGCTGATCGAAGGCAAGAAAATCATCGCCGTGGGCGGCGCCGGCCAGGTCAAGCCGCCATCTGGCGCACAGGTGTTCGACGCGTCGAACACCATCGTGATCCCGGGCTTCGTGGATGCGCATCGCCATTCGTGGGAAGGGCAGCTTCGACGCATCATTCCCGACGGCGCAATCGCCGACTACATGGCGACGACGCACAACGGGTTTGCCAGGCACTACCGGCCGCACGACATCTACGTCGGCAATCTCATCACGGCGCTAGGCTGCATCGATGCCGGAATCACGTGCATCATCGACAACAGTCACAACTCACGGTCGGCAGCCCATTCGGACGCGGCCGTGCAGGCGCTCATCGACTCCGGCATCCGCGCGTCCCATGCGTCGGGTGCGCCGCAGACGGGCGACTGGGACAAGCAGTGGCCCCAGGATCTCGAGCGGCTGCAGAAGAAGTTCTTCGCATCGACCGATCAACTGGTCACGCTGCGGATGTTTGCGGGGATGAACCGGGAACACTGGGCCCTGGCGCGCCGGCTCGGCATTCGCATCACGACCGAATCGAACGCCGCCGGCAGGGAATTCGAAGAGTTTTCGAACGAGAAGCTTCTCCGCCCCGACAACACGTTCAACCACTGCCAGGGCTGGCCGGACGCTGTCTGGCAGCGCGTCAAGGATTCGGGTGCGAATGTGAACGTGTGCCCTCGATCCGACTCGCAGTATGCGCTCGGCGAAGGCGTGTCGTCGTTTCAGAAAGCGCTCGATCACGGCATGCGGCCGGGGTTCAGCATCGACAACGAAGTGTCCTACGGCACCGACATGTTCACCGAGATGCGCGTCGCGTTCTATGTGCAGCGCGCGATGGCCACGTATCGCAAAACCAACGGCGACGCGAAGGCGCCGGCGCTGGTCGGCGTTCGGCAGGTGCTGGAGTGCGCGACGCTCGGCGGCGCCGCGTGCGCCGGCGTGGCCGACAAATGCGGGTCGCTCACGCCCGGCAAGGAAGCCGACATCGTCACGATCCGGAGCGACGATATCAACCTCTACCCATCGAACAATGCGCTCGGAACGGTTGCGCTGGCCGCGGACAGCCGGAACATCGACACCGTCATCATCGGCGGCCGCGTGCGGAAGCTTCGCGGAAAAATGGTCGGCGTCAACATGGACAAGTTCAGGCAACTGGCCGACGAGTCGCGTGCGTATCTGTTCATGAAGGCGGGTTACACGCTGGATATTTTCTCGAAGTCATAGACCGTTCTGTTGACGGCGTTGCTGAGAGGGAGGCTTTCATGAAGATCAACGGTCTCGTCGTCCTCTTGTTCGCTTCGGCGCTGACGGCACCAACGGCGGTTGCGCAACCAGCCCCGTTCAACGAGCTCGGCGTGACGATGGGCCACTGGCATCTGGCGTCGAAAGATGTGGAAGCGAACAAGAAGCTCTTTCTCGCCATGGGCGGCAAACTGTTCATGCCCGGCGGCAACCCGTTGATCATGTTTCCCGGGCTGTACATCAACCTGAGCCTCCAGAACGAGCGGGGTGACGGCGGGACTGTCGGTTCGGTCGTGAACCATGTCGGCTTCATCGTCAACAACGTCCAGGAACGCATTGCACAGTGGAAGGCCGCGGGCGTGGCGGTGCTCCCGGGCACCAACAACCGGCTCGACCAGGCCTTCGTCGTGACGCCGGACGGCGTCCGCATGGAAATCCTGGAAGACAAGGCCCAGTCGGTGCCGATCCGCGGTGAACATGTTCACTTGTCACTGACGGAAGCTGAACTTCCCAGGGCGCAGGCCTGGTATGCGAAGACCTTCGGCGGGAAGATGGGCACTCGCAATGGCGCCCCCGTCGTGGATCTTCCGGGAGTGCAGTTCCGGTTCGCCAAGGCGGACGCGGCGCAGGCGAAGACGCGAGGGCGCGTGCTCGACCACATCGGTTTCGACGTCAAGAACCATGCGGCCTTCGTGAAGAAGCTCGAGTCGGACGGCATCAAGCTGGACGAGCCGGTTCGCAAGAGCGCCGCCGGCAACACCATCACGTACATCTCCGATCCATGGGGCACCCGTATCGAGATCGTCGAGCGGGTGCCGCTGGGGCCGCAGGTACGGTAGCGCCAGGGAGCGCCAGGGCCCGGACTAGTTCTCCGACGGTCGTTCTATGTGATCGACAACAATGGTTGGCACGGGTTTCCGCGTGGATTCGAGCTTCAATCCAAGTTGCCCCTGAAAGGCCGTGAACAGCGCGTCTGTCGGTGAAAGCGAAACGCCCATCGTTCCGCGAGCATGGCTTGCAGCAGTGGCTGGCGGTCCTTTACGAGAAGGGCTCAGAAAGCGACGGGCACAGCGGCCTCCGTGGCCTGACGCTCGGGTGTGACATCGACGAACGTGCCGTACAGCCCGCTCCCGCCGCCCCAGTCGGTTGGTTCCTCGGCCGTCAGCACGTTGACCGACTGTCGCACGCCGGAGGCGTCGTGGAGGCCCCCGAACGGCATCCACGCCACGCCGGGGCGGACGCGCGACGACACGCGACACCGCGCCACCACGGCGCCGAGGTCGCTCGACACGCGCACCATCTGGCCGTCCTCGACGCCGCGCTGCCGCGCGTCCTCCTCGTGGACTTCGACGAAGAGCTCGCCGGTCCGGCGGCGGTGGCGGTCCATGTTGCTATACCCGGAGTTGAGAAAGTGGAGGGTCTTTCCGGAGATGAGCTGCAACCCTCGCGGCGCCGGGACGTCTCCCCCGGACGGCAACGGATCCAATCCGCGCTCTTGGAGCGATTCCGAGTACAGCTCTGCCTTGCCCGACCTGGTGGGGAAGCCTCCCTCCGCGAACGGCCGCCAGTCCTGCGGGGCCTTCAGCCGCACGTATCCGTCGCGCCAGAGTTGCTCGTAGGTGATGCCCTCCAGCCAGGGATGGCCGCTCGCGAGCGCCGCACGCAACATCGACTCGTCGGACTCGAAGAGCCAGGCCTCTGTGCGGCCCAGGGCTTGCGCCAGGCGTCGGAAGAGCTCCGTGTTCGATACGGACTCGCCGCACGGCTCAATGGCGGGCCGGTTCAGCGCGAGATACAGATGTCCCCAGGCGGGCGAGAGATCCAGGTGCTCGATCTGGCTGGTCGCCGGCAGGACATAGTCGGCGTACAAGGCGGTGTCCGTGACGAACAGATCGTGGACGACGGTGAAGAGGTCCTCGCGCCGCAGCCCCTCGCGCGTGCGGAGCTGGTTCGGCATCGAGACCACGGGATTGGCCCCGTACACGATCAGCGATCGGATGGGCGGCCGCAGATCGCGGCTGCACAAGTCCTGGCCGATGTCGCGCATGTTCAGCACCCTGACGCCCGGCTTGTGGACTTCAGGCATCTCCACCCGGTCCATCGCGAGCGCGGCGAAGTGCAAGGCGTGCGTCGATCGGGCCAGTCCACCGCCTCGATGGCGCCACGCGCCGCTCAGCACCGGCAAACAGGCGAGCGTCCGGAACTGCATGGCGCCGTTGCGGTGGTGCTCGAGGCCGATGAGTGGGCGCAGGAGCGACGGCGTCGTGGTGGCGTATTCGCGCGCGAACCGCTCGATGTCGTCGGCAGGCAGCCCCACCGTGGGCGCCACTGCGTCGGGCGCGTACGAACGAACGCGATCGACGAGCGCATCGTACCCAATGGCATAGCGGTCGACGTAGTCGTGGTCGACAAGCCCGTCGCGGATCATCACGTGCATCATCGCCAGTGCGAGGGCGGCGTCGGTGCCCGGCCTGAGCGGCAGATGCCAATCGGCCTGTTCGGCCGTGCGGGTGCGAATCGGATCGACCACGATCAGGCGCGCGCCCCGGCGTCTCGCTTCGCGAACGAGCGGCCAGTAGTGCAGGTTCGTGACGATGGTGTTCGTGCCCCACAAGACGATCAGCCGGCTGTGGACGATGTCTTCCGGGTCGATGCCCGAGCCGACGCCGATGGTGGCCGCCATGCCCGCCGCCGCCACGGCGCCGCAGATGTTGCGGTCGAGCGCGCTGCAGCCCATCGATCCGAACAGCCGGCGATCCAGCGACGCTTGCTGGATGAGCCCCTGCACGCCCGCTGAGCTGTACGGCAGGATGGCTTCGGCGCCGGTCTCTTGCACGATGTCCGTCCACCGCGACGCGATGTCGGTGAGGGCCTCGTCCCAGCTGACGTGCTCGAATCGGCCCTCGCCCTTCGGCCCGACGCGCTTCAGCGGGTACAGCACCCGCTCCGGATGGTAGACCCGTTCCAGGTAGTGGTTCACTTTGGCGCACAGGGTGCCCCGAGTGAAGGGATGCGCCGGGTCTCCCACGAGGCGTTCTGCTCTGCCGTTGCGGACGTCGACCACCCAACCGCACGTGTCGGGGCAGTCGTGCCCGCATGCGCCACGGACCGGAATCGATGACGAGGCGTGCTCGAGCACTTAGATCGCTATTCCGGATAGTTTCCGAGCGGGCGCCGCTGGCCGGGCTTCAAGCCGACCTCGACGGTGATGAAGTTGTCGCGGTTCGGCATCCGGACCTTGGGAAGGGTCGTCGGATCCATGACGTCGGTCTCCTGGATGACGCCGTTGATCAAGAGCGTGTAGGCGGTCACGGCGTAGACCTCGTCCGGCGTGAGCGTGCCCGGCCTGGTCGACGGCATGGCGCGGTTGATGAAGTCCCAGACCGTCGTCGCGTACGGGACCAGGCTCCCCTCCATCTTGATCGGCTTCGCATTGCCAAGCGGGATGAGCCCGCGATGCAGGTTCGTGCCCGTGCCCTTCGGTCCGTGGCACCCGGCGCACTTCTGCACATATACGGCCGCACCCTGGCTCGCCGTGCCGCTCCCGGGCGGCAGCCCTCTTCCGTCAGGTGAGACGGCGGTGTCGCGCGCCTTGATTTCCTCTTCGCTCGGCGTCGTGCCGAGCCGATAGGTCGGCCCCTGCGCCAGTGCGGTCACAGACGCAGAGAGCACGATCGCCGCGGCCAGCAGCCTAGTACGTCGCACTGTGGATGGTCCCATCCGGGTTGACCCTCCAGGGCTGAATGCCATTGAAGTGATCGGCCTGCAGGAAATACTCCGGCGTCACGCCGAGAATCTTCGCCGCCTCGGCGATGGTCGGCTGCACCTCGCCCCGTTCATCGGTGCAGCGCGACTGGAGCATGGCTTCCTGGCCGTTCCATTCCCACCCGAAGCGAAACCGCGTGTGCGCATATGGAAGCACCGGAGCCTGGAGCTGCGCTTCCTTATAGGTCCGGCCACCGTCGACTGACACGTCGACCTTCCGCACCATGCCTCCGCCGGTCCACGCCAGACCCGTGATCTCGTAGAAGCCGTTGCCGGGCAGGCGCTGGCCTCCCGACGGGCGGGTGATCACCGACTTCGGGCCCAGCGCAAACCGGAACCCGAGCGCCTTGCCGGTGCCGCTCGTGTCGGCGTTGTTGCCGGCTTCGTGCCATGCCATGGCCGGCTTGTCGACGACGGCGATGCGGCTCAACCACTTGACGGCGCGAATCGCTTCCCAGCCGGGAACGATGAGGCGGAGCGGATAGCCGTTGTGCGGACGGACCGGCTCGCCGTTCTGGGCGTACGCCACCAGCGTGTCATCCATGCACTTATCCAGTGGAATGCTCATCGTGTACTTGTTGTTCTCGTTTCCTTCAGCGACCACCCAGCTCGCGCCGGCCTTGACGCCGCATTCCTTGAGCAGGACAGACAGCAACACCCCTGTCCATTCGCTGCAGCTCGTTCGGCCGTGCACCAGTTGCACCGAATCGCCGCGTGGACCACGAAGCGGGCGGCTGTTCGCGTTGCATTCGAGGAAGTAGATCCTGGAGACCGAGGGGAAGCGCCTCAATTCGTCCATCGTGAACGTGAGGGGGCGATCGACCATGCCGTGCATCAGCAGGCGATGCTGCGCCGGGTCGATATCCGGAATCCCGTTCACGTGATCCATCAGGAAGTGCAGCCCGGACGGCGTGATGATCCCGTCGAGATCCTGAAGCGGTGTCGTCAGCGCGGAATCCGTGATCGGCGTGCCGGAACTGGTGGCCACCCGCACCGTCTTGTCGAACTGCGAGGGTTGTCCGTAGGCCAGGGTCTCCTTGAGACGTGCCGCGGACATGGGCGTCTGTGCGTCGACATCGACTGTCTGGAACGCTCCCGCGGCGAGGCCCGCCAACGCGGCGCTTTCTGTCAGGAACTTCCGGCGATCGGAGTGGCGGTGCGAACCCATAGCAGGTTCTCCTCTTCGCTTCGAACCATGACCTGACGTGCTGAGACTCGCAGCACGCTCATGTTGAAATGCCTGTCAGCAGCTGTCAATCCCTAAAAGCGGCTGAAGGGTGCAACTTTCCATCCGGCGAGTCGCGAGATCAAGCAGGAACGTAGACCAACCTGATCACGTCCTCGCCAATCCGATCGTTGGCCATCAGGCGGAGCGGCGGCCGGGGCCCGGCGAAATATGGCTTGCCGTGACCAAGCACGACGGGGTGCAGGTAGATTCGATACTCATCGATCAGGCCGAGTTCGGTCAGGCTTTGCGCCAGGTCCGGGCCAGCCACTTCGATCTCCCCGTCGCGCCCGGCCTTCAGCTCGCGGATCGCGCCCTCCAAATTATTCTCAACAAGCGTGGCGTTGGGGCCGACCGACTTCAACGAGCGCGAGACGACCCATTTCGGCTGGTTCCGCCACGCCGCCGCGAAGGCGTGTTCCTCTGCCTCCCATTCAGGATGATCGTCGTCCCAGTAACGCATGACCTCATACATCTGGCGGCCGTAGACACTGCCCGCCTGCCCCTGAGCCTCCTCGATGAAGTGGCGGAAGAGCGTGGGGCCCGGCGCAAACGCCATATGGTCGACGTAGCCGTCCAGGGACTGGTTCATTCCGAACACGAGCCTGGCCATACCACTTCCTTTCCTCGCGCGCCACAGCCGCGCGGTTCTGATTGCGTCATGCAACCGGTTGTAAGCTAGACCGACTGATTTCATAGCGCAATTGGTTTTTGGAGTGCGCATGAACGCCCCACGCGTTCCGTGTGTCAACCGTCGGCAGGAGGTTCACTACTCGTGCGGAAGCTCATCGTCTGCAACATCGTCTCGCTCGACGGCTTCTACTCCGGCCCGGGCGGGAACGTCATGGCCATGCCGTTCGACCACGGTTTCTCCGACTACAACGCGGAACGCCTGCGGGCAGCCGACACGCTGCTGCTCGGGCGCACGTCGTACGAGGGTTTCCGCTCCTACTGGCCCGCGATCGCCGAGGACATGAGCCAGCCCGCCGTGGAACGCGAGATCTCGCGTCTCAACGGCGCCATCCAGAAGGTCGTGGTCTCAAACACCCTGAGGCCCGACGAGGTGACGGGGTGGGGTCCGACCCGCGTCGTGCGGCGCGCGGACGCGCACGCGGAGGTCGCCACACTCAAGGGGAGTCCGGGCCGGGAGATCCTGATGTTCGGCAGTCACATCCTCTGGAACGATCTGCTCGCCGGCGGCCTGGTCGACGAACTGCACTTCATGATAGGCGCCGGCGTGGTCGGCGATGGCGTGCGCGCGTTCGAGACCCGTCCGCCCGTCTCGCTTCGCCTGCTGGACACCCGCACGTTCGACGGTTCAAGCCTGCTCCTGGCTCGATACGCCGTCGAGCGGCCAGCGCCCGGCCGGCAGTAAGCAGATGTTGAAGCTGTGATCGAAGACATGGACCATCTGCCTGCGCCGTCAACTCGGCGCATCGCCATTTACGTTCCCCGTCCCGATTCACCGTTGGCGGCCAACCAGTTGGCGGCGATCCAGCGATACGCTTCTGCCATGGGCTGGGTGACCGTGGCCATCGTGGAGAGTGATGAGCAACGGCTCCTTGACCTCGCTGCAACGCACGCGCTTGACCTGGTGCTCTGCTGGCGGACCAGCGACCTCCGACCCGCGGCGTCCCTGGTTCAACGACTGTCTGTACATCGGATCGAACTTCTGGCAGTGGCGCAGAGCTGCACGGCTCTGATGGAGTGATGCGGGTCTCCGCACTCCTTCGAACTACCAGCCCAGGTTGAGCCGCCGCAGGATGTGCGCTTCGAACACCTGTCCCAGCGGGGCCTGCGTCGTGGCGCGATAGCTGTAGGAGAGCTGAAGGCGCGTCGCGGGCATGACAGGCGTGTCTGTCGTGAGCCGGAGCGTGCGCAGGACCTGGCTGCCGCCGCCGCTAATTCCAAGCTCCGTTTCGCCAGCGAGCGCGGCGCCGTTGATCAGGGCGATGCGGCCGGTGACGCGGGAGTTCACGCCCGGGCCGGTCAGTGAGCTGGAGCCTGCCGTGAGTCCGGCGCGCAGGTCCAGGCAGCCTGCGCAGCGGGGCGCGAGCGCGGGAAGATCCACTTCGACACGAGACGAGGCCTCGCCAACAGCATCCGGCGCCGAGTCCGATGCCCGCCGCTGCACGAAGCGCACGGCCATGTGGCGCGGCCCGCGCTGGCGCCATTCGAGCGACGTGATGTCCGACTCGCGCGACGCCGTCGTCTCGCGCTGCCGAAGCGAGGCCAGCCGCCCGGCCGGGAGGCCGTCGTAGGCGATGCTGAGCGACCCCAGTTTCGTGTCGTCGGCGGTCGGGTCGGCCGCTGGGCGCGACGCGCTCGTGACCGCCGCCACGGTGAGGCCTGGCAGCAGCTGCAATTGCGCCTGCGCCGCCTCGCGGTCGCGTGAGGACACGAACGCCGACTCCGTCTCGCTGCCCGGGGCGGCCGCGCCGCGCAGCACGCTCGTCTCGATCCCGGCGCGCGGCCACTGGCTGACGAGACGGGCAGATGCCAGCGGTGCCCACGCCGTGTCACTGGTTCCGGTGACGCCGACATCCGTCACCAGCGTGAGGTTGCCGACGACGTTCGCCCGAATCGCCGTGCCGACACTCCTCTGCGAATCGCGCGAACCGACCGGGATCAGCACCTGTGGGGTCACGGACAGACGGGGGTTCGGGTTGAAGCTCACCGCTGCCGCGGCGAGCGCCGGCGAACCTGGCGTCGGAGCTGTTACGCCTCCCATCTGCCCGAACGACAGGCTCACCGGCGTGGCGCCCGTCGTCGTGAACGTCACTCCGCGCAAGGGCGATGTCAACGCCGATCCGGCCAGGGGTCCGGCGCGGAAGACGACGGGGAGCGGCTGATCGCCGAGCCGGGATGCCACCGCGATCTCGCCGACGTCGAGGTCCGGCAGCTCCATGACCAGCGTTCTCAGGCTGACGTGGCTGCCGTCATCGATCACGGAGATGGAAGGCAGCGCCAGACCCCGGTCGGTCGCCGGCTTGGGTTTGACTGAATCGACTTTTATGAGAGCAGTCCCAAGCGAGGCCACAGGCGTGGACATGTTGACCTCTTGCGCTGTGACGCGCACGGAAAGCATCAGCGCGCACAACGCCGACGTGACGATGACTCTCGAGCCCAGGGATCTGATCAGGATGATGAATGGTAATCGGCAGTTGATGTCGTTCGCAACAGATTCGAGCATCTCCAGGGAAGAAAAAGAGAAGAGAAAGGAAGAGATCAACGGTGGCCGTGCCCGTGACCGCCGCCGGCGTGATGCCCGTGGCCGTAGCCGTGGCCATAGCCGGAGTGTGCATAAGCGTGACCGCGGTAGCCGCCGACGACTACGGCGCCGCCATACGCCGGTCCGTAGTACGGGTAAGCCGGATAGTAGGCTCCGTAGGGAGCGGAGTACGGGTACACGGGCGTTGCGTACGCCGGCGGGTACACCGGGTACGGATACCGGGCGTAAGGATAGCGATACGGGTATGGATACGCCGGTCTGCCGACGATGACCGTGCCGCCGCCGTAGGGTGTCGCGATGCCGATTCCAACGCTCACGTGCGTTTGAGCCGCAGCCGGCGCGGCGCCGAGCGCGAGCATCAAACCAATCCCAAACGTCCAGCGGAGCCAGCGTCCCATTGTGGCCTCCTGCACCCGATTCCTGCCGAGTGGATGCGACAGACTACCGCAGCCGCGCTGACATGTGAAATGACTCCGCCTCTGCGAAAATCCGGCGCCGTCGTTTGCGGCGCCGGTATGGCCGCGTTCGATCTTCTTCGCAGGTGTCGGGATCCCGGCGAGCACATTCACGGGCATGGCGATTGCACTACGCGGCTCCACAAGGAGCTGTACCATGCGAACCCGACGTACCTGTTCTCGCCTTCGCAATCATCACCTCTTGCACGTTGTTCGGTGCCGCACATGCATCGGCGCAAAGCGTGAAAGATCCCGCGAAGTGGGCCATCGACTTCGGCGCTGGTCTCAGTCCGAGCATCAACGGCAATGTCAATTCCGGCGCAATCGGCGTGTACCAAGGCCAGACGACGGCGATACTGCCGAACTCGTACGGCGACGTTTATGGCACCGGACCCGAGCTGCGCTTCGGCGTCGGCTTCGCGTTGAACAAAGACTCCGAAGTCCGTGGAACGTTCATCTGGCAGTCCGCTGACGCCGACCTGGTCCGGCTCGGCGACTTCGGAGCGTCGCCCCTGTACGGCCAGTACTCGGACTACAAGGCCTTCAGTTTCGACCTTGGCTATCGGCGATACATGCCGGTATCTGTACAATCCTCGAACTTTCGCGTGTATGCAGAGGCCACGATCGGCGTCGCTGACATCAACCGGATAAACGTCGAGCTCGCGGCGCCGCAGGCTCAGCTGATCTCGAACAACACGAATTTCTACGACGGATCGGCTGCCTTCACCTGGAGTATCGCTGCCGGCGTGTTGTTCCCGATTGCGAACAGGGTGGATTTCAACGCGCAGCTCGGCTTGCGGCACGTCGGTGGGCTCGCGCAAGTGGATCAGTTCGCGGGCACCTCGCTCGACGATATCAACGACAACAGCGCCCGCCTGACGTTCCCGATCGTCGTTGGTGTTCGGTTCCGCCTCAGATAAGGGGCTCTGCCAGCTCAGCCGTGCTACGCTCCCCAGGTGGCCAGCAAGCCGAAGCCTCCCTGGCGCGTGCTATTCGTTGACGATGATGCCGCAACCCGGGACGGGTACACGTCTTATCTGACGAGTGCGGGCTACGACGTGATGCCAGTGGCTACGGGGCAGCAGGCGTTGATACTTGCGAGCACGTGGGCGCCGAACGTCATCGTGCTCGACCTCGGATTACCCGATATCGACGGATGGGAAGTGGCGAGACAGCTCAAGGCCGCGTCAGAAACCGCGTCGATACCAATCATCGCATTGACGGGCGCACACCTGCCACACGAGCGCGTGAGCGCGATGCGTGCCGGATGCGACCGTCACCTCACAAAGCCCTGCGTGCCCGCCGATCTCGTCGATGCAATCCAGCGCTGCATGGGCGAAGTCATCTAGCTCACCCAGATTTCAGGAAGCCGATCAGTTGCTCGCTGACAATTCCTGGCTGTTCCTCGTGAGGCCAGTGGCCGGCGCGATCCACGAGCTGCACTCCTCTGAATTTCGTATACCCGGTCTTTCCGGCTCCCTCAGCGCCTCCCGCGATCCGGTTGGCGCCCCAGTCCTGCTTACCCGCAATGAACTGGGCGGGGACATCGATGGTCCTCCCTGAGAATGTGAGTTGCTCGGCAGTGTTTGCGGGAAACGCGGTACGGCGGTGCCGGTAATTGTGCGTAGCCCCGGTCCACCCCGAGGCGTCGTACTCCTGCCCGTAGACATCGCACTCCGCCTGAGTGAACCACTTGCAGTTCGCGACGTACTCCTTCGACGGCATGTACGCGACCATCGTGGCCGGCATTCCTCTATCCCTTCGCATCACGTAGTACTCCGGCATCCGCGCGTTCTCTGCCGCGGCCTCTCTCGCGGTCGGCATCGGCTGCAAGGGCGTCAAATTCTGGTTGCCGGAAAACTCGCCACCCTTCATGTAATAGAACGCGCGGAAAAAATCGCTCATGCTCTGTGGCATGTGCTTCATGTCTTCATCGGCCTGCTTGCTGGCCCAGTACCTCCTGATAGTCGCGGCGCGGCGGATTGAGCTTCGCGAACTCCGCGTCGAGTTCGGCGGCGGTGTACGCAGGTCTTCGCTCCGCGCCCGCGAACGGGAACGATGGCGGTGCGCCGCCCTGCCCAGAAACCGTCGTCAGGCGGAGAAACATGTCGGGACGAACGATGGCGGCATACGTGGCGATGAGCTGACCTTGATCGTGCCCGACGATGAGCTCCGCTTTCCGGTAGCCGAGGGCATAGACGAGCGCGATCTGGTCGCGCACCATGTTGAGCGTCAGAAACGGCGTGGGGTCAGCGTCCCAGGATCTGTCCCAGCCAACCGTGCGCCCGAACCCGCGGCAGTCCGGCGCGATCACGTAGTAACCCGCGTTTGCGAATGCCGGCATCACTTTGCGCCAGCTGTAGCCCAGGTTCGGAAACCCATGCAGCAGCAGTATGAGAGGCCGCCCCTGCGCCCCTGCCTCGAGCATGTTGACGGTGAGGCCATTGACGTTCGGCACGAGCCGCGGTGTGACGCCCACGGGAAGCGTGTTGTTGCCGTACGGCGGCAGCTTCTCGAAGGGCGCCGTTGTCGTGATTTGCATTGGCGCCGCGGCGGAGGCGATCGCCACGCCTCCGATCGCCGAAGCGCCCGCGAGAAACTCGCGTCTCGAGAGTCCGGGCGTCGCCGTGCTTTTCATGTTGCCTCCTGAGCGAATGCCGGCAGCAGTCTAGCTTGGAATGTGTAAGGGTAGTATTTGCGGAGGACAGGTTCACCAACTATGCGAAAACTCATCGTCTGCAACATCGTCTCGCTCGACGGCTTTTACTCCGGCCCGGGCGGGAACGTCATGGCCATGCCGTTCGACGGCGGTTTCTCCGACTACAACGCGGAACGCCTCCGGGCAGCCGACACGCTTCTACTCGGGCGTACGTCGTACGAGGGCTTCCGCTCCTACTGGCCCGCGATCGCCGGGGACACGAGCCAGCCTGCCCTGGAACGCGAGATCTCGCGTCTCAACGGCGCCATCCAGAAGGTCGTGGACGTCGTGCGGCGCGCGGACGCGCACTCAAAAAGAGTCCGGGTCGGGAGATCCTGATGTTCGGCAGTCACGTCCTCTGGAACGATCTGCTCGCCGCCGGCCTGGTCGACGAACTGCACTTCATGATAGGCGCAGGCGTGGTCGGCGAGGGCGTGCGAGCGTTCGAGACCCGTCCACCCGGCTCGCTCCGCCTGCTGGACACCCGCACTTTCGACGGCTCGAGCCTGCTCCTGGCCCGCTACGCCGTCGAGCGCTGACGCGCCGCCGCGCTGTGGAACTATACGGATTTCGACGGGAACCTCGGCTCTGGCACGGGCGTCTGGCATTGCAGATGTTCAAACGGCTGGCCGTGGCTTTTGCCGTTGCACTGCTGGCCGTGCCGTCTGCGGCGCAGCCGCCAGCTTCCACCCCCATCTCCGGCGTCGTCGTTGACGCCGATACTCGCGCGCCGATCCCGAATGCCAGGGTGTCGGCGGGCGCCGCTCACGTGTCGGCCGATGCCGACGGTCGCTTCACGCTGCTGGTCGAAGGCGGACGCGTGACGCTGCTGGTCGAAGCCAGCGGATACTTCGCACTCACGACGACGCTCGACATTCCCGAAGCGGGAGTCTCCGGGGCGGAACTGGCGCTCGCCCGCGAGACACCCTTCGCGACCTCGGTTGCCGTGACCGCATCAGCGCCCTCGGCGGCGCCCGAAACCGTGGTGGTGCCGCCCGCGCAGGTGCTGCGCACGCCCGGCGCCCTCGACAACGTCTATCGCACGCTCCAGACCTTGCCAGGCGTGGCGGCGACCGAGGAGTTTGGCAGCCGGATCGCGGTCCGCGGCGGCTCGCCCGATCAGAACCTGACCGTCATGGACGGCGTCGAGATTCACGATCCGTATCGGCTGTTCGGGCTGACCAGCGCCTTCAATCCCGAAACGATTCAGCGCTTCGAATTGGCGACTGGCGGCTTCAGCGTCAAGTACGGCGACCGCCTGTCGTCGCTGCTGGTGGTCGAGAACCGCGACGGTTCGCGAACGGAGGGGCTCACCGGCACAGCCTCACTCAGCATCACCGACGCGAACGTCGTGTTCGAAGGGAAGTTGCCGGGAGACGCGGCCGGATCGTGGCTGGTGACCGGCCGCCGTACGTATTACGACCTGGTGGCCGAGCGCATCACCGGTCAACAGTTCCCCGCCTTCGCCGATCTGCAGGCCAAGGCGGTGTGGGAACCAGCCGCCGGCCGCAAGGTCTCGTTCTTCGGCCTGCTCAGCCGGCAGGCGGCCGCTGTCGAGTTCGATGAGGACGACGCGCGGGGATCGTTCCAGGACGATACCGACAACGACCTGGCCTGGGCGCGGTTCGACTCGTTGATCGGGACCACCGGCCAGTCCCACACCGTCGCCGCCTACTCGGATACGCGATCGACCTTCGGCGTGGACGCGAATTTCCGGCAAACCAGCCGCCGATCGAACGCGCCTGGCGACGACGCCTTTGGCATCGCCGATGTGGTGTTCGAGCGCGCGCTATCGGTCAGGGACGTCTCGGTGCGGCAGGAGCTCTTGTGGGCGCTCCGCGGGCATGTCGTGGAGAGCGGCGCCGAGGCGCACCGGTTGTCGACGGCGCTGCGTTACGAGATCACCGGCGACCGCAATCCCAGCGCCGATAACGGATCCAGCGCGCAGGGCGGCGCGGGCCTGCCCGATCTGCTCGTCTCCTCCCAACAGTCCACCCGTGTCGGCGCGTGGATGCAGGACACGTTTCCGGTCGGCCCGCGCGCCTCGGTCCAGGCGGGGTTGCGGTGGGATCGCCCTGGCACCACCGGAGAGAACCTGTTTTCGCCACGGGCGTCGGCGTTGTTCCGCGTCGGCGCGAGGACGAATCTGCGCGCGGCCGCCGGCATCTACACACAGAGCCCCGGCTACGAAAAGCTGGCGCAGAGCGACTACGTGCTCGACCTGACGAGTCCTGCCGCCGGCCCGCTGCGCAGCGAGCGCTCGGCGCAAGCATCGGCGGGCATTGATTACGACCTGGGCGGCGGCGTGGCGCTTCGCCTCGAGGGCTATGTCAAGCGGTTCACGGACCTGCTCGCAGGTCAGCTCGAGTCCGAAGCGGATCGCCTGGCCCGCGTCTCGCGCTACGACTTCCCTGCAGACCTGCAATCCAGCATCCCGATCGAGCCCATCATCACGACCATCCCCTCCAACGACGGCCGCGGCCGGGCCTACGGTTTCGACATCTTCGTGTCACGGCCGAGCCCGCCTGCGGGTTCGCGCGTCAGCGGGTGGGCCAGCTACACGTGGGGCAAGGCCTCGCGCGACGCCTACGGCCGCAGCGCGGCGTTTGAGTACGATCGCCGTCACGCCTTCACGGTGGTCGCGGCGTATCGCTTCTCGCCGAGCTGGGAGTTGTCGACGACGACCCGGGTGGCGTCCGGGTTTCCGCGCACCGCGCCGGTCGGCCTCCGCGTTGCTGCGGCGGAGGACGCCCTCGACCTCGACGCGGACGGCGTCACCGACGAACTGCTGCCCGATCGGGATGCCACGGGTCTCCTGGTCTACGAGGTGGATCTCGGTGGCATCGCCAACGTCAACCAGGCGCGGCTACCGGTTTTTGCCCGCGCCGATGTGCGCGTCACCTGGCGCCCGCGCGGGGCCGCCGGCCGCTGGGAGCTCTATGCCGAGATCATCAACCTGTTGGACCGCGAGAACGCCGGTGCGTTTGACCCGCGACTCGAGTACGACCCCACGTCCGACCAGCCGCGCATAGTGGAAGTGCGCGACCAGTCGATTCCCAGGCTGCCGACGGTGGGCGTGCGCTTCCGGTTCTGAGTCAACGGTCCCTCCTCCGCGCACAATTCAGGCGCGTCATCGAAATAGCCGAGATCGTTGTGCAGAAAAGTTACGCGCCGGAAATCCGGCGGCGCCGTCATCGACGGGCATCGCGATTGCAGATCGGCGGCTCCACAAGGAGCTCCCATCATGCGAACCCGACGTACTGTTCTCGCCCTCGCAATCACGTCTTGCACGTTGTTCGGTGCCGCACACGCATCGGCGCAAAGCGTGAAAGATCCCGCGAAGTGGGCCATCGACTTCGGCGCTGGTCTCAGCCCGAGCATCAACGGCAACGTCAATTCCGGCGCAATCGGCGTGTACCAAGGCCAGACGACGGCGATATTGCCGAACTCGTACGGCGACGTTTATGGCACCGGGCCCGAGCTGCGCTTCGGCGTCAGCTTCGCGTTGAACACCATGTCCGAAATCCGTGGGACGTTCATCTGGCAGTCCGCTGATGCCGACCTCGTCCGGCTAGGCGATGTAGGATCGTCGCCACTCTACGGGCAGTACTCGGACTACAAGACCTTCAGCTTCGACCTTGGCTATCGGCGCTACATGCCTGTATCCGTACAATCGTCGAACTTTCGCGTGTATGCAGAGGCCACGATCGGCATCTCTGACGTCAACCGGATAAACGTCGAGCTCGCGGCGCCGCAGGCTCAGATCATCTCGAACAACACGAATTTCTACGACGGAACGGCTGCCTTCACATGGAGTATCGCTGCCGGCGTGCTGTTCCCGATTGCCAGCAGGGTGGATTTCAACGCGCAGCTCGGCCTGCGGCACGTCGGTGGACTCGCGCAAGTGGACCAGTTCGCGGGCACCGGGCTCGACGATATCAACGACAACAGCGCCCGCCTGACGTTCCCGGTCGTCGTCGGTCTTCGATTCCGGCTCAAATGAAGGTCTCGCGCGCCGGGGCCGTACCAGATGAAGGCCGTCATGCTCACAACGCGCCGAGGCGAATCACCCTCCTAGTGGCGTGTAAGTTCACCGCGGTGAATCCAATCAGCTCGTTCGAGGCGCACGCGCATGACCTGCGTTACGCAGTTTTCGAACGTTGAAGCGATGGAGCAGACGATTCCGGGTATGGAACAAGGGCTACGCGCAGCAATGCCCCAACTCGACGCAGTGCTTGCTGAACGGAGCGCGTCCGCTGCGCACGCCTGAACGGTGTGGTGTCGTCTGGTTTCGGGATGATACAGTGCGCAGTTCGGTTACGCTGCGCCATCCCCAATCGCGGTCAGAGGACTCGGAGCCATGAAACGACTCCTGTTCGGCACGCTGCTTGTCTTGTCCCCGGCTGTTGCCACCGGCGCGACGTTCACCGTCAACAGCACGCTCGATGCCGTGGACGCCATACCCGGTGACGGGGTGTGCGCGGCGGTCGGCGGCGCGTGCACCTTGCGAGCCGCCGTTGAGGAGGCGAATGCGCTTGTCGACGCTCCTGCGATTACGCTCCCCGCCGGCACCTACACCCTCACGATCGCCGGCCTCGCTGTTCGGCAGAACAGGAGCGTCACGATCAATGGCTCCGGCCAGGCGACGACGATTGTCGATGCGAACGGGCAGTATCGCGCATTCGGCGTATTTGGAGGGTCGCTGACGCTCAACGACCTCACGGTCCAACACGGCTACGCCTCGGGTGGTGCGGGCATCTACGTCGTGGGCGTGGGTGGTCTGCCTTTCGAAAATGATTATCGAGGCGTCCTGACCCTGAACGACACTTCCATCACGCAGAACGTCAGTACGGGTGACGGCGGAGGCGTCTACGTCGGTGGTGACGGGACTGCCTTCATAAACCGCACGACGGTATCGGGCAATTCCGCGACGTCTGGCGGAGGCATCTCCTTCGACATCGGCTATTGTATTTTCGGATCCTCCCTGTCCTTGACCGACTCGACCATCGCGCAGAATGTGGCCACAAGCTCCGGCGGAGGCTTGTACATGCGCGGCTCATCATGCAATGGTGCGGAGAATGCACGCATCAGCCGGTCCACGATCTCCGGCAACTCGGCCGCTGAAGGAGGCGGGATCTATTCGACGTACCAGGCGACTGGCATTGCCAACTCGACAGTCAGCGGAAACACCGCGACCACGGCATCTGGCGGTGCGATCGTAGCCGGTAATGGGACGACCCGCCTCAACAACGTCACGGTCGCGTCGAATTCGTCGGCAACAGGCGGCGCCGTCAAAGTGATCCCGTTCGCCGACCTGTTTCTCTCGAACACTATCATCGCCAACAGCACTGGCTCGTCGCCGGCGAATTGTGCTGCCGGTCGCGTGATTCTCGATTCGGGCCACAACCTCGAGTTTCCAGGCACCACGTGCGCGCTCAACCTCGCGAGCGATCGTCACGCGGATCCGCTGCTCGCGCCGCTGGCAGACAACGGCGGCCCCACCCGTACGCACGCCCTGTTGAGCGGCAGCCCCGCCATCGACGCGGGCAATGACGCGACGTGCGAGTCCGGGGGCGATCAGCGCGGAGCCCCACGTCGCGTGGGCGCGCACTGCGACATCGGCTCGTTTGAGCTGGGGTCGCCGCCGGCCATTACAACCCATCCGGTGAACCGGGCAGTCCGGCCGGGTCAGGCGGCGATATTCTCGGTGACGGCGGGCGGGACGGCGCCGGGCTTCCAGTGGCAGGTTTCGACCAACGGCGGAGGCTCGTGGACCAACCTGTCGAATGGCGCGCCCTACGACGGCGTGACAACGGCGACGCTGGCGGTGAGCGGCGTGACGCTCGACCTGAACCGCCTGCAGTATCGATGCGTCGCCTGGAACATCGAGGGCTCGGCGACGAGCAACCCGGCGATGCTGACAGTGCTCCACAGCAACGCGCTGAGTGACTTCGACGGCGACGGCAAGGCCGAGATCGCCGTCTATCGTCCGTCCACCGGCGGCTGGTTCGTCGAGCGAACGAGCAGCAACTACACGACGTTTTTCGGGGCCGCGTGGGGCGTGGTTGGGGACATCCCGGTCGCGAGCGACTACGACGGCGACGGCAAGACGGATATCGCCGTCTATCGCCCGTCGGCCGGAACGTGGCTCATTCTGCAGTCGAGCAGCGACTACACGACCTCGCTCTCGCGAAGGTGGGGCGTCGCGGGCGACATCCCCGTGCCGGGCGACTACGACGGGGACGGCAAGGCCGACCCGGCGATCTTCCGGCCCTCGACGGGCACGTGGTGGATCTCGCACTCGGCCACCAACTACCCGACCTACGTCGCGCAGCAGTGGGGCAGCGCGACCGACATCCTCGTGCCCCGCGATTACGATGGCGACGGCAAGGCCGACCTGGCGATCTTCCGGCCCTCCACGGGGACGTGGTGGGTCCTGCAGTCGAGCAGCAACTATACGACCTACCTCTCGCGGACGTGGGGCGCCGGGACCGACATCCCCGTGCCGGGCGACTACGACGGTGACGGGAAGGCCGACGTGGCGATCTTCCGGCCCTCCACGGGAACGTGGTGGGTCCTGCAGTCGAGCAGCAACTTTACGACCTACTTCTCGCGGACGTGGGGCGCCGGCACCGACGTCCCCGTGCCCGGCGACTACGATGGCGACGGCAAGACCGACGTGGCGATTTTCCGGCCCTCTACGGGAACGTGGTGGGTCTTGCAGTCGAGCGCCAACTACACGACGTACCTCTCGCGAACGTGGGGCGCTTCGACTGACATCCCCGTGGTCAAGGCGCCGTGAATATCACGAGTCGAAATCTAGGGGGTCGTCGTCTGGCTCGAGCCCGCAAACAGCCGCTTCCCCGTGCTCGCCAGGACCATTGATCGGGCGTTGCCGAGCAGCGTGCCGTCCTTGGCGCGGGTACCCTCGACGGTGACTTCTTCACCGATCTTCACCGAGTTGGGCGTCCAGCCGTTACGCAGGAGCGCATTGGGATTGCCCAGCTCGAGAGCCCAGTTGTCGATCTTGCCCGTCTCCCCGTTCTTGACGTCGACGTAGAAGTAACAGTGGGGATTCGTCCACTCGATCTTCGTCACCGTCCCGGTCAGCTTGATCGGCGTGTTCGCGTCGTACTCGGCCGCGAACGAATGATGGGCAGTCACCGGTACAACCGCCACGAGCAGACCGGCAAGGCCGGCAACGGCGACAATCAGCGAGGTTCTCATCGGACAAACTCCATGAAGAAGTGTGGCACGCGCAGCCAGGTCCTATTTGCCGGCACTCGGTCCGAACAGGCGAGCGGAGTCTTTCTCGTTCTCGAGACAGAACTCCTCGATCATCTGCGTGTCGATCATGATCTTCATGTTCAGGTCCATCGTGAACGGTTTCGTGTACGCCTTGGGATCGTCGATGGTGATCGCCAGGTTGAGCGTCCCGAAGTTCGGCCGGGTGATGCGTTCGGTCATGGTGGCGGCGTCGGTGATCGGGTTGCCTGCCGTGTCGAGCCACTCGCTCTCACGGAATCCCTTCGTCGTGATCACGAACGTGTTTCCTTCCCACTTTCCGATCGAATACCCGCTGTAGATGGGGTGCATGAAGTCGGGAAACGGCCGTCCGTCCGTGTAGATCTGGCGGAACTGGGCGTTCCATTCGTTGAGCATCAGCAGATGGCCCGGGACGTGATAAATCTTCGTGTAGTGCGGGAGCCAGTAGACCCGCGGATAGTTGTCCGGCTGGCAGCGGTTGTGCGGATCGTCCTTGGAGAGATCCGCCGTTCGCTTTTTGGCGAGATCGGCAGCCCACGGCTGAAGCGGCAGGCCGCCGGGCACTGACGCCGGGCCGATGGGCACCGTCACCTGCTCGCCGGGCGTGCAGGGTTGCGCCAGGCGCACTCGTGAACCCAGATCCGGCGTGCATGGCCGCTGGCGGTCGGGCTGCCAGAAGCCGACGAAGTCGGGCTTGCCATCTGGCTGCCGCGGCGCCGGCGCCTTCAGGTCGGGCTGGCCGTCGGCGAGACGGGGCACGTTCGCCGTCGGGTACGTCACCCACTGGCCGGCGACGTGCGCTGAACACGTCAGCACGAACAGGCTGAAGGCGACCGCGCCCCGCGTCCATGCGCCCATATGCAACCGCTCAACACCGCTCGTCACCATAGACCCTCTGGGTATGCGCATACTCTCCCTGGCTTCCTGACAAGTCAAGAACCAACGCAAGGTGAGGGACCCTTGACCCCGTCCCTCCGAAGGGGCATGCTCCCCCAAGAATCCGAACCGCGTGAAGGACGGAGAACTTCCATGAATGCTCCCAGAAAGAATGGTTGGACAAGAATCGCGGCCGTTGTTCTCGCGATCGGTATCGCATCGACAGCCGGCGCGCAGCAGCCTCCTGCCGCTGCGCCGGCTCCGGGCGCTGCACAGGGCCGGGGGCGTGGCGGGGACCCGAACGCCGGCGCGCCGTACACACCGGCAGCAGGCGCCAGGGACCTGCGGGCCGTGCTGTTCAACTGGATGTGGCACCAGGGCATGCTGAAGGGCACCGACGAACGCGACATGGTCGCGACTCTCGAATACCAGGCCAGGGGCGGCACCATCCAGGTGGACGGCCAGCCGTGCACGCTCACGAAGTATCGCGCGAGCACGAACTACCAGACCTTGAGCCAGCGGATCAATTACTCGTGCACGCGCGCGAACCAGCAGACGTACTCGAACATCGAGGTGGTCAGCTGGCAGTACGCGTGGAACGAGGACGCGCCCGGCGTGGAGATCGCCGGCACGAAAGGGAAAGTCGCCGCGACGCCGGCAGCCGTGCAGGAGCGGCTCATTCGCATCTGGGCCAGTCCGCAGGGCGCGCCCAAGTCCGCGCTGGCGGGGACCATGGACACATGGACGCTGGGCGCCAATCCCGGCGTGGTCGTCCCCGACGGCGTGATGAAGGCCGGCAACACCTCCGTGGCGTGGGACGCTGCGGGCAAGGCGGTCGTGACCTTTCCGATCCCCGGCGTTCCAGGAGCCACCGGCGTTGCGACCCTCGATGCGAAGTACATGACCGAGAAAGTTGTGGTCACGCAGGGCGCCCAGGGAGGCCAGCGAGCAACGACGACTGAATTCGCCTACAGCGACTACAAGGACTGGAACAACCCGCTGAACAAGATCGAGGTCTTCTATGCGGGCAGGACAATCGAGCGGAAGAACGGCGCGGTCGTTCGCGATCTGACGACGGCCGAGACGGAGACCGGCAATGTCTACGTGGTCGCGCCGGTGCCGCCGAGCGTGCAACGGGCGATGAACATCACGACAAAGGCGCCCGGCATCGTGTTTGCGATACAGCAGCCGCCGACGAATACGACCGCACCGACACCGCGGATCGCCGGGCATCCCGATCTCACGGGCAATTGGGCGGAATTCAACATCGGCTGGATTGGCAACTACATGGGGAACGGTGGCCGGCGCTGCGGTCCGACGCAGGAAAAGCCCTGCAACAGAGGCACGAATCAGACCGAAGATTTCGAGCTGTACTCGCCGTCGCGCTTCGGCCAGCTGGGACGGCCTCTCTACAAGCCGGAGTTCTGGGACAAAGTGCAGCAGCTGGACATGTGGACGAATCGAGAAGATCCCGTGATGACCTGCCAGCCGCTGGGGCTTCCGCGTCAGGGCCCGCCGCGGCGCGTGTTCCAGACGGAGAACGACATCACGTTCCTCTACGGGCAATTTTCCGATGCGGGTGGGGGACTCGCGGAGTTTCGCGTCGTGCCGACCGATGCCCGCAAACACGGCCAGGACGCACAGTACGCGGCCAAGTACTTCGGCGACACGGTGGGGCACTGGGAAGGCGATACCCTCGTCCTCGACTCCATCGGCTTCATCGACACGACGTGGATCGGTCGCGGGGGATACTTCCACTCCGATAAAATGCATATCGTGGAGAAGTTCAGGCGTGAAGGCGAGGCCATCTTCTACGACCTGACGCTCGAGGACCCGGAGGTGTTGGCGGAACCGCTGGTGTTCCCGACACGGGTGCTCAGGCGCAGCACGAATCAGAACGCGGGCCTGATCCCTGAACGGGGCAACTGCGAGACGGATTTCGAGAGGACGGCGGCGGCCAACCAGATTCGACACTAGCAGACGCGATGATCGTGAGGAGGTTACGAATGGCTAAGTGGACGTTGGGCGTCGTCGGCCTGTGCGGGTTTCTGGTCGCCGGCGTGTCGTTGCAGGCGCATCATTCCCTGGCGGGCGTGTACGCGTTGGGCAAAGAGGCGAAGGTCACCGGCGAGTTCAAGGCCTTCAAGCTGGTGAATCCGCACTCGTCGATGAAACTCGACGTCAAGAATGCGGATGGCACGACGACCGAGTGGTCGTTCGTCGGCGGCAGTGTCACCAGCATCGCGAGGTTCGGGCTCAAAGACGGACCGAATGCCCTTCACGTCGGCGATCAGATCACTGTCACCTGCACACCGGCGGCAGACGGCAAGAGCCCGGTCGGGCTCCTGGTCGCGATCACCTACCAGGACGGGCACGAGGTACGCTTCCGATCGCCTGACGAGTAGACGGCCGTCGCGGCTGGCGTGTGCGGCATTCCTGAGCCTGGGCGCGACCGTCGTCATCGCCGCAGCGCCCGCTGCGTCGCAATCTCCGACACCGGCGGTCGCGGGCGGTACACCGGCCTTCGACGTGATCTCGATCAAGAAAAACCCAGAGCCCGGCGGTAACGGACCACCCGACTATTTCGGCTGCACGATGATGGTGCCGGTCTCGAACGCATGCGCACCGCACGTGAAAGTGCAGATGCCCGGCGTGTCGAAGCGGCACTGCCGATCCATCCCCGATCGCCTGGAAGGGCTGGAAGAGGCAGCGGGGTGGACAGCGTGAATGCCAGAAGCAGAATGCTGTGGGTCGCAAGCGTCAGAATTCTTTCGCGCGGTGTCTCATCGTCCCATTGTCGAGATAAACGACTCCGTCTGGGACCGAGTTGCTGATGAATTCAGCGACAAAGGCGCGCGCGATATCGTCCTGCTCAATCGTCCCGAATGGACCAGGAATGAGACGCCCCAACCAGGCGGCATAGCTCGGCGTATGGGCATTGCCTGCGATGATGCCCGGGCGGAAAATCGCCAGGCGTTTGAAGCCTATCCCTTGAACGGTTTCTTCTTTCAACCCCATGACCCGCACATAGCGAATCCTGCTTTTCGCGGTGCTTCCCGCTGCCGAGAGCAGAGCAAACTGCGTGATACCTCCGGCGTGACAACCACGGGCAAAACCACCGACGACCCCGATTTCGAGCGCCTTCAATTCCTCTTCGCTCCACTTCAGGCTGCCTTGACCGACGCCAACACAGGATGCCCCGTAGGCAGGAACGCCTTGCGCGACCATGCTCTGCGCAAGCCTGGTCACTTCTGCCGGGAACTGAGCCGCAGCCGTATCCAAAATCACCTGCCGCCCGCGAGGATCTGCGCTCAAAGCAATCGCTTTGCGATTGACCATCACGACTTCAGCGCAGGACGGCTCCGCAGTCAGCGCGCGCACCACCGCAGCGCCGACCTGCCCCGTGCCACCGATGATCAAGACGCGAAACACGATGTAGCCCCCTTTATACAGCCCTCGCACATCGGCGGTTGCTCAGTTTGCAGCTCTGCTGGTGTGACGGGGTCGGGGAGTTAGTATGTGGCGGTCACGCTTCGAGGAGGAACGCACATGATCGATCTCGTGACGCGCAACGGCATCCTCGCGATCACCGCAGCCGCCATTGTCTCGGCTTGCAGCAACAACTCGACATCCCCGACTCCCAGCCCGGCGAACACGTTAGGTTTCTTCGTCACGAGCACCACGAACGCGACCGGCAACCTCGGCGGCCTTCGCGGTGCGGACGCGCTGTGCCAGAGCCTGGCGACCGCGGTCGGCGCCGGATCGAAAACTTGGCGCGCGTATCTGAGCGTCGAGCGAGACCCCGACAACGGCAACAACCCGACGAACGCGCGCGCACGTATCGGGACGGGACCCTGGGTCAACGCGGCAGGCGTCACGGTGGCGGCAAACGTCAACGACCTGCACGCGCGCCGAGGCGACGCGTCGGTGTTCGTCGACGAACGCGGGCAGCGGATCAACGGTCAGTGGACCGGCTCGCCGTCGCCCGTTCAGCACGACATCCTCACGGGGTCGTCCGTCGACGGCTCATTGATGGCGGGGCTCACCTGCAGCGACTGGACGTCGTCGTCCGCCGGCGTAGCCGCGCAGGTGGGGCATTCCGACGGGTTCGGTCCCAACCAGGACACCTCGGGCTCGCTGTCCTCGTGGAACTCAGCGCATGCGAGCGCCAGCTGCGCCGACACGGCACCGCGGGGAGGGGCGGGACGCATTTATTGTTTTGCCCGATAGCCGTCCCGTCCTGAGCGGCGGCGACCCGGTCAGGGCGCGGCCGCTGCTTGCGCGGCCGGCTCTTTGGTCTCCTGCTCCTGCCTTACAGCGTTCTTGCCGGTCTCTGTCAGCGCCCAGTCTTCTTCGAACACCTTCTGCAGCTGCTTGACGACCGCTGCGTCCGTCACGATGACGCCGATCTCGCGACGCTTGTCGAGCTCGAGCTTCCGCAGGCTCTGGCTCCCCAGAAAGGCGCGTCTGCCGTCGCGGATGATGGCGCGCACGTGCAGCCTCTTGCCGGGATGCCTTTCAGCGGTCAACTGGCCGCGCTGCTTCTGGGACACCTTGCCGATGATGCGCACATCCACGCCGGCCCTGGCGCGCTCGACGAGCAGACGCAGCATGGCCGAATCGCTGACCTGGGGGTCGTAGATCAGCAGCTGACTGGTCGCACCCTTGATGAACTCCGACAGCCGCTCCCGTGAGTTTTCCGGGCTGACGACGAAGCGGCTGTGCCCGGCTGTATACGCCTGACGCGCCGAGTCCGCCTCGAACAGTTTCAGCGCTTCGCGCACCAACCCGTGGTTTCTGGTCGTCACGCCGAAGCTCCGGCTCCTGTGAATGTCGAGGCTGGTGAAATTGAACCCGTACAAATGCAACTGACGCTGATCGATGACCATCATCTTGCCGTGATAGCGGAGCAGTTCACCTGCTGTTCGCGTGACGGTGAGGCCCGCGTCGAGCAGTCGCATCTCGAGCTTCCTGAGACTCTTCTCCCCGCCACGGTTGGTGTGGGCGATCAGCGCGCGCACGTTGACCCCGCGTGCCTGGGCCGACCGAAGCGCGTCGACGAGATCGGCGCGATCGAGGCGGAAGATCAGGATGTCGATCGCCTTGCGCGCGCTCCTGATTGCGCCCAGCATCGGCTCGATGCCCGCGTCGGGTTGCACCAGCAACTTCATGGCAGATCGCCTCTCCTTAGAATGGACACGCCCGATTCACGATTTCGGCCCGTTTCTTCTTGAATGCCTCGACCCACTGGGCCACGGTGCTCGTATCCGGCGAGGCCGCCGACAGCGTCGAGCGGCGCGGAAAGCGGGAGACCTCGAACAGATCGTGCAGCTGCGTATCGGTGAGCTTCCCGAGCAAATCAGCCAGGAACGTGCGTCCGCCCTCGGTAATGAGCGGGTGATCGAGCGTCCCGGTCTGAGAGCGGGGCATGTCGGCTACGCACGCTCCCGTGGGAGATGTCCAGACCGGCGCCGACGACCACTGCGCCAGGTTTGCGCTGCCGACGGGGTTTCGGTTGAACAGGTTCGCGCGGCCGAAGGTGAGGCCGAGATCGTGCACCATCATGACGCTCGCCTGGCACGTCTCGTCAGTGTGTTCATCCTTCTTCCCGCGCGGATCGAGGCAGAGAAGCCGCTGCTGCTCCGCTTTGCTGTCGGTGTGCTGGATGAGCACCGCCAGCAGCTTGAGCGCGTCGCGCTGCGCCCGCGGCGCTCCGCCCGCGCGCGGATCCACCAGGTCGAGCTCCGGCCACTCCCACCCCGAAATCTCGGACGACACCATCTCGCGGCCCGCCGCCTTCCGCTGAATCGACGCGACCTCGGTCCCCTGTATCTCCGGCGGGCAGCCATGGCAGACCACGCGAACCGGATACATGCGATCGGCCACAAATCCGAGCGCCCACAGCAGGCGGCTCGACGCGACTTCCGCAAACACCTCGCCGTTGTTCCGCCCGAACTTGACCTTCAGCTCGTCGTCGGGCGGTTTCACGCACGTGAACTTGGGCGATCGGCCGCTCATCTGCTTGTCCGAGTACTCGCATTCGACGGTTTCATCCGGGCCAAACGCACCCGGACCCTGCGGCCCCGCGCGAAGGTCCATCGAGGCGACGTCGGTGGGCGCCCAGATCTGTGCACGTCGGATCGCGGCGAGCCGTTGTGATGGCGTCGTCGCGCGCGAGGCTCTCGTCGCGTGCGCGCAGGCCGCAACGGTCATGGCGGCGGCGAGAGCGAGGCACGCCTGTCGGCGCCTCATGCCCGATTACTCAAGCGAAACAACCGTGAGCGGAGGTCGAGGCCGCTCGTCGCTCGGCGGATCTTGCACGGGGATCGGAGCCGGCTCGTCGGTCGGCGTGACCGGCGCCTCGTCGTCGTCGCGTTCATCGTCACGTGGGGGTGTCTTGCCAGGGCGCTCGCCAGACGATGGCGCGTGTGTGTCTCGTGGCATGACTTGTCCTCTTGTCCTTACGATTATTCGTGGGCGACGACGGTCAGGAGGGACGGGTTGATTTTCAGGCCCTCGTCGTATTCGATGAAGCCCATCCGCTTGAACTTGTTCATGAACAGATTCACGCGCGAACGGGTCGTGCCCACCATTTCGGCGATGACTTCCTGAGACACGGGCGGCAGTACGAGAGGTTGAGCGCGTTCGCCGTACCCGGCCAGCAGGAGCAGCGTCCGGGCCACGCGCTTTTCGCAGGAGTTGAACAGCTGATCGATCAGATCGGCTTCCAGCCGGATCTGGCGGGCCAGCGTGTGCGAGATGAAGCGCTCCGACAGCACGTGCCGCGTGCCCAGCTGCCGAATCATCTCTGCCTTCGCGATCGCGATGACGGTGGTGTCGGTCATCGCGGTCGCGGTGTCCGGGCGCTCGGTGTGGCCGACGATCACTTCTCCGCCGAGGAAGGCGCCAGGTCCCAGCAGACCCAGTGTCGCCTCCTTACCGTTCGACGCCGTGACCGTCAGCCGGACGCTGCCGCGCTCGACGTAGATGACGCTGTCGGACGCGTTGCCCTGGCGGAAGATGACGTCCTTGGGCAAGTACGTGGCAACCTGGTACGGCGTGTCGGCCGCGTCGAGCGCCGCGCGCAGGTCCTCAACCGCGGGCCGGGCAGGCGGATGCATGACCACCGATCCGTCGGCATCTGCAGTGCGTCTGTTACTTGCCACCATCCTCATCAGTGTCCCCCGCGTCAAATTGGCCGACGTATCGGAGGGCAGCAAACACATTGCCAAGCCATCTCTGCTGGCCGAGACGCGTGTCAGGACGCGGCTGAGGTGGCCAGCGTAAGGCCCCTGTAGCAACACGCGCCAAGTGACATCAGGTGGGATGTATGGTTTCGAGACGCAGAACTCGACAACAGGACGGCGATCACCGGTAGGACAGGCAGTGGTCCTGCTGTCTCCCGGTGATCGCTCGGGCGGGGTTGGGAGTTGCCTGACGGCCTGATTGCGGCCTACGGGCAGGTTCCCTCGGTTCGCTTCATCTTCTTGACGCCCAGATATGGCCCGCTGGCCTCGACCTTGGCGTGCGTGTCCTTCGCATCCCCTTCGGCCTTTGTCTGGGTCTTGATCTCGACCTTGCCGTCGCCGCGATCGGCGAGCGTGCCTTCGATTTGCACACGCTGACCCAGCACCTTCGAGAAGTCGTCGTCGGACACCAGGACGTAGCGGTGCAACGCCTCGCGTTTGGACGACACGTCCGTCAGGGCGTAACCGCCGCCAGGAAGCGATTCCACGCAGCCGATCACTTTGACGTCCTTGCCGTCCTTCACTTCGATCTTCGTCTTTGTGGTCGTTTCGCTCGTTTGCGCGCCGAGCGTGATGGCGCCGGTAACGGCGAGAGCGCATGTGGCGATGGTGAGTGTCTTCATGCGCCCAGAATAGACGGCGCGGCAGCCCCGAGGCTGTCACGTTTGACACGCCAAACGTGTGCTTTCCGGGACGGTCTCCGTGCCCTGGTTCGCACGACTATAAGTGGTGCCCGACGCGAACCCTGCCGTGCAACCGGCGCCCGTCACGGTGCGATCGGCGCACCTGAACATTGCCCACCTCATGAGGCCTCACTGGAAGGCCCTTACGCTCGCGCTGGTGGCGGTCATCGGCGAGACGGTCACCGACATCCTGGAGCCGTGGCCGATCAAGATCGTCGTGGACAACGTGCTCCAGTCCAAGAAGCTGACGGGCGTGCTGGGCTCGATTGCGGCACGATTCTTCGGCGGCGACCACTACGCCATGGTCAACGTCGCCGTCGCCGCCGTGGCGGCGATTGCGGTCGTCGGCGCGATCAGTTCGTACTTCGAAAAGTACCTCACGACGAGCGTCAGCCAGTGGGTGGGCCACGACCTGCGGAGGGTGCTCTACCAGCACATCCAGCGGCTGTCGCTCGCCGAACATGACCGCTCTCGAAGCGGCGATCTCATCACGCGCGTCACGAGCGACATCGAGGCCGTTCGGGATTTCATCAACTCGGCGCTCCTCGGGATGCTGGTCAACGTGCTGACGCTCCTGGGCATGATCGGCGTCATGTTCTACCTCGATTGGCGCTTTACGCTCATCGCGCTCTCGATCTCGCCGGTACTCTTCGCGGTCGTGTACCACTTCACCAGGCGGATCAAGAAGGCCTCGCGCGACGTGAGAAAGAAGGAAGGTGAGCTCCTCTCCATCGTCGAAGAGGTGCTGACGTCGATTCGCGTCGTGCAGGCCTTCACGCGCGAAGAATACGAGCAGCAGCGGTTCGACTCCGAGAGCCTCGCGAACGTGGAGGCCGGACTTCACGCGCGCAGCGTCAAGGCGACGCTCGCACCCGTCGTCGAAGTGATCATGGCCATCGGCACCTGCCTGGTACTCGGCTACGGGGCCCGGCTGGCCCTGGCCGGCAGGCTGAGCCCGGGCATCCTGATCGTGTTCCTGCTGTATCTGGGAAAAATGTACAAGCCGATGCGCGACCTGTCGAAGATGACCGACACGGTGTCGAAGGCCGTTGTCGGGTACGAACGCATCAGGGAAGTCCTCGACATCGAGAGTGCGGTGCGCGACACGCCGGGGGCCAGACCGGCGCCAACGTTCAAGGGTCGCATCAGCTTCGAGCACGTCAGCTTCCACTACGAGGACCGGGACGTGCTGAAGGACATCAGCCTGACGATCGAGCCGGGACAGGTGGCCGCCATCGTCGGCCCATCCGGAACGGGGAAGTCGACGCTGGTCAGCCTGATTCCCCGTTTCTACGATGCGGTATCCGGGCGCGTCTGCATTGATGGCACGGACGTCCGGCGTTACCGGCTCAAGTCGCTGCGCGACCAGATCAGCTTTGTCCTGCAGGACACCCTGCTGTTTTACGCCACCGTCTGGGAAAACATCGCCTACGGCAGGCCCGATGCGTCTCCCGCAGAGGTCAGGCGCGCCGCGACGCTCGCTGGAGCGAGCGAATTCATCGAGGCGATGCCAGACGGCTACGACACGATGGTCGGCGAGCGGGGCGCCACGCTCTCCGGCGGCCAGCGCCAGCGCATTGCCATCGCGCGAGCGATTGTCCGCGACTCACCCATCCTGGTGCTCGACGAGCCGACCTCGGGCCTCGACGCGGCGTCGGAGCAGTCGGTCATCGCCGCGCTGGACACCTTGATGAAGGGACGGACGGCGGTGGTCATCGCCCACCATCTCAGCTCGATCAGGCACGCGGACGTCATCTTCGTGATCAACGACGCCGAGCTCGTTGAGCAGGGCACGCACGACGAGCTGATCGCGCGCGATGGCGTCTACGCGGAGCTTTACAAGCTCCAGACGCTCGAAGCCGCGTCCTAGTGCAGTCCGATCTGAACGTAGTAATCGTAGACGAATTGTTTGAGCGCCGGGTGACCGGGGAATCCTTCGAAGTTGAACTGCTTCATTTCGGAATACGCGCGGTCGGCCGTCCAGCCCTCGCTCGTCATCCGATACACGGCCGTCATCGCGCCGGTCCGATGACGGCCGCCCTGACAGTGGACGTACACAGGCTGATTCACGGGCTCGTTCACGAGTTGCAGGAATGTGGTCACGGCCGATTCCGACGGCCGATCGGTCGTGGTCATCGGAATGCGGTAGAACTTCATGCCTGCGCGTTCCACGAGCCCGGATTCGTCGCGGCGTCCGTCGCCGGTGAGATCGATGACCGTGCGGACTCCGAGCGCGGCGAGGTCGGCGTAATCGCCTTCGGACGGCTGAGCCCCACGGTAGTAGCTGTCGCTGATCTTGCCGAAGTTGTCGATGCGGACCTGCGAAACGTCGATCGATGGTGACTTCGCCGCCAGCGTGGCGGCGAGTGAAACGACGGTCAGCATTACGGCGGTGCTGCGATGTATCACGCCACGAGGCAGAGTCATTGATGAGCTCCCGAGTCCTTGAGAACAGGCCTGTCGTCAATTAAGACGTCCGACGGGCCACCGCAGTTTCGGCGGCCCACAGGCGGGCTATAGCTCGGGCTATCGGGCGTCCGCTGAGCTGTGCGCGCGCTGGAAAGCGCCCGAGTCGATCGTGACGCCGCCGCGCGACACGGTCTGGAAGTTGAACACGTCCTTCGCCACTTCGACGACCATGAACGTGTTCTCGCTGTCGTCGCCCTTTTCCGTCAGCTCCGATCCCTTCCGGATGTCGCCTTTGCGGAGCTTCGCCGACCCGCCGCACGTGAAGTAGTAGATACCCTTCTGTGGTTTGACGCGCTCGTAGAAATGCTCGTGGCCGGCAAACACGACGTCCATTCGATACGTGACGAACAGCGGCTCGAGCACGGCGCGCAGATCGCTCTCGGAGCCGTGGGTCGCGCCAGACGAATAGAGCGGATGGTGGAAGTACGCCATCTTCCAGTCTGACTTCGAGTCCTTGATCGCGCGCTCGAACCATTCGAGCTGCTTGCGATCCATGTAGTTCGAATCCAGAACGAAGAAGTCGATGTTGCCCTTCGTGAACGTGTAAAACCGCTCGCCGTTCATGTTGAACGGCTTGTAGAAGCGCTGGTTGGGATCGTCGTGGTTGCCGAGCGCCGCGTAGAACTTCACGCCGGCATCGAGCAGCGGCTTGTACGGGAGCTCGAACTTCTGCTGGAAGTCCTGCGGCCGTTCGGAGCCGTAGATGTTGTCGCCCACCATGATCGTAAACGTGAAGTTGGCATGCTGCCGATACTCCTCGAGTGTCCGGCCGATCTCGTACTGCGGTTTGTCGCCGGTACCGGTGTCGCCGATGACGGCGAAGCGGGTCGAATCTTTGGCCAGCGGCAGCGTGACGTTCTGCGCGGTCCCCGCGAGGGACAGCGCAACGGTCAAGGCGAGCGTCACGGAGACGGGGAGACGGGCAGCTCTGGGGATCATGGGTGTGCTTCGCGCCCGGCGGCCCTGGCCGGCGCCGCCGGGACCGCATCGGGAATGAAGTCGACGATCAGGTTGGCTTTGATGTCACGCAGGATCAGGTGGCGGCCCAGGAAGCGGTACTCGAGTTCCATGGGCAGCGTCGGCAGCTTCAGCAGCAGCCCGGGGGGCACGGTCGCCAGCGGCAGCGCTGTCGGATAGTCAGTATTGATGGCCGGCGGCACCTTCACTGGTACCTCGGCCAGGATGGCTTTTTGATCTTTGAGTGGCCGTGCCTTGAAATCCCAGGCGACGATGTCGCCAATCTCCCTGGCGACGGAAGGTGAAAATACGTCGCCCTGGCGGGCCCCGGCGCGTTCGACGCGAATCTCGTCGGCGAGCGCCTTCTCGCGCCCGGATACTTTTTGAGGATCCGAGGTTTCCTTCAGGCTCGGTACGCGCGCGCCCGCCGTCTCGTGGACCTTGACGTAGGCGCGCACGCGGTCGAAGAACTCCTTGAAGCGCGGGTCCTCGACTGGATTGGGCGCGTCAGCCGACTTTGCGTCAAGCGCGTTGACTTCCGTGACTGTGGCGGCAGGTTTTGCCTTGCACCCGGCAAGGAACGGCAACGCGGTCACGATTGTGCCGAGGCCGAGCGAGACGACGAGAACGCGTAGCCGCATCGTGTGTGCGCTCCGCCCGCGACGCGTGCAAAGAACAGTCCGCAGGAGCCGAAGCTGAGCTACCCACGCGGCACGGATGAGCCAGTTGCAAGAGGCTCGGCTGTCCGATTGATGACACGGCGCCAGCTGGCCCTCGATGTACCATCCACCGATGTCGCTCCCCGGCGGTGCGGTTTCAGTAACCGCCACGCCTTTCAGCCGCATCGGTCTCGCCCTGGTTCTGGCGCTGGCCATTGGGGCGGCTGCGTCTGCGGCCGATCAGACAGACGCGCCGGTCCCTTCGGACCGACAAGAGCAGAACGCTGATGCCAAGGAACCTCCCACGCCCGTTCATACCGGCATTCGTGCGCTTGCGGGCAATCTCCTGGAGGACATCAAACACTTACCCGCGGGCCAGAATGCCTACCTTGCTGCACTCGGCGGCGGGCTGGCGCTCGCCGTCCATCCCGCCGATGCCTCCTTGAACGCCCGCCTGCAAAGCCAGTCTGACGCTGCCGACGACTGGTGGGCGCCCGGGAAATACGTCGGTGGCACGCCTGCGCAGATCGCGTTCTCGATGGGCACGTACGCGTTTGGGCGCTGGCGGCATCAGCCCAAGGTCGCGCATCTGGGGATGGACCTGGTGCAAGCGCAAATACTGACGGAGATGCTGGTGGAACCCCTCAAGTGGTCGACACAGCGTCTTCGTCCAGACGAGAGCAACTCGCTGTCGTTTCCCTCGGGCCACGCCGCGATTACGTTTGCCACGGCGACGGTGATCGAACGGCACCTGGGATGGCGGAAGGCCATCCTTGGCTATGGCATCGCATCATATGTGGCGGTGTCCCGCCTGCATGACAACCGCCATTGGTTGAGCGACGTCGTGTTTGGTGCGGCCGTGGGGACGATCGCCGGACGGACGGTTGTGCATCATCGCGCCGACTACTGGGCGGTCACGCCCGTGATGATGCCGGGCCATGGTGTGGCCGTCATCGTGATGCGCACGGAGAACTGAAAACGCGAACGCTGTGCCCAGCGTAGCGATCGCCACCTATGGCGTTGTCGGCGGCCTGATGCCCTTCAGGGATTGATACGCCAGCCGGGTCATCGTGTCCCCGGTGACGAAGTTGCCCTGATGCACCCATCTGGCGTCGAAGTCTCTGGTCGGCTTGGCGGCCACCGCCTCGGCCTCGCTCCTGCCCTCGTCGACGAGCTTCTGGACCCGCGCGCGGAGCGTGACGAGCATGTCGCGGGACGCCTTGAGCGCCTCGGTGCTTGCCGGATCGCCCTCGTCGGCGACGATCCTGGTCTTGTCGTCCGCCAGGGAGAGCATC
Source organism: uncultured Acidobacteriota bacterium (assembly GCA_963712905.1). Taxonomy (GTDB): domain Bacteria; phylum Acidobacteriota; class Vicinamibacteria; order Vicinamibacterales; family CAVVIG01; genus CAVQJU01. The sequence goes on along the minus strand of CAVQJU010000010.1, from coordinate 625,013 downwards.
TTGTCCTCCGCGACGATCATCCCGGCGAGCGAACCCCCCGAGGACATGTCGAAGAACGGATAGCCCCCGTCGCCGCCGATCGTGCCGCTGGCGTGGATGACGTTGGCCCGCTTGAAATGCACCAGCGTGTCGTTATCGGTGTGCGCATTCGGCGGGTGGAACAGCTGGACCGTCTCGCCGTCGAAATGGACGGTCATCGCGTCGGCATAGGTGACCGTCGGCAGCGCGGCCGATGCTGACGGCGGAATCGTCTGGTTGAACGCGGCGAGATACTGGCCCTTCGCCATCCGTTCACGCAGGTTCTCGTGGGCAATGATGTTGGCGCCGCCTTTCGCCAGCGCCTCGTTGGCGCCGAAGTGGTCGGCGTGCGCATGGGTGTTGATGATCAACTTGATCGGCTTGTCGCTCACCTTCGCGATCGCCGCCTTGATCTTGTCGCCCATCGGTGCGACGGACGTGTCGACCAGCAGGACCCCGTCATCCCCGACCAGGATCAGGGAGTCGCCGCCCTGCCAGCCAAGCAAATAGACCCCCTGACCGAGGTCCGTCGTCTTGATCTCGAGCTTCGAGTAGTCGATCCGCTGCGCGAAAGCCGGCGAACAGGAAAGCACACTTAAGGCTACGACCCAGACTCGCGGAAGTTTCATCGTATTCCTCAGCATCCGATAATATCAGCGATCGATCGCCGTTACTTCCGATGCTCAAGGATGAATGCAATCCAGATCGGCGCGAACGGTGACGTGCACCCCTTCGGTACGGGGTAGTCCTTGAGAACCTCCAGCTTGTTGCCGATGGCAATCGCGCGCTTGCGCAACCGTGGGTAATCGACAGCGATCTTGACCATGCAATAGTTCATCGGTTCCTGTGTTCGGAACGGTGCGGCCTTCATCCTCTTCTCGATCGTGTCGAGTAGCTTCTCCGGGCCGTTTTCCTCGAGCTGCCCGGCCATCAGCGTCCAGCCCGCCCGGCCCAGGTACTCGTCCTTCGAGGCCGCCCACTTCCTGCAGAGCTCGCCTTTGAAGGGCAGCGCCTTGACCACGTTCTTCACGAACCAGTCGGTGGTTGTGTAGTAGCTCAAATCCTTCGCCAGCTTCTCGACGTCCGGCTGCGAAAGCTGCTTCGGATCCATGATCAGGGTTGCCAGATTCATCGCGTCGATGTTTCCGGACTTCCAGAGCTCGAGCGCCAGTTCGTGGTCGCGTTTGATTTTTGCGGCAAGGCCGCGAATCTTGCCGAGGTTCACACCGAACTGATTGTCGCCCGCGCCATGCTTTGCGTTCACGGCGCGCATCTTCGGATGCTCCCACGCCTTGAGTTGTTTCATCACGCTTTGCAGATCCACGCGCCCACCCCCTGCGGTTTTGGGCACGTTAGCATGGGTTCCAGATCTGGTACGGCTTCCGTTCGTCCTGCCCAGGATGAGCTGCCACCTGGATCGGCGTCTGTAACGCTGCCTTCCTGGAGGAGCAGGCTATGCCTGCTGTCCTGGCGCTGGCGGCCGCTTGCAACCAGTGTCATGGTCCCGGCGATGTCGCTCCGCGAAGCGAACGAGCGCGTCAGGTGCGCGAGCAGTACGAAGATCTGACCGCCGTGCGCGAGCAGATGAAGCTGGCGCAGACGCTCATCAAGCGCGTCAACGACAAGACGCGTCGTGCCACACTGACCGAGGCGTACCGGCAGGCCGGGATCCCGCTGACACGCGCGGTCGATGCGGGCCATCGATTTGTCTACGACGAACTGCGCGCGCATCTCTCAGTGGCTCGAGCGCGTGTCCAGGCTCTGTTGTCGTCCCTGGCGAACCGGTGAGAAGTCACTGATTCCTTCTGCGTCCCGGCGTCTAACAGCATGGCCTGCATATCAGTGCGTGAACTTCAATCCGATGACAATACGCGAACTGGATGTGCTCACGCGTGCGGGCGCCAGGGCGAGTCGCTCCGTGATGTCACCGATGGTCTGTTGGAACGCGATCTGATCGGCATTGAGGACAGTGGTCACGCGAACCGGCACGTCCACCGTCGGTCCGCCACGGTAGCGGTAGCCGACCATCACGGCGAGCCCCTCGTGAATGCCGATGTTGATGTCGCCCCCGGCGTTGTAGCCGATGGCAGCCGTCGGTTCAAGTGAAACCGCCAGCAGGGCGTCGTCCTCGAACAGCACCGAATGCCCGCCGAGATGATAGGCGGTGAAGCCCAGCGGCTGCACGGTACCGCTCAGCCGTGAGAAGGCGAGCCCGCCGGACGCCGTCAGGCCTACCCGGCCCCGCAGGCCGGTTCGCACGACGCCGTTCACGGACACCGCGGTCTGCGTCATGGAGCCATTCGTGTCCGGCCACGGAGTCGATCGCTGAATCTCCACGAGTCGCGGGATGTTATCCGGCGGGAGTCTGCTCGTGTATTGCAACGCGAGATCAGACGGTGAGTTGACCCCGGCCAGTGCCGGCGCATGCCGATCGAAGACGAACTGAACGCCGGCGTGTGGCGACAGAAAGACATTCGTGCCCGCTTCGAACCCCACAGCCGACTCGCTGTCAAACGTCAATGTCTGGCCGCCGTGGCTGGTGAATGTGCCGTCAAGCAGCAGAGGCGGCGAATAGGACGAGGTCAGATCGCCAGACGGTCCGCTCACCATCGCGCTGAGGCCGCCCCAGACCTCAAAGCGCGGAGCCGGATCGGCGACATTCGACTGTCCGGCCGCACACCGTCCGACCGCCAGGATGGCAAGCACGGCGAGGACTCTGACCATTTGACCGACCTTACAGCCCTGCCCGTCAGATTCAAAGGCGCCGCCGATCCGGGCGTTGCGAATCGGTGACGTGTCGAACGGCCCGCCCGGCTCACGCCGCGGCGATGTGGGGCGAGGGGTGGTGATGGGCGCAGATCGCGCGCAGCGTGCCCACCACCTCGCCGTCACGCACCGGCTTTCGCGATCCGGCGGCGAGAACGATGTCGTTCATGGAAACCATGCCCATCACCGTGCCGCCAAATCCCTCGACCGGCAGCCGCCGGATGCGGTGCTGCCTCATCGTTTCGAGCGCCGCCTGAACCTCATCGTCAGGGCCGCAGGTGTAGACCGGCGTCTGGGCGACCTCGCGGATGGTCATCTCCGCCGCGCGTTTGTCGCGCGTTGCCAGAGCGATGTACAGGTCTCGATCGGTGACGATCCCGACGAGCTTTCCGCTTTCGACCACGGGCAGGCTGCCGCAGTCGCCGTCCAGCATCAGCGCCGCCGCTTCCGCCAGATTGGTGCCGGGCGAACAGGTGCGGGGCTCACCAGTCATGATGTCTTTGATCTGCATGGCAGACCTCCTTGCGCCGCCCTCCTGGCGGCTTCTTCGGTTCTCTGGCTAGAACTTACCGCGCAACAATCGTGCCCGGGGAATTGACACCATTTCCCTCTGATTGACCCCAGGCATGGACTTTCAGGCATCCGCCGTACACCAACTGCCGGCCTTTTCGAAATAAGTCCCAGGCGCTGAGAAGATTTTCGCTACGCGGAGGAAGACCTGCACCTAAACATGCCCGTTCCGAGTGGCATTGGTGTTGCTCAGGTTCTTCTCAACGGAGGAAGCGCTATGTCAGGCATCACCGCGATCCATCAATTCCTGCGAGAGGCACACGTCCCGTACACCGTCGTGCCGCATCAGCCTGCATTCACGGCGCAGGAAGAAGCGGCGTCCACGCACGTGCCGGGTCTCCAGTGGGCGAAAGTCGTCATCTGCTTCGTTGACGGCGAGCCAATAGAGGCGGTCGTGCCTGCGCCCACGTTCGTGAATCTCGAGCAACTGCTGGAGCTCGCCGGCGGGAAGGCCATTCGCCTGGCCGACGAGGAGGATCTGCGACGGCTGTTCCCCGTGTGCGAGCTTGGAGCCATGCCGCCGTTCGGGCCCCTGTACGGTCAGACCGTGTTCGTCGACGCCGTGCTCGCGGCAGAACCTGAAATCGTGTTCAACGCCGGCACGCATCGGGAGGCCATCGTGATGCGCTGGACTGACTTCGTGAAGATGGTGAATCCTGTCGTCGGCAGGTTTGCGGAGCCGGCGGTCGATATCATGTGAGGGGAGGGCGCCAACAGCGATGCTGCATGATCGGCCTCTACGCGTGTGCGACGACCGATGAGCCAGGGGCGCGCATCGCGTGAGGCCGGTCCACCGCTTGACCCGGGTGGGTTGAGCGTTGAGGAAGTCGAACGGCGGCAAAAGCAGTACGGCCTGAACCGTCTGTCATTCGCGCCCCGGGTGCCGATGTGGCGGCGCCTGCTCGCGCAGCTTGTCCATTTCTTTGCGCTGATGCTGTGGATCGCCGGTGGCCTGGCCATCCTGGCCGGCATGCCTCAGCTCGGGTTGGCGATCTTCGTCGTCATTCTGCTCAACGGCTCGTTCGCCTTCCTGCAGGAATACCGCGCCGAGAAGGCGGGGGAACGCCTTCGTGACCTGCTTCCACGGCGCGTGACCGTGATACGCATGGGAAGGCGCCGGAGCATCGATGCCGTGCAGCTCGTTCCCGGCGATCTCGTGGCGCTGACGGCTGGAGACCGGATCTCGGCTGACGTCCGTTTGACTCACGCCCACGGCTTCCTTGTCGACACATCGATGCTGACCGGTGAGAGCGTGGCGGCGGCGCCGCAACCCGGTGAGCAGGTGTTCGCTGGCACCTTTGCGGTCGAGGGCGAAGCGGCCGGGGTCGTCGTGGCCACCGGCCGTTCGACGCGGCTCGCCCGGATTGCGCACATGACCACGGGAGGGGTGCGGCCAGCGAGCCCGCTCGCCATCGAGTTGAACCGTGTCGTCCGCGTCATCGCCATCATTTCGATGGCCGTTGGACTTCTGTTCCTGATCGTTGCCGCGCTCGTCGGCATTCGCCTGACGGACGCCTTTCTGTTCGCCCTCGGCGTCACCGTGGCGCTCGTGCCTGAGGGCCTGCTGCCGACGATCAGTCTGTCGCTCGCGATCGGTGCACAACGGATGGCGGCGCAGGGCGCGCTCGTGCGTCGGCTGGAATCAGTCGAGACGCTGGGATCGACGACATTCATCTGTACGGACAAGACCGGAACGCTCACGCGGAACGAGATGGCCGTGACCGAGGTGTGGACGCCGCAGGGCAGCGCCACGATTCAAGGCGCCGGCTACGACCCGTCTGCCCAGGTTCACGCCGAGCCTCTCTTGCTTCCCCACTTGAAGGAACTGGGTTGGGCGGCGGCCCTTCATGCGAACGGGCATGCCGCCAACGAGGGAGGACGCTGGGTTGCCCACGGCAATCCGCTCGAAGTCGCCCTGCACGTGTTCGCTCAGCGCCTTGGTGTCGATGTCTCATCCAACGAGGCAGCGGCCTCGCGCGCCACACGATGGTTTCCCTTCGATCCAAGGCGTCGTCGCGTGTCAGTGATTACGGAAGAGCGCGTGATCGTGAGAGGAGCACCGGAGGCCGTCTTCGAACGTTGCGAGAGCATTGGCGGTGCCGAGCAGGCCGTCTCACGCATGGCGGAGCGCGGCCTGCGCGTCGTGGCGATCGCCGCTCGCGATGCAGGCCCGGGCGGGATGCCTGAATCGGCCGATTCGGCCGAGCGTCACTTGAGCCTCCTTGGCCTCGTGGGGATCGAAGATCCGCCGAGGGCGGGCGTCGCGGATTCCATCGCCGCGTGTCGCCGCGCAGGTATTCGCGTCGCGATGGTGACCGGCGATCATCCCGGAAGTGCGCGCGCCATCGGCCGCGAAGTTGGCCTCTGGACATCGGATGCCCTGGCGATCGAAGGCAAGGACCTCCCGGACGATGACCAGCTGCTCGGCGCGCTGATCGATCGCGACGGCATCATCGTCAGCCGGGTGTCGCCCGAGGAGAAGCTCAGGATCGCTCGAGCGCTGCGAAAACGGGGGCACGTGGTTGCGATGACCGGCGACGGCGTCAACGACGCGCCGGCGTTGCACGAGGCGACGATCGGTGTCGCCATGGGCCTCTCGGGCACCGACGTGGCGCGCGAAGCCGCGGATCTCGTGTTGCTGGACGACAACTTCGGGACCATCGTGGCTGCGATCGAACAGGGCCGAACGACATTCGCCAATGCACGGCGGTTCCTGACGTACCACCTGACCGACAATGTGGCCGAACTGACGCCCTTCGTCGTGTGGGCGCTCTCGGGCGGACGATTTCCATTGGCGCTCGGCGTCCTGCAGGTGTTGTGTCTGGACATCGGCACCGACATCCTTCCTGCCGTGGCATTAGGCGCCGAGCCGTCCAGCCCGCGCGCGCTCGAACGGCCGCCGTCCGGACGCCATCTCGTGGATCGGTCTCTGTTGCTTCGAGCCTTCCTCGTTCTTGGATTGACGGAAGCCGCGGTGGAGATGATCGCGTTCGTCCATGCGCTCTCAGCGGCCGGATGGAGGCCCGGCGGGCCGTTTCCTTCGGGGGCCGCGCTGCTGCCGGCATCCGGCGCGGCGTTCACGGCCGTTGTCGCGGGACAGATGGCGAATGCCTTCGCCTGTCGCAGCGAGAATTTGCGGCCCTGGCAACTGGGGTGGTTTTCCAATCGTTACGTGGTGCTGGCGGTCGCTTGTGAAGGCGCCTTGCTCCTTGGATTCCTCTACATTCGACCGCTCGCGAACATCCTGGGACAGGCGCCGCCGGACGCCACGAGCTGTCTGATAGCGCTCGTGCCGATCCCGGCGGTGCTGGCCGCGGACGCCATCGAGAAGCATTACCGCGACCGGCGCCGGCGGCGAGATGGCGCGCGTGCGGAGTGACGTCTCAAGCGTCGGACACGCTCCGTCACTCTTGACATAAACGATCTGTAAGCTCATAGTCCACGCGTCTTCGGTCATGGCACACACGCGGGAACTCGCGACGCGAGCAGGTATGGAGGTTCTCCCATCATGAAGCGACTGCTGATCCGATCGTTGGCGGTGTTGGCCATCCTCGGGGCCGGACAGAGCGTGGCGACCGCGCAAAGCCTCGCCGGAACCGTGCGCGACACATCCGGTGCGGTGCTACCGGGCGTGACGATTGAAGTATCGAGCCCGGCCCTCATCACCAAGATCCGCACGGGCGTCACCGACGAAACGGGCCAGTACCGCATTCCCGACCTGCCGCCGGGCACCTACAAAGTCAGCTTCACGCTGCCCAGCTTCGCCACCGTCGTGCGCGAAGGCGTCGAGCTGAAGGGCGCCGGCGTGATGACGATTGGCGCGGAGATGCGGGTGGGGAGCGTCTCGGAGTCCGTGACTGTGACCGGCGAGTCGCCGGTGGTGGACATCCAGACGGCGCGCCAGCAGATGGTCATCGACGGCGACGTGGTTCGTGCACTCCCGGCGTCGCGAAGCTACGGCAACTACATCGCGGCCCTGCCGGCGATCCAGGCCACCGGTTTCGGAAGCGGCGCGGCAACGATCAACAACTTCTTCTCCGCGCGCGGCGGACGGAGCACCGAAGGCCTCATCCAGCTCGACGGGATGAACGTGGGCGCGCCAGGGAATGGCGGCGGCGTGTCCGGCTACTTGTACGACATGTCGAACTCCTCGGAAGTGCAGGTGGCCATTTCCGGGGGCCTCGGCGAGGCCGACCGCGGCGGTCCGGCCTTCAACATCATCCCGAAGACCGGCGGCAACACGTTCAGCGGAACCGGCTTTACGAGCTATGCAGGCAAGTGGGGGCAGTCGAGCAACATCGACGACCATCTCCGCTCGCTGGGATTCAGCGAGCAGCCGGCGCTCATCAAGAGCTACGACGCCAACCTCGCCGTGGGCGGACCCATTCTGCGCGACCGCGTGTGGTTCTACGCCAACACGCGCGCGATAGGCACTTACCAGGAACAGCAGAATCTGTACGACAACCTGAACGCAGGGAACGCGAACGCCTGGACGTGGGCCCGCAGCAATGCCCTCAGTGTGCGCAACTCCACCTCCAAGACGCTGAACGCCGCGCGCCTGACCTGGCAGGCCACGCAGAAGAACAAGGTCGGGTTCTACATCGACTACACGAAAAACTGCAGCGGAGGCGCCTACAAGGAAGGCGGCGATCAGTGCCGCGGTCCCGGCGACGGCTGGGTCGCGTCGGGACCCGGAGTCACCCCGGGCACGGCGACCGTGTCCCCCGAGTCAGGAACGATCTGGGACGCGCCGGCGAAGATCATGCAGACGACGTGGACGTCACCGTTCTCGAATCGGATGCTCTTCGAGAGCGGTTACTCGGCCTTCTATACCGACAACGGCGATCCGCGCCCCTTCGGCGTGCTGACGGACTTCATCCCGGTGACGGAGCAGTCCACCGGTGCCGGCGTGCCGTTCGCGAATTTCATCTATCGCGGGTTCAATCCGGCGCCGTCGAGCAACCAGAAGCACGCCACCTGGAAAGCCGCGATGTCTTACATCACCGGCAGCCACAACATGAAGTGGGGCTACCAGGCCGGGTACATGTCGAACAGGAATATCACCTACGTCGGACGGCAGATCAGCTACCGGTTCAACAACGGCTTGCCGAATCAGCTGTCGCAGCGCGTCGGAACGAACGAGACCAGCAACAGCCTTCTCTACAACGGCTTTTACGTCCAGGATCAGTGGACGCGTAAACGGCTGACGCTCCAGGGGGCCTTGCGGTACGAGAGCGCGTCCAGCTGGGCGCCGGCCGGAGAGAACGGCATCATCGCCGACAACGAGTTCGGCGGCCCGGTCCTGCTTCCACGCACCGAGGGCGTGAAGGGCTATCACGACATCTCGCCCAGGATGGGTGCAGCCTACGACGTCTTTGGAAACGGGAAGACGGCGCTCAAGGTGAATGTCGGGCAGTATCTCCAGGGCGCGTACACCGGGGACGCCTATACCATCAGCAACCCGGGCCAGACGCTCGTGACGTCGATCAATCGCTCATGGTCCGATCCCAACGGGAACCGTGTCGCCGAATGCAACTTCCTGAATCCGGCGGCCAACGGCGAGTGCGGTGCGTGGTCCTCCAACAACTGGGGCTCCTTTACGCAGGCCACCACCGTCAATCCCGCTGTTCTCGAAGGCTGGGGCACGCGTAACCGGGATTGGCAGTACGGCGTCAGCGTGCAGCAGCAAATCGCGCCGCGCGTCGCGGTGGAGGTCAGCTACAACCGGCGGGTGTGGAGCAATTTCTTCCTCACGCATAACCGCGCGCTCACGGCCGCGGACTACGACGAGGTCACCCTGACCGCGCCGTCGAACCCGCTCCTGCCCAACGGAGGCGGCTACCCCGTCACGTTCCTCACGCGCAACACGCGAAGCGCCCTTGGCGCGACGGATTCGTACTACACGACCGCCGACGACTTCGGCGGCGAAACGCACTACTGGCACGGCGTCGACGTGTCGTTCAACGCGCGGATGGGGAGCGGCCTGAATCTTCAGGGCGGCACCAGCACGGGCCGCGGCGTGAACGACACCTGCGACGAAATGACCGCGCGGTTCGGGCGGCCGAGCGCCCCGACCCTCGGGACGGCCGCCGTCCCGATCATCCCCGCGGGCATCATTGATGGTCAGACCAGCTGCAACGCCACGGAGCCCTGGCTGACCAGCATCCGCGGGCTCGCCTCCTACACCATCCCCAAGGTGGACGTCCTCGTCAGCGGCATCTTCCGTTCGCAGGCCAATGCGCAGCCCGGCGCGGCTGTGGGCACGAACGGCGCGTCGCGATCCGCGACCTATCGCATGACGGCCGCGCAGTTCCGGGCCGCCACGGGCCGGACGCTGGCGCCCGGGTTGGCCACCCAGGACGTGGACCTTCTGCTGCCGGGTACGATCTACGGCGACCGCATCAACGTGGTGGACATGCGCTTCGCAAAGGTCTTGAAGTTTGGCAAGACGAGGACGAACGTGGGCCTGGACCTGTACAACCTGTTCAATGCCAACACGCCGACGACGTACGAGACGGTTTACGATCCCGCGACGAACGGGGCGAAATGGATGACCCCGACCGCCGTGCTTCTGCCGCGGTTCATGCGGTTGAACGTGCAGTTCGACTTCTGAACGTATCGGAAATGCAGGCGCCGTCTTCGGCGCGGCGATGAGCCGCGCCGAGCGGCGGCCCCAGTCCGCGAATTCCAAACGTGGTGCAGGCTACGATTCAGCCTGAGCCACCCCGTTGCTGATGCGCCGCTTGCACTGAACCAGCGTCGCGTGCAGGCACTCGGCCGCCAGTCCATGCAGCAATAGCCGGTATCCGGCCTGCAGCGTCGACAACGGCACCAAGGGATGCTTGTTGTTCACGAGGCTGACGTACGACGCGTCGCCCATCAGCCGCGACGTGTAGATGGCCACCGTCTCGTCGAGCTGCAGCGAGTTGCAGGCCCGCCAGAAATCGCTGTCGCTCAGGAACAGCTGGTACAAGGGCGTGTAGATTTCAATCGCCGTCTCCAGATCGATGACGTTGAGCGCGCCGGTGGGCAGGCTGTCCGCGTCGATGTCGAACGGCCCGTCGGTGACGCAGTCGAAGTTGAGCCGCGCCTGCTGCGTCAACGCGACGCCCTTCGCCTTCATCTCGCGGTTGAGCCGAATCAGGAAGTTGTAGATGTTCAGATCGTGCTTGAGGAACACATCGTCTATCAGGCCCTCGAGGTTTCGCGGGCGCAGCGGGTTGAGCGGAATCGACACGCCCGGCACGTTGCTCGCGACGAATTGAAGGATTTCCGACCCGATGTGAAAGTGCCTCAAGATGAGATAGTTCGCGTCCTGGCGGACGAACGTGCGCAGGCCCCAGAAGATCGTCCGGTGCAGGATTCGAGACGAGGTGAGCCAGTTCGGCACGAAGATCTTCAGCACCTGAACCAGCATGATCGACAGCTTCGCGGCGGGCCGGACGAGCGGCAGCGCGAACTGGCGCGACTTCGAACCCGCGTTGGCGAGCAGGGCCGCCTTGACCTCGTCGCCGAGCGGCAGGCTCATGTCGAGATAAAGCGCCAGCCACGGGTTCGGATCGTCGGGGTCGTACGGGGCCTTCTCGTAGAGCTCGGTGACTTGCATCGGCATCACTCCCGAATGAGGTTCGCCGCGGTCAGATCGCGTCCGTCCGGAACCCGCACGTTCGTCGCCAGCCCGAGCACGCGTAGCACCCGGATGACCTCCCAGATCCAGTCGAACTGTCCCGGCAGCAGACCGTGCCTCGCGCTGCCGGGGAACCGATGATGGTTCGCGTGCCAGCCTTCGCCGCCGATAACGATTCCCATCCACGCGCTGTTCCGTGAGCGATCGTGCTGCTTTTCGAGCATCCGTCCAAACGTGTGGGCGGCGCTGTCGATAGCGTCGCCAAGGTTGTACAAGGCGACCAAGGTGAGCCAGCTCCCCAGCGCTCCACCGACGCCCCAGCACCAATAGGCGACACCCAAGGCGATGGCTGCGTGCGCGTGCATCGCGACCGCGTACGGCCAGGGCCGGCTGATGAAGCGGTACCACGGGTCCGCTGACACATCCTCCGCCAGCGTGTTGTATTCCTGGTTGGTGCGCGGGCGCAGCCACGCGTCGACCAGCATGCGGGCCGGGCCGCCGAGGACGTACGCGACGCAGAGCACCTGATTATGCGAGCGAAGGTACCAGCCCACATGCGCGTACATGAATCCGTGGTGCACGGGTGAATGGGGATCGAGGGGCGTGTCGGCCGTACGGTGATGATAACGGTGGGTGCCCGCCCACTGCACCGGCGTTCCCGCCGGTAGCCCGATGGTCACCAGCGTCCGCTCCAGCCATTTCGGCAAGCGGAGCGATCCGTGCGCCAGCAGCCGATGGAATGCGAGATTGACCCCCAGTCCGGCCAGCACGTAGTACGCCAGAACGAATAGCGCGAAAGAGGGTTGCACTAGAAGCGCCCCACCTCTTCGAGCTGCAACGCGTACAGCCTCGCCGTGACCTTGGCACAGCGCACGATATCGCCGACGAGCTTCTCGGTCAGGATTCCGGCTCCGATCGCCTGATCGAGACGCGTGAAATGCTGTACGTCGCTCTCCGAGTGATACAGGAAGAACGATACGGCCTCGTCCGGCAGGCCGAGCAGCGCCTTGATCCGCTCACCCCACTGGCGCGCGACTCGCTGCCCCAGTCCCTCGACGATGAACATCGCGCCGATCAGGTCGAATGGATTGTCCTGACTCGCGCGCTGGAGGACGTAGGACGACAGCGCCTCGCTGCCGATGTTCTTCTGGCCAGAGCGAATCTCGTCGATACTGCCGCCCGCGAGCACGTAATTGCGCTCGAGCATTTCGAAGTCCCTGTGCTCGTCCTTCGTGTGGGCGATGAACGCGGCGCGAATCGGAAAGTGCTCGGGCGTGATGCTCGACGCGGCGCGCGCGATCCACCGCGACCCTTCGATCACCTGCTGCCGGAGGTTGAAGAGCAGCGTCCGGTAGTCCTCGATCGTGAAGGTGCCGTCGAACATCCTCGCGACGATCGGCGCCTGGCGAAGCCGCGCTTCGAAATCGAACCAGACGAGCGCAAGCTGCCGGACCAGCAGCCCGGCGAGCGGATCCTCGGGGATCCGAAGCGAGGGCGGTTCGCTGGCCGGCAGCGGCGGGCGCACGACCGGCGTACGAATCGAGCGTGAGCCCTCGACGACGGTCAGCAGCACGTAGCCGAAAAGGAATTGACCGCTCTCCGGGACGATGCAGAACACCTTCTGCCCCGGCTCGAGCTTTCCGGAATAGAGCAGCTCTTCGAGCAGCACGAAGATCGACGCGGACCCGACGTTGCCCGTCGTCGGCAGATTGGTGAACCAGCGTTCGCGCGGGAGGTCGAACCCGTTCCGGCACGCCGCATCGTACGCCTGATCGCGAAACACCTTCGACGAATGGTGCACGACCAGCCAGTCGACACTGGCGGGATTCAGTTGTCCGCGCTCGACCAGCTCGACGGCGCCGTGGACGGATTGCGCGACGACGTCTTCGAGCATCCGCACGTCCTGGCGCAGGTTGATTGCGCCCGCGTCGGCCGCCGCGTGAAAGCTCGGGTAATCCAGCCACGACGGCAGACGGCCGCCGTTCTTCTCCGGTCCGACATACATGCACGGGCCGAATCGATTCGCCAGGGACTTCAGCTCAATCCAGTCGATCTCGAAGCATGGACCGGCGGCATCGGGAGCATTTCGGAGAACCGCTGCGCCCGCGCCATCTGAAAGCATCCAGCGAAGGAACTCCACGTCGAATCCAAGCGGTCCGCGCCGTACGCTCTCCTGTGCCTCGAACCGGCTGGCCTTGAAGAGCCGGCTGGCGAACTCGCTGGCGCAAGCCACCGCGGTCCGCTTGCCGCCGCCGACGTGGAGCATCGCGGTCTTGAGCGCCATGACGCCGCTGGCGCACACGCCGTGGAGAGTAGCGATCTCACACGGGGGACAGCCAAGCTCCGCGTGCACGAGGCTGGCAAATCCGGGCAACGGGTAATCGGACTGTGAAGTCGCGGCAGCAAGGAAATCGACCGACGCCAGATCCTGCCCGTTCCGCTCGAGGGCGCATCGCGCGGCGCGCGCGGCCATCTCCGCGTTCGAGATAAGCGTCCGCTGCTGTCTGTCGATCGCGTAGTGGCGCGTCTCGATGCCGTTCTGTTTGAGGATCCGGCGCCGCGCGAGCGACGCCTTCCCGTGGATTCTCCCGAGATAGTCCTCCATCGCGTCGTTGTCGATCGGCTCGCCGGGCAAAAACCTGCCCATGGAGGTGATGTATGTGCTCATTTCGTCCCGCACAGCAGACACAGCCAGCGCCACAACATGCCCTTGACGTATCGGCGTGAGCAGAGGCGGGCGTCAGGGTGTGTCTCGGCTTCCTGGTCGCGTCTCTGAAGCCAGAAACGAAAGCCGGACTTGTGAGCTAGACTCAGCCAGTTTTGCCAGGTGCGTATTGGGCCGCGAGTGCCCATGCAGGAGGCCGTATGGTTCGTTGCTGCTCCGTGAGTTCGACAATGGGATTGGCCGCGATTCTGGGGATCGGCGGTTGCGCTCTCTTGCTGGCGCAGGAGCCTGCGGCCGGGCGGGCCGGCGCCAACGCCCCGCGCCCGGCGCCGGCTGTTCTCGTCATGAAGGCGGAGTTCAAGCCGGCCGTGGCGGGGAAGACCGAACAGCTGCCATTCGTTCAGGCGAACGTCGTCGATCCAAATCTCGAGCTGAAACAGTACGGCGCCGGCAAGGATGTGTTGACGAACGCAGGAAACCCGCCGCAATTCATTCCGTTCAGCGCCTGGACGGGCATGACGGCAGGGCCCTTCGCGCTGACGTTCCGCGACAAGACCAACCTGCTCGATCTCAGCGGCGGCGCCAAAATCCGCTGGGCCACGAAGACGTCCGGCTTCCACGGCGTACGTCCCGTTGTCAAACTCGCGGACGGCGGCATGTTCGTGGGCGACGTCAGTTCAGAGAATGTCGCGATGATGGCCGTCAGTGAATTCCCTGTCGCGACCGTTCGCTGGGTGAAACTGGATCCGATGCGCGTGGTCACGCTCGGGAGCCCGGGCCCGTTCAATCAGATCTGGGTGACTCCGGATCTGAGCAAGGTCGATGAAGTCGGCTTCGCCGATCTGATTCCTGGCAGCGGCCACGGCACTGGCGGGTGGGTGCACGTTGGCTCGATCGAGGTGTACGGTAAGGCGGTCCCGCGCTGAGAGGGCGGGCGCACTCTTTGCATCGCCCTTCTCGAGGTCAATATGGCGACAAGCAGAGAGAGTACCCAAGCCCCGACACCGCGGCCGGCGCCGAAGAGCACGGTTTTTGGCGATACCCATCCGGCACCATCGGGCCCGGAAGAGGGACACCTCGGGGCGACGGAGGATCAGGTCAGCAAGACCGTGCCTCCATCGCCCGACGACGACGAGCCGAAGCAGGGATAAATCGCCGTCAGGCCATCGTGAAGTTGACGCTGACGGTCAGAATCCCTTCGAAGCCAGGCGCCGTGTACCGCCACTGCTTGACGGCCGCGATCGCCGACTGTGCGAACGCGTCGTTCGTCGACCGCAAGACCGTGACATCGCCGATCGTGCCGTCCGGATGGATGATCGCGTCGAGGACGACCTGTCCCGGCATGCGCGCGGACTGCATCAGCGTGGGATAGATCGGAGTCACCTTCTTGATCAATGTGAGGTTGCCGCCGCTTCCCAGCCTCACCGGTCCTGTACCTGCCTGCGCGCCCGCGACGCCTGCCGATCCCGCGGACGTTCCCGCGCCCTCTTGATCGTCCTTCGGGACAGCCGTCGCCGTCTTCGTCGCGAGCGCGGTCTTCTTCGGCTCGACCGGTTTCGATGGCGCCGCCGCCGGCCCGGCTGCGATCGGACCTGCCACGTAGGCCGTCATGCTCCCGAACGGCGATCCTGCGGAGCTCACTCGCTTCGGCTGTGTCTTGACCTGAATCAAGACGGCGAACAAGAGGATGTGTACGACAGCCGCGATGCCGTACGTCAAACGGCTGTGCGTGGGCACGCCAGATGTCGAAGGTTGAGCGAAGGTAAAGTCCCTCATGAGATAAGGTAGAGCAAAGCGCCTGCCACCCTTAGCTCAACTGTTTAGTAATGGCTGAGGTTGCGAGTTGCTTACTTTTGGGCCAAATACGGCCTCAGCGCGGCGTCGAGATCATCGCGGAGCCTCGTCGCGGCGGCGCCTTCACGGTGAAGCGTCCAGGTGAGGAACGAGCCGCCCAGCGTCACCTCAATCATCCGCGCCAGCGCCTGCGCGTTGGTTCCGGCCCGGAGTTCGCCACGTGCCACGGCCTCGGTCACGAGCTGCTCCCAGCGCGCCCGCGCCGCGCGCGCGTGCCGCAGCACCTGACGGCGCAGCGCCGCGTCCGCCCAGTCGCTCTGCATGTAAGCGAGATTCCGCAGCGCCGCGCGTGGTGACGCTGCCACCCTGGCGTACAGCGCCGCGGTGGCTCGCAGCGCCTGCAGGGGAGAAACGTCCGGATCCGATGGCGTGACCGCGGGTCCGGCCGCGGACTGACGCCAATGCGCCAGGATCAGCTGGCGCTTGGAGCCGAACCGCTGCACCAGCGCTCCCGCGGTCAGGCCGGCCTCCGCCGCGATTGCGGCGAGCGTCAGCTCCGCCGGCCCGACGCGCCGCATCACACGCCCCATGGCCGCGAACACGTCCGCATCCTCCGCTTTCCGGCGCCGTGGGCTCATCGCGTGATTATGACCGGTACGGCCGCGACGTTGACACCTCGGGGGCGCGCACTCTAAACTAAACGAACGTTTAGTTTAAACGCGGGAGGCCGGGCGTGACCGATCCGTCGAAGACCATCTATGGCGAGAAGAGCCCGCTCGCACCGCGCGAGCTCGATGTCTTCGCCTTCCTCATCGGCAAATGGGACGGCACGGGCAGGACCAGGCTTCCGGATGGGAACGTGGCCGAGTACCCGGTGGCCTGGATCGGCCGCTACATCCTGGACGGGACGGCGATCGCCGACGAGGGGCACGGACCTTATCCCGACGGCACTCCCTTTCTGGGAATCACCTTCCGCCAGTACGATCAGAATCGAAAAACGTGGGTCATCGAGTTTCTGAACGTCTCCGAGTCGTTCCTGAGGCGGCAGGTGCATGACGGCACCGGATCGGTCGCCGTGAGCGGCCGCACCGTCACGATCACGTCGGGATCACCAGGCATCGTCGTCCGCGAGCATTACGAGGTGCCGGACGCCGACAACTGGGTCTATCGGCTGGACTCATCGAACGACGGTGGCCGGAGCTGGAACGAGGGGGCCATCGAGTTCACCTTCCGTCGCTCGAAGTAGGATCGGCGGTGCGTCAACGCACATCAACGACACGACGGAGGGTGCCATGCGCAGTGTGATCCTGGTCCTGGGAGTACTGATCGTTTCGTTCATCGTGACGGCACGCGCGCAGGCGCCTGCGGCGCCGGCGTTTGCGAGCAAGCCGCTCGTCGACAACGACCGGGTTCGAATTCAGCGGCTGTCTGTTCCGGCGGGCTTCAGGGAGACGCTGCAGGTCGTCCCGAACGACCAGATCGCCATCCAGGTGACGCCCGGCGACCTGGAAGTGGTCATCAGCGGTCAGAAGACCGTCGGTCGCATCGAGCCGGGGACGACGTTCTACGTGCCGAAGAACGCGCCGCACCAGTTCCTCAACACCGGCGCGGCGCCCTACGATGTCGTCGTGGTGATGCTCAAGTAACAGCGATGCCGTGACACCGTCACTCGGCTATGCGGAAGTTGGTGGGCGCGCTCGGAATGTTGGCCGGACGGGGACCGTACATGATCGGCGATAGCCCGAGCTCGTACGCGCCGAGATCGGGCGCCGCGCCGGCGAAGCCGTCGTTGATGTTCGGGAGGACGACGCCGGCGTCCACGGCATTGCAGTCTGGTTTCAACGTCAGGTTCTGAGCGGGAATCGGAACCGGCGCCGGGCCGGGCACGTTGAACGTCGTGAAGCACGTCGCGTGATTGATTTGGCGTGCTTGCAGGTCAAGCCCGGACGCCGCCCCGAAACTGAACAGGCTCGAGTAGAGCACTCCGCCGTACCTGAAGGGCGTCGTGCTCGAGCCCCAGTCGAAGCCGTCGTTGTTGAAATCGGTGCGCCAGTCCTTGACCGCCGCTCCGAAGTCCCAGATCCTTCCGCCGGAAGCCGACACCCACAAGTTGTTCCTGACGATCGATCGCAGCAGATGGGCGTCGTTGACCGAGAACATCTGTCCCCACATCACAATCGTGTTGTGGGCGATAACCGATCGATCCGTGGTTCGGAACTTGAACGGGGCTTCCATGAAGCCGACCAGCTGATTCCTCAGGATGTACCAGGGCGAGCCGTTCTGAGGCTGGTAGCTGATGCCGTTGTGCGCCGCGTTGTGGATCCGGTTTCCCCACACCCGGATGTTCGGACCGCCGGGGTCGCCCTCGAACCCGTCGTCCGAGGTGTCGAAGATGTCGTTGCCGAATACGTCGATGTTGTAGGTGCCGTTCGAGATCCCGTCGGCGACATTCGAGATGCGGTTGTGGGCGACCGTGTGTCCGAAGCTCGCGACGGAATAGCCGTTCAGCTCGATGCCTTCGCCGTCCAGGCTTTCGGTCGAGTACGGCGTGTCGCCGACGATGGTGTTGTCGGCGATGTACCAGTAGCTCCCGCCGCGCTGCAGGTAGATTGAGTAATGATTGTTGAAGAACGAGCAGCGGCTGATGACGACGGCGGTCGGCGCGTTCTTCGACATCAGCGCGTACGGCTGGTCTCTGATCGTGAGGTTTTCGAGCCACACATAGCTGGCCGAGACATCGATTCCGGCAAACAGCGCTTCGCCATCGCCGGCGCCCTTCCACACGAGGTAGTTGCCCGCCGTGCCGGCTTTGGTGAACGTGATACGCCCACCGTAGCTGCCGCCGTGGACGAGGACGACGTCTCCCGGCTGCGCGACCGCTTCGGCAGCGGCGATTCCCTTGAATGGGTTCAGCGGTGATCCGTCTCCGCCTCCTGCCCCGGGAGCGACATGAAAGGTTCTGCCGGAGGCGGGCATCGCCGGCAGCGGCCTTGTGGCAACGGCGATCGTCTGCTGGTCCGTGCCGCCATCCGGATCGGCAAGTGTCAGCCTGACCTCGTAGGCGGTGTTCGGACTGAGAAACAGCACGCTGCCCGCGAGCATGTTGGAACCGTTGTAATCGACCCGAACAAGAGGCAGCGCTGCGCGCCAGGCGGGGCTCCCGCTGGCCCGGTATTCAACCGCGGCCGTTGAGTCGTGATCGGCGTCGCCGGCGAGATCCCACTCGACGCCGATTGACGTAATCGTTGAATAAGATCTGAGCGCGCCTGGCGTCGTGCCGTTCGTCTGTGCCTCCAGAACCGCCGGCCGGCCGGCCGCGCCCTGCAAGATCAACCAGGCCAGTGCCCAGCGGGCCCTTGTCCGAGCCGTCGATACCACTGCCCGTTTTGGCATTCGGATGTGCCAAGGCAAAGGTTCTGCCACGGCGGATTCCCGCCAGATCCGCGGAATTGCCGACTTACGGTTTCGAAACCGTGCGTGATTTCACAATCCTGTCGCGTGCGCGTGCTAGCGCGCCGGCTGTGGTGAAAGGTTCTTCATACGGAGCGTCGTCACCATGCTGCCGTAAGTCTCGTTGCTGTGGACGACGTTCAGCATCAGCAGGCCGGCGCGGGTCTGCTGCTGCTGGCGTCCGTTCTCCTGCGTGATCGTGATGACCTCGGCTCCCGAAGCATCGGTGAGCGCCGCGTACACCGGATCGCAATAGGCAAACGCGTCGGTGACAGCCTTGATGATCTCTGCTTTCGCCTTCAGCGTCTTCTCGAGATCGCGCCCGGCATTCGGATTGGCCTCGCCCTTCGCCTGCGAACACCACAAGTAGTTGTACGTCGCGATGTGGGCGACATGCTGCCCGAACGTGCGAACCTCCTCCTGCGTGCCTGGCCGGAGCCCGTAGAACTCGTCAGGCATGCGGTCGGCGACGCGGAGCACGCTGTTCTTGTTGCCGTTGTAGAGGTTGCGCAGGAAGCCCGTGGCGGTCGGCGGTCCCTGCGGTGCGCCCTGTTGGGCGGCAGCCGGGGCCGTAATCGCGAGGAGCAGCAAAACGGTTGAGAGAGCCCGGTTCATCATGTGCAGATTCTACAGGACCACGTACGAATGATTGAATTCTGGTGCGAGGGGTCATGTCCTGACCCACGCCCCTGAGAACGAATATCATGTTGACTCCAGCTGACGCCTCGCTAATCCCGGCCATCCTGTGAAGGGAGCCATCGTGCTGCGTTCATTCGTGCTCGTCGTGATCAGCGGCGCGATGCTGCTGGCGGCTGACGCACGCGACCTCCTGGTCGCGATCAGACGCGGCGACTACCAGCAGGCCCAGAGACTCCTTCGGTCCGGCGCCGACGTCAACGCAGCAGACGAGGACGGCACGACTCCGCTGATGCACGCCGTTATCGAGTCCGACGTGCGCCTGGTAAAGCTCCTGGTTGAGAGCGGGGCGAACGTCAACGCGAAGAACGCGCTCGATTCGACCGCCCTCATGTACGCCGCGACCAATCTGGCGAAGACCCGGCTCCTGCTGGAGACTGGCGCGGACGTGAACGTCGTTGGGAAGCGGGGGGCGACGCCCATGAGCGTTGCCGTGACGACGTTTGGATCGACTCCGGTTCTGAAGCTCCTGATTGCGAAGGGCGCCAGGCCGGAAGATCGCTTGATGGTTGCTGCCGCGCAAAAAGGCGATCTGGAGGCCATCCAGTTTCTCTTGGGCGTCGGCGTAAGCGCGGGCGGGGGTGACGGCGCGACGCTCTTCGCGGCGATCCTCGCCCGATGTGACGCATGCGCGCGACTGCTCATCGAGAAGGGCGCTCCCGCCAGTGGCGTCCGTGCCAATGGCGGTGGCCTGCTGAACGAAACAGCCAAGAGGGCGATGCCCGGGTTGTCTCAACTGCTCCTGGAGGGCGGAGCGTCCATCGAGTCGAAGGACCGTGAGGGGTTCACGCTCCTGATGCAGGCCGTGCTCTCGATGGAAGCCCCTGAGGATCGCGATCGGATGGTTCGATGGCTGCTTTCAAAGGGCGTTGATCCGAACGCCACGAACGACCGGGGCGACACGGCCTATCAGCTGGCGGCGCGCATGGGCTCTCCCTCGACGTTGAACCTTCTCGTGGAAGCCGGCGCAAGAAAAACCACGGAGGAATGGCCGAAGCCGGACGGTTCCGTTTTGACCGCGGCTGCCGCCGTCAAGAAGATTCTCCCGCTGATTGAAAGCAGCGGTGAGGCGGTCTTCAAGAGTCGTGGTTGTGTCTCGTGCCACAACAACTCGCTGCCCGCGATGGTCGTCGCCCTTGCGCGGAAAAAGGGCTTCGTTGTCGATGAGGAGCAAGCCCGGAAGGAACTGGGTTTTGCTGTGGCGACCGACATGCCGTTTCTCGAGCCGATGCGCCTGGGGTCCACGATTGGTGGAGGGTCGGACACGCTGGGCTACACGTTGATGGGTATGGCAGCGGCCGGATACCAGGCCAATTCGCTCACGGACGCCCACGTTCATTACCTTTCTATTTTTCAATTCCCCGACGGTGCCTGGAGAACGACCAGCTACCGGCCGCCCGAAGAATATGGCCCGTTCACCACCACGGCGGTGGCCCTGCGTGCAATCCGGCTGTACCCGATCCCTGGCCGCCGCGCGGAATTCGACGATCGATTCGTCCGGGCGAAACGTTGGTTGCTATCGGCGAAGGCCTCTTCTGCGGAGGAACGTGCGATGCAACTCAACGGACTGGCCGACGCCGGAGCCACATCCGTCGAGCGTGCACCGTTCGTGACGGCGCTGAAAGCCGGTCAGAACGAGGACGGAAGCTGGAGCCAGCTTCCGTCCATGCCCGGCGATGCCTATGCCACCGGGGAAACCTTGTTCGCGCTGCACGTCTCCGGCGCCATGGCGACGCAAGATCCCGTGTACCAGAAAGGTGTCAGGTGGCTGTTGCGCAATCAGCTCTCGGACGGGTCGTGGTTTGTGCCCACGCGGGCGGTGCCAGTCCAACCGCATACCTTTGAAAGCGGGTTTCCGCACGGGTGGCATCAGTTCGCTTCCGACGGAGCGTCGAGCTGGTCGGCGATGGCGTTGCTGTTTACACTTCCGGACGCGCCCTCGGCGAAAGACAGTCGCAGGGAGTAGGCTTGCCGCTGTGAACCTGGGGAGATGACGTGAAGAACAGGACGATCGCCGGACTGCTGCTGCTGTGTTGCGCGTGGAGCGCCGCCGCGAATGCGGGGCAGGTTGCCGCTCCCGACTGTGACCGCGAATGCCTGCGCGGCAAGGTGACGCAGTTGCTGCACGCGCTGCTGAAGCACGACGTGAAGAACCTGCCCGTTGCCGACACGCTGCGCGTGACCGAGGATGCCGTCGAGAAACCGCTCGCGAAGGTCGGCCTCGTCGGCACCGTGACGCGCCTGCGCGGATTCCGCCAGGACATCATCGACGAGCGCGCCGGCGTCGCGGGCGCCCATGTCGTGGTGGAGGAGACGGGGGCGCCCGTGCTCCTGGTCGTGCGGGTGAAGGTGGCCGCCGACCAGCTCACCGAAATCGAGCTGGTGGCCACACGCGGCCGGGCGGAGGGGCTCATCTTCAACATCGATGGCCTGAACGCGGGCAGTGCGATGATGAACTACGCACCCCGTTCCGAACAGCTCGCGAGCCGAGACGAGGCGATCAAGGCGGCGCTGCACTACCCGGAAGGGCTCAATGCCGCGAAGACCTTCGCCGCCGTCAACGCACCCTTCGCGCCCGACGCCTATCGATTTGAGAACGGCCAGGTGATGGCCGGGCCCGACTGCAAGTTTGCCCCCGGCTGCCAGAACATCTCCACCCAGTCGCTCGAGATTTTCCAGCGTCTCGGCGACGTGCAGACGCGCGTGATCGCCGTCGACGAGCGCATGGGCATCGTCTGGCTGCGCATGGCCTGGGGTGTGCGCGAGCGCGGCGGCGATCAGCTGACGGTCTGGGAAACGTTCAAGGTCTACGACCGCCAGATCCACGCCGTGGAAGCGTTCATGCGGATCCTGCCGGTGGAGAAGCGCAACGGCGGGTGGGAATAGCGCTACTCCGGAAGAACAACCAGATCGCGACACATCAACTTCAACGCTCCAGCGGCCACGGGGGACAGCCCGGCAATCTTCGCGTCGCGCCCGGCCCCTAACACCTCGGTGAGGATGGCCTTCTTGATGGCCACCCATCCGCCGGGCGTCTTGTAACTCAGAAGGCACCTCGCTTCACGCCGATCGCTCGAGAGACGAGGCTCGTCATGAAATTCAGCCTTCCGGGCAGCCACGATCTGCATGTCCGACGATCCGATGTACCGGCTCGGAAGGTCGGGAATCAGCGACGCGCTGGAATCGGCCTGTAGATCGTCGTCGGGCACGACGAACAGGCGCCCGGTCCGAACAGCAGCGTTCGCATCATCACCCGAAGCGCATCTGCGCAGCGCCTGCTCGATCCGATCGAACACGTCTTCGGCAAACTGTTGCGGGTAGTCGAACAGCCTTTCCACTTCGGGTTTGACGTGGGGTAACTTCCGCCAACTGCTCACCCAGGCGAGCTTGCCGGTGCCGGCGTCCCCATCGGCAAAGACATCTTCCAGGCTGAAGCGCGTCACGGCATCGGGCTGCAAGGTCTTGAACGCCATATGTTCGATGAGATGAGATGAAAACCCATACAGGACGCCGTACGGAGAATACGCGCCGGCAACCGGCCGGAAGTGCACGCAATCGTCGTACAACGGCTTCGACAGGCGGCCGATCCGCGCTTCGTATTCCTGGAGCATCTGAACGTGCCGTCGTCCCATGGACGTGTAGACGGCGTGCCCATCGCGATCGGTCGTGACAAAGAGATGCTCGATCATGCTGTAGGCGCCCAACAACTCGACGCGATTCAGAAACAACTCCGGATCCGGAGAAACGCCCTGACAGATGACGCCTGCCAGGTCGAGCCTTTGCTGACTATCTCCACTGCGCCAGGCGTCTTCATAGGCCTCGAGCAGCGGCACGAGTTCTTGAATCAGCAACGCGAAATCAAGGGCATTCGAATCGCGAGTGATGAGAACCACGCTGTGCTCATCGAAAGACACGGCCTTCTTCGTGGAGTAGTAGCGAATCTGCGAGCGCAGGTGGCCGGCCGTCATTCGAACACCGGCCTTGTGGATTGCAATCCGGTCCTCTGCCGAAAAGCTCTCTGCTATCTGTTCGGCGACGTGGAAATAGGCACCCAGGTCATCGGTCGCGGGGCTCTGCGCCAGCTGGATCAGCCATCGCGCATCGCGCACGAGCACAGGCTGATCGGCGGGCGCGCTTGTACAGAGATCGTCGAGCACGCCTTGAACGTGCGAGAGCCGGTCTTCGACCCGGTCTGGGGCACTGCTCGAGCCGGCGTCCCACAGGCGCATGGTCAACAGCTCGAGGCATCTGATCACATACAAGTTGAACAGCGTGTGCGCGTAACGGACTCGACCGTTGCGACCCGGCCAACGCGTCTGCCGCCACAGATAAAACCCCCGCATCATCATCTCCGCCGGATCGATCAGGCCGTTGTACAGCCCCGGCATCTCACGGGGCCTGAATCCACTTGCCCAATGCGCTTCTTCTAATTGACCTCTCAGACGCAACTGGCTGTGAGTGATCCCGCTGAGCGTGAAGAAGCAATCCTCAACGTGCCGAGACAGAAGGGGACCGTCTTGCAGGTATTCGATCGGCTTTCGCTGGGCGTTCAGTATTCCTTGCAGCTGATCGACGATGTTGTCGCGGCGGGCCAGGAAGAATTGGAGAAGCTCGATGTGTGCCTGAAACGGCACCTCGGGATGGAGAGTCAAGCGACGAATGTATCCGAGTTCGCGGTTCCTATGCCGGCGGCGGCGTGAGCAGATACGCCTTATCGCGGAGCTCGCGCCCCAGGCGGGCGTGACGCCGGCGCCATGGCTCGAACCCGCGCGCGATGGCCCGCAGGAGCCGGGCCTTTGGCTCGGAAACCTCCTGATCCGCTGCGCGGCCGAAAAAATCGGCGCCGAGCGTGGCGTACCATCGGATGTTGTGCCGGCGCCGCATCTGCCCTTCGAAGAAGCCCGCCAGGAGGAGACAGTGCGCCCCGGCTGTTTCGAGCATCGGCCCGTCCTGACGCAGGCTCGTGTTGGTCACGAACCCATCGAAGACGTCCGCGAGCGTCCGTGGCGAAGGGGTATCGGTGGCCGCGTGTGTAGAAACCAGCGTGTAATGCGCAAGCACGCTGGCGTTGTAGAAAAGTTCCTGTCGATCGACCGCGGGCCCTGACACATCCCGCAAACCCACGACGAAGAACTCCAGCGCCCGGCGCTCGTCCGTCGCGAGGAGCTCCTGCAGGAATCCCATGCTGGTGTTTTCGGATCTGGGGCCCGCGGAACGCAGTCCTCGGGTGATGGAACCAGCGCAAAGGCGCGCAACGCTGTGGAGTCCCGCCCGGGTTGCTAGCCCCCGCCGCCGACCTGCTGGTACTTGCTGCGGACGACGTTTCGCGGATCGACGTCTATCGGAACGACGACGCTGTAGAAGGGGTTCATCATCTCTTCCCACGTCATCGTTCCGTAGTAGACGGTCTTGTTCGGATCCGGATTGGATTTGTTGCTGGTCGAGTTATCGAAGTGCGCGTCCACGTGGAGCTTCGTGCCCTTCGGCACGTTGATGGAGACGTTGTAGCCCAGCTGCCAGTTGAAGTCGTAGCGCGGCACGCTGAGAATCACCTGTTTCCGTCCGTCGGGAAACTCGAGGGAGTACGTCATGTCCTTGCCGCGCGCGTGCATGTGCGGCATCAGGTACACGAGCTCGGCGTCCTGCAGGAACGTGACCTCGGCGGACGGGCTCTCCCAGTTCGGCGTGTTCGGCGGAATCGCGAACCGCTTCGGATCGGTGGGCGAGCTGGTGAGGAACGACAGGTAACGCCGTTCGGGCGCCTTGTCGATCACCGTGAATCCGACCTTCACGTGATCGGTCAGCGCCTTCCCGTTCGGCGTGTAGTGCAGGTTGAACGTGATGTCGGATCCCGCGGGAATCAACTTGGCCGCGTTGATCGGCCTGTAGTCTGCGGCGAAGTTTCCCGGCAGATAGCAGTCTTCCGCGCCGGCCGGCGGCGGCACGCGCACGCCATCGCGAACCGTAACCGGCGTGGGATCGTCGTCGGTGCTCCGCGCAGTGCCGCTGCCGAGGAACGTCGGCCCCTTGTCGGGCAGCGCCGCGCCGTCGCCGTCGCGTTCTTTGTCCGCCCAGTACGCGACGCCGTACTTGTAACCCGGGTTGTGCGGAACGTAGCTGATGCACAGGTGATGCGTGATCTCCGGGAACTCCGGCTTGATCTGCACGGACGTCACCCACGTGTCTTTCTTGAAGCCGGTGGGCATGATGACCGTGATCCACTCGACGACGTTGTTCTTCGGGCTGGCAGGGACGTCGGTCGTCGGACCCTCCACGATGATGTCCGGCGTGATGCCCCAGCCTTCCGGCCACCGAACGGCCGGCGGGGCGTCGCTCGCGGCGCCTTCCGGTGCGCCGGCGTCCACCCAGTTCGCGATCGTCTGGATCTCGCGCTCGCTCAGCGAGCGGTCATTCAGGTAGGGGCCGTAATGCGGGTCCGCGAACCACGGCGGCATCTTCCCGGACGTCACCGCCGTCTTCATCGCCCTGGCGTAGGGGCGGACGGCGTCGTACGTCATGAACGACATCGGCGCGACCTGTCCGGGCCGATGGCATGTCTGGCAATTCTTCTGGAGGATCGGTTCCACGTCCTTGTGGAAGGTGACGGCGGGAGAATCCGCGGTCAGCACGCCGCCGGTCAGGGCAGCGAGAACGACGGCCGACACTCGAAGGATTTGAAAGCGCATCGCCAGCCTCCCTGTGATGGATGTGATGGACGGGCGCGAGTGAGCCAATGATACCCGACCCCGGCGTTAGCGGCTCTTCCCGAGTTCAGGCCAGGCGATGCGCGCGGAGGAACGAATGAATTTGGCGCACCGCCAGCGGAATCCGCTCCTTCGGTTCCTTCCAGGGGAACATGCTCACTTCGGCTCGCGGCGCGAGCATCGCGCACTCCATCGCAACCGCATAGGGGTGCGCGGGGACCTCGTCGGGCAGGACCAGGATGGGATTCTGGCACGCGCGCACGAAATCGCGCGTCACGGTGAACAGGAAATCAGGATTGGTCTCGAACATCCTGGTCACGAACTGCTCGGCCGTCTGCTTGGGAATCTCGGGGCGCTTCGCGGTAATCTGCGCCGGCCAGCCTTTCCAGAATGCGCCCGGGTACCCCGGGTCGCGCATCTCCGGACGCCAGCCCACGGGCTGCGCCACCACGGCTCCCGCAATACGATTGGGCGCGCGCTTGAGCAAACTGAAGATGAACGGGCCGCCGATGCAGAAACCCATCACCATGAACCTGTCGATACCCAGGTGATCCATCAGGCCGAGATGGTCGTCGGCATAGGATTCCCACGGCCGGTCAACCTCGACAGGTCCAGTGGACTGGCCGGTGGGCGCGTTGCGCAGGTCCGCGGTGATGCAGCGGTACTCGCTTTTGAACTCGTCGATCGCGTTGAACGGCGCGTTGCCGGTGAAGAAGGCAATCGTCGAGTTCAGGCCGCCGCCCGGGAGCAGCAAGAGGGGGAAGCCGGCCCCGGCCTCCTCGTAGTAAATGCGAACGGAGCCCTTTTCGTAGAACTTCCCCGTTCCACTGCGGCTCGGTTGCTGCGCAAGAACGCGTGGCATGGCGGCCGTTGCCGCGGCCGCAGCACCCGCCGCCAGCAGCGCACGTCTCTTCGGGTCCATCGTCCCTCCTTGGCTGGGACATTATAGGACGCTGGACTCCCGCCGGCGGCCAAAACAAAACGCTATTGGGTCACGACGATCGTCGCCGTCTCGTTCGTGTGGAGCGTGCAGTGATAGTTGAACGTGCCTGCGGTGTTGAACGTGACCTGGTCGCCTTTGTCGCTGTGGGCGCTGGTCGGCGAGATGTTTCCGGTATCGAACACGCCGGGGTCCGTGGCGCTGTGCATGATCGAGTCCGAGTTCAACCAGTTGACGGACTGGCCGGCTTTCACCATGACCGGATTTGGCGAGTACACGCCATTCTTGATGGTCACGGTGAGCAGATTGGGTGGGTTCGTGCCCTCCGGGTTCGTCGGAGAGATTGGCGAGGTCGTGCCGGGATTGCTCGATTTGCCGCATCCGACAGCGAACAGCGCGAGCAGGGCCACCGCCCCGACCGTAGATCGCGTGACGATTGAGTTCTTGAAAGCCATGTAACAAGGCGGTGCAACGCATGTGCCGTCACACCAGACTCAACCGTCTCAACACAGCCGTAGTGTTCTACCTCGCTTCAATCACCATCTCACTCTTGAGCGACGTGGCGATGAAGCACTCCTCGTGCGCGCTGTGATGCAGCGCGTTCAGCTCATCGGCGGACGGCGTCTTGTCTCCTGAGAACGTGACCTTCGGCCTGAGGGTGATCCTGGACATGAACATCTTGCCAGCCTCGTTCTTCTCGAGAACACCGAAGGCTTCGTCCTCGTACCGATCGATGACGAAGCCCTTCTTGGCCGCGAAGAACAGGAAATAGAGCATGTGGCAGCTCGACGCCGACGCGATGAGCGCCTCCTCGGGATCCACGGCGTCAGCCGCCGACAGCGGCAGCGGCACGACCGACGGAGACGACGAGGCGCGCACTGTGATGCCGCCGTCGAACGACCACTCGTGGGCGCGGCTGTAGCGGTTGTCCGTGAATTTCTCGGTGTTCTGACGCGACCATGTGACGCGTGCTTCGTATTTGTGGCTCATAGGTCCTTCCATGCTGCCGGAACGTCCTCCACGCGGTCAACGGCACGAGTGAGACCTTCTGTTGACATTCAACATGAGATCGGACAGGCTCCTCTAGAATGCCAACAGAAGTGCTGCAAGGCACGCTCGATCTCATGGTGCTGCGGACGCTGGACGTGATGGGGCCGCAGCATGGGTTCGGCCTGGCCAAACGCATCCTCCAGGTGTCGCAGGGCCTGCTCGACTTGAACCAGGGCACGCTCTATCCCGCGCTTCTCCGGCTCGAGCACCGGCGCTGGATCAAGTCCCGCTGGGGCGTTTCAGAGAACAACCGCAAGGCCAAGTTCTACGAGCTCACCGCCCGCGGCCGCCGCCAGATTCACGAAGAGACCAGAAACTGGGAAACGACGGTGACGCTCATGGCAAGGTTCCTCGCGAAGAAGGCGGGAGAGTCATGATCTGGCCCCGGCTCGTCGACCGGTTTCGCCGGCGCCGGCTCGATGCGGACCTGGACGCGCAGCTGGCCCATCACCTCGACGCGCTCGAGGCTGAAGCACGGGCACGCGGACTGGCGCCGGACGAGGCCCGCGTGGCCGCCCGACGCGCGATGGGTGGACTCACGCAGGTCAGGGACGCGTATCGCGATCAGCTCCACATCCCCGCAATTGACGCGATCAGGCAGGACGTTCGCTACGCCCTTCGCGCCATGCGCCGTAACCTCACGTTCACGGCGGTCGTCGTGCTGACGCTCGCGCTCGGATTTGGCGCGAACACCGCGGTGTTCAGCGTCCTCGATGGCGTCCTGCTCAAACCCTTGCCGTATCCGCGGCCGGAGGAATTGGTGGCGCTCCGGCAGATCGCGCCTGGCGCTGCGGGATCGAGTTCTTCCGACGGGCTGAATCTTTCCCCATCCATGTATTTCACCTACGCGGAGGAAAACCGGGCCTTCGAGTCACTGGGCGTGTGGACCACGACGATCTCGACGGTGACGGGGCAGGCCGAACCGGAACAGGTCCGAGTGATCCTCATCAGCGATGGCGTGCTCCAGGCGCTCGGCGTTCCGCCTGCCGCCGGCCGCTGGCTCTCGGTCGCGGACCAGACCGGAGCCACCCGGCCGCCGCCAAGCGTTTTCAAGGCGACGACCACAATCATGCTCGGCTACGGGTATTGGCAGCGGCGTTTCGGGGGAGACCCATCCATCGTCGGGCGCAGCATCATCGTCGATTCACGCCCGAAGGAAGTCGTCGGTGTCATGCCTCGGGGATTCAGGTTCGGCAATGTTGAAGCGGATGTGATCTGGCCGGCGGCTTTCGATCGGGGAAGACTGACCCTGGGCGGTTTCAATTATCAGGGCGTCGCGCGGCTCAGGCCGGGAGTCACGATCGCCCAG
This sequence comes from uncultured Acidobacteriota bacterium, assembly GCA_963712905.1. Lineage (GTDB taxonomy): Bacteria > Acidobacteriota > Vicinamibacteria > Vicinamibacterales > CAVVIG01 > CAVQJU01. Next base: position 595,424 of record CAVQJU010000010.1, on the reverse strand, counting down.
GCCAGCGCCGACATGGCGCGAATGGTCCCGATCTGGATGAGCTCCTGGTCGGACGGACCGGGCACAAGTTCACGAGCCTACGAGACCTGGAAAATCACACCCGCCCTTCGTCCTCTGAAACAAGACGTCGTCGGCGGCGTGATCGACGTTCTGTGGGTGGTGATGGCGACCATCGGCCTGGTGATGCTCATCGCCTGCGCCAACGTGGCGAATCTGCTTCTGGTCCGGGCGGAGGTGCGGCAGAGGGAGCTGTCTCTGCGTGCGGCGCTCGGCGCGGGCCGAGGGCGGATCGTCGGGAGCCTGCTGATCGAAAGCGTGCTGCTCGGTTTGATGGGCGGCGCACTGGGAGTGGGGCTCGCGTACGCCGGCTTGCGCGTGTTGCTGGCCATCGGTCCCGCGAATCTTCCGCGGCTGAGCGAAATCTCACTCGACGCGCGAACCCTCGGATTCGCGGCCGTTCTCTCGCTGTGTTCGAGCGTGCTGTTCGGATTGATTCCGGCGCTGAAATACACGGGGCCGCGGATTTCGGCCGTGCTTTGCAGCATCGGCCGTACAGCGAGCGTCAGCCGCGAGCGCCACCGCGCCCGTAGTGTGCTGGTGGTGGTTCAGGTGGCCATCGCCCTCGTGCTCCTGGTGAGCGCTGGATTGATGATTCGCACGTTCCAATCCATACGAACCGTCGAGCCGGGATTCACACAACCCGAGCGCCTCCAGCTCATGCGAATCTTTATCGCGGCGTCGCACGCTCCGGACCCGGAACGAGTGACGCGCATGCAGAACGACATCCAGGACAAGCTGTCGTCGATTCCGGGTGTGACCTCCGCGGCGTTCGGGAGCGCGATGCCCATGGAAGGGTTCGGGTCGAACCTGGGCGTCCTGAACTCGGGCGCCATCCGCGCGGACGACAGGACCGATCCAGGAGGATCGGACACGCCGCCGCCCCGCTTGTTCAAGTACGTCTCGCCCGGTTTCTTTCGTACTGCGGGCACCAGGCTGGTCGCGGGCCGCGAGATCACGTGGACTGAAGTCTACGGCCTCAGACCCGTCGTCATCATTTCCAACAATCTTGCCCGTGAACTCTGGGCCACACCCGCAGCCGCGCTCGGCAAACGGCTTCGCCAGGGTCCCGGCATGCCTCGGCACGAAGTAGTCGGCGTGGTACAGGATGTTCGTGAAAACGGTGTTTACCAGCAGGCGCCCGCCGTCGTGTACTTCCCTTCGATGTCCGCTTCTGTGTCCGGCACGGCAGGGGGACCGAATGCCATACGCCAGGTGACCTTCGTCGTCCGCAGCGAGCGCACCGGCACGGAAGCGTTCCTGAATCAGGTCCGGCAAGCCGTCTGGTCGGTGAACTCCAGCCTGCCTGTCTCGCCGCGTACCATGAGCGAGGTCTACGATCAGTCTCTCGCGCGCACGTCCTTCACGCTCGTGATGCTGGCGATCGCCGCCGCGATGGCTCTGCTGCTCGGCGTCGTCGGCATCTACGGCGTGATCTCCTATACGGTGTCGCAGCGAAGGCGCGAGATCGGCATTCGCGCGGCGCTCGGCGCGCAGCGGGGCGAGTTGAAAGGAATGTTCGTGCGCCACGCGCTGGCGCTGGCAGTTGTGGGCGTCGCGATCGGGCTGGGGGCGGCAGCGGTCCTGACACGCCTGATGTCGACGCTGTTGTATGGCGTCACGGCACTCGATCCGATGACGTACGCAGTGGTGCCGGTCGTCCTGGTGATCGCCACGGTACTCGCGAGCTACCTGCCGGCGCGGCGGGCCGCGTCCGTCGACCCGGTCGAAGCTCTCAGGTCTGAGTAGCATCGCGCGGGCGACATGATCGAACGCCAGCTCTAAATCGCGAGTGATTCAGCGCATGAGGATGCCGCCGTCAGCGATGAGCGTAGCTCCGTGCACGAAATCGGCGTTCGGCGAGATCAGCCAGGCCGCCGCTTCGGCGATCTGTTCCGCCTTGCCTACCTTGCCAACCGCCGCCACGACTTGCGCGCGCCCCACCGGGTCGCTCATGGCCGAGGCGACAAACGGCGTGTCGATGAAGCCCGGGGCGACGGCGTTCACGGCGATGCCTTTGTCGCCAAGCGCCCGCGCGCAGCTCTTCATCATCGTCAGCACCGCACCCTTGCTGGTCGCGTAGGCTCCGGTGGCGACGTAGCCGCCCCCTGTGTAGCTGGAGATGCTGGCCACCATGCAGATGCGGCTGCCCGATTGCATCAGCTTCGCGCCTTCGCGCACGCTGAGGAACGAGCCGATCACGTTGATGTCGAACAGGCGCCGGAACTGCTCCACGGTGGTGTCTAGAAAAGGCGTCGTCTCGATGACGCCGGCAGCGGTGACCAGCGCGTCGAGCCCGCCGAACGCCTCGCGCACCCGGGCGAACGCTGCCGCAGTTGACGCCTCGTCCGCGACGTCGATCGGGACTGCGATGCCGCTATCGCCGGCGGTTGCCCTGGCGCCCTCGACGTTGCGATCCAGACAGGCCACGCGCCAGCCGTCCGCCATCAGCTTCCGCGCGGTGGCGGCACCGATGCCGCTCGCGGCTCCGGTCACCGCTACTCGTCGCCCTTGAACCGTCGCTGTCATGTGGTGTGCCTGTCCTGTGTCCGGCGGGCCACTAGCTGTGGCCCGCGATTGGATGCGGTACGTAGGCGGCCTCCAGGGCCGCAATCTCCTCCGACGATAACTCAACGCCGACGGCTTCGACCGCGGTCTCGAGGTGCGCCATCTTCGTCGCGCCGACGATGGGGGCGGTCACGGCGTCCTTCTGCAGCAGCCAGGCGAGGGCGATGTGCGCGTGCGTGAGCGAGCGTGCCGCCGCCAGCGCCTCCACCGCGGCCAGCACTCGCTGGTCCGCCTGAGCCATCGACGAGTAGAGAGTGCTGCCGAAGCGGTCCGTTTCCGATCGCTTCGTCGCCTTCTCTTCCGGCGCGCGCGCCAGGCGGCCCCGAGCCAGAGGGCTCCACGGGATCAGCCCGACGCCCTGGTCGCGGCAGAGAGGGACCATCTCGCGCTCTTCCTCGCGGTAGAGCAGGTTGTAGTGATTCTGCATCGAGACGAAGCGCGTCCAGCCGTGCGTCTCGGCCAGGTGCTGCGCCTTGGCGAACTGCCATGCGTGCATGGACGATGCGCCGATGTACCGCGCCTTTCCCATACGCACGACATCGTGAAGCGCCTCCATCGTCTCTTCGATGGGCGTGTCCGGGTCCCAGCGATGAATCTGGTAGAGGTCGACGTAGTCGGTGCCGAGCCGCTTCAGGCTCGCGTCGATTTCGTGGAGGATCGCCTTGCGCGACAGACCACCGCCGTTGGGACCGGCGCGCATCGCGCCCCACACCTTCGTGGCGATGACGACGTCTTCGCGCCGGGCGAACTCGCGCAGGGCGCGGCCGGTGATCTCCTCGCTGGCCCCGACGGAGTAGACATTGGCCGTATCGAAGAAATTGATGCCCAGTTCAACGGCGCGCTTGAAGAACGGCCGCGATTCGTCCTCCCGGAGGGCCCACTCCCAGCGTGCCGTCGCGCCGGGCACGGACGCGTCGGGGTCGCCATAGCTCATGCACCCGAGGCAGATGCGGGAAACCGAGAGACCGGTGTTGCCGAGTCGTCGAAATTTCATCTCACATGGTAAATCCTTTCATGCCGGCTGCGTTGAGCAGGTAGTCCCGGCTGCTGTCGAGGATGCTGAAGTCATCGGACAGACGCCGGGCCACAAGTTCCCCATGGCGTTTGTGAATCACACCGCCCACCATCACGGTGTCGATATTGGACGTGTCGGCGTAGACCACCACCGTGCCTTCCGGGTCGACCACCGGTTGTGTGTTGACCTTCCGCGTGTCGAGCAGCACCACGTCGGCCTGCTTGCCGACCTCCAGGCTGCCAATCGTATGTGCCATCCCTAACGCCCTGGCGCCCTGGAGGGTCGCGAACTCCAACACATCCTTGTGCGTGAGGGTGGGGGCAAACTTCTCGTCGGGGGTCGAGGTCATCGAGAGAATGCGTTCGGCGACCAGGGCTGTTCGCATTTGGGTGAACATGTCCCCGGGCACGCTGGACGCCACGTCGATGCTCAATGAGGGCCGGATGCCACGTCTGAGCAATTTGCCCGTGGGGGGCATCCCGTGGCCCATCAGCATCTCCACGTAGGGGGCCACCGAGGTGAAGGCTCCCGACGCCGCCAACAGGTCCAACTCCGCGTCAGAGGAATCGGTGCAGTGGATGCACGTCGTGTCGGGACCCAGAGCGCCTAATCTCGCGAGGTCGGCTATGTGTTGATCGTGGTGGCGGTGGCGACGGTAGCCGGCGTGCACGCTGATGCGAAGCCCCAGCTCCCTCGCGAGGGCCCAGTCAGCCTTGATGACGTCGTCGGTGACAGCCCCGGGGGCCCTGGCCGACATCCCGAGAGTCACCAGCTGTGAGTCGTCAGAGAGCACATCCTTGCGAATCCTCCGGATGTCCTGCGGGTGGCCTTTCGAGCTGCCACCCCAATAATCGGGCGAGCCCGGGGCTCCATGGGAGTAGACCGCCCTGATGCCAGAGTCCCGCAACCCCTTGATGGCGGCGTCGGCGTGTTCGGGCGTACGGGAAATATGGGACCAGTCGAGCATCGTGGTGATGCCCGCGTTGAGAGCCTCCAACGCTCCCATGTAGTTGGAGATGTAGACATCCTGGGGACGGTAGAGCGGGTTGAGCGTGGCGAGGATACCGGCGAAATACTCATCCAGGGTGCAACTGGGCAGCACGCCCTTGACCGCGGTTTGCCACGTATGCCGATGGGTGTCGATGAACCCGGGCATGACAATCATCCCTGCAGCATCAATCACCCCGGCGCCCGGCAGGCCGACGTGCTGGTTGCCGATGGCTTCGATGCGCCCATCGTCGTTGATGTGAAGGACACCTTTTAGCGGACCTGAAGGCGTGAGGATGGTGCCGTTGGTAATGATCGTCATACCGTTCCAGCCTACACCCTGAAAGACTTCATCACCTGCCGTCCCATATGGTCAGGGCGCCACAGTGTGGCGCTTCGCGTCGTTCGATCTCGACGACGCAGAGAGGATGGAGGTTGCTTCAATGCATGTCGGACGACTACCCCGGGCGATTGGGTATGCGGCGCTCGTGGTCCTCATGCTCACAGGATCGGCAGTGCCACGTGGAGCTCAGGAGCACGACGGCCATGACGCTCACGGGGGACCCCCGGCTGCGCCGCAGAAGATGACGCCGCAGCAGAACGATCTCGTCAGGGCCGTTCGTGAGGCGACCGAGCGATTCAGGAGCGTGACGGATCCGGCTCAGGTGGGCGACCCGTACGCGCTGCTGTTCGGATGCGTCAGCGGCGGCGACTTCGGCGCGATGGGCCTCCACTTCGTCAGGGGCGACATTCTTCATGACGGCGAGGTCAAGTCGAGCGAGCCGGAGATTCTCTTGTTCGAACCGACGCGCAACGGCGGGATCCGGCTCACTGGCGTCGACTTCATCGTGTTCAAGGCCGAATGGGAAGCCAACCACAAGGGCGAAGGGCCGCCGTCGCTGCACGGTCAGCTGTTTCACCTGTTCGACAGCCCCAACCGCTTCGGGTTGGATGCGTTCTACACGCTCCACGTGTGGGCGTGGAAGGAGAATCCGAACGGGACGTTCACGAACTGGAATCCGAACGTCTCCTGCGACGCGTTCAACCCGAAAACCAACGAGCAGTAAGAGGCGCGACGACACGGCGGGCGGGCCGCGCGGCCGGACGTCATCCACTCGTTCGACTGCAACGGCGCTACGGGGGCGATGTTGTTTGTCGACCCCGAATCAACGGAGGGGGTCTGGCTGCGCGCGTCACTCGCGCAGGAGATCACGAGTGTTCCAGACGCGCGCCTGGCCTTGTCCGTGTCGAAGCTCCGCACTCTCGTCGAACAGCCGTTCGAGAGCATGGAGATCGGTGCGCTCATCCGCGAGACCGTGCATGCGCTGAGCCCGGGTGCGCCACCGACACGCCAGCTGGACACCCGGGTCACCACCGTGCTGAACGCGATACGCGCATCCGAAGACCTGCGCATTTCGCTCGAGAACGCGTCGGAGATGGCCTTTCTGTCGCCCAGCCGGTTTGCGCACCTGTTCAAGCACCAGGTGGGCCTTCCGTTCAGCCGCTATATGCTGTGGCGCAAATTGACACGAGCCATGGTCGCGATTGCGTCCGAGCGAACCATTGCCGCCGCCGCGCACGCCGCGGACTTCGCCGATGCCGCGCACCTGACCCGGACGTTTTGTCAGATGGTCGGGATGGCGCCGTCGGTCCTGATGCGAGGGGAATTCGCTGAAATCGCCTCTCCGTTCGACACATCGGGGCAGGGGCCTCCATCCTCGGACCTGTCCCGCTGATCGAATAGCCGATTCATTCAACAACAACAGCCGATCCGTTCAATCCGGGCTGCCGGCCCGGATGCGACACTCCTCGTGTTGACATTACGTCAACACAAACAGAAGGAGCGTCCGATGTCGACCAATTCAAACGTATGTGCGTGCGGAGCCTGCGGTGGATCTCAGTGCCAGTGCGGCTGCCAGAGCCCCACGACCGGACAGAGGGCGGGTTGCCGGTGCGGCGATGCGTGCCGCTGCGGCGCGACGTGCAGCTGCAAGGCGTCGTAGGGCTCGCGGATGTTCGGTGCCCGCGCGCGCCTGCGCGGGCACCACGGAGCGGTCCCACCACGAGCGTGATATAAGCTCGAACCCGAAGGGGGTAACGCTTGGGAGCGTGGGGAACTGGCATTTTCTCAGACGATGTAGCGTGCGATATACGCGACCACTATCGGCAGTTGTTGGAGGACGGCGTCGACGCTGGCGCCGCGACGCGGCAGACACTCGAAAAGTTCGAGAGCTACGTGGCGGAAACCGATGGCGTCGCGTTGATCGCGTTCGCCGTGACGCAGTCGAAGGTTGGCCGGCTGGAACCTGACATTCGCGATCGTGCGCTCGCCATCATCGCCGGCGGCGCCGACCTGGCGGTGTGGGAACGCGAGAATCCGAAGCTGCTGTCGAAGCGCCGCGCGGCGCTCGAGAAAGCTCGCGCCCAGCTGACCGGTCCGCAGCCGTCCCGGAAACGCCTGCGTCCGCCGAAGCGGGTGCTCTCCGGCCTTGCCGCTGGAGACGTGCTCGCCCTTGCGCTGCCACGGCGCCTGGCACTGTTGCGCGTGGTGCGGGTGCGTCGCGCACCGCCTTGGCGAATCGCCCGTGCTCGAGGAGCTGGACTTCGATGGCACCGAGGCGCCCGGCCCCGCTGCGCTCGAGCAGCTCGGTCCCCGGGTGAACGATCCGATCACCTTCATGCACCCCCTGTCGTCCGATACGCGCTTCTTTGCCTTCGTCAACCAGCGCATCGACTGGCAGCAGGCCGGTTTCCAGAAGGTGCAGACGATTGGGGCCCGCCCCGGCGACGAGCAGGCGGCGCTGCCGGGCACCGGCGTGTCGTGGGCGGAGCTCGCCGAACGCTACCGTCGTCGAGCGGCGCAGTAAGCGATCGATTACTGTGCGGGGCGTGTCAGGGAACGATGTGGAAGCCCGTCGGCGCCCCGGGAGCGGGAATCGACACGGGCGGATACAGCGCTTCCACGCCAGCGATGTCATCCGGGTCGAGCGTGCGATTCCCCGTCGCGCACGAAGAGACGGACGGATACATCGTGGCGCCCGTCACGGTCGAATGGCCGAGGCCGAGGGCGTGGCCGAATTCGTGCGCCGCGATGTCCTCGATGTAGAAGCCGCCGGAACATCCCGTCGATCCGGTAAAAAACTGGAAGCCACCGTCCCAGAACACGATGTCGGCGTCGATGATGCGGGAGCCGCTCGACCACCAGTAGGTCGTGGCAATGGCCGAGCCGCTCGAGGCGTTGCGAAACATCACGACGTTCACGCCATCGTTCGTATTCGTGGTCACCGTGCTGGTGCCGGCGTACTGAAAATCGAACGAGGCGCTGGTCTGGGTCGTCCATGCGTCCGCGCCCACGGCCAGAGCGGGCGAAATGACCGCACCGGGCAAGTCCAGGTTGGTCGTGTTGACGCGGTACAGAACAGGGCCGGGCGCCCAGGTGGGACCGCTCAATACGTACCCACTGGTCTCACGCGTTCCGGCAATCGCAAGTGTGGCCGCGACCAGGCAGAAACAGACAGACAGCCGGGTCCGCTGCTGAATCATGGCTGTGCTCGCGCTGCCGCGACGGTGCGACGGATCTCGTCGAGCGTGACGCTGCTGTTGGGCACGCGGCTGGTCCGGTCGAGCTTCAGCGTTCCCTGTCCGCGCAGGTGAGGCACGATCGTGCCGCGCCGGCTGCGTGCAAGGTAGAAGACCGCCCGATCTCCCGGCGTGAACGATTGCTGGTCCGAGACGTGGAGCGTCAGGGTTCCAATGGTCCCGCCTTCGACCTCGATGTCGACGGTGGCCTGCGAGAAGCCCTTGAGCGTCTCATCGACCGCCACGCGGACGATGGACGACGATCAGGCGATCCCCGAAATCGTTGACGCGCCACTCCGGGCTGACCGACGCGACCCGGCCGAGGATGATCTGCTCGGCGCCGCGTGCGCGTTCGACGAGCGGAACCGGAAGGCCTTCCTGTGCCACCACCGCCGTAGCACACGCGAGTGCGAGCGTCGTGGCGATGGCGAGCCGGGCGGCCCGGATGCCCCGGACACATGGAAACGCCGTGAAAGCCGTGAGCGTCAAGAACCGGAGAACGCTCAAAAACGACGCCACGACTCTCGGTGAAAACCCGATTCTGTCGAAACCCTTGTGTGGCTGATACTTGAGGTAATGACTGGCAGCGGAGCATGATGCCCGACGGCCGTCCGGACTGTCCGAAAACGAAACCGGGATGACGGTTTCGAGGGTGATGGGCCAGCGCACGAAGTCGCGCGTTCCTGGTTGCCACAGGTTCTAACGTAGTATCATCACTACATGCGGCTCGGACTCCGTGAGGCCAACCAGCGTTTCTCCAAAGCGATTCGGGCTGTGCGAGCCGGCAAGGAAGTCATCCTGACCGAACGGGGGCGGCCCGTTGCGGTGATCACTCCCATCAACCGCGAGGATGCTCACGAGGCCACGCTTCGGGCGCTGGTTGACGAGGGCTTCATCACCCTGGCTGCCCGGAAGGGGCCGATGCCGACCCCCAACTGGCGTCCAGCCAGGGTCAAAGGCCAGCCGCTATCGCGCACCGTCATCGAGGATCGCGAGGATCGCGCGTAGTTGTGTGGACGTATTTCGACACCAGCGCGCTGATCAAGCGATACGTCGCTGAGTCCGGTCGCCGCGAGATTCTCCAATTGCTCCGCCGGGGCGCCTGCGTGACGTCGGCCGTGCTGCCGGTTGAGTTGCGAAGTGCGCTGAGGCGCCGGGCGGCAGAAGGCTCGCTCGACGGGGCCCGGCTTCCGGCGATCCTCAAGCACCTCGCGGCCGACCGTGCCTATTGGACGCTTGTCGAAGTCGGAACCGACGTGCTGGCGGCCGCCGAGGCGCTCGTAGCCGCCCATCCCATTCGGACTCTCGATGCGATTCACGTCGCCTCGGCGCGATTGTTCGCGGCTCGCGTCTCGATGCCCGGGATGCTATTCGTGAGTGCCGACAAACGGCAGACGGAGACAGCGGATGCCATCGGCCTGACGGCCAGGCACATCGTGTGAGAACAGCTGCCGCAGGTCGATTGTGTTGTCGCAGTCGAGCGACTAGAATCCGCAGCCAGTATTCGCCGCCAGGGGAAACAGCAGCACGCGGGGGGACGGGAACATGCGCGAGGGAATCGTCGCGGGACTCATGATGGTCGTCAGCGTATCGCTGGTGGGCCAGTCAGCGAAAAGCGGGACCGGGTGGACCGTGCCCCGCCTGGCGGACGGGCATCCGGACATGCAGGGCGTGTGGGCGAACAACAGCATGACCCCGCTCGAGCGGCCCCTGTCATTCGGCTTGCGCGCCACCATGACCGATGCCGAGCTCGACACCCTGAAGAAGAGGGCCACGGCGATGATGGACGGCGGGGATGCCTTCTTCGCCGACGAGTTGTTCAACGCCGCCGTCGAGGGCAAGACGAAGTTCAAATCGGCGGACACGGAGACGGGCAACTACGACCAGACGTGGCTGTCCGAGCGCGTGTTCGACAACCGCACGTCGCTCATCATCGACCCGCCGGACGGTCGCATTCCCGCCCTCGTCCCCGAGGCCGTGGAGCGGGCGCGGGAACAGGCGGCCGCCCGCCAGGCCAGGGGGCCGGCCGACCAGGCGCAGGATTTGTCGCTGGGCACGCGGTGCGTCACATACGGCACGCCCAACCCCCGAGCCGGGTACCAGAGCTACTTCGAGATCACGCAGGGCCCCGGCGTCTTCGCCCTGAGCAGCGAGATGATCCACGACACGCGGATCTTTCCCATCGGCGCAGGACCGCACCTGTCGAAGGCGTTCAGGCAGTACCACGGCGACTCGCGGGCCCGTTGGGAGGGTGACACGCTGGTGGTGGACACGACTAACTTCGTGACCAACGCCTTCCGCCTCACGAACACGGAGCGGCTGCATGTCACCGAGAAATTCCGGCGCGTCGCCGCCGACACCGTCGAGTACTACATCACGATCGACGATCCCTCGACGTGGGCGCGCCCGTGGACGTTGATGATCCTGCTCAAGAAAACCGGTGAACGGGCGTTCGAGTACGCCTGCCACGAAGGGAATTACGGTCTGCCCGCGATCCTCAGCGGCGCCCGCGCGCAGGAGAGCGGCCGATGAAATCCGGCTACCTGCTGCCGCCTTCCTGAACGGATCGATCCATGCCGTTCAGCCGCATCGCGGAGAACCGTATCAGGGAGGCCATGGAGCAGGGTCAGTTCGAGAACCTGCCCGGCGCGGGCCAGCCACTGAACCTCGAGGACTACTTCAGCACGCCCGAAGATCTGCGGATGGCGTATTCGATCCTGAGGAGCGCCCATTGCGCTCCAGTGGAAGTCCAGTTGCTGAGCGAGATCGCACGATTGGAGCGTACCCTCGCGCAGAGTGAAGACGCCACGACGCGGAAATCGCTTCAGCGCGAACTTCAGGACCGCCAGACGCAGCTCGCGGTGATGCTCGAGCAGCGGTCCCGCCACCGCCAGACATAACGATCCCCATAGCTCTGCCGTCTCTTGCAGGGCACAGGAGACGCGTCGCCGTGCATGTCGGTTGGACACATTGCAGCAATCAACGACAGGTCATTCGTGGGCAGAGACCGCTGAGCCCTTCCGTGGGCTAGCGTTGGCCGGGCGCCGGGCGCAGCCGGCCGGTCGTCGACGAGCGCAGCTTGTCGAACCACGCTTTGAGCTGCCGGTTCGCCAGCGATTGCTCGAGCGCGTCGAGCTTCGCATAGGCGGCCGGCACGAGCAGGAGCGTCAGGAAGAGACACAGCGACTGACCGCCGATGATCGTGACGGCAATCGCCGAGCGCTGGGCGCCGCCGATGCCGAGACCGAGCGCGGTGGGAATCAGGCCGGCGACGATCGCCAGCGTCGTCATCAGGATCGGGCGGAGCCGCGTGCGGCACGCTTCGACGAGCGCCTGCTCGAGCGGCATGCCCTGCGCCCTCAGGACGTTGGTGTAGTCCACCTGCAGAATCGAGTTCTTCTTGACGATGCCGAACAGCAGGAGGATGCCGAGCGCACTCCACAGGTTCAACGTCCGCCCCGTCGCCCAGATGGTGAACAGCGCGAACGGCACCGACAGCGGCAGCACGGTCATGATGATGAGCGGCTGCACGAAGCTTTCGAACTGGGCCGCGAGCACCATGTACACGAAGACGCTGGCGAGCGCGATGGCCATCACCAGGTTGTCGGTCGTCTCATCGAGGTTCCGGGTCTGACCTTGCATCCGGACGCTGTACCCCGGAGGCATCTGGACGCTGGCGATGAGCCTCCGCACGTCGTCCGATGCCGCGTCGAGGGCGTGCCCCGGCGCCACGTCGGCGTTGAGATTGATGGAATACTGCCGGTTCGACCGTGACAACCGCGTTGGTCCGAAGCCGCGAACCATCCGGGCGATGTTGTCGATCCGCACGGGCTGCCCGGACAGCGAGGTCACGGTGAGCTTGCCGACCGTCTCGATATCGCGGCGCTGGCTCTCGAGCACGCGGATCTTCACCGGGTACTGCTCGCCGGCTTCACGATAGGTGGAGATCTCGTCGTCGCCGGAAACCATCAACCGCAGGGTGTTGCCGACGGTCGCCATGCGGACGCCAAGGTCGGCCGCGCGCGCACGATCCACCGCGACTTGAACTTCGGGACTGGCATCGCTGTAGTCGGTCTTCGCGTCGACCAGGCTCGGCGTCGCCTGCGCCTTCGCGAGAATCTGCTGCGAATAGCCGTAGAGCTTGTCGATGTCCGGCCCGAGCAGGACCGCCTGGATGGCGTTGTTGAAACCCGATCCCAGCACGTTTCGCGCCTGCACGTTCGCGTTATAGGCCGGGTGCTGCGCCAGGACCTTTCGGACGCGAGCGGTCACCTGCTCCTGGGTGACGGTCCGCTCCGCCACGGGCAGGAGATAGAACATCACATGGAAATGCGTATACCGGTCGGCCCCGGCCAGGTAGGTGACGTGCGACACGCCTTCCTGCTCGCCGATCTCGCGAACGACATTCTGCGCAATCTCGGTCGTCCCCTCGATAGAGGTCCCTTGCGGCGTGTCGGCGTGCACCGTGAACTCGGCCATGTCCTCGCCGGGGACGAACGTGCGCCCGACCATCCGGTTCAGCGGATAGGTCAGCGCGACCAGGGCGGCCGACATGCCGATAATCGCCATCGGGTGCGCGAGCGTCCATCGGAGCGACGCGGTGTACCACCGATCCAGGGCGCGAAACAACCGGTGGTGCTTGGTGTCCTCCTCGCCGTGCGAGCTGGAAATCTTCAGCCAGCGGGAGCTGAGCATCGGGGTCAGCGTGAAGCTGACGATCATCGACACCAGGATCGCAAACGCCATCGTCCATCCGAACGGGTAGATGAAGCGGCGCGCGTACCCGGTCATGAACGCCACGGGCAGGAAGATCACGACGAGCGACAGCGTGGTGGCCATCACCGGCAGCGCCACCTCGCGCGTGCCCTCGATGGCGGCGTCGAACGGCGTGCGGTGCTTCTCTTCGACGTATCGGAAGATATTCTCCAGCACGACGATCGCGTCGTCGATGACGATGCCCACGGCGAGCGTCAGCGCGAGCAGCGTCATGTTGTTGAGCGTGAAATCCATGGCGCGCATCAGCGTGAACGTGGCGATGATCGAGACGGGAATGGCCAGGGCCGAGATGATGACCGCCCGGATGTTCCTGATGAAGAACATGACGACCAGCGACGCGAGGAGGCTTCCCCACAGCAGGTGTTCTTCGAGCGACGAGACCGACGCGTAGATGAAGCGGGAATCGTCGGTGTTCATCGTCAGCGTCACGTCGGGCGGCAGGGTCTGACGGACCGACGCGAGCTTGGCCTTCACGGCCTCGGTCACCTTGATGGTGTTCTCGCCGGATGCCCGCCGGATGTCGAGTTGCACGGCGGGGCTGCCGTCCTGCATGAACATCGAGGTCGCGACTTTCTGAACCGTGTCCTCCGCGTAGCCGATGTCGGACACTCGCAGCGGGACGCCGTTGACGGTCGCGATGATGATGTCGTTGAACTGGTCGCTGGCATCGATGCGGCCGAGCGTGCGCAGCCCGACCTCCCACTTGCCCTGCTCGAGCGTGCCCGCCCGGAATCTCGACGTTCTCCTTCTGAATCGCGTCGCGCACCTGGTCGATGGACAGCCCGTGCGCATTCAGCTTCTGGACGTCGACGACGATGTGAATCTCGCGCGGCCGGTCGCCGCTGATGGTGACGGCGCCCACGCCGTCGACCGACTCCAGCGCGCGCTTGATCTGTTTGTCGGCGATCTCGGTCAGCGTGCGCAGGCTCGTGCTCTTCCCCGAGACGACCAGGCCCATGATCGGGTCGGCGTCGGGGTCCTGTTTCTGAATGACCGGCGGCAGGACTTCGGGCGGCACGTTCCGCATCGCGCCGGCGACCTTCTCGCGCACCGTGTTCGCGGCGTCGTCCAGGTCCCGCCCGAGCAGGAACTGCACGGTGATGCTGGCCGTGCCGCCGGCGTTCACGTTGGCGCGCAGCTGGTCGATGCCGGCGATCCCGCTGAGCGCGTTCTCCATCGGCATGATGACCGCCGAGGTCATTTCGTCTGGCGCCGCGCCCGGGAGCCGGAGCGACACGTTGACGGTCGCGGGATCGGCCTTCGGAAACAGATCGACGCCGAGATCGCGGAACGAGAAGAGGCCCAGCACCACGAGCGACCCGACGAGCATCGTGGCGAAGACGGGCCGTCGGACGCAGAGTTCAGACAGCACGGTTACTCCGTCTCTCCGTCGAGGGTGACCTTCATGCCGTTGACGAGATTGTCGACGTCGGTGAGCGCGACGAACTCGCCGAGCTTCAGGCCGCCGAGAATTTCCATCCGATCGCCGACCCGATCGCCGGTTTTCAGCTCGTGGGCGGTCAGGCGATCTCCGTCGACGGTGAATGCGTGATACACGCCGTAGCGGTATTGCATCGCGGCGTAGGGAATCGTCAGGACCTGCTCGACCAGGGCGGTTTCGAGATGCACGCGCGCGAACGTGCCGGGCTTGAGCCGCGCGTCGTGATTGGGCGCCGAGGCCTCGAACGCGAACGTCCGCGTCTGGGTGTTGACGGCCGGGCTGATCCTCGACACGGTCGCCGCGAAGGTCGCGGCCGGGAACGCGTCCACCCGCAGGTCGATCGACTGTCCGACCTTGATCCACGGCGCCATCCGCTCGGGAATCTCCGCCAGCAGCTTCAGCGGATCCACGCGCACCACGGTCATCACGGGCATCTGGTCCTTCACGAGCTCGCCCGCCGACACCATCCGCTTCTGGACGTAGCCGTCGAACGGCGCCCGGATGGACGCGTCGCGCAGCTGTCGATCCGCGAGCTTCATGGCCGCGGCGGCGGCGTCGACATCCGCCCGCATGTTCCTGGCGGCTTGAAGAGCGGCGTCATAGGCCGCCGCCTTCAATCGCAGCGTCGTCTCCGCATCGTCGAGCGTCTGCTGAGAAATGAGCGTTCGCTTGTGCAGCTCGCCGGCGCGTTCGCGGCCCTGTTTCGCCTGCGCCAGCTCGGCGGCCGCCCTGCGGACCTCGGCCGTCTCCTCGACCGGCGGCAGCTGGCCCGACTCCGACGCGCCGTACTTCGTGAGCGCCCGCGCGTGCGCCGCCCTCCGCTCGTCGAGGGTGTACTGCAGCTTCTCGGGATCGATCTCGACAAGCGTCTGGCCGGATTTGACGGGATCGCCAAGATCCGCGAGCACGCGGCGCACGACGCCTTCGGCCTGCGAGGAGATGGTGACCTCGTCCTCGGCGGCGAGCGTGCCGACGACCTCGACGCTGCGGCGGAGGGCCTCCTGGCGGACAGCCGCGGTCTTCACCAGCTTCGCCGCCGGCTCACTGTGATTTCGCTCGACTTTCGCTCCTGAACAGCCCGGCAGCGCAATCGGCAGACACAACAGCAGAACGAGGGGCGCGCCCTTCAGCATAGGTATCAGGATTCTATTAGGTCTGACGCGATGAAAGAACGACCGATTCAGGTTCCGGGGCGGGCAATGCCCCGGAACGCGGGCAGGGGTGTCTGGCCGATTGACTACCGAAACTGCTTGTCGTCGGCCGAGGGTCCGTAAATCGACGGGACCCTGGCGCCGAGCAGCCGCAGATAGACCGTCATCTGGCCGCGGTGATGCGCCCAGTGGTTGAGCGTGTCCTGGATCATCACCCAGCGAGGCGTCTCCTGAACGACCTGCCCGCGCGCGAGCAGTTTCCACGGGGTCATCAGAAACTCGTCGGTCGTGCCCTCGAGCGCCGCGCGGGCCTCGGCGGCGCTCTTGTCCAGCGCGTTCACGAGCGCCTCGCTCGTCTCCAGCTTCTCGCGCGACATCGCCGAGCCGCTGGCCGGCGCCACGTCGAGCTCGCTCTGCGTGATCCCCATCGCCATCCACGACGGCATCGTTGCGACCAGCTGGCTCAGGTACCCGAAGGCCATCGACTTGTCGTGTGGTTTCCAGTCGTACTTCCCGGCCGGCACTTCTGCGAGCGCGCGCCGCGACCGCGGAGTTTCACGGTCCAGCCCGGCGAGTAATACCTCTGTCAATTTCATATGCGGCTCCCGGCTAGTTGTGAGGTTTGTAGGACGCTGCAAAAGTCGCACCGGCTTCAAGCGCCAACGGTTGTGTTATTTCGTCGTCCGCAGGTGAAGCAGGTAGCTTTTCCCTTTGTCTCTGATCGACACACGAACGTCGCCGCCCTTCAGCAGTTCGACGCGACTCTTCGGTTGTGGAGACGCTGAGTTGGTCTCTTCCAGCGGAGTGACGGTGGCGAGCTCGCGCGCGACGACAACACCATTCTTGCGGAGCTCGACCCACTGGCTATCGGGGGCCCCGCCGTCGGTAGGGCGGGGAACGAGCGATACGTCATACGTGCCGGGCGGCAACACGCTGCCGTCTACTGCCCTGACGCTGCGCGGGATCCTCACGCGCGCGATTAGGTACTGGCTTGACCGGCGCTGGAAGGCTGTCGACCGGCGGGCGTGTATTGGGCATCGCAGCCGGGGGCTGGATGGTGGTTTGTGGCGGTGCGCTTCCTACCGGAGCCCCTGCTGGTGATGGCGCCGATGCGTTCTGCATCAGCACGAGTGGCAAGACCGCGACGACAAGGAGCAGCGCCGCGGCTGCCGCGAGGGGGGCCTTCCAGCGGAATCGCGGCGCGGGACGAACCTCTGCTGATGGAGGCGTGACGCTGGTGCCCAAAACACCGAGCCGGTGAAAGTGCAGGCGCCGCAGGCCTTCAGAAGGCAGGTCGCCACGTGACGGAAGCGGGTCCTCCCAGTACACGGGTCTCAGGAAGTTCTCGCGGCGCAGCCCGAGGGCAAACTCCCATTCCTGTCGAACGAATGGCGACGCCAGCGCGTTCCAGCTCCAGAACAACTGAAACACGTCGGCCTGCTCGATCATTCGTTCGAGCTCGTCGCTCCACACCTGTCCCGCGCGCAGATCGCGGACGTCCCTGAGGTAGCGATCGCCAAGCGCCGCAAGCGTTTCTTCGAACTGCTCGACGACGGCGACGTCACGATGGGAATACGAGGCAAAGATCTGCCGGTAGGCTCGAACGGTGTCCGCGCGGGCAGGCGCATCACTCGAAACCGCGTGTGTGACGACGGAAATCGCGAGAGGTACATCTCCGACGATGAGCGGGCCCCAGTAGATCGTCAAATGGCCGCGTGCCGTGCGCGGGACGGAACCGGCCAGGCCCCGCAGCTGAAAGTCGGCGCGGTGGACGGAGCGTTCCCACCGGAATGTCTGCTGCGCCGGATTGAACTCGATGCCGTCCATCTGCGGCACGAGCGTGAGCTCGCCGGCCCTTGGGATCGCGCGCAGGCTGTCGCTGACGAGGCTCTGATACTCCGCAGGTTCGTCCTGGAGCAGCGTCGCCGCCTGGCGCTTGACCACCGCGACTGGATCGGGTTCGTCAGGCCGATCGGCGGGCCGCTCGGATAAGTGAACGAACGCGAGGAGCGAGTACCACCGCTGTGGCTCGATTTCGGAAGGACGATAAACCGTGAACCGGACGTTGTCATCGAGCGGGGTCGTTCCAGGTTGCGGCGACACCCGAGACAGACGGAGTCGAGATCGACGGCGCCAGATCAGCCAGAGACCGAGGGCGATCGCCACAGCCGTCGTCACAGACAGGATGGCAGTCACGGATCGCGGCCGATTATAGGGGAGTGTGACGGCGTCGCGGCCGCGTCGACCTCAGCTCGTCTGTATGCCCGGGTTTACTAGCGGCCGATGAAACCGGCAGTCACGACGGGGAGGGGACGTCCGGCGAGCGCGCTGGCGAGGCCGTCTGCGGCGGCCGGATCGATTTCCGCGAGCGGCCGCATGTAATCGCCTTCGAGCACGGCCAGTGCGACGCCGTCGCGATAGACCATGCGAGTCGACGTGGCCGCGCGAACGCGATCGTCGTTGGTCAGACACGCCGGTCAGGTTCAGCGGATCGACGGCGCTGATCGTCGTCAGGCGCCCGTCGCGTCCGTTTCGGCGTGTCTCGCGCAGCCGCTCGACGGCTTCGGGCAGCGCGAACTGTTCGCCGGACATGCCGGTGACGAACCGTCCGCCGCGGATCTCGCCGCGGGCCTCCAGCCGCCGATAGACCGCGGTCAGCGAGCGCCACGGCGCGGCGTTCGTCTCACGCGCGAGCAGACGCCGGAACACGACGCCGTACCGGGCGAGCAGCGACCCGCGCCTGGACCTCGATCGCCGCCTCGCGTTCGGCATCGGACGCCGCCTGCCGAACAGCGGACCACCGGCCCGCGCCGTCCGCGCGTCGCATGCGCGTGCGGCTGACGCCGCAGGGTGCGGACGACGGCGCGGACGCCGGCGAACCCGTCCGAGACGGCCAGACCCGCGGCCGCCAGCTCGGCGATGGCTTCGTCCGCGGCCGCTTCCTCCAGCGGGCAGAGCCTGACGAGCTCGCTCAGAAACGAGGCGCCCGCGGGTGCGCAGCGTCTCCAGAATCCGCCGGCTGTTTTCTGCCAGCGAGTGTTCGTCCGCGATCGCGTCGGGCCGAAGCGCGTGCCAGGCCGTCCCGTGCTCGCGCAGGAACAGCGCGACCCGCAGCGCCGGTTTCTCTCCGCTCACCGCCGAGCGCACGCTCAGGCGCGACCATGCCGGCCTCGCCCGTGAGGCACAGCATGTCGAGCCACGCCGGATCGTAGTGGTCGAGGCGGGCAGGCAGGACCGCGCGCTCCCAGGCGCTGGCCGGCAATTCGAGACCGTCGAGCACCGACAGCACGCTGCGCAGGCCGTCGATGCCGGCCAGCTGGTGCGGCTGGGATCGACGCCGTGCCACGCGAAGAGAAAGCGCTGGAAATCCGCCAGCCGTGATCGGCTCGATTTCGGCGCGCAGGCGATTGAGCGTGTAGCGATGAATGCGCGCCAGCAGACGCCGGTCGCACCATTCGAGGTCGTCCGCGCCGCTGAAGCGGCCGCGCAGGACGACGCCTTCGGACTCGAGGGCGAGGAGCGCGGCGTCCGCGTCGGCGCCGGCGATCGACATCGATGCCGCGAGGCATGCCGCGTCGTCGGGCCGACCAGCGAGAGGCGGCTGCGCACGAGCTCGACGATCGCGGCGTCGCGCGTCCACGATGCGAGCCGATCGGCTCGCCGGCACGTTGAGCGCCGTAGCGTCCGGCGTGGCGCCGGATGGACGGCGGTGAGCTCGGGCAGCCGTTCGGCGGCAACCCAGATGGCCCCGGCCGGCAGCGTGACGAGCGCCGCCCGTCTGGAACGTGCAGAGCTCCGCGAACAGATCCGGCGGCAGCCCTCCCGCCTCTTCAGCCGGACAGGAAGCCTGCCGTGATGAGCGCGTCGTGCAGTTCATCGGCGTCTCGCGGATCGGGTCGCTCTTCGTCGCGCACGCGCGCGATGGCCGAGGCATCGAGCGCCCCGAGATCCTGGCCGGACGCCGGTTCGCTCGCGCGCCGCGCGTAGACCGCCTGCGTCCGCCGCTCCTCGAGCGGGGCATCGTCCAGGAACGCGTACGGCTTCGCGTTCAGGATCTCGTGCGACAGCGGCGACGGTTCAGGCGTGTCGCGCGTGACCAGGCGGAGCTCGCCGGCGTGGATACGAGTCAGGATGCGCGAGAGACCGGCCACATCCATCGCGCTCGTCGAGGCAGTCGCGCACGGTCTGGGCGACCAGCGGATGGTCGGGCAGCTGGCGATCGCCCGGGATGTTCTCCAGACACGCGGCCGCGTCGGGAAACACGGCCGCCAGCAGATCGTCGGCGAGCATCCGCTGGAGCGGGGGCGGCACCTTGCGCCCGCCGCGGAATCGCGGGACCGCGAGCGAGATGGTCGTGTTCCAGCGCCACCGCGTCTCGAACACCGGCGCGTCGAGCAGGGCCTGCACGAGCACGTCTTCGGCGGTCGCCGGATGCAGGTAGCGGAAGACGTCCGCGAGCGGAAACGAATGCTGCGGCCCGAGCGACAGGAGCAGCGCATCCTCGGTCGCCGCCGCCTGGAGCTCGAAGTTGAACTGACGGCAGAACCGCTTGCGCAGCGCGAGGCCCCACGCCTTGTTGATGCGGCTGCCGAACGGCGAGTGCAGCACGAGCTGCATGCCGCCCGATTCGTCGAAGAAGCGCTCGAGGACCAGCGTGTCCTGCGTCGGCACGACGCCGAGCGTCGCGCGTGTGGCCGCAAGATATGCCACGGTCTGCTCGGCGGCGCCGCGATCGACGCCCGCCTCGCCGGCCAGCCAGCGTCGACGGTCGCCGGCTGCGAGCCGTCGATTCGCGACCGCTCGCAGCCGGGCGTCGATGTCGCCGCGCAGCCGGCTCACCGCGCTCGACAGCTCGTCGCTCCGCGCCGGCGCTTCGCCGAGCCAGAACGGGATGTTCGGCGGCGCGCCCTTCGCATCGGCGACGCGGATGACGCCGGCGCCGACCTGCAGCACGCGCCACGACATGTTGCCGAGCTGAATGACGTCGCCGGCCATGCTCTCGATGGCGAAGTCTTCGTTCAGCGTGCCGATGAAGGTGTCGTCGGGCTCGAGCACCATCCGGTAGTCGGCGACCTCCGGAATCGCGCCGCCGGAGGTGAGCGCGAGCAGCCGGGATGCCACGGCGGCCGCGCAGCCGCTGCTGGACTTCGTCGCGGTAGATGAGCGCGCCGCGCCGGCCGCGCTTCGTCGCGAACCCGTCGGCGAGCATGGCCACGACGGCGTCGAACTGCGGCCGCTCGAGCGTCGCGATAGGGCCACGCGCGCCGCACGAGCGCGAACAGCTCGTCCTCCGTGTACTCGCGGCACGACGGTCTCGGCGACGATCTGCTGCGCGAGCACGTCGTTCGGCGCGTCCTGCGACGACGATGCGATCCAGATCGCCTGCAGCGGATCGCTCGGAGCAGCGCGACGCACTCGACCAGATCGTCGCGCGACGTCGGGAAACACCCGGCCCTTCGGCGTGCCGGCCGACCGTGTGTCCCGATCGCCCCACGCGCTGCAGCAGCGTCGCGATCCGATGCGGCGATCCGATCTGGCAGACGAGATCGACGTGGCCGATGTCGATGCCGAGTTCGAGCGACGCGGTCGCGACGAGCGCCTTGCAGCGTGCCGCTCTTGAGCCGCGTCTCGGCGTCGAGCCGCCGCTCCTTGGACAGGCTTCCGTGGTGCGCCGTCACCGCGTCGTCGCCCAGGCGGTCGCTCAGGTGGCGAGCCAGCCGCTCGGCGAGGCGCCGCGTGTTGACGAACACGAGCGTCGTCCGATGTTCCCGGACGAGATCGGCGAGCCGGTCGTAGTACTCCTGCCAGATCTCGCTCGACATCACCGCTTCGAGCGACGAGCCTCGGCAGCTCGATCGCCAGATCGAGCGCGCGGCGGTGGCCTTCGTCGACGATGGCGCAATCGCGGGTGCGGTCGGCCGTCGTCGGCCGCAGGGTGGCCGACGAGGAATGCCGGCGACGGTTTCGATCGGGCGCCTGCGTCGCCGAGAGGCCGATGCGCAGGAGCGGCGCTGCCGCGACCTCCTCGAGCCGCTCGAGCGACAGCGCCAGGTGCGCGCCGCGGCGCGTGTCGATCACCGCGTGAATCTCGTCGACGATGACGGTCCGGACGGTCCGGAGCATCGGCCCGGCTGCGCTCGGCGGTCAGCAGCAGGAACAGCGATTCCGGCGTCGTGACCAGGATGTGCGGCGGCGTCCGCAGCATGGCCGCGCGCTCGGCCTGCGTCGTGTCGCCGGTGCGGACCGCGGCCGTGATGCGCGGCGAGGCGATGCCGACGCTCTCGGCGCAGCTGCGCGATGCCGCGGCGCGGCACCGCCAGGTTCTTGTGGATGTCCGCGCTCAGCGCCTTGAGCGGCGACACGTAGACCACTCGTACCTCGTCCGGCAGCGGCGCGCGCAGGCCTTCGCTGGAACAGCTCGTCGAGCGCCGTCAGAAACGCCGCGAGCGTCTTGCCGGACCCGGTCGGCGCCGCGATCAGCGTGTGGCGGCCGGATCCGAATCGCCTCCCAGCCTTGTTCCTGGGCCGGCGTCGGTCTCGCCGAACGTGTCGTCGAACCAGCGTGCGACGACCGGATGAAAGCGATTCATGGCCACGGCGGGTGAGGCGCGGACGATTCACATTCTATCGAAGCGTCGAGCGCGCCGCGAGCGCCGTTCGGAGTCTGACGGCGTCTTTCGCCGCCTGGGCCTTGATCGTATTGTTGAAATACGCGAACACCGGCCGTCCGCGGCCCATCTCGGCGCTCAGCCAGTCCGCCCAGTCGTTCAGGGCGCGCGTCGCGTAACGGCCCGCATACCTCGGCACGCCGTGAAACCTGACGTAGACGAACGGGCCGATGCTGAGCCGGCCCGTCGATCTCAGGCGCATCGCGGCCTGGGCGAAGTCCACCGACCGGTAGGTCCTCGTGCAACCCGTCGGCCACATACCGATTGGCTGGACTGCGCCTTGCATCGTCAGTCGGAAATGGCCGTCCGCGCCACCTCGAGGTGTCTGTGGCTCCCGGCCTGTAACGGATCAGGACATGCCCACCCTCTCGAGTGACGAAATCGTATCCCGCCGCCCGTTCGGCCGCCATCCCGACCACGTCTCGATCATGACGGTGTCCGGCATCGATTCGAGCAAGGTGCTGCGCCAGAACCTGCGCATCGCGCGCGGATTCACGGCGATAAGCGTGATGGAGCGGAAGGCGTACGAACGCAGCCGCGAGGTCGGCCGCAAGCAGCACGGTTTCCCGTCGCAGCAGGAGGTCGCGCTGTGAGGCCTCCGACAATTCACATCGGAGTCGCGTTGCCGCCACGCAGGCGTTATGTCACGCGGCTAGGCTGGAGGCAGGCCTGACAATGCCGGGATGCCAGACAAGTGAAGCCAGGGACGCTCAGCAGCTGATCGACTGCCGTGATGTCCTGCGGTCGGAGCGCGAAGCCGCGCTCGGTGAGCTCTGTTCGCCGGCTGACCCTGGCCTCACGAACCCGGTCGCTGATGGAGCTGCGAGGCCGGCTTCTTCGCGGCCTGGATGCGAATCCTTCGTGGGCGGCCATCGACGTCGAGTTGATGCGCGTGATGCGCGCCTGGTTCGACAGTGACATTCTGGAGTTTCGCCGGATCGACGGGCGAGCGCCTCGCGAAGTGCTCGAAAACGTGATCAAGTACGAAGCGGTCCACCAGATTCGAGATGGCCGGGACCTCGAACGACGCCTCGCCGCCGATCGGCGCTGTTTCGGCTTCTTTCATCCGGCGCTGCCGGACGAACCGCTCATCTTCACGGAGCTCGCCTTGACCTCGGGGTTGAGCGCCAGGGTCCAGCCGCTCCTCGATCCGGACTCACCGGTGCTCGATCCCTGCTCGTGCGATTGCGCGGTGTTCTATTCCATTTCGAGCTGCCACGAAGGGCTGCGCGGCGTGCGTCTCGGCAACACCCTGATCCGGCGCGTCGTCGACCATCTCCATGCTGAGTTTCGCCAGCTGAAGACCGTCGCCACGTTGTCGCCGATTCCCGGTTTCCGCACGTGGTTGACGGACGTCGCGCGAGACGGCAATCGCCAGTTCGCGGCCCTGATCGCCAGGATGGAGGAGCCGAACTGGATGCGAGACCCGGCGCGGTCCGCGGAACTCGAACAGCAGCTGATTCCGCTCTGCAGAACCTACCTGCTGCAGGTCAAGCGCGGAACGGAACCCGCTGACCCGGTCGCGCGCTTCCATCTCGGCAACGGCGCGTGCCTCGAACGCCTGAATTGGCTCGGCGACACGTCCGCTGCCGGAATGGATCGGTCAGCCGGCATCACCGCGAACTATCGGTATCGACTTTCGGAGCTCGACCGCCGCGCCGGCTGATTCGCGGGACCTGGCTACGGCTCTGCGCGGTAGATCATCCACTCCCCATCGGTGGCAATCCACTGCAGATCGAATGCTCGACTGCACAGGTCCAGGAGCTCAGGGGTGGCGCGACTTGAATCGACAACGATCCACCCGATGTTGAGCTCCTTCCGTCGCGCCCTCGATCGCGCCACCGCCTCGTCCAATCTGGCGGGATCGACAGGCAGTCCTTCGCTCAGCTCGAGGAGCGCACTCATGAGCGGCATTCGCTGATAGCGTTTGACCGCACCCGGAGGTAGACGGGAGAGGTACCCACCGGCCAGCGGCTTTCCGTGGACGGTCTGCTGATACTGCGAAATCGAATGGTGTCCACCCCTGCCACCCAGGCCGTCGTGCAGTCCGAACGGCAGATTCAGGACTCGCACCGGACGAGGGTCGTCGGCAATCGTCTGAAAAACAGGCGAGACCCGTGCGTCGGCGAGCAGCCGCGGCGCCGGCCACAGTTCGAAGAGCAGGAGTGTCCCGACCACAGCAAAGACCGCATGCGGACGGGTTGAGCGCTGACGCAACTGCTGCACGGCCATGGCCAGCAGCATCGAGACACCCAGCGAGGTCAGCACCGCGAGACGACCGGGCACGCGAGCGGCGCCAATGACCGGGGCGTAGCGGAGGAGCGCCCAGGGCGTCGGCACGTACGTATCGATTCCGCCGAACTTCACGAATGGTCCGAGCGACAGCACGGCGAAGAACGCGGTGAAGGCCACCCAGCCGCTGTGAGGACGCCGGCGCGTCGCCCACCAGGCGCAGGCGACGGTCAGCAAGGCGACCCACGGCAGGCTGGCGACGTTTTCGACCAGTCCGTTTGGACGTGCACTCAGCCAGTTCAACCACGACGCTGATGCCCAGGGATGAAATGGATTGGGAATCAGATACGCGAGAACGTCAACGCCAGGAGGGCTGCTGCGCCACAGGGGCACGGGGTTTGCCGCCAACGGCGAACCGAGCGGCGAAGCGAACGCCGTCAGCATCGGCGCCAACCCCGCCAGAATCGCTGCGATTCCAACCATCGCGAAGCGAACCGCCGCCCAGTTCATGGGAAGGACGGACACGCGCGGGCGCGTGGTAACCGCCCAACGAAGGATGAGCAGTACGGAGAGCACCAGCATCGGCGTGTACAGCCGCGTGGCGCTGACAGTGATTCCGCGCAGCACGAAGGTGCGGCCGCCGGAGAGTGCGATGGCCACAATCAGTCCGCCGACGGTGAAGAGTCCGAGATCGATGACGGTCCTGGGCCAGTTCGACCGGTACTCGCCCGGCAGGAAGTCGAGCGTGAAGGCGGAGTAACCCACCATGTAGAGGAGTATCAACAGGCAGTAGACCGCGTAGTACGGGTCGCAGAAGAACGCCCAGGCGACGACTGCTCCCGACGCGATCGCCAGGCGATACGTCGGACGCCGGGACATCCGGTGCATGAGCAGGCCGAAGATCGGGAGAGGCGCCGCCAGCACAAGGCTGAGATGCGCGGTCTGCCGAATCATCATGAACGACGAAAACCCGAAGGCCGCGCCGGCGATCCATCCGGCCCATGGATCGCCGCCGGTACGCGCACGGGCGTACAGGAACATGGCGTAGGCGCTGAGGACGACGGCGAACAACGACAGCAGGTTGAACGTGACGATGATGCCCAGCCGTGGGATGAGCGGCAGCGCCAGGACGTCGGCAAACGCGGTGTAGTTCTGCAGCGAGAGCGGTGCCGGCGGCGGCGTCAGCGCCAGGATCGCCGAGGTGAAGAACGGGGAGCTGTGTCTCACCACGATTTCGTGGCGGAAGACCCAGAGGTTCCAGACGTACGCGCCCAGGTCAGCGGCTGGGGAACCGAGGAACGCGGTGTCGAAACGGGTGGGCAGCGGCCACGAATAGAGCACCGCAAGAACGGCGTACGAGACGAGAGCCGCGAGGTCTGACCGGAACGCCGTGGCGCGACGTACCGCTCGAATGAGCACTGGCACCGCAGAGGGTAAACGAAAAGCTCGACCTCAGCAAGGCGTAATGTTCGATTTTTACTGTTGCCATTTTCTGGCGCTCGAGGGCCCAGGAGTGTCGGAAAACCGTGGGGTTGGCGGCGTGCCGCCGTGCGCAGCTTGACGCGTGAGTTAGCGTATGCTAACGTCCACGACGTGAGCCCGACACTGTCGACGTTACCGTTCTACATCCGCGAAGGCGACCCGCCGGCCAAGCGGCACATCCTGCGCGCGGCGATGAAGCTGTTCAGCCAGCACGGGTTCGACGGCACGAGCATTCGTGACATCGCGAAGGAAAGCGGCTACACCAACCCGGCGCTGTACAAACACTTCGCAGGCAAGGAGGAGTTGGCCCTGCATCTCTTCGAGACCTGTCATCGGCGGCTGTGGACGAAGTGCCAGGCTGCGATCGACGCGGCGAAGACCTTCGACGACAAACTGGAGGCGTACATCGGCCAGGTGCTCGCGCTGGTGGACGAGCACCCGGACGCCATGGCGTTTCTGTCCGACAGCGCGCGCGTGCTCTGGCCGAAGGCGGCGCCGGCAGTCCGGCGACAGACCATGATTGGCATGGCCCGCTCGCTCATGAGCCTCGCGCCCCGGCCGCCGGGCGCCGGACCAGCAGTACACCCCGACGTCGCCGCGGCAAGCCTGCAGGGGACACTCGCCGAGCTGGCCCGCATGCTCCAGGTCGGGGTGGTCGCCGGGCCGGCCACGCGGTGGAAGGCCGATCTCGTCGCGCTGTTCCGCCGGATCGGCGCGTGATTTTTTTTGACTCGTGGGTTAGCGATTGCTAACCCAATTCAGGAGCTCGAGCGACCATGAAGAACAGAGAGCGGCTTGCCATCGACAAAACGATCACGCTGAGCATCAACGGCTCCCGGCAGCACATCCGGCTCTGCGCCGTGCGTCCCGGACTCCCTCCGCTCCTGGTCGTCCAGGCCGGCCCGGCCCTTCCGCTGCTGCACGAGGTCGCAAAATTCCAGCGGCTCCTGGATCTGGAGAACGACTTTCTCGTCGCCTACTGGGAACAACGCGGATGCGGCGACGCGCCGGCGCACGACGCCCGAAGCGTGTCCCTGGTACAGCAGGTCGATGATCTGCGGAGCGTCCTGCGGTGGTTGCACGGCGAGACCCGGCAGCGTGCGCTGATACTCGGCATCTCGATCGGCGGCACGATTACCCTGCAGGCAGTCGAGCACGAACCCGATCGCGTCAGGGCGGTGATCGCAGTCTCCCCTGATGCGCAGACCGCCGTCAGTGATGCCGCCGCGCACGCCTTTCTTCACGAGCAGGCGCTTGGCCCGGACCGGCATCGGATCCGCCGAAGCGTGATGGCACTCGGGCAGCCGCCGTTCGTGGATCCGGCCCCGTTCCAGCGCCGCGCCCGCCTCCTGGCCGATCTCGGCACCATCGAGCACGGAAAGACGTTCGGCGCGCTGGTCGCGGGAGGTGCTCTTCGCGCTGATTCGCACCTATGGCGCTGTCGGCGGCGTAAGAGCCCTGCGCAATATGAATATCGTCCAGCGCAAGCTCGCTGCCCGAGATCGCCGCTGTCGATCTGCTGGCTCGCCCGCCGCGTGTTGCGGTTCCGGTTCACTACGTGTTCGGTGAACAGGACGTGCTCACGCCGGCTTCCATCGTGAAGGAATTGCCGGCGGCCATTGCCGCGCCGGCAACCACCGTCGTCCGTCTGCCCGATGCCGGCCACATGGTCCATTTCGACCAGCCCCGGAATCGTGCGATCAATCCTGGAGGCCGCATGAAACTCCACGCGATCCAAACCGGCTCGGTCCGGATCAAGACCGCCCAGGTCGAAGGCCGAGGGCGCGGGCTGCGACGACGGCTCGCGGTATTCCAGGACCGGAACTGGACCGAATGGCTTCCAACGTATGCCTGGGTCATCGATCATCCGGAAGGGGTGATCGTGGTCGATACGGGGCAGGGGTCACACCTGCTGGAGAGCGGCAAGTCCCTGCATCCCTACATGCGATGGGAAGTCGCATTTCGGATCGAGCGCGATGAGGAAATCGGTCCGCAGCTACGCGCCCTGGGCGTCGGGCCGCGAGATGTGAAACGAGTCGTCCTCACACACTTGCACTGCGATCACGACGGCGGCCTTGCCCATTTCCCGCAAACCGAAATCCTTGTGTCGAGGGGGGAGCTCCAGATCGCGCGGGGATGGATGGGCCGCGCACGCGGATACCTTCCCAATCGGTGGCCGTCATGGTTCAATCCGGCTCCGCTGGATCTTCTCGCCGGACCCTGGGGACCTTTCGCAGCCAGCAGGAAATTGACTGCGGCCGGTGACGTGATCGCCGTGGCGACGCCCGGCCACACGAGGGATCACATTTCGGTCGTGGTCGAAGATCAGGGGACGACGTTTTTTCTGGCCGGCGACGCTTCGTATGACGAGCGGCTGATGCTCGCCGGCCGGTTGGACGGCGTCAGCGCGGACGACGACGTGGCCGGCGCAACGCTCGGCGCAATCAGGCATCTCGGCCGCCGATCGTCCAACGGTTTACCTGCCGACGCACGACCCGGAATCGGCAGTGCGTCTTTCAAGAACTCAGACAACGCATGGGGCGGCGCCGCTCGCGAGCGCGCGAGCGACGCCCCGTCGCGTGTCGGTCACGCAAAGCCTTCGCGGTGAGCGCTGTATCCTGCTGCCACGGCTTCTGCGTGATCAGCTTGGTGAAGACGGTGTTGTCGTTGATGCCGACGGTGACCATTTCGTTGTCCATCACCGTGATCGACGTCGGCGAGAAGCTGGTGACCCGCCCAGCGAGCGTCGTGGCGTTGGCGATTGCCGGCACAAGAAGGGCTGTGGCGGCTGCGGCAACGAGGGTCCTGAAGGTGTTCGTCATGGTCGTTCTCCCGGCGGTGAGTGCTCGAGGCGCCACCGCAAAACTGAATCAGTCTCAAACCCGCAACTGATCGAGGAGAACGATGTTCAGATTCGCAGGTCGCTGAACAGAATCGGCAGGTCTGGCGGACGCGCAATTGGCGCGAGACCTCCGCGCTGGACGGATGACGATGGCCGTTGGCAGCGCAAACACAATCGGTCGAGATCACGGCATGCGGCACGCCCGTGGTGTTCGCACCCTCGGATGGCCGCGGCGGATTCGTGTTCGACTCGTCGCGCGCCGCGGCGGCGGGCGGGCGCCGCTCGCGAGCGCGCGAGCGACGCCCCGTCGCGTGTCGGTCAGTGATGCTGGTGCGTCCTGTCATGCGCTCCGACAACCAGGTCATCGTGTTCACCGACTGGCCGGGACACAGCCCGCAGGAAGTCGAAGACCAGGTCAGCTACCCGCTGACGGTGAACCTGCAGGGTCTCGCCGGAGTTCGCGTCGTCCGCTCGCCGTCGGCGTTCGGCTTCTCCATGATCTACGTCGTCTTCGAGGACAGCGTCGACTTGTACCTTCGCCGCGCGCGCGCGTGCTCGAGCGCATGAGTCTCGTCGCCAGGAGCCTGCCCGCCGGCGTCGCGCCGACGCTCGGGCCCGGACGCGACGGGCGTCGGGCACGTGTTCTGGTACACGGTCGAGAGCCCGCACGCTTCGTTGCGCGACCTGCGCACCCTGCAGGACTGGTTCATTCGATATCAGCTCAACGCCGTGCCGGGCGTGGCCGAGGTCGCGTCGGTCGGCGGCTTCGTCCAGCAGTACCAGATTGACGTCGACCCGAACCGCCTGCCGCCCGTACAACCTCCCGCTGAGCACCGTCGTCGCGGCGGTTCGCGACAGCAACCTGAACGTCGGCGGCAACGTGCTCGAGCTCGAACGGCGCCTGGCTGATCGTGCGGGGCGTCGGGCTCATTCAGTCCGTCGAGCG
This sequence comes from uncultured Acidobacteriota bacterium, assembly GCA_963712905.1. Lineage (GTDB taxonomy): Bacteria > Acidobacteriota > Vicinamibacteria > Vicinamibacterales > CAVVIG01 > CAVQJU01. Next base: position 565,680 of record CAVQJU010000010.1, on the reverse strand, counting down.
ACGTGCGAGCACATTGTGATCGGGGCGTCAGGCGGCGTGCCGATCTTACGTCGAGCAGGTCGCGGACGTGCACATGGGCGACGCCTTCCGCGTGGCGTCGCTGGTCAAGCGGCACGAACGAAGCGGTCGGCGGCGTCGTGGTCGCACGGAGCGGCGTGAATACGAAGCACGTGATCGACGCGGTGAAGGCGCGCATCGCGCAGATTCAGCCGGGCCTGCCGCCGGACGTCCGGATCGTTCCGTTCTACGACCGGTCCGAGCTGATCGAGCAAGCCGTCGACACACTGCGGCGCGCGCTGATCGAGGAGATCGCTGCTCGTCACGCTGGCGCACGTCGATCTTTCTGCATGCACTTCCGATCGATCCTGATCGTCACGATCCCGCTCCCGCTGGCCGTGCTCACCGCGTTCCTGCGGGATGTACTACGCCGGCATTTCGTCCAACATCATGAGCCTCGCCGGCATCGCCATCGCCATCGGCGTCCTCGTCGACGCCGGCATCGTCGTCACCGAGAACGCGTTCCGTTTCCTCGAGCAGCGCCAGGTCGATCCGCGCGATCGTCCGCGCGTGTGGGCGACCGTTCTCGAATCGACGCAGCCTGGTGGGACGCCCGGTGTTCTTCTCCATGGCGATCATCATGCTGGCGTTCGTCCCCGTCTTCGCCCTGACGGGACAGGAAGGCAAGCTCTTCCATCCGCTCGCCTTTACCAAAACCTTCGCCGTCCTCGCGGCTACCATGATCTGCCGTCACGCTGGTGCCGGTGCTGTGCACGCTGCTGCTCGGGGGCAGGTTCCACGCGGAGGAGAGACAATCCCGTCATGCGGACGCTGCGGCGGATCTATCGCCCGGCCCTCGAGGCGGCTCTGCGCATCGCGCGCTCCGACCATCGGCCGTCGCCGCTGCTGCTGTTTGCCGGCGCCTTGGTCGCTGGCGCCGAGGATCGGCAGCGAGTTCATGCCGCCGCTCAACGAAGGCGATCTGATGTTCATGCCGATCGCCGATCCCGAGCATTTCGCTGGACCAGAACACGGAGATCGCGAAACGTCAGAACGCGATCATCATGACGTTTCCCGAGGTCGCGTACGTCGTCGCGAAAGATCGCTCGCGCGGACACCTCGACCGATCCCGCGCCCCTGAACATGACGGAGACCATCGTCCACCTGAAGCCGCAGGGAGCAATGGCGGCCGGGCATGACGCGTCGATCGCCTTCGTGCGGAGCATCAGCGCGGCGCGTGCAGATGCCCGGCGTCTCGAACTATCTGGACGCATGCCGATCATCAACCGCATCGACATGCTGACGACCGGCATTCGCTCGGAGGTCGGCGTCAAGATGTACGGCGACGATCTGACCGTGCTCGAGGCGTTCGCGCGGCGCATCGCCGACGTGGTGCGGACGCGTCCCCGGCGCCGGCAGCGTCTATCCCGAGCAGGTGACGAGCGGGCAGTACCTCGAACATCGCCGTCGATCGCGACGGCGGCCGCCCGCTACGGATCGGCGTCGGCGACATCCAGCAAATCATCGAGACCGCGGTGGGCGAAACCGTGCTGACGACGACCATCGAGGGACGTCAACGCTTCCCGGTGCGTGTGCGATACGCGCCGCAGTACCGCGCCGATCGCCGAAGCGCTCGGCCGGGTCCTGGTGACGGCCTCGAACGGCGCGCAAGTGCCGCTTGAGCCAGGTCGTGCGGCGATCGCGCACACGTCGAGGGCCCGCGATGATCTCGTCCGAAAACGGCCTGCTGCGTCGTCACCGTGCTCATGAACGTGCAGGGCCGCGACGTCGGCGGCTTCGTGGAGGAGGCGCGACAGGTCAGTGGCACGCGAGGTGCGCTGCCGCCGGGCTATACATCGGGGCGGACGGTGCTACCACAGCGACCCGTCGCTGAGCGCTGCGCGTGCCCGATCGTGCTGGTCGTCATCTTCGTCTGCTGTACACTTCATCCGTCTCTCTGGAGCACACGGTCGGCGCCGGTGATGAAGCCGCTTGCCACTCCGGTCTCGGCGCAGTCGTCGCTGCTCCACGTCCTGATCGTACGGGTGCTTCTGCGCAGCCTGCCCGCTCGCGCCGCGCGCGTGCGGCAGGCGGCCGGTCGACCGCGGGCGCCTTCCGGAACAGTACGATCGAACTCGACGCCTACCGTCATCCAACGTGCGAGCCTCGCCCTCGTGCCGTGCGAGCGAGGCTGCCGGCGGCAGCAGCTTCATCGGGCGCATCATCCGCTCTCCTCTGGCGAAGGCGGTTCAGGCGTGCCGGTCAGGAAGTCCCGCGGGACGCCTGTCGCGGGAAAGTCGATCGCATCCTCGACGTTCGCCCTGACCGTCGGGTGATTCAGCGGCAGCGTGGTCCCGTTCACGCTGCGCGCGCGGTGTTACGGCAGGTTGTAGCGAAGCTGGGTAAAGAAGAGCGTGGCGTCGGCGGAGGAGGGCCCGGCACCGGCTGACCACGGTGTCCGCGTCAGCCATGAGACTTGCGTCGTCCACTGCATCGACCCGCGACCCTCGATCTTCCATGGCTGCCAGGCGAACACGCCAGTCACCTCGTGGATGTTCCTGTTGTCGGCCTTCGGGGCGCCTGGATAGCCGAAGCCGATAGAGGTTCCGTCGGTGTCGGTCGAGTAGCTGGCGTCCGCGTTCACGCCGCTGTCGTAGAACGCGATCGACGCGTGCGTCGATAGATGTTGCTCGAAACCGGCCACCCACGAAGACGCCCGAATCGGATGGATGCGTCCATCCGCGCTGATGGCGACGTCGGGCACGAGGCCGCCGATGTAGCGCCCCAGGCCGGCGCCGTACGCGAACTGCCCGAACACATTCGCGCGGGCGGCCAGGGTGACGCGCCCGTTCACGCTGCCGCCGCCGCCAGCCTGCTTCACGCTGTCGGTGTACGGCTTCAGGGTATGGCGGAAGACCCGCAGGACACCGCCCGCGTCGACGTGAAACGTCTTGCCGGCGTTGTACGCAACTCGCGACACGACATCGGGCATGAAGTTGGGGACGGCCAGACCGTTGTTCCCGGTGTTGTACTGGTCGGCGAGATCGCGTGCTGCAGCAGGACGGCAGCGTCACCACGCCGGAGCCCAGCTGCTGCTCGGGGTTCTCGACCGACAGCGCCCAGTTGAACGCCGGCGTCGGACGGTAGGTGAACCGGACCTGCGGCATCCGGCCCCACACCATGCCGGCGACGTAGTTCATGTCGACGGCGTGCGTGAGCTCGTAGTCGGATGGCCAGATCGACAGCTGATCCTTCGCCGGCGTCATCAGCGTGTACGCCTGGCCGGCGGCGACGATGAAGCGCCCGTCGAACTGCGCTTCGCCGAACGCGTTCCGGAGCCGGAACCCGACGCTCGTGCTGGTCACCGCGACGTTGCCGGGCGTGGTGCCGTTGAAGTCCATCTCGAAATAACCGGCGAGCCTGGCGCGATGCTCGGCCGGCGCGGCGTTCACCCGGATCGAAAGGCGCGACGACTGCGCGCTCAGCCGCGTTTCCGAGAGGTTGCCTTCAGCGGAATCGCCGTACGGGATGGCGGCGAAACCGGTCGCCGGTGCCGCCCCCGCTGTTCGTCGATCGGTAGATTCCGGTCACGCCCAGGTAGCCGCCAATACGAATCTCGGTCGGCCCGGCGACGAGCGCGGGACCCTCCGGTGTCTCGCGGGCGATTTCCTGTGTCGGGTTGAGCGGCTGCGCGCCGGCAGGGGCCGGCGTCTGGGCATCGGCGGAACGGGCACTCAGCGCCAGGACGCACCAGACCGCCCCGGCGACTCTGCGGCAGCTCATCGCCGTTCGCGCGGCGTGCCCGAACTTCGAAGACATGGCTCGGCCTCTCTCCCTACACCATAACCCGCTGGTAGACACCACGGATGATCGACACCGCTGCGTGGGCGCTCCTCATCCTGCAGATAGGGAGCCGTCTGTTGCCCGAGCCCGGCACGCGCGTGGATGTCACGGAGCTGCTCCGGACGATCGGCTTTGCGTCGGCGCCCGGCCTGTTGCGCGTGGTCGGCGTGCTGCCGGCCTTGACGATCCCTGTCTTCGCGATCACGTCGATGTGGATGCTCGTGGCAATGGTCGTCGCCGTTCGCCAGGCCCTCGACTTCACCAGCGCGGCACGGGTGCTTGCGGTCCGCGTCCTGGGCTGGTTGCTGGCAGGCTTCATCGTGATCGCGTTCGGGCTGTGGCTCACGCCTCCGCTGTCGTGAAGGCACCGCAGCCAAAAAAGAACTTGTACGCCACTTGCGGCAGCACTTGCACCATAGTGTCATATGGTCTATACTCCCCTGCATCGTTACGGCTTGTGCAGACCTCCCAACACAAAACAAGCAACAACCGACGTCGTGGCTGCTCCGATGGGGACCCGACATGGAAAAGGACCTGTGCCGATGGTGTCCACTGAGCTCCCTGCAGCCGTCGAGGATCGGACGCATCCGCCCGTCAGCGGCGTCGAGATTCGAGAGGAATCGTCGGCGCTCGACGATTGGTCGATCGTCAGGCAGGATCGGCTGCATGCGCTCCTGATCGGATCGCACGCGGCGGCCAACGCCGTGTTGTCGCGTGTATTCCCCGAGGTGCGGTGGTCCCTTGCGCTCTGGTCGCCCGTCGACGGTCCGGACCGCCGCCACAGTCACATCGCGCTCGTCCGCGACCCGCAGGACCTGACGGATGCGCAACAGCAGCAACTGCTCGCGTGGATGGAGCGGCATCCGGCCATCCAGGTGATATCGGTGGCCTCCCAACCGCTCTATCCCAAGGTCGAAGCCGGATCGTTTCAAGCGACGCTCTATTACAGGCTGAACACGTTCTGCTTCGTCCTGTAGCGTACCGCGCCGGGGGCTGCCGGCGAGGCTGAGAAGTGAGGACGGCGTGGCACTTGCCCTGTGGCTGTTCGTCATCAATCTCGGAATCGCGTTCGGCGCGGGCCTCTACGAGCACCGGATCACCTCGCCGAACTGGATCTCCTCCACGGGTTCGGGAATGCGCTGGGATGCGGCCGCGGCGCGCCGTGACGACACGGGACGAAGGTTCTGGGCGTTCGTCACGACGATTCCTCTCACGCTGCTGACCCTCGCAAACCTGTTCTACGCGTGGAATGCCTCCGGCGGCGTTCGCGCCTGGTGGCTGGCCGCTGCGCTGGCCGCGCTGGCGGACCGGCTGTTCACGTTTGCGTATTTCATCCCCACGATGGTCAGGCTGATGAACGCGCCGGATTCGCCGGCTGCCGCGGCAACGGCCACACGATGGCTGCGCTTCAACTACGTGCGCCACGCACTGGTGCTCGCTGCATGGCTGGCCGCGCTGAAAACCTACGCGCTGCTCAATCAACAGACCGGATGAAGTGATCGAGACGCCTGGCGGCTTGCTAAACTGCCATCGGAGACAGGAGCCAATCCATGACCGATGCCCAAATCCAGGCCAAGGCCATCATTGCAGCGGCGCTGATTCAGAGTCGAGCCATCGACCCGGAAGCGATGGCTTCGCTCAACAAGGACATCAGCGCGCACAAGCTGGCCCATTTACGCGAGCTGACAGACCGAATCTACAGCGCCCTCTCTACGGACTCATCGGTGTGAGATAGGGGGTCAGGCCCGGCCGTATGTCTCGGCCGTCACCGCGAGCTTTCGTGCGGTGTCGGGGGTCAGCTGACCGGGAACCAGCCGCCATCGCCAGTTGCCGCTGACGGTGCCGGGCCGATTCATCCGCGCCTCGCTGCCCAGGCCCAGAAGGTCCTGCGCCGGCACGATCGCCGTATCCGCGACCGATGCCAGCGCCGCGCGGATGAACTCCCAGTGCACGTCCCGGCCGTCGAGCCCCAGATAGCGGCGGGCGAGCTCGCGCTCGCGTTCGATCTCGGCGTCCGATCGCGTGCTGTGCCCGGCTGCGCCGGTCCACCATCCCACCGTCGTGTCGTTGTCGTGCGTGCCGGTGTAGACGACGAGATTTCGCGGGTAGTTGTGCGGCTTGAAATCGTCGCGCCTGCGGCGTCGTTGCCGAACGCGAACTGGAGGATCGCCATCCCGGGAATCCCAACGCCTCGCGCAGCGCCTCGACTTCCGGCGTGATGACGCCGAGGTTCTCGGCGACAACGGGCAGCCGATCCGTGTTCAGCGCGGCTTGCACCGCCTCGAAGAGCGACGCGCCCGGGCCCTTTCACCCACTCGCCTCGTATGGCCGTCGTCGCGTCCGCCGGCACTTCCCACGACGCCTCGAAGCCGCGGAAGTGATCGATGCGGACGCGATCGACGAGCGCCAGCAGGGCGCGAAACCGATCGATCCACCAGCGCGTATCCGGTCCGCTCGAGCACGTCCCACCGGTAGTGCGGATTGCCCCACAACTGCCCGGTCGCGCTGAAATAGTCCGGCGGCACGCCGGCGACCACGGTCGGCCGGCCATCGGCGTCGAGACGGAACAGCTCGCGGCGCGCCCAGACGTCGGCGCTGTCGTGCGCGACGAAGATCGGCAGATCGCCCATGATCTGAATCGATCGCGCCCGGCAGGCGTCGTGCACGCGCTGCCACTGCTCGAAGAACAGAAACTGCGTCAGCTTGTGCAGCCGGATCTCGCGGGCGCAGCGCGCCGACCACTGCGCGACCGCCGATGGCTCGCGCCGCGCGATGTCGGGCTCCCACGTCGTCCACGCGGCCTGGCCGTGCGCATCCTTGACGGCCATGAACAGCGCGAAGTCGTCCAGCCAGCCCGCCTGCGCGCGGCAGAAGCGATCGAACCGATCGCGCATCGCGCCGCGCCGGCGGCGTCGAAGCGATCGAGCACTCGCGGCCAGAGCGCCCGGCGATGGGCGATGACGGTGGGGAAGTCGACGTCGCCGGGCTGGCGAAGGGCTCGCCGCCGCGCCTCGGTCTCGGTGAGCAATCCATCCTCGATCAGCCGCTCGAGGCTGATGAGCAGCGGATTGCCGGCAAAGGCGGAAAAGCACTGGTACGGCGAGTCGCCGTAGCCGGTCGGGCCGAGCGGCAGCACCTGCCACAGCCGCTGGCCGGCGGACGCGAGAAACTCGACGAACTCGAAGGCGCTGGGGCCGAGATCGCCGATGCCGAACCGACCCGGCAGCGAGGTCGGGTGGAGGAGCACGCCGCTCGCGCGACTGAACGGCATCGCCGTTACAGGTGCGGCGCGGCGTCGGTGTCGCGTTCCTTCTTGGCCTGGAACTGCCGCTCGAGCAGTTGCTTCGCGGCGTCCCGCCCGCCCAGCCCGAACGCGATGGCCAGGCCCAGCATCACCGCGCCGAACGTGATCGCGAACGCTGTCAGCACGACGGTCGTCGCCAGTCCCAGCTGTTCGAGGGCCATCACGACACCGATCGCAATCACCAGGACCCGCAGGGCGCCGCTCAGCAGGCGCGCGCCGGGCAGGCCGGCGTTGACCGACGCCAGCAGCGTGGCGCGCCAGAGGAAGTTGCCGACCAGGAACGCCAGCGACAGCACCAGCAGCGCGACCAGGAAGCGGGGAACGAACCGGAAGAACTCGTCGACGAGTCCCTGAAACGGCCTGAACTGCAGCGTGTCCACGGCCGACACGATGAAACCGATCCAGACGATCCAGAAGACCATCTTCCCGATGAGCACGTCGGCGGTCGGCATCTCGGCCTTGCGCAGCATCTCGCTGGCGCCGGTCCGCAGCGACAGGCGGTCGAAGCGCAGCCACACGAGCAGCCGCTGGATCGACCCGGCGGGCGATGAGCGAGACGACCAGTCCGCCGGCGAAGATGATGGTGGCGGCGACCAGTCGCGGCACGAACAGCACGAACGCGCTGGCAAAGTTGCGCCACGATTGGACGAGCGCATCGGCGATGTCTTGAATCATCGTGACCTCACGCTTTGGCCGACCAGTCCAGCTGGCGACGAGCACTGGTTTCAGCCGTTCGAATGTCTCGCAGAGCGAGTCGAGCCTTGCCTGCACCACGGCGGGAGATTCGAGCGCGGTGTGCGACGTGAACGCCGCCGCGCGCCACATGTAGAGCGGCGCGAACATGTCGGCGAGCTGCTCGACGCCGATGCGTCCTCTGGCGCGTCGCGGCGGCGAACGCGTACACAATCCTCACCCACAGCTCGTCCTCGAGCGGCACGCCGGCGCCGGCGCTTGTCGTTCAGGACCCGGGCGAACACACCGGGCTCGAGCACGTCCTGGAGCAGCGCCTCGATCTCGGCTGATGTCGTGACGCGCCTGCTCGGCGAGCGCCTGGTAGTCCCATGCGACGACGTCGGGCGCCACCATCGGGTCGGTGCCCCACGTGTGCAGCGTCGTGATGCCGCTGGCCTTCAGCCAGAACGACTCGTGCGCGCGCAGGCTCTCGACCGAGCGACAGGACGACCTGATGCACCGCCTCACGAAGCGTCGTCCGCGCGCCCGCGGCCGTCGTGGCCGGACGCCAGATCTGGCCGACGGTGAACCGCTCGGCGATGGCCTCGGTGCGCAGCCACAGATCGATGGCGAACCGCGCCGCGTCGTGGCTCCAGATGTCCTGCTCGAGGCAGTGCGACGCGAAACGGCCCGAGCACGCGAACTCGGCGCCGAGCGGCTCGTCGAGCGCGACGCCGTAGAGCGCGCGGACGAGCGGGCGCACGAGCTGCGTGATGAGGACGCCGTCGCGAGGATGGCGCCGATAGCGCGGCGCCAGGAAATCCGCGTCGGAGCGGCTGATCGGGCCGATCAGCTCGGTCACGCGCTCGGCGGTGGTCGCGGGACCGTTGGGATCGATCACGACGACCACCTTCGCCTGCGTCAGCTCTCCCGCGGCAAAGACGGTGCGCAGCGCCGTGTGCTTTCCCGGCAGGCCGTGATACGGCGCGACGACGCGATGGTGCGTTCGCAGCGAGTGCGACGTCTGGACCACGTCCTCCTCGGTGAACGACGCCGTGCGAATCAGCTCCGGCGTGCCGTCCGTGGAGCCGCCGTCGGAGTTGATCATCACCGTGCGCAGGCGGGGAAAGTCGCGCGTGAAGCACACGTGAATCGCGCGGACGACGTCGAGGATCGTCGCGGCATTGTTCAGGGTCGGCAGGCCGACCAGGACGTCGACCTGGCCGACGGCGATCAGCTGCCGGAGCAGGGCGTCGGAGAGCGCACTGCCGTTCTCCACCGTGTTCTCGGCCGCGATCGGGCGGTTGTCGGGCGTCGCCATCCTGCCTGTCGTGTCTACAGCCAACGCAGCCGGAACCAGTAGAAGTCGTACGGCCCCATCATCATGACGTAGGGTTCGTGGTTGATTCGCGGGAAGACGCTGCCGCCGAACATCTCGATCGGGATGGCGCCGGCGAACCGGGACAGGTCGAGCTCCACCGCCTGCGCGGTGCCCGCGAGGTTGTTGACGGCCAGCACGCGTTTCGCGCCCGAGCGTCCGCGTGAACGCCAGCACGCGGTGATTGTCGGGCTTCAGGAATTCGATCGACCCGCGGCCGAACACGCGCGTCGAACGCCGGACCTCGATGAGCCGCCGCGTCCAGTTGAGGAGCGACGTCGGGTTCCGCTGCTGCGATTCGACGTTGACGGCCTGATAGCCGTACAGCGGCGTTCGAGATGAGCGGCAGCCACAGACGTTCGGGATCGGCGGTTGAAAAGCCGGCGTTGAAGCCGCCGTTCCACTGCATCGGCGTGCGCACGCTGTTCCGATCGCCGAGATAGACGTTGTCGCCCATGCCGATCTCGTCGCCGTAGTACAGGATCGGGCTGCCCGGCAGCGACATGAGCAGGCCGCTCATCAGCTCGATGCGCCGTCGATCGCCTTCCATGAGCGGCGCGAGCCGGCGCCGGATGCCCAGGTTGATGCGGGCCCGCGGATCCTGGGCGTACTCATCCCACATGTACTGCCGCTCGACCTCCGTCACCATCTCGAGCGTCAGCTCGTCGTGGTTGCGCAGGAAGATGCCCCACTGGCACGAGTCGGGGATGCTCGGCGTGCGCTCGATGATGTCGATGAGCGGCTTGCGATCCTCGAGCCGCAGCGCCATGAACATCCTGCGGCATGATCGGGAAGTGGAACGACATGTGGAACTCGTCGCCGTCGCCGAAGTACGGGCGGACGTCCTCCGGCCACATGTTGGCCTCGGCCAGCAGCACCTTGTCGGTGAAGTGCGCGTCGACGCGGGCGCGCAGCTCCTTCAGCACGGCGTGCGTCTCCGGCAGGTTCTCGCACGACGTGCCCTCGCGCTCGACGAGGTACGGGACGGCGTCGACTCGAAACCCGTCGACGCCGAGGTCCAGCCAGAACTTCATCACGTTCCAGATCTCCTCGCGGACCGCCGGGTTGTCGTAGTTGAGATCCGGCTGATGGCTGAAGAACCGGTGCCAGTAGTACGCCTTCGAGACCGGGTCCCAGGCCCAGTTCGAGAGCTCGGTATCGATGAAGATGATGCGAACGCCGCGATATCGTTCGTCGGTGTCGCTCCAGACGTACCAATCGCGGCGCGGGCTGTCCGTGGAACTGCGCGCCTCCTGAAACCATGCGTGCTGATCCGACGTGTGGTTCAGCACGAGCTCGATGATGACACGCAGCCCGCGGGCGTGCGCCTCGGTCAGGAAGCGCTCGAAATCCTGCAGCGTGCCGTAGCTGGGATGGATGCTCGTGTAGTCCGAGATGTCATACCCGTCGTCCTTGAACGGCGAGGGATACATCGGCTGGAGCCAGAGGCAGTCCACGCCGAGCGACGCGAGGTGATCGAGCTTCGAGGTGAGCCCGGGAAAATCGCCGATGCCGTCTCCATTGCTGTCGGCGAAGGACTTGACGTGGAGCTGATAGAAGACGGCGTCCTTATACCAGAGAGGATCGGCGGATCTCGAAGTCGGCATCGATGTCTCGTCGCGCGCAGCCGCCGATACTAGTGTAAAGGCCACGGCCCCAATCGAAGCTCATGAGCTGTGCTTTACCGATGAGGTTGTCGCTCTCTGCCCTACACCCATCGCGAAATCACGAATCCGAGGAGCGCGAGGGCCGCGCCTGCCAACGCATCAGCCGCGTAGTGGTATCTCCCCACGACGCTCCCGATCGCAATGGCCAGCGCCAGCAACCCGAGCGGGATGCCGGCAAGCGGAAGGCGTGCGCTGACAGCCAGCGCCGTCGCCAGCGAGGCGGCGACGTGCCCGCTCGGAAACGTGTTCAGCTGAATGCTCGCGAGGCCGAGCACGCGCAAGTTGACGCTCTTGACCGGCCCGGACGAACGCATCGGCGCACCTTCGATCGCACGCGGCGGCCGCGTGGGGAGCCAGGGAAGCACGCCGTAGCACCCGAACACCGCGAGGATTACCGCGGTCCAGAACCTGTCCGATTCCTCGCGTAAACCGGCGACGTATAAGCACCCGAGGCCGATGGGGACGATCGGATAACAAAAAAGATACGCGAGCTCGAGCAGCTCGACCACGGGACGGGGCGCGCGATCGCTGAGCGCCGCGACGTTCTCGATGCCGAGCCAGCGACGGTCGAGTGTCAGCAGCCTGCGTTCAAAAGTCTGGTTCGTGCGGGTCACCAGGAGAGCGGGAAGCCAGTAGCCGAGCAGGATGTACACGAGCGGCATCCAGTCTCTCCATAAGATGGCCGGTGTGCCGAAAGCCGCGACGGTGAGAACAACGATCACGACTGCTATCGCGGTGCCGATGGCGCGGCGTCGCTGCTGTCGGCCGATACGAGGCACAACTGCGGCTGCACCCGCCAAATACGCGAAATACGCAACGGTGATCCATTCCGACCCACGTACTTCCATGCGGCGCGATCATACTGGGTCGTAGGACCTCGCAAAATGGAAACGCCCGGGATCAGGCGGGTGCCTGATTCCGGGCGTTTCACGGCGCGTGCCTGAGGCTACGGGCAGTTTGCGATGAGGAACTTTGCGTCGGCGATCATGATGCCTGCCGCCCGGGCATCCACGCCCTTCCCGCCCTGAGCCTCCAGCTCGTTGACGAACGCCTCGTACTTGTTGGACGCTGTTCCGCACTGGCCCCGGGCGCGCGCGTCGGCCGCCGACGACAGCTTGGCGAGCAGCGACCTGGCCATGCCCTCGTTCTTGATGAGCCCCGCCGCCAGGAACTGGTTCACGTCGTCCTTGATGCTCTCAGGCGTGACGATGATCGTGAACAACACGGAGGCGATGCCGTCGTTGGTGACGCGATCGACGCCCTCGACGCTGAACGAATGCGGCCCGACCGACAGCTCGGTCAACAGGTTGATCGCCTGTCCGCTCGCCAGTCCGTGGCCGCCGAGCGTCGTGGCCCCGTCCAGGCTGGCCGTTTCTGTCGCCACGCCGGAGCCTGCGCCGTCTGTCGTCGAGTAGGCGAGCGTCAACGTGCTGCTGTGGACGTACTGCGTCGCGGCGGGCACAACGATGGTGCTGATCGGCGCGGTGTTGTCGAGGATCGCACCTGCCTGATGCGCCACCTCGACGAGGCCGTTGTTGCCCGTCGCGAATGTTTCGATGACATACGGTCCGTCGGCGCCGGTCACCGCGAACTGGACGGGCGGAGGCTGAGTCGTAAACCCGGGCGGCGTCGAGCCGGCCGGATAGAACCGGTAGGACACGGTCGCGATGCCGGTGTTGCTGCCACCGTCCGATGCCTCGATTGTCACCGGCGTCCCCGACGTGATGAATTGTCCCGCGCCTCCCGTGAACGTCGGCGTGCCGAACTTCACCGTCGTCTTCGGCAGCAGCGGCACGCATGCGTTGAAGGGCGTCGGGTCGTTGACGTGTGCTTCCGCATCCGCGCCCGACCAGTACGGCGCGACCATGATCCGGTTGTCGAGCGACGGATCGTCGACGAGCAGCGCCACCGGATCGGTCGGGTGCGGAAACGCCGGCGGACCGGGAGGCGCCTGCGCGTTCCGCTCGCAGATGTCGGCGACTTCGCCGGCCCGCAGGTCGAGCGGGATGTTGGCGAACGCATCGAAGATTTCCGAGACGAGGCCGCCGTGGACGTCGGTGACCACGGAGTTGTTGATCCAGCCGGTGCCCACGATCGGGTCCGTCGCCGCCTCGATGATTTCATGACTCGCTGCTTCCGTGATCTCGTCGAGGATGTCCTGGGCGCTCGCGCCCGACGCGCACTTGCTCGGCACGAGCGCATACGCGAAGGTCTGCGAAAAGAAGGTGGGAACCGGCACGCCGAGCACCGAGTCGAACTTGAAATTCGGCGCCGCACCGAAGAAGTGCATCGCGCTCAACTGGTCGCACCCGCCGTCGATGATGTCCATCGACCGCGGCAGGTAGACGACGTAAAGCGAGTCGTCGTTGGTCTGGGGAACGCCCGTCAGCGGCGGAATCAGGCCCGGCACGGGTGGGCTGAAGCTGACCTCGCACGTGATCCAGGCGTTGAGCTCCGCCAGTTCGGCGTGGTCGAATGCCGGCTGAACCGGCGCGCACAGGATGCTTCGTCCGTGCGCCCCCGTGAACTCGGCCTGGTGCACGCCGTACTGGGATGCCGCGTCCAGGTAGTGGCTCGAGGCAAGCGCGCGCGTGAACGCGTCGATCTGGGCGGACGTCGGCGCATCAGGGTTGTGCGCGTCCCAGTCATCGTCCAGGTAGATGTTGTGAATCTTGGGATGCCCGAGCACCCGTCCTTTGACGTCGATCGGCAGATAGGGCGACACGAAGGGATTGGCCGGGAATCCCAGAAGAATGACGGCTGCGTTGAAGGCAGCCGACTCGGCGGCCCTCAGCACGTCGTCGCCGCGGTTGTCGTCGAGCAATCGCGGCGGCGTGTCCGCGAGGGTGGGCGCGATCATGGTGGCGCACAGGGCGCCTATGGCAAACAGGCGAAAGCGGCGGAACCGGGCGTTGGACACGGCGAAGACCTCCGGCGTGACGGGTGTGCGGGAATCGCAGACGCGTACACTCCGGTAGGCGCGGAAGCCCCGTTTCCTTTCTCAGGCTGCGGGCATCGTTCTTATCGGGCTTATCGGGGCAGGCCTGCCCGGAGTCCGCAGCGCATAGGCCCGCCAGATGCGCACGGTCAGGATGACCCCGACGATCAGTTCGTAGCGCTCGAGGTCACGAAGAGGCCAGTACGTGTGTACGACGCTGGCGATGGCCGCGGCGTAGACGCATCGGTGCAGCATCTGCCATCGCCGTCCTCCAAGGCGGCGGATCATTCCGCTCGTGGAGGTCGCGGCCAGCGGTACCAGCAGTACGAAGGCGACGAGGCCGATCAGGAAGAACGGTCGCTGCACCACGTCCGCGGCGATCGCCGACAAGACGCGCCTGGCGGCGAGCCAGATGTCCGCGCGAGCCGATGCCTCCAAACCCGCGATCCGATCGAAGACGACATACGCGACGACGTGCACCAACGCGTAAAAGAACGCGAAGAGACCCATCATCCGCCGAAACCTCACGGCTGCATGCCACCTGGTGACCCATCGCAACGGCGTAATCGCCAGCGTCAGGCACAGGAAGCGGAGGGACCAATACCCGGTGCTCCTGACGATCGCGTTGAAGGGGTTCTCGTTGAACTGGTGGGTCGCCGCCGACCAGGCGAGCAGCGCCATCGGCAGCAGACAGGCGGTGAATACCGCCGGCTTGATCACGAGGCGAATTGCCCGGTCAGACAAGGTTAGAGTTTGACTATAGTTGGTCGACACGTCCATCTCGAGGAGGCGCGATGAAGAGGTTCGGAGCGGCCGTATTGATGGGTTGCCCACCGCCGGTGTTGTCGTCTTCACGGCTTCCAGAGCGACAACGACGTTCTGCGCGAAAGGGACCGCGCCGAGATCGAAGACCTGATGTGGCGCTATGCCCGGCGCTCGACACGAACGACGCCGAGGCCTACGCGTCGGCCTATGCGCCTGACGGCCAGTTCAGCGCCGGCGCGAATGCCACCAGGGGTCGCGATGCGCTCAGAAAGATGATCGCCGACTTGCGTCAGCGCCAGGTGGAAGCGCAGGCCAAGGGCGAACCGAAACGGCCGCCGATGTATCACATGTCGGCGAACGAGCGCATCCAGTTCACCGACAAGGACCACGCCCGCATCGAGGCGTACTACATCACCGCGATTGCCGCCGGCGGGGCCGCTGCGCCGCTGCGCGTGGTCGGCGTCGGCCGCAGCATAGACGACGTCGTGCGCCTCAACGGCCAGTGGCTGATCACGTCGCGCAACGTTTCGCCGCAGGACTGAGCGAAACGGCTAAGATACCCGGAGAGGAGATCGCGATGGGTGATACACGGACGTCGATGGTCTTCGCGATTGCTTTAGCGGGTGTGCTCGGTGCGAGCCGTCCGGGCGCTGCGGCGCCCGACGATGTGAGACGGCCGCCTCTCAAGCCGCCGACTGAACGCGCATCGCTGCCGCACGATCCTGCAGCGACGCCGCAGCGCGAGGCGGCGGAGCAGGGCGATGCGGCGGCCCAGTTCGCTCTCGGCGGGCAGTACGCCACCGGCGACGGCGTCCCTCAGGACCTGGCGCAGGCCGTCGAATGGTGGCGGCGCGCGGCCGAACAGGGTCACGTCCTCGCTGAGCTCAACCTGGCCACCGCGTACCAGACGGGCGTCGGCGTTCAAAGAAACGGAACTGCCGCGGTGGCGTGGTATCGGAAGGCCGCCGATCAGGGCGACCCAACGGCCCAGCTGCACCTCGGCGAGGCGTATGAAGAAGGCGACGGCATATCCTCGAACGCGGCCGAAGCCGTACGCTGGTGGCACAAGGCGGCGGACCAAGGCAACGTCCTCGCGCAAAACCATCTCGGGCAGGCCTACCACGAGGGCGACGGCGCTCCACTGGACTTCGCGCAGGCCCTCCATTGGTATCGTCTGGCCGCCGAACAGGGACAGCCGCAGGCTCAGTCAAACCTGGGGTTCATGTACCAGAACGGCCAGGGCGTGGCGCGGGATCCGGGCCAGGCGGTGCAGTGGTGGCGCCGCGCCGCCCTGGGAGGCAACACCAGCGCGCTGTTCAACCTGGCGGTTGCTTACTTCAACGGCGACGGCGTGATGGCCGACGACATCGAAGCCTACAAGTGGGTCGAGCTCGCGGAGGCCCATGCGTCGGACGAGCGCCAGCTCAAATACACCGCGCTCCGCGAAACCCTCCTCATGAAAATGACGACCGCGCAAGTCGCAGAAGGACACCAGCGCGTGCAGGAGTGGACGGGCGTGTTCAAGAAGTGACCGCGCGATCGTATGCGCGCACGTTTCATTGCTCTTGTTTCGACCGCCGCGCTGACGCTCGCCGCCTGCGGCGGTGGCAGCCCTTCGCCCGATAAGGCAGCGATTCGGCCAGAGCCCGCGCAAGCGGCGCAGACTCCGCCGCTGATGCCGGGCATGGGCAACCACCATCACGCGATCGCCACCACCAGTCCAGAGGCTCAGCGCTACTTCGACCAGGGGTTCGACCTGGTCTTCGGATTCAATCACGAAGAGGCCGTTCGCTCGTTCAAGCGATCCGCCGAACTGGATCCGAAGTCGCCGATGCCGTACTGGGGCATCGCGTGGGCGCTGGGCCCCAACTACAACCTGGATGTAGACGACGATCGGTCGAAGCAGGCGAACGCGGCCATCGGGCAGGCGCTGGCGCTCTCGAAGAGCAGCACCGCCGCTGAACGGGCCTACGTCGAGGCCATGGCCATCAGGTTCGTGACCGATCCCACGCCGGACCGCGCCGCGCTGGCGCGCAAGTACGCGGACGCGATGCGCGAACTGTCACGCCGGTTCCCCGACGATCTCGATGCCGCGACGCTGTACGCCGAGAGCCTGATGAACCTCCGCGCCTGGAAGCTGTGGTCGCTCGACGGCAAGCCGGCGGAGCAGACCGAAGAAATCGTCGCCGTGCTCGAGTCGGTCCTGGCGCGCGATCCGAACCACCTCGGCGCCAATCACTACTACATCCACACGGTCGAGGCGTCGCCGAGCCCCGGCCGCGCGCTCACGAGCGCCATGCGGCTCGATTCGCTCGCGCCCGCGGCCGGCCATCTCACGCACATGCCGGCGCACATTTATGCGCGGACCGGCGATCACGCCGCTGCGGCGCGCGCCAACATGGCGGGCGCGAAAGCCGACCGTGAGTACTTCAAGACGGCGCCGGCCGACAGCAACAGCTTCTATGCGATCTCGTATTACACGCACAACCTGCACTTCCTCGCCGACTCCGAGATGATGCAGGGACGCCTGGCCGGTGCAGAGCAGGCCGCCGCCGAAGTGGCCGAGCGGCTCGCGCCTCACACCAGCATGATGCCCATGGTCGAGTCGATGATCACGATCCAGACGGCCGTCCTCCTGCGCTTCGGCCGTCACGAAGCGATTCTCGCGTTGAAGCCGCCACCAGCCGATCATCCGGTCGAAGTCGCGTGGTGGCGGTTTGCCCGGGGCGTCGCGCTTGCGCGAACGGGAAAAGCCGGCGAAGCCGCGGCGGAGCGCGCGGCGTTGGTCGACTCGAAGGTACCTGAGGAAGCGCTTTTTGGCGGCACGGGTCTCGAGAGCGCCAGGACGATACTCGCGCTGGCGACGCTTGTCCTCGACGCGCGCGTCGCCTGGGCGCGCGGGTCACAGGACGAAGCCATCCGCCTGTGGAGGAGCGCCGTGGCCGCCGCAGACAAGGTCCCGTACGACGAGCCGCCGATCTTCTTCTACCCGGTCCGCGAGTCCCTCGGCGCGGCCCTGCTGTCGAGCGGCAAGGCCGGGGAGGCCGAGCGGGTGTTCCGCGACGATCTCGCGCGGCACCCACGGAATGCCCGATCGTTGTTCGGCCTGCACGAAAGCCTGGTCAGGCAGGGGAAAACCGCGGACGCCGAGTGGGTCAAGCGTGCGTTCGACGAGGCCTGGAAGAACGCGGACACGACGTTAACGCTGGATGCACTCTAGCAGGGGGCCCGCATGAGTACGACTTTCAAGGCCACGATCGAACACGTGAACCACAGCACGTCCAGGGCCACCGTGCGGACACACACCGTCCTCGTGGACCGGGGGACCGCGAAGGGCGGGCTGGACCTCGGACCCGCGGGTGGCGAATATCTGCTGGTGTCGCTGGGCGGTTGTTTCACCAGCCATCTGGTGGCGGCGATTCGTGCCCGCGAAGCGGCCGTGTCGAACGTCCGCGTGGCCGTGACGGGCACGATGGACGGTACCCCGGAGAAGTTCACGGCATTCACGATGGATGTTTCAGCCGAGTCTCAGGACTCCGGCCTCGTCCGCAAGCTGATCACGATTGCCGCACGTTCGTGTCAGGTGACGAGCACTCTCGGCCAGGTGGCGCCAATTGCCATTACGTACGATGGCTCGCCCGTGGAATTGAATGAACCGGCAACTGTTGGCTGACGGTTGATGCGAGCCGGCTGCTAGCGCCGGGACGATCCCATCTGCGCCACGATTGCCTGGAAGCGTGAGTCGCTCTTCAGTCCATCCAGGTACGACTCGACGGCAATGTACTGAAGAAGCGGATCCCGATCAGCCAACGCCTTCTGGAGCTGTTCCATCGCGCGGTCTCGTTCTCCAAGGCCCGCGTACGCGATGGCCAGGGACGATGGCGGAACGAATGTCCCGGCACGCTCGATCGCATTCAGGCGACGCAGCGCTTCGTCCCGTTGTCCCGAGCGCGCCAGCGCGTGGATGTAATAGCAGAGGGTGGCGGCGGTACGATCGCCAAGCTCCATGGCCCGGTCGAATGCCGCGAGCGCCCGCACGAAATCCCCGCTGCCGCCCGTGGTGATCCCGATCCACGTCCAGACGGCAGGCGCCAGCGCATCCAGGCGTGCCGCCTCCTCGAGTGTCTCCAGGGCCCGGTCGTAGCGTCGGACGTTGTAATACACGGCCGCCGTATCGATGGCGCTCGACAGGCCTACGGGATCGAGGTCGCGGACGCGCGAGAGCTCCGCGACCGCCGCGTCGCCCCGGCCCGCCAGGCTCAGGCTGATCGCGAGGCCCTGGTGCGCGGGAACGGAGCTGGCGCTGAGCTCGATGGCGCGGCGATACTCTCGATCCGCAGCCGCCCAGTCCCAACGATCCCGTTTGATGTCGGCCAGCACCGTGTGCGCCTGGGCGAGCTCGCCGTCGGCGGCAATCGCCTTGAGCGCGGCTTGCTCCGCGAGCGGGAGCGCTTCTCGAGGTCTGAGAATGCCGGCGCCGCCGAGCCGCCTGTAGGCGTTGGCCAGCTCCGCGTTGGCCATCGCGTACGACTGGTCAATCCCGAGCGCCTGCTCGAAGTAGCTGGCCGCCCGCTGCGTGCTTTGCGGCGTGTACAGCGACATTTGATAGCGGCCGCGCAGCAGAAGCGAGTACACCTCCGGGTTTGGATGGACCAGCTTCGCCAGCCGTCGCTGATCGGCCGGCGTCAGCTTCGAACGGACACGTCTCGCGATCTCGGTCGCAATCTGCCCCTGGATGTCTGCGAGGTCTGCGCGGTTCCGGGTGTATTCGGCGCCCCAGAGGGTGGTGCCGTTCTCGCCGTTGACGAGCTCTGTCGTGACCCGGATCCGCCCGGCTGCCTCGGTGATACGGCCGATCACGAGAGTCCGTACCCGGAGCGCCCGAGCGATTCGACGAACGTCCGGTTTGTCGCCTGAAAATCGGAAACTGGAGCTCCGCGCAATGACCCTGAGGTCGGGCAACTGCGCCAGCGCGCTGATGACGCCTTCGCTGATGCCCTCCGCCAGGGCGATGCCTTCAGGCGTGGAGCGCGCGTTCACGAACGGAATGACGGCGACCGACGCAGCGGGGGATTGGCTCCGCCACTGCCAGTAGCCGAAGGAGACGAGCACGGCGAGCAGCGCAGCGGCTAACCAGGCCAGGCGACCGCCTGCCCGCGACTTCTTGTGCGTGATGGCGTGCAGGCGAATGGCGACGTCCTGCATGGACCGCGGGCGCACCGCCGGATCTTTCGCGAGACATTCGTCCACCAGCTCCTGAAGTCCGGCCGGCGTTTGGTGGGTGAACGCGCTGAGCCTGGGAGGGGCCGCGTGAAGGAGGCTGTCGAGAGAGCCGGCGACCGACGGACTCCAGAACGGCAGCTTGTTCGCAGCCGCCTCGAACAGCATGCATCCGAACGCAAAGACGTCGGAGTGAGCGCCGACCGACTGTCTCGCGGCCTGCTCGGGGGACATATACCCGATCGTGCCCTCGATGCCTGCGCGCGGCTGCTCGACCTGCGCGTGCACCTGCCGCGCGAGCCCGAAGTCCAGGACTTTGACGAGCCCGTCCCCCGTCAGCATGATGTTTTCGGGCTTCAGATCACAGTGAACCAGGCCCGTTGAATGCGCTCGCGCGAGCGCCCCGGCGGCCTGCGCGAGGTAGTCGAGCCGCTCGGAGATCGAGCATGCCGGATCGTTGAACTTCTCGCGGAGCGTCACCCCGTCCACGTACTCCATCGCGATGTACCAGTGGCGGCCGGCCTCGCCAACGTCGTACACCGTGGCGATGTTGGGGTGGTTCAGCGACGCCGCCACTTTCGCTTCGCGCGCGAAGCGGGCGCGGAAATCTGCCGTCAGCCTGGCGTTGGCGAACACTTTCAGCGCGACGTTCCTCTCGAGACGGGAATCGAGCGCCTTGTAGACGTCCGAGCTGCCTCCGGAGCCGAGCAGTTCGAGAATCCGGTACAGGCCCAGCGTCGATCCGGGTGCGAGAAGCTGACGGTCCTGTGCCGCCTCCAGGTCGTCGATGCAGGCTTGACGATCGAACAGGCGAACGGTGTCGTGGTCCTGTTTCAGGAGCAGCTCGACTTCCTGAAGGAGCTCGGGATCACCTTTGCAGGCTCGATCCAGAAAGGCGCGCGCATCCGGCGCGTCGAGCGCCTGAAAATAGACCTCGACCGCGGCCTTCCACCGCTCGTGATTCACAGCCGTACCTGCGGCACTACGGAGTGAAGAACGACAGCGTGTTGGTGTCGCTTCCACCGACGATGCCGCTTCCATCTGCGCTGACCTGAATGGGCCAGTTCATGTCGGTGGTGTCGTGCGTATCGAGTTTCGCGCCCGTGTCGTCGAACAGGTAGAACGCGCCGGGTGTGAAATTCGGAAATCCGTCGGCGACGGCGATGCGCGTGCCCGATGAATCGACACTGGTGCTGTTTGGCGGATGCTTCAATGGCGCCTTGAAGTCCGGGGTCAGTATCCCGCCGCTCGGGGAAAGCCTGATGAGGAGCCCCTTGTGCGTCGGGTGGTCGGTATCGTTGACAACGGTCGTCACAAAAGAGCCCGTGTCGCCGATCGCGACCCACCGCACGTTGTGTCCCCCCGTTGAATCGAACGAGCTGAATCGCGCGACGGGCCCCGGCGCGCTGCCGGACATGGACAGCCGCGTGAGGAGATAGACGAAGTTCCAACCGCCGACCGCGAAGGCATCGCTCGCGCGCGATACGGCGATCGAGTGGAACTTGACTTGCGCCTTGAGCGACAGCGGGTTCGCGGGGTTCAAGGGTTCACTGGCGATCCAGGTGACCGGCGTGCCGACTGTGCCGCCGGTGATGGGAATCACGTACACGACGCCCTGCTGGTCGGCAGCGGCCAGCCAGGTGCCGCTCGGATGCACGGCCACCGTTTCGCAGTACCCGACCAGGTCGACGACATGAGGTGGATTCGAGAACATGCCGGACGATCCGCGCAGGAACACGAACAAGCTCTTGTCGGCGACCGCCACCAGCACCTGTCCATTCCCCGACAACCCCACTGAGGTCACGCGGTCGGTGATATCGGACGTTTCGAGCAGCTTGGCGCCCGTCGGCACGTCGAAGGCGAGGAGCAGGCCGCGCTTCGGCTTGAAGGGACTGGCTTTTCCCATGGTCAGGAGACCGCCGCCGGCGGCGACCGTGCCATCGCCGGACATCGCGACGGCGTAGATGCCTTTGTCCCCGTTGTATTCGTGCGAGAAGAGCAGCGTGCCGGTGCCGGCCGTCGAGAAGACATACACGCCGTAACGACCGTCCACTCTCTTCCGCGACGTGCTCACGTAGTTCTGGTAGTACGTCCCGGCGACCACCCGGCTTCCATCGTCTGAAATCGCCGCGGCGTTGACCATGTAGTCGTCGGCGCACACCTCCGGCTTCACGCAGAGCGGACCCGATGACAGCCTCTTCGTCCACTTGAGCAACATCGGTGTTCTCCTTCGGTGCCGCACTCTATCTCAGCCTTGGGCTGGCTCCTGAGCGGTCTCGCTCAGTCCAATACGCGCGGAACAGCGGGAAAAGGGGTCAACCGGTGATAATGGCGCATGCGCACAATGGCCGCCGCGGTTGCACTTGTCGCGCTGGTGACGCCGTCGCCGGCGCGTGCGTGGGGATTCGAGACGCACAAGTTCATCGTGTCGCGCGCGATTGACGTCCTTCCGGACGAACTTCGACCGTTCTTCCAGGCGAACCGCGCCTTCGTCGTGGAGCACTGCATCGACCCCGACTTGTGGCGCACCGCGGGATTTGCAGACGAACCGCCCAGGCATTTCCTGAACATGGACGCGTACGGCGCGTACCCGTTCGCCGGGCTACCTCGCGACTACGACGCGGCGGTTGCGAAGTTCGGCCGGGAAACAGTGTCGGCGCGGGGCCTGCTGCCGTGGCGGGCGTGGGAGATGTCCGGCAATCTGGGCCGCGCGTTCCAGAGGCAGCAGCGCGGCATCGGTTCTGCCGCCGCCGACGTCAAGTTCTTTGCGGCCATCATCGGGCACTACGCGGCGGACGCGCACGTGCCCCTCCACGCCGTGTTGAATTACGATGGCCAGCTCAGCGCGCAGAACGGCGTTCATTACCGGTTCGAAGAGGAGCTGTTCGTCCGTTACGGCAATCAGCTGAACATCCGGCCGTCTCCGCTGCAATCGATTCCGAATGTCCGCGATTTCGTGTTCGACACGCTTCTCGAAAGCCAGCAGAACGTACAGGCTGTTCTGACAGCGGATCGCGAAGCCATCGGCAATGGCGGAACCTACGACGATCGATACTTCGACGCGTTCTTCGCGATGGTTCGACCGATGCTCGAAAAGCGGCTGGGCCAGGCCATCTCCGGCGTGGCGTCGGTGATCGCCTCGGAGTGGGAGCGCGCCGGCCGGCCCGTCCTTCCAGTGACTCCGCCCCTTCGGCAGCCGGCGCAGCGGCAGCCATGAGGTCGAACCGGACGGCCGCGTTGGTGATGTGCCTGGCTGCGAGTCTGCCGGCGGCGGCGTCGCAGACGCCGTCGATCGTGGTGGCGGAAGCGGCCCGTATCAGCCGCGACATCCGGATCGGCGTGCGCGACGTCTGGACGCCCACCGACATCGACGTGCAACCCGGTGAGCGGGCCGTGTTCACCGGCGCGGGCACCGGCATCTGCGACGGACAGACGGAGTTTGGCCCCGCCGGCATTCCGCGAGGGTTCCGGGACTTGTTGCGCGTGCTGCCGATGCAGGCGGGCCGCGGCGCGCTCATCGGGCGGATTGGCGAGGCCGACGTGGCGCAGCCCTTCGCGATCGGCACGTCGGCGGAAGTCACGGCAACAGCCGGAGGAACCCTGTTCGTGGGCGTCAATCGGGCCGACAACGACGCGTGCACCGCCGGGTTTTCCGTGCACGTCGAGGTGTTTCCTCCAGCCGATGGCGGCAGTACGCAGGTTGCCAGACGAGTGGACGCGATCGACGGCGTGGACGCATCGCTGCTGGATCGTCTGCCGAGACGCGTGCGCGACCGCGAGGGCAACGCCGGCGACATGGTCAACTTCCTGATCCTGGGGTCCGAAGCGGCCATGCAGCGGGTGTTCAAGGCCGCGGGATGGGTGACCGTCGATCCCGACGTTCTCGGTGCAGTGCTTGCCGGCGTCCTCGGCAGCCTCTCGAAGGAGGCGTACGTCACGCTGCCCATGTCGCAGCTGTATCTCTTCGGCCGCCCGCAGGATGTCGGGTGGGCCCATGCCGAGCCGATCAAGGTCGCTGCGTCCCGCCATCATCTCCGGCTCTGGCGCGCGCCAGACGCCGTGGCCGGAACGACGCTCTGGGCGGGGGCCGCCACGCACGACATCGGTTTCGAGCGCGACCAGCGCAACAACGGCATCACGCACAAGATCGATCCGGACGTCGATCTCGAACGCGAATATGTCGAGACAACGCTGACGCGGACGGGCATCGTGGCCGAAGTCACCTACACGACACCGAAGGACGCGGTGAAGGACGCGAAGACGGCTACTGGCGGGACCTTTCAGTCCGACGGGCGTGTGCTGGTGCTGAAACTCGACGAGGCCTCGCCACCGCTTCCGCAGCTGCGTTAAGGAAGAACGGAGACTTCTGCTCCATTGCTCGCGACGCTGCCGTCCGGCATGGTCACGGTGGCGTTGACCCTGAACGTGCCCGTCTTCGAGTAGGCGTGCGGGAACACTGCGCTGCTCACCGCGGACATGGTCGCCGCCGCCGACAGGTCGCCGAAGTCCACCTTGATCGTCGATGTTTTGGTCGGGTTTCCACCGATCTTCACGTCGATATCGCCGGTCAGTCCGAGAACAAACGTCGGCGGTGTGCTCGCGACGGAGACCAGGCTCGAAGGCGTCGATGTCGATGTGGTTGTCCCCGGCGCTGTCGGGGACGAGCCCGTGCAGCCCGCAAGGAGCGCCCCTGCCAATGCAGCCAACGTAATGACCAGAACCCCTGCCTTCCGCGCGATACGCATGCCACCAGTTTAGGACGCCGGCACAGTCCGGCGAGCCCGTCGGATGCTAAATGCCGAACTCTTTACACGCTCCTTGTATCTTTCACATGCCGGCCGCAGGATACTTCGCCAGGTAATACGACAGCGCCCGCGGGCTGATGCCCATCAGCCTGGCGGCCTGCCGTTTGAGCGGCGACACTTTGAGCGCCCGGTGAAGCGTCTCGCGTTCGATCCATTCGACGTTCTGGCGCAGCCTCAGCGAAGGCATGCCTGACGCGTTCGTGCTCACCGCTCCCTCGAGGGTCACCGCATCGCGCGTGATCGTCGTGCCGGTCGTCAGGACGACGGCGCGTTCGATGGTGTTCTCGAGCTCCCGGACGTTGCCCGGCCAGTGATATTCCTGCAGTGTCGCCATCACGTCCTCGTCCAGCGCGTCGATCGACTTGCGGCACTGCCTCGCATGCTTGTCCGCGAAGTACGCAGCCAGCATCGGAATGTCCTCGACACGTTCGCGAAGCGGCGGGACGACGATGGGGATGACGTGCAGCCGATAGAACAGATCGTCCTGGAATCGGCCGGCGCCGACGAGCTGCTGGAGATCGCGGTTGGTGGCCGCCATGACGCGGACGTCCACGCGCTCTGTCCGCTCCGAGCCGAGCGGCTCGATTTCGCGCTCCTGCAGCACGCGCAGCAGCTTGGCCTGCAGTCCCGCGCTCATGGTGCCGATCTCGTCGAGAAAGATGGAACCGCGGTCGGCCAGCGAGAACTTGCCTCTCTTGGTGCCGATGGCGTCGGTGAACGCGCCTTTGACATGGCCGAAGAGCTCGGATTCGAGCAGCGCCTCGGGAATCGCCGCACAGTTGACCTTGATGAACGGCATGTCCCGCTGACCGCTGCGATGGTGCACGGCGCGAGCCACCAGCTCCTTGCCGGTGCCGGTTTCGCCCGTGATCAACACCGTGCTGCGGGTTGCGGACACCAGATCGACGCGCCGGATCACATCGGCGATGGCGCGACTGCGTCCCACGATGCCGTATCGCTCGAAATGCGGGCCAACCGTCACCGACAGGGGCGATTCAAGACCGATTGTTGCAAACTTCACAAACACTCCTCTTTAGATCCGGGCCGGTGTCAGCCGGCCCTTGCAGTGGTGAAACGAACGCTCCCAACCCCGAGGCGTCCGGGAGTTGGGAGCTGACGGCGATGCTCGCTAGTCGTCTCCAAGCCTCGGAATCCCAGCCGCGAACCAGACGCCGCCGGCGTTTCGAATCAGCAGCACGGGGCTGGGGCACTCCGACGGAACGGAGTCCAGCGTGTCGTCGATTCGAAAATCGCCGTTCGGTTCGAGCGGAACGCGCACGGTGGTGCTGTGCTCGACGAACGGAGCGGCGGCTTCACAGATGAGGGTGGCGAAGACGCTCTGATTGGCGTTCTGGCCGATGCTGTTGCTGCTGGCGAGGAGCAAGCCGCGGCCCCTCACCCTGATGCGGCCGCGAACGTCGATGTCGGCTCTGAGATCGGCGATCCGCCAGGGGCCGGCGCCAGGGGGAACCCCTCTCACGATGTTCAGCTTGACGTTCGGCAAGGTTCCGTCCGGGTTCGGCTGCCCGGCCCCGTTCGCGGCCGGAATGACGCCGATGCCACCTTCGAATCTCGCAAGAACGTCACGCTCATGACGGAAATCCTGCGCGTACACACTGGCGGAGCCCACGATCCCCATCGCGAGCAGGATCGCCGCTGCTTTCTTGATCATCACTGTAGCTTCCTCTTTTGTTTCGAATCGTGACGGCTGCGCTGCGGGAATCGCAGACACCCCCACCGTTGACTCGCCGTGCGACCAGTGTGGTCTGCGCGCGCGCGGGCGGACACCGACAGCACCCGTACGGGACTCGTACAACACCCGTACAGACGCAGCGGTTTATGGGTGGGCGTGCTGGAGGATCTGGTCGATATGCTTCAGCAGCGCATCGAAAGATGTTTCGCGCCCTGCTGCGTACGCGCCGGCCCACCGATCCGGGCCAAGGCGGGCACGAACCTCCCGTTCCGACTGCACCTGGAGGTCGTGCACCAGTTTGAGGACCACCGTCGCACCGGTGCGCTCGCTGACGACGTCCCGGGCGCCCAGGATCCGCGCCGCCCACGCGTCGTCGCCTTTGAGTACCGCGGCGGCGACAAGAGGGACCAGCGTATATGCGAACGCGTACTTGTCCTGGAGATCCCTGATGCAGGTGAGGCTCTCGCGCACCAGCGCGATCGCCTCATCGGCGTTCCCGCGCCGGACCGCCAGAATGGCGCGCACGTACAACGCCCAGGTCAGGAACCACGGTCCGGCCTGACGAAGCACCGGCATGGCCTCGGCGAGCAGGTCTTCCGCCTCGCCGGCGTCGCCGGTCGCAAGAGCTACCGACGCCATCCCGCTCAGAGCAATCCCGGTGCCCCACGGGATCCCGAGCGACCGAAACCCGGCCACGGCGCGAGTAAACCCTTCGCGGGCCGCCTTCAGATTGCCGAGGGCGTGTTCGACGCGCGCGGACACATCCTCGATCCGCACAACCGCCTCCACATCCCCGGCGTGTGCTAGGTCGAGGGCGCGGTTGAGCCCGGTGCGTGCCCGGTCGAGTTCTCCTTGCGTGTACCAGAGCACAGCCGCTCCTTCAAGTGCTCTCAACTCGGCTGCTGGCGGAAGGGACGGCACGCCCAGAATCTCCTCGCACCACTGGAGGCCTTCGGCCGCATGGCCCCGAATCAGCCAGAAGTACTTCAGCCCCCAGGCGATGTTGGACGCTTCGGCAGGCCGCCCGTGCTCGATGAGCCACCTCAGGGCGGCGCGGTAGTTCTCGAGATCATCACGCACGCGATCCAGCCATTCGGCCTGCGCAGATCCCACCAGGCCCTCCGCGGCAAGGGAGGCTTCACCGGTGCAATAGCGTCGCCAGCGCCTCCAGGGCGTCGTCGCGTTCCCCCGACTCCGTGAGCTCGACGGCCGCGTACGCCCGTACGGTTTCGAGCATCCCGTACAGCGGACGATGCGTCACCGAGGCTTCGGATCGAAGAAGAAGGCTCTTGTCAATCAGGCCGGCCACGACGCCGAGCACATGCTCGCTCCGGGCCGGTGACGCCTCACGATCGGCGAAGATCACCGCGGCCGCGTCGATCGAAAAACGGCCGCGCAACGCGCCGAAGCGGCGGAAGGCGCGCTGCTCGTCCGGGCTCAAGAGTTGGTAACTCCAGGCGACCGTCGCATTCATCGTCTGTTGGCGTTCGGGGAGATCGCGGGGGCCGACGGTCGAGAGCAGAACATCGTGCGTGAGCTGGCGGAGCAGATCGTCAACGGTCAGCACTTTGATCCATGGCGCCGCCAGTTCGAGCGCCAGCGGCAGCGCATCGAGCCGTCGGCAAATCGCGGTCACGGTCGGGCCGTTGGCGGGCGTGAAGCTGAAATCGGGTTGCACGTCCCGGACTCGCTCCACGAAGAGCCGCACCGCCGGAGCGCGCGCCAGATCCAGTGACGTCGCGTCAGCGGCCGTCTCCAACTCGAGAGGTCCGACGACGTACTCCCGCTCGCCACGCACGCGGAGCGGGGCGCGGCTGGTGACCAGCAGCCGGAGCAATGGAATCGATGTGAGGAGATCCGCGACCGGCAGCGCGGCGTCCAATACTTGCTCGAAGTTGTCGAGCACCAGCAGCGTGGGGTGATTTCCGCAGGCGACGCGGACGCGCCGCGGCAAATCGCGCGCGGTGACATCCACCAGTCCGAAGCCCTCGGCGATCGCCGACTCGACGAACGCAGGATCCTGAATGGCAGCCAGCGGCACGAACACCACCCGCGTTGCGCCGTCGTCCGCGATCGCGCGCGCAAGCTCCAGCGCGAGGCGTGTCTTCCCGACTCCCCCTGGCCCGAGGAGAGTAATGAGTCGTGCGGCGGGATCGGCGAGCCATTGGCGCAGTGCCTGGATGTCCGCTTCGCGGCCGACGAGGACCGTCAGAGGCACAGGCAGCGGCACGCCGGTCAGTTCATCGACCGCCGTGGCCTGAGCCGAAGAGCGCGCGCTTCCAAAGAATGCGTCACGTGCCGCACCCGTCAGGTCGAGAGCCGCCGACAGCGCGCGCATGGTCTCGACATGGGGCCGCCGGCGTTCCCCGCGCTCCAGCGCGCTCACGGCGTGGACCGAGAGGCCCGCGATCGTGGCGAGCTCCTCCTGCGTGAACCCGGCCCCCTCGCGGAGCGCCTTGAGCTGCGCACCAAACGGCCGCTGAGCGGCGGCTTTCATAACCCCCCATCTTACGGCCGCGTCTGTGCGGTCCAACGTGCTCAAAAATTCGTAAAGGACAGTACGCGCGCGGCCTCAGCCCCAGCTGAGATCGTGCCGGCTGTACGGCAGATCGCGGAAACGGTTGCCCGTAATCTGGAATATCGCGTCGCCGATCGCGGACTGGACGGAGGTGGCGCGGTCGTGACCCATGCCAATCAGCCAGTGCCCGGTGGCGAAGAAGCGGATGTTGATCTCGGGCGGGTCCTCGTTGATGCGCGACAACGGGAACGTATTGAAGTTGTTTTCGACGACATGCCCGTCCGCGATCGTCGTCGCCTGGTGCATGGCATCGTTGTAGAACCAGGTGATCTG
This sequence comes from uncultured Acidobacteriota bacterium, assembly GCA_963712905.1. Lineage (GTDB taxonomy): Bacteria > Acidobacteriota > Vicinamibacteria > Vicinamibacterales > CAVVIG01 > CAVQJU01. Next base: position 536,547 of record CAVQJU010000010.1, on the reverse strand, counting down.
GCCTTCGATCTGCTTTTTCACCGAGAGCGGGTTGACCAGGCCGAAGCCGGTGTCGTGCGCGACGTCGACGCGTTCCAACCTGATCTTGCCTTCGCGGCTCAGCGAGACGGTATGCACCATGGCGCTGATCGTCGCCATGCCGTTGCCTTCCGCCCCTCGTTCCTCGAGGCCGATGGCGCGGGCCTTGCCCCGCGGGAGCGGCGTTCCCCACCCCGACATCTCGGCCGCCATGTCGAGCGCTTTGATCATGTCGTTCTTGTAGGGGAGGCTGCCGCGCAGGATCAGCTCGCGGCGGTAGAGATAGGGATCCTTGCCTGCCGCGCGCGCGAGCTCGTCGATGAAGCTCTCACGGTAGAACTCGTGCGCGGCCTGGCCGACGCCTCGCCGCGTGCCGACGGGCACGTGGAACTTCGTCGTGTGAAACGAGTAGCGATAGCTCGGCACGTGGTAACGCGAGATGATGTCGAACGACGCGTCGGGGCCGAACCCGCCTTCCTGCATCGAGGTGCGCACGTCGAGCGCGATCGGCCAGCCGTCGGCGTCGAGACCGGCCCTCAGGCGTGCGACACCCATGGCGCGATAGGTCGTGCCGATGAAGTCCTCTTCGCGGGTCCAGAGCATGTGGATCGGGACGCCCCGGTTGGCGTTCGCGATCATGATGGCCTGCTCGGCCTGCGGGCCGTTGCCGTTGCGGCCGAAGCCTCCACCCAGGTGGCACATGTGCAGGTGGACGTTCTGCTCGGGGATTCCCGTGATCTTCGAGGCGCTGAAGCGCGTCTCCTGGGGGCTCTGATCGCCGATCCAGATGTCCACGCGATCGCCGGTGACGAGCACGGTGGCGTTCCCGGGTTCCATGCGCGCGCGCGCCAGATACGGGGTCGAGTAGGTGGCCTCGACGATTCTGGCGGCATGCGCGAAGCCCGCCTCGACATCGCCCTGATTGACACGCACGTTACCGGGCCGATCGAGCGCGGCCAGCAGCGCCTGGTGCATGGTCGCCGTGGTGACTGAAGCGAGCTCGGGCGGAATGTTCCACTCGATCGGCATGCGATCGAGCGCCTTCCTGGCCTGGTACCAGGTGTCGGCGATGACGGCGACGCCGCCGCTGAAGACGCGGCCGCGGCACAGCGCGGGATCCGGGATCGGGAACTGTACGGCCGAGCGCACGCCGGGCATCGCGCGAATCGCTTCGAAGTCGTAGCTCTTGACGTCGCCGCCGTAGACCGGGCACGCCTTCACCGCCGCCCATTTCATGCCGGGCACGCGGACGTCGATCCCGTAGACCGTCTTCCCGGTCACCTTCAGCGGCACGTCGAGATTCTTCTGCTCGGTGCCCATCAGGGTCCACTGGTCCGGCGGCTTGATGGTGATCGTCTCCGGATGCGGATGCGGCGTGTCGGCGGCACGATGGGCGATCTGGCCGTAGGTCGTGGTGCGGCCGCTCGACGCGTGAGTGATGACGCCGTTCCGGGCGCTCAACTCAGCGACGGGCACTTTCCAGAGCGCCGCCGCGGCCAACAGGAGCCGCTCGCGTGCCTCGGCCCCGGCAAGCTGCAGGTAATATCGGCCGTCCTTGACCGAGGACGCGGCGTTCGTCCGCATACGTCGATACAAGCTGTCGGGGATGCCCGAGACACCGCGACGATCGCGATTGCCAAACCCTGGTTCGCCGCCGCCTTTTGGATCGGTCGCGCCCTGGCCCATGACGTTCAGCGTCCACGCCGGCGCCTTCTCGCGCGCATCGCGGTTGGCCGACGCGTATTGCGGGCGGACCTTCGTCCAGTCGCACTGCAACTCCTCGCAGACCATCATGGCGTTCGAGGTCCAGACGCCCTGGCCGAGCTCCGTCTGGGCGATGCGGATCGTCACGGTGTCGTCCGGCGCGATCACGATCCAGGCGTTGATTTCAGGCGTCGCAGGGTCCTCGTACCACACGGCGCCGGGCACGGTCTGCGCGTCCGCCTTCTGCGGCATCCAGAAGCCGAGGACGAAGGCGCCCTGGGCGGCGGCGACGGTCGCGAGAAATTCGCGGCGGTTGATGTCCACGGCTACGCCTTCGCCTTCATCAGGTCCGCCGCCAGGTGGATGGCCTGCCTGACGCGGTGATACGTGCTGCAGCGGCAGGCATTGGTCACCTGCGTGTCGATGTCGGCGTCAGTGGGGGCCGGCCGCTGCCGCAGCAGCGCGAGCGCGCTCATGATCATGCCGGACTGGCAGTATCCGCACTGGGGTGTATCGAATTCTTTCCAGGCGATTTGGACGGGGTGCGTGCCGTCCGGCGAGACGCCTTCGATCGTGACGACCGGCTTGCCGACGGCCATCGTTGCGGCGACGCTGCAGGAACGGATCGCCCGGCCATCGACGTGCAGCGTGCACGCCCCGCACTGCCCGATACCGCAGCTGAACTTGGTACCCGTCAGCCCGACGTGGTCGCGTATCACCCAGAGAAGGGGCGTCTGCGGGTCTGCGTCGACGGTATGCAAGGTGCCGTTGACCATCAGATCGAACGCCATACCCGTTCACCTCCGGTTGGCGAAAATTGTAGTCGACGCCCGGCGAGGCGAACCAGCACTTTTCGCGGCCACGACAACGTGGAACGCAGAGCCCGCAGAGGCCGCAGAGACGACTGAATGCTAGACGATCTGCACGTGCACGCCGTCGGGATCGTTGATGTAGAACCCGTACTCGACGTTTTCCTGCGGCGTCAGCCCGTGCGGCTTGAGCGTCTCGGTGACGGCCGCGCGGTTGAACCCCTCGACGGCAATCGCGAAGTGATCGACCGTGCCGGCCGGCGGCTCCTGGCGCAGCGAGACGACGGTGCGCCTGCCGCCGAGGCGCAGAATCTTGTGCTCTTTGTCCTCGCTGACCTGCGAGAGACCGAACACGGACTGATAGAACGCCGCCGACCGCGACATGTCGCTCACGAGGACCGACACGTGGTCGATGCCGGTGCCCTTCAAGCCTACTGTCTGGCCTGCTGCCTGGGCCGCTGTCTGGGCTGCAGCCGGTGACGCCGACACGGCGATGAGCGCCGACAGGCTCTGAATGAGCTCGCGGCGCGTCAGCGAGCGCCGTTCGAACCGGTGCACGAGTTCCGCGATCAACCGTTCCATGTGAGCGTCTCCTCTGCGGACCGGCGGCCGCCCGGCCCGGGCTGGGCGGATCATATCTCCGAGGGTCTTGGCGGACTAGTTACAGCTGCACGAGTGCAGGTCCTGGCGGGTCCACGACTGCCACGTCTCGAAATCGATCGCCAGCCCGTTGGCCCAGCGGAAAGCCGCCCTGTAGGACGAGTTGAACCAGACGTTCCAGTCCGACGCAAGCGAGCCGACGAAGGCCTGCCACGACGCCTCCGGCAGCGTCGTCGAAATCAGCGCCTCGCTCGCGATGTCGGCCTTGATGACGTTGGAGGTCATCACCCAGCCGACCGACTGAGCGGTATAGGTGCGTCCCGACTGGTGGTCCTGTCCCGGCCGCCCGGCCGGGGTGCCGGACAGCAACAGCTGGGACTGGTGGTTCCCGGTCATGACGTTCGACGTGAGCGTGATGCCGGAGGAGTTCGCGCCCAGGACGCCGGCGCGGCGGTTGTTGTTGAACACGGACTGGCGGATCTCAATCGGACCGAGCAGCGCCTCCAGGAAGATCCCGTCGTTGTAGTTGTTCGTCGAGGTCAGCGAGTCGACGAGGACGTTGACACAGTCGGTGTCCAGCCAGAAGCCGTACGACAGGTTGTCGATCGCCTTGTGCCGCAGCACCGCGACATTCCGGAGCAGCATCAGCTTGACGCCGGCCGGGTCCCAGTCGGTGAAGTCGCTCTCGTAGCCGCGCCAGTTGTTGTACGACGTCTCGCTGTCGGTGAAGAGTGTCGCACTGAGTTTCCAGCCGGCGATGCCGGTTGACCCGTTCGAGTTCGACACGACGCCGGTCACCGACACGTGTTCCGATTCGGTGAGCCCGAGCCCCTGGAAGTTGTTCCACTCCATCGTGCACTGATCGATGCGGACATCCGACGCCTTCTGGATGGTGAGCGCCGCGGTACCCCCGAGGGGGCTGACGTCGTGGCGGAAGGCGAGGCCCCGCACCACGACGTTCGATCGGCCCTGTACGAAGAACAACGCCGATCGGACCGCCACCTCGATCATGGTGGTCTCGATCGCCATCCCGGCCGGCAGGCTGATGAAGGCCTGGTGGAGGGATTCGGAGACATAGAAAGAGCCGGGGACCAGATCGTTTTTCGAGAGCACCTGCCGCAGCCGCTGGTCGTTCGCGAAGATCATCTCGCGGCGCCGCATCAGATCGCTGAGCTTGACGCAACAGGACCAGCCGTCGGGATAGGGAGACAGACCCCAGGTGTACGGCCACTCGTGGGTGTACACACCGGGGCCGCCCGGCCGCCAGCCGGCCCACACGTCCGAGCCTTTGAGGACGGTGCCGCCGCCGGGCATCGCTTCGAAGATCATGGGCGCGGCCGTATCGCTGCCCGTCGCCGCGAGGCGCACGCTCTCGCGAAACGTGCCGGGGCCGATCTGGACGCGGACGCCGACGCCGCTGCGGTTGTAGTCCATCGCCATCTGGGCGGCCCGTGCAATGGTCCTGAACGGCTTCGCTGCCGTGCCCGGATTCGAATCCGACGCCGCCGCCGACTGATCCACGTGAAGAACGACGACGGCGAGCTGCTCATCCGTACGCGATCCGAGGGAATTGATGTCGACGACATCTGCCCGCGCAGATGATGCCGCGGCCCCAAGCAGCACCGCGATCATCGCGGGGGCCAGGCATCGGGACGAAAAAGGCATGGTCATCAAATCTCCCGCCGCTTGCCGCCAGCCGATCCAGTGCGAGCGCGATGGATCGCGAATCGAGCATGCGCAATGCCTGCCAGCTGAAGCGTACTTCCGTCGCACAACGAGCGTAGCAGCTTCTGGCGTTCGATCGGCTGCTGTAAGAGAGGCGCTGACGGATCTTCGCAAGCGAAATTGCGTACGGTCGAGGCTATCGCATCGACAACATCAACATCGTGTGAACGAGTTGTCCGCCGAGATCAGCGCGAGTGCGTACTACTTGCACGGGCCAGGCTGTAAAAAAGACTCACCGGTGTACAGCTGAGATCCTCAACTGATGTTTCAGATCTTTCACGACAAGAACGTGCGATGTCGACGTTGATGATCCGGAAATGAATGATCGCGGTCGATCGACACGCACGCGTGAAACGAGCAAAAACAGTACTGACATCGAAGCACCAGACGGATTCGTACCGGCGGACTCCTCCATCAACAGCAATGTCTCTTCTGAAAGAAGCACCGCTCGAAGTTCTCCAGCAAAACCCGCGCGCGATGATTGGACGCGAGCTTGCATTGCCGCATACCAACTCGACAATTGAAGTCTCGATCGCGAAGCTGAGCCAAAACATTTTGCCGGCGCGTTACGCCGGCGCCGCATCGTCGCAGTCACACAAAGCGATGCTCGATTTCTGATAAGCCGGATTACACCTCCATGATTCACGCAGTCAGATCGCTCATCGCCAGGGTGATGTGGCTGTTCGACGACGCCGTCGCCGTGATCGTGATGCTGCTCACGTACACGGTCATGAGCGTCGGACGTCTCCCCGGCGGTGTTCAGGAATTCCTGGCGGTGCGTCTCACCATCAGGAATATCGCGCTCGCGTTCGTGTTCATGGTCATCTGGCACTCCTGCTTCGCCCTGTGCGGCCTGTATCAGCCGAGGTTGAGGAACCAGGTGTGGCTCGGCGCGGTACGGATCGTCGCCGCATGCACCATCGCGGCGGCGGCCCTGTCGGTCTTCACGCTTGCGAGCCGGAGCGGCGCCTTTGCGATGGCGGTGGTCGTCTACTTCTGGGTGGCGGTCGTGCTCACCGAGCTCATCGGCCGCAGCGCGCTGGCAGCGGCCGGACGGTACGTCGAACGGCACACGCGCGAGCTCAAACACGCGGTGATCGTCGGCAGCGGCCCGATGGCGCTCAAGGTGTATGGCGCGATCCAGGCGCGCGAGTCGAAGGATTGCGTCGTGATCGGGTTCGTCGATTCGAGGAGCCTCGACGAGATGCCGGCCGAGGTCCGGTCCCGTCTCATCGGTTCGCTCGAGGAGCTCGAGTCGATCCTTTCACGGCAGCCGATCGATCAGGTGTTGATCGCGCTCCCGGTCAAGTCGAGCTACGCCGCTATTCAGCGGGTCGTCGAATCCTGCGAGCGCGTCGGCGTCGAGCTGAAGTATTTCCCGGACCTGTTCGCCGTTTCGCTCGCCCGCCAGGCATTCGACGGCGAGGACGAGCAGCCGGCGATGAGGCTCCAACTGGTGGCCGACGATCATCGTCTGGTGATCAAGCGCGCGCTGGATCTGGCGGGCGCGACGTGCGGCCTGATTGCCCTGTCGCCGCTGCTGCTCGGGTGCGTGCTCGCAGTCAAGTTCACGAGCCCGGGACCGATCGTGTTCGCGCAGCCGCGGTACGGCCGCAACCGCCGGCTGTTCCGGATGTACAAGTTCCGCACGATGGTGCAGGACGCCGAGCGGCTCCAGGGATCGCTCGAGGCGCAGAACGAGGCCCAGGGCCCGGTGTTCAAGATCCGCAGCGACCCCCGCGTCACGCGGGTCGGCCGCGTGATGCGCCGGCTCTCGCTCGATGAGCTGCCGCAGCTGGTCAACGTCCTGCAAGGCGACATGTCGCTCGTCGGCCCGCGTCCGCTGCCGGTCCGCGACGTGTCGCGGTTCAGCGAGACGTGGCTGATGCGCCGGTTCAGTGTCAAACCCGGCCTCACGTGCCTGTGGCAGGTGAATGGCCGCAGCGACGTGGATTTCGACCGCTGGGTGCGGCTCGACCTCGACTACATCGACAACTGGTCGCTCGGGCTCGACATGCGGATCTTGTTCAAGACCGTCCCGGTCGTGCTCTGGGGCCGGGGCGCGATGTAGTCGCCGGCAGGGAGGTGACGTGTGTTGGTGTCCAGACGCGGAATAGAGCATCGGTATCGGACGGCCAGGCGGGCACTGTGGGTGCTGTCGTTCGCGGCGGCCATCGCCGGAGGGCCGGGTGCCGCGCGCGCACAGCAGGCTGCTGAAGCCCGGTATTTCATCAAGCCGAGCGACGCGTTGACGATCCGCTATCTCTACAGCCCGGAGTACGACCACGTCGCGGTCGTGCAGCCGGACGGCTACATGTCGGCGCCCATCGTCGGCGAGCTGAAAGTGGGCGGCCTGACGCTGACGCAGGCGCGTGCGGCCATCGTCGCCGCCGCCGGCAGCCGCCTCCGCGATCCGGAGGTCTTCGTGGACCTCAAGGAATTCGACAAGCCTCACTTCGTTGTCGGCGGCGAGGTGGGTGCCCCGGGCCGGTTCGAGCTGCGCACGCGAACGTCGGTGCTGGAGGCGATCGCCATGGCCGGCGGGTTCAAGCCCAGCTCGCTGCACTCGCAGGTGTTGCTGTTCCGCCGCCACGACCAGGAGCACGCGGAGGCCACGCTCATCAACGCCAAGGATCTGATGACCGGCAGCAATCCCGCCGGCGACATCGCCCTGCAGGAGGGCGACATGCTCGTGGTGCCGCAGAACAAGGTGAGCAAGGTCGAGCGGATCATCAAGTGGGTCAGCATCGGTGTCTACCTGAACCCGTTCGCCTTCGTTCCGCCGCAGAGCTCAACGCCATGACTTACATCCTGACCGCCCTCGTCCGCCAGAAAGGCGCCATCGTCTCGGTGTTCCTCGTGATCGCGGCGATCACGACTGCCTTCACGCTGCTGTCGCCGAAGAAGTACGAGGCGCACATGAAGGTGCTCGTCAAGCGCGAGCGCCCGGAGCCGATCGTCAGCCCGGACGGCAGCAGCGCCGTCGTGCGCTCCGAGGTGAGCGAGGAAGACGTCAACTCGGAAATCGACCTGTTGACGAACGGCGAAGTCCTCCGGGAAGTGGCCAGGCGCAACAACCTGCACGACGGCCAGATCGAGGACGACGCGGGCGGCAGCGAGGGCCTCGAGCGCGCCGTCCGTCAGCTGCGAACCGACCTCAGCGTCGCCGCCGTGCGCAAGGCCAGCATCATCCAGGTGGATTACGCGTCGAAGGATCCCGATCGCGCGGTCTCCGTCCTCAAGACGCTGGCTGACTTGTACCTGGAAAAGCACCTGAAGGTGCACAGCACGGCGGGCGTCCAGGAATTCTTCAAGGCCCAGGCGTCGGACTACCAGGAGCAGCTGCGCTCGAGCCAGGAGCGGCTGGCGGATCTGCGCCAGCGCGACAACGTGGTCATTCTGACCGAGCAGAAGGATCTCACCATCCGCCGCGTCATGGACACGGAGACCGCCCTGAACGACGCCCGCACGGCTCTCTCGGAAGCGATCGCCCACGTCGGCACGCTGAACCGGCAGCTGATGTCGTTGAAGCCGCGGGTCGTCACGCAGACCCGCGTACTGCCCAATCAGTACCTCGTCGAGCGTCTCAACACGATGCTGGCCGAACTGAACAACCAGCGGACGGCGCTGCTGGCGAAGTTCCGATCGGACGACCGGCTGGTCGTCAGCCTGGACGATCAGATCAAGGACACCACCGCCGCGCTCGATCGGGCCAAGGCAGCGACGACGGTCGAGGAAACGACCGACATCGATCCGCTCCGCCAGAACATCACCCTGGAGCTGGCCAAGGCCGAGCTGGCCCAGTCTGGTCTGCAGGCGAGGTGCGTCGCGCTCGCGGCCGACCTGGTGAACTGGCGCGCGCGCCTCCGCGAGCTTGACAACGACACCGTGGCCCACGAGCGCCTCGGCCACGACATCAAGCTGGCGGAGGACAAACTCGACGTCTACGTCAAGAGGCAGGAAGAGGCGCGGATCGCCGACGCCCTCGACCGGCAGAAGTTCGCCAACGTCAGCCTGATCGAGTCGCCGGTCAGGCCCTACCTGCCGACCAAGCCGAACGTGCCGCTCAACCTCGCGCTTGGATTCCTCGTCGCGTGCTTCGCGAGCCTCGGCACCGGCTTCGCGCTCGAGATGAACCGCAACACGCTGGACTCGGAAGACGAACTGGAGTCCGCGCTCGCGCTGCCGGTGCTCGCCACCATTTACGCAAAAGGAGCCTGACCCCGTGAGCAGAGACAGTGCCGTCGTCGCCAAGCTGGGCCTGGCCAAAGTCGGATCAGACGCGTTCGCGGCGCATCGCGTGGAACGCGGCGGCGCCGTCCACGCCACGCACGCCGCCGATCTGATTGCCCAGTTGTTCGGGTCGGACACCCTGCCGCGCGTCGTCGCGTTCGTGTCCGTGCGGCCGCAGAGCGGCGTGACGCAGACGATCGCGTGGCTCGCCAACGAAGTCGCCCGGACGACGCCGATGCGGTGCTCGACCACCACCGCCGTTGACTACATCGGCGACAACCTTGGAAACCCGCGGGCGGGCGGCACGCCGGCGGGGCGACAGCTCCGATCGGCCGATGCGCAGCCTGAAGTCGACGTCGTGCTCGTGGACGCCGGCGACCTCGCGCTGGGCGGCGAGCTCCTCAGCCTCGCCCGGACGGTCGACGCCGTCATCGTCGTCGTCGAGGGAGGCAAGACGCGGAAGAAGGAGCTCACGCAGGCCGTGTCGGCCCTCGGCGCTGCCGGCGGCAACGTGGTCGGGCTGGTGCTCTACCGGCGCAAGCCGCTGCTGCCCGGGTGGCTGGCACGGTGGATTGGTTGAGTCGCGGGACAGGCGGGTTGTGCCCATGGAGCAGATGAACATTCTCGGCGTCCACGTGTCGGCGACGAACATGCCGGAGGCGGTGAGGCAGATCAAGACGTGGATCGCCGATCAGACGAGGACCTACGTCTGCGTGACCGGTGTGCACGGCATCATGGAGTGCCAGGACAACCTTCGCCTCCGGGCCATTCACAACTCGGCGGGCATGGTCACGCCGGACGGCATGCCGCTCGTGTACATCAGCCGCGCCGGCGGACACGCGCAAACCACGCGCGTCTACGGTCCCGATCTGATGGCGGCGATCTGCGAGGACTCAGTCGGGGCCGGCTACCGGCACTTCTTCTACGGCGCCGCTCCGGCCACGCTCACGAAGCTGGTCGAGCGCGTCGGCGAGCGGTTTCCCGGCATCCGGATCGTCGGCAGCTACTCGCCGCCGTTCCGCGATCTGGCGCCGGACGAACGATCGGCCATCGCCGCGCGCATCAACGACTGCGCGCCGGACATCGTCTGGGTCGGGCTGAGCACGCCGAAACAGGAAACCTGGATGGCCGACTTCCGCCACCTGTTGACCGCGCCGGTGCTCGTCGGCGTCGGGGCGGCGTTCGATTTCCACGCCGGAACGGTGAAGCAGGCGCCGCGCTGGATGCAGCCGCTCTGCCTCGAGTGGTTCTTCCGCCTGCTCGTGGAGCCGAAGCGCCTGTGGAAGCGGTACCTGCTGAACAACCCGAGATTTCTCGTATCCCTGTCCCTGCAGGCGCTGGGATTGAGGGAGTACAAGGAGACGTCATGAAGCGAGTGCTGGTGTGCGGGGCGGGCGGGTTCATCGGAAGCCATCTGGTCAGGCGGCTCAAGGCTGAAGGGTTGTGGGTCAGGGGCGTCGATTTGAAGCGCCCGGAGTTCTCCGCGTCGGCCGCGGACGAATTCCTGCTCGGCGACCTTCGCGATCCGCGCTTCGTGCACGAGGCGGTCGACGACGTGCGCGAGGTGTATCAGCTTGCGGCCGACATGGGCGGCGCCGGGTACATCTTCACCGGCGAGCACGACGCGGCGGTGATGCACAACTCGGCGACCATCAACCTCAACGTGTTGAACTGCGGGGCGACGGCCGGGGTCACGAAGTTCTTCTACTCGTCGTCTGCCTGCATCTACCCGGAACGCAACCAGATGGATCCGGACAACCCGGACTGCTCGGAAGCGTCGGCGTACCCCGCGGCTCCCGACAGCGAGTACGGCTGGGAGAAGCTGTTCAGCGAGCGTCTCTACCTGGCGTTCATGCGGAACTACGGCGTCCAGGTGCGCATCGCCCGCTTCCACAACATCTTCGGTCCCGAGGGCACGTGGCAGGGCGGCAAGGAAAAGGCGCCGGCCGCGTTGTGCCGCAAGATTGCCGAGGCGGAAGGCCGGGGATCGATCGAGATCTGGGGCGACGGTCAGCAGACGCGCTCGTTTCTCTACATCGACGAATGCCTGGACGGCGTGCGCCGGCTGATGGAGTCGGACGTCACCGGGCCGCTCAACGTCGGGTCGGAAGAGATGATCAGCATCAACGACCTGGCGCTGATGATCATGGACATCGCCGGAACCCCGATCGGCATCCGGAACGTTCCCGGCCCGACGGGTGTCCGCGGACGGCGCTCCGACAACCGCCTCATCCACGAGCAGCTGGGCTGGGCGCCGTCCGAGCCGCTGCGGACGGGTCTCGAGAAGACGTACGGCTGGATTCGCCAGCAAGTGCACGCGCGAATACCGGCGCCGGTTTCCAGCGGACGCTCGTGAACATCTCGATTGACATCGCGGCCGGACGACGCCTGTGGGCGTGGGTGGATCAGTGTGTGGTCAGCCTGGGCAACTTCCTGAGCTACCTGCTCATCGCCCGCGCGCTGGCTCCTGCCGAATTCGGCATCTACGCGGTGGTATTCGCCGCCGTGCTGGTGCTCAACACGTTCCATGCGGCGCTCGTCACGTTTCTGCTCTCGATCCGCGGCCCGGCTCTCGACGACGAGCGGCTCGGCGCGCTGACGTCCACGGCGTTGCTGGCCACGTCGGCGCTGTCCGCGATCCTTTCCTGCGTGGCCGCGATAGCGGTCTGGACGACCGGGCGGCCGCTCCTGATCCCGTTCGTCGTCGCGGCGCTCGCGTGCTGGCAGCTGCAGGAGACCACGCGGACGGCGTTCTTCGCGCACTTCCGGCAGCGCGACGCGCTTCCCGGCGACGTGATCAGCTATCTCGGCCAGGCCGCGCTGCTGTTCGGGCTGTCGCGAACCGGTCATCTCTCGCCCGCGTCGGCGTTCCTCGTGATCGCGCTGACGTCGGCGCTGGCCTTCGGGCTCCAGGCGTGGCAGCTGAAGCTGCGGGCGCCCGGTGCAGGCACGCTGGGTCCGTTCATCCGCGAAGCGGCGTCGTTCGGTGTCTGGGGCGTGCCCGCGCGCGTCGGCACGTTCTTCAGCATCCAGGCGTTTCCATGGGTGCTCTTCTACACCCACGGTCCGACGGCGGCGGCCGTGTTTCAGGTCCTCGCCTCGTCGGTGGCGTTCAGCAACCCGGTCATGATCGGCACCGGCAACCTCGTCACCGCCACCGTGGCCGCAAATCGCGGAGCGCAGCGCTTTACCCATGCGCTGCGCCACGCGTGTCACGGGTGGGCGCTGATCCTCCCGTTCTACGTCCTCGTCGTGCTCTATCCGGCCGTCACGCTGCGGTTCCTCTACGGCTCGCAGACCTACTACGCGCAGTATGCGGGCCTGCTCTGGGTGATGGTGGCCGCGTACGCGTGTGAAGCCGTCGCGATGCAGGCGGCCGCCGTGATCGGCGGTCTGGGCAACACGCGGGGTCTCTTCATGATGCAGAGCACCGGCCTGATCATCGCGCTGGCGTTCGGCCTGCCGCTGGCCGCGTACGGCGGGGTGGGCGCGGCGCTGGCCGGGTTCGTCGTCGTGCAGATCGGGCGCGTGATTTACGGTGTGCGCGCCCTCGCGAAGCTCTGGCCGCGCGAGTCCGTACAGCCGGAGGGCCTTCCGCTCGTGGAGGGCGTGCCATGAGCGCGGTGGCGATGCGGAGGCCGGCGCCGGACGCGGTGGGTCCGTGGAGTGCGCCGGGCGCCATGCTCGCGGCGGCGGCGATGGGCGCCTATGTCATCTCCACGATCAAGTTCGTGAACCGCGACCCGCTGAGCAACACGACCGGCATCCAGGCGCTGATCGAAATCGCCGCCGTGGCCGCGTCGGTCGTGCTGGCCGCGATTCCGCTGGTGCGGAACCGTTCCTTCCCGAGGCTGAGCGCGCCGGCCGTGGGATTCGCCGTGTTCGCGGCGACGGCCCTGCTGTCGTCCGTGTTTTCGTACTGGCCGGTGCTCAGCCTGATCAAGGGCGGGATGCTGGTCGCCATCCTGTTCGTCGCCATCGCCCTGTGCGCGACCCGGCCGCCGGAGGAGGTGCTCGGCTACTTCTACTGGTCGGCCCTGGTCATCATCGCGGCCGGCATGTGCCTGAAGTTCGCGTACCACGAGCCGTTGTTCGACATCGACGAGTATTCAGGGCGCGCCCGCCTCACCGTGTTCGCGCTGCACCCGGGGTCGCTCGCCGACTTGTCCGCGTTGACGATTCTCATCGGACGGCTCATGCCGAGGCGGCCGCACTGGTCCTGTCAGGCCTTTCTGCTGGCCCTCAACGCCGCGACCTGCGCACGCTGGAGCACGGCGTCGCTGATCCTCGTCATGATCGCGTCGAGCCTGTGGGCGACCAGGATCACTCTCAAGGCGATGGCGCTGACGATGCTCGGCGCCGCGACCGCGGCGCTCGCCGCCTGGATCGTACTGACGGCGCAAATCCCGATCGGCCACATCCCGTTCGAGCAGTTCTACGGCGACAAGGTGACGCTCGAGGAAATCGCCACGCTGAACGGGCGGACCAACGTCTGGGCGGAGAGTGAATCGCTCATCCCGGGGACGTTCGTGTTCGGCTACGGCGTCGAAGGCGCGCGGGCGGCGATTCTGCGCGAGTTCGAGTGGGCGGGGCACGCGCACAACGCGTACCTCGAGGTGCTGTTCGCCGGCGGAATGCCGGGCCTCATCGCGTTCCTGGTCGGCTGGGGAGCGGCCGTCGTCAAGATCGCCCGGACCGACACGCCGCTGCGGCCGTACGTGTTGAGCCTGCACGTCTACATGTTCATCTGCGGGCTCACCGACCCGAACATCACGCTGCTCCAGTTCCTGCCGTTGTTCCTGATCGTCTGCGTGGAGGCCGCCGGACGTGCGGTACCCGAGCCGGTCGTGCTGCCCGCGCCCGTCCGGAGACCGGCGTTCGGCGTTCGGGCGCGGGCGTGCTGGTTCGCGTGCATCCGCAGGCGGGCTGACGTATGAGAATCGTCTCGGTCAATCACACGGCGGACGTCTACGGCGCGAGCCGCTGCCTCGAACGGTTCGCGGCGCGCGCGGTCCGCGACGGCCACGAACTGCTCGTCGTGCTCCCGGGCCCCGGCGCGTTGAAGGACGCCCTCGATGCGATCGGGGTGACCGTCCGCCTGCATCCGCTCCTGACGATCATCGATCGCAACACGACGCGGACGCTGCGCAACCAGCTCGCGCTGCTGGCGAGATTCCCGCTGTCGGTGATCTGGCTGATGTGGACGATCGTCGGTTTCCGCGCCGACGTCGTGCACACCAACGGCGGCGTGGCCGTCTCGCCCGCGTTCGCCGCGAAGCTGCTGCGCCGTCCGCATGTCTGGCACGTGCGCGAGTTCTTCCTCGAGTTCCCGCGGCTGTGGCCGCGCTACGAGCGGCTGATGTTCGTGATGTCCGACGCGATCGTGGCCGTGTCCCAGGCGATCCGCAGCCAGTTCAGCGAGCGATCGCGGTCCAAAGTGTGGGTCGTCTACGACGGCCTGCCGGCCGCGGAGTTCGAGCCGGGAACGGTCGAAGCGGAAACGTGCGCGGTGCGCGAGCGTTTCGGCCTCGCGCAGCGCCTGTCCGCGTGCGTCATCGGCCGGCTGAAGTGGAAGCGCAAGGGCCAGGAGGTGTTCATCCGCGCGGCGGGGCTCCTCAGGTCGAAGTACCCGGACGCTGTCTATCTGGTCGTCGGCACGGCCGCGCCGGGGAGCGAGGACCACGTCGATCGCTTCAGGGCGCTGGCCCATGAGGTCGGCGTCGGCGATCGGGTCGTGTTCACCGGCGACATCCGGGATGTCCGCCCGGTCTACGCGGCGGTCGACGTGTCGGTGGCGCCGTCGGTGGACCCCGAGCCGTTCGGCTGCATCGTGATCGAGTCGATGGCCATGGGCACGCCGGTCGTCGGCAGCGCCGCGGCGGGCATCGCCGAGCAGATCGTGGACGGTCAGACCGGCTATCTGTTCGCGCCTGGCGACGAACACGGCCTCGCGGCCGCACTCGACACGCTGTTCGGCGACGAGCAGCTGCGCCGCGAGGTCGCGGCCAGCGCGCGGCGGCGGTTTCTCGGCGAGTTCGAGCTCGAGGAGAGTTACGGCAATTATCTGCGCGTGTTCGAGGCCGTCCGCCGCGGGCGAACGGCGCTGCACGCCAGCCCCGACGGAGCGATCGCGAAATGAAAGTCCTGCTCGTCAGCCATGCGTTCAGCCCCGGGCGGGGCTCGGAACCGGGCCTCGGCTGGAACTGGGCGTGGTATCTCTCGCGCGAGCACGAGATCTGGGCGCTCGCACACCCGGAGTTCCGCGCCGACGTCGAGTCGTGGCTGATCCGCCGGCCCAACCCGAACCTGCACATCGTCTGGCTGAAGGCGACCGACTGGGATCCGACGAAGGGACAGGCCGGCGTCGCCTGGCACTACCTCCGCTGGCTCAAGTATGCGGAACAGGTCGGGCCGGACCCTGCACGCCGAGCACAACTTCGACCTCGTCCACCACGTCAGCCTGAACACGATCAGCGCGCCGGTCGGATGGTGGAAGCTGGGCATCCCGTTCGTGTGGGGGCCGGTCGGCGGCGCCCAGGCGTGTCCGACGGAGCTCCTCGGGCTCTTCGGCGAGGCGCGCTGGCTCGAATGGGTCCGGGCGCTTCGCCTCCGCGCGCTGCGGCACTATCCGGCGTTCCGCGCGTGCGTGGCGAAGAGCGCGGCCGTCCTGGCGACCAACCACGAGACGGTGCGTTTCCTCCAGTCGGCGGGTGCCCGCCACGTCCCGCTGTTCTGGGACAGCGGCGTGGTGGACGAGGTGCTGCCCGAGCGCCCCGCGCCGCGGCACGCCGTCGCCGGTGGTTCGAATCCTGTGGGCGAGCCGGTTCCTGAAGCGCAAGGCGCTGCCGCTCGCGCTCGAGGCGGTTGCCCGTCTTCAGAGCACGGTGCCGCTGAAGCTGGTGATCGCCGGAGGCGGTCACGAAGCGGATCGGTGGAAAGCCATGGCTGCGTCGCTGCGTCTGGGCGATCGCGTGGAATTCCTCGGCGAGCTTGGCCCTGACGGCATGCGGCAACAGTTCCGCATGGCCGACGTCTTTCTCTTCACGAGCGTCCGCGACAGCTGCGCGAGCGTCGTGCTCGAGGCGATGACCTACGCGCTGCCGGTCGTGACGCTCGACATCCACGGCGTCGGCGCGTACATGCCCGAGGCCGCCGGCATCAAGGTCGCGGCCGGGTCGAGAGCCGCCACGGTCCGCGCGCTGGCGTCGGCGCTCGACACGCTCGCGGCGGATCCGGAGCTGCGCAACACGATGGGGATGGAAGGCTGGCACTACGCGGCGACGCAGCTGTGGAGCCGGCGCGCCGAGCAGATGAGCGCCCTGTACCGCGGGCTGGTGTCCACACATGGCCGCGGCGAAGTCGCCGACATCGGCGGACACGGCGCGATCGCGGATGTCGCGACATGACGAAGCCCGACCAGACGCGTCTGCCGTCGCTCGACTCGCTGCGGGGCCTGGCCGCACTCGCCGTTGTGTTTACTCACGTGCTGTGGCTGTACCGCCCGAATTCGCTGGTGCGCCTTTCTCGGCCAAGCCTGGTGACCGTCGGCTACCTCCGGTCGTGGGTGGCGCAGCTGCCGGGCACGTTTCTGATCGAAGTCTCGCCCCTGCACCTGCTCACCAGCGGCCACGAAGCCGTGATCCTCTTCTATCTGATCAGCGGCTTCGTCCTGTACCCTCTCGTACCAGCGCCGCGCCGGGGACCACCCGTACCGCGATTTTCTGGTCCGGCGCATCTGCCGCATCTACATTCCGTATCTCGTCGGCCTGGCCTTCGCCGTCGCGTTGTGCGCAACCGTGTCGACGGGCCATCTGACCGGAATGAACGACTGGATCAACCACACCTGGCTGCTGCCGATCGACCGCCGTGCGGTCCTCAGCCACATCGCGCTCGTCGGCAGCTTCAACACCGATCTCTTCATGATGGCGTGCTGGACGCTGGTGCATGAAATGCGCCTGGCGTTCGTCTTCCCGCTGCTGGCCGAGCTGGTGCTGTCGCGCAGCCGCTGGCTGCCGGCGGTCATCGCCGTGTTGTCGCTGTCCGGCATCGGGCTCGAGGCCCTCTTCGCCGACCGCTACGGCACCTGGTTCCTCACGGTCCACTACGCGGCGCTGTTTCTCGTCGGCGCGTGGCTGGCGCGCGAGCGCGTCCGCTGCGCCTCGTTCTGGGAGTCGCTCGATGCGCGGCGCCGCGCGTTCCTCCTGGTGGGCGCGCTCGCGCTGTACAACTACGGCCGCATGATTCGGATCGTCCACATGCCGAAGAACGCCGCCGATCTGCCGATCGCCGCAGGCGCCGCCTGCCTCATCGTCTGGGCGATGGTCCGCCCGCCGGTGCTGGAGCTCGCGCCGATTCGATGGCTCGGCCGGGTGTCCTACGGGCTGTATCTGCTGCACCAGTCGTTCATCCTCGCGTCGATCTACCTCCTGCGCGGGCTGCTGCCGCTGTGGACGATCCTGATCCTGGCGATCGCGATGACGTTCGTTGCCGCCGAGCTGTTCTACAGGATCGTGGAGGGTCCGGCCATCCGCCTCGGGCGGAAACTGACCTCGGCTTCGTCCCGGGGGACGCCTGACGTCGGGACGCGCGGCGCCGACGCGGCCATCCTGCCTGCCCTTCAGGGAGTGCCCCGGTGACAATATCGACAACGTCGGCAACGTCGGGCGTGTCCCGCGTCAAGGCGGCGTACGCCGATATCAAGCCCGCTGGCGGAGATACGGCCACCCCGCTGAACCTGTCGAAGCGTCTCCGTGCGATCGAGCAGTACACCGCCATCGATGGCAAACAGATTCTCGATTGCGGCTGCGGTGCGGGCGAGTACGTGCAGGCGTTCCTGAACCGGGGCGCCGAGGCGTGGGGCATCGAGTTCTCGAAAGAGAAGGTCGCGTCCTCGCGCGCCGATCTGGGCGGGCGCCTGGCCGTGGGCGATCTCGCTGCCATCGCCGTCAGGGACAGTACGATCGACATCGCGCTGCTGAACGAGGTGCTCGAACACGTCCCCGACGAACGGCGCGTGCTCCGGGAGGTGCATCGCGTGCTCCGGCCGGGCGGAACGCTCGTGTTGTTCTCCCCGAACCGGCGGTATCCGTTCGAAACGCACGGCTCCACGCTGAAGACATCCGGACGCCGGGTGCCGCATTACGTGCCGCTCATCCCGTATATTCCGCTCGGCCTCGCCACGACTTTCCTCGACTTCTGGGCGCGCAATTACTGGCCCGGCGAACTACGGCGGATGGTGGCCGACGCCGGCTTCACCGTGTCGCGCACCGACTTCGTCTGGCAGACCTTCGAGGGCATCTCGAGTCATCAGCCGCGGCTGATCACGTGGCTCAGCCCGCTGCTGCGGATCGCGTCGAATACGCTCGAGCGGGTGCCGATCCTCCGGTCGCTGGGCGTGTCGCAGGTCGTCGTCGCCAGGAAACCGGTGGGCCCGGAGGCGCGGGCATGACCAGGCTGCTGCAACTGACCGCCCGTGGCCTCAAGGGCGTCACGCGGACGCGGGCCGGATCGTCGGTGGTGAATGCGGCGCGGACTGCCGCGGGCCTCTGCTTCGACGCATTTCACGCCGAGTACCGCACAGAAGGCATGGCGTTCGCGATTCCGATGGAGCAGACGACCCGCCGGATGCGCGGAAAGTTCTTCGTCGACACGTACGAGCTGCCGGAGCGGACGCTGGCGAAACGCCACCTGCCGCGCGGCAGCCGCGTGCTCGAGCTCGGCGGCTGCATCGGTGTGCTCTCGTGCCTGATCAACCGTCTGCTCGACAACCCGGCGAGCCACGTCGTTGTCGAGGCCAATCCCGCCCTGATTCCCACGCTCCGGAGGAACGCCGCGGCGAACGGCGCCGTGTTCACGATCGAGAACTGCGTGGTCTCGCGGAAACCGTACGAGCGCCTGCTGGTCCACGAGAACATGGACACCAGCTACCTCGACGGCGGGGGCATTCCGATCAAGGGCCGAACGCTCGCCGACATCGAAGCGGCGCACGGCATCGAGTTCGACGCCTTCGTCATGGACATCGAGGGGGCCGAGGCCGCGTTCATCGAAGATCATCCCGACGCACTCAGACGGATGGAGTTCCTGATGCTCGAATTTCACCCCGAGTCGCTGGGCGAGGACCGGGTGGATCGCCTTCGTGCCCTGCTGCGGGAGGCCGGCCTGCGCAAAACCGACGAGATGCTCACGACGGAGGTTTATGTCCGCGATCGCCTGGAACGCTGACGTGACGGTCCTCAATGTCGGCTGTGGCGCCAAGACGAGCGACGACCCCTCTGTCGTCAACCTCGACTGGTCGATGTACCTCGTCATCAAGTCGAATCCGATTCTCTCCAGGCTGAGCCGCCTCTTTTTGAGCGACACGCGTCTCCGGCGACTCGACGGATTGTCCGACGCCATCGTCGTCCACGACTTGCGGAAGGGCATTCCGTATCCGGCCGACTCGGTGAACGCGGTCTACCACTCGCATTTTCTGGAGCACCTGGATCGGCCACATGCGCGATCGTTCCTGCTCGAGGTGTTGCGGGTGCTGAAGCCTGGCGGCATCCAGCGCATCGTCGTGCCCGACATGGAGCGGCTCTGCGTTGACTACCTGGAGCACCTGCAGTCGTGCCTGTCCGACGCGCAGCAGGCGCCCGAGCACGACCGTTACGTTGGCGGAATCATCGAGCAGGCGGTGCGGCGCGAGGCCGTCGGGGCCACCGAGCAGAGCCCCGTATGGCGGACGATTGATCGGCTGATCCTGGGCGACGCCCGCAAGCGCGGGGAGACGCACCAGTGGATGTACGATCGCGTCAACCTGCCCGATCTCCTGCGGTCGCTCGGGTACCGGGACGTCAGGGTCGAGCGATACGACACCAGCAGCATCCCGTGCTGGAATCGGTTCGGGCTGGATCGGAACGAGGGAGGCGGGGAGTACAAGCCCGAGTCGCTCTACGTGGAGGCCTTCAAGTAGTTCTCGGAGCCAGCATCCGGCTGAGAACCGCGAAGAAGAAGCCGGTGGACCACCCGCACATCAGGATGCCGGTGAGCGCTTCCACACCGCCCTCGAGCCACCACGCCCTGGGCAGCACCACGTCACCGTATCCCGTCGTGGTGTACGTCACCACACTGAAATAGAGGGAGGACTGCAGGTCGGGCATGGCGCCCTGCCATACGTAGAAGAACGCCCAGACCGAGATCTCCGTCAGGTGCAGGACCATCATCCAGCCGGCCAGCCCGACAAACAGCGCGGTCCAGTGCCAGAACCGCGGCGACTCCTGAGGATGTCGACGGAACCAGCTCAGGGCATACGCCACTCCGGATGCGTGGATCACCACGCACACCGCCATCAAGGCCCAGGTGAGCAGGAGTTTCGTGAACACCTGCCCTCAACGCTTGCGTGGGGTCGCGTACACCTCGATCCAGGAGACGTTGGAGCAGCCGGCAAACCCGTGTCCGCCGCCGGGCATGAGATCGACGAAACCGATCTCGTCCACGCGGCTCAGGTCCGGGTTTCCCACTTCCTTCAGCGTGACGACCTTCACCGGATCGAGCTGGAACCAGCGCTGATCATCGAATGTCACCTCGGACACCACGAAATTTCCCGAGAAGGCGTTCGAGCCCACCATCGGCCTCTGCGGGCTCGAGAACGTCTGGCTGCCGACCAGCAGCGACCCGTCCGCGAGCTTCACGACCGGATGCAGCACGTGCAGGTTTTCCGTGCGCGTCCTCCAGCGCATCCTCGTCAGTCCGGTCAGATCGAGGTAGGCGTTCTTGTGCCGAAGCGTCAGCGCCACGGGCGAGGTCGCGAAGCCGGTCCACAGGTCGGGGACGCCGTTGTGCTCGGTCACCTGTATGTTGCGCGCGTCCGTGCCGTAGAGCCGCATCTCCAGATCCGCGTTGGTCAGCGCCTGCGGCGTGATGCGGCGATTCTCGTCGTTGAGCGGTCCGGAGTGGGGCGGCTGCTGCCAGACCTCGCGGAACAGCAGCGGAGGCGTCACCGCCTCATGCTCGAGAAACCCCCCGGTCGGGGCGCTCGACTGCGCGAAAGCCTGACGCCCGGACGCGAGCAGGACGATCGAACCTGCGATGGCCCAGGCACGGGCACTGAAGCACCGGCGGGCGTTGAAGAAAGTCGAGATCATGATGCTGCCTCCCTTTCGCACAGCGCAGGCTAGCACGGTTTCGCATCGTGCAATTCCGGCACGGTCGCGGCATCCCGGCCGCTAAGCCTGTAAGGCGACGTTCAATATTGTTCTTCGCGCAACCGCTCGTCCCCGCTCCGCCATGGCGGTCGCAAATGATACGGTCGGGCACGAACGTTGCTGATTACGAGGACATGTCTGGGCAACAACTGATGGCGGGCGTCCTGGTCATGGCTTCGACGATCGCGACGCTTTCGGCGGCGAACCCGAAGGAGGATTTCGCGGCCAGCTGGGAAGGGCAGTCCGTTGTTCTCAAACAGCGGCTTTACACGCTCTCGTATAAGGAGCGCGGCCGCCTTGGGAATGCATCGGACAAGCGCGATGGCCTGTTCGTCGTGACGCCCTTCAATGGGACCTACTACCAGTTCGACGGCCGGCAGTCGAAGGACGACATTCGCGGGCCCGATCCCCAGCGTCTGGCGGACACCATCCTCACCACGTACTTGAGCGATCCGCTCGATGTCCGGCAGTACCAGAAAGTCGAGCCGATCCTGGTCACGCTTTACGAGCCAGGGGTGGAGCTCATCGTGAGCTCCGTGCGCATCGATCGCGACCGGCTGCGCCTGTTGTTCACCGACCCGCGCACGACGGAATCGACAATCGCCACGTCCCTGACGGTCCAGTGGCCGGCGCCGTTCTCGCGTGGTTTCACGGAACGCCAGGCCGTCGAAACGATCGTTCTCCAATACATCCAGCCCCGTCGGCCGTCGTAGCCCCGCCGGGAGCTGGCTATAATCGGCCTCATGGCCGAGAACCTCATCGACAGGCTCATTCCACACCAGGGCTGCGTCATCACGCGGAATGGCGACGCCGTTGAGATTGCAGGCTCGGCCATGAACTGGGTGATGTCCGCCGCCGTCGCGCCGCGTGTCTGCCGCCCGCCCTTTGCGTTCCGCGTGGTCGGGAAGACGGACTCGACCAACCTGAGGATGCACTTTCACAGGGGCGAGCTGATCTTCAACTGGGAATGCTCGGTCCGGGAGCTTCGCGTCCACGACCCCGCGTCGGCCGAGCAGCACGGCCTCAAGGACAAGGGCTTCATCACGACGAACGAATGGCACGACATCGTGTGGGAGATCGGGCTCGATCGCATGCGCGTGCTGGTCGACGGCGAGGTCCGATTCGAGGGCGAAGGCGACTACCGCGGCATCGAGTCCGCTCCCTCGGTCGGGCCGTGCTTCGGGAGCGCGGTGACGGTCAGGGAGTTCAGCATCACGCCGCTCTGAGAGGGCGTCCTCTGGTCAGACCAGTTCAGACGCCGCCGGCAAGCTGCCGGACGGGCCGGATCTCGATCGCGCCGACCCGGGCCGGCGGGATCTTCGCGGCGAGCGCAATCGCTTCCTCGAGATCATGGGCCTCGATGAGATAGAAGCCCGCAATCACTTCCTTGGCCTCGGTGAACGGACCGTCGGTCACCGACACCTTGCCGTTGCGAACGCGGACGGTGGCCGCCGTCGACACCGGCTGCAGCGATTCCGCGGCCACGTAATGGCCCGCCTGACGCAGCGCCTCGCCGTTGGCGATGCACTCGCGATCGTCGACCGTCCGCATCAAGGGCTCCTCGCCGTAGACAAAGCACACGTATTTCATCGTCGCCTCTGGACGCCCTGTCGATCCGGGCCCTTGTCATTCGACGTCATCACAGGAGGACAGAACATGACCGGCACCAAAGGAATGTGGGCGGGACGGGTGTTGAGCGCTCTCGCCGTAGTATTTCTCGCTTTCGACGGCGGTATCAAGTTGATGAGGGTGCCCGCCGTGCTCGAGGCGACCGTCCAGCTGGGATTTCCGCTGACCAGCATCGTTCCGATCGGGCTGACGCTGCTGGCGTGCACGCTGATCTACGCGATTCCGCGAACCAGCGTGGTTGGAGCCGTGCTGCTGACCGGCTATCTCGGTGGCGCCATTGCCGCGCAGGTGCGGGCCGGCAACCCGATGTTCGAGAGGATCTTTCCGATCATCGTGGGGACGGTGGTCTGGGCCGGTGTCTTTCTGCGAGATCGCCGCGTGCGGGCGCTGCTTGCGCCTCAGGAGCCCTCGCGCTGAGAGGGCTCGTAGCCGGAGCACCGGATGACTGGCAGGCGCGGATACTTCAGGAATGCGGCATCGGACGCCGAGAGCTGGCACAGGTAGAACGGCGATCCACGCGAAGACTCCACCCGCCGCGCGTGCCCGCAATCTGTGCACAGCCCCACAAAGGGCCGCTCCCGCTCCTTTTCCGCGAGGTCGCTCACTCCGACACGATAGCCGATCCCGATCTGGTTGTGTCCCACGAGGCGAAACGAGCGAGGACCCGGCGTGACGTGCGCTCGGGAGAAGTAACGTCAGGGGGTGACCGGTTCCCTCACCTCCTGGAAATCGGGCTGGTCGAATCCGAGACCTCGCAGGAACGAGGTCATGGTGGTGCGCGCATTGGCCGCAGCGACCCGCAGGATTCCGTTGTCCAGTGCCGCCTGACGGACCTGCCGCTCCGCCTCTCGCCGGATGTCGGACTCCAGGTTGGGATCCACTCGGGTGAACAGCCCGGTCTCTCTCGAGTAGACACGAGTTCGTTCGTTGTCGACGCGGGCCGAGAAGATCTCGGGGTCGGGGATCTTCATCCGAATCGTTTGTCCGCTGACGATGATGTCGGCCGCGGCGATGCGACCGAGGTCGACGCCCGCTGTGACCTCGCCGTCAACGACCAGGAGGAGGCGTTCCCCGGCCAGGAAGGCAGGCAGGTAGCGGCTTTCCCACCCGCCGGAAACAATCTTGTCCATGCTGAAGACCACGGTTTCCAGGCGTTGAAGCTGCTGGATCTGGCGAACCACGGTCGGCCTGGACGTATCGACCCGAGGGGGTCCTGCGGTTCTGAAGAGCCAGACGGCCACAGCCGCCGCCACAGAGGCGACGAGGAATCCCAAGAGGAATCCCACGAAGACCGAACCGCCCCGCCAGCCCCGTCGTTGCATCACGCCTGTGCCTTCCCGCTCGATACTAACCCCTGCGGCGAGCGCCCGTCTAAAGACCTGATGCCCGGCTCCTATTGACTTTCGATACGTCGCGGGCGTATTCCTATCGAAACCCGATAGGTCGATCGCAAGGGGAGGACGTTGTGGCGCGAACCGATCTGCTGAGGGGCACGCTCGATCTGCTGATCCTGCAGGCCCTGACCCTCGACCCGCACCACGGCCTCGGTGTGGCGCGGCGTGTCGAACAGCTCACCCGGGGGGCATTTCAGGTCAATCCCGGCTCGCTTTTCCCCGCGCTGCACCGGCTCGAACAAAGAGGCTGGCTGAAATCCGAGTGGGGAGCCTCGGCGACGAACCGCAAGGCCAAGTACTACCGGCTCACGGCGGCCGGGCGCCGTCAGCTGAAAGCCGAAACGGCAAATTGGGGGCGCATCTCGATGGCGATCGACCAGCGCCTTGCGCCCGGTAGAGGAGGCGTGATGATCCGGCATTTCCTGCGCAACCTCTTCCGCCGCGACCGCGTCGAACGCGAGCTCAGCGACGAGATCGACGGCGTCATCGATCTGCTGATCGAGGAAAAAGTCGCGCACGGCATGTCTCCGGACGAGGCCCGCCGGGCGGCACTGCTGGAGATCGGTCGTGTCGAACACGTGAAAGACAACGTCCGTGACGTGCGAGCCGGCGTGTGGCTCGACGCGCTTCGCCAGGACGCGCGCTTCGGCGTCCGGACGCTTCTCCGGCGACCGGGCTTTGCGGCGGTTGCGGTGCTGACGCTCGGCATCGGCATGGGCGCAACCACGGCGATTTTCAGCCTCATCGACGGCGTCCTCCTGAAGCCGCTCCCGTTCGTCGAGCCGGAGCAATTGGCGACGGTCTGGGAGGTGCGCCCCCGCTTCAACCAGCCGCGACTCGAACCGGCGCCGTTGAACTATCTCGACTGGGAACAGCAGGTGAAGGCCTTCGACAGCCTGGCGGCTTACGTCACCACATTCGTCAACCTGACGGGCTCCGGAACGCCGGAACGGCTGGAAGCCATGCAGGTGACGCGCAATCTCTTTCCGACTCTGGGCGTCGAGCCGCTCCTCGGTCGCGGGTTCACGGCGCCCGAAGGCTCTCCGGGCCAGACCACGGTCGCGATCCTGAGCTACGGGTTGTGGCAGCGCCGCTTCGGCGGCGATCGCGCCATCGTCGGGCGGAAGATTCGCCTGGATGGTCAGCCGCACCTGGTGGTCGGCGTCATGCCCCGCGGCTTCCAGTTTCCCCGTGACGGCATCCAGCTCTGGACGCCCATCGACATTCGCGCGGGCTGGGGCGCTCAGTCGCGCGGCGCGTTCTTCCTGTCCGTCATCGGGCGTTTGAAACCGCAGATATCGGTGGAACAGGCAAACGCGGAGCTGACAGCCGTTTCCAAAGCACTGCAGGTGTATCCGGAGAACCGCAATGCCTCGGCCTTTGCGATCCCGCTTCAGCAGGATCTGACCCGCAGCGCCAGGACGTCGTTCCTCCTCCTGCTGGCGGCCGCGCTGCTCGTGTTGCTGATCGCCTGCGCAAACGTCGCCGGCCTGCTCGTGACGCGCGGCGCGGAACGCGATCGCGAGTTTGCCGTCCGCACGGCTCTCGGCGGCAGCCGGCTGCAGCTGCTGCGCCAGTTGATCGTCGAAGGCCTGCTGCTGTCCGCCGGTGGCGCTGTCGTCGGACTGGTGCTGGCATCGCAGACCTTCGGCATGCTCGAGACGCTGGTCCCCGAGGCGCTGCGTGGCGCCGTCGCGCCGGTGCTGGACCTGCGGCTGATGACGGTGGCATTCGTCGCCGTCGTGCTCACCGGGCTCGTGTTCGGCCTGCTGCCGTTGCGAAACGCGTTGAGGATGGATCTGCGAACACCGCTCAATGCTCGAACAACCAGCGGCGCTGGCGGCCGCCGCCGTGCGCACGCAGCACTTGTGACGGCCGAGGTCGCGTTGGCCGTTGTCGTGCTCTTCTCGACAGCGCTGATGATCCGGACGATCCTCAATCTGCAGGCGGTGGATCCCGGATTTCGCGTGGACCACGTCCTGACCGCCAGCGTCCAGTTGACCGCCGACGACTACCCGACGCCGGAGCGCCACAACGCGTTCCACCGCGAAGTGATCGACCGTGTGCGTGGCCTTCCCGGCGTCGTGTCGGCCGGCTTCACGACATTTCTGCCTTACACGACGCGCATCGGTGCGGGACCGATCGCCGTCGAGGGCCGCCGTGTCCCGGGCGACGGCTCCGACATCGCCATCATCCGGTACGTGACGCCTGACTTCCTGACGACGCTCGGCGTGCCGCTTTTGAGCGGCCGCGGGTTCTCCGACCGCGACACCGGCTCGCCTGGCGTTGCCCTCGTCAGCAAGCGCGTAACGACGCTCTTCGACCGGGATCCCGTCGGCCAGCAGATCCGGGTCGCCGCCCCGCCTACGGCGCCCACCGTCACAGTCGTTGGCGTGGTCGGCGACATCAAGGGCGAAGGCCTCGAGGTGCCCAACACCCGCGGCACGGTCTACCTGCCCGCGGCGCAGCTGGACCAGGTCGGCTTCTTCAGCCCGAAAGCCCTCGCGATTCGCACGACGTCGAACCCGGCGGCGCTCGCGCCGGCCGTGCAGCGCGAGATCTGGGCGATCAATCCGCACCAGACGATCGCGAACGTCCGCACGCTCGAGACCATCGTCGACGGACAGATCTCGATCCGAAAGGTGCAGACCGCGCTTTTCTCGACGTTCTCAGGGCTGGCGCTCTTCATGGCGGCGCTTGGCGTCTACGGCCTGCTCTCGTTCGTCGTGACGTCGCGCACGCGCGAGATCGGTGTGCGGGCGGCCATGGGGGCACAGCGATGGGATCTGGTCACGCTCATCATGCGCGACAGCGTCGTCTCGGTGGGCCTCGGCCTGGCCGGCGGGCTCGTCCTCGCCGTGATCGTCAGCCGAAGCATGCGCAGCCTGATCTACGGCGTCGAACCGCTCGACTTGATATCGCTGACGACCTCTACAGGCCTGCTCGGCGCGGTGGCGGGGATCGCCGCGCTGCTCCGCGTGTGGCGGGCTACACGGATTGATCCGATGACCGCGCTGCGCGCCGAGTAGAACGTTCACTGCGACTTCATGTGCACCCAGGACTTCTCGTTCTCGAGGCAGTAGTAATCCAGCAGCTCGCTGTCCAGCACCAGGGGCTGCGTCATCTTGACCGTCCAGGGCTCGGTGTAGAACTTCGGATCGTCGATCGTCATTTCCACTTCGAGCGTCCCGAAGTTCGGCCGGCGAATCCTTTCGGTCAGCTTCGCGGCGCTGCCCAGGGGATTCCCGCGTGCGTCGAGCCACAGATCGTCCTTGAATCCGCTCGTCTGCACCTCCAGCGTGTCGCCGTTCCACTTCGCCGTCGAGTAGCCGTTCCACGTCGGGTTCGGGTCTGAAGGCAGGGGCCGTCCGTCCGTGAAGATCTGCCGGTACTGCATGTTGCGCTCGGTCAGGATGATCACGCGATCCGAGGACTGGAAAATCCGCTTGTAGTAGTCGTCGGTCCAGATGCGCGGCGCCCCGCGCGGCATGCAGTGGACGTTGGGATCTTCGTCCTGTGCGGCCGTTCTTTTCTTGACGAGGTCAGCCACACCCGGCTGGTAGGGAAGGCTGCCCGGCCGGCTCGCGGCGATGTTCATGAATTCGCGCGCGAGCTGAAAGTCGTTGCAGCGCGCGCCGCATTTGGCGGGGGTGTCCCAACCCCACATGCCGCTCAGGTCGGGCCGCCCGTCCGCGGTGCGTGGCGCGGGAGCCGACATGTTCGGCTGGCCGTCCGCCGTGCGCGGTACGCCAGCCGTCGGGTAGTTCAACCACTGGGCGGAGACGACGACTGGCAGGGCGGCCACCACGCACGCCGCAGTACCGAGCAGACGAAACCCGATCGCCATGGGCGCTTCCCCCTTCATGCTACGGCCGGCATGCGTATCAGCGGATGCTAATGCGCGTGCGCCAGCCCATCGACGAACGATGTGAGGAGCCGGTTGAACTCGTCGGGCTTCTCCATCATGACGAAGTGGCCGGTCCCGGCAACTTGCGTCTGCGAGTAGAGCGGCAGGACTTTTTTCGTCTCGTCCAGGTTGGGCATCTGCGGATTCGTGCCGGCCCAGATGGCGAGTGCCGGCATCGGCGTCACGTCGGCCTTCCGCAACTCCGGATCGAGAATCGAGAGCATCGCGCCTGCCGCCGTGGCCTCCGGCGCCTTGAGCATCATCGCCAGGATCTTCTGCTGTAACGCCGACGGAGTCTCCGGCGTGAACATCCCGCGAATCATGCCCTCGCGCGCTTTGAGGCCCTCGGGCCCCGTGAGCGCCGGCGGCTTGAAGCCGTCACCGAACCCGCGCATGTCGAGCGGGCCGTCCACGGCCACGAGCCCCACGACATGCTCCGGGAAGAGGCGGGCATACTGCCGGATGACCGGCGCGCCCATGCTGTGGCCGACCAGCACGATCTTGTCGGCGCCTGTCTCGGCGCGTACGGCCTCGACCGCGCGCGCGAAGAGGTCCATCGTGAACTTCCCGTCTTTGGGGGCATCGCTGCGGCCATGTCCCGGCAGATCGAGGGTGACGACCCGGTAGCGGCTCGCCAGTACCGGACACCTGCGCGTCCCACGACGAGGAGTCGCAGGTCCAGCCATGAACCAGCACCACCGTCGCCGTGCCGCTGCCCGACTTCGCAGAGTAGATGTTCAGGCCGTCGACCGACGCGGCCGGCGCCCGCGACGCCACGAGTGAAAAGACGAGCGCAAGTGTCAGCGTCGAAAGCCAGCGCATACGAACCTCCCTGATCTATAGCGGTCGTGAGTATGCCAGAAAAGCGCTTTTAAAGGCCGAGGCCCGATGAACCTCGGCGGCGTCTAACACGTATACACCCGAGATCGCGGGCAACCGGAGGTGGAACGATGAGGCGAGCCCTGTTAGCGACGTTAGCGATATCAGCCCTGGCCCTGGTCACCCTGCCTCGCGCCGTTCTCGCGCAAGCACCCCAAAGCGCGCCGAAATTCGATGCCGCCGACATCAGCCTGCGCGCCCGAACAGGCACCACCAACCAGCCGACGATGACGGGCGGGGTGCTTCGCGGCGGGCGATACGACCTCAGGAACGCGACGATGCTCGACATGATCACCACGGCGTATTCCGTCGCTGACCGCGACCTGGTCGTCGGCGGGCCGGCGTGGCTCGAGCGTCAGCGTTTCGACCTCGCCGCCAAGGCGCCGCAGGAGACATCGCCTGCGGCGGTTCGACTGATGCTGCAGAGCCTGCTCGCCGAGCGTTTCAAGCTTGTCATCCACCAGGACACGCGCCCGATGTCCGGTTATGTGCTGACGCTCGGGAAGGACAAGCACAAGTTGAAGGAGGCCACCGGCCCCGGATCGGGCTGCCAGGGCAACCCGCCGCCCCAGCCGCCCCCGCCCATCCCGATGCTCAACGGGTCCTGCAAAGGCGTGACGATGGAGCAGTTCGCGCAGACGCTGCGCCAGATTGCGAACGGCTACATCACCACCCCCGTTCAGGACCAGACCGGGCTGAAGGGCTACTGGGATTTCGACGTGACGTTCACGCCGTTCCAGGTCCTGTCCCGCGCAGGATCGGACGGCATCACGGTGTTCGCGATGGTCGAACAGCAACTGGGGTTGAAGCTCGATCAGGGCCGCGTGCCGACGCCGGTTTTCCGGGTCGAGACCGTGAACGCCGAGCCGACGCCCAACCCGTCTGGTGTGTCCGCGGCCATTCCGTCGCCGCCGCCGATGGAGTTCGACGTCGCCGACATCAAGCTGAGTCAGCCGGACACGCAGCCACGCACGCGGCTGATGCCCGGCGGCCGCATCGAGGCCGAGGGCATCACGATGCATCAGATCATGCAGCTCGGATGGGACATCACCATTGACGAGCTGGTGGCCAACACGCCGAAATGGTGGGACGAGACCAAATACACCATCGTCGCGAAGACCTCGACAGCGGTGAGCGGGAGCGGCCAGAACACCAACGTCGACATCGACGATCTCAAGGCCATGCTGCGGCAGCTGATTACGGAACGCTTCCAGTTGAAGTCGCATTACGACGAGCGTCCCGTCACGGCGTACACGCTGCTGGCGGACAAGCCGAAGATGACGAAGGCCGATCCCGCCAACCGCACCGGCTTCAAGGAAGGCCCGGCGCCCGGCCAGAAGGATCAGCGCAACGAGATGCTCGGCCGGATGGTGACTGTCCACAACATGTCGATGGAGCAGTTCGCGGAAGACCTGCAGCGCATCGCCGGCGGCTACATCCGGGTGCCGGTCGAGGACAAAACCGGCCTCGACGGCGCGTACGATTTCACGCTGACGTTCACGCCGATCGGCCTCCTCAACGGAGGCGGCCGCGGCCGCGGCGGAGACGGCGGTCCGGCCGCCGGCGGCGGCGCGCTGGATCCGACCGGCGGACTCTCGGTGTTCGACGCGGTCAACAGGCAGCTCGGCCTGAAGCTCGAGATACGCAAGCGCTCGATGAAGGTGCTGGTGATCGACTCGATCCTGGAAAAACCGTCCGACAATTAGAGATAGAAGTAGTGCAGGCCTTCAGGCCTGCCGGGCGACGCAGGCCTGAAGGCCTGCATTACTTCTGAACGGCGAAGACGACGCGGCCGCCCACCATGGTCAGCGTCGGCCGGATCTGCTTGATCTGCGCCGCCGGCACGGTCATGTAGTCGCGATCGAGCACGACGAGGTCGGCCTGCTTGCCGACCTCGAGCGAGCCGAGCGCGTTCTCCTGGAAGAACAGATACGCGTTCGAGCGCGTATGCGCGATGAGCGCTTCCTCGCGGGTCAGCGTCTCGTCGAGCACGCGATTCCCGCCGACGTCGAGACCGCTGACCACCCAGCCCAGCGTGACGAACGGCGAGTAGTGCGACACGATCGTGGCGTCGGTGCCCAGGCCGAACGGGATGCCGCTATCGGCGATCTTTCGCAGGGGCATGTGCGCCCCGGCCTGCATCGCGGCGCCGTGCACCCCGAGCGTCATGCCGAGCGCTTTGGCGCGCGCGATGTTCTCCGGCGAGATGTCGTAGACGTGGCCCATCGTCCAGCGCAGGCGATCGATGCGCTGGGTCTTGTTCACCTTCTCCAGCGTGTCGAGCAGATCGGTCACGGCGTTGTTGTTGATCACGTGCTGGTGGACGTGCCAGCCGGCGCGCGCGGCCGCGGCCGCGAGCTTGCCGTACTCGTTCATGATCCCGGCGGGCCAGGGATCTTTCCTCGGCGCCAGATCGAAAAACGGCCCGTAGAGCACCTCGCCGAGGCCGAAGATCCCGAACTGGCCGTCGAACTGGTTCGGACGGCTGCGCTCGATGAGCGCCGCGGCTTCGGTCGCCGAAGCCGGGTCCGCGGCATTGAACGCCAGGGTCTCCCAGAGTCGAATCGGCAGAGGACCCTTCGCCGCACGCGCGGCCAGGAACGCCGACTGGCCCAGGCTGTAGACGCCGGTGAGCCCCGTCGAATTGAGCTCGCGCATGAAGTCGGTGAGGTTCTGCTCGCGCTGCGCGGGTGAGGTCGGCGGCATCTTGTCGTACAGCGCATAGGGCGGCTGGAACGACACGAGCCCCGTCGCGTTGCGGCGCGCGCCATCGGCCGGGTCCAGCCCCACGGCTTTGAGCGCGAGGCTGTTGGCGTACACGACGCTGTAGCCCTCCTGCACGAAGAGCGGATTCTTCGGCGCCACGCCGTCGAGCTCCGCAAGCGTGAACCCGCCCGGCGCGTCGGCGAACTGTCGCGGCGTCCATCCGCCCTGCACCATGATCCAGCCGCCTGGCGGCATGCCGGCCGCCTTGGCAGCGAGAATCGCGAGCGCGTCGCGGCGCGAGCCCACGCCTTCGAAGCGGGCCTGTTCGTGCC
This sequence comes from uncultured Acidobacteriota bacterium, assembly GCA_963712905.1. Lineage (GTDB taxonomy): Bacteria > Acidobacteriota > Vicinamibacteria > Vicinamibacterales > CAVVIG01 > CAVQJU01. The sequence continues at coordinate 504,429 of CAVQJU010000010.1, read as the reverse complement.
AGGTGTCGGCCCCGCGCGTGAAGTGGAAGTGGTTGTCGATGAGGCCGGGGACCACGGTCGCGCCGGCGACGTTGATGATCCGGGTGCTGGAACCCGCGTAGCGCGCGATCTCTTCGCTCGTGCCGCGCGCCACGATGCGGCCGTCCTTGATCGCCAGGGCCTGGACGATGCGGAAGCCCGCGTCGACGGTCAGGATCTTGCCGTTCGTGACGACGGTGTCGGCGTTCTGCTGCGCGAGCGTGGCGGAGCTCGCGAGCGCGGCAAGGACGATTGAAGAGAGGACGAGGGTGATCCGTGTGTGCACGGGACTCTCCAGTGATTCGGGACCGGCGGCCATTCTACTGTGGTTTCCGAATCATTTCCTTATTCAACCACTACAAGTTTCGTCAGGCGAACTCTGAAGTTATCGAATCGTCGCACCGTCGAAACCAATCCTTCAATCCGGCCGACTACTTTCGAGAGGCGGCACCGAGGAACGCCGCTCATCCCTATCGGAGGTAGATCCATGTTCAGGCAGAAACATCAGTTGGTTGCATGTACGCTCGCGCTCGGCGTTGCGTTGACGTCGGGCGGCTTCGCTGTCCACGCCGAGCACGGGCAAGACGGGCGAGACGAGGGACATGAAGGGCGCCGGAGGAACGTCTTCGTGATCGCGATGGAGAACCACAACTGGACGCAGCCGGTCTCGACGCTGTCGCCGTCGCCGATCTTCATGAACCCGCAGGCGCCGTTCATCAACAGCCTGGTCAACGGCACGTCCGGCATCAGCGGACAGGTCGCCTATGCGACCAACTACATCAACTCGGGTGTCGGCATTCATCCATCGGAACCCAACTACATCTGGGCAGAAGCGGGCACGAACCTCGGCGTGCTGAACGACGACACGCCGTACCACTCCGACTGTTCGCCCGACAGCGTCCAGTCCACCGATCAGCACCTGAGCGCCTTTCTGACGAAAGCGCGGAGGACATGGAAGTCGTATCAGGAAGACACCGACGTGGATCTCACGACGAATCTCCCGCTGCCGCCGGCTTCGTGGACTGTTCCGCTGTTCAACCTGAGCGGCGTGTTCACCAATGGCGGGTTCAACGCGTACAACTACTCGACACAGTACAACTACGCCGCCAAGCACAATCCGATGGTGTTCTTCGCCGACACGAATGGCGGGTGCGATGCGTCCGCTTCGAATCCGTTGCGCACGCACTACGCCCCTCTGCAGCAACTGGCGCTCGATCTTCAGCGCGACGACGTGGCCGACTACAACTGGATTACCCCGAACCAGTTCAACGATCAGCACAGCGGGCTGAGCAACGGGTACGGCGGGGCGCCCGGATCCCCCAGCAAGGGCGACCGCGCCGACATCGCGCAGGGAGACAACTTCCTTGCCCGGATCGTGCCGCTGATCATGGCCTCGAAGGCGTACAAGGACCACGGCGTCATCGTGCTGTGGTGGGACGAGTCCGAAGGCGGAGACTCTCCCGATTTCACGCTGCCGTTCATCGTCATCTCCAGGGATGCGCACGAGAACGTGAAGGGTTTGCCGTTCGCGAGCAAGACCGAGCTCTCGCACTCGTCGACCTTGCGCACCATGCAGGAAATCTTCGACGTTGACCCGCGGTCGGGTTATCCCTGGCTGGGCGCTGCCGAGACGGCCACCGATCTATCCGCTCTGTTCAAGCCTGGCGCGATCAAGTAGCGTCCGCGTCGCAGGCCCGGGCGTGGTCCGGGCACCTGGGTCTGCGATTTCTCCGAGCGCTCTAGCGCTTGTCCAGGCCGTTCTCGGCGAGGAACTTCGACAGCAGATCAGCCACGGCGACGTTGTTCAGGTCGGTGAAGGGAATGTGCGTGTTGCCCTTGAGGCCGGCGTCCGGCAGCATCAGCACCGTCGCCTTGCCCCCGTACTTGTTGATCTTCTCGGCGAACAACCTCGACATCTGGATGGTGCTCGTGAAGTTGCCGACCTTGTCGGTGTTGTCGCCCCACACGATCTGCATCGGGATCTTCGTCAGCTTCTTGAACTCGTCGAGCGGGACGGAGATGGGGCCGAAACCCGTTGCCGGGGCTCCCGGACCCTCGCCTTCCGGATAGACGTAGCCGACGTTCTCGTACATCACAATCCCGGCCAGGTTGTTCGTCTTGAGGCCTGTCAGGATGGCGCGCATGCCCCCGGCGGAATTGGTGAGCGCGACGCTCGGGCCGATCTTGTCCATCAGCTTCGCCGCGGCGTCGGACTGGACCTGCGCGTTCTCCACCGTGTCGAACTCGTCGTAACGCGCCCGTGATGCCTGGTTCCACGCTTCGGCGTCCTTCGTCGGAAACTGCACGCCCTCGAACCAGTTCGGGTACTTCGCGCCGAACCTCCACGAGGTGAAGTTCCCCTGATCCCGGCCGACGCCCGGCGTGTAGGTGTACTCCGCGCAGCCCCAGTTGGCGCGGCCGACGCGTGGGCCATCCCAGATGTACACGGGGTAGCCGCGGCGCAGGAAGATGCTCTGATAGCCTTCGCCGCCGTCCCACCGATTGAGCCAGGCTGCCGCCGCGGCGCTGTGCCACATCACCAGGTTGATCCGGCGCGGGTTCACCGGAATCTGGTAATCGACGTAGCCATGATCGCAGTGCAGCGATCGCGTGTCGGCGTCGCCAAGCACCTTTCCGCCCACCGCGAAGGAGCCCTGCTTCTGGATCGTGATGGGCGCGGCGGCTTCCGGCCGCCGGCCTTGAGCCGCCACGTAGCCGGCCGCGAGGGCGGCCATCGCGCCGGCCACAAGAGCCACGCCCATGGGAGAACGGCGATGGCTCGCTGACATCGTCACCCTCACTTCTTGACGTCGTTCGCCGGAACGATGCCGGCCGTCTTGAGTTGGATCGTGAAGACGGCGTCGCAGCCGGCGATGAACAGGGTCTTCCCGTCCCTCCCGCCAAACGCCTCGTTCGTCGCGCAGATCTGCTTCTTGGGCTCGCCGCCGTAGATCGGCAGGTTGATGGTGCCCAGCAGCTTGCCCTCGGGCGAGGTGATGCGGATGATGCCCGGGCCGGCGCCGCTGCTCGAGTAGACGTTCCCCGCCTTGTCGGTCTTCTGGCCGTCGCCGATGCCGACGCCCTCCGTGAAGACAGTAAAGGCGCCCAGTGTGCCGTCGGGATTCACGGCGTACCGCCGCATCTTCCGGCCCGAGGTGGACAGGTACATCCACTTGCCGTCCGGCGACAGCGCGATGCCGTTCGGAATGCCGCCAAGATCGGTGCCGCTCAATACGAGCGTGGTCTTGCCGTCCTTGATCCGGTAGATCCCGTTCTGCAACTGCTTGTCGGGGTTCTTTCCGCCGTCGCGCAGGCCGAAATCGTTGTCGGCGAGATAGACCGCGTCATCGGCCGCGATGGCGATATCGTTCGGACCGCTGAATCTTTGACCGTTCATGCCGGCCGACAGCACCGTGTGCGTGCCGTCTTTCTCGAGACGCATCACCTGGCGGTCGTTGTCGGCGCACCAGATCACACGGCCTGAGTGGTCCATTCCCGTGCAGGACGGCCCGATGAGGAGCACGTGGTCGCGACCGGATCGCGTCTGCGTGCCGACATGATCCGGATCGTTGCCGGTATAGCCCGCCTTCTCCATGAAGACGGAGACCTCCTTCTGCGCGTTGACCTTATAGAGGACGTTGGCGAGCAGCCCCGCGAAGATCCAGGAGCCGCCGTTGCCCTCAGGCATCCAGAGCCCGCCTTCCGTCAGGCCGAAGCCGCGCGCGAGCTCTACTGGCTTCGCGTCGGGCGCGATGATCTGGTCGAGCGCCGGATCCTCTCTGGTGATTGAGAAAGGCCTGGCCTGCGGCGGAGGCCCGTCGCCGCGCATCTGCGGGCCCGGCGGGCCGCCCTGCGCGTGCGCGCTCGCGGACATGATGGCCAGGACGACGATCGTTGACGCTCCGGACCTGAGAAATGACGCATTCATAGTCAGCCTCTTCGAAGGTGCACGCTAACACAAAAACAGACGCCTACTTCGGAAGCGCGAAAGCCATGTAGGCACCCTCCGGGGCCGGAGGCACTGTCGGAAAGCGCGCGGGGTTCCAGCCGTTGGCGGCTGCGACCGGCACCAGAATGTACTGCCGTCCGCCCACCTCGTACGACGCCGGCACGCCATCCGACGCCGCCGGCAGCGCATAAGTCCAGACGACCTGTCCCGTGTGCCTGTCGTACGCGCGAAAGCTCTTGTCCGATCCGGACGCGGCAAACAGCAGCCCTCCCGCGGTCAGCAGCAATCCCCCGCGGGGCCAGTGCGCGCCGGTCGTGGACGGGATGCCGATCTCTGCCGGCGCGGCGACGCTGCCGTGTGGCACCCGCCACTTGATGTCCCCGGAGTTGAGATCGTAGGCGACGATTTCCGACCACGGTGGACCGATTGGCGACAGATACGTGCTCGTGAACATGAAGTCGTAGGGCGATGTGAAGCGCACGGGCCCTTTGAGCAGGGCATCGTTGGCTTCCCTCGTGAGCCGCGCGGCTTCTTCGGGCGGGACGATCGTGGCGCGCCCGGTGCGCGATGCGCCCGGCTCGCTGACACCGGGCAGGACGAGCCTGATCATCGTGGGCAGCGCCTTGGAGAGGATGAACACCTCGCCGCTGCCGGGATCGGCCGCGACCGCTCCCCAGTTGGTGCCGCCGCTGTGGCCGGGCATCTCGATCGAACCGCGAAAGCTTGGCGGCGTGAAGAGGCCGTCGTTCCGATAGCTCCGGAGGCGCTCGAGGATCGCGCGCCGTTCCTCTTCCGGCAGGTACGGGTTGATGTCGCCCTCCGTGAACGACTGCCGCGCGAACGGCGCCGGCCTGGTGGGGAAGGGCTGCGTCGGCCACGTCTGCTCGCCCGGCACGTCCGACTGCGGCACGGGCCGCTCCTCGATCGGCCAGATCGGTTCGCCCGTGACGCGGTCGAACACGAACAGGAATCCCTGCTTCGTCGCCTGAGCGACGACGTCCCGGCGGCGCCCGTTATGTCGAATCGTCAGCAGCTTGGGCGCGACCGGCAGATCGTAGTCCCAGACATCGTGGTGGACTGTTTGATAGTGCCAGAGCCGCTTGCCGGTCCTCGCGTCGAGCGCGACGAGGCTGTTCGCGAACAGGTTCTGACCGGGCCGGTCGCCGCCGTAGAAGTCGAACCGCCCGGTCCCGAACGGCACATAGGCGATACCGCGCGTCTCGTCGATCGTCAGCTCGCTCCAGTTGTGGACGCCGCCGTGACTGGCGCGGGCGTCCTTCGGCCACGTGTTCGCTCCGGTCTCACCGTCGCGGGGCAGCGAACGAAACACCCAGCGCAGGGCGCCCGAGCGCACGTCGTACGCCTGCACGTCGCCAGGGTTGGAGTCGTATCCCGGGCGCAACGCCGGCAGGCTCACGATGATCAGGTTTTCGAAGACCCGGCCCGGATTGCTGGTCTGGAGCGGGCTTAGTCCGTCGATCGACCAGCCGGTCGCCTCGAGGCCGGTGCGCAGATCGACACGGCCGTCGCGGCCAAATGTCGAGACGGTCTGACCTGTTTTCGCATCCACGGCGGTCAGGTAGCCATCGGCGATGTAGAGCAGCCGGCGATCCCGGCCGTCGGCGCTGCGCCAGTAATTGATGCCGCGTGTCCCGACCGCACCCGGATGAGGACGGGTCCACACGGTGGCGCCGGTGGCCGCGTCGAGGGCGACGAGGTCGTTGGCGCCGGCGAGCACGAAGGCCAGCCCGTCGGCGATCAGTGGATTGAAGAGGAACGTCCGCTTGCCGGCGGGAAACCGCCATGCGACCTCGAGCGTGGACACGCTCGCGGTGTTGATCTGGCGAAGAGCCGAGAACTGCGCCGAGTGCCCGCCGCCAAGATAGCTGTCCCACGTCGTGTACGGGGCGGGGCGAGCCCATAAGGCCGAGACCAGCGCGCACGAGGCGCAAACGGCGATCGGGAGCGGACGCATGCGCCGATCACTCTAGCGGCAGCACGAATGAATTGCCATACCTCACGGCGTCCGTCGTATACTCGCCGGATTATGACGAAACCACACACGACCGTTCGTTTTCTGACGCTGATCGGCATCGCGTGCGTGGGATTGGTCACGATCGGCGCCCAGGGACCGAAGTCCGGGGCTTCGGGCTCCCGCCCGTACGTCGTCGGGAAGAACGCGTTCGGCCAGCCGAATCTCGAAGCCACCTGGGCGAACGACAGCATCACGCCATTGCAGCGGCCCGCGGCGTGGGCCGGCAAGACGACGCTCACCGACGCGGAAGTCGAGCAGCTCAAGAAGGCCAGCGCGAAGCTCGAGGAGGGCGGCGACGCCCTGTTCGGCGACGAGCTCATCATCGATGCCCTCGAGGGCAAGCAGCAATCCGCCTCGCACGACACCGAGACCGGCAACTACAACGGCTTCTGGCTTCCCAATCGCGACATCGACAACCGTACGTCGCTCATCATCGACCCGCCGGATGGCCGCATTCCCCCCGAGACGCCGGCGGCGCAGGCACGCCGCGCGGCGGCGATCGAGCAGCGCCGGCTGCATCCGGCCGACGGCCCGGAAAGCCGCGGCCTGAGCGAGCGGTGCCTCACGTTTGGCGTCCCGCGCTTCCAGGCGGCGTACAGCAGCGTGTATCGGATCGTGCAGTCGCCGAGCCACATCGTCTTCCTGATGGAGACCATCCACGAGGCCCGCATCATCCCGCTGGACGGCCGCCCGCACGTGTCGGATTCGATCAGGCAGTGGATGGGCGACTCGCGCGGCCACTGGGAAGGCGACACGCTCGTCGTCGACACGAAGAACTTCTCGCCCAAGACCGCGTTCATGGGCGTGTCGAACAATCTCCACCTCGTCGAGCGCTTCACGCGCGTTGCGGCCGGCACGCTGCAGTACGACGCCACCATGAGCGATCCCGACACGTGGACGCGCCCGTGGACGGCGCGGATTCTCTTCAAGCAGACCCACGAGCCGCTGCTCGAATATGCCTGCCACGAAGGGAACATCGGGCTGTTCGGCATTCTCTCCGGCGCCCGGGCACAGGAATCCGCCACGGCCCGCCGGTAGCGAAGGCCGCGAGCGGCCCGTCCCAAGTCCATGGGCCTTGGTTCCGGGTCCGTCCTTCGTCCTCGGTCCTTCGTCCATCGTGGCGCGCCTGCACCGTGCACGGGACTCGGGACGTCCGGACCATGGACGGACCATGGACCAAGAACCACGAACCAAGGACTGTCAGCAGGCGGCGACGATCTCACACCGAAACGAAAACGGCTTATTCGACGATCAGCCGATATCCGTCGCCGTACGCCTTGCGGATGTAGGTGGGGTGGCGGGGATCGGGCTCCAGCTTGTGGCGTAGCCGCAGGATGAAGTTGTCCACCGTGCGCGTGAGCGGCGCGTCCGAGTAGCCCCAGACCAGGTGGAGCAGTTCGTCTCGCGTGACCACGTGGCCCGCCCGTTCGGCGAGGCACTGCAGGATCTCGAACTCCCGGTCGGTCAGCTCCACGCGCCTGGCGCCGCAGTACGCCTGCAGCCGTTTGAAATCGATGACCGTATTTCCGAGTCGCAGCTGCTCGATGGGCGGCTTGGTCCGGCGCAGGACCGCGTGCACGCGCGCCAGCAGTTCGTCGAGGGCGAAGGGCTTCGTCACGTAGTCGTCGGCGCCGAGAGTGAGCCCGCGGATGCGGTCTTCCTTCTGCCCGCGGGCCGACAGGATGATCACCGGGACGCGGGTCGGGCTCTCGTTGAGCGCGCGGCAGATCTCGAAGCCGTCGGCGCCGTGCGGGAGCATCAGGTCGAGGAGGAGCAGATCCGGCGTGAACCGCTTGACCGACGGGATCGCGTCGCGGCCGTTGTCGCACGTCTCGACGACGAACCCTTCGTATTCCAGGTTGTCGCGGAGCAGCCTGGCGATGGCCTTGTCGTCTTCGACGATCAGGATGCGTTTGGCCATGTGCACGTTCACGCGCTGCGACGGCCGATCGGGAGCGTCACGTCGACCTCGGTTCCCGATCCCGCGGTGCTGCGCACCTCGATCAGACCTCCATGGCCCTCGACGATGCGTTTCGCAATCGGCAGGCCGAGGCCGCTGCCGCTGACGGTCACGTTGCCGCCGCGATAGAAGCGTTCGAAGACGCGCGAGAGGTCCTTGCGGGCGATTCCGTTCCCCCGATCGCGGACGGTCAGCGTGACGTTCCTGGAGGTGGCCGTGCCCGTGACGGTCAGGCGCTTCTCGTTCGTCGAGTATTTGATCGCGTTGTCCACGATGTTCTCGAGCGCCTGGATCATCGCGGGCCGATCGACGCAGATCTGCGGGAGATCGGGCGGCACGTCGACGATCAACTCGAACTCCAGGTTGGCCAGCACCGGCCGGAATCCCTGCAGCGCGTCCTCGACCAGATCGGCCGGCTCGACCTCGGCAAGTTCCGTCGCCGACGACGCCGCGCGGGAGTCGCTGTAGCGCGCGTACGTCAGCAGGCTGTCGATCGATCCGCTGAGACGGGATGCCTCCACCGACAGCAGGCCGGCGTACTCCTGCACCGTCCTGGGCGAGGTGTAGCGGCCGTTTGCCAGGGTGTCGGCCACGAGGCGAATCGATGCCACAGGCGTCTTCAGTTCGTGCGTCACCGCGGCGACGAAATCGGACTTCATCGACGCCAGCGCCGCGCTCGCCCGGTCGGCGCGGACGGTCAGGACGAGCGCCACCAGGCTCGCGCCGGCCGCGATCGAAATCAGGAAGAATATCCGCTCCGCGCCCTGAGTCCCGAGGGGCGCCTGATCCGGCAGGGACCGGACGTGCACCGTCCACTCGCGGACTCGCGTCGGCCGCGACGAGATCGAGTTGACCAGGGCAGGATCTATGAACAGGAGCTGGATTCGCGTGTGCAGTTCGTCGCCGCTGTCGGGCTCGACCGGCGCTGCCTTCGTCACGGCCCGGCCCTCGTCGTCGGATACCGTGATTGAGACGCCGCCCAGGCTCCCGCCGATCCTCGCGACCTGTTCCACCAGCGGGTCGAAATATTGCGCGTGCACCCAGCGCTCATTCACCGTGAAGGCCAGGAATCCCAGGAGTGCATGGGGCGGGCTGGACGCGAAGAGCGCGTGCGCGACGATCTGGTAAGGCGTCCCGTCGATCGGCTGCTCCAGCAGGATGAACGGCGATGCCGCCGTCGCCTGCTTCCGGACGGCTCCGACGAGCCCTGACAGCGCCGCCGGATCGCGAACCAGCACCACCGGGAACGGGTCGTCCGACGAGGGCCGCGTTTCCCACGGCGGCGGTCGATCCGCGCGGTTGAACGCGTAAGTGGTTCCTTCGCCCCGCCCACTCTTCCACAGCACGAATGACTCGGGATACGGGAACCGCGCGAACGTGCGCGAAGCGCGCTGGAACATGCTGTATGAGGGATCTTCGTCCAGGATGGTGATGTTGAACGGGACGATGGCCGTGATCCAGGCCCCTTTCATGTCGGTGCTGAGCGCCGTTTTCACCAGCTCGATGGCGCGCCGCTCCAGGAGCAGGTTCGTCCCGCTCTGCCACTCGCGCGTGGCCACGTAGCCGAACGACACCAGCGCCACGGTGGCCGCGAACATCGCGACGACGAACGTCATGACGGTCGGGAGGCGAACGGCGCCGTCGGTCACGCGCCGCCCGCCGAACGTCAGACGACGGCCGAGCCACGCGAAGGCCGGGGCGGGCGCTGGCCCCGTCTCGATCATCGAAGGATCTCGCGTTCCCGGTAATAGCGGGCCGCGCCGGCGTGCAGCGGGATCGGCGTGGCGGGCGCCTGTTCGGGGTCAATGAGCGCGGCCTCCTCGTGGTCGCGCGCCAGCGCCGGCAGCTGCGCAAAGAACTCGCGTGTCAGCTGGTAGACGAGATCCTCGGAGAGATCGCTGCGGCAGACGAGCAGCCACTCCGATCCGAGCGTTTCGATCGGCTGGTTCTGTCCCGGGAGCTGGTTGGCCGCGATGGTGACCGGCCTGAGGAACGGATAGCTGCCGCGGAGCTGGTTGATCACGGTGCGGCCAATCGGCAGCAGGCGGAGCGGGACGGTCTGGCTGAGCTCGCGGGCCACGGTCAGCATCACCGGCTTCGCGCTGAACACCGCGTCGATCTCGCCCAACCCGAGCTTGGCCACGATCTTGTCGGTCGGCTGGAAGATCGCCTGTACATCGTCGTAGCCCATGCCGTAGGCGCCCAGCACGATCCGCGTCGAGAACTCGCCGGCCGTCCCCGGGAGGATGACGCCGACGCGCTGTCCCTTCAGGTCCTCGATCGACCGGAAGTGGCTGTCTGCCCGGACCAGCACGTAGAGGTTGTTGACCCACAGCACCGCGATCGCGCGCAAGTTCTTGTGCGGATACTTCTTGTCCTCGATGCCGCGGCGGTACGCCTGGTACACGACGTCGGCCTGTGCGAGGCCCAGGTGCCCCTGCCCGCCGTCCACCGCCGACACCACGACAGTGCCGCCGGACGTCGTCTGCAGGTTGACGTGGGTCTGGGGAAGCGCGCTGTTGAAGCGCTGGATCAGGTCGTTGGTGAACTCTGCCGCCGTGCCGGACCACAGCGTGAGCTGCTGCGGCTGCGAGGCTGCGGACCCCGACGAGCAGGCCGTGGCGCACAGCGAGACGAGCAGCGCCGCGGCTGCGCCCTGAAGACGCCGGGATCGGAAACGGGATGACGTCTTCGCCATGGAGCCTTTCCCCGGGAACGGAGCCGGATTATACGGGAACTCGAACGATCCGCGCGCGTAAAGCGGGCGATGACAATTGATGACAAATGCGGCGGATCCAGCCCGGGCGCCGCCGCCGATAATGCGCAACGCTGCGGGTGCCGCCCGTTCACACCCCATTTCACGGTCAACAACTATGCGAATCAACCTCGGACGCTGGAACCTGATGCTTCGACCCCAGACCGCCGCTGCCGTGATCGGCACCGCGTGGCTCGCGTACGCCGTGGTTGTTCCCGGACCTGAGGCGTCGGCGCAGGCGCCCCTGCCGTCGCCCCCGCCAGCGAGACGGGTCCCCGTCTTCCAGGTGGACCCGTCGTGGCCGAAACTGCCGAACAGCTGGGTCGTGGGTCATGTCGCGTCGGTGGCCGTCGATAGTCGCGATCACGTCTATTTGCTGCACCGGCCGAACACGATCCCGGAGGATCGCCGGAAGAGCGCGGCGCCGCCGGTGCTCGAGTTCGACGCGGCGGGGCAGTTCGTGAACGCGTGGGGAGGGCCCGGGTCGGGCTACGACTGGCCCGACAGCGAACACGGCATCGCCGTCGACTACAAGGACCACGTGTGGATCGGCGGCAGCGCCCCGGTCGCACCGTCGCTCCGGAATCTCGACGACGACATGCTCCTCAAGTTCGACACCAAGGGAAAGTTTCTGCTGCAGATCGGCGGCAGGACCGCCAGCAAAGGCAACGCTGACACGAAGAGCGTGCACCAGTCGGCAGACGTGTTCGTGTGGCCCAAGACCAACGAGGCCTTCGTCGCGGACGGCTACGGGAACCGACGCGTCATCGTGTTCGACGCCGATACCGGCGCGTTCAAGCGGATGTGGGGCGCGTTCGGCAACACCGCCATCGACGTGGTGCCTCCGGCGCGCGGCGGTGCCGGCGGCGGCGCGAATGCCGGTGCGAACGCCGCGGCAAACGCGGGAGGCCGCGGCGCCGCCAACGCGGCCGGCGGCCGTGGCGCCGCGCCCGCGCTCGATACCGAGGGCCTCGGATCGGGGCAGTTCGGCGGCCCGGTGCACGCCGTCAAGGTCTCGAACGACGGGCTGGTCTACGTGGCCGACCGTCCGAACCGGAGAGTGCAGGTCTTCACGCCGGACGGGAAGTACGTCACGCAGGCGTTCGTCAATCGATCGGGACCGTCGCCGCAGTCGGCGGCCGGACTGGCGTTCTCCCCCGATGCGCAGCAGCAATTCCTCTATGTCGCCGACTACGGCAACTCGCACATCGCCGTGCTCGATCGGAAGAGCCTGCAGGTCCTCTATCAATTCGGCGAGCGCAGCGAGAAACCGGGCGATTTCCAGGGCCTGCATCACCTGGCGATCGATTCCAAGGGCAACCTCTACACCGGCGAGGTCGCGCCGGGCGCGCGCGCGCAGCGATTCGTGTTCAAGGGACTCTCTGCCACGCTGCCGCCCAACGCGGTCACGCCCCAGAGCAGTGGTCCGCGTACGTTTCCCCCACCTGGCCAGGCGCGCGGCGGCTATCCGGGGTGGACCAGCACGATGGCGAGTCCGTACCGCATGATCCCGAACTGGCCGCGGCTCGGCGACATCAAGCCCGGTGCGGCCATCGGCATCATTCCGGACGGCAAGGGCGGCACCTGGCTGCATCACCGATCGGAACCGCCGATCCTGCACATCGACGCGTCGGGCGCGGTCGACAAGCGCTTCGGCGACGGCATGTTCGTGCAGGCCCACGGATTCTGCCAGGACCGCGACGGCAACTTCTGGGCAGGAGACAGCGGACCGTTCCAGGACAACCCCTCTACCAAGGGGCGTGGCTTCCAGCTGTTCAAGTTCAGTCCCGACGGGAAGGTGCTGTTGTCGCTCGGCAAGGCGGGTGTGTCGAAGGCGGGCACCGATACGTTCATCGGGCCGACCGCCTGCGCCATCGCGCCCAACGGCGACATCATCGTGGCCGACGGTCACTGGCCGCGGCCGACCGACGCTCAGCAGGACGGCGATCGGCTGGTGCGGCTCAAGACGGACGGCACGTTCGTCGCGCAATACGGGCGCATGGGCACCGCGCCCGGCGAGTTCATGGGGCCCCACGCGCTCGCGTTCGACTCGCAAGGCCGCCTCTTCGTCGCGGATCGCTCGAACAACCGCGTGCAGGTGTTCGATCGCAACCTGCAGTTCGTCGACGAGTGGCGCCACTTCGGCCGTCCGAGCGGCATCGCGATCCTGCGCGACGACACGCTCATCGTGGCGGACTCCGAGTCGAGCCAGATCATCGGTGGACCTCCGCAAGCCCCAGAAGGCGGCGGCAACATGGTGCGCAATCCCGGGTGGGGCAACGGCATCAGGATCGGGAGCGCAAAGGACGGCTCGCTGCGCTCCTACGTCCAGGGGACCCGGCCGGAAGGCATGGGGGCCGACAACGAGGGCAACGTCTTCGCCGGGCTGACCGGTGGCTGCGATGCGAGCCCCTCCGGGGGCTGCCTCCAGAAATTCGTGAAGCAGTGATCGAGGAGAATCCGACATGAATCGCATTACGCTCGCCGCCGTCTGCGTCCTGCTCGCACTGTCGCAGGCCGGCACCTCCGCGCAGGGACAGCCGCCCAAGGTCGCGACCGACATCACCGCCGCCGAAGTACAGAGCGTGCTGAACGCGCCCACCGGGGGCGGGGATCGGCAGATGAAGGTCGTGGACATGGGCAAATACAACGTCAGCGTCGGCGTCCTGCATCGCGGCAAGACGACGCCGGGCGCGCCCGTGGGCGCGATCAACCACGAGCAGGTCACAGAGGTCTACTACGTCATCTCGGGCTCGGGGACGCTGCTCACGGGAGGGACCGTGGACAACGTGAAACCGCTCGCCGCTGACGGCGAGATCGTGAAGATTGCCGTGGGCCCGAGCAACAACGGCACGTTCCGCCAGGCGGCGCAGACACGAAAGGTCGGCCCCGGGGACATCGTCATCATCCCGGCCGGCGTCTATCACGGCTTCACCGACGTCGCCGATCACGTGGACTACGTATCGGTCCGGCCGGATCCGGATCACGTGCTGCCGGCAGGGTACGTGCACCCGCTGTTGAAGAAGTAGAAAGACCCGACCGCGACAATTGATGACAATTCCTGCTTTGCTTCGCGGTCCGCGCGCCTCCGATAATCCGCGCGGCCGCGCTGCGGGTACTGTCCCCGGCGCGTGCGTCCTGCACCCCGTTGTCGTTGGGCATCTCCAAGGAGGGACAGTGGTCTTGGCAACTTTCCATCGGCGCGCATGCCTCGTCGTCGTTCTGAGCCTGATCCCGGCGTTCGTCCTGGCGCAAGGCACCAGCACGGCCACCGTCTCCGGCGTCGTCCGCGACTCGTCGGGCGGCGTGCTGCCCGGCGTCACCGTTGAGGCCGCCAGCCCGGCACTCATTGAAAAGGTTCGCTCGACCGTCACCGACGATCGCGGCCAGTACCGGCTGCCCGAACTGGGGTCGGGCGTGTACAGCGTCACGTTCTCGCTGACCGGCTTCTCCACGCTCAAGCGTGAGGGCCTCGAGCTGCGCACCAACTTCACGGCCCAGGTGGACGTCGAGCTCAAGGTCAGCCAGGTCGAAGAGACCATCACCGTCTCCGGCTCCACGCCTCTGGTGGACGTGCAGAGCGCGACGCAGCAGCGCACGGTCTCGCGGGAAGTGCTGGACACGGTGCCGACGGCGAAGAGCGTGCTCGGCATCGCCGCGCTCATTCCCGCTGTCGTCGAGCCCCCGAACTCACAGGACGTCGGCGGCAGCAAGGGCGAACGGTCGGTGCGCATCACCGTGCACGGCGGCAAGACGTTCGACTCGCGCCTGCTGCAGGACGGGATGCGATACAACGCGTTGACGCCAGGCATCGGCACCCTCGAGGGCACCGGCCGCGGCTACTACGCCAACCCGCTGGCCGTCCAGGAGGTCGTTGTCGACCTGGGCACGATGGGCTCGGCCGAGTACTCACTCGGCGGCGCGCAGGTCAACAGCATCCCCAAGACCGGCGGCAATCGCTTCACCGGATCGTTCTTCATCGGCGGAACCGGCGAGTCCCTCCAGAGCAGCAACCTCGACGACAACCTCGTCGCGCAGGGCCTCACGTCGGTGAACAGCGTCAAGAAGGTCTACGACTACAACGGTGCGTTCGGCGGACCGATCCTCCCGGAACGTCTGTGGTTCTACGCGGCGGCGCGGCGGTGGGGAACGACCACGGGCGTTGCCAATCTGTTTGCCGACAGGAGCGTCGCCGACTTCCTCTACACGCCGGATACCGGAAGCCCGATCGAGCCGGTAGAGTCGGACAGGGGAGTCGGGTTCCGCCTCACCTACCAGGCCACGGCCAGGGACAAGGTCACCTTCTCGTGGGACAGGCAGCGCAACTTCCAGGATCAGCTGACGGGACAGCTCGAGACCGGAACCATCAAGAACGAGGCTAACGCCGGCTACTGTCAGCGCCACGAGGTCCTCCAGGGTGCCTGGAGCCGGCCGCAGTCGAACAGCATCCTGTTCGACGCCGGCGTGACGGTGAGCAAGTTCAACTTCGGCGGCTTCGGCGAGGATGTCTTCCTGTCGGACTACGAAGGCTGCGGCGGCGGTCTCCAGGACAACGTGTCGATCAACGACACGGGCCTCGGCTTCACCTACAACGGCGTCGGCAACCGGACGATGAGCCTGTCGCACCAGTCGAACGGGCGCTTCAACATGTCGATGCTCAAGGGCCAGCACAGCGTGAAGACCGGCGTGTTCTGGATGTACGGCCTGGGCGGCGGCCATCGCACGTACACCACCCGCGGGCCGACGCAGGTCAACGGTCTCCCGGTGTCGTACACGTTCGCCGGCGGCATCCCGCGATCGCTGACGGAGTTTGCGTCGCCCAATTACACCGTCGACCAGTTGAACCCGGACCTGGGTCTCTACGTTCAGGATCAGTGGCGCATCAGGCGGGTGACGGTCAGCGCGGGAGTGCGGTTCGACTGGGTGCGTGAATCGGTGAAGGCCACAGAGGTCCCGGCCGGGGTACTGGTGCCGGCCCGCTCGTTCCCGGCCCGCACCGACGTGCCCAACTGGAAGGACCTCAACCCCAGGTTCGGCGTCGTGTGGGATCCGACGGGCAGCGGGAAGACCGCCGTCAAGTTCGGCATCAACCGCTACGTCCAGTCCAACACGACCGGCGTGGCACAGCTCTTCGATCAGGCCGCCGGCGCCGTGAACAGCACGACGCGCGCGTGGAACGACCAGACGTTCCCGGTCGGCGACCCGCGCCGCAACAACTTCCTGCCGGACTGCAACCTCGTGGCGACCACCGCCAACGGCGAGTGCGGCGCGATGGCCAATCCCCAGTTCGGGACCTACGTTCCGGTGAACTCGCCGGATCCCGAGTGGATCAAGGGATGGGGCAAGCGGACGTACAGCTGGCAGACGTCGGTCAACGTCGATCGCGAGATATTGCCCAACGTCGTCATGAACGTGGGCTACTTCCGTACGTGGTACGGCAACTTCATGGTGACCGACAACCTGAGGGTGACGCCGGCCGACTACAGCCCCTATTGCGTCACCGTGCCGGTGGATGATCGGCTGCCGCTCAGCGGCCAGCAGCTCTGCGGACTCTACGACATCAACCCCAATAAGTTCGGCCAGGTGGACAACCTGATCACGCGGAACAACGACTACGGGAAGCAGCAGGAGATCTA
Source organism: uncultured Acidobacteriota bacterium (assembly GCA_963712905.1). Lineage (GTDB taxonomy): Bacteria > Acidobacteriota > Vicinamibacteria > Vicinamibacterales > CAVVIG01 > CAVQJU01. Next base: position 488,076 of record CAVQJU010000010.1, on the reverse strand, counting down.
CAACGGCGTCGACATCAATTTCCAGGCGCGCTTCCTGGGCAAGGCCACGCTCGGCGGCGGCTGGAACGTCGGCAACGCCGTGCAGCTCGGCACCGCCGCCGGCGGCAGCGCCTCGGCGGGAACCGACACGTGCTACGTCATCGATTCGCCCCAGCAGTTGTTCAACTGCAAGGTCGAGGTCCCGTATCAGAACCGGGTGAAGCTGAATGGCTCCTACTTGTTCCCCCACGACATCCAGCTGGCTGCCGTCTTTCAGAGCAATCCCGGGGCGAACTACAGCGCCAACCGCACCTACACGCTGGCTGAGATCCAACCCTCGCTCGGACGTCCCCTGGCGGGAGGCCTGACCACGGTCGTCATCCCGCTCGTGAAGCCGCTGTCGGCGTTCGGCCCGCGCATCAACCAGTTCGACCTGCGCGCCAGCAAGATCTTCCGTGTGGACAAGCTGCGGATTCAAGCCAACGTCGACGCCTATAATCTGTTCAACGTCAACACGCCCGTCACGCTCTTCGGCACGTACAATGCGCGGTGGGGCCAGCCCACGCAGGTGCTCGACGGGCGCCTGGTGAAGTTCAGTGCCCAGATCGACTTCTAGGAGAACACGTGATGCGTAAAACTGTGTTGATCGGCGCGGTGATGCTCGGCCTCTGCGGGCCGATGGCCTTCGCCCAGGGCGGCCGGGCCGGTGGCGAGGGACAGACCGTCATCCTCGAGAAAGCGCCGCTCGATCATGCGATTTCGATTCCGAAAGCCAAGCTTGCCCAGTATCTGCAGGACATGGACGCCAAGAAGCTCCAGACCCTTCGCATGATCGAGGGCGGCAAATTCAACGTCAACATCCGCCGGATCCGGAACGCCGAGACGGCCCTGGTCCACCCAAAGACGATCGACGTCTGGGTGGTGCTCGACGGCGGCGGCACGCTGACGACCGGCGGCAAGATCGAGAACGGGAAGATCGTCGGCGGCGAGTCGCACACGCTGAAGGTCGGCGATGTGGAGTTCATCCCCGCGGGCCTGCCGCACGGTGTCAGCGGCGTGAACGGCAACATCACCTGGCTGAACGTCCGGTGGGATACCGATTGGCCGGCGGACGCGAAGCTCGGGGCAGGCAATGCGCCGCCAGCCGCGGGCGCCACGCCGCCAGCCGGGCGTGGACGTGGCCTGATGGTGAAGGACTACGCTCAGACCGATCATTCCGTGGCCATTCCGCTGGAGAAGCTGACGGCGTATCGCCAGGAAATGGAAACGGCGAACGCGGGGACGATGCGCATGATCGAGGGCGGGCACTTCAACGTGAACATCCGGCGGATCAAGGCGCCGTCGACGGAAATCCACCCGCTCACGATCGACACCTGGGTGGTGCTCGAAGGCGGCGGAACCGCGAACACCGGGTTCGAGCTCAAGGACGGCAAGATGGTGCCCGGCACGGGCCTGGACCAGAAGGTCACCGTGGGCGACGTGATGTTCATTCCGTCCAATTTCAATCACGGGTATTCAGCGGTCGACGGCGTCGTCGCCTGGCTCAACATCCGCTGGGACGACAACTACGCCGCCGCGGCGAAGTAGGAAGTAAACGGAGGAGATGCTCATGAGTGTCGGGTCAACGCATCGGTTCCCCGCGACCGTGGTCGCCGTCGTCGCTGCCATCGTCGCGGCTGGAGTGCTCGTTGTAGGGCAGCAGGGCGAGCGCGGTGCCGGTGCCCCGCCGGGAGGCCCGGGAGGTGGTGAAGGACGCGGTCGCGGACCGGCGATGAAGCTGAGCGATCCCGTCATCACCGATCCAGCCATCCAGAACGGCGGCATCGACATGCACGCCCACCAGGATCCCGACAGCAACGGGCCGAGCTACGGTCAGGCCGCGCGATCCGACGATGCGTTGGATTTGTACACGCGGGCCAAGGCCGCCGGCATGCGAGGCTTCGTCATCAAGGAGCATCTCGATCAGAGCGCGGGTCTTGCCTACTACATGCGCAAGCTCCATCCGGACATGGAATTCTTCGGCGGCGTCGGGTCGAACTTCACCACCGGGAACAAGGTCAACCCGTGGTCGATCATCCACATGGCCGAGATGAAGGGCGGCTGGGGCCGGATTGTGTGGATGCCGAGCTGGGATTCAGAGACCAGTTCGCACAGGGTGCGGAACTACATGACCACCCTGGCGCCGCGGCGCGCCCCGTACTTCGACCCGCCGTTCGTGTCGGTGGCGCGGTGCGCCGACGGCGGCCGGTTCTGGGCGAACTTCCCGAAGCCGTGCGAGGGCGGCGAACTGCTGCCTGAAGTGAAGCAGGCCATCCAGGTGATCGCCACTACCAAGACACGCGACAGCAACGGCGACCTGATTCTCGCCACAGGCCACAATTCACCGGAAGAAGTCATGATGATGATCAAGGAGGCGGTGAGGGCGGGCGTCAAGCACATCATCATCACGCACCCTCTGCTCGACGTCGTCGACATGACGAACGATCAGATCAAGCAGACGGTGGCGCTCGGGCCGGAAATCTACGCGGAGTTCACGTCGCAGTTCGGCAACCAGGACCCGTCCTCGCCGATGGTGAAGCAGTACGTCGAGGGCATTCGCGCCGCCGGCGTCGACCACGCGTTCGTGTCGAGCGACACGGGCCAGATCAACTCCGTCTTTCAGCCGGATGCGCTCGCCAAGTGCGCGAAGGTGCTGCGAGCGAACGGATTCACCGAGCAGGAGCTGGCCAAGCTGTTCAAGATCAATCCCGCGAAGATCCTGGGGCTGACGCCGCCGCAGTAGGCCCGGCCTCGCGCCAGCGCACGCCTCTCCCTCGCTTATTGCACGACCTGCACGGCGGGCAACGTAGTGTTGCTCGCCGCGAAGCCGCTGCTGCCTCCATACGACGCGGACATCAGATGGATACCGACCGTCAGCGTCGGCACGTTCAGCGTCGCCTGAAACGTGCCGCCGACGTTGGCGAGGGCCGCGTGGCCGAGCAGGATGCCGTCGGCGTAGAAGTTGACGTCGCCCGTGGTGGCGCCGCCCGTGACGGTGCCCGTGAGCGCGACGGCCTGGCCGAGCGTGGAGGGACTGGGCGCCAGGCTCAGCGCCGTCGTCGTGGCGGCGGGCCGGGTGCCGGTGTAGATCGTCTGGAGCTGCGGCAGCGCGCCGCTCGCGGCGAATCCGCCGCCGCCCAGGTAGCGTGCGCCGATGGTGTGGACCCCGGCCCCGAGCGCGCTCGTGGTGAACTGGGCCACGCCGGAGGCGTTGACGGGAGCGGTGCCGAGCACGGTACTGCCGTCGGTGAACTGCACGGCACCGGTCGGGTGGCCGCCAGCCAGCGGAAACACCAGGGCGGCGAAACTGGCCGGCTGGCCCGCGGCCTGCGGGTTGGTCAGCCCGGCGAGGAAGGTCAGCGTGGACACGGCCACGGGCTGCACGGTGAGGGAGGCTGGCGTCGAGCCGCTGCCCGCGAAATTACTGCTGCCTCCGTAGACCGCGGTGATGGCGTGCGCGCCCGGGGCCAGGCCGTTGGCGACGACGTAGGCGATGCCGCCGGTGACGCTGGCGCTGCCGATCAGCGTCGCGCCGTCCTTGAACTGCACGACGCCGTCCGGCGCGCCGGCGCCCGGCGCCACGGGGCCGACGAGCGCCGCGAGCAGGCTGGGCTGCAGGAACCCGTTGGGTGACGGCAGCGCGAACGCCGTCGTCGTCGTGGTCGCGGGCGAGATCGTCAAGGTGCCCGGCACAAACGCAATGGTGTAGTCGGCCGAGACGAGGCCGGCGGGCGTGATCGGATACGGGCCGGCCGGGCTCGTGGCGGTGGCCGCGGTGCTGAACGTGAGCGCGCCGCCGAGGCTGCCGGGGCCGTCGCCGTTGACGAAGCCCGCGTAGCCGGCGCTGAAGGCCGGGAGTGGCGCGCCGAACACTTTGGCGGCGTTGTTCGCGCCGACCATCAGTGGCGCCGGTTGGACGTTGATCGTCACCGATGCGGTCGTCGCATCGTAGTGCGCCAGGTCGTTCGGCGTGAACGTGAGCGACAGCGTCTGGCCGGCGCCGGCGTGCCGGATGGTTCCGGCCGGCGGCGTGTAGGCGAAGGCGCCGGGGACGTTGGCGGTCGCGTTGAGCTGCGTGGGCCCGAGCGCGGTGCCGTACACGATGTCGGCGGGCGTGGGCCACGTGATGACCGGCGTGCGCGGCGTGAACTGGACGACCTGGGCGCGGACTCCTCCGCCAGAATTCTGGAGGAATTCGGGAACCACGATCTGCCCGGAGGAATTGATCAGGGCGCATATCCACCGCCGATCCCCAGAGTCTCCGGGATCAACAGATTCAAATCGCTGACGAGTCCGTCTTTGTAGATCTTGAGCCCCGGCGCGGTCCACGGGGCCACCAGGAAGACGACCTGACCGCGATCGTTCATCGAGGAATAGCCGCCGAACCCGAGATCCACGACGGAGGTCCCGTCCCAGAGCTTCAGAAAAACCTCGCCGTTGATGGTGCAGAGCATGAGCACCTGATCATGGTTATTGATCTGGAGGGCGTCTCCCGCTGTGATAGGCGTGAATTGCGTTCCCGTCAGGATCCCGGCGACCGTGAAACCCTCGGGCGAACATGCCGTGACGTTGGGAATATGGTTGATCGCGATATGGTCGGCGTCGTTCAGATGCGAGTGCGCTCGCGTGAGGCTGTACGTGAGTGTGTCTGGGTAGTCGAGAATCACGTGAGCCGCGCTGCCATCCCAGAGCCACAGCTTGCCGCATGAGTTATCTCCGTACGTGGTGAACAGGATGTGCCCCTGGTTGTTGAGGCCCCAGGGAGTCATGTACCTGGTGGCCGGACCATACGCACGAGTCCGGCGGCGGAAGGACCTGCGGCACGCCGTTCTGCCAGACGCCCACGCGCGATTCGTCTTCTGACTGGCCCGGCACGCCGTTCGCAACCCGCAGCCGCGCCACGACCACCCCGCTGTTGTTCAGGAACTGCGTGCCGGGCGCGTTTTCCCAGTAGTAGCCGTTCGGCACAGGCAGCGTCGTGCCGACGCCGTTGGTCCACAGCACGGGCCTTGGATCGGTGTTCGAGACCCTCACCTCGCCGAACACCTGACCGGATTCGTTCATCACATATGCGTGGGTGTTCAGGCCCTGGGAAAACTCACCGGGCGGCAAAAGGATTTGCGCGTTGTACTGCGCCGACGCGACGGCCGCCGTGAGCCATAGGCTCGCGGTTGCAAGGGTTGTAATGAAGCTGGATCGGTAGCGCACGCCTCTCACCTCAGTTACTGCACGATCTGCACGGCGGGCAACGTGGTGTTGCTCGCGGCGAAGCCGCTGCTGCCTCCATACGAGGCAGACATCAGATGGATGCCGAGCGTCAGGGTCGATACGTTCAGCGTGGCCTGAAACGTGCCGCCGACGTTCGCGAGGGGCGCGTGGCCGAGCAGAATGCCGTCGGCGTAGAAATTGACGTCGCCCGTGGTGGCGCCGCCCGTGACGGTGCCCGTGAGCGCGACGGTCTGGCCGAGCGTGGAGAGACTGGGCGCGAGGCCCAGCGCCGTCGTCGTCGTGGCGGGCTTGGTGCCGGTGTAGATCGTCTGGAGTTGCGGCAGCGCGGCGCTTGCGGCGAACCCGCCGCCGCCCAGGTAGCGCGCGCCGATGGTGTGGAGCCCGGCGCCGAGCGCGCTCGTGGTGAACTGCGCGACGCCGGAGCCGCCGTGACGACTGACGGGAGCGGTGCCGAGCACCGGTGCTGCCGTCGGTAAACTGCACGGCAGCCGGTCGGGTGGCCGCCGGCCAGCGGAAACACCAGGGCGGCGAAACTGGCCGGCTGGCCTGCGGCCTGCGGGTTGGTCAGCCCGGCGAGGAAGGTCAGCGTGGACACCGCCACGGGCTGCACGGTGAGGGAGGCTGGCGTCGAGCTGCTGCCCGCGAAATTGCTGCTGCCCCCGTAGACGGCGGTGATGGCGTGCGTGCCCGGGGCCAGGCCGTTGGCGACGACGTAGGCGATGCCGCCCGTGACGCTGGCGCTGCCGATCAGCGTCGCGCCGTCCTTGAACTGCACGACGCCGTCGGGCGCGCCCGCGCCCGGCGCGACGGGGCCGACGAGCGCCGCGAGCAGGCTGGGTTGCAGGAACCCGTTGGGCGACGGCAGCGCGAACGCGGTCGTCGTCGTGTTGGCGGGCGCGATCGTGAGCGTGCCCGGCACAAACGCAATGGTGTAGTCGGACGAGGCGAGGCCGGCGGGCGTGATCGGATACGGGCCCGTCGGGCTGGTCGCGGTGGCCGGGGTGCTGAACGTGAGCGCGCCGCCGAGACTGCCGGGGCCGTCGCCGTTGACGAAGCCGGCGTAGCCGGCGCTGAAGGCGGGCAGCGGCGCGCCAAAGACTTTGGCCGCGTTGTTGGCGGCCACGACGAGCGGCGCCGATTGGACGTTGATCGTCACCGACGCGGTCGTTGCGTCGTAATGCGTCAGATCGTTCGGCGAGAACGTCAGCGAGAGCGTCTGAGTGTTGCCCGCATGCAGGACCGCTCCAGCTGCCGGCGTGTAGCTGAACGTACCGGGCACGTTGGCGGTGGCGTTGAGCTGCGTCGAGCCGAGCGCCGTGCCGTAGACGATGCCCTGCGGTGCGGGCCAGGTGATGACCGGCGTCCGCGGCGTGAACAGCACCGCCTGGTCGAGTACCCCCAGGATCGCGGAGAGCACGATCTGGCCCGCGTTGTTGATCAGGCTTCCGCTGTCGATCGTGAAATGGGGGGCGGACGGGAGAACCAGGTCTTGGACGCTCCCGTTCTTGTAGATCCTGGGTACGACCGGCTGAAGCCCACCGCCCGTATTGAACACGATCTCGCCGCGATCGTTCAGATCGGCCTGGGCTCCAGGCCCCAGGTCCACCAGCGTGGCGCCGTCCCAGAACTTCACGGTATTTGCATCGCCATCGTCAGTGACGATGGTGCAGTACACCAGCATCTGGTCACGATTGTTGATGGCTGCCCCACCTCCTGCAGCGATTGGGGAAAACTGCGTGCCCGTCAGAATGTCTGCGGACCCGCCGGCCCCCGAGCATGAGGGGGGACTCATAGGGAGCTGATCGATTGCGATGTGGCCGGCATCGTTGAGGTGCGAATGCGGCGGGACGGAGACGTTGGAGAAACCGTACGCGAAGTTGAAGATGTCCAGCACGAATTGGAACGCGCTGCCGTCCCACACCCATACATCCAGGCAGCCCTCGCCGGTTCTCGTGAACAGAGCGTGTCCCTGGTTATTGAAGCCATAAGGCGTTATGAACTGCCGGCCGCACGAACGCGAATCCGGTGGCGGCAGAACTTGTGCGATCCCGTTCGTCCAGATGACGATGCGCTGCTCGTAGGGGTGACCATCGGCGGTTCGCAGCCAGGACATGACCGTTCCGTCGTCGTTCACGAAGCCCCTGGTGCTCTCCCAGGAGTAGCCTGCAGGGACCGGCAAGGCCGCGCCGATGCCATCCGTCCAGAGCACCGGTCTCAGGTCGGTGCCCGAGAGCACCACTTCGCCGAAGACCTGTCCCGAATTGTTCATCGCATACGCGTGCGTCGACGCAGTCTGCGAAAACTCAGCGGGCGGGAGCAGGATTTGCGCGTTGTATTGCGCCGACGCGACGGCCGCCGTGAACAGCAGGCTCGCGGTCGCAAGGGGTGTAATGAAGCTGGACACGAACCGCTGGCGAGCATCGCGCATATGGGACGCCTCCGCGAGTTGAGTGAACGCGCGGAGTATTATGCATGAGCTTGCCGGGCGGCAAACTAAAGAAAATATTAGGATTTCGGCGCGCTAGCGGCCGTACAGGCGCTTCTCGGTGCCGTCGGGCAGCACCACGCGCTCGAGCCTGATGATCTTCTGGCCGTCCGCGAACTGATATCCGGTCCCGGTGATCATGTCACCGGGCTTGACCGTCGTCTTGGTCCATCCGTTCGCTTCCATCCGGTTGATCGCGGGCCCGCCAACCAGCCATGTCTCGGTCTTGCCGTCGGTGGTCCGTACCTCGAGGGTCATCATCGGGTGCGGGTTCCCCCAGGCGAACTCCTTGACGGTGCCCGTTACCGTGACGAGCTGGGAGTAGCTCACGGGCCACGAGTGATGGGCGGACAGCGGGACCGCGCCGGGGACCAGCGCGAGAACGACGAATACCGGCACCAGTAAGGACTTCATCGGACGCTCCCTCCTGTAGAGGATTCTAGGACAAAAGGGTGCCTCCCAGTCTGACGTTATACACTCTGCGCTGAGATGAAGCTATCCGCCCTTGCGGCGCTCGGGCTGACCCTTCTGGCCGGCGCAGCCGGAAGGCAAGGGGCGACGGCGGCGGCGCCCCCCGGCGGCGATTGGCCGACGTACGGCGGGCCGCTGGCCGGCGATCGTTACTCGCCTCTCGCGCAAATCACGACCGGCGAATGTCGGGCAGCTCCGGCAGGTGTGTGCGTTCGACGCGCCCGAAGCCGTGAACTTTCAGAGCGGCATCGTCGCCGTCGACGGCGTGCTCTACTTCACGTTGTTCAACAGCACCTACGCGGTGGATGGCGCGACCTGCCAGCAAGTGTGGAAGCACACACGCGCCGAGCCCGACACGTTTCTGATGGTGAATCGCGGCGTCGCCTACAGCGACGGCCGCGTGTTTCGCGGCACCGGCGACGCGCACGTGGTGGCCATCAACGCGGCCGACGGACGGCAACTGTGGGACGTCGCCATCGGCGACCCGAAGAGCGGCGAGTCGGCGCCGCTGGCGCCGATCGCGTGGGACGGCCTCGTGTTCGCCGGGAACGCGGGCGGCGACAACTTCGGGGTGACAGGGCGCATCTACGCGCTCGACGCGGCGAGCGGCCGCGTGGTGTGGCGGTTCGACACCGTGCCCGATTCGGGCCCGGCGCGAGCCACGTGGCCGAAGGCATCGCCGGCAAATCCGCCGAGCGGCGGCGCCACGTGGACCAGCTACGCCCTCGACGAGGCGAACGGGATCGTCTACGTACCCGCGGGCAACGCCGCTCCCGATTTCGCGCGGGCCCTGCGTCCTGGCGACAACCTCTATACGAACTCGCTGCTCGCGCTCGACGCGAAGACCGGCCGTCTGCTCGCGTACGTGCAGCCGCTCAAGGGTGACTTCCACGATTGGGACCTGGCCGCGCCGCCGGCCCTGATCACGACGAAGAGCGGCCGCGCGTTCGTCGCCCAGGGATCGAAGGACGGCTACGTCTACAACATCGACCGGAGCGGTGTCACCCCGCATGGGAGCGGGGAGCCGCGAACAGATGGTGGTGCGCAGCAAGGCGCAAGTGACGACGCGCGAAAACGTCGATGTGCCGTTTTCGACCGAGCGCGAAACCCGGTTCTGTCCCGGCGTGCAGGGCGGCGTGGAATGGAACGGCCCCGCGTACCATCCGGGGCTCGGTCTCCTCTATGTCAACGCCATCGACTGGTGCACCCTCGTCAAGATGCAGCCGATCGGCAGCATCAAGGGCACGCCGGGCGCGTCGTGGACGGGCGCCGAGCCGGCCGACGGATGGCTGTTCGGCCGCCATGATCCCATGGACGCAGTGGAAGGGATGGGTGACGGCCTTCGACCCCGAGAGCGGAGCCGTGGCGTGGAAGATCCAGACGCCCAAGCCCATGGTCGCCGCCATTACGGCAACCGCCGGCGGGCTGGTGTTTACCGGCGACCTCGACGGTCAGCTCCTCGCCTACGACGCTGCCACCGGCAAGGAACTGTGGAGGGAGGCCACGGGCAAGGCCATCGGCGGCGGCGTGATCTCGTACCAGGCTCGCGGCACGCAGCGCGTCGCCGCGGCCACCGGTATGAACGCCGGCACCTGGAACGTCAAGGCCGGGCCCGCGCGCGTGGTTGTCTACGCGCTTCCCTAGTCAAATCTCAATCCCCCGCGCAACTCACGGGGTCGGCACTGTCCAGCTGACGCATCGCACAATGGAAAGCTCTTCTGTGGACCCATCGAATCTGACCTTCCTCCACGGCGGGGGCGAGATGGGTGCGCGCATGCGAGATCTGGATTGGTCGCAGACGCCACTCGGTCCGCCCGCGACGTGGCCGCAGAGCCTGCGCAGCACCGTGAGCATGCTGCTCCCCTCGAAGGCGCAGATCATCCTGTTCTGGGGTCCGGAATTCAGCGTCCTCTATAACGACGCGTACTGTCCGGTGTTCGGCGCGAAACACCCGCATGCCCTGGGTCTTCCCGGCCGGGAGGCATGGAGCGAGATCTGGAACAGTGTGCTGCACGAGTTGCTGGCCGGGGTGGTCCGGACGGGGGAGGCGTTCTGGGCGAAGGACTTGCTCTTCGAAATCGAGCGCCACGGCTTCGTCGAAGAGACGTACTTCGACGTGTCGTACGACCCGGTGCGCGTGGAGTCGGGTGAGGTCGGCGGTGTGTATTGCATCGTGACCGAAACGACCGAGCGTGTGGTGGGCGAGCGGCGGCTCGGCTTGCTGAAAGACCTGGCCGAGCGCAATGCCACCGCGCGGACGACTCGCGACGCCTGCGTGCTCGCCATGGAAACGCTCGCCGCCAGACCGCACGACATCCTCTTCGCCCTCACGTATCTGGGTGACGGGCTCCAGAGCTGTACGCCTGGCGCGCAGGACAAACTGGCCCGTTCGGCCTCGGGACTGGTCAAGGAACTCCCACTGCCGTCCTTGAACCCGGAGGCGCCAGCCGGCCGGCTGGTGGTCGGCCTCAACCCGCGGCGGCCGTTCGACGATTCGTACCGCGCGTTTCTGGATCTGGTGGCTGACCAGCTGGCGACGGCGCTCACCAACGCGCGAGCCTACGAAGAAGAGCGAACGCGCGCCGAAGCGCTGGCGGCGCTCGATCGTGCGAAGACGACCTTCTTCAGCAACGTCAGCCACGAATTCCGCACGCCGCTCACCCTGCTCGTCGGACCGCTTGAAGAAGGTCTGGCCGATACGGGCTCGCCGCTGCCGCCCGTGCATCGGGAACGGCAGGAGGTCGCCCATCGCAATGCCCTGCGGCTGCTGCGGCTCGTGAATACGCTCCTGGATTTCTCCCGCATCGAGGCGGGGCGCATCGACGCCCATTACGAGCCCCTCGACCTCGCGCAGCTGACCGCGGAGGTCGCGAGCGTATTCCGTTCGGCTGTTGAAAAAGCCGGGCTCGCGCTCATGGTCGACTGCGATTCCCTCCCCGAACCCGTGTTCGTCGATCGCGACATGTGGGAGAAGATTCTCCTGAATCTGCTGTCCAACGCCTTCAAGTTCACGTTCGAGGGCCGGATTACGGTGCAACTACGTGAGAAGGGCGACCGCGTCGAGCTGCGCGTGGCCGATACCGGGGTGGGCATTCCCGAGGCCGACCTGTCCCGCGTGTTCGAGCGTTTCCACCGCGTCCAGCAAAGCCGGGCGCGTACGCACGAAGGGACGGGCATCGGATTGGCGCTCGTCCAGGAGCTGGCGCGTCTCCACGGCGGCGGGGTGACGGTTGAGAGCCAGGAGGGCAGGGGCACGACGTTCACCGTCACCATCCGTACCGGGACCTCTCACCTGCCGGCCGATCGGATCGCGACGGCTCCGCAGCCGGCCTCGACTCGCGTCGGCGCCCTCCCGTTCGTCGAAGAAGCGCTTCGCTGGCTGCCCGCACTGGACGCCTCGACCACCGAGGCGACGCCCATTTCCGAGATCGCCGGAGCTCGTGTCCTGCCGCCGGCGACAGCGCCGAGGGTGCTGGTCGCCGACGACAACGCGGACATGCGCGACTATCTCGGCCGCATCCTCGGAGAACACTATCGAGTCGAGCTCGTGGGCGACGGCAGCGCCGCCCTCGACCGGATTCGCCACCAGAGTCCCGACCTGGTGCTCGCCGATGTGATGATGCCGACACTGGATGGATTCGGCCTGTTGACGGCGATTCGCGCCGACGAGCGAAGCCGTTCAGTTCCCGTGATTCTGCTGTCGGCACGCGCCGGTCAGGAGTCGCGTATCGAAGGCCTGCACGCCGGCGCCGACGAGTACCTCGTCAAGCCGTTCAGTGCCCGGGAATTGCTCGCCTGCGTCGCGTCTCAGCTCCGGCTGGCACAGGTGCGGCGCGAGACCGAACAGGTCCTGCGCTATCGCAGCGAGCAGTATCAGACGCTCCTCAACCAGGCGCCGCTGGGCGTGTGCGTCGTGGACGCGGACTTGCGTGTTCGCGACATGAACCCGGTTGCCCTTTCGGTGCTCGGCGACCCTCCTGGTGGCCTGATCGGCCGCTATCTCGGCGAGATCGCCCATCGACTCTGGGAACCGAGCTACGCGGATGAGCTCGTCTCCATCTTCCGCCACACTCTTGCCACCGGCGATCCGTACGTCGCGCCCGGGCGCGCCGAGCGGCGGCTGGATCGCGGCGCCATTGAATTCTACGAATGGCGCCTGGATCGCATCACCCTGCCGGAGGGGCGCTTCGGTGTCGTCTGCTACTTTCGCGACGTCTCCGCGGAGAAGCAGGCGGTTGCCGCCAAGGCGTACCTCGCGGCGATTGTCGATTCCGCGGACGATGCCATCATTTCCAAGGACCTGAACGGCATCATCCAATCGTGCAATGCCTCGGTGGAGCGCTTGTTCGGCTATTCATCCGATGAGCTGCTCGGACGGCCCGTGCGCATGCTGATTCCGCACGAACGTCAGTCGGAGGAAGACGACATCCTGGCGAGGCTCCGGGCGGGCGACCGCGTCGAACACTTCGAGACCGTCCGCATCACGAAAGACGGACGGCGGCTCGACGTCTCGCTGACCATTTCTCCCGTTCGCGATGACTCGGGCGCCGTTATCGGCGCGTCAAAAATCGTGCGCGACGTTACCGCCATCAAGCACGCCGAAGCCGAGCGGATACGCCTGCTGCAGGAAACGGCGAGCATCACGGAAACGTTGAACAACGTGGGCGCCATTGTCGCCTCCGATTTGGATCAGGCCAACGTGGTCCAGGCGGTGACCGATGCCGCGACCGAACTGACGACGGCTGAATTCGGAGCGTTCTTCTATAACCTGGTGAACGAGCACGGCGAGTCGTACACGCTGTACACGATTTCCGGCGTGCCGCGCGAAGCGTTCTCGAAGTTCCCGATGCCGCGCAACACCGAGGTATTCGCACCCACTTTCAATGGGAGCGCCGTGGTCCGGAGCCCCGACATCACCAGGGACGCGCGCTACGGCCACAACGCACCGCATCACGGGATGCCGTCCGGGCACCTGCCGGTGCGCAGCTACCTCGCGGTGCCGGTCAAGGGGCGATCGGGTGATGTCATCGGGGGATTGTTCTTTGGTCATTCCCTCGTCGGGCGTTTCACCGATCATCACGAGCGCCTCGCGCTTGGCATCGCGTCGTGGGCGTCGGTCGCGCTCGAGAATGCCCGGATGTACAGGAGCGTGCAGGAGGCGAGTCGCATCAAGGACGAGTTCCTGGCCAGCCTGTCGCATGAACTGCGCACACCACTGAATGCCATCCTCGGATACGCCCGCATGTTGCGTTCCGGGATCGTCACCCCTGAAAAGAAGGGGAAGGCCATCGAGACGATCGAGCGAAACGCGACATCGCTCACGCAAATCGTCGAAGACGTGCTCGACATCTCCCGGATCGTCTCCGGCAAGATTCGGCTGAACGTGCAATCCGTCGATTTTCCCGAGATCGTCCGGAACGCGGTTGACGCCGTCACCCCGGCGGCCGAGGCGAAGGGGGTGCGCCTCGAGACGGTGCTCGATCCGGCCGCGGCGCCGGTATCGGGGGATCCGGAACGTCTCCAGCAAGTGTTGTGGAATCTGCTCTCGAATGCCGTGAAGTTCACCAGGCGCGGCGGCAGAGTGCAGGTCCGCCTCGAGCACGTGAATTCGCACCTGGAAGTCACCGTCAGCGACACCGGTATCGGCATCGCTCCCGAATTTCTTCCGCACGTATTCGACCGATTCCGGCAGGCAGATGCGGGAACGGCCAGGGAACGCGGCGGGTTGGGGCTCGGCCTGGCGATTGCCCGACAGCTGACGGAGATGCACGGCGGCACGATCGACGCGTCGAGCCCCGGACTCGATCAAGGTGCCACGTTCCGGTTGAAGATCCCGCTCATGATTGTGCATCCGGTCACCGAGGCGCTTCCGCGCGTCCACCCCCGCTCGGGCGCGAGTGCCCGGATCGCGGCTGCGGATCTGGCCGGGGTGGTCGTGCTCGCCGTGGACGACGAGCCGGATGCCCTGACACTGGTGTCCGAAGTCCTCCAGGCCGCCGGCGCCCGGGTGACAACTGCGTCATCGGCCGCGGACGCACTGAGCAGCCTCGATGCTGAGGTCCCTGATGTCCTCGTCGCCGATCTGGGTATGCCGTTCGTCGATGGATTCCAGCTCATCGATCGCGTCAGGCGGCATCCCGACGCCCGCGTCCGGGAGGTGCCCGCCGCGGCGCTGTCCGCGTATGCGCGATCCGAGGATCGCATGAAGGCGTTGCGAGCGGGGTTTCAGCTGCATCTGGCCAAGCCGATCGATCCCGCTGAATTGGTCACGACAATCGCGTCCCTGGCCAGGCGCTTCGTCGTGAGAACGCCGGATGTGAGCGCCGATCCGCCACGCGGTTGAGCAGGCTCAGAACGCGAACCGCACCTGGACTGGGTGATGACGTAATTCAGGGATTGGCGCGGGCGTCACCAGCGGGCTGCCGCTGACGATGCACGACGTCCATTCGGGCAGCTGGTTTGTCTGGTAGAACCCCTCGACGTACCGCCAATCCGTCGCGACAAAATCGCTGTACCACTGGTCCAGCGTGGTGACGCCCACCTGATGCATCAACTGCATGCCGAAACCGGCAGCCTCGAGCTCATAGGCGTGCAGCACCTGCATGAAGCGTTCGCGGTCCTCGGTGTGCTGCAGATCGGCGAGTTTGTGCTCGAGCGATGGCGCCACCCACTGCACGGAATGGCCGAACAGGTGAAGGAGCAGGAAGCACTGCATTTCGAAACCCACATCGGGGTCGATGACGATCCGCAGCCCGTCGAAGATGCCCGTTCGGGGAGGCTCGAGATCGCGATACTCGATGACAAACCCCGACTTGACCACTCCCGAGCACACGCGGCCCCATAACTCGACAAGCTCGCCGGTCGGCCAGTGGCCAAGCTGCCGCGTGCCGTGGAGCTCGTGACCGGCGACGTCGCTCATCGATTCCTCGCGGCCAGGGTCAGGGTCACTGGATGCGGATGATGCCGCGGCGGATCGCCTTGGCCACGGCGGCGGTGCGGTCGTGCACGTCCAGCTTGGTGAAGAGGTTCTTCACGTGCATGCCGACCGTATCGGCGCTGATGCCGAGCGCCGCGGCGATCTCCTTGTTGCGCATGCCCTCGGCCATCGAGCTCCAGGACCTGCCGCTCGCGCAGGCTCAAGGTCGGCAGGCGCGCCCGCTCGTCGAGCGCCTGCTGGATCTCGGGCGTCACGACGCGGCGGCCGGCGTGCACCTCGCGGATCACGTGGATCAGATCGTCGGAGATCGTGTCCTTCAGCACGTAGCCCATCGCCCCGGCTTCGAACGCGCGATGGATGTCCTCGTCGCCGTGGTACATCGTCAGCACGATGATCCGCGCGGAGCCATCGAGCTCCCGGATGCGGCGTGTCGCTTCGGGACCGCTCATGACGGGAAGCTGCAGGTCCATCAGCGTGACGTCGGGCCGGCTCGCCAGGAACTGGGCGACGGCGTGCTCGCCGTTGCTGGCTTCGGCGACCACCTCCATGTCCGGCTGCACGCCGACGATCTGCGCGACGCCCTCGCGCATCAGGCGATGGTCGTCGACGCACAGCACGCGAATGAGCCGGGCTCGCTACAGCCATTCGTTCGTCAGCCCCGCCACGGCGTGCACCGTCGTTCCCGTGCCCGGCACGCTCTCGATGCGCAGCCCGCCGCCCACCTGCTCGGCGCGCTCGCGCATGGTGACCAGCCCGAAGTGCTCGTTGTCGGTGGGTGCGCTCGTCTGCGCGTGCGCGTCGAAGCCGCATCCGTCGTCGGCGATCGTGAGCGCGACCTGGCGTTCGTCGTACGAGACGCTGATGTCGATGCGCGTCGGGCGTCCATGGCGGATGGCGTTGGTCACGGCTTCCTGCGCGATGCGGAACAGTTGCAGGTCCACGTCCGGCGACGCGTTGCCCGGGCGGCGTCCCACGACGGCCACCGTCGGGCGGACGCCGTGTCGCGTCTCGGTGTCGTCGGCGAGCTGCGCCAGCGACTCGGCGAGCCGCGGCGTGCCCATGGGGTGACGCCGCAGCTCGAGGATCGACTCGCGGGCATCGCGCACCGACCGATCGACCTGCCGGCGAAGACGGCGCAGCTCGGACGTCATGCCGCCTTCGCGTGACGGGACGCGCGTCGCCAGCGCCTCGAGCTCGGGGCCGAGCGCGGCCAGGCTCTGGAGCAGCGTGTCGTGGATCTCGCGGCTCAGGCGCGTGCGCTCGGCGATCACCAGCGCGTAGCGGGTCCTGACCGCCCGTACGCGCAGCCTCGCGGCCGCCGGCGATCCCGCCGACCAGCACCGTGCCGGCGGCGATGAGAAACCAGCGGCTCAGATAGAACGGCGGATCGACGGTGAACGCCCACAGCGACGGCTCGGTCCACTGCCCGCCCTCCGTGGTGCTGACGCGGAATCGATAGTCGCCGGCCCGCAGGTTGGCGTAGCGTGGCGCGCCGGCCGTCCGCGTCGTACACCCAGTCCGCGTCGGCGCCGTCGAGCAGGTGGCGGAAGCGCAGCTTCGACGTCGCCGAGAGGCTGAGGGCGGCGTACTCGATCTGCACCGTGCTGCCGTTGGCGAACCGCCGGACGGCCGCCGGGTTGACGCGCTCGCCGTTGACGGTGACGGCTTCCAGGCTCGGCGGCGACGCACGGTGCGCTTCGCGCAGCTGCCGCGGGTCGATGATCGTCATGCCGGGACCGTTGACGACCCAGATCCGCCCGGCCAGGTCGCGCACGGCGGCGGCGCCGTTCTGCCACATCTGCGTGCCGGGCTGCAGTCCATCGCTCTCGTCGTAGAGCGTGTAGGCGAGACGGTGGTTGGGCTCTTTCTCGATCTTGTCCATCTCGCCCGCATGGAAGCGCATCAGTGCGGCTCCCGAGTGCACCCCCACCCACACGTAGCCCTGGGCATCCTCGACCAGCATCGGGACGACCCCCGTGATGGGCGCATGCGCCGTGGTGACGGACGTGAAGCGACCGTGCTGGTAGCGGCTCACGCCGCCCGAGGTGGCGAACCACACGTCGTCGTCGTTGCCCTGAACGATCTGCCACACCAGGCCGGGTGCGAGGCCGTCCCGCTCGGTCAGCGCGCGGACGCGGCCGTGCTCGTGCAGGGCGACGCCGCCGCTGCTGAAGCCCGCCCACACGCGGTCGTGCCGATCCGCGAGAATGCTGCTGCACTGCCGGCCGGATTCTCCGGGCTGCCGATAGGAGATGAGCGTGTTGCCGTTCCACGACAGCACGCCGCGAGACGCGGTGCAGAGCCAGAGCGCATCCGCCGTGCGTCGTGAGCCCGTTCACCCGGCTCGCCTGGACGTCCGGTATCGGCTCCTTGACGAGACGGCCCATCACGTGGCGGCCGACGATCTCGTCGGTCGCCACCCACATCGCTCCCGAGCGATCGGCGTGGAGGGCGCGCGTCTGAGAGACGGCGAACGATTGCCGGCTGCTGCCGGCGAGACGGTTCAGGGCCTGCGTGGTGGCGATCCAGATGCTGCCGTCGGCGGCGACCGCCGCGGTTCGCACGCCGTCCTTGTTGAGACCGTCGAGCGGGCCCGCGGATTGGAACGTGTTCTCGGACAGGCGCAGCAGGCCGCCGCGCATGCCGACCCAGATGTTGTCGTCGCGATCGCGATAGAGCGCCCGGGGCGAGCCGCGCATGCGATGCTCGTATTCGACGGGCTCGAGCAGCGGATGCGCGCCGGTCGGATTCGCGAGACGGAACAGGCCGCCGCTGAACGAGGCGACCAGCAACCCGCCGCGGCCGTCCGGAATGATGCGCCAGCCCGGCAGCGGGAGGCGGATGCGCGGGTCGAGGCGCAGGGGACTCGACGTGTCCAGCTTCCTGACGATCCTCGCGCGGTTCGTGACCCACAGGTTGCCCGCGTCGTCTTCGACCAGGCTGTCGACGTAGGTGGCCGTGCTGTCGACGAGGTGCAGCCGTGTGCCGTCGTGGCGATAGAGGCCGCGCGCGGCCCCGACCCACACGCGGCCGGCGCGATCCTCGTAGACGCTGAACGCCTGCTCGCCGTCGTAGCCGTCGGCGTCGGTCACGCGCGACCAGTGGTTGCCGGCGTAGCGGAACAGCCCGTCGCCGGTCGCCGCCCACAGCGTGCCGCGACGATCCTCGAGGAGCGCGTTGACGCCGGCCGGTGCGCCGTCGGCGGGGGAATAGTGCGTGATGCCGCCGCGATCGATCCGGGCCACGCCTCCGCCGCTGTTAAAGGCCACCCACACGCCACCTTGAGAGGAACCGGCGAGCGCGGCAACCGGGCGGGCCGGCAGCGCGCTGCTGCTGTTCTGCGCCCACGGCTGGAAGCGTGTGCCGTCGAATCGGACGAGACCCGCCTGGCGTACCGAGCCAGAGATAGCCGTCGAGGTCCTGAGCGATCGCGAGCACGTCGCCGGACTGTTCGGTGGACCACGCGGCAAGCGCGTAGTGGACGGCCGGCGGCGGCGTGCGGCGCCGGCGGTGGCGACGGCCGGCAGGGCGCAGGCCGAGAGCGCCAGCGACAGCGCGCGGATCCGTCGAACGATGGCGGGCATAAGTCGGGGCGATGCTGTCACACCTCCGGCGTTGCGGTCTACCTCGCGGACGCCGGCCAGGGCGTGCCCTGATACGGCTTCGTCACCGGTCTCACGCCCTTGATAGATGAACTTCTGGATGCGCTTTCCTTCGTAGGTCTCGGTCGTATAGATGTTGCCCCGCGAATCGGTCGCGATGTTGTGCACGCCGTGCCACTGGCCCGGCTGGCGGCCGCCCTCGCCGAACGCCGTCAGGATGTCGAGCGTATCCCGCCGCAGGATGTGGATGAGCGAGTTCTCGCCGTCGGCGACGTACAGGAACGTCTGCTGAGGATCGCTCGACAGCGCCACGTCCCAGACGGAGCCGGCGTTCATGGTGTTCGGCAGGATGAGCTTTTCCTTCACGAACTTCCCGTCCTTCGTGAACACCTGCAGGCGATCGCCCTGCCGGTCGCAGACATACACCAGGTCGTCCTTGGAGATGACGACGCAGTGCACGGGGTTGCGGAACTGCTGCTGCGGCGGCGCGTTCGGATCGTGAGCCGCGCCCCTGTCGGCAGGCTGCGCGGCGTTCTCCCTGCCGCGGTGCGGGTTCAGCGGGCCCAGCACCGGCGTATCGTCCGGTTTGTTGCCGTACGCGCCCCACACGCGTTTGAACTTGCCGGTATCGGCATCCAGCACGACGACGCGGTGATTGACGTAGCCGTCGGACACATAGGCCTCGTTGGTCTTCGGATCGACGACGATCTTCGTCGGCTGTCCGAAGCTCTCCATGTCCAGGCTGTTGGGATCGTTGATCGGGCGGGCGGCCCCGGGACGAAGGCGTGCGCCTTTCTTCCCGACCTGCATCACGAACTTGCCGTCCATCGTGTACTTCAGGATCTGGGCATCGCCTCCACCGCCTCCGCCCAGCCACACGTTGTTCTTGTGGTCGATGTGGATGCCGTGCTCCTGGTCCATCCACGGATCGTTCGGTCCGGGTCCCCAGTGCCGGAGCAGGTTGCCCGCCTGGTCGAACTCCAGCACCTCCGGCGCCGTCGCGCAGCACATCTCGCTGAAGGGCGGCTTCATTTCCAGGCCCTTGAGCGTGTCCTGGTTGTTCCCGCGATGAATCATCCAGATGTGGTCCTGTGCGTCGACCCAGACGCCGACCGCGGCGCCGAGGTTCCAGTGATTCGGTAGCGGCTTGGGCCAGAAGGGGTCGACCTCGAACAGTCGGGGCCTGCACGGCGCCGCGGGTTTGAGCGGCCACGACGGCCCTCACGGGGCGGAACAGACGCGGGCCCAGTCCGAGCCCGACGCCCAGCACGAGCAACCCTGCCCAGATCGCGCCGCCGCGTTTCAGGTGTGAAGGTGTCATGCGCGGAGCATAGCGCGACCCTCGGTCAAAGCGAGACACACCTGATCGGGTGTATTGACTGGCCCTCTCGCCGGTCCCTAGAATCCGCCACCCGAAACTCGCGCCAATCCGGCGAAGGAGATCAGCGAATGCGAGCCTTGAAGGTAGTCCTGTCCTCGATCGCGTGCCTCGTGCTCGTCCCGGCGGCGGCGTACGCGCAGGCATCCATTGCGGGTGTCGTGAAAGATACGTCTGGCGCGGTTCTGCCTGGTGTGACCGTCGAGGCGGCCAGTCCCGCGTTGATCGAGAAGGTCCGGTCGGTGGTGACCGACGGGAGCGGCCAGTACAAGGTCGTCGATCTCCGTCCCGGCACGTATAGCGTGACGTTCACGCTGCCCGGATTCAGCGCGCTCAAACGAGAGGGCATCGAGCTGGCGGGATCGTTCACCGCCACGGTGAATGCCGACTTGCGCGTGGGCGCCGTGGAGGAGACGGTGACGGTGACCGGGGATACGCCGATCGTCGACGTCCAGAGCGTGACGCAACAGCGAGTCCTGGGAAAGGAAGTCCTCGATGCGATTCCCGCCGGGAGGAACCACGCGAATTTCGCCAATCTGATTCCCGGGATGACCGGGGCCGCTGGACTACGGGGGCACGAACAACCTCAACCTGAGCACGCTGTCGGTCCATGGCGGCCGCACGGGCGACCAGCGCGTGACGGTGGACGGCATGTCGATCAGCGCCACCTCCGGCAACGGCGAGCTCAGCAACTTCATCCCCGACATCACGTCCACCCAGGAGGTGGCGGTCAGCTATTCGGCGGGCTCGGCCGATCAGGCGTTCGGCGGCGTCCAGATGAACCTGATTCCGCGCGAAGGCGGCAACGCGTTCAGGGGATCCGTGTTCGCGACCGCCGTGAACTCGAGTTTCCAGAACAGCAACTACACGCCGGAACTGCAGGCTGCGGGCCTGCGGACGCCCAATTCCATCAAGATGGTCTACGACGTGAATCCCGGCGGCGGCGGTCCGATCGTCAAGGACAAGCTGTGGTTCTACTCCGCCGCCCGCTGGCAGACGACGCAAACCTACGTCGCCGGCTTGTACGTGAACAAGAACGCGGGCGACCCGACCAAGTGGGCCTACGACCCCGACCTGAGCAGCCCGGCGGTCCTTCCCCTCATCCAGCAAAGCGTCAACACGCGCGTGACCTGGCAGATCACGCCGAGGAACAAGGTCGCCGGCTTCTACGAGCATCAGTATCGCGTGTGGGAGCAGCTGGGGCCCACCATCGCACTACGAGTCGGCCACGAAGTACGACTTCCCGAAGAACGAATTCACTCACCGGCAGCTATTCGTCGCCGATCACCAGCAAGTTGTTGCTCGATGCGCGTGTCTCCGACATCATCCAGGGCTGGAAAGACCGGTATCCCGACGGAGGAACCAGCCTGGAGTTCACGGAGCCACTCCCTGATGTGTTCAAGTCCCTGATTGCCGTGACCGAGCAGGGTGGGCTCATCCCGAGTCTGCTCTATCGCGGTGCGGGCCAGACCGGCCTGGGGCCGTTCATCCAGGTGCAGGGACACATTGCCTCCGCCCAGGCGTCGCTCTCGTACGTCACGGGGGCTCACGCGTTCAAGGTCGGCTTTCTCGATACGTGGGGAATCCGCCACGTCGACTACACGAACATCGACTCCAACATCAGATACCGCTTCAACAACGGCGTCCCGAACCTGATCACCGAGGTCGCGACGCCCTACGGTTTCGAGAACCAACCTGGGCGCGGAGCTCGGGATGTATGCGCAGGACAAGTGGACGCTTCGCCGGCTCACGCCAACCTGGGCGCTGCGCTTCGACTACCTGAATCATCCATTTCCCGGAGCAGCAGCTCGTGGCCGGCGGGCTCGTGCCCAATCGGAACATCACGTTTCCGGCGCTCGACTACTTGAACTGGAACGACATTTCCCCACGGCTCGGGGCGGCCTACGATCTGTTCGGCACCGGGAAGACGGCCCTCAAGGTCAACCTGAGCCGTTACGTCCTGGCGCAACGTCTGACCAGCGACTACACGAACCTGGGCAATCCGGTCAACGCGATGGCCAACCTGGTGACCCGATCGTGGAACGACCGTGGGGGACTGGGCGTCAACGGCGACTACATCCCGCAGTGCAATCTCACTGAATCCGCTGGCGAACGGGGAGTGCGGGGCCATGAGCGACGCGCGGTTCGGCCAGCCGATCCCCAGCACGGTCTCCGATTCGTCGATGCTTCACGGATGGAACAAGCGGCCGGAGGACTGGGAGTTCGAGGCAGGCGTCCAGCACCAGCTGCTGCCGCGGGTTGGCCTGGATGTCGGCTACTTCCGTCGCTGGTACGGCAACTTCACGGTCATCGACAACCTGGCGACGGCGACGTCCGACTACACCCAGTACAGCGTCACCGCGCCGGTCGATCCTCGCCTGCCCGAACGGCGGCGGGTACGCGTGTCCGGGACCTCTACGACCTCAACCCGAACAAAGTGGGGCAGGTCAACAATCTCTTCACCCTGGCCAGCAACTACGGGGACTACCTCGAGCACTGGAACGGCGTGGACGTCACCCTCAACGTGCGGCTGGGACGGGGAACGACTGCTGCAGGGCGGCACGAGCACGGGCCGCACGTCGATGGATGTCTGCGATATCCGCGCGAACCTGCCGGAGCTGGCGGTGACCGCGACGGGGCTCACCGGTGGCGGCTCCTCTCCGTTCAGCGTCAGCCCGACGCAGCCTTTCTGCCACCTCGAAGGCAGCTTCCTCACCCAGGTGAAGTTCCTCGGCACCTACATGGTGCCGAAGGTGGACGTCCAGATCGCCGGGACGTTCCGGAGCCTGCCGGGGCCGAACTATCACGGCGAACTACATCGCAACGAACGCCGTGGTGCAGCCCTCGCTTGGCCGTCCGCTCTCGGGCGGCGCCGCCAACGTGACGGTGAATCTCGTGAAGCCCGGCGCAGTCGTACGGCGAGCAGACGAACCTGCTCGATCTGCGCTTCTCGAAAATCTTCAGATTCGGCAAATACCGAACGTCCCTGAATCTCGATCTGTCCAATGCGTTGAATTCAAGCGGGATCACGACGGTCAACAGCAACTATGCCGCCTGGCTGACGCCGACGGCGATTCACCTGGCCCGCTTCTTCAAGATCAGCGGAAACTTCGACTTCTGATGCTCTGCAGGGCGGCCCTCGAGGGCCGCCCATTGGTGTTCGAGAGCGGCCCTTTCAGGGCCGCCGCGGTTGTGGAGGCCCGAACATGTCACGCTCAAGTCGCCGCGCGTTTCTCGGCACGCTTGGGGCAGCCGCGGTTGCCCTTCCGGAATCTCGGCTCCACAACGATTCGCATCGGTGCCGACCTGTCCGCGGCGGCGCCCGCTGCCGGCCAGGCGGCGGCGTCCTACGATCTGCTGATCAAGGGCGGCCGGGTCATCGACCCCTCGCAGAAGCTGTCCGGCGAGCGCGATGTCGCCATCGCGAACGGAAAGATCGCCGCCGTCGCGGCGAACATTCCGGCCGCCCGGGCTCGCGAAGTGTTCGATGCTCGCGGAAAGCTGGTGACCCCCGGGCTGATCAACGCGCACGCGCACCTGTACCGGTACGGGAACACCATTACGGTGGATCCGGATCTGGCCGGATTTCCAGCCGGCGTCACGACGGCCATCGACGCGGGATCCGGCGGCGCCAACACCTTTCTCGGCTTTCGAAAGTTCGTCATCGACACGTCGCCGCTTCGCATCTACGCGATGTTGAATATCTCGATCATCGGCAACTACGGCAACGAGCTGTACCTCAACATGTCGCTGATCAATCCCAGGGCGGCCGTTCGCGTCATCAACGAGCATCGCGATCGGATCCTCGCGATCAAAGTGCGCATCAACGGCAATCATGACGAGCTGGCGCATGACGTGGAGGTGTTGAAGAAGGCGCGAGAGGCCGCCGACGAAACGGGCCTGCCGATCATGCTGCATTGGACGAACGAGCCGGATCTGCTGGCGCTCCTGAAACGGGGGGACATCCTCACGCATCCCTTCACCCCGCCGCAGCGCGACGACGTCCAACCTCGTTGGCGGCACCGGCCCCAAAGTGCTGCCTCAGATTCTGGAGCTCAAGGACCGCGGCATCCTGACGGATGCCCAGGCCGGCACGTTCGCACCACCTCTGGGAAAACTCCGAGAAGGCGTTCAGCCAGGGTTGGATCCCCGACTTGATTTCCACCGATATCGGTTCGCAGACGTCCGCAGACGCCGGACGGTCAGCTTCTTCCCTGGGTGATGACGCAGTTCCTGCATCTCGGCCTCACCGTCGAGCAGGTCATCGAGCGCGTGACGGTGCTGCCGACCAGGGTGTTCAAGTTCCCGGAAAAGCTCGGGACGCTGGAACCGGGCGTGGCCGCCGATGTCACGGTCATCGACTCTGCAGCAGGGCAACTTCGAGCTGGTCGACCAGCAGAGCAACAAGCGCACCGCGAAGCAGAAGTTCGTGCCGGTCGCCGCGGTGCATGGCGGCACGCTCACGAAGATCGATCCGAAGGTGCACGAGGTCGCGCAAGCCGGCCTCAGGATTTCGTAGTCCCTGGTGCCTGGGTCTTGGTTCCTGGTCCGTCCGCGGTCCTTCGTCCGTCCCAGGTCCTCAGTCCATGAGCCGCGGACAAAGGACTCGGGACCAAGGACGGACCAAGTACCAGGCACCAAGCACCAAGGACTGTGGATGCGCAGATACCTGATCGTCGTCATCGTGTCGGCTGCGGGCCTTGCGACGCGCACGCGCTCAGGCGCCTGCGACCGTGCTCGACGGCGTGTACACGCATGCGCAGGCCGAGCGCGGCGAGGCGGTCTACACGGCTCGCTGCAGCGGCTGTCACGAGGGACAAGATGCGGATGGACCGGAGCTGTCGGGGAAGGTCTTTCTCGATCGGTGGCGCGAAGACACGCTCGAGCCGCTGTTCACGTTCATCAAGACCAGCATGCCCGGCAATCTCCCGGGCAGCCTCGACGAACGCGCCTACGCCGACGTCATGGCCTTTATTCTCGAGGCCAACAACCTTCCTGCCGGCAAGAGGGAGCTGAGTCCCGAGATGGTCGGCAGCATCCAGCTGGTCGGTCCGGAAGGACCTCGCCCCCTGTCCAACCTCACCATCGTTCGCGCGGTGGGCTGTCTCAGCCCCGCGGCCAACAACACGTGGGCCCTGGCCAGGGCCGGCAGTCCGCGTCCGGTTCGGGCCCGGATCGTCGACGGGACCACTCCGGAAGAACTGAAAATCTCGGCGGCACAGCCGCTCGGCACACAGACGTTTCCGCTTCTGAGCGTCACCCGGCAGGGCGCGTCGTATGCGGGACACAAGGTGCAGGTCAAGGGCGTGCTGACGAGGCAGAACACGATCGAGCGGATCAACGTCATGTCGCTCGAGTCGATTGCCGCGACGTGCGGAGGGTGAACGGATGCGGGCCCTTGTCTTCGCGCTCTTTATCGGCATCGGCGGCATCAGCGCGCTCACGGCGGCGCGTGAGCCCCCGGCGCAACGCGGCGGCGGCCAGGCGACGATTCCCGCGGCGGTTCGTGCCGCGAACAGCCGATTCGCTGGAGTCTGGAAACTGGTCGGCGAGGACACCCGCGATGCGAACGGCCAGACCGTTGCGCGGGGCCCGGACGCCGGCGATGCGGCAACAGGGGCCGTTTCGGGTACATCGTGTACGACCCGGCCGGCTACATGAGCGTCAACCTTGCGTGGCTCAAGCAGCCGGTGTTGGCCGGTGGCAAAGCCGCGAACGCCCCAGGAGGCGCTCGCCGCGATGGGCGCGTACAACTCGTACTGGGGATCGTTCGCGGTGAACGACGCCCGCGAGCATCGTCACGCATCAGACATTCGGCGCGCTCAGCACGGCGTTCGTCCGGGACCAATCAGGAGCGTCATTTCACGTTTTCCGGGAACCGGCTGACGCTGCAGCCGCCGGCCGTCGGCAAACGGCGATCAGAGGACGCTGACCTGGGAACGCGTGCCCGATTTGCCGAACCTGACGCCCACGCATCGGAAGCTGATCGGGCTTCTGGAAACTGATCTCGCTCGAGCGCCGCAACGCGAAAGGCGACGTGCTGTCGTCGAACCCCGGCTGGACGGGATTCATCGTGTACACCGCCTCGGGACACGTGATGGTCCATATGATGCAGCCGTACCGCCGGCGGAACGTGGGCCCGTCGCCGACGCCCGACGAGACGATGGCGACATATCGGAGTTACACGAGCTATTTCGGGCCGTACACGGTCAACGAGTCTGAAAAATACGTCGTCCACCACCTCGCCGCCGCGATCAATTCAGGCGCTGTCGGGACCGACTTTCAGCGGTTCGTCGAGTTTTCGGGGAAGAGACTGACCCTGAAGCCGCCGGTCGACAAAAGACAGCAACGGCGAAAGTGTGCAGACGACGATCACGTGGGAACGGCTGAGTGACTGATTCCCGGCTCGATGTCTCACACGCGAATAGGTAGGTTGACCCTCCGGAAGACCGGGTCCTAAGATCACGCGTGACCATAAGCCTGTTGGAAAGGCGGGGAATGTTCCAAAGGGTCCTCATCGGCGGCTTCCTGGCGATTCTGGCAGTCACGGCCGTCTCCGGCCAGGGGCCACAGCCGCAGCGGACGGTCCCCAGGTCTGATCCGTCATCGAACGTCGCCGCGCCGCGCGCGGTGCTCGACAAGTATTGCGTCGGGTGTCACAACGCGCGCCTGAAAACCGGCGGGCTGGCCCTCGACGAGCTCGACCTGTCGCGGCTGGCCGACCATGCGGCGATTGGCGAGAAGGTGGCGCTGAAGCTGCGCGCCGGGATGATGCCGCCGGCCCGGTCGCCTCGGCCCGATCGGGCCACGCTCGACGGGCTCATCACGTGGATGGAAAACGAGCTGGACAGCCATGCCGTCACCAACCTGGCTGCGCCCGGGATTCACCGTCTCAACCGGACCGAGTATCAGAACGTCATTCGCGATCTCATCGGGCTGAAGATCGACCCCGCGAGATTCCTGCCGTCCGACAATTCGACCCACGGCTTCGACAACATCGCGGGCGCGTTGACCATGTCGCCGGCGCTGATGGAGGCGTATCTCGTCGGCGGCGGGCAAGATCAGCCGCCTGGCCATGGCGTCGAACACCGCGCCCACCCACGTCGAGTTCAACGTCCCCGACGACGCCACCCAGAACTACCACGTCGAGGGGCTGCCGTTCGGCACGCGCGGCGGCACGCTGATCGAGCACGAATTTCCGGCCGACGGCGAGTACGTGTTCAGGATCGTCCCGATATTCGAAGGCAACATGGGGCAGGCGAACGACCCGTTCGGCCAGATCCAGGGCGAACGGCTGGCGGTGACGATCGACGGCCAGCAGGTGAAGTTGTTCGACTGGGACAAGGAGATGCGGGGGGCGCCGCGCTCGGGCGTGCCCACGCCCGCGCATACACGTGAAGGCGGGCCTGCACAAAGTCGGCGTCACGTTCCTCGCGAACAACTACGCGCCCGACAACAACATCAACGACGTCTTCCTGCGCGCGACGATCGAAACCGGCGGCATTCCCGGGTATCTGTTCTTTCCGCACGTGGGGAAAGTGAGGATCGAAGGACCGTCCAACGTCAGCGGCGTCTCCGACACGCCGAGCCGCCGCAGGATCTTCGTCTGCCGTCCGTCCGCGCGGTTCGCGAGCCCGTCGCAGCGAAGAGGCGTGCGCGCGCACGATTCTGTCGACCCTGGCGCGCCGGGCCTTCCGCCGGCCGGTGACTCCCGCCGACGTCGGCATGCTCATGGAGTTCTACGCCTCGGGCCGACGCGCCGGCACCTTCGATGACGGCATCGAAAAGGCCCTGCGCCGCCTGCTCGCGGATCCGGAATTCGTCTATCGGCGCGAGATCGCCCCCGCGACCGTGCGAGCCGGCGGGAGCTATCGCATCAGCGACCTGGCGCTGGCGTCCAGGCTGTCGTTCTTCCTCTGGAGCAGCATGCCGGACGACGAGCTCCTGACCCTTGCGGAGCAGGGACGGCTGTCGCGAGCCGGCGATGCTCGAGAAGCAGGTGCGGCGGATGGTGGCCGATCCGAAGTCGACGGATCTGATCGACAATTTCGCGGGTCAGTGGCTGAACCTGCGAGCCCTGGACACCGTCCAGCCGAATCCCGGCGTCTATCCGGATTTCGACGACAACCTGCGGGTCGCGTTTCGCCGCGAGGTCGAGCTCCTGTTCGACAGCATCGTCCACGAGGATCGCAGCGTCCTGGATCTGCTGACCGCGGATTACACGTTCGTCGACGAACGGCTCGCCCGGCATTACGGGATCCCGAACGTCTACGGCAGCCGGTTCCGGCGCGTGACCCTCGGCGCCGACCTCGACATGCGGCGTGGGCTGCTCGGGAAGGGCGCCCTGATGAGCGTGACGTCGCAGGCCACGAGAACCTCGCCCGTCACCCGCGGCAAGCGGTTCCTGGAAACCTTCCTCGGCGTGAGTCCTCCGGACCCGCCGCCCGTCGTGCCCCTGCTCAAGCCGCCGCAGCAGGACAACACGGGCAACGCGAAAGAACCGACCATGCGCGAGACGCATGGAGATGCACCACGTCAACCCGACGTGCGCGAGCTGTCACAGCCTGTTCGAGCCCATCGGGCTCGCGCTCGAGAACTTCGACGGGATCGGCGCGTGGCGGCTCAAGGACGAAGGCCAGCCGATCGACCCGACCGGAGTGCTCGCGAACGGGACGAAGATCGACGGCGTGGCGAGCCTGCGGGACCTCCTGATGCAGAACTCGGAGCAGTTCGTGCGCGTCATGACGGAAAAGCTGCTCACCTACGCGCTGGGCCGTGGAGTGGAAGATCAGGACATGCCGCTGGTGCGATCGATCGTTCGCGACGCGGCCGGCGGCGACTATCGCTTTTCGACGCTCGTGCTGGGCGTCGTCAAGAGCGCGCCGTTCCAGAACAACATCAAGGGCGCGGAGGTCCGCGCAGCAAGCCGCTGCCCGTTGAGCCCGGAAGAGGAAACCATGTTCATCGCGAAGAAGCACATTCCCCGGCGGACCTTCCTGCGCGGCGCCGGTGTGACGCTCGCCTTGCCGCTGCTCGACGCGATGGTGCCGGCCGCGACGCTTCTGGCGCAGACGGCCGCCACGCCGAAGCCTCGCTTCGTCGCCGCGTTCGTGCCCCACGGAATGTCGCCTGGATACTGGGTGCCGGACAAGGTGGGCACCGGCTTCAAGATGCCGCCGATCTTCGAGCCGCTCGAACCGTACCGGAAGCAGACCGTGATCCTGAGCGGCCTTCACGCCCGCTCCGCCGAAGCGCCGCCGGGCCAGAGCCCTCCCGACCACTGGGTGGCGTCGGCCTACCTCTGCGCGAACAAGCCCAGGCGGACGGCGGGCGCCGACATCTACAACGGCACGACGATCGACCAGATGATCGCCCAGAAGATCGGACAGGACAACGCTGCTCCCGTCGATGCAGTTCGCCGTCGAAGATCCCGGCGCGAACTCGAGCAACTGCGGCGAAGGCTACAGCTGCGCCTACACGAACAGCATCTCGTGGTCGACGCCGACGACCCCGCTGCCGATGGAGCTGAACCCGCAGATCGTGTTCGAGCGCATGTTCGGGGACGGCGGCACGGCCGAGGAGCGAGCCGCGCGCCGGCAGGACGACCGGAGCATCCTCGACTCGCTCATCGGCAGCCTGTCGCGGCTCAAGATCGGGCTCGATCCGGCCGATCGCCTGCGCCTCGACGAGTACGCGGAGGATGTACGCGAGATCGAACGGCGCCTGCAGATCGCGGCAAAGGCCACGGCCGCCGCGCCGCCCGACACGCATTCATCCCGGTCGGGGTTCCGGAATCCTTCGACGAGCACATCAAGCTGCAGTTCGACCTGCTCGCGCTGGCGCTCCGCGCGGACATCACCCGCGTCGCCACGATGCTCTACGCGCGCGACCTCACCACCCGCTCGTACCCGGAAAGCGGCGTCACCGTCGCGTTTCATGCCGGCTCGCATCACGGCGAGCACGAGAAGCGCAAGGCGGAATACGCCAGGCTGAATCGCTATCACGTCGCCATGCTGGCGTACTTCGTGGACAAGCTGGCGAAGACGCAGGACGGAGACGGAACCCTGCTCGATCATTCGCTGGTGCTCTACGGCTCGAACATGGGGAACTCGAATCAGCATCGCCACGAGGACGTCCCGCACGTCCTCGTCGGGGGCGCCAACGGAAAGCTGCAGGGCGACCGTCACCTGGCCTACCCGACCATGACGATTCCGACCGGAAATCTGCTGCTCAGCCTGCTGGATCGCTTCGACATTCACCAGGACAGCATCGGCGACAGCACCGGGCGGCTGGAAGACCTCTGATGGAGTTACGTGGCCACAGAGGCACAGAGAGCACAGAGGCGATTCGACGGGCTGCTCTTTTCTCTGTGTCCTCAGTGCCTCTGTGGCATCGTGATCCGTTCGCGGAAGGGGCAAGAGAGCCATGACCATGAATCTGCGACAGGCCATCGGAGGCAGCTGCGGCTCTCCTGATGCTCACGACCATGGGGCTCGGTGCCGCCACGAGCGACGTGGCGGACGCCGTCATGCGCGGCGACTCGGCAGCCCTCCGCGGGCTGCTGACCCGGAAGGCGGACGTGAACGCACCGCAGGCCGACGGCGCGACGGCGCTGCATTGGGCCGTCTATCGGGACGACCTGGCCACCGTCGATCTGCTCCTCAAAGCCGGCGCCAACGCGAAGGTCGCCAACGGCTTCGGCGCGACGCCGCTGTCCCTGGCCGCGGAGAACGGCAACCCGGCGATCACGCAGCGCCTGCTCGACGCGGGAGCGGACGCGAACGAGCGCATGCTGAACACCGACACCGTGCTCATGATGGCGGCCCGGACCGGCAACGTCGCGACGATGAAGCTGCTGCTCGATCGCGGCGCCGACGTGAACGCAAAGGAGACGGCGCGGGGCACGACGGCCCTGATGTGGGCGGCGGCCCAGAGACATCCGGCGGCCGTGCAACTGCTCGTCGACCGCGGAGCCGACGTCAGCGCAGCGTCTCGAACCCGGCCTGGCAGGACCGGCCCATCGGCTACGCCAAGGCCGTCGATCCGAGACCGTCGAGGAAACGGGACAACAGCAACGTCGTCAGTCAGATCGGTCCCCGGAACATGCGGGATCAGCGAGGCGGGGGACTCACTCCGCTGGCGTTCGCGGCTCGCGTCAACGATCTGGAATCGGCGCGCATTCTGCTCGCGGCCGGCGCCGACGTGAACCAGGTGACGAACTACGGCTGGAGCCCTCTGCTCATCGCGACGCAGAATCGGTACTACCAGCTCGGGTCCTTTCTGCTCGACCATGGCGCCGACCCGAACGTCGTCAACAAGGGCGCCTGGTCGCCCCTGTATATCGCGGTCGACAACCGCAATATCGAAGGCGGGGACTATCCCGCTCCGCAAGCCGGACATGGATCACCTGGACTTCATCAAGAAGCTGATCGACAAGGGCGCCAACGTCAACCATCGAGTCAAAGAGTCGACGTGGTTCCGGACCGTGTTCACGTCGCAGTGGGTGCTCGAGGACGGCGCGACCGCCTTCTGGCGCGCGGCCCAGTCGAGCGATCTCGTCGTGATGAAGCTGCTGCTGGAACACGGCGCCGACCCGAATATCGCCACAACCCAGCAGGTCACGCCGCTGCAGGTCGCGTCCGGCATCGGCTGGGTGGAAGGCGTGACGTACGAGTGGTCGAAGGAAGCCAACGTCGAGACCGTGAAACTGCTGCTGAGCCTGGGCGCCGATCCCGAACGCGCAGGCCGAGACCGGACGGACGGCGCTGCACGGCGCGGGACACAAAGGGAGCACGGCCGTCATTCAGGTGCTGGTGGACGCCGGCGCCAGGGTCGACATCAAAGACTACGGGATGAACGGCAACGACGCCGGCGGACGGCTCAAAGAGCACACCTGGATGCCGGTCGACTACGCCGACGGCCTGATTCGGATCGGAACGCAGTCGGCGATTATTCAGCCGGAAGCCGGCAAGCTCCTTCGGAAGCTGATGGTCGAACGCGGCCTTCCGGCGCTACCATTGAACAGGACCCTCGAATCCGTCTGTGTGACGCCCGAATCGTGTGATGACGTCAGCTTCGAGGAGATCCAGGGACTGAAGTAGCCGTTATCGGTGACCATGCCTGTCGCTTCGAAGCCGCTCAGGGACACCGCCCGGGCCGCGCAACCACCGGCGCGGGATTCCGCGCGAACGACGGGACGCCTGCTTGGCCGCGTGATCGCGTCGCTGACCGGTCATCGTCCCGTTCCGGACTCGCGTCCGGGGACCGCCCAGGCCCGGCGGACCATCGAGCTGTGCCGCGCGTTGCTGTCCGAGCGCGGCGAGGTTTCCGGCACGCGTCTCGCGATCCGAACGCTCGCGTCGTACCAGGCATTGCAGGGAAACGCGCTCGAGACCTTCCTCGATTTGCTTGTCGAGGAGTTCTCGCCCGATCGCGAGCGCGTCGCCCGCGCGATTGCCGCGTATCAGGATCGTCCCTCCCCGACGACCCTGGCTGGACTTCAAGCCGCGGTCGAGTCCCCCTGCCAGGAATTGTTCCGGCGTCTCAACCTCGCCCCGACGGGAACGAGGGCCCTCATCGATCTTCGCCGGCAGCTGCTTCCGACGCTGAGCGGAAATCCGAGCCGGGCGCCGATCGACCGGGACCTGACGCATCTGTTCCGCTCCTGGTTCAACCGGGGGTTCCTGGTCCTGCGCCGCGTGGACTGGCAGTCGCCGGCGGCCGTCCTGGAGAAGCTCATTCAATACGAGCGAGTCCACCAGATTCAGGACTGGCGGGATCTGCGGCGACGGCTCCAGGAGGATCGACGATGCTACGCCTTCTTCCATCCTGCGCTGCCCGATGAACCCCTTATTTTCGTGGAAGTGGCGCTCACGCGGGGAATGAGCGGCAACGTGGGGCCTCTGCTCGCGGCGGACGCGCCGGTCGGCAACGCCGGCCAGGTGAATTCGGCGATCTTCTATTCGATCACGAACTGCCAGGTCGGCCTCAGCGGGATCTCCTTCGGCAACTTCCTCATCAAGCAGGTTGTCGAAGACCTGGGCAGCGAATTGCCAGGCATTCGCACCTTCGCGTCGCTCTCGCCGATGCCCGGCTTCTGCGCGTGGCTGAGATCCGAGAAGGTGTGGGTATCCCTGTCGGCGGAGCTGCGCAAACAGCTTCAGAAGCTGGATGCGCCCGATTCGACCAGCGAACCCGTGCCGGCGGCGCTCAAGCCGGAGGTGATGAGCCTCGGCGCGAGCTACCTGCTCTTCGCGAAGCGGGATCGCGCGCCGTTCGACTCGGTCGCGCGATTTCACTTGATGAACGGCGCCCGAGCGGAGCGCCTCAACTGGATGGCCGACACGTCCGGCGCTGGTTTACGGCAATCGCTGGGCCTGATGGTGAATTACGTCTACGAGCTCGCGGCCGTCGAGCGAAACCACGAAGCCTTCGCCCGGCGCGACGAAATCATCGCATCACGGGCCCTTCTCAGGCTGGCGTCCTCTTTTCCAGCCCGCCGCCCGGTCCCGCCGTCTTCGTCGCCGCGCTGACTACCCGGCGAAGTATCCGTTTCGCGCCTTCACCGTCGTCGACGGACGTCTGACCCGGACGTCGAGGCGCCGCCATTCGCGGCCGGTCGCCGCTTCGATCGCCAGCACATACTGCAGGCGCAGCCCGTCAATCAGGCCGGACGCCGCGACCACTGTCTCCAGGAACGTGCTCGCGAACATGAACTGTCCACCGGTCCACTCAGCCAGATCGCGAAGGTCCGCCGCATCAGAAGGTCCCGAGCGGCCGGATGCCTCCAGCATCAATCGCTGATCGAGCGACGGCACCGTGGCGACGACGAACACCGGCACGTCGATCGAACTGGCCAGTCCTGATACCTCTTTGGCCGTCATGGCGCTGCTGGTGTCGATGCCGTCGGTGAGCACGACGATGGCCTTGTGCGTGCCCGATCGCGCCGCCAGCCTCCGCGCCGCCGCCGCCGTGGCGTCAAAGAGGGAGGTTGTCCCGAAGGGCTCGAAACTTGTGAGGGCGCCTTTCAGTGTCTTGAGATCGCGGGTGAAATCGTGACGCTGGTGGAGCGAGGCGTCGAAGGTGAACACCGCGGCTTCGTCCTCGCCCTGATGCAATTGCGTCAGGATCGAGTCGTACGCCTGGCGCGCCATCGGGATCTTCGCGCCGATGCGCATGCTGCCGCTCATGTCGACCAGGATGGCCACGTTGAGCGGCGACTGGCGATCGGATCGCAGGGAGAGAATCGGCCGGACTTGTCCGTTATCGCGTACTTCGAAATCGTTGGAGGTCAGGCCGCTGACCGCTCGTCCGCGAGCATCCCGGACGGACGCCTGGATCGTCACGACATCGACGGCGCTCCGAAACGTTTGCGCCGGCTGGTCCGGAACCTCCTGGGCGCGGGGCGCGACCGCGGCCAGGCCGCCGATGATGCCCAACGCGACGAACAGGCCGTGAAGCTTCGCTCGCATTTCCTTCTACCCAGTGTATCGGGAAGTACCGGGTAGAAATCCACATGGAATAGGTAAATTCGAGAAACGGCCGCAACCTGTTGGCCCTTCGCTCTTTTGTCGCGAGCCCGACCTCCTACGGATGAGCTCGGCCTTCGCCGTTTCATCGTCGATGCTGCGACGAAATCTGTCATTCGCGGTATGACAGGCGATAGGCGCCCACGCGGTCTCGCGGCGGCTCGGCGAAGTCGCCGACAACCGGCCGCGCGCGCCGGGCGAAATCCGGCCACCGGATCGCCACGGTCTCCGATGAGGTGCCGGTGGCGAAGACCATGACGCGCCCCGCTGCCAGCCGCACGTCCACAAAGACCGGCTCGGTAAGACCCTGCTGACGCCACTCATCGTCCTGCGCCAGGCGGATCTCGCTTGCTCCGGCGAGTTCCATGAGGCGCTGGAGATCGATCGTCAGCGACGCGGGCAACAGCGCCTGAATGGGCGCGCCGTCCACGACGCAGACGACGATCTTGGCGCGCTCGTGCAACGAGGTCGAATCGAATGATGCGGCGCAATCGAGGGGCTGATGGAGCGTCCGCAGGAACTCGCGAATCACCAGGATGTTTGACATGGGCGCCTCCGGTTTTGCGCCGTGTACGCAATGGCGATACCAGGGCGATTCTGCGGCGATTCGGGGCGCATGGGCCCGAACGCCGTGAGATTTCCTGCGTCGAGGGGGAAAAGTCCGCGGCGGTCATGCGAGAACGGGGACGCCGCCCGCGCGATCGGCGGCTCTTTCCTGGTCTTACACTGAAACGGCACTGATGTTGCGACGTCGAGAGAGGCATGACGACAACGGCCATCGACACGTCGCCCTTCAACTGCCGCTGGATCGTGCGAGGGTCCGAGCGCTACTTCGGCGCGTGGAACTACGCGGTCTGCATGCGGGCCCGCAACGCCGATCGGCTCGTGAACGAGTGCGACTGCTCGCGTTGCGCGCTGTGGGAAGCGCCTGGCGATCCGGATGACTTTGCGACCAATTACTTGCCGCGTGAGCGCTGCAAGCGGTCGTAGTCCTTTTCGCCCTCGAGGCAGAACTCGTCGACCAGCTCGGTGTCCGCCTCGAGGCTCTGCGTCAGGTTGACGGTGAACGGCCGCGTGTAGTTTTTCGGATCCTCGATCGTCAGCTCGATCTCGAGGGTGCCGAAATTCGGGCGTCGCAGCTTCTCGGTCATCTTGCCGGCGCTGCTCATCGGGCTGCCCCACGTGTCGATCCACAGGTCGTCGCGGAAGCCCCGCGTCTCGACGACGAGCGTGTCGCCTTCCCAGTGCCCGACGGAGTAACCGTTCCACGCCGGCGTCGGATCCTCGGGGAAAGGCCGGCCGTCGATGAAGATCTGCCGGTACATCGCGTTGACTTCATAGAGGAGCGCCAGCAGCTTCGGCGAGTGCAACGCCTTGGTCAGGTGTGGCAGCGTCCACGCCCGCGGCGGGTTGTCCGGAAGACACCGCACGTGCGGATCGTCGATGCTCAACGCCGCATGGCGTTCTTCGAAGAGCTTGGCCGCCCATGGCTGATAGGGCAGCGTGCCGCCCGGCAGGTTTCGACCGAGGTTGCCGCCGAGCGGGGAGCCGCCGATCTCGACGCCGCACGAGATGGACTCGCCTGCGGCATTCGTGCACCGGCGGGGCTGGGCGGCATGCCAGATGCCCGAGAGATCGGGACGGCCGTCCGGCAGACGCGGCGCCGGCGCCGCGAAATTCGGTTTGCCGTCCGGCAGCCTCGGGATGCCCTCTGTGGGGTATCGCAGCCACTGCCCGAACCCGGAAACGGGCGCGGCAGCCAGCGCAGCAGCCATACACGCGATCACACCAGCACGCCGCATACTCCCTCCGTCGGCTCGCGCGAGCCGGAATGGCGCATAGTACCCCGTCTCGTCACGTCACTTCTTCGGCCTGAACGCGTCCTTGACCTGCTTCTCGATGCTCTTGTAGTTCTTCGAGAGGGTCTTCTCTTCCTCTTCGGTCAGGATCCGGAAGGGCACGCGCACGAGGCTGTTCTGGAACTTCACGTTGAGCCAGTGCTGACCGTACGCGATGCCGCCCGGGATCTTGAAATAAAGCCGGCCGACACAGGCGCGGTCGGTGCTGAGATCCACCGAGTCCTGGGGCAGCGCGCGCGATCCCAGGTCGGGAAAGAAGGCGATGCCGCACCCGCGGTAGGCGCTCGACGGAAAGTAGTTGATGGAATCGCGCTGGACGCTCGCCCGCTGCATGATCGCGCGGGGGTTCCCCTCCCGCTGCTCGATGATCGATGGCAGCGGAAGCGTCTTGCCGTCGGGCGTTTCGAGCGAGAACGCGTCGCGGCCCATCCGGTACTCCGGCGTCTTGCCGAGCACCGTCATGCCGAGCTCGAGAAGCATCCACTCTTCGCCGACCGAACGGTTGGTGGCCTGGTATCCGATGATCGCGTAGCCTTCGGCGTTGTACGCGACCCGGACGAACTTGCCCTCGAGCGTCATGATCTGCGGCACCCCGGGCTGCGGGATTTGCACGACCGGCTTGTCTTTGTCCTGGGCCTGGGCGTCCTTCGCCCCGGGGCTGCACAGCGTCATCGCTCCGACCAGCGCCGCCGAGAGTGCACGCCTGCTGTTCATACCGTCTCCTTGGAAGTGTTGCGCGGCCGCCGCCGGCGGGATTGGCGAACTCTGCCGAATCCAATCAGCTGGGGTTCGACTGCCAAGGTAGCACGAGAGTGTCCCTGCCAGGCGAATCTCCGAGCCTCCGGCCAGACCCCGAACAGTCGGAGTTCGAGGCTCCGGACCTGCCCCGCGATGCGGGAGGCCCTCCGGCAAATCGCCGGAAATCCGCCTTGTTTTTTCGAAAGTGCATCGACGAGCCGTCGCCTGCGGGCCCCGTTCACATTGGCACGCCGTCTGCTGCCCCGTTGATGGCCCGGCGATCAGAGGGCGCAATCAACAAGCCGTATAGCGAAGGAGAAGACCAATGTCCTCACGATTTGTCATCAGCGCGTGCCTGTCCGCCGTTTTCATGGCGGCGGGAATCCAGGCGCAGACCACGACGACGAGAACCAAGGAGCCCGCGGGCCCGGCCAACGTCGTATCGTCCACGCTCACTGGAGAAGTGGCGCTGGTCGAAGGCAACCAGCTGCTCGTCAGAATGCAGCAGAGCGGCCTCTACCGCTACTTCAGTCTCAAGCCGGGGCAGCAGTTCATGATCGACGGACAGCCGAAGGTGATTCGCGATCTCAAGCCGGGAACCACGCTCACCGCGACGATTCTCACGACCACGCAGCCGGTCACGGTGCGCACGGCCTCTTCGCTCACCGGGACCGTCTGGTATGTCTCGGGCAACTACGTGATTCTGACGCACGAGAACGGCGAAAACCACGAGTACAACGTTCCTGCGTCCTTCAAGTTCATGGTCGAGGGCAAGCCCGCATCGGTCGGCGAGTT
The DNA here is from genome assembly GCA_963712905.1 of uncultured Acidobacteriota bacterium. GTDB lineage: Bacteria > Acidobacteriota > Vicinamibacteria > Vicinamibacterales > CAVVIG01 > CAVQJU01. Next base: position 450,036 of record CAVQJU010000010.1, on the reverse strand, counting down.
GAGGAAGGGGATGAAGGTCTCCGCGACGAAGATCGTCGAAGAGCCGCACACCGAAATCTCGACACAGGGATTTATCACGGGCAAGGCTCCGAAGTAGCAGCAACACGACGACAAGGAGCGCGAACATGTCACGGACAACGCTGGTGGGCGGCGCCATCATGATCGCGTTGCTTGTCGTCGGAACCCGCTCCGCCGTCGCGGCGGACAAGGCCGCCGAGCTCAGTAAAGATTCCCAGGCCGCCCTGGCAGCGCTCTACGCGAAGGTGGCCGCGGCCAAAGCGCTCGGGGCGAAAGCCCAGGCCATCCTGGTGTTCCCGAAGGTCACCAAGGCGGGGCTGGGCATCGGCGGCCAGCATGGCGACGGCACATTGCTCCGGGGCGGCAAGGCGGTCGCGTACTACAGCACGTCTGGCGCGTCATTCGGACTCCAGGCGGGCGGGCAGACCTATGGCTACGCGTTGTTCTTCATGAACGCCAAGGCCCTGGAGCAACTGGACGTGGCGAAAGGGTTCGAGGTCGGCGTCGGCCCGACCGTCGTCGTGATGGACGAGGGGAAGGCCAAATCGACGACGACCACGACCATGAACGACGACATCTACGCCTTCATCTTCAGCCAGAAGGGGTTGATGGGCGGGCTCGGCATCCAGGGCAACAACATCAGAAAGATCGATCCCAAGTAGCCGCGAATCATGCCTTCGAGAATGCGATGCCTGACGTCCCTGTGGGTTCTGGCGATCCTCATCACTGCCGCCACAGCCTCGGCGGCAACGGACGTGGTGACGATGATCACCGGCGAGAGGATCGTCGGTGAGATCAAGAAAGTGGAAAAGGACGTACTGACGATCGAAACCACCTATTCGGACTCCGATTTCAAGATCGAGTGGGATCAGATCGCGTCCATCGAGAGCGACCGGCAGTTCCTGGTCGAGACGTTCGACGGCAGGCGGCTGTCCGGCACGTTGAAGGTCGACCCGGCGAAGAAAGCGACCGTGCTCATCGGGAACGACAGCATCCTGATCGCCGATCTGGCCACGATGGTGCCCTTCGAGCGCTCGTTCTGGTCCCGGTTCGATGCGGGCTTCGATTTCGGCTACAGCATGACGCAGGCGAACTCCGCCAAGCAGCTCACGCTCGGCGGCACCCTGCTGTATCGGGACAGGCAGGTCGTGGACACGGCGCTGGCCAACGTGTTCAAGAGCTCGCAGTCGAACGCGCCCGACACGCAGCGCTGGGACTTCGGGAACGACTTCCGGTATCTCCTGGGCGACCTCTGGTACGTCAACACCACGCAGGATTTCCTGAACAGCGACGAACAGAAGCTCGATCTCCGCACGACGATTGGCGGCGGCGGCGGGCGGTACCTCTTTCGCTCGGCGGCGCAGCACCTGGCGCTCGGCGGCGGGCTCGCCTGGACGAATGAAAAGTACACCGACCCCGCGATCCCGACGAAGGACTCGGCCGAGGCGTACATCGGCACGGAATTCATGACCGAGAAGATGAAGTTCGCCGACCTGGTCACCCGGCTCACGTACTACCCCAGCCTGACGATCGACGACCGGTACCGGATCAACTACAAGTTCGATCTCGACTTCAACCTGCCCGGCGACTGGTATCTCCGGATTGGCATCTTCGAGAATTTCGACAGTCTGCCGCCGCCCGGGTTGTCGAGAAACGACTACGGCTGGTCGAACTCCTTCGGCCTGAAATTCTGAGCGCTCCTAGAGCCATCCAGCAATGTAAGTCAAGACCCGGCGATTTACACAAATGTGAGAATCGCGTGCTAGCATGACTCGATGAGAGTCGAGCTGACCGCGAAAGAAATCCACGCGCTCATCCTGGCGGTTGAACACGCGAAGTCCACTGTTGCCAAGGGGTTGCAGGCAGAGCGGACCATCGTGAGCCAGGACGCGAGCTACATTCGATATTCCAACCTGGAAGCGAAGCTCAAAGGGATCAAGGTATCCGACGCCGCGTGAGCTGCAACTCTGAGCCCCGAAGTTAAAATCCGACACTCGTAACGTCGAGCTCGAGTCGTGCCCGGGAGATCGGGAACTGCGCGCGCGATGGACATCTTCGACGACCCCGCGGCGCTGCTCGCGCACTGGCGCGAGCGCGCGCTCACGCGGTGCGAACCCCTGTCTCGTTCCGGGCGAACCATCCAGTAGAGCCTCACGGATGGGCTGGGCTGTTGCCGCTCTCCCTGGACGCCGGGCCGCGCGCGCAACGCCGTGCACCCGCGTGTAACCGCATTTTGAGTCGAAAACCGATAACTCCAATGTGACGGGACAGACGGTCACGCACTACAAGCTGGTCGCCAAGATTGGCGAAGGCGGCGGCGCCGAGGTGTATCACGCCCACGATCTGTCCCTCGGCCGCGAGGTCGTGCTCAAGTTTGTCGCGGCGGGCGGCCTGGAGGGCCAGGCTCGCTTCCAGCACGAAGCCCGCACGATCTCCAGCCTGAACCATCCGAATATCTGCACCATTTACGAAATCGGCGAGCATGAAGGCTGGCACTTCCTGGCAATGGAGAAGCTCGACGGGGACGTGTTGGCCAGCATCATCGGCCGCGGCCCGCTGACCACCGCGCGGCTGATCGATCTCGGAACCCAGATTGCCGACGGCCTCGACGCCGCGCACGCGGGGCGGATCGTCCACCGCGACCTCAAGCCGGCCAATGTGTTCGTCACCCGCTCCGGCCATGTGAAGTTGCTGGACTTTGGCGTCGCGCTCCTGCTGCCCAAAAAGACTGCGTCACACGGATCGGGACGGCTGCCGTCGACGTCGTCAGCGGCAGGAACGATCCCCTACATGTCGCCGGAGCAGGCGCAGGCCGAGGAACTGGATCATCGCAGCGACCTGTTCTCGCTGGGTATCGTGCTCTATGAGATGGCCACCGGTCACCGGCCGTTCGTCGCGCCGACCGGGCCCGGGACCCTCGCCGCGATTGCCACCTGCGCGCCGGTCGCGCCGCGCGTCGTCAACCCGCGCATTCCCGTTGAGCTCGAGCGAATCATCGAGAAAGCGCTCGAAAAGAAGCCGGCGCTTCGTTATCAGAGCGCATCCGACCTCAGGGCGGATCTTCAGCGCCTGAAAAGGGATCTCGACGCGAACCCCGGGTTGACGCTTCCATTTCAGCCTCCGCAAGTCCCGGGTGCGCGGGGCCTGCGATGGTGGGCTGGAGGAGCGGCGGCCATCCTGATGCTGGCCGGCGCCGGCTGGCTCTACGCGACCGCCACGATCCGATGGTCGATCGGCCTCCCTAACGGCCCTGTGCCTCCGCCACAGGTTCGAGCGGCGCGTTTGATGCCGCCGGCACCGGTCGTCATCGGTCAGGGTCTTCCGGCGGCCTCGACGCGTCCCGGGACCGTCCGGAACGAACGGGCGCCCTCGTCGCCGGCCGTCGACGAGCTCGCCGTGGCCAGGCAGCAGATCGACCTGCGTCTTTACGACCAGGCGATTGTGACGTTGAAGAGGTCTGCCTACTCGGAAAAAGGGCGGCCGGCTGTCGAGGCGTTGTTCCTGACCGCGTCCATCCACGAGACGCGAGGCAACGTGGCCGACGCGATGAGCACCTACATCGAAATCGCCACCCGTTTCCCCGGCGATACGCGCGCTCCGGAAGCCCTGCTCAAGCTCGCGCAGGCGACGTCGAAGTCCAGGCGAGCCCACGACGAGCGCGATGTCCTTCGCACGCTGGATACGCTCGTCGACAAGTATCCCGACAGCGTCTGGGCCCCGCGGGCGCTGTTGATGCGGGCTGAGATCGAAACCAGGGAAGGCGGGTTCCAGCGGGATGAGGCCTTCGGCGGCTCGGTGCCGGTGGCTGCGGCCACGTACCAGCGAATCTGCGAGCGCTACGCGGCAAGCGACTCCGCCGCGACGGCACTGCAGAGACTCGCCGCCATCTACGCCGACATCAAGCGGTTTGAAAGCGCCGCCGCCCTGCTCGAACGGCTCGCTGCGCGCGATGGCGACGGCCGCTTCGATGCCTGGTTCGCCGCGGCCGAGATCTACGACAAGCGTTTGAAAGACCCGCGGCGCGCCCGTGCGGCCTACGCCCGCGTGCCCCCGTCATCCCCTCACTACGCGGAAGCCCAGAAAAAGAAGTAGCAGCGCGAGCCCCCGCCGGAGAGGCAGCTCCGCCATGAAATCCTGCGGCTCCAGCCGGCCGTCTGGCATCCACAATGCATTGATAACGAGCGTGGGTTCGAGCCGGACACAATACGTGTGGCTGGCCAGCACGGAGGGCAGCTGACATGAACATGGAATTTGGCGACGCTGGGGAAGAGCTGGTCGACCGCGCGTCCGATCGCCTGGGCGAAGCCGCCGATTACATCCGGAGCCGCGACGTCAGGAGCATGGCGAGCGATCTGCAGGCGTGGGTCCGGAAGAATCCCGGGCCGTCTTTGCTGGTGGCGGCGGTCATCGGCTTCGCGGCCGGACGCGCGATCAGCCGCGGCTGACGGCCGCGAGGAGACCTGTCGTGGGTGGAGAGCGGTCGTTCGTGGATGTCCTCCAGGACATCGCCCGGAACGTCAACGACATCATCCGATCGGAAGTCCGGCTCGCGCAGGCGGAAATGCGCGAGGAAGCCGTGAAGGCCGTGACATCGGCGGGGTGGCTCATTGCCGCGGCCGTCGCAGCCGTGCTGGCCGTGCATCTGTTGCTGTGGAGCAGTGTGTATGCGCTGGCGCTCGTCGCTCCCATGTGGGCCGCGGCGCTGGCCGTGGCGGCGATGCTGGGCGTGACGGCCGGCGTCCTGCTCCTGGCCGCGAAGCGTCGGTTCAAACGTGTGCATCTGCCGCCCGCCCGTACTGTCGAGAGCATCAAGGAGAGTGCCGCGTGGGTCAGAGAGTCGATCAAATAGAAGCCAACATCGACGGCGCCCGGGCCGAACTGGGCGCGAACCTCGAGGAGCTCGAACGCAGAGTGGCGGAATTGACCGACTGGCGCGCCCACTACGAGGCTCGCCCGTTGCTCTTCCTGGGGATCGCGTTCGCCGGCGGCGCCGCGGTGGCGGCTTCATTGGGACCGGGACGCGCTCCACGGGGCGCGTTCGTTTCAACGCCGGGAGGCGAACCGCCCCGGAACATGCCGAGCCTTGTGCACAAGGAACACGCGCTCGCGACGTGGGACAACGTCAAGGGCGCGCTCATCGGTCTCGCCATCGAGCGATTCCTGCGATACGCCGGAGAGATCATTCCGGGCTTCACCGACCAGTTCGATCGTGCCGAGCGCCGGGTGGTCGTCAGGCCGCCGGCTGATTGACGCGCGAGCCCGGCTTGCTGGCGCTGGCCAGCAGCTCTTCCGTCGCTTTCGCGGCCTGCTCGCCGAGCAGGCCGCGGAGCTGCGCCACGATTTCGCCGCGCGCGGCGTCCGCCCCGAACGCCAGGCCGGCGACCGCGATGACGAGGATGAGCACCGGCGCCAGCGAGAACGCCGTGTAGTACGCGAGCGCCGCGCCCATGCTCGGTGCGTAGTCATCGTTCCAGGCCTGGAACGATTGCTTCGTGAGCGACCAGAACTCGCGCGCGGTCAGATCTCTCCGCCGCGGCGGCTGCCAAACAGAACCCAGAGCACCAGCACGATCAACAGCAGCCCGCCGAGGCTGCCGCCGACAACCGGGCCGCCGTAGTAGAAACCGCCCCCGCCGCCGGCGAGCAGAAGGAGGATCAGCACGAGAAGGATGAGATCCACAGTCACTCCTTTACCGGGCCAATCCGTGCCCCGGCTCCGGGCTCACGCGAGAGCACAGCTCGTGCCAACGACCACGGCCGAGATCAATTCGCGAGCGTCGCTCTGGCTGCGGCGTAGCCGGGTTTGATCACGTCGAAGATGAGCTCGAGACGGCGCTTGTGGGGAACAAACGCGCTCTTCATCGAGTTGATGGTGAGCTTCTCGAGATCGTCGACGCCGAGCTTGAATGCGCGCCGGGCGAGCTCGAATTCCTTCGTCATCGTCGTGTCACTCATCAGGCGGTCGTCTGTGTTCAGCGTGACTCGAAAGCCGTACCGCTGGTAGATGCCGAAGGGGTGCCGTTCGACACTCTCGACCGCGCCCGTGTGCACGTTGCTGCTCAAGCAGATCTCGAGCGGAATCCGCTTGTCCAGGATGTACTGGGCGAGATATCCCATCTTGACGATCTTCGTCGGATCGTGGGCGTCGAGCCCGATGTCCTCGATGAGCCGGGTCGCATGACCGACGCGGTGGGCGCCGCACCACTGGATGGCCTGCCAGATGCTCTCTTTCCCGAACGCCTCGCCCGCATGAACGGTGATGTTGAAGTTCTCCCGCTGAATGTAGTGAAACGCGTCGATGTGTTTCTTCGGGGGGAACCCGCCCTCCTCGCCGGCCAGGTCGAACCCGACGACGCCGCGCTCGCGAAAATCCACGGCCAGCTCCGCCATCTCCAGGGACCGCTGCAGGTTCCGCATGGCGCAGATGATCAACCCGTATTCGACGCCGAACTCCTTCTTCCCGCGCTCGAGGCCGGCCAGCACGGCCGTGACGACTTCGTCGCCGTGGAGCCCTTTGTCCGAGTGGAAAATGGGCGAAAAACGCGTTTCGACGTACACCACGCCGTCCCGGTGCGCGTCCTCCATCATCTCGAAGGCGACGCGTTCGAGGGCCTCCGCGGTCTGCATCACGCCGCAGGTGTGGGCGAATCCTTCCAGGTACAACGGCAGGCTGCCGCGCTGTGCGCCGCGGTGAAACCAGACGGCGAGCTCGCCGGCGTCCATTGTCGGGAGGCCCTGGTACTGCTGCTCCTTCGCGAGCTCGACGATGGTCTGCGTCCTCAGGCCGCCGTCGAGGTGGTCGTGGAGGACCACCTTCGGCAGCGTGCGGATGAACGTTTCGTCAATCGTCAGAACGTGACCCTGACGGCCAGCTGCACCTGGCGCGGGTCGCCTACGCCCGCCCGCAGGAAGCCGTCGAAGTTGAAGAGCGCCGGCGTCGTCAGGGGGTTGACGTTGTTGGCGTTGTTGAACGTATTGAACATCTCGAGGCTCGGGATCACTTCGGTGCCGCCGACGGCGAACGGCCGCTGCAGCCGCCAGTCGAGGGAGAAATACGCGTTGTCCTTCCGATCCCAGTTGCGCCCGCGGTCGTTGTTGTTCAACACACGCGGAGACGTCGTGATCGGCTGCGCCGTCCGGCCCTGCATCCTCACGTTCAACAGCAGTCGGTGGGGCAGCTCGGCGTAGGTGAAGAAGTTCACCTTGTGACGGATATCGCGGTCCGACGGCCCGTAGTCCAGGCTCAGGTCGTAGAAGTTGAAGGAGCGATCGGTGAACGGGTCGCGCTCGTTCGAGTCGTCGTCTTCGTCCTTCGCGAGCACGTAGTTCACGTCGAACTGATACTTCTGCGAGTACCGCTTCCGCACGCCGAACGTGGCGCCCCGGTAGAGCGCGCGGCCCCTGCTCGTCGTCACGAACACGTCGCCCAGTTGAAGCTCGAACGGATTGGCGCCGGTATATGTCGTCGTATCACGAGTCGCCGGCTGAACGGCAGCTGCGGCGGTGCCGTGGACGTTGTAATTGAGGAACCGCGTCAGGTGCGTGCCCTTGGCCACGGTGAAGTCGAAATACGCCGCCATGCCCGTCGTCAGCTCACGCTCGAATCCCACGTTGACGCTGACGATGCGCGGGTTCCTGTAGTCGCGATCGAAGACGCGGACCCCGGTGAAGAGCGGAAAGGTGCCCGGGGGAACGGCGGTCGGTGTCAGCAGGTTGGGCCAGACCGGCATGTCTCCGAACCCCGCCGCGCGGAAGTCGCTCTTCTGCTCGATGCCGTTGGTCGTCACCGACCCGACCTGGCTCAGCATGTTCTGGCGGGCGTAGTAGAGACCGGCGCTGCCTCGCAGCACGGTCTTGCCGGTCTGGTTGATGTCCCACGCGAACCCGCCGCGCGGCTGAAACTGCTTGGCCTGACTGGGAATCGTGCCGTCCGACGGGAAGCGCGGGTCGTTCAGGAACGCCGCGTAGGCGGTCGTCTTGGGGTCGGCCGTCTCCGGCATGATCTGGGCGTCCCACCTGAGGCCGTAGTCGACCGTCAGTCCCTTGCCTGCCTGCCACTTGTCCTGGATGAACAACGAGAATTCCTCGTTGTTGATATCCGACGCGCCGGCCGAGTCGCGCGCGATGCCGTCCGGGCTGCTGCTCTGCAGGTAGAAGAGCAGCGGCCCGCCGGACGTCGTGGTCCCGGCGGGACAGCTGGCAGGCGCCGTGACAAACGCGCCATTCGAGCAGCCGATCGTGTTCGGCCCGAACCCGCCGGGCGCCGCGGGCGAGGCGTACCGCAGGAACCCGGTGACGCTGTCAAACAGGTAGCGGCCCTCGAAGAAGCCGCGAAACACCTGGGTGTTGTTCGTGTGCAGCCACTCGCCGCCGGTCTTGATCGTGTGGGCGCCGCGGACCATGGTGACGTTGTCCTTTATCTGGAAGCGTTTCACCAGCTCGTCCACGTTGGGCGCCATGAAGAACGGGTTGCCGAACCGGAACGAGGGCGCGAACCCGACGCCGGTGTCCGCGGGAATGCCGGACGAAGTGGCCAGGCGCGGACGCGACTCGCGTGACAGCGTGATGTGAAACTCGTTCAACTTGTTCGCCGTGAGCGAGGTGAACAGGTTCGCATTGAGCAGGTTGATCTTCGACGGTCCTTCCGTGCCGTTGGCCGTCGTGCCGTAGGTCGGGACGTCGAACGTCTGGTTCTCGTTCTTCGAGTAGTTGAAGTTGTAGGACACCGACAGGTTGCTGCTGTGGTTGGTGGCCCAGTCGATCTTGCCGAGCAGCGCCGCGTTGCTGACGCTGTGGGGCACCGGCTGCCCCTCGTCCTGTCCCCGGGTCGTCTTGAAGAAGTTGATGAGCGCGACGCGCTGGCAGTCCGAGCTGGAGTTGATGAGCGCTTCGTTGGCCCCGAGCGTCGGGTTCGCGACCGGGCAGGGGGTGCCGATCGGCTCCGACAGGTTCGGCCGCAGCAGGTGCTCGCCGATGCCCTCGATGGCGCCGAAGTAGAAGATCTTGTCCTTCACGATCGGACCGCCGGCCGTCCCGCCGTACTGCTCGCGATGAAAGTCGGTGAGCGGCTTGCCGTCGGACGTGTTCGACGTCAGGCCCTCGAGGCGCTGGTAATAGAAGAGGCTCCCGTGCGTCTGGTTCGTCCCCGACTTCGTGATGACGTTGACCACGCCGCCGGCCGTGCGCCCGAACTCGGCGTTCGCCCCGGAAGCGACGACCTGGAACTCCTTGACGGCGTCGAGCGTGATGTCGATCGCCGCGCGCTGTCCGCCGACCTGTTCGCCGAAGAACCCGTTGTTGAAGTCGCCCCCGTCGAGGCTGATGTTGTTGAAGACGCCGCGCTGTCCCGAAAAGTTGATCTCGTCGCCGTCGGGCCCCTGCACGATCGAGACGCCCGGCGTCAGCGAGAGCAGGTCCTCGAACTTCCGGCCGAGAATCGGCGTGGTGCCGATCGTGGTTTCGTCGAGCGTGCTCGCCGAGGCAGTCCGCGAGGTGTCGACGGTTGGCGGCGCGGCGGTGACGTTGACCGTTTCGGTGACGTTCGACGGCTTCATCGTGGGTGAAAGCCGCAGCGTCTGGCCGATGCTGACCTCGACGTTATCCTGCACGAGCGTCGCGAAGCCGGACAACGTGAACATGACCCGGTAACGGCCGGGCTGCAGCTGCAGCGCCGTGAAGCGCCCCTCGCGATCGGTCTGCAACACCCGCGTGATGTTCGTGCCGGTGTTCCGCACTTCGACATCGACGCCCGGCAGCACGCCCCCGCTGGCATCGATGACGACGCCCTCGATGCTGGCCGTCGTGATCTGCGTTTGAGCAGTCGCCCCGGCGGTCAGCGCCACGAAGACAGCCAGCGTCGCGAGCCCATGCACCATTCGCATCTCAGCACCTCCAGCGGAGTCCCGCACGTTTGGCGAATTGTCGCCGCTTGCGTCAGGCGGCGCAAGGGCTCTGACAGCGTGTGAACCTGCCATGCCTGATTCGGTAGACTGTCGTGATGCCGCTCGAGCAGGTGCCGCCAACCGACACGCGCCGCTTCTTCCGTCCTGTCGCATCGGAACTGACCGTGCTTCTTCGCAGCCTGCCCCCCGAAGCCTGGGACAGGCCGACCGTCGCCGGAACATGGCGCGTACGCGATGTAATCGCGCATCTTGTCGACGTCAGCATGCGCCGGGTGTCGTTGCATCGGGACAGGCACGTGCCCCCTGCACCTCCGCGTCCGCCGAAGACTGAGCGCGATTTCGTGGTCTTCATCAACGGCTTGAACGGCCAGTGGGTCGAAGCCGCCCGGCGCATCAGCCCGCGGATGCTGACCGACCTGCACGAATTCGTCGCCGCGGCGCTCGCTGACTTCACGGAGTCCTTCCCCGATAACGGGCCGGCGCTGTTTCCCGTGTCGTGGGCAGGTGACGAGCGGTCCGACGGCTGGTTCGATCTCGGCCGCGAGTTCACCGAGATCTGGCACCATCAGGCTCAGGTTCGAGACGCGGTGATGGCGCCGCCGCTGCGCGACCCGGCGTGGCTCCACGCGGTGCTGCTGATCGCCCTGCGCGGGCTGCCGCACGCCTTTCGAGACACGCGCGTGGAAGCCGGGCGGACGCTCACGATTGAGATCACGGGGACAGCGGGCGGCGTGTGGACGCTGAAGCGAGACGACGGCGGTTGGAAGCTCTGGGCAGGGCAGGAGAGCGGCGAATCCGCGCGCGTCACGATGTCCGACGACACAGCCTGGCGGCTGCTCTTCAATGCCTTGCCGCCCGACCGCGCGGAGAACCTCGTGACCAGGAGCGGAGATCCGGTCGTGTTCGGTCCGTTGCTCGGGGCGCGGTCAGTGATCGTGTGACATCCTGCAACCGGGCGTTCTGTTTATAATCCAGAATGCCCAAGGCCGTCGGACGCAACGTCCTTCGCAAGGAAGGCCGGGACAAAGTATCCGGCGCGTCGCGATACATCGACGACCTGTCGTTTCCGAACCTGCTCCACGCGCGCACGATTCGCTCGACGATCCCGGCGGGCGCCATTGCCGACATCTCTTTTCCGTTCGACACGAACGGCTTCACGATTGTCGATTTCAACGACATTCCCGGGCGCAATGTCGTCGCGCTCATCGACGACGACCAGCCGTGCCTCGCTGAACGCACGATCCGTCACGTCGCCGAGCCCATCCTGATCCTGGCGCACGACGATCGCGATCGGCTGCGGACGGCTGATGTCCGGATCGCGTATCGCGCCGGCGCTCCCAACTACGATCCGTCGGCATCGCCGCTCTGTTTCAAGTCGATCGCCATCGACAAAGGCGATCTCGACGCCGGCCTGGCCAAGGCCGACGAGATCGTCGAAGGCGAGTACCGGGCCGGCGCGCAGGAGCAGCTTTACATCGAGCCCAACGGGGTCATCGCGGTGCCGGCCGACGACGGGCGGGGCATCACGGTGTACGGGTCGATGCAGTGCCCGTATTACGTCCATCGCGCGCTGACCGTGCTGCTCGGCTTCCCCGACGATCGCGTACGCGTCGTGCAGACGGAAACCGGCGGCGGCTTCGGCGGCAAGGAGGAGTATCCGTCGATGATTGCCGGCCACGCGGCGCTCGCGGCCCTGAAGGCGCGCCGGCCGGTCAAGCTCGTCTACGACCGCGGCGAAGACATGCTGGCGACGACGAAGCGTCATCCCGGCGTGATCCGGCATCGCACCGGCGTGACCCGGGACGGGCGATTGACGGCCATGGACATCGACGTGCTGCTCGACGGCGGGGCCTACGCGACGCTCAGCGCCGTTGTCCTGTCCCGCGGCGTGCTCCATGCTTCGGGACCGTATCGCTGCGATCACATCCGGATCCGCGGCCGCGTGATGATGACGAACACGCCGCCAAACGGCGCGTTCCGCGGATTCGGCGCGCCGCAGACGCAGTTCGCCGTCGAAGTGCACATGGAGCGCATTGCCGAGCAGCTCGGCATCGACCCGGTGCGGATTCGCGATCGGAACGCGCTGCGCCCTGGCGACACGACGGCGACCGGTCAGACGCTCGGCGCCGACTGCAGCGCCCGCGAGGTCCTGCGCGAGGCGGTGAAGCGCACGGATTTCGCCAGGCGCCGCAAGGCGCTGGCCGGCACGAATCGCGGCATCGGCCTCTCGCTCTTCTTTCATGGCTCTGGCTTCACGGGCTCCGGCGAGGTCAAGCTGGCGTCGAAGGCGTCGCTCGCGCTCGCCGGCGATGGCGTGCGCGTGCTCGTCGGCAGCACGGAGATCGGCCAGGGGACGCGGACGATGCTCGCGCAGATTGTGGCCGACACGCTCGGCGTGCCGTACGACAATGTGGAAGTGAACGCGGCCGACACCAGCGAGGTGCCCGACAGCGGCCCGACCGTCGCGTCGAGAACCTGCATGGTCGTCGGCCGGATTCTCCAGCGTTGCGCCGAGGAGATGCGCACGCGGCTCGGCCGGCTGTCGCCACGCGACTACGTCAAACGCCACGGCCCGCTCGTGATCACGAAGCAGTACGAGAAGCCGCCCGAGATCGTCTGGGACGACGTCCTGTATCGGGGCCACGCGTACGGCAGCTACGGCTGGGCCTGTGACGTCGTCGAGGTGGAGGTCGATCCGGCGACGTGGCAGGTCAATCCAGTCACGCTCACGAGCGTGCACGAGATCGGCAAGGCGATTCACCCCCGCCTCGCCGTCGGGCAGATTCAGGGCGGCACCGCGCAGGGCCTGGGCTGGGCGCTGCTCGAAGAGGTGGTCATGCGCGACGGCCGGATGGCGAACAACTCGTTCACCAACTACATCGTGCCGACGACGCTGGACACGCCGGAAATGGATGTCGTGCTGCTCGAGCGCCCCTACCGGCACGGGCCGTTCGGCGCGAAGGGCGTCGGCGAGATGCCCATCGACGGCCCGGCTCCGGCCGTAATCAACGCGCTGCGGCACGCCGGCTTCGATCTCCGCGAGATTCCCGCGACACCGGAGCGGGTGATGGCATGCGGTTCACGCTGAACGGCCGGAGCGTCCGCATCGACGCGCATCCGATGACGCGGCTGCTCGACGCGCTTCGCGAGCAGTGCGGCCTCACGGGCACCAAAGAGGGCTGCGGCGAAGGCGAGTGCGGCGCGTGCACCGTCCTCGTCGATCGCCGGCCGGTCAATTCCTGCCTGGTCCCGCTCGCGCACGTTTCCGGCGCGCGTGTGACGACGATCGAGGGGCTGGGCGGCCGTCACCCAATGCAGCAGGCGTTCGTCGAGTTTGGCGGCGCCCAGTGCGGCATCTGCACGCCGGGAATGATTCTCGCCGCCATCGCGCTTGGCCCGAAGCCGTCGCGAGAGGCGACGCGGGCGGGGCTGGCCGGCAACATCTGCCGCTGCACCGGCTATCACGCCATCTACGAATCGGTCGAACGCGCGGGGAAAAATGCTCGGGTCCGTCGCTGACCGGCGGCTGCGCACGCCGCGCTCGCTGCGCGAGGCGTTCCGCATGCTCGACGCCGAGGGCCCGCTGACGCCGATGGCCGGCTGCACCGATCTCTACGTCGCGTTGAACCTGGGCGAGCTCAAGGGCACGAGCTTCCTGAACCTGTGGCCCCTCGAGCAGCTCCGGCACATTGCCGTTCGCGACGGCGCGCTGTCGATCGGCGCGCTCTGCACTTACACGGACCTGATGCGCTCGCGTCTCGTCCAGAGGCGCATGCCGATGCTCGTGGCCGCCGCACGCGAGGTCGGAGGCCCGCAGATCCAGAACCGGGGCACGATCGGCGGAAATATCGCGAACGCGTCGCCGGCCGGCGACACGCTCCCGGTGCTCGCCGCGGCGGGCTCGACGGTCGTGCTCGGCAGCGTTCGCGGAGAGCGACGGGTCCTGTTCACGGAGTTCTACACCGCGTACCGGCGAACGGTCGTCAGGCCGGACGAGTTGATTGTCGCGGTCGAGATTCCGGCGACTCCCGGCCGGCAGTGGTTTCGAAAAGTGGGAACGCGCGCGGCGCAAGCCATCTCGAAGGTTGTCATGGCCGCCGTGGATCCCGGCTCGGGCCAGACGCCGAGGATCGCCATTGGCAGCGTCGCGCCGACGGTCGTGCGGCTACCGCGCACGGAGGCCGCGCTCGCCTCAGGCGCATCGATCGACGACGCGCAGCGGATTCTCTTCGACGAGATCGTTCCCATCGACGACGTGCGGTCCACCGCCGAGTACCGGCGGCGCGTCGCGGCGAACCTCCTGGCGGGCTTCTGGCGTGAGGCGCGCAGGTAGATGCTAGTCGTTCGCGGGCGGCGCGTCGTGCTTGCCGGCGGCGAACGGCCGGCATCCGTGCACATCGAAGGCGGCCACATCGTCTCGATCGGCGACGAGGATGAGACGCCGCCGGGTGCGGAGATCGTCGAGTGCGGCGGCCTCGTCGTCTCGCCGGGGATCGTCGATTCCCATGTCCACGTCAACGAGCCGGGGCGGACCGAATGGGAAGGGTTCGACACGGCGACGCGCGCAGCCGCCCGCGGCGGCGTGACGACGATCGTGGACATGCCCCTCAACTGCGTGCCGGCCACCACGACGGTGCCAGCGCTCGAGGCGAAACGCCACGCGGCGCGTGGCCGGATCCACGTCGATACCGCGATGTGGGGCGGCATCGTGCCCGGGAACGGGGCCGACGTCGAGCCGCTCATCGACGCCGGTGTCCGCGGCTTCAAGTGCTTTCTGGCGCCGTCCGGCGTCAGCGAGTTCGCGCACGTGGGCGAAAGCACGCTGCGCCAGGTGATGCCGGTCCTGGCGCGGCGGGGTGTTCCGCTGCTGGTTCACGCGGAGCTGCCCGAAGCCCTGCGCGCGCATCGAGGCCGCCCGGAGAGTTATCGCGATTACGAGGCGACGCGACCCGTTGAGGCCGAACGCGCCGCGATCGACCTCATGGCGACGCTCGCGCGCGAGACAGGGGCGCGCGTCCACATCGTCCACGTGTCCTCGGCGGCGGGCGCCCAAGTGATCGCCGCCGCGCGCGCTGAGGGCGTGCCGATCACCGGCGAGACGTGTCCGCACTATCTGACGATGGCGAACGACGGCATTCCGGACGGTGCGACCGAGTTCAAATGCGCGCCGCCGATTCGGAGCGCGAGCGATCGCGACGCGCTGTGGCGTGCCCTGGAATCAGGCGCGCTCGATCTCGTGGCGACCGATCACTCGCCGGCGCCGCCGTCGATGAAATGCCCGGGTGACTTCGTCCGTGCCTGGGGCGGCATCGCCTCGCTCGAGTTGTCGCTCGCGGCCGTGTGGACGCGAGCGTTCGAGCGGGGACGCACGCCGGCGGATCTGGCGGCCTGGATGAGCGCTGCACCGGCCGCCCTGGCGGGGCTGTCGGGCCTGTCGGGGCGCAAGGGCCGCATCGCGCCCGGGTACGACGCCGACCTCGTGGTGTGGGACGCCGAGCGCGAGTTCACGGTCGATGCCGCGGAATTGCAGCAGCGCCACAAGCTCACGCCGTACGCGGGACGCCGCCTGCGCGGGGTCGTCCACACGACCTACCTGCGCGGCGAGCGCGTGTGGGATCGCGGTCGTCTCGCCAGGCCAGGCCAGGGGCAGATGCTGTGAGCGACGACCTCGTCAACCTGGTCGACCTTGCGTCGGAACGCCTGGGCGGCCGTGTCATCGCGGCCAGCGACGAGTTCTTCGCCCCGAAGGAACGTCTGATCCTCGCCGAGTCGCCGATCTGGCGCGACGGCGAATACACCGACCGCGGGAAGTGGATGGACGGCTGGGAAACGCGCCGCCGCCGCGACGTCCTGCCGGGCGAGCCCGGCTTCGACCGGGCACACGACTGGTGCATCATCCAGCTCGGCGCGCGCGGGCTCGTTCGCGGCGTGGACGTGGAGACGACGCATTTCACGGGGAACTTTCCCGACTCGTGCGCGCTCGACGCCTGCGTGGCGGGTGGCGCCGCGATGGCGCCCGATCTCGACCGCGCCTCATGGCGAACCGCCGTCGAGAGCGGGGGCCTTCGCGGTGGCTCGCACAATGTGTTTCAGGTGGCAGCCGTCGACGCGACGCACGTCCGCCTGCGCATCTTTCCGGACGGCGGCGTCGCGCGGCTTCGCGTGTACGGCGACGTGACCCCGGATTGGGACGCGCTTCGCCGGCAGGGCGAGATCGATCTGGCCGCGCTCGTCCACGGTGCGCGCGTCGTCGACAGCAGCGACATGTTCTTCGGGCGGCGTGACAACCTCATCATGCCGGGGCTCGCACGCGGCATGGCGGACGGCTGGGAAACCAGGCGGCGGCGGACGCCCGGGCACGACTGGGCGGTCGTGCGGCTTGGCACGCGGGGCACGATTACGCGGGTCGAGGTGGACACGCGGCATTTCAAGGGCAACGCCCCCGCGGCGTGCAGCCTCGACGTGTGCACAGCGGCGGCGCCGGGGGACGACTGGCAGGAGCTGTTGCCGCGAACGCCGCTGCACGCCGATCGCCGCCACGAGTTCGACAAGGCGTTGAGATCGATCGCCGGCGCCACGCACGTGCGCCTGAACATCTTTCCCGACGGGGGCGTCGCGCGGCTGCGCCTGTTTGGCCGGGCCGAATGACGCTCGAGGCGCTGAATGCCCTCGAGCCATCGCGCGCCGAGGCCGAGTTCCGGCGCTGCTGTGGATCGGCGCGCTGGGCGGCGGCGATGACCGGAGCCCGCCCGTTTACCGATGTCGACGCGATGATCGCGCTCGGCGAGACGATCTGGGCGTCGCTGGCGCCGGCCGACCGCCTCGAGGCGTTTGCGGCGCATCCTCGAATCGGCGAGCGGCGCGCGTCCTCCGCGTGGTCTTCCGAGGAGCAGGCCGGCATGCGGCTGGCCGACCAGCACACGCAGGAGAAGCTGGCGGCGCTCAACGTCGACTATCAGGAGCGGTTTGGCTATATCTTTATCGTGTGCGCGACAGGCAAATCATCCGGGGACATGCTGAAGCTGCTCGAGGCGCGCTTGCCGAACGACGCGCCGACCGAACTGGCGGTGGCGGCCGAGGAGCAGCGCCAGATCACCGCGCTGCGGCTGCGGAAACTCGTGACGCATGATTAGCACGCACGTCCTCGACATCGCGCGTGGCGTGCCGGCCTCGGGTGTCGCCGTCGTGCTCGAAGCGCGCGACGGCGCGGGCTGGAGAGCGATCGGCCGGCGAACAACGGACGATCAGGGCCGGATCGGGAGCTTTGCGGACGCGCCGCTCGGCGCCGGGACCTACCGGCTGACGTTCGACACCGGCGCGTATCACCACCGCCAGGACATCTCGCCGTTTTTCCCCAATGTAGCGGTGACGTTCGACGTGCGCGACGAGGGGCACCATCACGTTCCGCTGCTGCTCAGCCCGTACGGCTATTCGACGTACCGCGGGACATAAATGCTCACCTGGAATCGATACGGCAAGTCGAGCGTGCGGCTGCTCAAGGTCCGCCGCGGGGCCGGGCCTCACGAAATCGTGGACCTCACGATCGGTGTCGCGCTGGAAGGCGCGTTCGAGCCGGTTTACGCCGACGGCGACAACACATCCTGCCTGACGACCGACGCGATGAAGAACACGATCTATGCGCTCGCCCGGCAGGATCCGATCGATCACGTCGAAGCGTTCGCATCCCGCCTGGCCGGCCACTTCGCGGCGAAGCCCGGCGTCACGCTCGCGCGCATCGAGGCCGTCGAGCATCCCTGGACGCGGCTGAAAGTTGGCGGGCACCCGTATCCGCACGCGTTTGCGCAGGCAGGCCCCGAAGAGTGGACCACCGTCGTCACGCGGACCGAGGGCAAGACGTCCGTCGAGTCAGGCCTGCGCGGCCTCGTCGTGCTGAAGACGGCCGATTCGGCGTTCGCCGGCTTCCTGCGCGACGAGTACACGACGCTGCCCGAGACGCGCGATCGGCTGCTGGGAACCTCGATCACGGCGGCCTGGCAGTACGCGCCGGGCCTCGCCGGCTACGGCGAACGCGACGCCATCCGCCGCGCGCTCGTGGAGACCTTTGCCGCGCACAAGAGCGAGTCGGTGCAGCACACGTTGCACGCGATGGGCGAAGCGGCGCTGGCGGCGTGCGAGGGGATCGCCGAGATCACGATTTCGCTGCCGAACCGCCACTACGTGCTGGCCGACCTGACGCCGTTCGGCCTCGAGAACCCGGGCGAAGTCTTCGTCGCGACGGATCGGCCGTACGGTCTGATCGAGGCGCGTCTCAGCCGGCAGCCCCCCGGCGGCCGGCCATAATCTGCGCGAAGGATCGGCTCCGCAGTTCGGCCGATGAGAGGCCGCTGGCGTCGACGGCCTCGCGCTCGGTGATGGCGCCGCAGTTGATCGCCCGCAGAAAGTAGTTGAGCAGCGCCTGCCCGGTCGCGGGATCGTCGAAGACATTACCCTCGGGCGTGGCCGGCGCCGCCGCCTGTATCAAGGCGTTCAGCCGGGCGGATGCGTCCTCCAGCCCTTCGATGAAGAACCAGAAGACCGCCGCATAGCGAGTGGGCAGTTGCGCGGGGTGCAGGTCCCAGCCCTGAAAGAAGCCGCCGACCAGCGAGTGGCGCACGTGAGCCGCGTGCATCTTCCAGGCGCCCTGGATCGCCGACGTGTTGGCGGCCCGCGCCGCCGCCGTGAGTGCGCCGCCCGGCGGTGCGCGATGCGGCGCGACGGGCAGGACGTTGGTTGCGCCGTCCGACAGCCACACGCCCGTGCCCGCCAGGGCCAGCTGCATCACGTGCTTCGCGAAATCGCACACGGGGTGGAGCATGTGCTGATGCGCGGCCGTGATCCCGAGCGACGCTGTGTAGTCGTACGTACCGAAATGCGCGGCGGTCACCCGCCCGTTGCCGCGCGCCACGAGCTCCGGCAGCGCGACGCGGCCGTCCCGGCTGAAAATCGACTCCGGCGTCTCCACCATCAGCTCGAACCGCAACGTGCCTGGCGCCAACCGGAATCTCGACTCGAGCGCCTCGCAGGCGGCGGCGAGCGCCGACACCTGATCGGGCGCCGTGATTTTCGGCAGCGTCACCACGAAATCCGCCGGCAGCAGGCCGCCCGTGCCGTCGAGGAGCGTCGAGAGAAAGAGCTCGAACGTGCGAAGCCCCCGACGTTTCGTCTCTCCCAGATTCTTGATGCGGATGCCGATGCCAGGCGGCAGCGTGCCTGCCTTCAGTCCTGAGACGGCGTGCGACGCAGCGGTTCGCGCGGCCGCGTCTTCCTCCGCATCGGAGCGGTTGCCGAAGCCGTCCTCGAAATCGATGCGATAGTCCTCGACGGGCTCGCGCTCGAGCTTGTCCACGATCCGCGGATAGATCCGTTCCGCGAGATCGCCGCGCAATTCGAGGGCGGCCGCGAGCGTCGCGGCGTCCGGCGCATGCTCGCGCAGGGTCCTGAGGGCGATCGCGCCCAGCTTGACCGTGGTGTCGTGCGCGAAGAGCTGCGCGCCGCCGTACACGGTGTGCACGGGCTGGCGCTTGGATGGCTCGGTTGATGGCTCCGGCATGCTAGTGGATTGTCCTTCCAGATTTGCTACCAGCCGCTCCGCTGCGCGGCGCCGCGTCGAGCGCCTCGGCGTGCTCCGCTGCTCTGCGTTGATCGTCGTACCGTTACCGAATCATCGAGTACGTGTCACGAGATCCTGGCTCGGCGGCTCGAGGCGAGATACAGAACGAAGCTCAGGCCGAACGTCACGAACCACGCGTACGTATACAGCGAATCGAAGAGCGTCGGATTCGCCACCTGTCCTCCGGGCGTGGCGGCGGCGCGCAGGAAGCCCGGCACGACCGGCACGATGGCCAGAACCAGGGCCCACATCGCGCGTGGGTTCACGCCGTTGGCGTACGTGTACAGACCCTGCGGGCGGAACAGGTCCGCCGACGAGAGCTGCTGTCGCCGGAGCACCCAGTAATCGGCGATCAGGATGCCGCCGATGGCGCCCATGAGACTCGAATAGCCGACGAGCCAGGTGAAAATGTAGGCCGCCGCGTCGGCGTAGAGCTTCCACGGCATCATGAGAATGCCGGCGACGGCCGTGATCAGCCCGCCACCGACGTACGTAATGTGTCGGGGCGCGAGGCTGGAGAAGTCCATGGCCGGCGAGACGACGTTGGCCGCCATGTTGGTCGTGATCTGGGCCAGCATCACGACGAGCGCGCCGAGAATGATGACCGGCGCGCTCCCGATGCGCGCGATTACCTGGACGGGATCCCAGATGGCCTCACCGAACAGCACGATCGTCGCGCTCGTGACCGCCACGCCGATGAACGCAAACGCGGTCATCGTCGCGGGCAGGCCGAGGGCCTGACCGGTCGCCTGCGATCGCTGACTGCGGGCGAAGCGGGTGAAATCGGGAATGTTGAGGCTGAGCGTGGCCCAGTAGCCGATGTTGGCGGTCAACCCCGCCGGAAACAACTGCCAGAACGGGACGTGCACGGTCTGCAGCCGGACCGATTCATCCAGAATGTGACCCAGACCGCCGCCGCGCCGTACCGCCCACCCGAGCAGCAACACGCCCCCGCCAATGAGCAGCGGCGCCGACCAGCCTTCCAGCTTCTTGATGCCCTCGAGGCCGTGGACGATGAGCCACACCTGTGCGCCCCAGAAAATGGCGAAGGCGATCCAGACGTTGCCCGGGAATCCGGCCCATGCCGGCCACGCCGCGACGAACAGCGTGTTCAGAGCCAGGCCGCCGATCCACGTCTGGATCCCGAACCAGCCGCACGCGACCAGCGCGCGCAGGACCGCCGGAACCCTGGCGCCTCTCACGCCGAAGCTGGCGCGGCACAGTACGGGAAACGACACGCCGTACTTGGTGCCGGCGTGCGCGTTCAGGATCATGGGCACCAGCACGATGGTGTTGCCCAGCAGGATGGTGATCATGGCCTGCCACCACAGCATCCCCTGCTGCATGAGCCCGGACGCGAGCGTGTACGTCGTAATGGCCACGCTCATCCCGATCCACAGCGCGGCGATGTGATAGGTGGACCACGTACGGCGGGCGAGGGGCGTCGGCGCGAGGTCCGGATTCCACAGCGGACTGGCGGACAGATCCTCAGTGAGCTCGATGAAGTCGCGTTCGGCCTGTGCCCGCACGCGGTTCAGCCTTTTGCCCGGCTTCCGGCCTCGTAGCCGCCGTGATAGGCCTCGGCATCCTGGCGGCGGATTTTCGAGTGGGCCACGATGCGGTCGCGGCGCCGGCCGATGAAGTCGTCAAGCGACTGCCAGCCGTTTCGCTCCATCGCCTCCGCCATTCCCGAGAGCAGGCGCTTGATGATATTCGGGCCAATGGCATGGTCGAGCATCGCCGCCGTGCACACCTGCACGGTGCCGCACCCGAGGAGGAAGTAATTGAGCGCGTGCCCGAACTCGGCGATGCCGCCGATTCCGGAAAACGCCTTGTCGGGAAAAGCCTGCGTCAATTGCACCATCTTCGCCAGCGAGAGCGGAAGAATCGCCGGACCGCCGAGACCGCCGAGTGAGACCAGCCCGTCGACGTTCACTTCGAATTCGAGCGTCTCGGGATCGATGAGCGGCAGCGACGGAAACGTGTTCGACGACGTGATCGCGTCGGCGCCGCCGAGAAACGCCCCTCGCGCCTCGACGACCACGTCCGTCGTCGACGGCGTGAGCTTCGCCCATACCGGCACGCGCGCGACTTCCTTCACCGCCCGGGTGACCGTGGAGATCAGCTGCGGATCCTTGCCGATGTTCGAGCCCATGTCCACGCGATCCATGTGCGGGCACGACAGGTTCAACTCGAGCGCATCGGCGCCTTCGTCCTGGCAGGCCTTCGCCAGCGTCTGCCAGTGCGCCAGCTCATGATCGTTGCCGGAGCCCGCCATGATCGACGCGACGAGCACGCGCGTCGGATGGGCCTTCTTGATGCGGGCGATGCGCGGGACCCACCAATCGAGCGTCTTGTCGGAGATGAGCTCCCAGTTCCACGAGGAGTGCAGCGCCGTTCCCGGGCGCTTCCTGATCGAGAGGCTCGGCGAATCCGGCGTGGCGCTCAGGAACGTCGTCTTCGGACCAGCGACGTCGACCACCGGGTGCAACCCGATGGTCTTCGTGACGACGCCACCCCATCCGGCGTCGAACGCGCGCAGGATGTTGTTCTCCGACTCGGTCGGCGGCGCCGACGCGAGCAGGAACGGGTTCTCGAAGCGAAGGCCCGTGAACGAAACGGACAAGTTTGTGCCCATGGTGGACCCCCACGAAACCGAGGGATAGCTCACTATAATCGAACCGGTCGCTGGCAATGACCCAGGAGAATCCCGATGCCGAGACGTGTGATCGGCGGCCTCATCCAGGCAGCCGCCCCGCTGACCGACCCGGCCGCGCCCATTGAGCGCGTTCGTCAGGCGGCGATCGACGTGCACCTGCCGCTCATCGAGGAGGCAGGGCGCCGCGGAGTACAGATTCTTGGCCTCCAGGAAGTCTTCAACGGGCCGTACTTCTGCCCGTCCCAGGATGCCCGCTGGTATGACCTGGCCGAGCCGGTGCCCGGCCCCACGACGGAGCTGATGGCGCAGCATGCCAAGAAGCACGGCATGGCCATCGTCGTGCCGGTCTACGAACGGGAGCAGGCGGGCGTCTATTACAACACCGCGGCCGTCTACGATGCCGACGGGTCTTACCTTGGGAAATACCGGAAAAATCACATCCCGCACACGTCCGGGTTCTGGGAGAAGTACTTTTTCAAGCCCGGAAACCTGGGCTATCCGGTGTTCAAGACACGGTTCGCGACGATCGGGGTCTACATCTGTTACGACCGCCACTTTCCGGAGGGCGCGCGGCTGCTCGGCTTGAACGGCGCCGAAATCGTGTTCAACCCGTCGGCGACGGTCGCCGGGCTGTCTCAGTACCTCTGGAAGCTCGAGCAGCCGGCCCATGCCGTCGCCAACGGCTACTTCATGGCCTGCAGCAACCGCGTCGGCACGGAAGCGCCCTGGAACATCGGGCGCTTTTACGGATCGTCGTATTTCGTCGACCCTCGGGGCACCTTTCTCGCCACGGGCTCGGAGGACAAGACCGAGCTCGTCGTGGCCGAGATGGACCTGGACTTGATCGAAGAGGTCCGCCGCGTCTGGCAGTTTTATCGCGATCGCCGGCCGGAGACGTACAGTGCGATGGCGGAGCAGCGGCCATGACCCTCCTCATCAAGAACGGCACCATCGTCACGGCGACCGATCAGTATCGCGGCGATGTCCTCGTGGACGGGGAGAAGATCTCCACGATCGGGACGTCGCTCGGCGTCGTCGCCGACCGCACGATCGACGCGAAGGGCAAGTACGTGCTGCCCGGAGGCATCGACGTCCACACGCACCTCGACATGCCGTTTGGCGGGACGAAGTCGGCCGACGATTTCGAGTCGGGAACGCGGGCCGCGGCGCATGGCGGCACCACCACCATCGTGGACTTCGCGATTCAGTACAAAGGCCAGACGCTGCACCACGCGTGGGAAACGTGGATGAAGAAGGCCGAAGGCAACGCCGTCATCGACTACGGCTTCCACATGATCATCACGGATCTCACCGATCAGGTGGAAGAGGAGATGGACGCGCTGGTCCGCCAGGGCGTGACGTCATTCAAATTGTTCATGGCCTACCCGGGCGTCTTCATGCTGGACGACGCCAGCATCTTCAGGGCCCTGCTGCGGACTGGCCAGAACGGCGGCACGATCTGCATGCACGCGGAGAACGGCGGCGTCATCGACGTGCTCGTGAAGCGGGCGCTGGCCGAGGGCAAGACGGCGCCGAAGTACCACGCGCTGACGCGGCCCGCGCGTGCCGAAGCCGAGGCGACGCACAGGGCGATCGCGCTGGCGGAGATGGCCGATGTGCCCATCTACATCGTCCACCTGTCGGCGGCGGAGGCCCTCGAGATGGTGACGGAAGCGCGCGATCGCGGCCTGCCGGCGTACGCGGAAACGTGCCCGCAGTACCTCTTCCTGTCGTACGACAACTACGAGGAGCCGGGATTCGACGGCGCGAAGTACGTGATGAGCCCGCCGCTGCGGCCGAAAGACACGCAGGATCGGCTCTGGCGCGGGCTCGCCTTCAACGACCTGCAGGCCATTTCCACCGACCACTGCCCGTTCTGCATGAAGGAACAGAAGACGCTCGGCCAGGACGACTTCTCGAAAATCCCGAACGGCGCGCCCGGCATCGAAACACGCATGAGCCTGGTGTATGACGGCGGTGTCCTTCCCGGACGCATCTCGCTCAATCGTTTCGTCGAGCTCACGTCCACGTCGCCGGCGAAGATCTTCGGGCTCTTTCCGAGGAAGGGCACCATCGCGCCCGGCTCGGACGCCGACATCGTCGTCTTCGATCCGTCGAAGAAGACGACGCTCTCGGTGAAGACCCTGCACATGAAAGTGGATTACAACCCGTACGAGGGACGCGAGGTCACCGGCGCGGTGGATACCGTTGTCTCGCGCGGACGTGTCGTCATCGACGCCGGAGTGTTCACCGGCAGTGCCGGCGCCGGATCCTTCCTGAAACGGAGCGCCCGATGACTGGCGACGAGATCATTGCGCTGACGAAGAAGCACACGATCTTCGAATACGCGCCACAGGGCGCCGTCGATCCCATTCCGGTGGCACGCGCGAAGGGCGTGCATTTCTGGACCCCTGAAGGCAAGCGCTTCATCGACTTCAACAGCCAGCTGATGTGCGTCAACATCGGCCACGGCGATCCGCGCGTGCTCAAGGCGATTCAGGAACAAGCCGCGCTCCTCACCTACGTGACACCGGGGATGGCGACCGAGCCGCGCGCGCGGCTCGGCGCCAAGCTCGCCGAGATCACGCCGGGCGACATCGACGTCTTCTTCTTCACGAACGGCGGCGCCGAGGCCAACGAAAACGCCTTCAAGATCGCGCGCGCCTACACCGGCCGTCAGAAGATCCTGGCCCGCTATCGCTCGTACCACGGGGGCACGGCCGCGGCGATCGCCGCGACGGGCGAGCCCAGAGCCTGGAGCCAGGCAGCGCTGCCCGGCTTCGTGCACGTGCTCGATCCCTACCACGGCGTCGAGCGTGGCTGGAGCTCCGCCGAGGAATCGCTGCGGTATCTGCAGGAAGTCATCCAGCTCGAGGGGCCCCAGACGATCGCGGCGTTCATCCTCGAGTCCGTGACGGGCACCAACGGAATCCTCGTCCCGCCCGACGGCTACATGCAGGGAGTCCGCAAGCTGTGCGACCAGCACGGCATCCTCATGATTGCCGACGAGGTGATGAGCGGCTTCGGCCGCACAGGCGAGTGGTTTGCGGTGAACCACTGGGGCGTGGTCCCCGACCTGATCACGATGGCCAAGGGCCTGACGAGCGCCTACGTGCAGCTGGGCGCGGTCGGGATGAAACAGGGCATCGCCGATTCCTTCAAGGACCGGCCCTTCCCGGGCGGGCTCACGTACAGCAGCCATCCGCTGGCATGTGCGACGGCGCTGGCGACCATCGCCGTCTACGAGGAAGACCATCTGATCGAGCGCGCACGCCGGACGGGCGTGTTGATGGCCGATCTGCTCGCCGACCTCGCCGCCCGCCACCCCTCGGTCGGCGCCGTCCGATCGATCGGTCTCTTCGGCATCGTCGAGCTCGTGCGAAACCGCGAGACGCGGGCGCCGATGGCCCCCTTCAACGGCACGTCGCCGGAGATGGCGGCGCTCGGCAAGTTTTTCCGGGACTCGGGTCTCTTTACGTTCGTCAGGTGGAATTACTTCTTCACGAACCCGCCGCTGTCGATTACCGAAGCCGAGCTGCGCGAGGGGTTCGCGATTATCGATCGAGCGCTCGCCGTCACGGATGCGGCGGTCGCTTCCAGCAAATCGACGTAGGCCTCAGCCACCAGGGCAGCGGAGGGGATTTCCAGGGATTGAAGCAAGGTCTGCGCTTCGCGTCGGCCTGCTTCGACGCGCTCGCCTTGCGACAGCACAACCTCGAGCTCGACGAAACAACCGAGGCGCTCGACTTGATCGAGGTGCACGCGCGTCCGGCCCACGAGAAACACTTCGCGCCGCTTTGTGACCACGCCGCGGACCACCAGAACACGGCTGAGCGCTCCGACGAGTGCCGGCGCGTCCTGGCAGGAAACCCTCGTGTAGACCGATTCCTTCGGCCCGGGCGTGTCGCTCCGCTGGTATGAAATCAGCTCACCTGAGCCATCGGGGAACGCACGGACCTTGAGCCGGCCCTGCGGCACGACGAAGAACGTGTCCGTCTGATTGATGATCTCGCCGGCACCCGACGCGAGCGCGGCCACGTTCGCACGAATCCCGGCAAGGTCTTGAACCCTCGCCTTGATTTCGACGTTGCTGGCCAACCCTGCTACTCCGATTTCTCGTAAAGCGCGACGTTGATCACGTTTCCGCCAGAGGCCGAGGCGCTTTCCGTCCGCAACGTGATCGTCATGGTCTTGCCGTCTGCGGCGATGACTCTCTGCGCGGTGCCGTAGACCCGGCCTGCGTGCGACAGGACGGCTTCGGCCGTGCGCGCGTTCACGCGCTTCAACTGGATGTGATCGTACGCGGCCGTGCCCATCACCGGATACTCGCGATCGTACTCGGATATGTACTCGATCCGCTCCGACCGGCCATCCTGAAAGCGCCGCAGAATGGTTCCTTCGACGCCGTTGGGACCTCGCGTATAGGTGCGGGTTTCGCTCACCGGCCCTGGACCCGGCGAATATCGCGATTTCGCGACGTTCAGCTGCCAGGTTCCGATGAGTTGATCCTGTTCGGCGACGGGTGTCGATTGCGCCGCATGAAGGGAAGGGGTGCCGCCGGCGACAACTGCGAGTAGCGCGAAGGCGATCGCATGAGTTGGCCGCATGGGTCGTTCCTCCAGACACTCCCCAGACGTGGATTCGTACATTAAGCTCGTTTGTGGCGGGCGTTGCAAGGATTACCGGCGCTACAGATAGCTGAGCCACCAGTCCTGGCGGCGCCTCTTCGCCGCCACCACCCACCTGCAGAGCGGGTAGAGCGCGGCAACGACCAGCAGCCAGACGGCGTAGACAACGGGCAGCCCGACGCCGTATCCCTTGGGAAAGAAGAAGCTGTACGTCAGGAACGCACGGGCATCGAAGCCCTGCATGGCCCCGAATGCCACAGCGAGTGTGTGCAGCAGGTAGAGATGCGCCACATAGAACGCGAAGGGCGCGCGGCCGAACACGATAAGCGGGTGCCTGACGGCTTCGGGTACCCGATCGGCAGACGCGCACACAATCGCCGCCGGCCCGAGGGTCATCAGCATGAAGAGCAGGCTGGGCGGGTATTTCGTGACGTTCAGGAAATCGATGAGCGTGCCGATCGCGCGGCCCTGGACCTGCCAGGGGTTGGGCTCGCCGTAGACGCCGGCCGCCCTGAGGGCCACAAACGCCGCCGTCGCCGCCACGCCGCAGGCGAGCAACCGCGCATCGCGCCTGCGCGCTGCGCCCTGGAAGAGTGGTGCTGTCCCGAACCCCAGCAGCATTACACCGATCCACGGCAGCAGCGGATATATCCAGATGAAAGAGAACGGCCCGATGTCGGTTCTCATCTGGGCATGCAACGCGACCCACACTGGGTGAGCGGCATCGAAGAGGCCGTTGGTGGCCGGCCAGATCGGATCGAGCAGATTGTGGCCGAGCACGATGGAGGCGCCGATGACGAGACACGCACGCTGTCCAAGGAACTGCGCGCCCGACAGGACGACCATGCTCGCGCCGATGACCCAGATCACCTGCATCGCGACGCCGACGCGCCCGCCAAGCTGCTCGATGCCCCAGGGTGCGAAGCTCCACGCGTTCGCCACGACCAGACACTCGACCAGGATCAGCCACAGGCCGCGCGTGAACAGGAACGTGCCGAGGGCCGATGGGGTCTTGCGCGACGTCATCAGGCCGGCGCTCGCGCCCGCCAGGAACACGAACACCGGCGCGCAGAAGTGCGTGATCCAGCGCGTGAAGAAAAGCGCGGCGCCGATGCCCGGGTTGGCCAGCGGATCCGCCTCGCCGCCGAAGTTGAAATAGTCCCGGACGTGATCGAGGGCCATGACCACGATCACGAGACCGCGCAGCATGTCGATGCTGGTAAGCCTGTAGGCGCGTCCGTGAGCTCCTTCAGCCGGCACGCCGGCGGCTACACGCTGGCTGACTGGAACCAAGGCCGGAACAGTATAGCCGGGCCTTTTTCAATCGTATCTGGTTAGCGGGTTTCTGAGTTATGGCGAGTTCTCAACATGAAACGGCAGCAAGCGGATTTGAGAGAAAGGCCACAAGAACCAACCGGTCGCGCGCAGTCCAGTTCATGCGATCCTGTCTGATCTACGCCCAGCCTGCAGCTAGCCAACGCGTCATGAAGAATCCCAGCAGCCACGGAATTGTCGCTGGGATTGCGAATGCTCCAAGCACCCTTGCGTGCGACGCGAGACTGTCGGACATCACGAGGATCGCCACCAGCTCGCCCGCGGCGGCACCCCCGATGCCGAAACCCCAAAACGCTGCGGCGACCATTCGCTTTTCCGCGCCAGCCGCCAAGTGGGGTAATGCGCCACAGGCTGCATACAGCACGAACCACACAACCGCCAAATAGACGAATACGACAGTCACCCCTGGCATGGCCTGGGTGGAGATCATGCTGCCCAGCGCGAGGACGCTGCCCACCGGGAAACTGACGCAGAATCCAATTCGCACAGGGGAAGGGCGATGCATCTTGTACGTCGGCGATGATTCTGGCATAACACTGGCGTGGGATCACCCGACTCATCCTTGGAGGATCGGCCCGCTCGTGAGATCGAAGACCTGCGAGAACGGGCGGAACGCGCCGAGCGCGAGCGCGACCAGGCGCAGCGCGAGCATGATCGCCTCCAGCGAGAGGGGCGCTCACGCGCAGCAGACGCTCGGCAGCATCATTCGGACTGCCCACCAACGCCACCTCAACCCGCACGCCGTGCTGGCCTCGATGCTGCACGCCCGTGAACCGATCGTCCCGCCCGTATTTCAGGCGACGACGGCAAACTGACGCGCTAACCAATTACTTTCAATCCTGCCGGATCGCGGCGACCGGATCGATCCGCCCCGCGCGCAGCGCAGGAACAAGTGCGGCACAGACGCACGCCGTGACGATGAAGAGAAGACTCGCGGCGTAGGCGACGGGATCGAACAACCGCACCACCGACCCGATCAACTCCGCCGCAGGCGTCGCGAGCAGCGCCGCGCCGAGCGCAGCCGTGAGGCTGCCGCCGAGGAGCAGGCCGATACCGACGGGGCGGGCCGACTCTGACAACACGAGCGCGCCGATGCTTCGGCTGGTCGCGCCGAGCGCCATCCGGACGCCAATCTCCCTCGTGCGTTGCTCCACGAGATAGGAGAGCACACTGAACAACCCGGACAATGTTAGAAGCAGCGCCAGCGCTCCAAGCACGAGCGTCAGCCAGAACGCCAGCCGCAGAAAATACGAGGCCGTGCGAGCGAGAAGCCGCAGCGTGACGACCTCGCCCATGTTCGGGTCGATCGCCGCGAGCCGCTCGACGAGCGCGGCGCGCGCCTGCTCGGAATCGCCGTGCACCCGTAGAGCGAGCTGCGTCCTGGCCGCGTCGGCGCTGGTCGGCACGTAGGCCACCGCGGTGTTGAAGCTGGCGAACGTGAAGCCCGGCACGTCACGGACGACGCCGACGACGGCGAAGGCGCGCGTGAGAAGCGGCGGTTCGTCGAGCGGCCGCGCGTCGCTCTTCTGGTCGGGCTCGAGCCGCAGGATCTGCCCGATTGCGTCCTGGCCCGGCCACAGCTGGCGTGCGGCGCTTTCCGACACGACCGTCACCGCGACGCGTGCGCTGCGCTCGGCCTGCTCGAAGCCGCGTCCGCGCACGATGTCGATGCCGAGCACGCCGAAGAATTCCGGCGAGACGAACCTGTAGCCGACCGCCGACGTGCCGCGCGTGTCCGCTGCGAAAGCGGCACGCGGCTGACCGAGCGCGACCGGCCACGAGGCGGCCACCGAGGCGACCGACGGGTCGCTCGTCACGGCTTCGATCGTGGCACGGCGGAGTTGCTCGTCCACGATGCTCACCATGACGGTGTCGGACGAGCGAACCCCGGGAACGAGGGTCGATGCCGCCAGCGCGCTGCGCAGGAAAACGGCCGAGCAGATGAGGAGCAGCACCGATGCGGTCACCTGAAGGCCGACGAGGACGTTTCTGGCGCGGCTCGGGCGCGCATCACGCACCACCTCGCCGCGCATCGCCCGCACCAGCTCGAAGCGCGTGGCCTGAAGCGCGGGCGCGAGCGCGAAGAACACGGTCGAGACGATCGCGCCGGCAACCAGGAACAGCGCGAGCCGCCAGTCCGCCGGCGGTGCGTAGAGTCGAATGTCGCCAAGGTCCGGCGGAAAGGTGCTCATGAACGCGTAGACGGCGATATCGAGCACGAGCCGCGAAATGCCGAAGGCGAGCGCGGCGGACACCAGCGCGAGCACCAGGCTTTCGGTGAGCAGCTGCCAGACGATCCGGCGCCGCGAAGCGCCCATCGCCAGCCGGATGCCGATTTCGCGCTGGCGTGCGACCGCGCGCGCGAGCAGCAGGTTGGCGACGTTCGCGCACCCGATCATCAGGATGAGGCCGAAGGCGAAAAAAAGCGGCATGAACGTCAGCATGGCCTCGGCCGACAGCGGGACTGTGCCCTGGTTCGGTTCGAGCAAGAGGTTCGTGGACGGCCGCTCGAGAGAACCTTGCGCCGCGCGCCGCGAGTCCCACACGAGGAGCTGCGCGAGCGCCTGGCCGCGCGACAGGCCGGGTTTCAGCCGCCCGATGACGTGGAGCGATCCGGCGTCTTCCTGTCCGCCGCCGTCGCGGCGGAACCGATCGAGGAGCGAGAACGGCGCCCAGAAGTCCGGCGCGCCGACCTCGAGTCCCCGGAAGCCTTCCGGCATCACGCCGACAACCTGGAACGGCACGCCGTTCATCAGGACCGTGCGGCTGAGAACGCCTGGATCGCTCGCGAAGTGCCGGGACCAGGCGCGATGGCTGAGCACGATGGGCTGCCCGCCCTCCTCGTCGTCCGAGGGGACGAGGGTGCGACCGCGCACGGCGCTGACCCCGAGGACGTGGAAGAAATTCCCCGTTACGAGCGTCCCCTGCATCTTCCGGCCATCGACCCGGCGGTCGATGCCCGGGCCCCTTGCGAACGCGTCGGAGAACACGCCGGTCTCGCGGACGAGGGCGTCGTACTCCTGGCGCGTGAAGCGCTCGGGCTCCGCGTTGGCCGACGGCTGACGCGTGACCTCGAACAGCTCGTCCGGGTTGCGCACCTCGTCCGCGCGGAAGATTACCTCGTTGAGCAGCGTGAACACGACGGCCACCAGCCCGAGGCCGAGCCCCACCGTTCCCACAATCGTCAGGGCGGCGAGGGGCGCCCGGCGAAACGAGCGACACGCGTATAAGACGTCCCGCGCCACGCTGTCGAACAACGCCGTGCCACGCGCGTCGCGGCACTCGTCGGCTGCGACGGTCACCGAGCCGAACCCCACCATCGCGCGCGTCCGGGCCTCGGCCGGGCTGATGCCGTTCGCGACGTGCCGCTGTGTTTCGCGATCGATGTGAAACGCCAGCTCCTCATCCAGGTCGCGCTCCACGCGGCGTCGCGCAAACAACGCGCGCACCTGCAATCTCAGGCGGCGGAGATTCATGGGCGTTACGCGAGCCTCATCACGCGCCCGATGGCGTCGCACATCCGTTCCCACTCGCCGGTTTCGACCGTCAGCTGCCGGCGTCCGGAGGGCGTGAGCCGGTAGTACTTGGCTCGCCGGCCCAGCTCCGACACGGCCCACTCTGCGTCGATCCAGCCCTGGTGTTCGAGGCGATGAAGCGCCGGGTAGAGCGAGCCCTGGTTGACCTGCAGGACATCGCCGGAGATTTGCCGGATCCGCTCCGCAATCGCCCAGCCATGGAGCGGTTGCGTCTGCAGCATGCGCAGGATGAGCATGTCGAGCGTTCCCGGCAGCAGGTCCGGGATGGAGCGGCGGGTCATGGTGTCGGCTATCGACACTAACGCCCCCATCGTCCCGCTGTCAACCGCCATGCGTCGCGAGGGTCAGCCCGCGGTAGTAGAATGCTCCGGTTCAGCCTCCCGAAGCCCCGGAGATGATGATGAAGAAACAGACAAAGAAGATGAAGATGAAGCGAGTGGCGCTCTTGCTTGCTCGGAACGATTGCGGCGGTGACGGCGCGAACCTCCGCGATGATTCCGGAGCAGGTCAAGACCGAGACCGGTCTCCTCGCCGGCACGACGGCGGCCGGCCAGGCCTCCGTGCGCGTGTTCAAGGGCATTCCGTTTGCCGCGCCGCCTCTCGGTGAAAACCGCTGGCGCGCGCCGCAGCCGGCCGCGAAGTGGGACGGCGTGCGCAACGCCGACGCGTTCGGCGCGCCGTGCACGGCCGGGCCCGCTGCCGGCGGGGCGAGGCGGGCGCCCGCGGCGCGGCTGCGCATGGCGCGGCGCGCCGCGCCTGCGGCGCAGCCTGCGCCGGCCGCGCCAGGGAACCGGCGCCGAAGCGAAGATTGCCTGTACGCTCAACGTCTGGACCAGCGCGAAGCGCGCCGGCGACCGCCGGCCGGTGATGGTCTGGATCTATGGCGGCGGCTTCACCGGCGGATCCGGCGGCCTGGCAGTGGTACGACGGCGAGAACCTGGCCGCCAAGGGTCCGGTCATCGTGACGTTCAACTACCGCCTCGGCTCGCTCGGCTTCTTTGCCCATCCGGAGCTGGCGAAGGAATCCGGGCCACAACGCCTCCGGCAACTACGGGATGATGGACGCGATCGCCGCGCTGCAGTGGGTGAAGCGGAACATCGGCGCGTTCGGCGGCGATCCGAACAACGTCACCGTGGCCGGCGAGTCGGCCGGCGCGATCATGGTGGGCGCGCTCGTCGGTTCGCCGCAGGCCAAGGGGCTGTTCAACCGCGCGATCGCCGAAAGCGGCGGCTGGATGGGGCTGACGATGGGCCGCATGCGTTCGTCGGCGCGACGCCCAGGCGGACGGGGTCAAGGCGATGGACGCGCTTGGCGTCAAGACGATCGCGCGAGCTGCGCGCGAAGCCGCTCGACGAGCTGACCGGTCTGTCGGCGGGCGGCCTGGTCGTCGACGGGTACCTCATTCCCGAAGATCGAGTCGTTGACGTTCATGAACGGCAAGCAGAACGCCGTCGACGTCCTCACCGGATCGAACAAGGACGAAGCGAACTTCGGCGTCTGCGGACCGGGCGCCGGCGTGGCCGGTCGCGGCGGCGCAGGGCATGACGCTCGACGCGTTCAAGACCGCGGCGCAGCGCAAGTTCGGCGAGATGGCCGATCAGTACCTGCAGCTCTATCCCGCTGCGTCGGACGCCGACGCGCAGCGTGCGGCGCACGAAGCGTGCGCGGACGAGATCAACTGGAACATGCGCCAGTGGGCGGCGGCGCAGGCGAAGCTCGGGAAGAAGGCGTACACCTACTTCTTCACCCGCATTCCGACGCTGAACGGTCAGCCGTCGCCGCAGGGCGCGACGCACACGGCGGAGATCTCCTACGCGTTCAACAACCCGAAGGGCCAGGCCGACGCAGACGTGGAACGAGATCGATCACGAAGCTCGCCGACCGATGTCGTCCTACTGGGTGAACTTCATCACGAAGGGCGATCCGAACGGCAGCGGCCTGCCGCAGTGGCCGCAGTACAAGGACCTCGCCACGAGCAAGGTCATGGTGCTGGGCGATACGCCGCAGGCGGAATCGGCGCCGGCCGGCCGCGAAGCTGAGCTTCTACCAGGCGGCCTATCAGCGGCTGCTGAAATCGCCGGTCTCGAACTAGGCGCCGCCCATGATCGCGCGCGCGTCCCGTTCGCGCGTTGCCACGCTGGCAGCGCTGCTTCTCGTTCCGCCGGTCGGTGATCGCCCAGGCGCCGCCAAAGCCGGCAGCCCCTGCGGCGCGTGGGCCGCTGGTTGCCGACACGGCCACCGGCCAGCGGATCAGGGTCACGCAGGTGGCCGGCGGACTGGTGCACCCTTACAGCCTGTCGTTTCCCGATTCGCAGACGATTCTCGTGGCCGAGCGCTCCGGGCGCCTCCGGATCATCAGGGACGACGTGCTGCTGGAGAGGCCGGCGTGGGAAGCGCCACCCGCGCCGCCCGGGTCTCCGCCAGGGAACAACCCTCCGGACGCGCTCCACTTCATCGCGCTGCATCCGGGTTTCGCGCAAAACCGGCTCGTGTATCTTGCGTACCCGAAATATGGACCTCGCGGCAACACGATCGCCGTCGGCCGGGGCAAGCTCACTGGCGACGCGCTCGTGGACTTCCAGGAAATCTTCGTGTCGGAGGCGTGGGAGAGTTACGGCGCGAACCCGGGGCGCCTGCTGTTCGGCCGCGACGGGACGCTCTATGTGACGGTCGGCGACCGGGACCGCTACTGCTGCGACGGGTCGGAGAACAACACCCAGCGGATGAAGGCGCAGACGCTGGACAACGACTACGGCAAGATCCTGCGCATTCGCGACGATGGCAGCATCCCGCCCGACAACCCGTTCATCGGCCGCCCGGGCGCCCTCCCGGAAATCTTCAGCTACGGTCACCGGAATGCGTACGGCCTGGCGTACCACCCCGAGACCGGTGAGCTGTGGGAGTCTGAAATCGGCCCGCTGGGCGGCGACGAGATCAACATTCTGTTTCCGGGTCACAACTACGGGTGGCCGCTCGTCTCGACGGGGCGCAACTACACCGGCACGCCCGTGTCCGATCATCCGTGGACCCGGGAGGGCATGGACGACCCGCGGATGTTCTGGAACCCGGTGATCAGTCCGTCGGGCCTGATCTTTTACACAGGCGATCGTTTCAAGGGCTGGAAGGGCAGCGCGTTTCTCGGAGCCCTGAACGGGAAGGCGCTGTGGCGCGTGTCCCTCAACAACCCGAAGCCGCAGCAGGCGGAGCAGCGGGAAGTGCTCCTGGCCGCGCTGGACGTCCGCATCCGCGACGTGCAGCAGGGACCCGACGGCAATCTGTACATCGCGACGGAGCTTTCGTCGGCCGGTGCGGTTCCGGACGGAACCGTGATGCGCATCGAACCCGCCGTGCCTACCGCGACATCCCCTTGAATGCGAGCTTCTGGAGGCCGGCCGTCGTTTGTGCGATGTAGAGGTTGCCCTTCGAATCGACGGCGATGTGATGGCCTCCGCCGATCATTCCTGGAACTTTGATCGCGCCCACGACCTCGAGCCGGCTGCGATCGACGACCACGATGTCGTCGCCGTTCCCGACATACAGAAACTGCTGACCGGGATCCGCGGATAGCGCCAGGTCCCGGGCGAACGGCGTATCGGCCTTCACCAGCTGCTTGAGAAACATTCCACCGCTCGTGAACGCCTGGACTCGCCGGTTTTCCCGGTCGGCCACGTAGACAGTGCCGTCCTTCGCCACGCGAATCGCGTGCACGGTGCTGAAGTTCTGCGGGCCCGGTCCATCCGGCACGCTCTGCGGAGCGACCACGTCACAATGGTCGTCGTCTGTGGGCTGCTTGCCGAATGCGCCCCACATGCGTTTGAACGCGCCGGTGTTTTCGTCGAACACCGCGACGCGGTGATTGCCGTACCCGTCGGCCACGAACAGTTCGCCGGCCCGCGGGAACGACCAGACGTCCGCGGCGCGGTGCAGGTTCCGGGTGTCGGCGTTGCCTTTGCTCTGATTGCTCCGGCCGATCTGCAGGACGAACTTGCCGTCCTGCGTGAATTTCAGGATCTGATCGTCGGCCACCGGTTTGAGGCCGGGCAGCCCGTTCGTCGGGCAGTTGTTTCCCGTGATCCAGACAGACCCTTTGTCGTCGACATGGATGCCGTGTTCACGCTCCGGCCACTCATAGCCGGAGGCGGCTCCGCCCCAGGCCCTGACGAATGATCCCGCCGGGTCGAAGACCACGACCGGTGGCGCCGCCATCGCGGCGTCGTTGCCTTTGAGCGTGCGGGGGCGATGCAGCAGCCAGACGTTGTCGCGCGCGTCGATTGCGAAGCTCGAGGGATCGCCGAGCTTCCATTTCGCCGGCACCGTCGGCCAGGCACGATCGACTTCGAACGCGGGCAGGCTGCCCGTTGCAGCCTGCCCTGCGCCGACCGTGCTGACGGCTGAAGCAAGCACAACCGCCAGGACGGCGCGCTTCATCAGGCCAGCCCCGCTTTGTAGAGCGCGAGCAGCTTGCCCCACGCGCGTTCGGCCTGGGGCTTGTCGTAGATCGGCGTCGGCGGCGCGGTGAAGTCGCTCATGCACCAGCCGTGCTGTGACGGGTAGACCTCGATCTCCGCCGGCACCTTGGCCGCCGCCATCGCGGCTTTCAGTTTGTCCTTCGCATCGGGCTGCCGCTCGTCGTCGTTCTTCGCGACGCCGAAGTACATGCGCGCGTGAATCTTCGGCGCGAGCAGGTGCGGGCTGTTCGGCTGATCGGTGACGAGGCCGCCGCCGTGGAACGAGCCGCCGGCGCCGATGCGGTCCGATGCGGCCGCGGTGCGCATGACGAGCGGGCCGCCCATGCAGTAGCCTTGTGTGCCGATCTTCTTCGCCTTGTTCACTTCCTTCTGCTGGTCGAGCCACGCGACGAACGCGACCGCGTCCTTCTCGGCGGCGCCGGCTGCGTTGATCGACCCCATCAGCGGCGTCAGCTTCGCGCGGTCAGCCGTGTTGGCGAAGTCGAACGTGCGCGGATCGAGCCCGGCATCGCGCACGACACGATAGAACGGATTCGGCACGAGCACCGAATAGCCTTCCTTCGCCAGGGTCCGCCCCATCTCGCGCAGGACCGGGCGCAGGCCGAACGCGTCCGCCCAGATGATGACGGCGGGATGCGACCCGGTGGTCGGATGAATGAACGCCGCGTTGCAGGTGCCGTCCGGGGTCTTGATGTCGACGTCCTTCTCGGTGACGGGCATGTCCGCCGCCGAGGCGGAACCCGAGGCGGCCACGATGCCTGCCGCAAGACCCATCGCGACGAAATCGCGCCGTGTCAGCTCGTTCTGGTCGTTAATCCCTGTTTCTTTCTGTTTCTCGTCGCTCATGCTGCCTCCTCGTTACTTCTTCACCAGCCGCAGGATTTTCCCGCCCATGCCGTCCGTCAGCACATACAGCGCGCCGTCGGGGCCCTCGGTGACGCCGCGGATGCGCGTGTTGAGATCCGTCAGCAGCCGCTCCTCGGCGACGACGCGGTCGCCGTTGAGGACGAGGCGCACGACGTTTTTGGAGACGAGACCCGCGACGAAGAGATTCCCGTCCCACGACGGAAACATCCGGCCCGTGTAAAAACCGATGCCTGACGGTGCGATGTCCGGCGTCCAGAAGTACACGGGTTGTTCCATGCCTGCCTGCGCCGTCTTGTCGCCGTTGATCGGCTTGCCCGAGTAGTCGCGTCCGTACCCGACGATCGGAAATCCGAAATTCTTCCCTCTGTCGATTTCGTTGATCTCGTCGCCGCCGCGCGGACCGTGCTCGCTCAGCCACAGCTTGCCGGTCTTCGGATGAATCGCGATGCCCTGATCGTCACGGATGCCGGACGCATAGATCTCAGGGCGCGCGCCGGGGCGGCCGACAAACGGGTTGTCCTTCGGAATCGATCCGTCGGCGTTGATGCGGAGCACTTTGCCCATCAGGCTGTCGAGCTGCTGCGGCTGCATCCAATCTTCCGAGTGGATGCCCAGGCCCGCCGGGATCGACGAGCTGATGAGCAGGGTGCCGTCCTGGCTTTGCGCCAGGCGCCCGGCGATGCCTTCGGCGTTGAGCAGCACCTTCAGGCCTTCCAGCCTCCTCTCGTCGGCCGAGAGCTTCGCGCTTGCCACCATCAGCAGGCCCGCGGCGCGCGGCAGCTTCGTCCGGTCCGCGCCTTCGGGCAGCGCGGTGTACGTGAGATAGAGCGTCCGGTTCGCCGCGAACGCCCTGTCGGGCTGGACTTCGAACAGGCCCTGTGGCCCGCCCACGAAGATCTCCGGAAGGCCGCCGAGCGGATCGGAGACTTTGCCGTCCCTGCGGATGATCTTGATGTGGCCACCGCGCTCGCCGACGATGAGGCGGCCGTCGGGGAGGAAGTGGAAGGAGAACGCGCCGGTCAGGCCTTCGGCAAACGTCTCGACGGTGAACGTCTCGGTCTTTGCGGGCACTGGCGCGTGGGTTTGACCGAGCCACTGCGGAATCGGCTGATAGCCGTCCGGCGCCGCGCTTTCTCCCGCTGGCGGCTGCCCCGGCGGCTGCGCGGGCGGCCGCGGAACCGTTTTCGCCTGCGCGGACATCACGACAGCGCCGACCGCGACACAGATCGCGCCAGCGACAAGAAGTCGGCGAATCATCGGCGCTCCAAGTCCCATATCTTACGCGCTTCCGCGCATGCGTGGACCGCCGACGGGTCCGATCACGCGGGACCTCGTGGCAAGAGGGCCTGTTGCTGCGCGAATGCAATCGCCAGCGAGAGCGGCATCGCCCGCCCCTCGCCGCGGACGATTTCGAATGAACCGGCACCGAGCGATGTTTTCGCGAGCTCGAAGTACCGATCGCGGATCCACCGGATGGTTGGCACAAGCGAACCGCCCACGCTTTCCAGCAGTCCGTCCGCGGCACCCCACAACCGGGCGGCGACGTCGGCGTGTCCTCCGGCGGCCATCAGACCCGCGAACACTTCGAGACTCCAGGCAATCCCGCGTGGATCTTCGAGCTCCTGACAGAGTGCCATCGCTTCAGACGCCTGCGCGCGCGCCTGGTCGAAGTCTTGCCGGACGATCCGCAGGCCCGCGGCGACCGAAAGCATGATGCCCAGACCCCACGCCTCGCCGGCCCGCCGATGGACCTCGATCGATTCGTCATAGAGCTGCTGAGCCCGGTCGTGATCGCCCTTCGAGACGGCGATGCCGGCGAGGATGAGCAGCGGGCCGCCATGCTGCACCTCGTCACCGCTGAGATTGGCGGCCTCTCGCGCCTCGAGGGAGCGCACGGCGGCCTGCTCGTGGTCGCCCAGCTCAAACGCGGCAAGCCCCTGTAGAAACAGCGCGAATGACTCGATCCATGGATCGCGATGCTCGCGGCCCAGCGCCAGCGCCTCGGTCGCGAGCGCCCAGACCTCGGCGTGATGGCCTCGGAACGTTTGCATGTGCGCGAGGCCGATTAACGCCCGCGCCCGCAGCCTTCCTGACACGGAACCGAGGGCGAGCGCCCGTTCGAGCCAGAGCGTTCCCTCTTCGTATAAGCCGCGCTTCGTCCAGAACCAGAACAGCGCGCCGGCGAGCTCGACGGCGCGCTCGCCAGAGGCCGAAGACGTCAGGGCCCATTCGAGCGCCGCCCGGACGTTCTCCTGCTCTGTCCGCAGACGCCGGAGACACGGTAGCTGATGATGGTGACGCAGAACCGGCAGGGCCCCGCGGAACTCGTTGAAGAAGAAGTCGAAATGCCGCTCGCGCAGCCGATCGGCGGCGCCGGCCTGCACCAGCCGTTCGCGCGCATACTGGCGGACGGTCTCGAGGAAGCGGTACCTCCGTTCGCCGGCCGATTCACCGTCAACCACCACGAGGGACTTACCGACCAGCCGCGACAAGAGATCGAGCACGTCCCGCTCATTGATGCCGTCGTCCCGGCACACGTGCTCGGCAGCCTCGAGCGTCCACGAGCCCGGGAACACCGACAGCCGGCTGAGCACCTGTCGTTCGACATCTGACAACAGCTCGTAGCTCCAGTCCACCGTCGCCTCGAGCGTCCGCTGCCGCGCGACGGCCGTCCGGGCGCCGCCGGTCAGCAGGCGGAATCGGTCGAGCAGCCGCGCCTCGATCTGCGCCGGCGACAGGACGACGATACGGGCGGCGGCCAGCTCGATGGCGAGAGGAATCCCATCAAGGCGCCGGCAGATGCGGACGATAGCGTCCGAGTTCTCCGGAGTGGGTTGGAAGGCCGGATCCACGGCACTCGCTCGATCGACGAAGAGCTGTGTGGACTCGAAGTCGCGCAGCGCAGTAACGGGGACCGATGCCAGGGCTTCCGGGAGGGACAACGAGGGGATGCGCCAGACGGTCTCGCCGGATACGCCCAGTGCTTCACGGCCCGTCGTGAGAATCCGCAGCGCGGGCGCCGCGCGGAGCAGGGCTTCGACGAGCTCGGCGCAGCATGCGATCAGATGCTCGCAGTTGTCCAGGACGAGCAACAGATCACGATCGCGCAGCGTGTCGAACAGGGCGTCGCGGACCGATCGCTGACCTTCCCGGACACCGAGTGCGGTTGCGATCGTCTGGGCCACGAGATCCGGGACCGTGAGCGGGGCCAGATCCACCAGCCACACGCCGTCGGGGAAATCGTTCACGACTTGATACGCAAGCCGCACCGCGAGGCGGGTTTTTCCAGCGCCCCCGGCGCCTGTCATCGACAGCAGCCGTGAAGAGGCGAGCACCCCCGGCAACTCGAGGAGCTCCTGCTCGCGGCCTACGAAACTCGTCAGCTCGGTCGGGAGATTGTGACGACGCGGCGACTTTTCCACCACTTCGACGGGCGCAACAAAGCGATAGCCTTTCCCCGGCACGGTCTCGACGAATCGGGGCGACTCGCGCGAGTCACCCAGGACCTGCCGGATCTTCAGAACGGCGGTATGGATGCCGGCATCGAGGTCGGTGAAGACGTCCGGGCCCCAGAGCCGCTTTGCCATGTCCTCGCGCGACACGAGTTCCTGCCTGCGCTCCAACAACAACAAGAGGAGCTCCATCGGCTGCCGCGCAAGCCGAATGCGGTTCCCCCGGTGCCGCACTTCGTAGGCGGCCATGTCGACCGCAAAATCCTCGAAGCAATACGTCACGGGGACGGAGCGCGCGTTCATACCTGCGTCAACTGATCACTGTGTCACAGAGTGTCATAAGCGGCCGCTCGCTTCCACCTTCATTCAGATCAGATTCAAGGTTTTTTCAAGACGCAATCAATGGCGGGCGGACCTGCCCATTCGACACAATGCAGCCCGAACGCGAAGTACATAGGAGGTCATATGGAGAAGTTCGTGAGAGTCCTGGGAGGTGTGGCATTGGCGACGATGGTCGCTGTGACAACTGCTCAGGTGACGTTGTCCGCGCATGACGAACAAGACCGGCCAGGCATAGAAGGCGCGTGGGACGTCAACGTGACCATTCGTCAGTGTGACACCGGAACTCCGCTCGCCGCGATTCAT
The DNA here is from genome assembly GCA_963712905.1 of uncultured Acidobacteriota bacterium. GTDB lineage: Bacteria > Acidobacteriota > Vicinamibacteria > Vicinamibacterales > CAVVIG01 > CAVQJU01. The sequence goes on along the minus strand of CAVQJU010000010.1, from coordinate 408,915 downwards.
GCGATGAACATGTTCATTGAGGGCGGCACGCTGACCGAAACGTCCAACGACCTCCTGCGCGGGGCCAGTGTGGGCACGTGGCGTCAAACCAGCAAGCGCGGCTATACCGCTGTTTTCAGGTTCTTCACCTTCAACCAGGACGGCAGCTTTGCCGGGAGAAACAAGATCACCCGGGCCATCAGACTCAGCGCCGACGCGAACGGATTCGTCGCGAACGCGGTTTTCGAAGTGTTCGACGTCAACGACAACCTGATCACGTCGGGTTGTGGGACCGAATCGGCGAAACGCCTCGAGGACTAGCGTGTTCGGAGCGGAGGGCGTGGCATCTCGGCCCCGCCCTCCGGCTCACAGAGATCGCTGTTACCGCTTCACCGGTTTACCGAACACTTCGATCCTGGCGACGTTGACGTAGCCGCCCGAGCCGTGTCCGCTGCCGGGCATCAGATCCGCAAAACCGACCTCGTCAACCTTGCTCAGGTCCGGCCGCTCGACCCAGACGCCGACCGTGACCATCCGCGCGGGATCGATCTTCATCCAGCGCACGTCAGCGATCGAGACGTCGGCCTGATTGAAGTCCGCGGACGGACCGGTGGTGTGGTTGCCGACCAGCCACGTCCCATCGGCCAGCCTGATCAGCGGACGAATCTGGTGGAACCCCGACGTGCGGATCACCCAGCGGATTTTGGCCAACGGGTCGGTGAGGTCAACGAAGTTGTCCTTGTCGCGAAGGGTCGCCCCGACGGGGGACGTAGTCACGCCGGTCCACAGGTTGAGCGGATACACGTCGGCGCGGCCGCGGACGGCGACCAGCGTGATCTCCTTGCCTGACGGTCCGTGCAGCGACAGTTGGAGACTCGGGCTCGCCACCCCGGCCTGTCCTGCCGGCCACTCGCCGTGATCGTCAACCGGTGTCGGCAGGGCTTTCCACGACTCGCTGAAAAACAGCGGCGGGCGCACCGGGCCTCCGCCGCCTGCCCGCCCGCCGGCGGCCGGCGGCCCGCTCTGGGCAAACGCGCTGGATGTCAGGGCGCAGACAGCTAGGGCAGTGGTCGCAAATATTCGTCGTGCCATGGTGGTCCTCATGTTTTTAGAGTCAATTTCACGAGCGTGTCGGCGCGGTCCAGTCGATCGAGGTCGTGGCACGAGGCGATCACGCGTTCGAACTGGCTTCCGGAAATCGGGATGCCGGGAACGACCGGGCGGATGCGGCGCGCTTCCTCGTCGAAGTTCCAGATGAACTCGCGGCCGGTGGCCTGCTTCGTGTGGCTCCGGCCGTCTTTCGTGAAGATCGTGATCCGCGGGCCGAAGAGCGTCATCTGGTGCGACGGGATGATCCGCACGCGCTTCATCAGCTCGAGCACCTCCGGCGGATCGGCCGCCACGGGCAGCATCGGGAAGCCGCGCTGCACGACACCGTACGCCGTGTAGTACCGGGTGCTGCCGCGCGTCGGCTCGCCGATGTCTTCCCGCCGCGACGGGAAGGCGGGACTCGGATACTGCGTCTCGAGCCAGTTCACGACCGCCTCGACGCGATCGACGTCAGCGTACTTGATGTCGTGCTCTTCGCACAGCTTCGCCGTGACGTCCACGTGGGCGATGTTGTAGCCGGGAATCGAGTAGATCCGGTACAGCGTCTCGAGCAGCATCCAGTCCACGCCGAGATTGGCGGTGAGCTTGTCGAGGCTGGTTTCCGTGGCGCCGGCGAAGCTGTACGTGAGGTGGCCCGTGCGGTCGCCGGCATACGCCTGGTAGAACCCTGCCGGGCCTTCGAGGACCGCCTCGCCGCCGGTGACCTTGCCCTGCCTGGCGAGCGAGACCGCGAGCATGGCGTTGCGGACGGCGGCGCCCTCGCGCAGCGCGCGGCTTTCCAGGTTGCTGCCGGCCAGATTCGTGCAGAGCGAGATCGTGGCGTGGATCTGGTCGTCGGTGAAGCGCAGGATCTTCGCGGCGGCGACCGCGGCGCCGAAGATGCTGAACACCGGTCCGGCGTGGAACCCCCGCGCCATGACCGTCGGAATCCAGTCGGCGGCCATCCGTTCCATGACCTCGTAGCCTGCCGCCACGCCGGTGATGAAGTCTCGACCCGATGCGCCTTCCGCCTCAGCGGCAGCCAGGGCGGCCGGGATGATCGCCGTCCCGGGGTGCGTGAGCATCCGGAACGTGTCCCATTTCCCGCCCGCGAGCATCATTTCCGAGTTCGCAAAGGCGGCGCCTCCCCTCGTCACCCTGCTTCCGTTCACCAGGATGGTCGCGCCGCTTCGCACGCCCTCTTCCTCGTTGGTGACGAGCGTCACCGCCTCGCGGCCCGCAGGCATCCCGGACCCCACAAGCGCCGACGCGAGGTTCTGAAGCGTCAGTCCCTTGACGCGATCGACAACCGTGGCGGGAAGGTCCTCATAGCGCAGGCCGACGACCCACTGCGCGAACTGGCGGCTGAGAGACGTGCCGGAGGATCCTCGCGCACCGGCGGTCTGCCCCGCAGCGGGCGCACCAGCGGCAGCAGGCGAAGGAGCGATGCGGGCGACGGCCCAGGTCGCGAGACCAGAACCGAGAAAGCTCCGGCGATCGATGTGCACGCGGCCCCTCGCTTCCTGCGGTCGCCCGGGTTGACGCTCCAAGAGCGGCTCTAGTCTGCAACGAGTCGGCTGACGGTTCAACCGACCTACTCTACGCGCCAGAACCGGACGACGACCTCGGTCGGATAGCGTTCGCCTGTGCCGACGAACACTGCGCGCGTCAGCCACTGGAGCTCCGGCGCGGAGGTCTCGAACTTCGGAATCGTCCTGAAGTAGACGAGCGTCGGATCGACCGGCTGCCCGGCCAGGAGTTTCTGCATCACGTCAGGCGGGGCGTGGCGCATCCCGGCGTTCTGCACGTAGACAAGTTGCCCCTTGTCGGTCTCGATCGTGTAGCGCGTGTCCAGCTCGGTGAAGCCGTCGGCTCGCACGATCTGCCAATCGGCGCCACCGGGACGCACTCTGCCCTTGATGCCGGGCCCTTCGAACGTCCCTCCGGTGATGTCCACGATCCGCCGCACGCCGTTCGGTACCGGCCCGAGCACGGTCGGCGCGGCGACTGTGGCGCGCAACTCGAAGGCGAACGCGAGGCCTGGCGCAGGCGGCCGGGCGCGTGCGGTCGAGGTACCGGGCGACTGCGCGTGCACAGCGGCGGCCACAACCATTCCTCCGGCGAGCGCGCACAGCGTGCGTAGAGTAAGTCGCATCAGAGCCTCCTCCGTCCAGCCGATTCTACGTCGATAGAGAGCGTATAATGCCCCGCATCAAGACTCGGCATCCTGCGGGTGACACGATGACCACGCGAAGGCGCCCGACCGACGAACCCTCCGATATTTCGCGACGCGACTTCATCGAAACGACCGTCGCGACCGCGGCCATCGCCGCGGCCGTCGTCCCCTCACTCGATGCACAGACGTTGCCGGCGCCCCCGCCGTTGCTTGTGCGTGATCCAGCCGTGCCGCGGTCGACAATCCGCGCGACGATCAACGGCACGGCCCGGCGTATCGATGTCGAAGATCGCTGGACGCTTGCCGAACTGCTGCGCGATCACCTCGGGCTGACCGGCACCAAGATCGGGTGCGACCGCGGGGAATGCGGCGCGTGCACCGTGCTCATGGACGGCAAGCCGGTGTACTCGTGCAGTCAGCTCGCCGCGTGGGCCGACGGCCGATCGATCGAGACAGTCGAGAGCGTCGCGACCAATGGACGGCCAAGCGCGTTGCAGCAGTCGTTCGTCGAGCACGACGCGCCCCAGTGCGGCTTCTGCACGCCGGGCCACGTGATGAGCGCGACCGCGCTGCGCCGGTCCACTCCGGCGCCGACCCCGGACCAGGCGCGCGCCGCATTGACGGGCCACTTGTGCCGTTGTGGCAACTACAACCGGTACGTCGAGGCGACGGTCGGCCGGGCGAGTGACGCGTCTCGCGCGACGATCCCTGCGGCGCTGACGCTGCTCAAGACCGTCGGTCATCCGACGCCGAAGATTGACGCCGTCGAGCGCGTGACCGGCAAGGCCGCGTACACGGGGGACGTCAAGCTGCCCGGCATGCTCTACGCGCGCGTGCTCAGGAGCCCGCACCCGCACGCGCGAATTCGCTCGATCGACGTGTCCAGGGCGCGCGCGCTCCCCGGCGTGAAGGCGATCCTCACGCACGAGACCACCCAGGTCGTCTGGGGCGCGGGAGGTATCGCAGGCGGCCAGCAGTACAACGACGACGTCAAGAAGATCACGAAGCAGCGCCGGTACATCTTCAACAACCCGGTCCGGTTCGTGGGCGATCCGATCGCGGCCGTCGCCGCCGTGAATCGGCACGTGGCCGAAGAGGCCCTGCTGCACATCGTCGTGGACTACGAGGTCCTGCCGTTCGTGCTCGAGCCGGAGGAAGCGCTCGCACCGGGCGCCGTGAAGATCTGGCCGGAAGGCAACCTCGCGCTCAATGCGCGCAACGAGGCGCAGCCGAACGTCCAGACTCGCGGCAACGTGAATACGGCGATGGCGTCCGCGGATCGCACGTTCGACGATCGCTACACCACCGCGTTCGAGCACAACGCGCAGATGGAGCCGCGTGTCGCCGTCGCGAGCTGGGAGGGCGACAGGCTGACGGTCTACACGCCGACGGGCGGGATCGCGAACTGCCGCCACGACATTGCGCGCGACCTCGGCCTGCCCGACGATCGCGTCCGCGTCGTCTGCCAGTACATGGGCGGCAATTTCGGGAACAAGAACCAGAACCAGGACGCCGATCTCATTGCCGCGATGCTCGCGAAGGAAGCGGGCGCTCCGGTGAAGCTCGAGCTCTCGCGCAAGGAAGACTTCATCGGCATGCACGGCCGGTGGCCGACGGTCCAGTACTACAAGGTCGGCACGACCGCCGACGGCACGCTGCAGGCGATTGCCTTGCGCGCCTACAGCGGCATGGGCCCGTACCGCAAGAACAGCGGCAACATCGGCGGCATCGATCTCTACCGTTGCGCGAACATCGAAACCGTCGTCACGCCCGTGTACACGAACAAGACGGTGTCGGGCAACCTGCGCGGGCCGGAGTTTCCCCAGGGCTTCTACGGCATCGAGTCGATGATGGACGACGTCGCGTACAAGCTGAAGATGGATCCTGTCGATTTCATCATCAGGAACATGACGCGGATGTCGCGCGACGAGGTGCCGTACACCAACCACACGATCGAAGAGTGCGTTCGCCGCGGCGCCGCGCTCTTCGACTGGAAGGCACGCTGGCGTCCGCAGCCCGGCTCCGACCGGGGCCCGCTCAAACGGGGCGCCGGCGTGTCGTTCATGGCCTTCCGATCGGGCCTGGGACAGAGCAGCGCGGTGATGCATCTCGATGCCGCCGGGCACTACACCGTGTTCGTCGGCGTCACCGACGTCGGGGCCGGCGCGAAGACGACGATGGGGCTGATCGCGGCTGAGGAGCTGGGCGTCCCGCTGTCGCAGGTGACGGTGGTGTGGGGGGACACGGATCGCTGCCCGTACTCGGTCGGCGAATCGGGCAGCCGCACCACGATCATGACCGGCGACGCTGTGATCGCCGCCGCACGCGATCTGAAGAAACAGATCGCGGACAAAGGGAGGCCGGCCGGCCGCGACGTGCTCGTGGCGTCGGCGACGCCCAATCCGCGGCTCGAGGGCAAGGTCCGCAACGCGTTTGGCGCCCACTTCGTCGAGGTGGAAGTCGACGTCGAGCTCGGCAGGGCGCGCGTCGTCAAGTACGTCGCCGTCCACGACAGCGGCCGCATCATCAACCCGCTTGCCGCCACCAGCCAGATCAAGGGCGCGGCGGCGATGGGCATCGGGATGGCGCTTCACGAAGATCTGCGATACGACCGGCCGACGGGTCGTCCGCTGACAACCGGCTTCTATTACGATCGCATTCCCACCCATCAGGACGTGCCGGACGTCGAGGTCGAGTTCATCGAGACCGACGACGGCTTTGGTCCGTACGGCGCGAAGAGCGTGGGGGAGTCGGGGAAGGCGCTCGCGCCGGCCGCGATTGCCAACGCGGTCTTCAACGCGATCGGCCGCCGCATGAAGGATCTGCCCATTACGCGAGACAGGATTCTGGGGGCGCTCGCATGAAGACGCTATCCAACGCGACGGCTAGGGACGTGCGCCAGGCGATTCAGCTGTCTTCCGATGCCAGGCAACGCGGCCGCGCGGTCTCCTTCGCCGGAGGCGGCAGCGACTTGCTCGCGCTCGTGAAGGAGCGCGTCGTGTCACCGGACGTCATCGTCAGCCTGAAGCGGATCCAGGGCTTCGATCGCGTGTCGCCGGAAGGCAGCGGCCTCGCGATCGGCGGATTGATCACGCTCGATGCGCTGGGCCGTGATCCCGCAGTACGGCGGCAGTATGCGGTGCTCGCCGAGGCGGCCGAGAGCGTGGCGACGCCCCAGATCAGAAACGTCGGCACGCTGGCGGGCAATCTGTGTCAGCGCCCGTGGTGCTGGTACTACCGGAACGGGTTCCCGTGCTTCAAGGCGGGCGGGAATCAATGCTTTTCGGTGGCGGGCGAGAACCAGTTTCACGCGATTTTCGGCGGCGGGCCCAGTTACATCGTCCACCCGTCGGATACGGCGCCGGCATTGATCGCGCTCGACGCCGCGTTCCGCATCGCCGGTCCGGCTGGCGAGCGGAGAGTCGCGGCCGCCGATTTCTTCGTGCTGCCGAGGCAGAACGCATCCGCGGAGAATGTCCTGGCGAATGACGAAATCCTGACGTCGGTGCAGATCCCGGCCGCGCGCGCCGGAACGCGAAGCGTGTACGCGAAGGTGCTCGACCGTGAGGCGTGGACGCACGCGGTCGTCAGCGCCGCCGTCGTGCTGCAGATGGACGGGCCGATCTGCCGGGACGCCCGGGTCGTGCTGGGAGGCGTCGCGCCGATTCCCTGGCGGCTCCCTGAGGTCGAGCGAGCGCTCACCGGACAGGCAATCACGGAAGAGACAGCCGCGAAGGCCGGAGAGCTGGCGATCGCCGGCGCGCGTCCTCTGGCGAAGAATGCGTACAAGCTCCCGCTGACGAAGAACCTGGTCCGCCGAACGATCCTCGATCTGGCGCGATGAATCGCCGCGACTTCCTTTTCTTCAAGCGCGAGCCCGCCCGGCGGATTGCGGAGCTCTCGTGCGAGCAGCTGTACATGCGCGTCGTCGACACGCAACTCGTGAGCGCCCGAACGGGCGACCTGTCGGGCGTCGAACCGGTCGAGGGCGAGCCGCCCGCGGTCTTCGATGTGCGGACAACCGAACAAGTATTCGCCGATCTCGAGCGCGACCTGCGCGGCGTGGATCTTGTGCGTGTCGTGGGCGCCGAATGGCTCGCTTCGCCGGAGCTGAACGGACGTCTCGAGTCGGTCCTTCGAGCCTTTCGCGCTGCCGGTGGGTGCGTCGAATGATGGTGAGCTGATTCTGGACGTGACGAGGCTGTTGAACGGTAGGGGCGTAACGTCTTGTCGGCGCCCAACACTGTGAAGGCCACACGATCGCTCAAGCTGCTCTTGCCGACCGTCGGAAGCGCTGGTGACGTCCATCCAGTCCTGGCCCTCGCGATTGCCCTCCAAAGCCGGGGGCATCGAGCCACCATTCTGACCAGCCCGCTCTTCCAGGAGTTGATCGAAGGCCAGGGAGTGGGATTCCTGCCCGTGGGGACGATCGAGGATGTGCGCGCGACGATCGCCGATCCTGATCTGTGGCACCCGCGGAAAGGGTTCGAGGTCGTCGCGAAGCGGGCCATTCTGCCAGCGATGGCCGAGGTCTACCGGCATATCGAGCGATACGCGGATGCCGACACCGTCGTCGCGGCTTCGGGCATCGCGTTCGGCGCCCGCATCGCGCAGGAGCGGCTCGGCGTGCCGACGGCGACCCTCCACCTGCAACCGAGCATCATCCGCAGCCTGGTCGACCAGGGGATGGCGGGGAACATTCGGATCTCGGCGTCCCAGCCGATGTGGTTCAAGCGCGCGTTCTTTCACCTCGCGGACCGGTTCCTGATCGATCGCGCGCTCAAGGCGCGCGTGAATGAGTTCCGCGCGACACTTGGCCTGCCGCCGGTCGATCGCCTGATGCATCGCTGGCTGCACTCACCGCAACTCGTGATCGGATTCTTCCCCGACTGGTTCGCGGCTCCCCAATCGGACTGGCCGCCCGCGACGCATCTTGTCGGCTTTCCGCTCTGGGACAGCGGAACGAATACCATGCCACCGGACGTGCGCGAGTTCCTCGAAGCCGGCGAACCACCGGTCGTGTTCACGCCAGGGTCGGCTGCTGCGACGATGCACCGCTATTTCCACGAGTCAGTCGCCGCTGCCCGCGCACTCGGTGTGCGCGCGATGCTCGTCACCAACTTCCCGGAGCAGGTGCCCGTGGGTCTTCCGTCCCACGTGAAGACATTCGGCTATTTGCCGTTCAGCGGCCTTCTGCCACATGCGGCCCTGCTTGTCTATCATGGCGGTATCGGCACGCTGGCGCAGACCATCAAGGCGGGAATCCCGCATCTGGTCGTGCCCAGCGGTCACGATCAGTTCGATAACGCCTGGCGCATCGAACGACTGGGACTCGGTCGAGGCATTCCGCAGGCGCAGTATCGAGCGAGCCGTGCCGTGGCGGCGATTCGCGCGATTCTCGCCGACGGCGAAGGACGGGCGCGATATCGCGACTACGCGTCGCGGATGGACTCGGACGCCGCTCTCACTCGCGCGTGCGAACTAATCGAAGGGCTGTCTTGAACCGACCGGGTAGTGGCGGGATGCGAATCTTCGAGCGGCCGGTGTTCGCGCGTGCCCGCCGGTTGTGTCTCGCGTTTCCGGAAACGGCGGAACGATCATCGTGGGGGCATCCGAACTTTCGCGCCGGCAAGAAAACGTTCTGCGCGTTCGAGATGATTCAGGGGCGTCCGTCGATTGCGTTCAGGCTCCCTCGAGCCGAAGTCACGCGCAGGCTCCGGCAGCGGGGGACCTTTGAGACGCCGTACGGCCGCGGCCTGTGGGTGAGCGTGTGGGTTGACGGTGCTGTTGATGGCAACGCCATCGCCAGGCTGGCCGAGCAAAGTTACCGAGGCGTGGCGATCAAGCGCATGCTCGCCGCGCTCGATTCAGAATGAAATCCGCACGCCCGCGTTGATGTTGCGGCCGTCGAGCGGCGCCCACGCGTCGACGGTCCACCGGCCGTCGACGCCGCGCGCGGGCCGCACGAGCGGCTCCCACCGCGTCTGCCTGACGTCGGTGAGGTTCTCGCCGTTCAGGAAAAGCAGGAAGCGGCCGATCTGGCGAGTGGCCAGGACGCCGAACACGCTGTACGGCCGGCTCTCGGTGCGGTATGGGTTCGCTTCCAGCCGCTGCGCGCCCGTGTAGAACCATTCGACACCCAGACGTCCCTTCCCCTGCCATTCCCACGCGGCGTCGAGACCCACGCTGTGACGCGGCGTCAGGGGCACGTCCACGATGCCCTCCTCCACGGCTTCACGCGACCGCACGTACGCGTAGTTGGCGACCAGCGAAAAGCCCTCCGACTTCCAGACGCCGAGCGCCTCGACGCCCGCGTTCGTGGTCGGCTCGGCCAGAGTCCTGAGCGCGTAGCGGTCGGTACGCTCGACTTCCAGGGGATCTTCGATGCGCGAGTGAAACAACGTCAGCGTCGCCGACAGAGGCCCACTCGCGCGGGTGACGTCAAACGACGCGCTCCTGCCGCGTTCCGGCTTCAGCGGGCTATCGACGGTCAGGAGCGAGAGCCCGGCCGCCTCGGTTTCCTCGGTGAGCGGCGTGGGCGCCGAAAACCCTGTGCCGTACGAGACGCGGCTCGACCAGCGGCCGCGGCGGACCAGTCCCGACACGCGGGGGCTGACGAACGTGCCGAACTCGTTGTGCCAATCGAGGCGGGCGCTCGCCGATATCGCCAGCCACTTCGCGACGTCCACATCGTCCTGGACGAAGACGCCCGGGACCGTGTACGTGTAGGCGAAGCTGGGCAGATCGATCGGGTGGAAGTCGTCCCGTTCAACCGCCACGCCGCCCACGACCGTCTGGCGCCCAATCGCCCGCCGGGCCGTCACTTCGGCAAAGCCGGTGTCGTGGTCGTCGCGTTCGATGGTGCCTCCGAAGTCATGGTCCTGGCGTTCTGATGTCCAGGAGCCGCGCGCGCTCAGGACGAGGCCGCTCGCAGAAACGGCCTGCCAGGCCGCGCCGATGTCGGAGCGCCGCGTATCGAGCGCCTCCACGTACGGACCACCCGCCGCGGGCAGCGAGGTGCCCGGCATCGAGCCGCCGGTGCGGTCTTCCCACATGCCGCCGGCTGTCGCGAAGAACGTCCGGCCGGCATGGTCATCCCAGAACAATCGTGGACGCACGACGAGACGTGCGTACCTGGCGAGGTCGGCCCATGAATCCTCGTCCACGTCGGTCCGCTCCTGGCCGTTGGCGCTCGCGAGCAGCGTCATGCTCCAATGCTCGGACAGCGGTGCGGCGTACCAGAATCCGGCGTCCGTCGCCCCCTGCGTCGATCGATTCAGCAGCAGCTGGCGTTCAGGTGTGGTTCCCGGGCGCCGCGAAACGAGGTTCACGACCCCGCCCATCGCGCCCGCGCCGTACATCGAAGAGGCGACGCCCTTGATGACTTCCACCCGCCCCAGGTCGAGCGGGGGAATCTGCATCAGGCCGATTGAAACCTGTTCGCCGAACAGGGGAAGCCCGTCCGAGAGGAACCGGGTGTAGCGCCCCCGCATTCCCTGGATCCGGACGCTCGCGGCGCCGAGCGACGGCGACGTGGCCTGCACGCGCATGCCGCCCATCTCGTTCAGCATCATGACGACGTCGCCGGGCGTCATCATCAGCTTCTCGTCGATCTCTTCCTGGTCGAGGACCTCGACGCGCATCGGCTGATCCTCGAGGCCCCGCCCGGTGCGGGTCGCGGATACGGTGATGGTCTCCTCGACCGACGGGCGACGTTCGAGCGCGATCGTGACCGGTTGCTGCTGCCCGGCCTCGACCGTCACCGTCGCCGTCACGGGAACGAATCCTTCTTTGACCACCGTCAGCTCGACGGACCCCGGGTCCACGGCGATACGCACGCCGCCGCGCGGATCCGTCATGTACGTCTTCCCGGCAACGACGATCTCCGCGCCCGCCACGGGCGCGCCGCCGGCGGTGACCGTGCAGACGATCGCGGATTGACCGCCTTGGAGAGAGAACAGGAAGAGGATCAGCAGAGCCGACACAGGACGTGGGGAGCCTCAGTCGAGGAAGTCGCCGTATTTCTCGACGTGCGCCGCAAGATCGAGCGAGTGCTGCCTGACGAGCCGCTCCGCCAGGTCGGTGTCGCGGCGCTCCAGCGCCTGGATGATCTTCATGTGATCGGCAATCGAGCGGGACGCGCGATCTTTCTGCGAGATCGTCATGCGGCGAATCGCCCGCACGTGGACGAAGAGGTTCTCGATCGTCCTGGACATGAGCTGAGAGCCGGAGAGGTTGATGATCGCCTGATGGAACGCGATGTTCGCGTCCGAGTACTCGTGCAGGTGCTCGGAGGGCGCGGAGCTGTGAAACTCGGCGAACATGGGGCGCAGCGCCGCGATGCTTTCGTCCGACGCGTTGATCGTCGCCAGCCTCGCCGCCATGCTCTCCAGCGCCGCGCAGACTTCGATGATCTCGATGATTTCTTTCTTGGTTTTCCTGACGATGAAGACGCCGCGGCGGGGAACGGTGCGCAGGTAGCCTTCCTGCTCGAGCAGCGTCATCGCCTCGCGGATCGGCGTCCGGCTGACGCCGAGCGCATGGCTCAGCTGACGTTCGTCGAGACGAATTTCCTCTCGGCGGCCGTAGACGTCCGCATCCATAATGGCTCCCTTGAGCGCCGTGTACGCCTGGTCGACAATGCTGACGTTCGCGTTGAGGGGCTGCAGAGCCAGCTGAGGCGCGGCCTTCATATTGACTTTGACTGGTATACCACATACCGTATCCCATTCGGATCGCGAAAACGCGCTGCTCCGGAGGACACCATGCTGGAAACCGCGGCCTCCCCGGCCGATGCCAAAACCCCCGAAGTCGCCGAGCGCAAGCTCACCGACGGCTTTCATCTCGTCATCGAGGCGCTCACGCTCAACGGCGTCAAGACCATCTACGGGGTGCCGGGCATCCCGATCACGGACCTCGGCCGCCTGGCGCAGGCCGCCGGCATCCGCGTCATCTCGTTCCGGCACGAGCAGCACGCCGGCAACGCCGCCGCCATCGCCGGCTTCCTCACGAAGAAGCCCGGCATCTGCCTCACGGTGTCGGCTCCCGGCTTCCTCAACGGCCTGACCGCGCTGGCCAACGCGACGGCCAACTGCTTTCCGATGATCCTGATCAGCGGCTCGTCCGAGCGCGAGATCGTCGACCTGCAGCAGGGCGACTACGAGGAGATGGACCAGCTGGCGATGGCGAAGCCTCTCTGCAAGGCGGCGTTCCGCGTGCTGCATGCCGCAGACATCGGCATCGGCGTCGCGCGCGCCATCCGCGCGGCGGTGTCCGGCCGTCCGGGCGGCGTCTATCTCGATCTGCCGGCCAAGTTGTTCGGCCAGACAATGGACGCGGAGGCGGCGCCTCGATCGCTCGTCAAGGTGGTCGATCCGGCCCCGGCCCAGCATCCTGCGCCGGCCGCTGTCACGCGTGCGCTCGATCTGTTGAAGAGCGCCCGGCGCCCCCTGATCATTCTCGGCAAGGGCGCGGCCTACGCGCAGGCCGACGACCAGACCCGGGCCCTGGTGGAAAAAAGCGGCATCCCGTTCCTGCCGATGAGCATGGCCAAGGGCCTCCTGCCGGACACGCACCCGCAGTGCGCAGGCGCGGCGCGCTCGACGGTGCTGAAAGACTCCGACGTCGTCATGCTGATCGGCGCGCGTCTCAACTGGCTGTTGTCGCACGGCAAGGGCAAGACCTGGGGGGAACCTGGATCGAAGAAGTTCATCCAGGTCGACATCGAGCCCAGGGAGATGGACAGCAACGTCGAGATCGTCGCGCCGGTGGTGGGTGACATCGGCTCCTGCGTGTCTGCGCTGCTCGACGGCATGGGCGGCAACTGGCAGGCCCCGCCGGCCGACTGGACAAACGCCGTCAAGGCGAAGAAGGAAGAGAACATCGCCAAGATGGCGCCGAGGCTGACGAAGAATTCGGCGCCGATGGACTTCCACAGCGCGCTCGGCGCCCTGCGCACCGTCATCAAAGAGCGGCCGGACGCCATCCTCGTCAACGAAGGCGCCAACACCCTCGATCTCGCGCGCGGCGTCATCGACATGTATCAACCGCGCAAGCGCCTGGACGTCGGCACCTGGGGCGTCATGGGCATCGGGATGGGGTTCGCCGTCGCGGCCGCCATCGAAACCGGCAAGCCCGTGCTCGCGGTCGAAGGCGACAGCGCCTTCGGGTTCTCCGGCATGGAAGTGGAAACGATTTGCCGCTACAACCTGCCGGTCTGCATCGTCGTCTTCAACAACAACGGCATCTATCGCGGGACCGACGTGAATCCCACCGGCGGGTCGGATGTCGCGACAACCGTCTTCGTCAAGAACGCGCGCTACGACAAGATGATGGAAGCCTTCGGCGGCGTCGGCGTTCACGTGACCACGCCGGACGAGCTGAGCCGGGCCGTGAACAGCGCCATGGACTCCGGCAGGCCGACCCTCGTCAACGCCGCGATCGATCCTTCGGCCGGCACCGAGAGCGGCAGTATCGGCAAACTCAACCCGCAAAGCGCGGTTCGCAAAAAGTAACCTGAATCCGATTCCAGAGGGCTGCATAGATGGGCAAGGCATTAGACGGCGTTCGCATCCTCGATTTCACGCACGTGCAATCGGGGCCGACGTGCACGCAGCTGCTCGCCTGGCTGGGCGCCGACGTCGTCAAGGTCGAACGCGCGGGCGAGGGGGACGTCACGCGCGGCCAGCTGCGGGATGTTCCCGGAGCGGACAGTCTGTATTTCACGATGCTCAACGGCAACAAGCGTTCGATCACGGTGGACGCCAAGCATCCCAAGGGGAAGGCGATCCTCGAGGCCCTGGTCAAGAAATGCGACGTCCTCGTGGAGAATTTCGCGCCGGGCGCGCTCAACCGCATGGGTTTCACCTGGGAGCGCATCAGCGAGCTCAACCCGCGGATGATTGTCGCCTCGGTCAAGGGCTTCGGCCCCGGGCCGTACGAAGACTGCAAGGTCTACGAGAACATCGCGCAATGTGCCGGTGGATCGGCGTCCACGACCGGGTTCGACGACGGCCCGCCGCTCGTGACCGGTGCCCAGATCGGCGACAGCGGGACCGGATTGCATCTGGCTCTGGGCATCGTCGCCGCTTTGTACCAGCGGAACACGACGGGCCGCGGCCAGAAGGTGCTCGCGGCGATGCAGGACGGCGTACTCAATCTCTGCCGCGTGAAGCTGCGCGATCAGCAGCGGCTGGCGCGGACGAAGGTCATGGAGGAGTATCCACAATATCCCAACGGCACGTTCGGCGACGCCGTGCCGCGTGCGGGCAATGCCTCCGGCGGCGGCCAGCCGGGGTGGATTCTGAAGTGCAAGGGCTGGGAAACCGACCCGAACGCGTACATCTACTTCATCACCCAGGCGCCGGTGTGGGAAGGCATCTGCAAGGTCATCGGACACGAGGAGTGGCTGACGGATCCGCGGTACGCGACGCCGAAGGGCCGCCTGCCGCATCTCATGGAAATCTTCGACAAGATCGAGGAGTGGACGAAAACCAAGACCAAGTTCGAGGCGATGGACATCCTCAACAAGTACGACATCCCGTGCGGCCCGATTCTCTCCATGAAGGAGATAGCCGAAGAGCCGTCGCTGCGCGAGACCGGGACCGTCGTCGAGGTCGATCACCCGACGCGCGGCAAGTACCTCACCGTCGGCAACCCGATCAAGATGTCCGACAGCCCGTCCGACGTGAAGCGCTCGCCGCTGCTCGGCGAGCACACCGACGAAGTCCTCGCAGAGCTCGGCTACCAGCCGGATCAGATCGCCGCGCTGCGCGCCGAAAAAGTCATCTGACCAAAAGGAACGACGATGCCCAACGACCGGAGTGAAGTCAGGCGTGTTCTGGATACCGTCAAAGCCGAAGGCCGCGCCTCGCTGACCGCGCCGGAAGGCAAGCTCGTGTGCGAGGCGTACGGGATCACGGTACCCGGGGAAGGCGTGGCGACGTCGGCCGCAGACGCGGCGGCGATTGCCACGAAGATGGGCTTTCCGGTCGTGCTCAAGATCGTGTCGCCGGAAATTCTGCACAAGACCGAAGCAGGAGGCGTGCTGGTCGGCGTGAAGAACGCCGAGGACGCGCGGAAGGGCTACGACACCATCATCGCCAACGCGAAGAAGTACAACGCCAAGGCGAACCTGCTCGGCGTCCAGGTCCAGCAGATGCTCGCCGGCGGGCAGGAAGTCATCATCGGCGCCGTCACCGATCCCGTGTTCGGCAAGCTCGTCGCGTTCGGCCTGGGCGGCGTCCTGGTCGAAGTGCTCAAGGACATCACGTTTCGCCTCGCGCCCGCGACAAAAGACGACGCGTTGTCGATGATCGACGGCATCGCCGCCGCGCAGATTCTCAAGGGCGTCCGCGGCTCGGATCCGGTCAATCGCGACGCGCTCGCCGCCATGATTGAGAATGTCTCGCAGCTCATCGCGGACTATCCGGAAATCGCGGAGATGGACTTGAACCCGGTGTTCGCGACCAGAGACGGCGCGATCGCGGCTGACGTCAGGATCGTCGTCAACTTCTCGCCGGCCCCGGCGCGGTTCCGTCCGAAGCACGAAGACATCGTGCGCGACATGAACCGCATCATGAAGCCGAAGGCCGTGGCCGTCATCGGCGCGTCATCCGAAGCCGGCAAGATCGGCAACTCGGTGATGAAGAACCTGATCAACGGCGGCTACAAGGGCCAGATCTACCCGATCAACCCGTCCGCCGACGAGATCATGGGGCTGAAGGCGTACAAGAGCGTGAAGGACGTCCCGGGCGACATCGACGTGGCGGTCTTCGCGATCCCGGCGAAGTTCGTGGCGGCGGCGGTGGCGGAGTGCGGCGAGAAGAAGATCCCGGGCGCGGTCCTCATTCCGTCCGGGTTTGCCGAAGTCGGCAACGTCGAGGGGCAGAAGGAGCTCGTCGCGGTCGCCCAGAAGTACGGCGTCCGCCTGATGGGCCCGAACATCTACGGCTTCTACTACACGTGGAGCAACCTCTGCGCGACGTTCTGCACGGCGTACGACGTCAAAGGGCACGCCGCGTTGTCGTCGCAGTCCGGCGGCATCGGGATGGCGATCATCGGCTTTTCCCGTTCGGCGAAGATGGGCGTCTCGGCCATCGTCGGCCTGGGGAACAAGTCGGATATCGACGAGGACGATCTGCTGACGTTCTTCGAGCAGGATGACAACACGCACATCATCGTGCAGCACTGCGAGGACCTGAAAGACGGCCGCGCGTTCGCGGAAGTGGCCAGGCGCGTGTCGAAGAAGAAGCCGGTCGTCGTGCTCAAGGCCGGACGCACGTCACTGGGCTCCAAGGCTGCCAGCTCGCACACCGGCGCGCTCGCGGGCAACGACAAAATCTATGATGACGTGCTCCGGCAGTCGGGCGTGATTCGTGCGCGTTCGCTTCGTGAGATGCTCGAGTTCGCGCGCGCGATTCCGATCCTGCCGACGCCCAAGGGCGACAACATCGTGATCATCACCGGCGCCGGCGGTTCAGGCGTGCTGCTGTCTGACGCGGTCGTGGACAACGGCCTGTCGCTCATGGCCTTCCCCCCGGACCTCGACGCGGCGTTCAAGAAGTTCATTCCGCCTTTCGGCGCGTCCGGCAACCCGGTTGATATCACCGGCGGGGAGCCGCCGAAGACGTACCAGAACACGGTCCGGCTGGGCCTCGAGGATCCGCGCATTCATGCTTTGATTCTTGGCTACTGGCACACCATCGTCACGCCGCCGATGGTGTTCGCCAGGCTGCTGGCTGAGATCGTCGAGGAAATGCGGGGGAAGGGCATCGACAAGCCGGTCGTCGTCTCCCTGGCGGGCGACGTGGAGGTCGAAGAGGCGTCCGAGTATCTCTTCGACCACAAGATTCCGGCCTATCCCTATTCGACCGAGATCCCGGTGGACGTCCTCGGTGCCAAGTACAAGTGGGCGCGCGGCGCCGGCTTGCTCTGACGTCACACGGGCGGGTGGCCTTGCGCTCCATCCGCCTGTTTCTGCGATGTCATGCAGAGCGATCCGATCACGTGATTGGGAGCATCCATCGCCGGGTCGAACGGCCGCCGCTTCACGTTGCAGAACCTGGATGATCGAAGCATCCGCGCCAGCGTTTCTTCATCGTAGGCGTACTTGTGTTCGCGTCCCTGGCGAAAGAGATAATTGAGCCGGTGCATCCAGGTGTCGCACCACCTGGGTCCCCACCACTCGACCACCGGGTCGGGCGCTTCGTGCCGGTTGGCGTACTCGGCGATCATCCCTTCCGCGTCGGGGACGACGATGTCCAGCACGCCCCCCGGCGCCAGCACCCGCCTGCACTCCCGCAGAAGCTGCAACGCCGGGGACGGCGTGCTGGCGCCCTCGAGATCCCAGCCTGTTGTCTCGAGCACGTTCGGATATTCGAGATGCTCGAAAAAATGCTCGGCGTAGATGTAGCGCACGGAGTCGTCCGGGAAGGGCAGCGGCCTGCGCAAGTCGAGGTGGAGATCGGCGGTGGACTCGAACAGGTCCACGTTGATCCACCCGGCTTGGGGTGGAGCCCTGACGCAAGATTCACCTTGAGCAAATCGCCATTGACTCGATATCGCCGCGCCTTCCGCGAAGATGCCCGATGCAGCCGGGCGAGCCTGACTTCGAGCGCCAGCTGACGAAGTGCGAATCGCACCGGCGGCGGAACGAGTGATCTGACATACTTCCTCAACATCGGCGCGGTGCTCCGTTCGCTTTCGCATGATAGCTCGCGCCGTTCGAGTCAGGCTCATCCGTGGGTCGTGGTCAGGCAGGACGCCATGAAAATCTTCTGTACCCTCTTGTGCCTCCGTGGCCTTGTATGTGATCGCCATCGCAGGGGGCCAGGACGCGCCGCAGGTGCTGAGGAACTACGAGCCGGTCACGGCTCAACGCTTGTTGAAACCGGAGGACGGCGACTGGCTGATGATCCGCCGGACGTACGACGGGTGGGGCTACAGCCCGCTCGACAGAATCAACACCCGCAACGTCAGCAGGCTCAAGCGAGTGTGGATGGTTGAGACGGGCGAGGCGCGCGTCCACGAGTCGGCGCCCGTGGTCAACAACGGCGTGATGTTCGTGACCACGCCGAACAACCAGGTGATCGCCCTCGACGCGAAGACCGGCGCCGTCCTGTGGCGCTACAAGCGCCCGCGAGCGCCTGGTGCGCTGGTGCCGCACGACACGAGCCGCGGCGTCGCGCTGTACGGCAACAGGGTGTACTTCGCCGGCGGCGAAGCCGTCGTAGTCGCGCTCGATGCGCAGACCGGCAAAGAAGTCTGGTCGGCGACTGTCGCCGACAACAAGTCGGGCTACTACATCTCGCTCGCGCCGCTCGTGGCCAACGGCAAGGTGATGGTCGGCACTTCCGGCGGAGAGTACGGCGTTCGCGGATTTGTCGCCGCGCTCGACCCGGACACCGGCAACGAGCTATGGCGCACGTTTACCATTCCCGGTCCAGGTGAACCAGGACACGAAACCTGGCCCGCGGGTGACGAATGGAAACACGGAGGCGCGCCGATCTGGGTCACTGGCAACTACGATCCCGCGACGAACCTCGCGTACTGGGGCACCGGTAACGGTGGACCCTGGATGGGCGATCAGCGTCCCGGTGACAACCTGTACACAACGTCGGTGATCGCGCTCGACGTCACGACGGGCGCGCTCAAAGGCCACTTCCAGTATCACCAGAACGACGCATGGGACTGGGACGAGGTGTCGCCGCCAATCCTCGTCGACTACAAACGCAACGGCCGCACGGTCAAAGGGCTCATCGATGTGGCGCGTAACGGCTATCTCTGGTTTCTCGAACGCAGCAGCCCCTCGACTCCGCCCGGGGCAGGCGGCGCGATCAGGTTCGTCGAAGGCAAGCCGTACGTGTATCAGAACGTGTTCAAGAGCCTCGACCCGAAGACGGGGCGGCCCGAGGTCGATCTCGCTCGTAAACCCGGAACCGGGAAAAGCGCATCGTATTGTCCGGACGCCCACGGCGGGAAGAACTGGCCGCCGATCGCGTACAGCCCGAAGACGCGAATGATCTACATCCCGGCCACCAACAACCTGTGCGGCGAAACCATCGGCGTGCCGGTGACGTACGAACCGGGCCGCAACTTCGGCGGCGTGTCGGGCTTCGGCTCGTCGATCGCGCCAGGCGCCGACCACTTCGGCGAAGTGCAGGCGTGGAACGTCGACACGGGCAAGCTGGCGTGGAAACACAACTTCGCGAAGTCGCCCAACTGGGGATCGATCCTGACGACCGGAGGCAATCTGGTGATCAGCGGCGGAACAGCGGACCGCAAGCTGCACGCCTTCGATGCGGCCACGGGAAAAGTTCTCTGGGAATCCGACGCCTTGAACTCCGGCGTGCTCGCTCCGCCTGCCACGTTCCTGATTGACGGCAAGCAGTACATTGCCGTCGAATCCGGGTGGGGCGGGGACGTGCTGGGCACTCAGGCCGCGCTCAATCGTCTCGTGCCGGGCGAGTATCCGCCGGTGCCGACCGGTGGCGCAGTGTACGTGTTTTCCCTGGAATAGATCGGTCTAGATCGGTCTGGCGCTTACGACATGGAATTCAGGCACTTCGTCCAACTGATCGCGATCGGCTTGCAGGCTCGCATCCCGATGCACATGACCGGCTTTCCCGGCGTCGGAAAGACCGAGTTCACCAAGAGCCTCGAATCCGGATTCGCGCAGGCGGGACTCAAGTGCAAGGTCTTCATCCTGATCGGCTCCATTCGCGAGCCGCAGGACTTCGGCGGCTTCCCGGTCTCGACGCCCGACGGCGTGCGGCTGCTGCCGATGGCCTGGGCGCGCGACGCGCAACGCCTCGCCGGGGACGGCTACATGGTGGTCGTCTTTCTGGACGAGCTCACAACCGTCCCACCGACGACGCAGGCGGCGATGCTGCGCCTGCTGACGGAGAACGTCTGCGGCGAGCTCTCGCTGCCTGACTACGAGCCGGGGAAGGGCGGCGTCGTCTACCTGTGCGCCAGCAACGCTGTCGAATGGGCTGCCGGCGGACAGGAGATTCAGCCGCCAATGGCGAATCGCCTGTGGCACGGCGAATTTCCGATGGACCACGAAACGTGGTGCGAGATGATGCTGAGCGACTTTCCGGCGCCCAGCGATCTGCCCATCCTGCCGGCCGATTACCTGCAGAAGCATCATCATTACCAGCGCGCGATGATCGCGGCGTACGTAAGGGCCGCGGGGCGTGATGCCTGGATGGCGCCGCCCGACGACCCTGCCCGGCGAAGCGGCCCGTGGCCATCAGGCCGCACCTGGTATCTGGCGTCCCGGCTGCTCGCGGCCATCGAAGCGGTGTCGCCGGGCAATCGTCTGCTTCAGGGGCCCGCGCTTGCCGGTCTGGTGGGCGACCAGGCCCTGCCGTTCCTCGAGTACCGGGAGACGTTGAACCTGCCGGATCCCGAGGACATCCTCAAAGATCCGCGCCGGTTCGTGCTGCCCGATCGTGTCGATCGCGCGTATGCGATCTGCTATTCGCTCGCGGGCGCAGTACTCAACCACAAGACGCCGGAGCGATGGGAAGCGGCGATGATTGCCCTGGGGGTCGCGTGCAAGAAGAACGCGGACATCCCGGCGGCGGCAGCGCGCACGCTGTGCGACAAAAGGAATCGTCCGGAAGGCCCGATCAAGCTGCCCGAGGAGTGCCGTCCGTTCTACGAGCTGATGAAAATGGCGAAGCTGGTTCCGAGAGAATGACGTGGGAATCAGGCTCTCCGATCTGTTTCGCACTGCTGACTCGAAGACGGACGGGTATTCGCGCGAGCTGCAGGCGGCGCGTGTGCGGGCGGCGCACCAGCGCAGCTACTTCGCGCCGGCTCTGTTCAGCCTCGTACCGGTCGAAACCGATCTGATTGGCAGCATGGCGGTCGATTCACACTGGCGGCTGTACTACAACGATGCCTGGGTTGCGAACCACACCGTCGAGCAGAACGCGAGCCTGCTCATCCACGAGGTGAGCCATCTCCTGCGCGACCATGAGGCACGCAAGCAGGCCGCAGGCATCAACGACCACCGGCGCTGGAACACCGCCGGTGACTGCGAGATCAACGACGATCTGCAGGCCGAGGGACTGCCGTTGCCGGGAGATCCGCCGCTGCCGAGCAAGTTTGGACTGCAGACCGGGAACAACGCCGAGAGCTACTACAGGCTGCTGCCGGCGCCGCCCCCGGCCGACAAGTACGCGGCGGCTGAGCGCGATCGGCAATCGGTGGACTGTGGCTCCGGCGCGCACGGCGAGCGGCGATTCTGGGAGCTGCCGGCCGACGACGGGGCCGAGGGCGGGGTTCCGGGTGTCGACAAGATCAAGGCCGAGCTCGTGCGGCGCGAGGTTGCGCGTCGGATCGAGGATAAGTCTCCCTGGGACGGTGACGTCCCGCTCGGCTGGCGGCGCTGGGCCCACGCGACGCTCGCGCCCAAGGTGGACTACATGGCCACTCTCCGTCATACGGTCCGGCGGGCCTTGCGCGACAGCACGATCGGCCGGTACGACCGTACATACAGGCGACCGCATCGCCGGCAGGCCTGCTACGGCGAATTCATCATGGCCAGCTTCTACCAGCCGAGGCCGAGGCCGGGTTTCCTGATCGACACATCCGGCTCGATGGAAGACAGGCAGCTGGCGAGAGCGGTAGCGGAGCTGGGAGGTCTGACGCGCCAGCTCGGGTACGGCGCGGACGTGGTCGTCGTGTGTTGCGACGCGGCCGTGCATGAGGCGAAGAAGGCGTTCGCGAGCACGCCGATCGAGTTGTATGGTGGCGGTGGCACCGACATTGGCGTCGGGCTGCGCGCGTTTGTCGAGCGCAAGATCGAACCGATCGACCTGTTGGTCATCGTCAGCGACTGCCGGACGCCGTGGCCGAAAGAGGCTCCGCCGTTTCCGGTCCTCACGATCCGGGTCGGCGACGGCGCACCGCCGCCGTGGGGAACTCGCGGCGCCAACAAAGTGATTACGATCGAGGAGCCGGGCGCCGCGCCTCTCGAGAACGGCCCGCGAAGGAAATGGAGCTGGACGTGAGGCGGCGCGCGCTGATCATCCCGCCGGACTCGATGCAGGAGTGGGTCAGGCTGGCCGTGTGGGAAATCTGGATGGGCATGCTCGTCTGTGTCGCTCTGAGCTTCGGCACGCGGCTCATCGCCACCGCTCCCGACAACATCGTCACCGTGTTCGATTTCACGAACTGCTACGCCGCTCCGCCCATCGTTCAACCCTGCGAACGCGTCGCCTACAGATTGGGAGCTCTGAGTGTCGTGTTCAACGCCTGGTGCGGCCTCCTGCTGGTCGCCGTCGGGCTATGGCTCCTTTGGGATTTGTGGAGTGCGGTGGCGCCGAAGCCGATCACCGACGACTTCCTCAAGCTGCTGGACGACTCGTTCGGGCGCGACTGGCGCAGCCCGCGCACCTGGCCGTGGGCGCGAGTGGGCTGGGCATACGGGTTTACGCTGCTCGGCGCCGCCTCGGCCGTCTGCGCGGCGCTGCTCGTCTCGGCGGTGATGACGTCGAGGCCGGCCAGGGCGCCGACCGTTCACGTTGACACATCGCAGCGCTTCAGGCAGAGTCCCTGACCCCAATGTGGTTCCCTCGTCGCTCGTCATTCCTTGAGATCGATGCCGAACCGCTCGGCCATTCGATACAGCGTCCGCCGGTCGATCCCGAGAATCTCGGCGGCGCGTGTGCGATTGCCGTTCGCGGCATCGAGGACGTGGAGCAGGTAGCGCCGCTCGAGATCGTCGAGCGTGGTCAGGTTCGAAAACGACGGTTCCTCCTGGCGCGGCTGGGCGGCGGGATCGGCGCCGGCCAGATCGAACGCTTCGATAACTGTTCCGCGGCTGGACACCACGAGCCGCTCGATGGTGTTGCGCAGCTCGCGAACGTTGCCCGGCCAGGCGTGCCGCATGAGCGCCTCGAGCGCTTCGGCCGACAACACGTGCTTCTTCCCGGCGCGGGCGCACGCATCCTCGAAGAAGCTGCCGATGAGCAGCGGGATGTCCGCGCGCCGCTCTCGAAGCGGCGGCACCCGGATCACGATGACGCTCAACCGGTAGTACAGGTCCTGCCGGAAGCGATTCTCGGCGACCGCCTGCTCGAGGGGAACGTTCGTGGCGGCGACAATGCGCGGCGACACCTTCAGCGACCGGTTGGCCCCGACCGGCCGGACTTCGCCTTCCTCGAGGACGCGCAACAATCGCACTTGCAGGGCGGGCGTCGTGTCGCCAATCTCGTCGAGCAGCACGGTGCCCGCGCCGGCTTGCTCGAACACGCCCTTGTGGTCCGCCACGGCGCCCGTGAATGCCCCGCGCTGGTGACCGAATAGTTCCGATTCGAGCAGCGTGTCCGCGATCGCGCCGCAATTGATCGCCACGAACGGCTCTCTGGCGCGTGCGCTGTGGTGGTGGATCGCCCGGGCCACGAGCTCCTTGCCCACGCCGCTCTCGCCGATGATGAGTACGGGGGCCGACGAGTCGGCCGCGTGGGCGACCTGCTTGTAGACGTCCAGCATCGGCGCGGTACGTCCGATGAGGCTCCCGGGCGGGCTGGCGGGTATTTCCGCGGCCGGTTCCCGGTGGGCGACCTGCTCGAGGGCGCGATCGACAATGCGCCTGACGTCGGCGATGTCGAACGGTTTGCTGATGTAGTCGAATGCGCCGGCGCGGACGGCCTCGATGGCGGTTTCGAGCGTGCCGAACCCGCTGATCAGCAGGACCGGGCTGCCTTGTTCGGATGTGAACCGCCGCAGGAGATCGAGCCCCGAATGCGGCGCGTTCAGGTTGATGTCCGAGATCAGCAGGTCGAATGTGCCCTCGCGCATCCTGGCGATCGCCGTCTCCGGATCCTGGGCCGAGACGAATTGCCTGTCGGGCGCCGCGAGCAATTCCTCGAGGAACGTGCAGGTCACCGCATCGTCATCGACAACGAGGATGCGGCGCCTGGTGGTCACGACAGTCTCCCGGCCGAGCCGGCTGACGGGAGGTCGATGACGAACAGCGCGCCCGTGGACTGATTGGAAGCCGAGATCGAACCGCCGTGCGCCCGCACGACGTCCCGCACGATGGCGAGGCCGAGCCCGGTACCCTGGCCGGCCGGCTTCGTCGTGACCCACGATTCGAACAGGCGATCGATCACCTCCGGCCCGATTCCGTAACCCGTATCGGCGACCTCGATGCGGACTCCGTCGGGCCGGACCCGCGCGGCAATCGACAGCGTGCCGCCGTCCGGCATCGCGTCGAGCGCATTCGTGACGAGGTTCAGCAAGGCCATCTCCAGTTGCGTGGCATCGGCCCTGACTGCCGGCAGATTCTCGTCCACCGAGACGTCCAGTCGAATATGCGAGCGCGACAGCTGCGGCTGGGCGACCTCGCGCACCCGCTCGACGATGTCGGCAACCGCCACGAGCGTGAAGGCCGAAGGCCGGCGCGCGTGGTCGAGCATGGTCCGGAGCACGCGCGTGACCTGCTGGATTTGAGTATCGACGGTCCGCAACCGCGCGCGGACCCGTTCGTCCGTCTCTGGATCGTCGCGGATCATCTGGACGTACCCGGACACCAGGTTGAGCGGCGTGCCGGCTTCGTGAGCCACATTGGCGGCGACCTGGCCCAGCGCGGCCACGCGCTCGGCATGAGCGAGCGATTCCCGAAGGGCGAAAAGCTCGTTCTGAAGGGATCGGTTGAACCGCTCCAGCTGATCCAGCATCTCGTTCAACCCGCCCGCGATCATGCCGAGCTCGTCGCGGCGCGTCATGGTCGTCCGTGCGCGCAGATCGCCTTCGGCTGTCGCGTTCATGACACCCAGAATCGCGTTGAGCGGCTGGCCCACGAGCCGCCTGACGGTGAGGTGGACGAGGATCGTCACGAGCACGATGGTCGGCGCCGCGAACCCGAGGGCGACGCGTAGTTCGTGGGTGCGCGCCTGGGCGAGGCTCTCCAGGCCGACGGTGACGGCCACGGCGTAGTTTTCGCGCCGAGGCACCGGCAGCGCGAACATCACCAGCGTGCTGTCGCGCAGGCTGGTGAGCGCCTTTGTGGCGATGGCCCGTCCGGCGAGATCCAGAATCTCGGTGCGTTCTTCCGTTGACGTGCTCGTGAACACGCGCGGGTGACCGGCTTCGCCGGCCTCGATGACGGAGATGGAGTCGACCACCGGGTCGGCTTCGATGAGATCGTGCAGCGAGTCGCGAATATCAAGCGGGTCGAGCGGCAGCGGCCACTCGGCGAGCTCGTCGGCGGCCGATCGCGCGGCCAGGCGCGCCGTGTCGACGAGGTCGCTGTCGATGTGGTCCTCGTACGACCGCACTTCCAGGTACGACACGCTCGTGACGACGCCGAACACGATGAGCCCGATCAGGAACGAGAGCCGCGTGCCCAGCGAGAGGTCCTGAAGCCATTTCGCCACAGTGGGGCGGATATGCAGGTTCATCCTCGTCGGCGCCGCGAAACCCGTATCAATGCAACTCTCGCAGATCCAGTCGTTTATCGGATTGTAACGTAGTTGGCCCGGTCGGCATGCCGTTTGACACTGCATACCGGCGTCCGGTTACGCGCCAGCACGAGGCGGTCATGAGGAAAGGGCTTTCGGTTCTGTTGATGTCCGCCGCGATGGTCTCTGGCGTACGAGCGTTCGCGCAGGCCGACGCCGCTCAATCCGGACCCTCGGCTTCCGCGACCACGCTGAGGATGGACGGAACGATCGACAAATACGATGCCTCGGCCGGGATCCTGTCCCTGTCGACCTCGAACGGGACCGTGCACGTTCCGCTCGCGCCTACGGCACGCATCCGCCAGGGCTGGCACACGATCGATCCGTCGAAGCTCGAGAAGCTCGCCGGGTATCGCGCGAGGATTCGGTATTCGGAGTCCGGCGGCACGAAGGCCGTCGAATCCATTCATGTGTTCGGAAAGAACGAGAGGGGAGTGCGATGAGCTCACGTGTGCTACTCGTCAATGACGATCTTCAGGCGGCGAAACCGGTCACCAGCATGCTGGCCAACCGTGGATACGACGTCCGGACAACGAGCGACGCCGACTCCGCGATTTCGAGCGTTCGTCTCTGGTGCCCGGCAGTTGTCATCGCCGACACCAAAATGCCGCTCGTGGACGGGATTGATCTCTGTCAACGAGTTCGCGAGATCTCGCAGGTCCCGATCATCGTCGTGTCCGGCAACAGCGACGGACGATCGGAAATCGGCGCGCTCGATTCAGGGGCTGACGACTACCTCGCGAAACCGTTCAGCGCCGAGACGCTGCTCGCCAGGGTGCGGGTCGCGGTCAGGCGAAGCGGCGCGACGCCCGAGGCATCGGCGCTCGGCATCGGGGAGTTTTACATCGACTTCGACGACCGCCGCGTCAGGGTCAACGGACAGCCGATCCGCTTGACGCCGAAAGAATTCGACCTGCTGGTGTTCATGGCCCGGCATCCGAATCGCGTGCTCGCGCACCGTACCCTGCTCGGGGCAGTCTGGGGCGAGACATCAGGGGATCAGCCCGAATATCTCCGGGTCTATGTGGGTCAGCTGCGCAAGAAGCTGGAGTCCAACCCGTCGCAACCGCGCTACATCGTCACCGAGCCCTGGGTCGGGTACCGGTTCAACCCCACGGGACTGGTTCACTGAGGGCCGCCGACGAGGCGTTTTGCATCGGCGCCTCGCACAAACGCCACGAGGACACCAATGAAAGCGATCGAAAGAGATGGTCCTCGCGGGCATTCCCGTCGAATCGGCGTGGCATCGCGCGTGCAGCCTCTCGCAGCGTTCAAGCAACGCCGCGAAGAAAGCGGCAGGAGGAAGCAATGAGAAGGCTGATGACGGCAGTCGTGGCGACCATGTTGACCGCAGCACCGCTCTTCGCGCAGGAGGGCGGCGGACCGGACGCGAAGGGGTTCATCACCGGGCTCGGCGGCTTCGCCGATTCGGTGGGCAAGACGACCGGCAACGTGATGGTCGAGGGCGGTGTCCGGATCGCGCCGCATGTCATGATCTTCGGCAACGCCGGCCGGTTCGGCAATCTCCAGGCGGACCTTCAACCCACTATCGACGCGGCGACCGCGGCGCTGTCCGCCAATCAGGGGCTCAGCGTGATCGGCGGCGGAAGCCTGCCCGCGTGGTACACGACTGGCGGCGTGCGGGTTGAAGTGCCGGCCGGGCGCCGGGTCCTGCCGTACGTCCTCGGCAGCGTCGGTGTCGCACGCCTCAACCCGTCGGCCCAGTTCACGTTCTCCAGCGGGACCCTGCCCGATGGA
The DNA here is from genome assembly GCA_963712905.1 of uncultured Acidobacteriota bacterium. Taxonomy (GTDB): domain Bacteria; phylum Acidobacteriota; class Vicinamibacteria; order Vicinamibacterales; family CAVVIG01; genus CAVQJU01. The sequence continues at coordinate 381,432 of CAVQJU010000010.1, read as the reverse complement.
TCGACACCAGACGTCGGGTCGGATGTGACGTCGGCGCTCGTCACGGCCGGCAGTTACTCCGACCCGCCCGCGAGCACCGCGCCGATGTTCAGCTTCGGAGGCGGCGCTCAGATTCCCGTCGCGCCGCACTGGGTCGTGGACGCGGCGTATCGCTACTCGCGGATTGCGGCGGACACGACGCTCAGCGCAACGCCTCTCGTCACGAATGGGATGACCTTCGGATTCGGTTATCGCTTCTGACATCCCGCTATGACGATGACGCGCTCGACGATATGGCTCGGAGTGATCGTGGGCGGGACCGTGGTTGCGGGAGCGGCCGCATGGGCACTGCGCTCGAGGCCTGAACTGCAGGTCGAAAACGCGGCGGTGACCGCCGGACCCATCACCCGTCGTGTTGTCGCCACTGGAACCGTGCAGCCGGTGACCACGGTGGCGGTTGGAGCGCAGGTGTCCGGGATCGTGCAGTCGCTGGACGTCGATTTCGACTCGGTCGTCCACGCCGGCCAGGTGATCGCGCGACTCGATCCCAGCCTCTATCAGGCGGCGCTCGACGAGGCCCGGGGCAACCTGCTGCAGGCGCAGGCGACGCTCGGTCAGGCGGAGGCGAACCTGGCGGGGTTTCAGACGGCCGAAGCGGACGCACGGACAAAGCTTGCGCGAGCCAGGGAACTGGCGGCGGGCCGGCTGATTCCGGCCGCCGATCTCGACGCCGCCGAGATCGCCCTGAACGAAGCGGGCGCCGACGTGCAGGCGGGCCAGGCGCAAGTCAACGATGCCAGGGCCGCGATCGACCAGGCTCGGGCGGGTGTCGATCAGGCATCCGCAAACCTGGCGCACACCGTCATCCATTCGCCGATCGACGGCATCGTCATCGACCGGGAATTCGACGTCGGACAGACCGTGGCCGCGGCGATTCAGGCGCCGCTGCTGTTCCGGATCGCGTCGCCTCTGGCGCACGTCCAGGTGGAGGTGGACGTCGACGAATCGGACGTCGACGGCCTGGCGCCGGGTGAACCGGCGATGTTCGGGGTCGAAGCGTATCCCGACGAGACGTTTCGGGGAACCGTCAGGCAGCTGCGCCTGCAGCCGGTGGCCGAGCAGACGGCCACGAGCACGCCGGTCGCGTCCTCGACAACGACGCCGGCGTCGACCGTCGTGGCCACCGTTGTCAGCTACGCCGGCATCATCGACGTCGATAACCCGGACCAGCGGCTGCGGCCCGGGATGACGGCGGCGGTCGTGCTCGACGGCGCGCGGCGGGAACGCGCGATCCGGATTCCGAATGGCGCGATCGCATTTCGGCCGACACCGGAAGCGTTGCAGATGCTTGGGGAAACCGAGCCATCGGTCGTGAACGCTGCGGCCCATGCCGGCGACGGGAACACGCAATCGCGCAATGTCTGGGAGTACGACGGCAGGCAACTCACGCCGATCGCCGTGCACGTCGGCCTCGCGGACAGCCAGTGGACCGAGCTGCTCAGCGGGCCGGTCCGTCCCGGCGACGCGCTGGTGACGAGCGCCGTGCTCCGCCGGCGGCCGCGGGTGCCGGGGCTGTGATTGTGGTGCGCCCGTGCGTCTGACCACTGCCGGTCACGGCGGATTCTCGACGCCACGTCCGGCGTCGCCGGCGGTAGCAGGCGTGCTCGTGGCCGGCGCCTTGCTGCTCGTCTTCGCCCTCGACCGGGCAACCGGATCCACACCGGTCCAGCATCTCTACTATCTGCCGATCATTCTCGCGGCCGTGAGGTTCGGAATGACCGAGGGCGTCGCCGCGGGGGTGTCGGCGATCGTCTTGTATCACGTGGCGAACCCGCACCTGCTCACCTTCAGGTACGGCGAAGCGGATCTCGTCCAGGTCGCGTTGTTTCTCGCGGTGGGGACGATCACGGCAAAGCTGACGCAGGACGCGGGCAGACTGCGCCGTCTGGCGATGACCGACGATCTGACGGGTCTCCACAACCTGCGCTCGTTCGAAGCGAGGCTCGAGGCGATGGTGCGCGCCTGCGGCGAGTCGCGCGTCCCGCTTGCGCTGCTCGTGCTCGATGTCGACCGTCTGAAGGACCTGAACGACCGGTACGGGCATTTGACGGGCGCCGAAGCCGTCCGGACTGTGGGCCATGTCATCGCGCAGCGACTGCCGCCCGAGGCCGTTGCCTGCCGCTACGGGGGTGACGAGTTCGTGGTTGCGGTTCCGCGGTGCCCGTTGTCTCAGGTCCAGGGAGTGGCTGACGATCTTCGCCGAGCCGTCCATGATTGCGCTCCGGTGCTGTCGGGGCACCCGTTTGCGGCCGGGACACTGTCGATCAGCGTCGGTGTGGCCGGTGCCTCTTTCGCTAGCGGGACGGCCTTGCGAGTGGTACCGAGCCGCGACGTCGAGGCAGGCGAGTGGTTATTCCGTGCCGCGGACGCCGCGCTCTATCGAGCGAAGGCCAGCGGCCGCAATCAGGTCTGCGTGGCCTGAAGGAACGGTCGTTGTGCTGAGAAATCGTTTCGGTCCCTTCGTCTGGCTGTGTGTCTCATGGATGCTGATCCCGGCGGCGGCGTTCGCGCAGAGCGCGCCACGCCCGCACGCCGACGCCGGCCTTCTGCGAAATCTCAACGCGTCCGTCGAAGATCTGACCGCGCAGGTCTCCCTGAGCGTCGTGCAGGTCCTGGTGACCGGCTACGGTCCGATCGACGACCGCGGACGCGGCGATACCGGCCTGGTCATCGGACGGCAGCGCGGCATCGGATCGGGTGCGATCATCGACCCCGACGGCTACATCGTCACGAACGCGCACGTCGTCGCCGGCGCGCGGCGTGTCCAGGTCGTGCTGCACCGGGATACCACGGCCAGCGGGCCCGTGCGTTCGCTGGCAACGTGGGCGAGCGAGACGGTCGACGCCCGCATCGTCGGCACCGCGAACGACCTCGACCTGGCGCTGCTCAAGGTTGACGTCGCGGGTCTGCGGGCGCTGCCCCTGGCGGACTACGACGAGATCAGGCAGGGCGAGATCGTGTTCGCGTTTGGCAGTCCCGAGGGGCTGCGCAATTCGGTCACGATGGGCGTCGTCAGCTCGGTGGCGCGGCAGCCCGATCCGGACAGCCCGACGATCTACATCCAGACGGACGCGCCGATCAATCCGGGCAACAGCGGGGGGCCGCTGGTGAACGTGGACGGTGAGCTCGTCGGCCTGAACACGTTGATCCTGACCGAGTCCGGAGGCAGTCAGGGGCTGGGCTTCGCGATCCCAAGTGCCATCGTGGCCTCGGCCTATCCGCAGCTGAAGAAATACGGACACCTGCACCGCGGGCTCATCGGGTTCAGCATGCAGGCGATCACGCCCCAGCTGGCCACAGCCCTAGATCTGCCGCGGATGTCCGGGGTCGTGGTGTCCGACGTGCTGCCCGACAGCGCGGCCGAAGAGGCCGGCCTCGGAATCGCGGACGTGGTCGAGACGGTGAACGGAAAGCAGGTGGAGAGCGTGCCGATGCTCTCCCTCGAGTTGAGCCGGTACGCGGCGGGCGAGACAGTCACGCTGGGCCTTCTCCGAGGCGCGGAGACGGTGTCGGCGGAGATCACGGTCCGGGAACTTCCGCACCCGATCGACGATCTGTCTGCGCTGGCCGACCCGGAAAAAGGCTCCGTTCCCAAGCTGGGCATCATCGGCATCGACGTTGCGGACGAGACCGCCCCCCTCCTGCCCGCCCTGCGCATCTCATCCGGCGTCTTCGTGGTGGCGCGCACCCGCGTGCTGTCCGGCAACGGGGTGCCGCTGGTTGCCGGAGACGTGATTCACGCGGTGAACGGGATCACCGTGAGAAGCATCGACGGCCTGCGCGTGCTCCTCGGCGATGCGACATCCGACAGCGAGCTCGTCCTGCAGGTCGAGCGCAACGGCCAGCTGCAGTTCGCGACGTGCCGGATCTATTGAATCGCCCGGGAGGATTAGCGCGATGCGGCTTTTTGTTCTCGGCGCGACCGGCAGGACTGGTTGTGCCCTGGTCGCGCAAGGCCTTGGACGTGGACACGCCGTCACGGCGTTCGGGCGCTCGGTGTCCAGCGACGATACGGCCGGGGCGCTGCGGGTCGTGATCGGGAGTCCCATGAGCGCCGGGGACGTCGCCGCCGCCCTGCCGGGCCACGACGCCGTCCTGTCGGCGCTCGGCACACGCGGATTGGGAACGACGTCGGTGCTCGTCGACAGCGCGCGCGCGATCATCGAGGCGATGCGGCGCGCCCGCGTACGTCGCCTGGTCGTTCTCTCGTCGTCTCTCGTCGAGGCCCGGAGCGGCTGGGTCGCTTTTCTCGCGGGACGGACGCTGCTCCGCCACATCGCGGGTGACCAGCGTGCGATGGAGGCGCTCATCACAGGCAGCGAGCTCGATTGGACCCTGCTGCGACCCGCGCGGCTCGTCAACGGCACGCTCACGGGCCATTACACGGCGACGGCTACGTCAGACGGAATCCCCGTGTCGAACGCGGGATTGAGCCGTGAAGACCTCGCCCACATGATGCTCGACACGGTGGAGCGCGGCGCTCATATGAAAGAGATCGTCTGGCTTCGCGGAGGGCGCGCGTGACGCTCTTTCTCCTGTTCCTGTTTCTCGCCATCTACAACGCGGGCTGCATGACGACGCTGCAGTTGCAGCATTACGGCATCTATCCCGCAGTTGGCCGGGCGCACTTTGCCCGCTACATGCGCGCCAACAATCGCGCCGCGCTGCTGCCCACTATCCTGCCGGCCATGCTGCTTCTCGTGTCGTCGGTGGCGCTGATGGTGAGGCGGCCAGGATTTGTCGGCCCGTACGAAGCGCTGGCCGGCCTGGGCCTGAATCTGGTGGCGCTGCTGTCCACGTTCCTCTGGCAGCGCCCGATTCAGGGTCGGATGGCCGAGCGCGGTTACGACGAGGCGAACACTCGCCTGCTCATCTCGACCAACTGGATCCGGACCGTTGCGCATTGGCTGATCGCCATCCTGGGCTCTTTCATCCTCACACGGCTGATGGCCGCTCTGGTCACCGTGAAAAGTCCGGTAGGTTGAGGGTGGCTGCCCCAATCGCGCTGAATCCGAAAATCCGAATTGGCGCAGAAGGAAGAGAAGAATTGACGGAGACGTGACTGGATTTGCGCGATCGGCGATCTGATACTGGTGCGCGGGGACAAGATGAAGCCGATCGCAGCGGTCCAGCCGGCGGCCGAACTCCTGGTTGCGGACGAATGGCTGGCGTTGCGTTGCGATCCGCGCGGGGTCCTGCTCATCGGAACGGCAGAGCAGACCTCACCCGTGATCGCAGGCCTCTTGCCGGCGTGGCCGGCCCCGATTGAAATCGGCCAGGCCTCGAATGTCATGCCGGACAGCGCCGTCCGCACGCTGGTTCTCCAGGACGCCGGCGACATGTCCCTGGCACGGCAGACGGCGCTGCTCGAATGGCTGGACGCCGGCGGCGACAGGCGCATCATCTCGACCACCCGCCAGTCATTGTTTCCGCGAGTCGAATCCGGCCTGTTCTCGATCGCGCTGTACTACCGCCTCAACGTGATCACCATCGACTTCACGGACGCCGTGCGTCAGTCGTGAACACGCTCGTGCAGATCGCGCATCACGATCAAGCCAGGTTTGGCGACGTCACGACCCCGGCCACGCCGCCGTTCAACCAGGACGAGGAGACATCCGGCGTCATCGACGTGTCGTCGATTCTGGGACAGGGCACGTACCTGCTCGTCGACCAGGCCCATTACGCGATCAACGCGACAACCCCGAACGGATTCACCAATCCGGACGAGCTCGTCGAGGGTGGCCAGCTGCTGGTGATGCACGTCCCCGGGCGTCACGAGGGCAACGGTCATCATGGCAACGGCGATCGCGACGACGACGACGACGACGACGACGACAACCGCCACTAACGCCGCTTGCTTTTTGCCGGCACGAAGGGGCCGTCACCCGGTGACGCCCTTCGCGCCGGCGCTCTCATTCGTTCAGGATTTCCGAGAACACTGAGTACTCGGGGATCCGTTCGCAGATGGCTTTCGCAGCCGCCGTGATCGGCACCGCCAGCAGCAGCCCCCAGACTCCCCAGAGCCATCCCCAGAACAGGAGGCTCACGAAGACGGCTACCGCGTTCATCTGGCCGACTCGACTCATCAGCCACGGTGTCAGGACGTTGCCTTCCACCGTGCCAATCACCACGCACAAGCCGCAGACTCCGACAGCCATGCCGACGGATCCGAACTGTACGAAGGCCGCGACGGTAGCCGCCACGACGATCAGGACCGGGCCCACGATGGGCACGGCAAAGAACACCGCCGACAGCACGCCCCAGACCCCGGCGTTGTCAACGCCGATCAGACGGAAGGTGAGCCAGATCGCCACGCCCACGATCAGGCTGATGGCGACGCGGGCGATCAGGAACCGCTCGATTTGCCGGTTGATTTCGGTCAGGATTTCCACCGTGATCTTCTTGTTCGACAGGGTGGGTACGATGCGAACCAGCTTCCGCCTGTAGAGATCGCCCGAGGCAAGGAGGAAATACACCAGGCACAGCACGGCAATCATCTGGCCGCCGAGCTCGATGGCGCCGTACCATCCCTGCCACATCCAATCCGACCATTTGAACGTCGGTTCCTCGATGCGCACCGCCGTAACGCCGTCCTGACGCGCTCTCTTGGCCGCCGCATTCGCCGCTGACTCGAGCTCCCGTAACGCCGCCTGCACTTTCGCGACTGCACCTGGTGTACCGCGCGTCGCGCCCACGATGGCCTGCGCCACTGAGTGCGCGGCGACCGGGAGTTGATTGACAAACGTGGAGGCCTCGCCACGGAGCGCGTACGCGCCGCCACCGCCGATGACGAGCAGCGACGCCATGAGCATCGGCACCCCGGCGACGCGTGGCACGTGATGGGCGGCCATGAACGCCACGACCGGCTCCAGGGCATAGCTGATCAGCACGCTCAGGACCAGAGGGATCCAGACCGCCTGTCCCCACCGGAGTCCAACGACGAGCGCGAGCGCCACGATGACGCGAGCGTACGAAATCAAGCGGTCCGGGGAACGGCGGGCGGCCGGTCGCTCGGCCGGACCGGCGTCTGGCTCGACCGGGACAGCCGCAACCTGGGTGAGTCTCATCGGCGGCGAGGGCATGGTAGGCACGCGTCGTGGGTCACCATCACAATCGGTGCCAGAAGCTCAAGCCTGCCGACAGTGGCTTGCATCTTGAACTCGCCAGTTGCCTGGAGGCTCTATGTTCAGAAACGTGCTCGCAACTGTAGCCATCGGCTCCATGCTCGTGTTCGGAATCGCTACGGACACGCGTGCTCAGTCGGAAGAAGCCAAGAAAGCGGGAGAGGCAGCGAAAGACGCCGGCAAAGCCGCAGGCGAGGCTGGCAAGGACGCCGGCAAAGCCGCAACACATGCCGGGAAGGCCACGGGCGAGGCGGCAAAGAAGACCGCGAAAAAGACCTCGCAGGTCGCGACCGATGCCGCGAAGGAAACCGCCGAGGGAACGGAAAAGGCGGCCAAGAAGACGAAGGATGCGGTGACGCCCGACACCACCAGCGCCGTCTGCAACGACGGAACGGTCCGGACAGGGAAGACCAAGACGACCGCCTGTATCGATCACGGCGGCGTCAAGGATTAACGAGTGGTTGAGTGGCGGGCCCTGGCGCTCGCCACTCGCTCGAAACGGACCAGTCCTTGCTACCTCAGCCTGTAATGTCCAAGCGCTGGTCCAGTTTGTGTGTTGCGGCTTTCATCTTGTTGACCGCTTCCAGCGCGGTCGCGCAAACCGACAGCCGGCTGGCCATCGGTGCGAGTGTCACGACGCGCGTGGCGCCATCGGACGACGCCGGCAACGGCGCCGCCGTCAATTTCGAGTGGCGGATCGGCCATGCGACGCCTGGATTTGGCCCGCAGTTGCAGCTGTTCAGCTGGTTCGACACCGATGTGCAGATTCCGCTCGCATCATCGACCACGCTTGACCCCGGCCATATTCGCATGAGACCCCTCATGGCGGGTTACGGGTACACCTGGGTCCGAGGCCGCACGGCGTATACGGCGGACCTGGTCGGCGGGTACTCGCTCAACTCGTTCAGGGTGGATTCAGCGGCGCTCGAGGAATACTCACAGCGCCTGGGCGCCACCGGAATAGAGTCCGAGGCGACCAATGCGTTCTGTCTCAAGCCGGAGGTCCAGGTCTGGTACGACATCAACCGGCGGTTCGGGCTGAAACTGAACGGCGGCTATCTGATTGCCCGCCCGTCGATGGTCATTCGAAGCTCGCTCGGCGAGCTCGTGCGTCCCGTAAACGCCGACACATTCCTCATCACCGTCGGACTCGTGTACTCGCTGTTCTGAACGGGTGTGCAATATGCGCCATCCCTGGCGGCTCGCGCTATTGATCGTCGCCGCAATCGCGGTGCTCGCGGTCGTGGCCTTTGTCGTCGTCAGCTCGAGAGTGTCCTTCTCGTCGGAGACTGCGCGAACCAGAATGATCGCGGTCCTGGAATCGCAGTTCAACGGCGAGGTCGAGCTCGACGACTTGCAGCTCAGGGTGTTGCCGCGGCTTCGCGCCGAAGGCCGCGGCCTCAGGATTCGCCACAAGGGACGGCGCGACGTGCCGCCCCTGATCTCCATCGAACACTTCTCAGCCGAGGGCAGCTTCATCAGCCTGTACCGTCGGCACGTCAGCCATCTGAAGGTCGACGGGCTCGACATCGAGATCCCGCCGGATCGCAATCGTGACCCCGGAGACACCGACGAACCCGGAGACCTCGACAGGCCCGGAGCTACCGGCAATCACGAGGTTCGGCGCGAGCGGTCCGGCGCGGCCCGGACGATCGTCATCGACGAGATGACCTCGACCAATACGCGGCTGGCCATCATCCCGAAGACGCCGGGCAAGGACCCGAAGGTTTGGACGATCCATCAACTCAAGATGCACGACCTCGGCGTCGATCTGCCCATGCCGTTCGAGGCCACGCTGACCAACGCCGTCCCTCCAGGCGAGATCGAGACGAAAGGATCGTTCGGCCCGTGGCAGGGGGAGTCTCCAGGCTTGACCCCGCTCGACGGCACGTTCGTGTTCGACCACGCGGACCTCGGTTATTTCAAAGGCATCTCCGGCATCTTGTCAGCTCACGGCAAGTACGGCGGGACGCTGAATCGCATCGACGTCCACGGTGAGACGGATACGCCGCAATTCCGCGTGACCAAGGCCGGCAATCCCGTTCCGCTGCGCACCGTGTATCACGCGATCGTCGACGGCACCAACGGCGACACGTTTCTCGATCCGGTCAACGGATCGTTCCTGAACACGTCGTTAGTGGCGAAGGGCGCCGTGGTCGGCACGCCGGGAAAGCACGGGCGGACCGTGACACTCGATATCACGATGGACCGTGCGCGCCTCGAAGACATCCTGCAGCTCGCGGTCAAGTCGCCCAGGCCGCCGATGACGGGCGCGCTTCGCCTGACTACGAAGTTCGTGCTGCCGCCGGGAGAGCCTGAGGTCGTCGAACGGCTGCGTCTCGACGGAAAGTTCGTCATCGACGGCACGCGATTCACCGACCCGGGTGTGCAGACGAAAATCAACGAGCTGAGCCATCGGAGCCGCGGGAAAACGCCGGTGGACGACAAGCAGCACGTGTCGTCGCAATTCAGCGGGACCTTCAAGCTCGGCGGGGGTACGCTGACGATTCCAACGGTCACGTTCGACGTGCCGGGATCCGTCGTGCACCTGTCCGGCACCTATGCGCTCGTTCCCCAGACGATCGACTTCAGCGGGACGCTGGAGACGGACGCGACGATCTCTGAGATGACGACCGGCTACAAGAGCAAGCTGCTCAGGATCGTCGATCCGATCTTCGCGAAGAAGGACGGAAAAGGCACGGAGATTCCGATCAAGATCAGCGGGGTCCGCACCAACCCGTCGTTCGGCCTCGACAAGGGCCGCCTCTTCAAGCGTCGAGGCGAGTAGTAGCCTAGCGCGTGCCCGTCCGCCAGCCCCCCTCCGCGTACGCCGTGCGCGCCGCCTCGCTGTACGGAACCGGGCAGACGATCGCGCGTATCTCCACCTGGTCGTGGCGCTCGACCGCCGGCTTGGATGTGCCGCCGTTCTCCTCGCCCCATACGAAGACGACGTCGTTGCCGACGTCCGCGTGCTCCGCATCGAGAATCGCCAGCGTCAGCATCTTGCCGGCGTTCGCGCTGTAGCCCACCCACGTCGAAACGCCGATCGTCCTGCCGTTCTTTGTGACCTTGTCGTAAGGGTGCATGGAGTAGACCGCCGAGGGAAATTCCATGAACTTGGCGCGGTGGTCTTTCTGAAACTGGCTGCCAATGGCTCGCATCACGTCTTCGGTATTGAGCTCGAGCGTGATCTTCTTCCGGTGAGGCCCCCTGGCGCGCTGCTCGAGCGCCTCGCGGCCGATGAAATCGTGATCGAACTTGACGTGCGGTCCGTAGCCGAGATCCCAGGGCGTCAGGTAGTAGTCTTCGATGTTCTTCGAGTCGAAGCTGCCGCCGATCGACGACGACGCCTCGTAGCAATCGGCCGGGAGCCACCGACGATAGGCCTTCATCTTCTGGCCGGTATAGACGGCGGGGAGCGGCGAGGGGATCCAGCCCGATTCCAGCGTGTTGGCCGAGTAGGCGCGGCCGCCGACCTGGCGCAGGCCGAATTCCTCGCCGGCCTTCACGATGGCCTCGCGCACCGCTTCGCCCTCCGCGAACGGTCCGAACATTTCGTATCCCGGCTGGCCGGCCATGCCGTGCCTCAGCGTGCGGACGGATTTGCCGGCGACCGTGATGTGGCCCATGTTGAAGAACTTGAGCTCGGGCGGTCGCGTCCCCAGCATCTTCTCCATCACCTTCATGGCGTGCGGGCCCTGGAGCTGGAAGCGGTAGGACCTGCGATTGAGGGGGTCCCTGCGCGCGGCCGATCGTTCGTCGAGGTCCACCTTGACGTTGTAGCCGCCGGTGGCCGCATGAAAGCGAATCCAGTTGAGCACCGGGATTCGCCCCACCAGGTTGAATTGATTCGGGTCCAGGTAGAACAGGATCACGTCGCCGATGACGTACCCGTCGTGGCTGCACGGCACGAACTGCTTGGCCTTGTCCACCGTGAAGGCCGCGAAGCTGTTGACTCCCAGGTGCGAGAGCAGTTTCAGCGCGTCGGGCCCTTCCACGGACAGATCGGCCATGTGGTAGGACTGGTTGAACAGCACGCAGGTTTTCTGCCACGCCTGCGTTTCGTCCCGCCAGTTGGTGAATTCGGGCGGCACGCCGGGATAGACGTTCGGGCCGCTCTGCAGATTGCGGAGCAGCGTCACCGGATCGCCCGCGGCTTGTATGACGTCTTCGAGACTTCTCATACGGCGTAGTTTACCGCGGGTTATTCGAAGTCGACCCGCGTGAGGCGAGCGAGATCCAGTCTGCTGGTCAGTCCGAACGGTCGTTCGACGTAGAGGACGCGATGCAATTCGATGATCGACGCCTGGCGCTGCCGGCCGTCCCTGAACGTGACGACAGCCGCCACCGGGCCGGTGGCGTCATGTGAGACCGCCTGGATGGAGGACAGGCCGTCCAGCCATAAATCATCGCCGCTCGTGTCCCGCGCGCGGACCCTGGAGCAGATGCTTTCGGTGCAGCCGACACCCCGGAGCGTGATGCGGCGCGCGGTGCCGTCGGCCATCGTCACCCGCGCTCGCAGGGACGAGCGGTGATGAGGGTCGTTATGAGGCGTGCTCGCGAAGCCGGTGCCCGCGACAAGGCAGGCCACACCGATGGCGGCTGCCCGGGACACGGCAGACAGCGTCTTCTTCATACGTCCAGTCTAGCTGATGCGTGCCCGCGCTATCATCCACTTGTCTGAGAATACGGTCGAGGGTGATGATTGGAGCCGTGATGAAAGGGATTGTCTCGAAAACTTGCAGCGGTCAACGCATGGCGATCGTTGTCGCCGCGCTGGTTGTGCTCGCATTCCTCCTGCCGGACGCCGTCGGGGCGCACAACGTGTCGAAGCGCGACGCGACGTTTGTCGTGGCGAACAACGGCCGGGCTATCGTCCCGTTTCTCTACCTGGGCGCGAAGCACATGGTCACCGGCTACGACCACCTGCTGTTTCTGGTGGGCGTCATCTTCTTCCTCTACAAGCTCAAGGACGTCGTCCTCTATGTGAGCCTCTTCACCATCGGTCACAGCCTGACGCTGCTCCTCGGCGTCCTGGGCCATATCAACGCCAACCCCTACATCGTCGACGCCATCATCGGCTTTTCCGTCGTGTACAAGGCCTTCGATAACATCGACGGCTTCAAACGCATCCTGGGGTTCCAGCCCAACACGAAGATCGCCGTCCTGATCTTCGGCTTGTTCCATGGCTTCGGGCTCGCGACGAAGCTGCAGGAACTCGCGCTCTCGCAGAATGGCCTCGTTCCGAACATCGTGAGCTTCAATGTCGGCGTCGAAATCGGGCAGGGGCTGGCGCTGGTGGCCGTGTTCATCGGCTTGAGCTACTGGCGCACGCGCGCCGGATTCCTGCGGCACGCATTTGTGACGAACACGATGCTGATGGTGGGCGGCTTCCTGCTCGTCGGCTATCAGATCGCTGGATATGTGGTGACACGATGATGGATCAGCAGAACGTGGCTCAGATGGACGTGCCGTCGCTGCGAAAGATCGTCGCGGCGACCGTGGCCGCGCTGATCGTGGCCTGCGTGATCCTCGTCACTGTCGTCCTGCCGGCCGAATACGGGATCGATCCGCTGGGAACCGGCAAGGCCCTGGGCCTGGGCGATCTGGCGAGGGCCACGGAACCGGCGCAGTCGGGCGCGACGCCGGCGGCTCCGTCCGCCGCCGGCGAGGTTGCGTCGATCGCGCCTGTCCTCGAGGCGCCGGTCAACGGCGAGGCCCCCAGGGTCAAGGGCGCGTTCATCGCGCAGCCGGCCCGATTCCAGTTCGACTCCAGGGAGATTACGCTCGCGCCCGGCGAGGGGATGGAGATCAAGTACGACATGAAGAAAGGCGCCGGCCTCATCTTCTCGTGGACGGCGAGTGCGAGCCTCGCCTATGAATTCCACGGCGATCCGGACGTCAAGCCGGCGGGCAAAGAGGGCACCGACTATTTCGAGAGCTACGAGCTCGACGACAAGACGGGCAAGGACCAGTCACACGCGACGTTCGTGGCGCCCAGCACCGGCATCCACGGCTGGTTCTGGGAGAACAAGACCGACAAGGACGTGACGCTGAAGCTTGTCTCGGCGGGTTTCTACGACTGGATCATGCAGAACCGCAAGGACAAGCAAACCGCGCTGAAGCCGATGGACCCGTACGCGCTGCCGGGCCATCCAAAAGTTCCGGACGAAGCCTTCCGCTGACGTCGCTCGCCCGCGCCGGCTACGGCGGTTTTCGCATCGGTGTAGCAACTGGTCCTTGGCTCCTGGTTCCTTGTTCTTAGTCCGTCCGTAGTCCGAAGTCCACGATAGTCCCGGAGCTCGTGCGATGCGCGGACCACGGACCAAGAACGGCCCAGGAACCAAAAGGCCCAAGAACCAAGGACTCGCGACTACATCGATCTCAAACGCCTCTAGCCCGCCGCGCGCACCACCCGGTCGCGCGCCTGCGCGAGCGCTTGCTTGAGGCCCGGAGCTAACTCCAGATCCGGCTCGGTCAGGAGCGTGTACCGGACCGAGTTGCCGGGGACGTCGCTCGCCAGCGCCGTCACGAGGTCCAGCAGGACGTTGTAGGCGCCGCGTGTCTTGCCCGCGGCCCGGTCCGTCGCCTGAGAGGGGCTCACGGCGCAGAACGCTGAACACTCGATCAGATCGTTGTTCGGGTTGATGTAGACCGCGCCGTTGATGACCTGGCACCCCTCCGACCACGAGTTCACGTCGCGCGTCATGCCCATGCCGCCCCAGTGGACGTTGATCGAGGGCTCCGGCTCGAGGCCGCCGGCCAGATCGGCATCGTCCAGGCGCTTGTCGTTCTTCGATCGAACGACCAGCACGCCTTTCCCCTGGGGGCGCAGCGCCAGGTAGGTCTTTTTGTGCCAGCCGAAGTGGTAGTCGTGCTGGCCCTGCACGAGAAACGGCGCCCCCCTGGGGTTGTCCGATGCGCCGGGTTCGGTGGAGCCCTGGAACTTGAACACCAGTCCCTTGATCAGCAGCACGAAGACATCGTCGAACTTGCCGCTGAATTCCGTGCGCCGCACGCCCACGAGGTGCGGGCTCCCAGTAGGCGAGAAGTCCCATTGCGCCACCGCCCGCGTGTCACTCGCCGCGTGGGCGTTCACCATCTGCAGCACGCGGTTCGGGCTCGCCTGATATTGCGCCTTCAGCTGTTCGAGCAGCGAGAGCCAGTCGGTGTATTCCGGCGTCTGCGCCCACTCAGGCTGGAGGCCCTTGTCGAGCCAGCGCTGGAGGTGTTGCTGCGATCGCGGGCCGAAGCGACCGTCGGGCACGCAGTCGATCTTCTCGACCGTCCGCACGTACTCCTGGAATAGACGGATGGCCGAGAGCGTGCGGTAGCCACAGATGCCGTCCACGACTGCGCCGGGAAAGAACCCGATCGCCTTCAGCCCGCGCTGAACGTCGGACACGCTCATGAGGCCGGGCCCGGCGGCCGTGAGACGCTGGGTGACGATTCTGTCGGCGCCGGGCTGTACCAGGTTCAGCGGCAGGCGCGTGATCTGCTCGACCTCTTTCACGTAGGCCGCGCACGCCGCATCGGTCACGTCGGGATCGCAGGATCCGAGCTCGATCATCGTGTCCTCACCGCGGTTCACACGTGCGACGGGACGACCCTTACGCCGGCGTTGTCGATTCTGGTCAGCGGGATCCGCGGATCGTTGCGCTGGTGATTCCTGTCGTTCGGATCGAGCAGGACGCTGTCGTGCAGCAAATCGGTCAGGAAACACTCGCGCCGTGGACCGACCGTGACATCGTGAAACTTGATGTTCGCCGGCTTGTCTTTGCGCTCGCGGCTCCTGACGATGGCGGCCTCGTCGATGTCGAGGCCGCACCGGCGGGCGTTTGCGAACATCCAGTCGAGCGAAATCCAGTTGAGTCCCGGGTTCTCGTTGCCCCCGCCGACGTCGGAGTGCACGCCGCGGAACCACACTTCGAGCGGCCCGGACGTGCCCGCGTCCTTCTTTCCACGGAGTCGCGTCAGGTCAAATGCCACGCGCGTCTCGTCCAGGGCCATCGCGTGGCAGCAATGGTCGACGTTGTTCGGCATCGTGAGCTTGTATCCGAGATTCACGGCCTTCCCGGGCGCGCCGAACTCGGCGACGAGGTCCCAGATGCCCAGGAAACGGATTCGGACCATCGGGTACTTCTCGGCGACCTCGTTTGCAAAAGCGACGGCCAGCGCGGCGCCGCGGCTGAACCCGATCACGTCGACGATCGGGTCGCCGGCCTCGAGGTTGTGCTCCATACGGTCCAGCGCCTTGCGGATGCGGCTATGACCGCCCAGCCCGAAGGCCTCGGCCACTTTGTCCCCGACAAACGTGCGCGCCATCCTGCCGATGCCTTCCTGATACAGGCTGCGCGGGATCGCCGGTGACCAGTCGTCCTTGCCCGGGTCCACCGTGTCGTTCAACCTCACGTAGGCCCGAAAGAAGCGGAGGACGTTGGTGTCTTTGTCTTCGCCGGGTTTGTCTTCGTTGCCCGTGCCGTCGAAAGCGATGAGTGCCATATGCTTGCCCTCCGGGACTCAAGTCTGTACCAAGACACGCGTGATTGCCGACTTTCTCCGCTCAGCCGTTGCGATCGAAGCGAACGCGCGCGACAATGAGCCCGCAATTGGAGGCGGCACGCATGACGGTCGGACGCGAACCCAGCAGCCACACGGACGTGCCGGTTCTGTTTGCCGGCGGCGGGCTGGTCGGGCTGTCCACGGCCATGTTCCTGGCCCAGCATGGGATCGCGTCGCTCGCAGTCGAGCGTCTGCGGAGCGGATCGCAGCTGCCGCGCGCCGCGTTCTTTCACATGCGCACGCTCGAACTGTTCCGCTCGGCCGGCATCGAAGACGACGTGCGGTCGCGATCGCTCGAGGAGTTCGAGCCGGAGGGATCCATCGTGTTGATGGACACCCTCGCGGGCAAGGTGCTCAAGGGACTGGTCCCCGATCTCAACGCGGGCGTCGACGCCTTCAGCCCCTGCCGGCGCCTGTTCATCACGCAGCCTGGACTCGAACCGATCCTGCGGCGCCGCGCCGAGGGCTCGGGCGCCCGGGTGATCGCCGGCCACGAGGTGACTGGGTTCGAGCAGGACGCGGCCGGCGTGACGACGACGGTGAGGGATCTCGAGACGGGCGGCGAACGGACCATCCGCTCCGCGTACCTCGTCGGCGCCGACGGCGCCCACAGCCACGTGCGCGAGCTCGCCGGCATCGAGTTCGACGGCCGCGGCGTCTTCTCGAACTCCGTCACGATTTACTTCAAGGCGCCGCTGGCGGCGCTGCTCGCCGGCACGAACTTCAGCGTCATCTACATCGGCAACCCGCACCTCGGCGGCTTTTTCCGGCTGGACAAAGATCAGAACTCCGGCTTCCTGGTCGTCAACACGGCCGGCGACACCTCGACGCCCGAAGCGTCGAGCCCGGCGAACGACGTGCGCGAGGAAACGCTCGTGGCGCACGTCCGGCATGCCGCAGGCGTCGCTGATCTGCCGGTCACGATCACCGGCGTCGCTCGATGGCGGGCGACCTCCGACGTGGCACGCCGTTTCCGGAGCGGCCGTGTCTTTCTGGCCGGCGATGCCGCGCACCTGATGCCGCCCAACGGCGGCTACGGCGGGAACACCGGCATTCACGACGGCCACAACCTCGCGTGGAAGCTGGCGCTCGTGCTGAAGGGGATCGCCGGCCCGGGGCTCCTCGATACCTACGAGGCGGAACGGCGTCCGGCCGCCTCGTTCACCGTGGAACAGGCGTACACGCGGTACGTGACGCGAACGGCCCCGTTCCTCGGGAAACAGGACTTCCAGCCGCCGGCCGACGACTTCGACATCGAGCTCGGGTACCTTTACCAATCGGGCGCCATCCTCACGGAACCCGGCGACCAGGCCGCGCCGGTCCGGACGCACGAGCATCCGAGCGAGTCGCGCGGACGGCCCGGGTCGCGCGCGCCGCACGTGTGGCTCGAGAAGCAGGGCCGGCGGATTTCGACGCTCGACCTGTTTCGCGGGTCGTTCGTGCTCATCGCGGGGGCCGAGACCAACGGCTGGCCCGAGGCCGTGGGCGCGGCGCAGGCACGGTTCTCCGGGCTTCAGATCGAGGCGCACCGGATCGGGCGTGACCTCACCGACACGGGCGGCTTCTCGACCGCCTTCGGCATCGAGCCGTCAGGCGCGACGCTCGTTCGTCCGGACGGTTTCGTGGCGTGGCGCTCGGCGTCAGCGGTCGCGGATCCCGCCGCAGCGTTAGCCGACGTGCTGTCGGCGATCCTGATGCGCGCGTGATCGGAGAGTCAGGGCGCCGTGCACGCCCAGCTGGCGGCGTCCTTCAGGTCGCCCGACCCTTTGTATTTCGCGTACTGCGGATACGGACAGAGCGGTCGTGACAGGCCCGACGTCTTGTTCGTCGCCGCGATGGTCGCCGGCGTCGTGCCCTTCTCGCGCCACGTCTCGAGCGTGCCGATCGTGTCGAACGTGTCGGGGCCGTTTCCGCCGCGGCAGTGCCCCATCCCCGGCACCATGAAGAGGCGCGTGAAGTCGTTCGTCTCGGCCTTGCCCATCTTGTTGACCACGCTCTCGTAGTAGTCCACGGTGTTCTTCGGCGTGATGCCGGTGTCGCCCCAGCCCGCATAGAGCAGGAGCTTGCCGCCGTGCGCCTTGAACTTCTTCAGATCCGGGATCCGTGGCGTCCACGAAGCCGATCTTGCGGTCGATCGCGGGCATGTCGCGATCGATGTCGAACGTGCGCCAGTCGTAGTCGGCGTTCTGGAATGCCCAGATGCGAACGGTGTCGCTCACGTTGACCGTCTGGCTGCTGCGCTGCGGGGTCAGCGGGTTGCCCAGCACCTGGCCCGCGAAGATCGCTTCGCCCTTGCTGTTCTTCACGCCGCCATAAAACATCTCGACGGCCTTGAGCTGCGGCCGCGTGAGGCACTCGTTCGACTCCGCGCCCTTGCAGAGGAGCTTCGTGAAGTCGAACGTGCACTGCTGCGGGTTGTTCAGGAAGCCTTCGTGAAGCGTGTCGCACTTGCCCATCACGGCGTCGCTGACCATCTGCGCCTTCTCCGGCGAGATCGCCATGTCCGGGTGCCGCGCGAGCTCGATCTGGCGCGCCGACCCGGCCGTGTGCATGTGGATGTGACGGTTGGCGAGCGCGCCGGCGATGATGCCGTCGTAGTCGTCGGGGAAGCGCGTGGCCGCCATGATGGCCTGGCGCCCGCCCGTCGAGCAGCCCTTGTAGTACGAGTACCTGCGGCGTCCGGTTGTAGAAGTCCCTGATCAACCGCTTCGACTCGACCGTCGTCTCGTGCAGGGCGCGGTACGCGAAGTCGACGATTTTCTCCGGATGGCCGAGCGCGAACATGCCGTTCGGACCGTCAGCGGCGTTATGGCCGGTGTCGGTCGCGGCGGTCGCGTAGCCCAGCCGCAGCGCGATCTGCATGTCGCCGTAGCCTTGAATCGAGCCGGCGAACCCGCCGTTGCCCACCACGAGCAAGCGTCCGTTCCAGCCGTCGGTCGGCAGCCACAGCTCGCTGTAGATATTGGAGTCGGACGAGGGCTTGAGCGTCAGCTTGACGCGGCAGTGCTGCGGGATGGGCTCGGGGCGTTGCGGAGCGGCGGTGGCGGCGGCAGGCGGAGCCCCTCGTCCAGCGCCGGGCGCCGGAGGCGCAACGAACACGCCGGCCGGCACGATCTCGGCGGCCGTGACCGTCACGTGCGTTGTCGAGAGCGTTCGCAGGCTGTCGCAGGTCGCCGGCGTCGACGCGCCGGCCAGGAGCATGAGCGTCAATGTGAGCATGGCGTCCTCGCTGACGTTTGGCGAACGTCCGCGCAACCATAACGAGGCGCCTGTTCAGTGTCAAGAAACGCGAGAGCGGTGAGCGATGCGGGCCAGCCCCGACAGTATGTCGTTGCGATCCGGCCCGGCATGAGTCTGCAGGTTCTCGGAGAGGCTCAACGCCTGCTCGAGTGCAGCCTTTGCCGGCGCTGGATCGGCGAGATCCAGGTACGCCAGTCCGATTTCCGTGAGGACCCGCATGCGCCGGATGTCGGCGCCGCGTCCGGCGATCGCATTCAGCGCCTGGCGCCCGGTGCGGAGCGCGGAGGCGGGGTCGCCTGAGAGTCGCTCGACCACGCCCAACGCATAGAGCGCTATCGCAACCGACTGATCGTCGGGCGACGGCGGCGCCGCCACCAGGGGTTCGAGCAGTTCCCGCGCGTCGCGGTGCCGCCCGGCCCGCGCCAGTGCCAATGCCCGCGTGGACTGGACGAGGCGCGTGGTTGGATGGCCGGCCGGCAGGACGTGCTCCATCGTGAGGACGGCCTGGTCGAGATCCGGCAACGCGTCCTTCGCTCGCCGGGCGGCGAGCCATGCTGTGCCCCGCAGGAAAAGAGCGTTCGCATATCTGAACGACGAGGGATCCGAATGCCGCGCGACGATGGCGACTCCAGCCTGGCTGTTTCGAATGGCCGCCTGCACGTCGCCGGCGTCGATCTGCAGCGCGGCGAGCGGCAGCAAATAGAAACCGACCTTGCGGCTCTCGTGGCCGAAGGCGTCAGCCGCGTCGCCTACTGCCAGCGCCAGCTGTTCGACGCCCTGCGCCGGCTTGCCCGCATCGCCCAGCGCGCGTCCGTAGAGCAGCCGCGCTTCGATGGTGCGCGGGTGCTTCGGCGAGTCGCGGAACGCGTGCATGGTCGAGAGAAAGGCACGCTCCGTCTCGGCCAGTGCTTCGCCTGGCGGCCGGCTGTACTGAAACGCCAGCGCCCGCATCATCTCTGCGGCCACCGTCTCTGAATGGTTGGGACCGAGGCCGCGGCGTGCGACGTCCAGCTCCTCCTCGGCCGCACTTTCCGCGGCGTCGTAGTGCCCCTCGTCCATCTCGAGATGGGCCTGATTCTTCAGGCCAACGGCCAGGTCTTCTGCGAACCGGGCGGTGTTCGCGCGGAAGATCGGCAGGAGCGTGGCCAGCGCGGCACGCATGCTGGCGGTCCTGCCGCGAAAGCGATCGACCCCCGTCATCAAGACGCGCGCCCGCAGTGTCTGTGGATGATCGTTGCCGAGGCGACGGGTGCCTTCTTCTATCGCTCGAGACAAAACCTCTTCGGCGCCATCCGTGTCCTGCAGCGTCAGCAGGCTCGAGCCCACCAGGCTCAGGAGCTCCACGCGAAGTTCCGGCCGGCCTTCGAGATTGCGATCGATCCGGTCCCTCGCGTGCCGCAGCCACTCGGCCGCCGTCGGCGCCCGCCCTCCCGCGCTGTAGGGGCTGGCATCGCGGATCAGCGTGCTGAGGAAGTCGCGGACTTCTTCGGCGTGGGCCTTCTCGGTTCTGGCGACGCGCGCGTTCCATGTGGCGAGAATCGTGCCCGCGAGCAGGGCCGCAAGCGCGACGGCGGCGGCGGCGAACGCCAGACGGTTCCGGCTCACGCATTTCCTCAGGCGATAGCCGAGCGTGTCCCGCCGCGCGCGTACAGGAAGACGGGCGAGGTACCGCTCGATGTCGTCCGTCATCGCATCCATGGTCGCGTATCGTTCGTCCGGCCGCCGGTGCAGCGCCTTCCGTACGATGGCGTCGAGGTCGGCGTCGAGGTCGCGCCGCACGGCGGCGTCGGTCGTGGCGTCCGGAGATCGCGCGCCGGTCAGCAGCTCGTTCAGCATGACGCCGCTCGAGTACACGTCGGTCGCCGTCCCCAGCGGTTCGCCCGCCACTTGTTCCGGGGATGCGTACTCCGGCGTCAGCAGCCGCCCAGCCGCCGCCGCTCCGGCTCCACTGCTTGTCGCGCGGCCGTCCTCCATCAGCTGGGCGATGCCGAAGTCGAGCAGCTTCACGTCGCCTGCGTCCGTGACGAGGACATTCGAGGGCTTCAGGTCGCCGTGGACGATCATCCGGCCGTGCGCGTGCGCGACCGCGCGCGCCGCGAGCAGGAACAACCGCAGCCGTTCGGGCACGGGCAAGCCGCGGGCCTTCACGTGAGCGTCAATCGGAATGCCGGCGACGTACTCCAGCGCGAGAAACGGTTGGCCGCTGGTCGTGATGCCCGCGTCGAATAATCTGGCGATATTCGGGTGGTTGAGGGCCGCCAGGATCTCGCGTTCGTCCGCCATCCGCTCGGGAAATCGCCAGCTAGACCAGGCGCGGCGCGGCAGCTTCAGCGCGACGGCCCGGTTCACCATCACGTCGGTCCGGTGCGCCAGCCACACCGTGCCCATGCCGCCTTCGCCCAGTTTCCGCACGATGCGGTAGGGAGGAACATCCGGTTCATCTTCGACGGTGTCGCCCTCCTCGTCGTCGTCGTCGACCTTCGGGATTGTGCCCAGGAATGTTTCGGCGACGACCGCGCCCGATCCGCACAACAGGCGGCGAAGCCGCGGCCGGAGCGCGTCATGCTCGGCCGGCAGGTCGTGCACCCATCGGGAACGGACGACTTCAGGGAGGTCGAGACCGTCGTCCAGCAGGCGGCTGAACGCCGCCCACTCACGGTCCAGGCTGTCGTGCTCTGACATGGGCTTCTACGCCAGCGCCTCGTGGAGCAGGAGCCGCGCCTTCTGCCAGTCTCGGCGTACCGTGCGTTCCGTGACGCCGAGAACGTTTGCGACCTCCGGCTCGGTGAGCCCGCCGAAGTAGCGCATCTCGACAACCTGGGCCAGGCGCGGGTCGGCGTCGGCCAGGCGATCGAGCGCTTCGTGGACCGCCAGGATTTCTTCTTCTCCCGCCGCGGCATCCGGCGGTTCGACGTCCAGCGGAACGCGCGTGGCGCCCGCGCCCCGGCGGCCGGCCAGGCGCCGCCGCGTGTAGTCCACGATGATCGAGCGCATCGCCCGGGCGGCCCAGCACATGAAATGGGATCGGCCTTCGATGGGGTGACTGGATGACGCAAAGCGCAGATAGGACTCGCTGACGAGCGACCCGGTGTCGAGCAGCGTGGGGCGGCTGCCGGCTCGCAATCGCGCCCGGGCCAGTCTGCGCAAATCCGGATATGCCGCTTCGTACAGGGCGTCTGCCGCGCCGGCCTCACCCTGTTGAGCACCGTGGATGAGCTGGGTCAGTGTCCGCATTACCTCTCCTGGTGACGGGACGGCCTGCGTCGTTACAAATCCGCGTCTGTCCGCTTCTCCCGCCCTTTTGCGTGTTCATGAGCGAAGTCGGAGCTGCCAAGCGATCGAATTCCCGATCGCGCCAGCCATGGCAGGCAGCCCTTTTCGCGACGGCGCAGATGCGCCGGCACGCAGGTGGGAGAAGCGTCATGAAGCTCGTCTATCGAATCGCTGTCGGAGTTGCGCTCGTTGCGGGGTGCGCGGCCCAGGCCGCCGCGGACGACAAGTGCTCGAGCGTCAACATCCAGGTCGTCAACCAGTACCGCGATCCCGCCACGGGCGGCAAAGTGGACATCAGGATCCTCGATTTCTCGTACTGGGATAAGGAGGACAACAAGTGGAGGCAGGAGTCGACCGACAACAAGCGCATCAATTTCGGACAGACCGCCGTCTGGAACAAGAACCTCGAATACGTCGGCGGCGAGACCGGCGTGAAGATCAGAGTCACGTTCCAGTACGACCAGGCCGGCAACGGTGGCTGGAGCTCCGACCACACGAAGCTTTCGGAGGGCTTCAAGTGCGTCGACGGGACAACCGTGCCGATCACCGTGAACTGACGGACACGTGTGGGGAGGTGTCGTCCGTATCGGGCGGCACCTCGCCGATCCCGCCGATCGAGGCGAGGGCGCCTCAGTAGTAGCTGGCCGTTTCGATGCCGGTCCCGGCTTTGAATGAGTTCCTGACGGTCTTTGCCTTGAGATCGATCACCGTCACGGTCCCGTCGCCATCGTTCAAGACGAGCGCCGTCTGACCATCGGGCGCGAACGCGAAGCCCATCGAGCTCTTGCCGGCCCGCAGGACCTGCTGTTTCCCGTGGAGGTCGCCGGCGTCCAGGATGTTGATGTAGGAATCCATTCCGCCGATGCCGCTGCAGATGAGAAGCGTCCGGCCATCGAGGCTCAGTCTGAGCTTGTAGCCGGCCTCTGAATGTCCCTGCAGCTCTATCTTGTCGAGGACGGTGTCCGACGCCGGATCGATGACGAGCAGGTGCGGCGCCTGGCCCTGGATGGCAAAGACGCGTTTGCCGTCGGACGACGCGACGATTCCGCGCGCGCCGCCGGCCGCAGGGACCTTGCCGATCATCTTCCGGGTCTTCAGATCGACAACGCTGATGAACTCCTGGCCCGACTGGTTGGAGACGTACGCCTTGCTGGCATCCGGAAGCACGGCGATCCAGTGCCCCGTACCCTGCACGTCGATCACCGATTCGATCTTGCGCGCGACCGGATCGATGACGAGCAGAACCTTGCTGATGTCGCAGACCACGTACAACTTGCCGCGGGCGTCGATCTGAATGCCGTGCGGCGCCTGGTGGGGCGAGATGTCGATCGTGCCCGCGACCTTCTGGCCGGCGAGATCGACAATCAGGATGCTCTGCCCGGGGTTCGGGTTCCTGTTGTACACGCCGTCGCCGTAGACGGGGATGTACGCCGTCTTCAGATCCGGCGAGACGGCCAGGTCGTGCGCCGCGCCCGGGCCTGTGGGAAAGCTCGACAGCTCTTTTTCGGTCTTCGGGTCGAAGAAACGAATGTAATGGCCGCGCTTGTCGACGAGGATCAGGCCCTTTGTGCCGGTGGCGTTGTTCGGGTCCGCGGCGCGGATGCCGGCGGCCGCGCCCAACACCAGTACCGCGGCGGCCAGAGAGCGGACAACGGTACGTCGTTCCATATGACTCCTCATGCGCGCGGCGCCCGGCCTACTTCCCGACCAGGTGCTCGACGTCCTTGTTGTTCTCCTGGCAGATGTATTCGATCAGCTCGCCCTTGAGGAGCGTCGGCTTCGTCGTGAACGTCCAGGTCTTCGAGAACGTCTTCGGATCCTCGATGATGTGGACGATTTCCATGTGGCCGAAATCGGTGCGCGTGATCCGCTCGGTCACTTTCATGTCGGCCGAGTGCGGAACGCCGGCGGCGTCGATCCAGGTGATGTCGTTCTGGCCGACCGTCTCGACGACGAGCGTGTCGCCTTCCCAATGGCCGATGGAGTCGCCGAGCCAGGTCTGCTCGACTTTCGGATCGTGCTTGCGGCCGTCCATGAAGATCTTGCGCCAGATGTGCGCGCCGCCCTCGTAGACGATCCAGATTTCTTTCGGCGTCTGCAGGAAGCTCCACGGGTACGGCGTCGTGGTCATGCGCGGAACGCCGGGCGGCAGGCAGCGCGCCTCGGGATCCTCGCGGCCGAGCTCCGCCTTGCGCTTGTCGTAGACGGCCCGCGCCTCGGGCAGCATCGGCACCTCGACGCCGGCGCCGATCAGGTCCACGTTCTGGCGGATCGCGTTGGGCTGCCAGTTGCCGGTCAGATCAGGATGTCCGTCGGCGGCGCGCGGCGTCGGCCCCGGCGGCGGCCAGTTGGGGTCCCCGCCGCGCCCTTGCGCCGAGACGGCGCCCGAGGTCAGCAAGGTGGCCGCAACTGCGGCGGCGGCGAGAGTTAAGTGTCGGACTGTGCCCTGCATGCAGGGCAGATTACCACACAGGCAGGTCGAGCAATCGCGCCGGGTTCTGCTTCATCATGAGGTCGAGCTCACGGTCGCTGATGCCCTGGTTCTTGAGCGCAGCGGCAAAGGCGGCCATGCCGTCGGGTGGCAGCATGATGCCGACCTGGCCCATGTCGGTCGAGAGAACGATCGACGCGGCGCCGACCTTGCGGACTGTGTCGGCAACATCGGCCATGCTGAATCTCGGCGTTCGCTTCAGCTCCGGAATCGTCAGGCTGTGCACGTAGACGATCTCGATGAACGCGCCCTCCTTCGCTGCCGCCTGCATCTGCGAAAGCGACATGGGCGTCGCCAGGCTCATCGCGTGCGTCACGACCATGTGCTTCAGGCCCTGCCGGCGTCCCTCGCGGACCAGCAACAGCCCTTCCTCGGCAGAGGAATGGCCGGTCTCGAGCACAAGGTTGTATTTCCCGATGACGCCGATGGTTTCTCTGACTTCCGGCAGCAGTTCCCCGTTTCGTGAAACGGGCACTTTGCTCGAGTCCGAGGTCGGCATCCAGACGACCTTCCCGTATCCGCCCGTCACCCTGGCCATGTCTTCGACCGCCGCCGGGTTCACGCCGCCGGTCGCTTTGCTGAGGCCGATGCCGCCGAACGCCTCGAATCCCGGCACCACTTTGCGAACGAGATACGCCACTTCGGCGGTCGAGTGAAAGTGGCTCTTGAGCACCGCGCCCCGCATGCCGCGCGACAGGGCGTCCCTCGCCATGTCGATGGCGTCGATACGCCAGTTCTCGCTGTCAGGAAGCTCATGGACGTGGAAGTCGATGGCGCCGACCAGCGCGGGATTGCGGTTGGGCGCTTCCTGAGACTGGACGCTCCCACCGCTCGTCAGGACGCCGAACGACCCGAGCACGGCCAGGACGGCCACGCCTGTCACCAACAGTCTCGCTTCGGAACGCATCATGTTCAGTCTCCGGGGTTGGCGAGTGTCCGGAGCGATAGTAAGCGATAAGGCGAACAATAATAGGTTCGCCGCCGGCGCCTCCTGGCGTTAGAGTGAACCCTGGCTGCATCGCCATGTTGCAGATAGCCACGGGTACCTTCGCGTCGCGCATCCTCCTGGCTGCTGGTCTCAGCGCCATGATCGGGCTCGAGCGCGAATACCATCAGAAGCCCGCCGGCCTCCGCACGAACATGCTCATCGGCATCGGGTCCGCGGTCTTCACGATCCTGTCGCTGGCGTTTGCGCAAGGGGGCGCCGGCTCGGCGGATCGCCTCGCGGCCCAGGTGGTCACCGGGATCGGCTTTCTCGGGGCAGGGGCGATCTTGCGCAGCGGTCACTCCGTGCACGGGCTGACGACGGCGGCCACTATCTGGGTGGTCGCCGCAATCGGCATGGCGGTCGGCGCCGGCTCCGCCGGCGTCGCGATTGGCACGACGGTGGTGACGCTCGTGGTTCTCGCGGTGTTGCCTCCAATCGAGGGGTTCTTTCAACGCTGGGCCCATCGGCGAGGCGTCCATCCGCCGCTCATGGGGAAAACGGACACGACGGATCGCCTCAAAGGTTGAACAAGGACCCGATATGGTCAGCAAACCTGGAGTCGGAATCGCCGGCGCGCTTTTCCTGATCGTCGCGGCGATCGGCGCCACTCAACTCACACACACGGCGGCCCCCGAACGCCCGCTGTTCCAGGTCGACCCGGCCTGGCCGAAGATTCCGAACGGCTGGGCCCTCGGCCAGGTGTCGAGTGCCGCCGCGGACGCCAACGATCACATCTGGGTTCTCCATCGCTCTCGCGTGGTGCGCGCGGGCCAGAAGACGGGACCACCGGTGATGGAGTTCGACGCCGCCGGCAACTTCATCCAGGGCTGGGGCGGGCCTGGCGACGGCTACGAGTGGCCTCGCAGCGAACACGGCATCTTCGTCGACTACAAGGGCTTCGTGTGGATCGGGGGAAACGGCGACGACGACCAGATCCTCAAGTTCACGAAGGCCGGCAAGTTCGTGATGCAGATCGGCCGCGGGGGACAGAAGAAGACCAACGCCGACACGCGAAACCTGTGGAAGCCGGCAGACGTCTTCGTCCATCCGCAGACCAACGAGCTCTTCGTCGCCGACGGCTACGGCAACCGGCGCATCATCGTGTTCGACGCCGACACGGGGGCGTTCAAACGCATGTGGGGCGCCTTCGGCAACGTACCGATGGACGATGCGGGCCCGGCCGGCCGGCCCGCATCGGGCGCGACGAATCCCGATCGCGTGCCGGCGAAAGACCTGGCACCGAACGATCCCGGTCCGCCGCAGTTCGACACCATCCATGGCGTCAAGGTGTCGAACGACGGCCTGGTCTATGCCGCCGACCGCGGCGGGAAGCGCGTGCAGGTCTTTACAATCGACGGCAAGTACGTCGCGCAGGTCTGGGTCGATCGGTGGTGCGAGGCCGTCGGCGAGGGCTGCGGCAACGGGCAGACCGCCGCGAGCACGGCGTTCTCCGCCGATGCGGAGCAGCGGTTCCTGTACGTGGCGAGCCGGAGCCCGGGCCGCATCTGGGTGTTCGACCGCAAGACGCTCCAGCCGCTCGACTCCTTCGGCCGGCCCGGCGTCGGCCCCGGCGAGTTCTTCGTCCTGCACCACATGACCACCGACTCGAAGGGCAACCTGTACACATCGGAGGTCCAGGATGGACGCCGCATCCAGAAGTTCGCGCTGAGAGGTTTTACATCAACGCAGAGGAGCGACAAGTGAGACGCGCACTCGCTCGCCGCGATCTCCTGAAGCTCGGCGCCGGCGTCGTGCTCAGCGCGACGGCCGCCGATCGTGCCGAATCGCAGGAAGGCGAGAGCGGGCCCCGGCGGCCCGCGCCGCCCTCCGGCTCGGCACGTCCGCCGGGCGAGCTCCGGCCCCACACCGGGCCCGGGTACCGTAACGACGCCGGACGCCTCGGCGGCAACGGTCCGATGGACGACACGACCCGCAAGATCGTGACGTTCGTCCGGGAATTCTCGGCGGCCAGCCTGACGCCATCGATCACCGACGCCGTGAACCGGACGATGGTGGACACGATGGCGGCGCTCGTGTCGGGCTTCGAGGCGGAACCCTCTCGCATCGGCGCGAAGCTGGCCCGCCTGTCGCCGCCCGGGCCGCTCAGGAGCACGGTCCTCGGCTACGGGATCGCGACCACGCCGGAGCTGGCGGCCTTTGCCAACGGCTGCCTGATTCGCCACACCGATTTCAACGACAACGCCGCCGGGGGACACAACAGCGATCTGATCAGCGGCGCGCTCGCCGTGGGCGAGGCGCTCCACTCGACCGGCCTCGAGGTGATGACCGCGATCGTCATCGGCTACGAGCTGCGGTCTGTCGCGGCCGGCGGTGAGTCCGTGGCCGCGGCGATGGCCGCCGGCAAGCTGATGAAGCTGGACGACGACCGCCTCGCCAACGCCGTCGGCATGGCGCTCATTCCGCACGTCGCACTCAACAAAGGCGTCGGCGCGCTGTCGATGTGGAAGGGCGTCCGCAGCGCCGAAGCGACGAAGTGCGGCGTGTGGGCGGCGCTGATGGCCCGCGAAGGCATGACCGGGCCGCCGCAGCCCTTCGAAGGCCGCGGCAGCTTGTGGTCTGAGTACGGGCCGGGCCGTCCGTTCGCGCTGCCCGCACAGAAGCGGTTGTGCATCGAGCAAACGTGGCACAAGCGCTTTCCGTCGGACGCGCAGTCGCAGGGCGTGCTGGTGCTGTTGCCGGAGATTCGCCGCTGGACGGCGGCAGATGAGATCGAATCGATCCAGTACGACATGACCAGCGACAACTGGCAGGAGGTCGGCTCCGCTCCCAAGTGGGATCCGCGCAACCGCGAGACCGCCGACCACAGCCTGCCGTACCTGCTCGCGCGCGGGTTGCTCGACGGCGACATCTATCTCGACTCGTTCACGCAGGCCAGGCTCATGGATCCGAAAGCCCGCCAGCTGATGGCGAAGATGACGCTGGGGCCGGTCAACGGCTGGCGCGGCCTCGGCACCGGGCGGCTCACCATTCGCAAGACGTCCGGCGAAACGAAGTCCTGGGACACGCTCGGCGGCAGCCGCGACCCACAACTCGACGACTACCGACGCAACGTGAACATGACGGACGAGGAGATCGCGAAGAAGTTCGATCGGGCGTGCGCGTACATGAAGGTGCCCGACGCACAGCGGGACGCCGCCCGCCGGATGTGGGGCAACCTGCGCGAAGTCCAGGACATCGGCGAGGCGATCCGTACGCTGGCGTCATTTGGACAACCGCGGCCGTTGTCGTAGGCGAATCGCTGCAGCGCGTCATCTCGCAAAGGAGTCGTCGGATGCGATACGTAGCATCGCTGGTCGTCATCCTGTCTGCGGCGACGGCATGTGTCGATGGCGGCCGGGCGCACGCGCAGGGTGCAGCCGAAAGGCGCACGGTCACAGGACAGGTCGTGTGCCTCGTCTGTTACGCGCGCAACAAAACCAACATCGGGGCCGACCATGACAGCGGGCGGATGTGCGCCCAGGCGTGCGTCAAATGGGAAGGCAACCCGGCCGGGATCATCGACGCGAACGGCAAGGTGTATCAGTTGACCGGGGGCGTAGTCGCGAACAACAACGCGAAGGTCCTGCCGCACATCGCCCGGAGAGCGTCCGTGACGGGTGAGGTGTACGAGAAAGACGGCATGACCATGATTCGAACCGACGACTTGAGGGCCGCGCCGTAGGCGCGTGTTAGCATCTCGCCATGGCTGTGACGCTGACGGTGAACGAGCGGCGCCAGGCTGTGGACGCCGCGCCCGATACCCCTCTTCTCTACGTGCTCGCCAACGATCTCGCGCTGAAGGGACCGCGCTTCGGCTGCGGCCTCGCGCAGTGCGGCTCGTGCTCGGTGCTCGTCGACGGCGTCGAGACGCGCTCGTGCGTCACACCGGTGGCGCGCGTCGAGGGCAAGAGGGTCACGACGCTCGAAGGCCTCGCCGGGTACTACGCGAAGCTGGCGAAGCTCGAACACGCGCCGGCGCTCCATCCGCTGCAGCAGGCTGTCATCGACGAGCAGGCCGCGCAGTGCGGATACTGCTACAACGGGATGATCGTCAAAGGCGCCGAGTTGCTCGCCAGGACGCCGAAGCCCACCGAGGCGCAGATTCGCACGGCGATGAACGGCCACCTGTGCCGCTGCGGCACCTATCCGCGCGTAATGGCGGCGATTCAGCGCGCCGCGGCGACGATGGCGGAGGCACGACGATGAGCGCGCTGCCGTTTCCCCGGCGCGAGTTCCTGAAAGCCGGCGGCGCCATGGTGATCGGCTTCAGCATGCGCAGCGTGGCGTTCTCGCAGCAGCGAACCGCTGCCCCGCGCGGCGCCATACCGGGCCCGCCCGACCAGAAACTCATCGACACGTGGATCGCGATTCACGCCGACAACACGGCGACGGCCTACATCGGATACGCCGAGCTCGGCCAGGGCGCGAGCACCGCGCTGCTGCAGATTGCCGCCGAGGAGCTCGACCTCGACATGAGCCAGATCTCCTCGGTGCGGCTCGACACGCACGTGACGCCGAACCAGGGCGCCACCGTCGCGAGCGCGGCGATCGAGCGCGGCGGTCCGCAGATTCGGGCGGCGGCCGCCGAAGCGCGCCAGGCGCTGCTGACATTCGCCGCGCGCAGGCTCGGCGTCCCAGCCGATCGGCTCACGGTGTCGAAAGGCGTCGTCTCCGTCGCCGGCGATCCTTCGAAGTCCGTGAAGTACGGCGATCTCCTCGGCGACAAGCCGTTCGAGATCGCGTTGACCGGCACGGCGCCGCAGAAGGCTCCTTCCCAGTACACGATCGTCGGCGCCCGCCATCCGCGTCTCGACCTCCCGGACAAGGTCAGCGGCCAGTACACGTACGTGCAGCACGTCCGGCTGCCCGGCATGCTGCACGCCCGCGTCGTACGGCCGGCGGGGCAGGGCGCGTATGCCGACGGCGCGCGCGTGGCCCGCCTGGACGAGTCGTCCATCGCGAACATTCCCGGCGTCCGCGTCGTCCGCAGCCGCGACTTTCTCGCCGTCGTCTCGCCGAACGAGTGGGACGCCGTCCGAGCCGCAAAGCAGCTGAAGGTGACGTGGGACATCCCGGCGTCGCTCGCGGGGACCGCTGGGCTCTTCGATCAGATGCGCTCGGCGAAGACGACAGACTCCGTGATCGCGGAAAAGGGCGATGTCGCCGCCGGCCTCGGCCGCGCCGCGCACGTGGTCAACGCGACGTTTCGCGGACCGTATCAGGGACACATGCCGTTCGGCCCGAACTGCGCTGTCGCCGATGTCACGCCGGCGGGCACCACGGTGATGTGCTCGACGCAAAGCGTCTACGGCACGCGTGACAAGGTGGCCAAGGTCCTCGGCGTCCCGGCCATAAACGTTCGCGTGCAGTACTTCGAGGGCGCCGGCACGTTCGGCCGCAGCTGTTATGACGATGCGGCGCAGGCGGCGGCGATCGTGTCGAAGGAAGTCGGCGCGCCGGTGCGCGTGCAGTTCTC
Organism: uncultured Acidobacteriota bacterium; assembly: GCA_963712905.1. Classification (GTDB taxonomy): domain Bacteria; phylum Acidobacteriota; class Vicinamibacteria; order Vicinamibacterales; family CAVVIG01; genus CAVQJU01. The sequence continues at coordinate 350,239 of CAVQJU010000010.1, read as the reverse complement.
ACGGGCCGACGAGCACGGCTGGGACAACTTCGGGCCCGCGCACCTTGCCGATGTGAAGGCCGGCGTCGATGCCGACGGCCGGATCGTGGCGTACGAATACGACGGCTGGCAGCACGTCTGGTCGACGACGGAGACGTCCGAGCAGCTGGCGTTCGGCACACCGGCCGGGGAGTCGGCCGACGGGACGTCGCGGAACCTCAACAAGGTGACGCTGGGGTCGATGTACGACATCCCGAACCTGCGCCTGAACAACCATCGGGTGCCGGGCATCAACGGTTATCTGAAGGCGTCGAACCTGCGGTCGCCGCTCGACGTCTCGTTCGCCTTCGCGTCCGAGCAGGCGCTCGATGAGCTCGCGCACATGGCGGGTATCGACCCGCTGGAGTTCCGCAGGCGCAACATGTCCGACCCGCGCTGGCTGGCGGTCCTCGACGCCGTCGCAAAGGCGGCGCGATGGACGCCGCGTTCCGCATCGGCGCGCGCGCGGGGCAACGTCGTCACCGGCCGCGGCGTCGGCCTCGGCACCCACATGCAGTCCTACGGCGCCGCGATCGCCGATGTCCGCGTCGAGCGGAGCACGGGCGCGGTCGTCGCGACGCATCTGTACGGCGCCATCGACGCGGGCCTCGTCGTCAACCCTGCGGCCGTTGAGAACCAGATCAGCGGCCAGCTCGTGCAGGCCGCGAGCCGCCTGTTGAAGGAAGAGGTGACCTTTTCGAAGACCAACGTCACCAGCCTCGACTGGAGCTCGTATCCCATCCTGCGCTTCGCCGAGACGCCGGCCGTGACGTCGATCGTCGTGCAGCGGGTCGATCAGAAGTCCACCGGCGCGGGAGAAGAGATCATGGCCGCCGCATCGGCGGCGATCGCCAATGCGTTTTTCGACGCGACGGGCGTGCGCCTGCGGGAATACCCGTTCACGCCGCCGCGCGTGAAGGCCGTGCTCACGCGCGCGGAAGCGTGAGCTTCGCGCGCACTCCGCCCAGGGGGGACGCCTCGAGATTGATCGACCCGCCATAAGTGTTCAGCCCCGATTCACCTGCCGTTTGCTACTGTGTCGTGCATGACATCACCATTCGTGTACGACTTCGGCTATCCCTGGCCGATCACCTGGATTCACCTCATTCCTATTGCACTCGGGCTGACCGCTGCCGCGCTGGGTGTGTGGCTTGGATGGCGGCGCTGGGTGGTGGGAGTCTGGGCCGTCGTCGGAATCTGGGGGATCGTGGGGTTGATTCTGACCCACACGATGATGGGAGGGCTGAACGCGCCGCAGCGGCTGCCGACCGATCACTGCATGGCCTCCGGGGCTTCCGGCCGGGGACGCGTGCTCGACGTCGGCGCCGGTTCGGGCCGCGCGCTCATCGGGCTCCTTCTGGCGCGCCCTCAGGCGACAGGTACAGCGCTCGACATTTATTCGGGCTTTTTCGGCATCACCGACAACACGCCCGAGCGAATGATGCGAAACGCGAGGATTGCCGGGGTCGCCAACCGCGCCGACACCCTGACCGCCGATGCCACGATGATGCCGCTGCCCGACGCCAGCTACGACGCGGCGATCAGTACCTACGCAATCGACCACATGGGCCGGGCGGGCACGCCGAAGGCCATCCAGGAAGTGGCCCGAGTGCTCAAGCCGAACGGGGAGTTCCTGCTCGAGATCGTGAACCCGGACATCTGGGTCAAGCTGATGATGCCGATCCCGCACTTCGGCCTCAACGCGCATTTCAGGCCCGACCCGGCCCGCTGGCGCTCGATGCTGAAGGCCGCGGGCTTTGAAGTAATTGAAGAAGGGACCGCGCCGGCGACGCTCTTTTGGCTGGCGCGCAAACAGGAGGCCTCTCCGGCTCCCTAGACTCGACGGGTCTTCGCCGCGGTCAGGCGCCACGACACGGACATGAGGTCTTCGAGGGCGGCGCGATCGACGCGCGACAGGCGCACGAGCACGACGGGATGTTTTTGATAGTAGGCCGTGACGTAATACGTGTCCGGTGCATCGTCGAGCAGGTACTGGCGCTCCTCGGGACTCATTCTGATCACGAGCGTATCGGGTTCCGCGGAGGGGTGTGTGGCCAGCGCCGCCATGAAGCAGCCGCGCATCTTCAGAACGGGCGACCCGTCGTACCTGACTGAGGCTTCAACGTGCGGCAGCCGAAGGCCTGCCGCTTTGGCCGCATCGAACGGATCAACGGTCCTTTTCTTCTTCACGTCAAACTTGCAGCGCATCCTAGCGCAGGACGCGGCAAAACTGGTTTCTAACCGCGCCTGGGCCAATCCGCGCATTCCCGCGCGGCAAGCGCTCTCTGTGTCACTCAATAGATCAGTAACGTGTCTCGACGTCTCGAAACGGGACGCGCGCGGCACGTCAGCCGTAAATCAGAATTTTCTCTAAGACGCTGTCTGGCAGCCAGTTGTGTCGCGAGGGGTGGGGTGGATCCAGCCTTGCTCCGATAAGTGATGCGGTGGTATGCCGATCCGACGTCATCGTTCATCCATAGTCCCGCTGGCACTCGCGGCGATCGGCGCGGGCGCGCTCCTTGGTTTCGCAGGGTGGCCGCAGCCCGGCCGGACGCTCGAATTCTGCGCGCTCATGCTCGCAGCGGTGCTGACCGCATCCTTCGCGGCGAGGCCATCGCCGGCGCTCGATTCGGCGACGATGCTGCCGTCCTTCGTGATCGACTTCACCACGCTGCTGCTCCTCGGCCCGCTCGCGACGATGCTTGTCGTCACTGCCGGGGCGGTGGCGCGTGAGCTCACGGATTCAAATCGCTCACATCAGGTCCGCCGAATGTTCCTGAGCGCCGCAACCGGCCTGATGGCGATGCTGGCAGCGGGCCTGGCACACCGGGCACTCGGCGGCACGACGGGGCATTTCACATGGCCGGGACAGGCGGTCCCAATCGCAGCCGCCGTTGTCGCGTTCCGCTTCGTCAGGTCCGCCCTGGCGGACGTCATCGTGCCGCTCGCCGCGAGACAGCCGGTCAATCGATCGTGGCTGAAGGGTTTTTTCCAGGGCTGCCCGAACTACTGCATCGGGGCCAGCCTCGCGGTGGGACTGGTCGAAGCGATCGGTCGCCGGAACTGGCCCATCGTGCTGGTGGCGGCTGTGCCGCTGTATTTCGCGTACCGCGCCTACTCCGCACACGTCAGCCGGCTTGAAGAAGAGCGCCGCCGCCGGGAGGTCATCAAGTCCGTCGGCCACGGCATGTCCGTCGTCGACGGCAGCGGCCAGATCATCCTCTGGGACGACGGCCTCGAACATCTCCTGGCTTGTCCCCGCGCGCGGGTTCTGGGCCGTTCACTCGTGAGTGCCGTGCCGGCCCTGGGCAAGACCGAGCTCCCGCGAGCGATCAGCGAAACCCTTACCACCCGAAGCGGCCGGATGCTGGCGCGTGTTGAATTGCCGTCACCTGAGGGCGCGCGGATCCTTCAGGTCAGGATTCTCCCGGTTACAGACGGAGCGACGCTGCTGTGGGATGACGTCACGGAACGGATGCAGGCCGAACAGGCGCTCAGGCGACGCGAAGATCGGATCACGCTCGCGGCGGAAGGCGCAAGCGACGGGTTGTGGGAATGGGATCTCCGGAGCCACGAGTTCTACGCCTCGGGCCGATGGAGGGCGATGCTGGGCCTTCCGGCGACCGACAGCATCGGTCCTCCGGAGGAATGGATTCACCGCGTCCATCCTGACGACATCGCTCCGCTCAAGAAAGCGATCGCGGCGTATCTCACCCGCAAGACGGCTCACTTTCAGCACGAGCACCGGATTCGCCACGAGGACGGCACCTACCGGTTGTTTCTGTGCCGCGGGATCGTGTCGCGAGGCCCGGGCCGGCGCCCCGCCCGTCTCGCAGGTTCGCTGACGCACCTTACCGATGCGGCGGCGCGGCCAACCGGGACTGATTCTTTCCGCAGCGCCGGAACTCTCGATCCGCTGACCGGGCTCTGCAACCGCGCGGTCTTCGTGGAAGGCCTCGGGCGGCGCCTCGACATGATCAAGGCCCAGCCCGCCGGCAGCCGGTTCGCGGTGCTGTATCTCGACCTCGACCGCTTCAAGGTCGTCAACGACAGTCTTGGCCACCTGGTGGGCGACGAGCTGCTCACGGCGGTGTCGCGCCGCCTCGAGTCGTGCCTCAGGCAGGGAGACGCCCTGGCCAGGCTGGGCGGAGACGAGTTCGCGATTCTCCTGAACGAGCTCGGCGAGGAAGAACAAGCCAACGCCATCGCGTTCCGCATCCAGGCCTCGCTGAACGCGCCATTTTCGATCGGCGGGCGGGAGGTGTTCACCTCCGCGAGCATCGGCATTGCCTTCGCGCGCGCCCAGTACAACAACCCCGACGAGATCATGCGCGACGCCGACACCGCCATGTATCACGCGAAGTCGCGCGGCAAGGCGCGCCACGAGCTGTTCGACGCCGACATGCACGCGCGCGAGCTCGACCGGCTCGGCTTCGAGAATGATCTGCGCCACGCCGTCACCCACAACGACTTCGAGGTGCACTATCAGCCGATCGTGCTGCTGGCCTCGGGGATGTGCGTCGGGTTCGAATCCCTGGTCCGGTGGACGCGCAATGGCAAGCCGGTCTCGCCGGTCGCCTTCATCCCGATCGCCGAGGAACTGGGGCTCATCGAGCCGCTTGGCACGTGGGTGCTCCAGCAGGCGTGCAAGACGTTTGCGGGCTGGCGCCGCCGGTTTCCAGCCAGCGGCCTCGACTACATCACCATCAACGTCTCCAGCCGGCAGCTCATGCAGCAGAATTTCCTGAGGCTCGTCGAGCAGGCCGTCCAGGATTCCGGATTGAAGCCGTGCGATGTCCGCCTCGAGATCACGGAGACCGCGCTGATGGACAGTCCCACGGAGGCCGCGAAGCTGCTCCGCGAGCTGCGCGAGTTCGGCGTGAAGATCTATCTGGACGATTTCGGGTGCGGTTTCTCGTCGCTGAGCCACCTGCACCAGCTCCCGGTGGACGCGCTCAAGATCGACCGCTCGTTCGTCAAGAGCCTGCTGCTTCCCGATCGTCCTGCGATTGTCGAAAGCATTCTCGCGCTGGCCCGGACGCTCAAAACGAGCGTGGTCGCCGAGGGCATCGAGCAGGACGTGCAGGCGCGCGAGCTCGTGCGTCTTGGATGCACCCACGCTCAGGGCTATCTCTTCTCGCGCCCGCTGTCGACGCAGGCCGTCGAGGAGCTCCTCGTGGCCAATCGATCGCTTGGGCCGCAGAAGGTCCAGCCGGCCGCAGCGCCGGCTGGCGAGCCTGAGCTGTACTACTCGACGCCCATCGAGTGGCCCGAGCCTGCGCTCGCGCGAGAGGTGGCCTGATGCCGGCAGTTGTCCTCGCCAGGCGGAGCGCAGCTGTGCTTCTCGTGCTGAACCTGTGTCACGTCTCGCTGTTCTCCGCGCCGCCTGCGGATTCCATTCCGGTCGCGACCGTCCGGACGCTGGTTTCGCAGGGCAACATTCCGGCGCTGAAGAAGCTGGGGACGGGCGTGCTGCCCGTGATGGTCCAGCTGTACCAGACGGCCGGCGAGTCCGATCGCGCCAGCATCGCCGCGGCGTTCTACGGCCTCGGCTGGAAGTCTCCTGAAGCCAAGCGGGCGTTGACGCCGGATGTCCACACCGCCAATCCGGCGCTCCGGATCCAGGTCCAATACGCCCTGGGCCGTGTCAGCAGCGACGCCGACGTGGTGGACGTGCTGCTCGACAACATGCAGAACGACGCCAATCCCCTGTTCCGCGACAAGGCTGCGTGCGCCCTCGCGTACGATCAAATTCACCTCACTGAGCGGGAGAAGGTCCGCCTGTACGACGGCCTCATTCGAGCGCTGAGCGATTCGAAGCTCGACGTGCGATCGATCGCCGCGCTCGCCCTGAGCATTCAGACAGGGCAGACCAAGGGCTACGACGCGAACGGGGACGCGGCCCGGCGTGACGCGTCGATCCGCGAATGGCGGAAATGGCTCGACGAGTATCGATCGCGCTGGTAGCGCTCGCGGCCGTTCTCCTGCGGGTTGAGCACGCGCGCGCCCAGCCGCCTTCCATCCTGGCGCAGTACAGTTTCGACGACAGCTCCGTAGACACGGGCCCGGACACCTTCGCCATCTTTCAGCACGCCAAGGGTTCGGTTCGTCTTTCGTGGTCGGATCATTTCTCCGGGTATCGATCCATCGAAATCCGGGATGTGAGCGGCGACAGGGACTTCCCGGAACTCCAGGGATACTTTCCGCTCCGAAGCCACGGAACGATCTACTTGCATTTCGCGCTCATGATCGTGAACCCGGCCGAGGAGCTCAACATCGCGCTGGCGGGCCCGGCGGGATTCGCGCCTCGCCGCAGCGGCATCGGCTTCTGGCTCAAGACGCTCGACGGCTATCTGTGCCAGGTACTCGGACAGCATGCCGAAGAAGCTGTTCACGCCGCAGCCGTTCGCGTGGTATGTCGTGGACGCTGCGTACGACATCGATCGCGGTTCGTACGACCTCACCATCCGCCAGAATGGGGTGACGACGCCGGTCGTCGTCCTGAAAGACCAGCCCAACGCGGCGAAGCAGCCAGGGTCCGCCGTCGACAAGTTCTCATTCATCGGCGATTCGGGCGCCGATCACTCCAACGTCGTGTATTACGTGGACGATGTGGTCGTCAGTGTGAACGAAGCGATGCCGGTGTCGCGATTCGCGGCGCCAGGTCGAAAGAAGTTCTTCGTGGACTACTGGGACGAACATCAACGCGCGCGGCTCGGCCGTCCCCGATCGGTGCCGGCGATGGATTTTTCGGATCTTGGAGTTCTGCCGGCGGACATTCAATCCCTGAAGGACGCGGGGCTCTGGGACGCCTGGCAGCAGACGTTCGCGGGTCAGCGGGGCCGCGCCCTCGACGGCGCGTCCGCAGAGCACCAGCGGTTGTTCGAACTGGCGGCGTTGTGGGTCGAGGGAACCGGCGCCTTGAACGGCGGAGACGCGGCCGTCGCGCTGGAGCGATTCGAATCGGCCTCCCGGCTGGCGCCCGGCGGGAAGATCTACGAGCTGAACGCCGTGTTGTCGCTCGCCGCGCTCGATGCATGGCCGCAGGTCGACACGCGGCTCGCGGGAGTCTACGCGGACTGGGTCAACGACATCCGCTTTCCCGCCGCGATGGCCATGATCGGAATCGCGCGCAGGAACCTGGCGCAGGCCGAAGAGTGGCTGCGCGTGCCGGCCGAAACGGTCCCGGACGTGCTGGGGCAGCAACTACTGGACCGACTGAGACGCAACGAGATCGACGCCTCCCTTCTGGCGGACCTGCGCAGGCGGTTCCCTGATACCTGGCAGGACTACGTCAGCGACAAGCTGCTCGCGGACCAGTATTTCTATGTCCTGCTCTGGCAGAAGCAGGCCGGGGCGGCGGCGCAGTTTGCCGGACGGATGCTGGATCGCTACCGGGCGCTGGGGATCTCGCCATCGTCGTGGATGGAGAAGATCGGCGACGCCGCGTTCATGCAGTCCGATTTGGGCGAAGCGCTGCGGCGATATGCCGGCATCCTCGAGGCCAACCCGGAACACGCCGAGCCCCGCATCCTTCAGAAGATGTCGGATGTGTACTTCCGTTTGGGGGACTTGGACAAGGAACGGCTCTATCGAGAGCGAGTGTACGGACGCCTGAGCGGAGGGTACTAAGTCGGACTAGAATGCCCGCCATGTACCGAGCTGTAATGCTGCTCGTCGCCGCCACTCTCTCCGGTCAATGGATCAACGAGCCCGCGCGTGGTGTTCCCCGGACGCGCGACGGCAAGCCAAACCTCACCGCACCCGCCCCGCGTATGGGCGGTAAGCCGGACATGACCGGTCTCTGGCAGACCGACATGGCGAAGCCCGGTGAAGTCGAAAAATTCGTCCCCGGCCTGGGCTCGTTCACGGTGCCCGGAGACGACGCCACGACGTTCAACAGGTACCTGTTCAATGTCCTGATCGACTACGAGCCGGACGCCGTCAAGCTGAGTCCTGAGGCTCAGAAGGAGTGGGAGGCGAACCGCGCCCTGAGCGACGCACTCGGCCCGCGCTGCCTGCCGGTCGGCCTGCCCATGACCGACCTGTTCCCGACGCCGAAGCGAATCGTGCAGACGCCGAGCCTGATCGTGGTCCTGTACGAAGGCGATCTCCCGCGCCAGATCCACATGGACGGGCGAAAGCTCCCGGCCGATCCCAATCCGGCGTGGACCGGGTACTCGGTTGGCAAGTGGGACGGCGACACGCTCGTGGTCGAGACAGTCGGACTGAATCCGCGCGCGCCGCTCGATGCCTTCAGCCATCCGAGAAGCGACGCGATGCGCCTCATCGAACGATGGCGCCGCCGCGACTTCGGCCACCTCGACGTCCAGATGACGATCGAGGACCCGAAGTACTACTCCAGGTCGATCACCTTCAAGGTCTCATCGACATTGGTTCCAGACGACGACCTGCTCGAGTGGGTGTGCACGGAGAACGAAAAGGACAGGGGGCACATCAAGTGATCCCGGCGAGATTCGAAAAATGGATCCCGTGGGCCGGCCGCCTGATTTCTCTTGCTCCCGTCTCTATCCTGCTGATGAGCGCGCGCTGGAAGCTGACGCACGACCCGTGGTACGTCGCGGAATGGGCAAGAATCGGCTACGCGCCGGATGCGATTGACGGCATCGGCCTGGTCCAGGTCGTATGTGTGATCCTCTACTTGATTCCCCAGACGGCCGTCCTCGGCACTGTCCTCCTCACCGGCTACCTGGGCGGCGCCATCGCCTCGTACGTCCGAATCGGCGAGCCGTATCCTCCCCTGGTACCGCTGACGACGTGCTTGTTGGCCTGGGCGGGAATCTACCTGCGCGACCGGCGGCTCCGCGCGCTGCTACCGTTCCGCAGGCGCGCGTAACGGCAGGCCCGAAGGTGCTGACGCGACGAGTCGCGCTGCGTCGATCGCGAGGACGATGAGCAGCACGTTGCGGGCGAGCAGCGTCACGAGCGGAACCATCGCCCCGTGCACCAGCGGGTTGAAGGACTTCCAGACCAGGTTGGTCAGGAACACCGCGAGCCCCGTCAGGACCGCAATGCGTTTGTCCCCTTCGACCCAGGCAACGCCGCACGCCGGCGCGAGCCAGGCCGAGTACCTGTGGCGACAACAACGCCGACATGACGAACAGTGAACTGAGTCCGCCGGCCCACCCGGCGCCCAGATGGCCGGTTCGTCCGCCGCGCCAAATCATCCAGAGCGTCGGGATGCCACCCAGAACGAAGAGCAGGACCGAGATCGGACCGCTCGTCGTGCCGATGCGCCACGCCCCCGCTTCGACCCGCATGGAGCTCTGATCGATCAGCATCCAGACCGCTCCCACCGTGCTCTCGATTTCCCAGCCCCGTGCGCCGCGAAACGTCAGCACCTGATAGAGCCCGGATGGCCCCGCCACCCACAGCCAGCCCCCGAGGACGGCGAGCCCGGCGGCCACCGCCGTCGCGATTGGTACTAGCCGTCCGCGCGCGCGAGCCGGGACGAGGAGGAGCGGGAGAAAGGCCAGCGGCCAGAGCTTGAAGGCGGCTCCGGCCGCGAATCCGATCGCCGCCGCCACGCGGCGCTCCCGCCGCCATGCGGCCACCGCGATCGTGGCAATCGCCGTCGACCACAAGTCGGTCCGGAGGAAGAACAGATCGATGAGCGGGATCACGACGAGCGCGTAACCGGCGGCCGCCGCGATTCCCCAGCCCCAGTACAGCGCGCCGGCGATTGCGGCGTCGGCGACGACGCTGACGATCACGAGGCAGACGCCGAAATTTGCGCGGCTGCCGGCGATCGATCCGAACGTACGAAAGACCTGGACCGTCCCCACCGGGAACTCGACTGGAAAATCGAGGTAGGGACGTCCGGGCCTGGTCGCGATGTTGTAGAAGTTGTCGAAGTCGTAGTCGGGCAGCCTGGCGTGGAAGGCGGCGACGACGGCGATCGGGACGTGGACGGCGAGCGAGGTCCACAGCAGCCAGCGTGCAAGGCGGGGCTTCAGCGAGAGCACGGAAAAGTCGCGGATCTAGTGGTGTGTATCAACTGGAAGAGTACGGTTTGCAACGAGCCCTGGCCGCCATCTGACGGCCGCGACAACGGAGCGGCCGGTAGCCAATTGGGAAGGACGGTCCATTAGTCATAGAACGACGGCGCCTTCTTCAGTTTCGCGTTCGCGATGATGTCGTGCTCGATCCAGAGCTGGGCGCCGGTCTTCTTGAGGAAGACCTCCAGTTCGGCTCGCGACGCGGCGGTCTGCTCCCTGTTGAAATCCGCCACCGGCAGACGGTTGAGTGTGCGCTCCTCGGGGTAGTGATAGAGGTCGCCGCTCAGCACGACCGGGCCCGTCTTCTTCAGCTTGAGGAACAGGACGTTGTGCCCCGGCGTATGCCCGGGCGTGGACTTGATCACGACGGCGCCGTCGCCGAACACGTCCCATTCGTCTTTGTCGATCAGGATCGTCTTGCTGTTCTTCAGCTCGTTGTAGTTCTCCACCGGGGATCGCACGATCGGCTCCGCCGCGAACATCCGGTCGCGTTCCACTTTCCGCACCAGCCACGTGGCGCCGGCGAACGAGTTCGCGTTCGCGATGTGGTCGCCGTGATAGTGGGACATCGAGAGGTACGTGATGTCGCCCGGCGCGTACCCGGTTGCCGCCATCTGAGGCAGCAGCGGCTTGTCCTGCGTGACGACACCCAGGGTGGCCGGACCTCCGCCGGGAGGAAACGCCCGATCCGGGATGTAGCCGTTGTCCCACATCAGGGTCCCCCTGGGATGGGCGACCAGGATGCACGGGATGGACATCTCGGTCGAAGCCATCTCCTCTTTTTTCAGCGAGTAGGGGTCGCCGTTGGTCGTATGGATGACGCCGCAGTCGAAGATGTACAGTCTGACCGACGGCGGCGCCTTCGGCGGCTTGTGAGCCTGAGCCCTGGCAGGGCCGGCGCTCACGGCCAGCGTCAGGAAGCCTCCGGCGACTCCGAGCAGGACTTTCGTTTGCGTGGTCATGATCGGTATAGCCTACCTCCGAACCCGACGGAAGGAGCAAACCAATGACGCAAGGCCGTGTGGTGATCGTCGTCGCAGCAGCGTTCGTCGCGGGACTGGTGTCCGCGAGCCTCGTGCCTGCAGTGCGCGCCCAGGGAAAGGTCACCGAGCTGAAGCGCGTCGATCTCGGCTCGTGGTGCGACGGCAAGGAAGCCGTGATCTCGATCGAGGAAATCGCGCCCCAGCACCAGTCGAAGCATTCGCATCCCGCGTACTCCTTTGCCTGGATGCTCGAAGGGTCGCAGACGCGGTTCGTCGACGGGAAGCCGCCGCAGACGTTTCGCGTCGGCGACGTCACGCAGGAGAACCCCGGCGAGGTGTCCGAGTCGGACATCCTGACGCCGACGCGTGTGCTGCTGTTCAGGATCCTGCAGAAAGGGCAGCCCGCGACGACGCGAATCAGTCAGTGACTGAGGCTGCGGTACACGGCCTCCACGAACATGTCGGTCGTCCACGATCCTGATGTCGCGCCGTACCGGGTGTCGTAGTCGGCCGTGGGCCTGGCCGCCTTGACCTGCTCGAGCGTCGCGCCTTTTCCGATGAGCGCCTGAATGCGATCGCGCACGATCACGACCATGTCGCGGTATTCCACGACTTCGTGCTCGTCAGACAGATACCCGTGCCCCGGCACGACCATCGTCCCGCCCTCGCCCTGGTGCTGGTACACGGTTCGGCTGAGGATGTCGTTCAGCGCTTTGATTTCGCCCTGCACAGTGCCGCCGCTCGCGATGTCGATGGCCGGATACTGCGTGGTCGTGAACACATCGCCGGCGACGATGACGTCGGCCCGCCGGAAATGCACGAGGCTGTCGCCGTCGGTGACGGCGTTCTTCGCCCAGAGCAGCTCGATGGCGTCGCCGTTGTGGAACGTCCGCCGGCGCTCCTCGAGGTAGGTGTCGCTCGGGACGCCGGCGGCCGGCCGCTTCGCGCTCACCATCCGGTTCTGCACGTTCTGATGCGACAGGATCGTCGCGCCGACGCCCGCGTCGGCGAACTGGAGCGAGAAGAAGGACCCTCGCAGGCTGGGATCGGCGCCGGCCGCTCGTACGGCGACGTTGCCGCCCGTGTGCTCCGCGCGGAAACTGGTATTGGCAATGAACTGGATCGGCTTGGCGCTGAGCCGTTGAATCTGCGCCAGCGTCTTGTCGGCGAGCCGGCCGGAACCCGTGTCCACGACCAGGGTGCCTTCGTCGCCGACCTGCACGACGATGTTGCCTTCGTCGCCGACGAGCAGGAAGAGGCCGTTTCGCAGCGGCCACACGTGGACCTCGCCGTCGTGGGGCTCCGGGTCTACCGCGCGGCTCGTGGGCCGGACGTTGGCGGCTGGCCGGGTCTTCGCCAGCGCATCCGCATCCGTCAGGCTCGCCAGCCGTGCCGCGAAATCGGGAGACGCCGTTTCGGGGCCGCCAAGGAACGCCGCGACCGGCATCTTGTACCGGTCGCCGAGCTCCTTCAGGAACGGATTTTCGCCGAATGCGTAATTCGGCACGCGGTCCGGCGCCCGGCCCAGAATCTGCTCGCCGTCGTCGCACGCGAACAGCCAGCCCTGGTGATCGATCGGCTGGCGGAAGAAATCCGTGCTCCGGACTTCCGGTTCGGCGAGGTACACCGGATCCGTGATGACGGACGTGTGGGTGAGGCGATCGCCGTGGCGGACGAAGAACTCCACGACCGTCGCCTGATCGCTCTCCGGCAGCCCGTTGCGGCGCAACCAGCCCTGCTTGAGGTGCGTGGTCTGCACCTGGAGCGCCTGGCCGACGAATCGTCCCGTCGAGAAGCCCATCCAGGTGTGCGGCGCGTACGCCGGCGGGTGCGCGCGGCCGTCCATCCAGATCGTGCGGTGGCCTTCGAACGTCTGGTTGTACCAGTGGAGGGCGATGAGCCGTTGCGTGTGCGGATCGCGTTCTTCCCACGCGCGCGCATTCCCGATCGATCGAACGGAGTACGGGGCGATATAGCCGTCGCACTGGTGATGGCGGAGCGTGACGCGTGAGGCGTCGTAGGACAGCGCGAAGAGCCGTCCGGCCTCGTTGATCGGGAACCCGCCGTAGTCGCCGAGCTCCGGCCCCGCGCCGCGCTCCATCGCGTCCTCGTGCATGGCCGCGGTCCAGTAGCCGGAGAGGTCGAACCCCGGCGCCGCCGCGTCGGGAGCGGCGGGCGGCGCCTGCGCCGGCGCGCGCACGCACATCAGGAGCACGCCCAGGCCGATCACGCCGAGTGTCCGCTGTTTCATGCCAGGCCTCTCGCGATTATCGGGACGAACACGGCGTGGGATTCCAGCCGCCGGCATCGTTCTGCTTCTTGAAATGCGTGCTGGTCCAGAACGGCTGCGCCAGGTAAGCGGGATCCACGACCTCGGTTGATACGACGAGCAGCGAATCGCCGTTCGGCACCTCGAAACGATCGACGTATTCCGTCACCGTGGCATCGGCGCTGTAGGGCACGCCGTTCTTCCGCAGATACCCCGCCTTCATCTTCGTCGTCACGACCTTGAGGGACCCTCCGCGGGCAGGCGCGTTCCCGAAGATGCCACCGGGGCCCATCACGCTGGTCGAACGGTCCCAGCTGGCGGCCGACACACCCTGCCAGTCGCCGCCCGGCGTGCGGGGCGCGCGAAACGCGAGGAGGCGCGTCTGCGTGCCGGCGTCCGCCTCGAGCTTCAACGTCTCGTCGTCCTGCCAGGTGATGTGGATTCGGCCGGGCAGGCGCATGACGCCGCCCACGCCGTACGCCTTGCACTGGTCTCCAGAGGCTTCGTCGCGGGCGGGATCCCAGGCGCCGGCAGACTGACGGCCCGCCTGGTTGAGCGGCACGCCCGCGACATCGCCCTTCGGAGGCGTCGTCATCCGATATCGCCAATCCTCCGTCACGAGAGAAACCCAGTACCCGGTCAGATCGACGGGCGCGGCCGCGCGCGGAGACGGCGGCGGTTGCGGCGGTCCACCACGCTGGCCGTGGAGACCGAGTCCGCTCGCAAGCAGAAGGACGAGGACTGACGGCGCTGTTCCTCTCATGTTCTTCATTCTTCGGCGCGCGCCGCGGAAAGAATGTTCTCGAGCCCGCGGTTACCCTCGTGGCACGCGTATTCGTACATGCGCCCCTGGGGCGCCAGATCGAGCACGGCCGTCCAGGGACGCTCGAAAGTGTGAGGATCGTCGATCGTCACCTCGTAGCGAAGCGCGTCCTTCGCTGTTCGCGTGTAGCGCTCGACGAGGTGCAGCGTGTCGCCCGATCCGCGGTAGTTCGTGTTCCGATGGAAGTTCGTGACGTCGATGACCAGCGTGCTGCCGTCCCAGCGTCCGCGCGAGTCGCCCAGGTACTGGCGTATGGCCGGAGAGACGTGGGGGCGGCCATCGAGCGGAATGATGCGCGTGTCGTGCATCATCTCGTGCGTGACCGTGACGTACCCGGGCGCCTGCAGGATCTGCACGTTGTTGTTGTAGCCGGTCGGAAACATCACGCTCGGCAGTCCCACCGTGATGCAGCGGTCCCAGAGGCTGCGATCCTCCCAGGAGTCCGCCGGACCGCGGTCGCGGCGGGCAAACGCGGCCTGCGCCGCGCGCTGCCGCGCCTCGGCCGTGAGAGCCGGCAGCCGTCCATCCGGAGGGTCGATGATGAGCGAGCTGCGCCGCGAGCGCGCCGTCAGGTTCTCGTACCAATGCGAGGGGCCGGCGCCGACCGGGCCTCCGTTCGCCACGGCCGCGATCATCTTCGCGCGGGAGCGCAGCGCGTTGTCGAGATCCGCGCCGTCGAGCATCGCTTTGCCGGCAACGTCGGCCGGGCGCTCGAGCGGCACCGAGAAGTTGTTGTCGCTCGTCCAGACGCCCCCGAGGTCCGGATCGCCCCACGGGGTCCTGGCCTGCGTCCAGGGCCGCGATTGGCGTTCGGTCGCGGCTTGCTGCTGTGCCGAGCCGGACGGCCCGGCCGCGATCGCGACGCCGATCGCCAACAGCAATGCATGCGTCGCTATCCGCGCCATGGCCAAGCATTCTAGGCGCATTCCGGTTGTCTGTCTCTCCAGTACCCATCACATCGACGACACGTAGAACGCTGAGCCCGCGGAGTCCGCAGAAACGACGTTGTTATTTGCAGACGAAATTCTTCGCGTCGTCCGTGCTGCCTTTGCCTTTATAGGTCGCCACCTGCGGAGACGGACACAGCGGCCTCGTGCGCACGACTTTGCCGTGCTCGACGCGCGACGCGATCACGGCGTTCGGGGCCTGGCCGCGCTCGACCCATCGGCGCATGACCCCGAGCATGTCGAAGGTGTCGGTGCCCGGTCCGCCGTTGCATTCGATCATCCCGGGGACCATGTAGAGCCGAACCGAGCGCCGCGTGTTCTCGCGGCCGATCGTGGCCTCCACGCGGTTGTAGTAGTCGAGGACGGCCCCGGCCGGCACGAGCGCGTTGTTCCAGCCGCCCGAAAGAATCAGTTTTCCGCCGCGCCGCACGTAGGCCGAGATGTCCGGGTTCGACGCGCTGGCGCGCGCGATGTCCGACCGATCGGCGAGCGCAACGTGACGATCGAAATCGACCGGGGACGTCCGATAGTCCCAGGCCGGATCCTTGAGAATCGCGTCGCGGAGCGTGGTCGTCGCGATGCCGATGGGGCTCGGCGCGTCGATGAAGAAACTCCAGTCCAGCTCGCTCCCGCGGTAGAGCGGGGACCAGACCCGCTCGTTCGTGCGGGGATTGGTCGGTCCCGCGTAGATTTTCCGGACGGCATCGGCCTGGGCCGTCGTCAGACAGCCAGGGCCGTCCCCGGATGGGCATTCGATTTCCTTCGGGTCGAACGTGCAGCGAGTCGGATCCTCGAGCAGTCCGTCTTTCACGCCGTCGAGCCGATCGCACTTCGCGAGGACGGCGTCGTGGATGACGGGGAGCTTCGCCGCGGGCAGGATCGCGACGCCGTTCGGATGTGTCGCCTGCCAGAGCCACAGTTGCCCGAAAATCTGTCGCGTCAGGTGAGCGGCGTGGCCGCCGACGACGACCCCGTCGTAATCGGCCGGGTATTTCTGAACTTCGTGCAGGGCCGCGGCCGAGCCGCCGCCGCACTCGATCATGTACCAGGTACTTCGGCGCCGTGCCGTAGTAGGCCGCGGTCAGCGCCTTCCCCGCCTCGGTCGTTTCGTGCATGGCGCGCCCGGCGAAATCGGTGACTTTGTCCGGCACCTGCATCCAGGCCGTGTCGCCGCCCTGATGTCCTGTGTCGGTGCTGGCGACGGCGAAGCCACCGGTCAGACCGACGCCCATCGCGTTGTAGTTGAGGACGCCGCCCAGGCCGTTGGGGCTCGTGCCGCGGAAGTGGCCGTTCCACCCGGCGATGGGCATCCACAATTCCATGTGAATGTCCGATGAAGCCGAGGGCCTCAACGTCGCCACCACGCGGCAGAAGGCTGGAAGCGCGGTAAATGGAGGGATGCCGCGCCCGCCGTTGTACCCGAGGCCGAGGCCCGCCGTGTTGGCCGTGACTCTCCCGGGCACGTCCGGAACAGGACCGAGAGTGCCGGCCAGTGCCGACGATCCGCCGCCGCCTCGTCCCGCGGGGTTTGCAGGCACCGCGAACGCGCCGGCGTTTACCACCTGCGCGAGCGTGATGGCCGTGTTCGCGAGCGGCACCGAGGCCAGTTTCTCGCACGCGGAAGAAGCCTGCGGCGCACGCTGCGCGATGGCAACTCCCGGCACGAACACCATCGTCAGGACCAACACGGCACGCATGGGGACTCCTCTCGTCGGGCACATTGGTACACGGTTGCCGGCGAGGCCTCAACAGAGCAGCGGTGCAGAAACGGGAAGGGTCCTTTTACGTCAATAACGAACACGATGGTTCATCAATGGACACTTTGACGTGTCGCCAGATTCGTAACTGCCTTGCTGACAACGAGTTACGCGGCACGCCGATCGGGCCTGTCGATTGCACTCCGCGATAGCGAGATTGCCCAATGTCGTACGTGTTAGCGATCGAGCCGAACCAGGGACAGGCCAGCGTGCTGCGCGACATCGTCGCCACGAACATGGCGTCGAAGGTCGTCGTCGTCGGATCGGTGGAGTCCGCGCGGGCCGCGATGATGGACGGAATCCCGAGCGTGATCCTCGTCAACGCGCTGCTGCCTCCGAGCCAGGAAAGCGATCTGCTCAATCAGCTCCGGAGCCTTTCCCACCAGGCGGCGCCTGAGGTTCTCATCACGCCTGTGTTCTCGGAATCCGAGCGGAAGAACAGCGTCCTCCAGGGCCTGGGACGGTTCGGACGGCGCCAGGTTCGACGGCCGGGATCCGATGGAAACGCGCGCCTGATTTTTTCGGAACAGCTGTCCGCGTATCTGTCGCTCGCGCAGGCGCGCCACGAACGTGTCGCGCTCGTTCCGGATCCGGAGCCCGAGCTGGCGTTGACGTCAGAGCCAAAGCTGGAGCCAGAGTCAGCGGCTGAGTTGTCCGGCGCCGAACGCCGCACCTCCGCAAGGGTCGAAGGCGTCGAGTGGGCCAGGGTTCGAATCAACGGCACGCCCGTGAAGGTCGTGGACCTGTCGCTCACCGGCGCGCAGATTCTGTCGCCGGCCGTCCTGCGGCTCGGTGACTCCGTCCACGTGATGCTGGCGAGCGACGCGGACATCGTCCAGTGCGACGCAGGCATCGTCTGGGGGACTTTCGACATGATCGGGCAGGCCCGCGCGCCGCTGTTCCGGGCAGGCCTCAGCTTCAAGGACGCCGATCGACTTGCCATCGAGCGGCTTTGCATCGATCGGCAGCGCACCGGGCCCGACGGCCCATTTCTCCAGCCAAAGGATTGCTGACAATGGGTGCCGCCACGCAGGAATCACCGTCGATCTTCCGGAAGTCGTCAGCCCCGAGTCCGCGCGCGCAGCGGCGCAATCCGGCCGATGTGCCGTCGGTGTCCATGGTGAAATTCCCGTGGGGCCTCGAAGCGCGCCTGTTGAACATTTCCCGCACCGGGCTGCTGTTCGAGAGCGGCACGAGGATTCCCCCGGATAGCTGCGAGCAGCTGACGTTGGTCGGTCCCGGCACAGAGATCCATGTTCCGTCGTGCTTCGTGCGCAGCGAAGTCGCCCTTGTCAGCGGGCTGGGCGTCAAGTACCACATCGCCGTGATGTTCACGGCGCCGATCGATCTCGAGGAAAGCTGCCGTCCCTTGTCCCTGGTCCCGCCCCCGACGACCAAGTTGAGCCACTTGCTGTCGTACCTGGGTGCGGAGCTCGAGTCCGAGCCCCGCTCGACCCATCGGGAAGCCGTCGAACGCGCGGTTCGTCAGGTGACCGGGGCGCAGGACGTCCGGATTCACGATGGTGTCATCGCTCCGGCTGCCAGCGGCGATACGTTCGACTTCGCCGTGCCGACCTCCGCCGATGCGCTGGTAATCATGCGGGTGGCGTTCGCGCCCGGCTCGAAACCCACGCCGGCGGACCTGCGGCTCACGAGAGCGGCCGCCCGCATGGCGGCGATCGTCCTCGAATTTGACGGGCATTCCCGGCACTCCTGAAAACCTTATCCCTCGTTAGGTATACTGCGCGCGTCCACACGCGGGCGGACGAGGGAGAACAACGTGCGAAAGATCTGCTGGGCCGCGGCCGCTGCGCTTGCGCTGGCGGCGGGCGGGGCATTCTCCGCGACGGCGGCGGCGCAGGACGACGGCGGCCTCGACGTCGTGAAGGTCCGGAAGAACTTCTACATGATCGCGGGCGCCGGCGGAAACATCGGCGTCCAGATCGGCTCGGACGGCATCGTCCTCGTCAACGCGGGGACCGCCGCAGGCCACCGAGAAGGTGCTGGCGGCCCTCAAGAAGCTGACCGACCTGCCGATCCGCTACATCATCAACGTTGACGCGGGGCCGGAGTTCGTCGGCGGCAACGAAAAGCTCTCCAGGGCCGGCTACACCATCTTCACCAACGCCCTCGGCAACGCGGCGGCGTTCGCGGCGATGACCAACGGCGGCGGCGCCTCGATTCTTTCGCACGACAGCGTCCTGCGCAGGATGAGCAGCGATGCCGCGAAGTACCCGAACGGCGGCCATGCCCTCGGAGGCGTTCTTCACGCCGCGCAAGGCGCTGCGCATGAACGACGAGGGCATCGAGGTGCTCTACCAGCCGGCGGCCCACAGCGACGCCGACAGCTTCGTGCTCTTCAGGGCATCCGACGTGGTCGTCACCGGCGACGTCATGGACATGACCCGTTTCCCGTGATCGATCTGGCCAACGGCGGGAGCATCCAGGGCGAGATCGACGCGCTGAACAGGTTGATCGACCTGACGATTGCGCCGACGCCGTTCATCTACAAGGACGTCGGCACCTACGTCATTCCCGGACACGGCCGCCTCTCCGAGCAGATGGAGGTCGTGGACTATCGCGACATGGTGGTTCTCGTGCGCGACGTCGTCGCGGATCTGATGAAGCAGGGCAAGACGCTCGACCAGATCAAGGCCGCGCGTCCGGCGCTGCCCTACGAAACGCGATACGGCGTGAAGACGGTCCGTCGACAATGCGTTCATCGAAGCGATCTACAAGAGCCTGGCCGCGGCGAAGAAGTAGAAGGGGATCGCGATGTCACCGAAGTTCTCGCTCGTACTGGCCTTTTCAGTGGGCACGTTACTGGCGTCGCCAGGGGCACTGTCCGCGCAGGGCCGGGGAGCGCGGCCCCGCGCCGCCTCAGACCGCCAAAGGCGGCAGCGTCGATCGATCTCACGGGCTACTGGGTGTCGGTCGTGACCGAAGACTGGCGCTACCGCATGGTGACGCCTGCCCTCGGGCGACTATCAGGGCGTCCCGATGACGCCGGCGGCGCGTGCGATTGCGGACGCGTGGGATCCGGCGAAGGAAGAAGCCTCGGGCGATCTCTGCAAGTCGTACGGCGCGCCGGCGCTGCTGCGCGTGCCGGGCCGGCTGCACATCACGTGGCAGGACGAGCAGACGCTGCGCATGGAATCCGACGCCGGCAAGCAGACGCGGACGTTTCATTTCGGCGACTGGAAGGCTCCGGCGGGGCCGCACACGATCCAGGGCGACTCGGTCGCCGAATGGGAAGGCGGCGGACGCGGCGCGACGGACGGACGATGAAGGTCACGACGTCGAACCTCAAGGCCGGCTTCCTGCGCAAGAACGGCGTGCCCTACAGCGAGAACGCGAACCTCACCGAATACTACGAGCTCGATCACGCAGCCGGACGGCAATGCCGCTCCTGGTCGTGACGATCGTCGACGACCGACCCGGCAGTACCTGCGGCAGCCGTTCGTGATCACGTCCCAGTTCAAGAAAGAGCCGGGCGGCGCGAAGTGGAAGCCGACCGCGTGTTCAGCGACATGGTAGCCATATGGATTCGCAAACCAACTCACGTTCGCTCTGGCGTTGGTCTTCTGCGCGAGCGCTTCCCGCGCTCGCCGAGATCGACCTGTCGGGATCCTGGGCGTCGATCAATCACGAGGACGCCCTCGAGCGGGGCGCGGGTCCGAACCCCGACGACTGGGCCGGGCTGCCGTTCAACGAATCAGGGCGCGCCAAGGCGCTGAGCTTCTCCCAGTCCGTCATCTCGATGCCGGAGCGCACCTGCTGGTTCCAGACGCAGTGGCATATCGCGGCCGGGCCCTTCAGCCTCCGGATGTGGGCCGTTCCCGATCCGATCACCGGCAAGGTGCAGGCGTGGATGGTCGGCGCCTGGGAGACGCGCGCGCCGATGACGATCTGGATGGACGGACGGCCGCGTCCGTCGAAGAACGCGCCGCACGATCAGACCGGCTTCACCACGGGCGTCTGGAACGGCAACGAGCTCATCGCGACCACGACGCACCTGAAGACCGGGTACATGCGCCGCAACGGCGCGGCGAGCAGCGATCAGGCCACCATCACGACACACTTCCGGCGTCACGGCAGACATGCTGACGCTGACGCTGTTCATGGAGGATCCGGTCTACCTGACCGAGCCGTACATCCTGACGCGCTCGTACAACCTGAGCACCAACCCGGTCGCGATCGGCGGCCCGCCCTGCATCGTCGGGGACGAAGGCGTCGAGTCGGGCCGGGTCCCGCACTACCTGCCGGGCAAGAACCCGTTCATCGACGAGATGGCGAAGCGATACGGAATTCCTCCCGACGCGGCGATGGGAGGGGCGGAGACGATGTATCCGGAGTATCGCGAGAAGATCAGGGCGAAGTTCGTGCGTCCCGCCAAGTGCACGATCAACTGCGGCTGAAGGGGGATCGATGAAGAGAATCCTTGTGCCGGCGTGTCTGGCGGTGGCTGCCGCGATCGCGCCGGCTCCGGTGGCGGCGCAGGATGTGGCCATCACCAATGCGCGGGTGATTATCGGAAACGGCCAGGTAATCGAGTCGGGCACCATCATCGTGCGCGCGGGAAAGATTGCCTCCGTGAGCGCCGGCGCGGCGCCGACGCAGGGGCTGCGCACGATCGACGCCAGGGGCATGAGCGCCATGCCGGGCTTCATCGACGGCCACAAGCACGTCAGCAACGGCGAGAACGCGGCGGCCCAGATGCGGTCGCTGCTCGAGGCCGGCTACACCACGGTTCTGGCCGGCGGCGGACAGGCAGAAGCCAACATCGCCCTGCGCGACCGCATCGACAAGGGCGAGTTCATCGGCCCGCGCATCATCGCATCGGGCCAGGTGAACCTCCGGCAGACGCCGGCCGAAGCGCGCGCCGCTGTCCAGGCGCTGGCGGCCAAAGGCATCAAGCACACCGGCGAAATCGGACTGACGCCGGAGCCCGCGCCGCCGCAGGCTGAAATCGAAGTGCTCAAGGCGATCGTGGACGAGGGGAAGAAGGCCGGCGTGCAGGTCAACGTGCACGCGGTCAGCAGCCCCGCGATGGTGGCGGCCGTGGACGCCGGCGTGACGCGCCTGGTGCACCTCCCGAACAAGGATTTCACCACCTACGAGCAGGCCGAGAAGGTGGCGCAGGCGGGGGCGATCGTCGCGGGCCTGATCGCCTTTGGCGCGCCGAACATCGACAGCCTGTCGCCCGCGCCTGCGCAGGTGCAGTGGCCGAAGGACAACACCACGCGGTTCCGCGACGGCAAGCCGTGGCCCGAGGCGATCGCCGGTGCGAACCGCGACCCGAAAGGCCGCGCGACCGGTACCGAAGGCGGTTACACGATCATCAACGCGCGCCGTATCTGGGACGCTGATCCGAACCACCAGACGATCTCGTACTCGACCGATCAGAACGCCGCCGACCTCGTCGTCCTCGAGCACGAGCTGAAGTCGTTCAGCATCGTGTTCTCGATGGCGGACATCCACAGGATCATCGGCCTCAACGCCGCGCGGTTCGTCGGCATGGCCGATCAGATCGGCACGCTCGAGGCCGGCAAGCTTGCCGACATCATCCTCATCGACGGCAACCCGACGCTGAACATCTACGAGATGCTGAAGACGAAGATGGTGCTGAAGGAAGGCAAGGTCGTCATCTCTCCAGGCGGCCAGCGGTAGGCGTCGCGACTGAGCCCGGCAATAGCGAAGTTACACAAGAATCACGAAGTGTTCACACCAGCCGCGTAACGTCTCTCCTGCCAACCGGAGCAGGAGAGTGTTATGAGCAAAGCGATTTCTTCGTCGCGTCGAACGTTCTTGAAGGCCGGTGTGACGACGGCCGCTGGAGTGGTGCTGCCTGCGTGGAGCCTGACGAAGGGTGCGCCGGCGATCATCGCAGCCGAGAGCGAGCGCCCGCAGGCGCTGCAGGGCCTGCACTTCGGCGACCCCGGCGACGGCTCGGTCGTCGTGTGGAGCCGCAGCGATCGCCCGGCCCGCATGCTGGTCGAGTGGTCGTACGACGAGCAGTTCCACGAGGTGCGAGCGCATCGTCGGGCCCCATGCGCTGGAGACCACCGACTTCACAGCGCGGCAGAGACCTCGAGGGTCTGGACGCCGGCAGCGACGTGTTCGTGCGCGTCTCGTTCCAGAGCCTGAACAACGCCCGTGCGTTCGGCGAGCCGGTGATCGGCCGGTTCGTCGTCCCGCCGGACGGCATGAACGGCGAAGGCCGCCGGCGAGGGCATGCGCGCAGCGATCTGCGTTTCCTCTGGAGCGGCGACACGGCCGGTCAGGGCTGGGGCATCAACCCCGGTTTCGGCGGGATGAAGATCTACGAAGCGATGCGTCAGCGCAGCCCGCTCTTCTTCATCCACAGCGGCGACACCATCTACGCCGACGGCCCGATCGCCGAATCGGTTCGTCGCCGAGGGAGGCCTGGTCTGGAACAACATCGTCACGCCGCAGGTGGCGAAGGTGGCGGAGACGCTGGACGAGTTCCGGGGCCGGCTACCGCTACAACCTGCTCGACGAGAACGTGCGCCGCTTCAACGCCGAAGTGCCGCAGATCTGGCAGTGGGACGACCACGAAGTGGTCAACAACTGGTCGGACTCGAAAGACCTGTCCGGCGACGCGCGCTACACCGAGAAGAACGTGCCGCTGCTCGTCGCGCGGGGCGCGCGTGCGTTTCTCGAATATGCGCCGATGCGGCCCTTCGACGTGCGCGAATCGCAGCGCGTCTACCGGCGCTACAGCTACGGGCCGCTGCTCGAGCTCTTCGTGCTCGACATGCGGTCGTACCGCGGTCCCAACTCGGCCAACCTGCAGACGACGCCGAGCGACGCAGACCGCGTTTCTCGGCCGCGAGCAGTTGGACTGGCTGAAGGCGGGGCTGGACGACTCACGCGCGGTCTGGAAGGTGGTCGCCGCCGACATGCCGCTCGGTCTGAATGTCGGCGACGGCACAACTCCGGAGGGCGCAGCCGCGCTGGGAGGCCGTCGCCAACGGCGAATCGGGCGGCCCGAAGGGCCGTGAGCTCGAGTTCGCCGAGTTGCTCAGCTACCTCAAGCGCCGGCGCGTGCGCAACGTGGTGTGGCTGACCGCCGACGTTCACTACTGCGCGGCGCACTACTACGATCCCGCCAGGGCGGCGTTCCGGGATTTCGACGGGTTCTGGGAATTCGTCGCCGGTCCGCTCAACGCCGGCACGTTCGGCCCGAACGCGCTCGACGGCACGTTCGGACCGCAGGTCGTGTTCTTCAAGGCGCCGCCGCCGGGGCAGGCCAACCTGTCGCCCTACAGCGGATTCCAGTTCTTCGGCGAGGTGAACATCGACGCGCAGAGCGGCAGACCTGACCGTCGATCTGCGTGACATCAACGGCGTGTCGGTGTTCAGCAAGACGCTGCAACCGCGGATGCATTGACAAATGCATTTGGACCGGCGCCTCAGGCGCCGGTCCATCGCGGCGAACGCTTTGACAGGAACGCGCTGACGCCCTCCCGGAAATCCGCGCTGCCGTAGCAGCGGCCGACGAGATCGTCACCGCGCTCCGGTGCCAGGCGTCGATCTCCCTGGACGCGCCTGATCATCTCCTTTGTCGCCGCGATCGTGAGGGGCGCGTGGGCCGCTACGCTCAGCGCCAGCTCGCGTGCCGCTGCGTCGATGCGGTCGGGGTCGGCGATCTGGGTGATCAGCCCCGCCGGCGTCAATTCATCGACGGTCATCAACCTCGCGGTCAGCATCATTTCCCTGAATCTCGCCACCCCGAGCACGTCGATCATCCGGGACGTATTGGCGGCGGACACACAGTTCCCGAGCGTCCGCGCGACCGGCACGCCGAACCGGGCGCCGGGCGAGCAGACGCGGAGGTCGCACGTGAAGGCGATCGCGCACCCGCCGCCCGCGGCGACGCCTTCGACCTGCGCGATCGTCACCTTGGTCACGCTGTCGAGCCGGCCGATGACGTCGTCCAGGCGGCGTTCGTACGCGACCCCGTCTTCCGGAGACTTCAACGTCGTGAACTGCGAGATGTCGGTGCCGGCCGCGAAGGACTGGCCGGCTCCCCGGATGATCAACGCGCGCAGATCGGCCCGCGCGTCGACCGTCTCGCACGCCTCGACGAGGCCGTCGTACATGGCCCAGGTCAGGGCGTTGCGCGCCGCCGGCCGGTTGAACGTCAGGAACGCGAGGGGAGGCTCAACGGAGAACAGCACTTCAGGCATAATCCGGGTCAATCTACCATGCACGCGCTGGCCGGTCTCGTGGTGCTCGACGTGACGCAGGTGATGGCGGGCCCGTACTGCGCCATGCACCTCGCCGATCTGGGCGCCGACGTCATCAAGGTCGAGCCTCCGGCGGGTGACCCGACGCGAGGCTGGAGTCACGAGGGCCCCGGCACCGACAGCCCCGAGTTCAACGCCGTCAACCGCGGCAAGCGCAGCATCGTGCTGAACCTGAAGACCGAGGGCGCGCGCGAGGTGTTCCGCCGGCTTGTCCGCCGCGCCGACATCGTCATCGAAAACTTCCGCCCCGGCGTCATGGCCGCGCTCGGACTCGACTACGCCTCGCTGAGCGCGGGGAATCCGCGGCTCATCTACGCGTCGATCTCGGGCTACGGGCAGACCGGTCCCGACGCGCGAAAAGGCGGGTTCGATCTCGTCGCCCAGGGCGTGACCGGCATCATGTCGATCACCGGCGAGCCGGGATCGCCGCCGGTAAAATGCGGCGTGCCGATCACCGATCTCGGCGCGGGCCTGTTCGCGCTCGTCGGTATCCTCGCGGCGCTGTTCCACCGGGCGCAGACCGGCGAGGGGCAGCACGTTGACACATCGCTGCTGGAAGCGGGTATGGCCCTGTCGGTCTGGGAAGCGACGGAATTTCTCTCGGGCCGCGGCGTGCCCCAACCGACCGGATCCGCCCACCGCCTCACGGCGCCCTATCAGGCGATTCGTTGTTCGGACGGCTACATCACGCTTGGCGCCGCGACCGATCGCCTTTTCGAGCGTCTCTGCGGCGTGCTCGGCCATCCCGAATGGGCGCGGCGGGCCGAGTTTGCGAACCCGGCCAAGCGTGTCGCCGCCAGGAAGACGCTCGCCGATCTGATCGAGGGCGTCACCTGCGGCGGCCCGCGCCGCCACTGGCTCGATCTGTTCGACGCGAACGAGATTCCCAGCGGGCCCATCAACGACTACGGCTCGGCGACGCGGGATCCCCAGGTCCTGGCGCGCGGGATGGTCGGCGAAACGGATCACCCGACCCTCGGCCGGCTCCGGACGCTCGGCTCGCCGCTCAAGATGTCCGGGACGCCGCCCGACGCGACCCGGCGCGCACCGCTCCTCGGCGAGCACACGAGGGACGTGCTGCTCGAATCGGGATACTCGGACACCGAGATCGATGCCCTGCAACGGCAGCAGGGTGTCGATCGAATCTGATCAGGGGGAATGTATGCGTGGAGCGATGCTGTTTGCAGCCGGACTGTTTGCAGGGTTGGCCGTGCAGGTCGGAATCGCGCAGAACGCCGGCGGCGGCGTGGTGATGATGAATCACGTGGGCATCAACGTGCCGGACATCCCGGAGGCGATCACGTACTACACGCAGAAGATGGGCTACCGCGAAGCGTTCCGCGCCAACGATGAGAAAGGGCAGCCGAGGCTGGTCTACATGCAGATCAGCAAGAACACGTTTCTCGAGCTGAACCCGGCGAACGCGCAGCGGCCGGCCGGCTTCACGCACTACGGGCTCCACGTCGAGAACGCGAAAGAGGCGGTCGCGAGGTTCAGGAAGAACGGCGCGGTCGTGAGCGACACGAACGTCAGCGACACGAAAGCGGTCCTGGCCAATATCACGGACCCCTACATGGGCCGCATCGAGCTTGCCGAGCTCACCCCGGAGTCCCTGCATTACAAAGCCATCCAGAGCTGGAAATGAGATGAACACCATGAGAGCCCCGGCGATCGCGCTGATCTTCGCCACCGTCGTGCTGCTCGGCGCCCGCGTTCAGACGCAACAGCGGGGAGGCACTGCGCAAACGGACAGGGTTTCGCCCGTCAACAGCGGCGCCAACCCGTACCGCGTCGTTCGCGACTGGGCGCAACTGCAGATTGCTGCGAGGCCCTGGGGCGGCTCGAACGGCGTGGCCGTCGACAGGGACGGCAAGTCCGTGTGGGCGACCGATCGGTGTTCACCAGGGACGGCCCCGGGCTGTCTCGGGACGAACGCGAACCCGGTTCACCATTTCGACGAGTCAGGAAAAGAGATCAGGAGCTTTGGCGGCGGCATGTTCGTGTGGCCGCACGGCATCCACGTGGACCGCGACGGGAACGTGTGGGTGACCGACGCACGGGCCGCGAGCGCCGACGAGCTCACGAAGTATCCCGGAGAAGACAAGAAGGGCAGCGTGGTCGTCAAGTTCAGTCCCGACGGCAGAGTGCTGATGACCCTCGGTAAGCCCGGCGTGCGCGGAAACCCGCCCGAAGCCCTGACCGACCCGACCGACGTCGTGACAGACCCGGGGAATGGCGACGTCTACGTCGCGGAAAGCCACACCGACGTGACCGATCCGAATCTCATCGGCCGCATTTCGGTGTTCGACAAAAACGGGAAGTTCCTCAGGGTCATCGGGAAGAGCGGCACGGGGCCCGGCGAGTTCCGGACGCCGCACGCGCTGGAGTTCGATTCAAAGGGCCAGCTGGTCGTCGCCGACCGCCATAACCATCGCATCCAGATCCTGACGAAGGCGGGCAGATTCGTCGCCGAGTACGACGACTTCGGCCGGACCAGCGGCCTGGCGATCGACGGGAACGACGTCATCTACACAGCCGACTCGGAGTCGACCGAACGGGTTCACCCAGGCTGGCAGCGGGGGATCAGGATCGGCAGCGTCAAGGACGGCAAAGTCACGGTGTTCATTCCGGCGCACATGACGCCCAATTCGCCGGACGGCGCGATGGGCGAGGGGATCGCCATCGACGCCGCCGGCAACATCTACACGGCTGAAGCGCAACTCAGGGGCGTCACGAAATACATCAGGAACTAGCCGATCAATTCGCGGCGTTACTCAGTTTTCCATGCACGGTCACTTCAGCCGAGGAAAGCGGGGCTGTCAGGGCCAGCAGGACGTGAGGCGTGTCGCCCGAGTTGTAGTGCACGGTGACGCTTCGATCCAGGAAAAAATGATTGGGGTTGATCACGCGCGGCGTGAACACTGGTTGTACCCAAAGAGCGGTGCCGTGGTTGCTATTGAGGAACCGTACAGAGTCCGGGCTTCCCGAGTCGAGCGCCACAAAGAGAGACACATGTTCGACCATGAGCTGTTGCCCGGCCGGCACGGCTGGGAGGGCCACATCGCAGAAGTAAAGAACGCTGTTGAAGGTGCAGCCCGACGGGATGAAGAGGTTGGAGGTCTGGTACGGGACCCACGTCGGCTCCGCACTTTTCTTGTCGGCAGCCAGCAACGGTCGGGCCGCGAGACTGGCGGTCAGAACGACCAGGGACACCAACGCGGACCTCGACAGAAATCTCAGGTACTGGATGCATCGCCTTATTCCTCCTCTTGAGTTGTTGAGCAGGGCCTCTCCTCTTTTCGGGAGATCAGTCGTGAAGGAACAGCCGTCCTGCGCGCGACGCGAGGGCTGATCGACAGGCGGGCAGCGAATCGGTATAGAGTGTCACGGGAGATTTTGACCGTCCCGCATCGAGCCGCAGGGAAAAGGAGCGAATATGTGCGACCAGGACCATTTTGACGACGATCTGAAGGAATTCGAATCTCGCGGGTTGGTAACGCGGCGCCAGTTCGGTGTCCTGCTGGGCGCCGGCGTGGCGATGCTGCTGCCGCAGGTCGCGAACGCGGTCACCGTCACGGAATCGGACGTGACCATCACGACGCCGGACGGCATGGCCGACTGCTACTTCGTGCGCCCGGCGAGCGGCACGGCTCCGGGCGTGCTCGTGTGGCCGGACATCTTCGGCCTGCGGCCGGCATTCCGCACGATGGGCAAGCGGCTCGCCGAGACCGGCTACTCGGTGCTGGTCGTCAACCCGTTCTATCGCGTCAAGAAGGCGCCGACCGCTGAACAGGGCGCGGCGACACCGATCCCCTCGCTGCTGCCGCTCGCGCAGGCGCTGAACGAGACGACCCACATGACCGACGCGAAAGCGTTCATCGCGTGGCTGGATCAGCAGTCCGCGGTGGCCAAGAACCGGAAGATCGGCACGCAGGGTTACTGCATGGGCGGCCCGATGGCGTTCCGCACGTCGGCCGCGGTGCCCGATCGCGTCGGCGCCGTCGCCTCGTTCCACGGCGGCGGCCTGGTGACGCCGAACCCGAACAGCCCGCACCTCCAGGCGTCGAAGACGAAGGCGCAGTTCCTCGTCGCGGTCGCCGCGAACGACGACATGCGCGCGCCCGACGAGAAGAACGTCCTGAAGGACACGTTCGCCAAGGCGAACCTGCAGGCGGAAGTTGAGGTGTACACGGGCGCCGCGCACGGCTGGTGCCCGCCGGATTCGGGCGTCTACAACGAGCCCCAGGCCGAGAAGGCCTGGACCCGTCTGCTGGCGCTGTACTCGAAAGCCCTGGCCTAGCGCCGGTTTCGTTTCGGCGCCGGAGCCAGTCCCTGGGTCTTGGTCCCTTGTTCCTGGTCCGTCCTTGGTCCGTGGTCCACGTCGTCCTGAGCTAGTTGCGCGGAGACGAGGACGACGGACCAGGGACGGACCATGGACCAGGAACGGACCAAGAACCAAGGCCCAAGGACCTGGGACTACTTCAGGTTCCGGTAGACGGCCTCTTCGACACCCGCATAGACCTTCATCGCCGCCTCGTCATAGAAGGGCAGCGTCTGCATCATCACCACGACGCCGATCTCGCGGCCCGGATCGACGAAGAAGTGCGTGTTGAAGATGCCGGCCCACGTCCCGCTTCCAGGGCTGCGCCGGTTCGCCGCCGTTTCCGCGGCCAGCTGAAAGCCGAGTCCCCAGTGGTCCTTGCCGGCCCCAAGCGGGAAGTTCCGCGAAAGCGTCAGGTTCGCCGACTCCTGCGGCTGCACGACGACCTTCCCCGTCTGGCTCTCGAGCATCGTCTTCACTGACTTCTCGCTCAGGATGCGCGTGTCGCCGAGCTTGCCGCCGTTGAGGAGCATCCGCAGGAACAACCCGTAGTCGCTGGCCGTGCCGTACAGTCCGCCGTCGCCGGCAACCTGCGCGGTCAGCGTGGCCGGCATCGGCCGCTCCACGAACTTCCCGTCGGCGCCGCGCGCGTTCACCGCGACCACGCGCGGATATTTCGAGGGCGGAACGAGGTAGCTCGTGTCCTGCATGCCGAGCGGGCCCAGGACGCGCGACTCGAGGAATGCGTCGATCTTCTGTCCCGAGATGACCTCGACGACGTTGCCGAGGACGCGCGTGCTGGCGCCGTAGGCCCAGCTTTCGCCCGGGTCGAACAGGAGCGGAAGATCCAGCTCGGTCTTGCCGGTTTTCGCCATGATCTTCGTCAGCGTCGGGCTTGCGAACCCGTATCCGATGCCGGACGTGTGCGTCAACAGATGCCGGATCGTGATCGGCCGTTTCGCCGGCCGCGTTTCGTAGGTGGAGTCCGCCTCGTTGAACGTGCTGATGACGAGGGGATCCTTGTACTTGGGCAGGTACTTCGCCACTTCGTCGTCGAGTTTCAGTTTGCCTTCCTCCACGAGCATCATGATGGCGACCGAGGTGACCGGTTTGGTCATCGACGCCATGTTGAAGATCGTGTCCTTCGTCATCGGCGTGCTCGTGAGCGTGCGGCTGCGACCGAACGCCTCGTGGTAGACGACGCCGTCCTTGTTCACGACGGCGACGACGACGCCGGGGACGTCACCGCGATCCGTCGCGTCTTTCAGGAACGACGACAGGGCGGCCGTTCCCTGCGTCGGGATGTTCGGCGCGGCCGAGGTGACGGCGACGAAGAGGAGCGGAAGAAGCCAGAGCAGTCGTTTCATGGGCGCCGATACTACACCGAAGCGTGGAAGGAGCCATTTTCCGGGCAATTCGGCGCGTCAGCTGGACTGTCCCGACGTGTTTTTGACGTGATTCTGATGTGCCGGACCGTCTACACTTGACCCGAAAACCGTGGTGGCCCGGGACGCGCACACACGCCGGCAGATACTGAAGGCCGCCATCGGCGGCGCCGCCGGAATCGCTCTGGGCGCGCCGATTCGATACCTTGCCGCGGCGTCGGCGCAGGCGGCTTCGGACACCGCGGGCACCCTGCGGCTGGCCGACGATCTGTTCGTCCTGAGAATCCCCGGAGAAGCCAATGTCGTCGCGCAGACCGGCGCCGGGCGGTGTGCTGCTCGTCGATGGGGGATCCGCCCAGGCGGCTGACGCGCTCATGAAGGCCGTCGCCGGTCTGCCTGGAGGCGGTCCGGTTCAGACGATCTTCAATACGCACTGGCATCCCGAGCAGACCGGCGTCGAACGAGCTGCTGGGCAAGGCCGGCAAGACGATCATCGCGCAGGAGAACACGCGGCTGTGGCTGACGACCGACGTCACCTGGCCCTGGAACGGGCAGCGCTTCAAGCGGCTGCCGAAGCTCGCGCAGCCGAACAAGACGTTCTACACGACCGGCACGCTCGACTCGGGCGTTCGTTACGGGCACATCCCGGATGCGGCGCACACCGACGGCGATCTGTACGTCTACTTCCCGAAGCAGAACGTGCTCGCGGTGGGCGACGTGGTCTCGGGCCAGGGCTGGCCGGTCGTCGATTGGGCGACCGGGGGCTGGATTGGCGGCATCGTCGGCGGCCTCCAGCGCCTGCAGACGCTGGCCAACGAGGACACACGTATCGTGCCCGGCGCGCGGGCCGGTGGTCGGCTTTGCGGAGCTCAAGGCGCAGACCGAGATGTACGGCACGATTTACGATCGTCTCAGCCAGATGCTGAACAAGGGCCGCGGGCCGGGCGAGGCCGTGGCCGCGCGGCCGACGAAGGAATTCGACGAGAAGATGGGGAACCCGGACGAGTTCGTCCGCCGCGCCTTCGAGAGCCTGTGGGCGTACCTGTCACCGGACGCCTGATGGCAATGATCCACGAACGATCAACGCGGAGCACGCAGAGCCACTCGACGCGGCGCCGCGGAGCGGCGGGCGCCGGCGCGGCGAGGCGTGACCGAACCACTGCACATCGGGTCCCTCGTCGTTCGGTCGCGCCTGGCCGCGCCCGCACGTCGGCCTGCTGCGCAGGCCGACCGCGTCGAGTGGTCCCGACTAGCCTCCCCTCGTCTCTGCGTGCTCCGCGTGCTCTGCGTTCAACGTCGTGTCCGTATCCATTCCAACCATGACAAGGACCTCAACGCGCCCCATCGTGGTGACCTCGCTGGCCGGCGTGCTCGTGCTCTCGCTGAGCGGGGTGGTGGCGACGTCGCAGGCGCCGGCGGTTCCCCGCACGTCCGACGCGCAGCTCGCCACCGTCAAGCAGTATTGCGCCGGGTGCCACAACGATCGCACGAAAGCCGGCGGCGTCAGCTTCGAGGGGCTCGCGCCGGAGAATATCGGCCAGCATGCCGACGTGTTCGAGAAAGCGGTGCGCAAACTGCGCGGCCGCGTCATGCCGCCGCCCGGCGCGAGACAGCCCGACGCGGCGTCGATCGACTCCCTGGTCGCCTGGCTCGAAGAGTCGCTGGACCGCGCCGGCAAACCGCACCTGCCGGACCAGGTCGTCCTGCACCGCCTCAATCGCAAGGAGTACGCGAACGCGGTTCGGGATCTCCTGGCGGTCGAAATCGACGCGACCGAGCTGTTGCCGGCGGACGACATCGCCGAGGGCTTCGACAACATCGCGACGGCGTTGCAGGTGTCGCCCTCCTTCATCGAGCAATACGTCATCGCCGCCCGCGCCGTCGCGGTGAAAGCCGTCGGCCGGCCGGATGCGCGCCCGGGAGGGTGGACCTTCCGCGCGGGGCCGGGCACGCAGCTCACACACGTCGCCGGCCTTCCGCTCGGCACGCGGGGAGGCATTCTCGCGAAGGTCGATCTCCCGTCGGACGGCGAATACCGTGATCGACGTCGCCGACATGGCCACCCACATCTGGGGCAACGGCATGGAGTTCGAGAACCCGCTGGTGGTGACGCTCGACAACAAGCTCGTCTACCAGACGGTGATCGGCGGCGAAGAAGACATGAAGCTGTACGATCAGGTGCAGAACGGCGCGCTCGATCGCGTCAACGCCCGCCTGAAGAACATCCGCTTCACCGCAACCGCCGGACCGCACAAGATCGGCGTCGCCTTCAAACGCCGGACGTTCGCCGAGTCCGACGACGAGCTGCAGATCAACGCGCCCGGCGGCGGCCAGGATCGCTTGTATCGCGTGAACTCCTTTCAGCTCCAGGGGCCGTTCGACGCGAAGGGACTCAGCCAGACGCCGAGCCGCGAGCGAATCTTCAGCTGCCACCCGTCGGGCAACACGGACCAGGAGGTCTGCGCCAAGGCGATCATTGCTGCTCTCGCCAGGCGCGCGTACCGGCGGCCGGTGTCCCCCGAAGACGTGAACGAGCTGTTTCAGTATTACCAGGACGGCGTAAAGGCCGGCGGCCCTTCGAGCCCTGTGAGCTTTGACGCCGGCGTCCGCAATGCCGTCACCGGCCTCCTGGCCAGCCCGTTCTTTCTGTACCGCGGCGAGCACATCCCGGCCGGCCTGCAGCCCGGCGCCACCTACGCCATCGACGATGTCGAGCTCGCGTCGAAGCTGTCGTTCTTCCTCTGGAACACGATTCCCGACGAAGACCTGCTGCAGGCGGCCATCAGCGGCAAGCTCAGCGAGCCTGCCGTGCTCGAGCGGCAGGTGCGGCGCATGCTGGCCGATCCGCGTTCCGACACGCTGGCGGGCAACTTCCTGAACCAGTGGCTCGACATGAAGCGCCTCGACGAGATCGTGCCCGACCAGGCCGTGTTCCCCTATGCCTCCGGCCGATCCGATCCCCGCGCGGATTTCCGCACCGAGCTGACGCTGTTCGCTGACAGCATCTTCAGGGAAGACCGGAGCGTGGTCGATCTGCTGCGAGCGAAGCACACGTATCTCAACGAGCGCGTCGCGCTCCAGTACGGCATCACCGACGTGAAAGGCGAGCGGTTCCGGCGGGTCGAGCTGCAGCAGTCGGCGCGCTGGGGGCTGCTCGGCAAAGGCGCCATCCTGATGGCGGCCGCCTATCCCAACCGCACGTCGCCGGTGCTGCGCGGCGCCTTCGTCCTCCAGCACATCCAGGGTGTGCCGCCGGCGACGCCGCCGCCCAACGTCCCGACGCTCGACGAGAAGGACATCGGCACGACGAAGGCGCTCACGATGCGCGAGATGATGGCGAAGCATCGCTCGAACCCGACGTGCGCGTCCTGTCACGCGGTCATGGATCCGCTCGGCCTGGCGCTCGAGAACTTCGACGCGACGGGCCGCTGGCGGGATCGAGATCGGTATGCCGGCGTGGCGATCGATTCGTCCGGCACCCTGCCCGACGGCACGGCCATCAACAATCCCGACGACCTGCGCGAGGCCCTGCTGCGCCGACCCGGGCAATTTGCCCAGACTTTCACCGAGGGGCTGCTGACGTATGCGACCGGGCGTAAACTGGAGCCGTCCGACATGCCCACCGTGCGCCGGATCGTGCACGGGGCGGCGGCCGTCGACTACCGGTTTTCGGCGCTCGTTCAGGCCGTCGTGCGGAGCGATCAGTTCAGAATGCGCAGGGTGCCCCCGCCCGGGGCTGCCGGGACCCCTGTGATTGAAGGCGCTCACTAACCGGAGTCACCACATGTACCTGTCCAGGATGCGTCTCTCGCGGCGTGCGGTGCTGAAAGGCGTCGGAGCCACCATCGCGCTGCCGCTGCTCGATGCGATGAACCCCGCCGCCACCGTGTGGGCGGCCACTCCGGCCGGTTCGCCGCCGAAGCGGTTCGCCTTCGTCGGGTTTCCGCACGGCGCCATCATGGACCGGTGGTCGCCCAAGGAGATCGGCACCAGCTTCGAGATGCCGACGATTCTCGAGCCGCTGGCGGCGTTCCGCGATCACCTGACGATCGTCTCGGGGCTGCGGAACAAGCCGGGCGAAACGCCCGAGCCCCACGCCTATATCGAGTCCACGTGGCTGAACTGCGTCAAGCCGTGGGATCACGGCGTCGCCGGTCCCGACGCCGGCGTCACCGCCGATCAGATGGCGGCGCGGCACATCGGCCAGGAGACGCGCCTGCCGTCCCTCGAGCTCACGACGTCACCGACCGGCGCGCGGCTGGCCTGGCGCACGCCGACGCAGCCGCTGCCGCAGGAAGGCAATCCGCGCGCGGTGTTTCAGAAGCTGTTCGGCCAGGGCGACACGGACGCGGAGCGCGCGGCGATTCTTTCCGAGACCGGCAGCATCCTCGACCGCGTCAAGGGTCAGGCCGCGCGGCTGCAGACCAGCCTCGGCGTCCGTGACCGCGTCGTCGTCACCGACTACCTCGACTCGGTCCGCGAGATCGAGCGGCGGGTGCAGATGGCGGAAAAGCAGGACATGACGACCCTGCAGATTCCCGACGCGCCCGTCGGCACGCCCAACGACATCACCGAGCATTTCAAGCTGATGTTCGACCTCATGGCCCTCGCGTTCCAGGCGGACATCACGCGCGTGATCACGTTCTCGATGGATCACGAAGCGAGCATGCGGACCTACACCAACCTGGGGATCGCCGAGGGATTTCACCCGCTCTCGCATCATGGGAACAACCCGCAGAAGCAGGAGAAGCTGGTCCAGATTCAGACGTTCCACACGCTGGTCTTCGCGAAGTTCATCGAGCGGCTGGCGAAGGCCCAGGAAGCCGCCGGCACCGTGCTGGATCACTCGACGATCCTGTACGGCAGCAACATGAGCAACAGCGACAAGCACAACAACGATCCGTTGCCGGCGGCCGTGCTCGGGCACGCGAACGGGCGCATCAAGGGCGGCCAGCACGTGAAGTATCCGCAGGACTCGCGCTTCGCGGACCTGCTCGTGACGCTGTTCGACCGGAACAACATCCCGGTGGAGAAGATCGGCGACAGCGGCGGCATCTTCTCGGAGATCTGACATGACTGATGTCGTAGCGTCCGCCTTCAGGCGGACGGCGCGTCCGTTCCTGATCGCGATGATCGCGGTTTTCGCCGCGAGCTCAATTGCGGCCGCCGCGGAGAATCTATTGCTCCAGGCAGCAGAGCGTGGCGATCGCGTGGCCGCGCTGCACCTGCTGGCCAAAGGCGCCGACCCGAATGCGGCCGGGCCCGACGGGACCACGGCCATCATGCTTGCGGCGTCCAACGACGACATCGAGCTCGTCCGCGCGCTCATCAAGGCCCGCGCCAACGTCACCCTGAAAAACGAGTTCGGCACGTCCGCGCTCACCGAAGCCGCGATCATCGGCTCGGCGCCGATCATCGACGCGCTGCTCAAGGCGGGCGCCGATCCGAATACGAGGAATCCTGAAGGCGAAACGCCGCTGATGGCCGTCGCTCGCACCGGCAAGGTCGAGGCAGCGAGACGGCTGCTCGACGCGCACGCCGACGTCAACGCCAGGGAAACCTGGGGCGGGCAATCGGCCCTGATGTGGGCCGCCGCCCAGAGCCAGCCTGAGATGGTGCGGCTGCTGGTCTCCCGCGGCGCCGACGTCAACGCGCGCGGCGTCGTCCGCCAGTGGGAACGCAAGATCATCACCGAGCCGCGGCCCAAGGACATGAACAAGGGCGGGTTCACGCCCCTGCTGTACGCAGCCCGCGAAGGCTGTGTCGCGTGCGCGCGGGAACTGATCGCGGGCAAGGCCGATCCGGACCTCGAAGACCCAGACCGCGTGACGCCGCTGAACATGGCGCTGCTCAACCTGCATTTCGAGTTCGCCGCGTACATGATCAAGGCCGGCGCCGACGTCGACAAATGGGATCTCTACGGCCGTTCGCCCGTCTACATGGCCGCCGACGTCAGCACGCTGCCGACGAAGGGCAACGGCGCCGTCGCGGTGATTCCGAGCGAGGATTCGCTGAGCGCGCTCGAGGTCGGCAGGCTCCTGCTCGAGGCCGGCGCCAATCCGAATCTTCAGCTCAAGCGTCGTCCGCCGTATCGCGACGTGCCGCAGGACCGCGGCGGCGACACGATCCTGGCCCAGGGCGCCACGCCTCTGTTGCGAGCCGCGCGAGCCGGCGATGCCCCGTTCGTGGCGCTCCTGCTGAAAAACAAGGCGCTCGTCGACTTGCCGAGCAAAGAAGGCGTCACGCCGCTGATGGCGGCTGCAGGCGTTGAATTCGGGACGCGCGTGACCCGCGGACGCAATCGCACCAACGAAGGCGTGCTGGCGACGATGAAGCTGCTGCTCGAGGCCGGCGCCGACGTCAACGCGAGGATGGTGACCGATTCACGCCGCGCCGGCGAGTACAGCGCCGCGGCGACCGCCGCGGCCCGATCCGGCCGTGGGGCACGCGCGAGCCAGGTGCCGAGCCCGTCGGCTGTCCCGGACCAGACGGCGCTCCTCGGCGCAGCCGAACGGGGCTTCACGCCGCTTGTGAAGTTCCTCGCCGAGAACGGCGCGGATCTCGGGGCAAAAGACGCGAGCGGCCGGACCGCGCTCGATCTCGCCAAGGGTGTCGGTGTCGTGGGCGTCAAGCAGCCGACGAGGGAACCGTTCCCGGAGACCGTCGCCCTGCTCGAATCGCTGATGGCCGCCAAGGGCATCCCGCTCTCAGCTTCCGTGAAGTAGCGCGGACCTTTCAGGGCCGCGACGCGGGGGCTGAAAGCCCCCGCGCTACGATTACACCTCTAGAAATCGAACTGCGCGCCGATCTTGAAGAACCGCGCCGACATGATCGACAACGGGTTGAGATACGCCGGCCCGTAGGTCTGGTTGAACACCTGCGGCGTATTCGAGTTGAACAGGTTGAAGATGTCGAGGCTGAGAAGCGTCTTGGTCGAGCCGTACCTGAGGATCTTGCCGAACCGGAGATCGACGGCATTGATGCGATCGCTGTACAACGTGCCCGGCTTGACGATGTTCAGGAATTCGACGGGAATGCCGCTGGCAAGCGGCCGCCCGAGGTTCGTGCTGTCGACGCCCGGGATTCCGAGGAACAACGCGGTCGCCTGTGCGCCGATGCTCTGGCTCTGCACGGAGGGGAATTCGTTCCCGGGGTAGGGCAGGCTGCGGAACGTGCCGCTGATCAGCACATCGATCTTGGGCATGGTGTACGACGCCAGCCCCTTCAGGTTCGTCTTCCATCCCGACTCGCGGTTGCAGGACGATTGCGGCCACTGCCCGACGCCGCCGAGGAACGTGTCGAGGAACCCGTCCGTGCCGCCCCAGGGGCCGAAGATGTAGGTCTCCGGGTGATTCTTGACCACGCCGCACGAGTCCTCCACGACGTTCCCCGTGCTGAACCCGCCCTGGAACGTCACCTCTCGCAGTCGCGCGTTCAGCATGAAGTCGACACCGTTGAACGTGTTGGCGGCGCCGCCGACGCTGTCGGCGAACGTCAGGTAGTTGTCGATTGACTGGAACTTCGCGGGTTTCACGTCGTAGAACGTCAACGCGTACCCGCCGCCGCCCGGCAGCTTCGGATCCTTCGGCACGTTGTACACGAACGGATCGAAGTCGGCCGGCGTCCACGCGCGGTTGATCGTGGCCGGCAGGTTGCCCCAGCTCCGCCGGATGTAGTCGAGCTGGATCGAGACTCTCGGCGCGACCTGCTGCGTCACGCCCGCCGTCAGATCCCAGCTGTACTCGCGTGCGTTCCAGCCGTCCGTGGTTGCCGGGTCGACCGTCAGCGGAGAGACCTGTTTCCCGAAGAACGGATTCCCCGGGCCGCACTCGCCGTTAGCGGCCGAGCTCAGCAGGTTGCAGTCGACCACGTAGTTGTGGTTTGCATCGGTCCATGCTCTCTGCGCGTCCGAGCTGACAAAATGCCCGATTCCGGCCGGGCTGTAGTTCGCCCACTCGTCGACGGTGTTGAACGTCGTCACGTACCGGCCCATGAAGAACTTCACGGCCGTCTTCCCGTTGCCGAAGACGTCGTAGGCCGCGCCGAAGCGCGGCATCAGGTCCTTCTGCTTGAGCGGGCCGTCCTGGGCCGGGAAACAGACGGCGGTGGGCAGGAACATGTTTGGCCCCATCTGCTGCGCGGGGAAGTAGTCGCCGAGGTGCTCGAAGCGGAGTCCGGCCTGCACCGTCAAGCGCCCGAGCGTCCAGCGATCCTGCGCATACAACGCGACCATGCTCTGCTTCTGTTCCTGGTGCGAGTTCGCGTCGGCGTACACCGTCACCTGGTTGGGGACGCCGTCCTGGAAGAAGTACTTGAGCTGCGAGTCGTTGTAGAAGTTTGTCGGGAAGGTCGAGTCGTTGTAGTGCAAGCGGAAGCCGAACTTCGCGGCGTGTGATCCGGTCACGTACGACGCGGACCCCTGGACGATGTTGGTAAACCCGGTGTGATCGGACCAGTTGGCCCCGCGGTAATTGATGCCCGGATAGGCGCCGCCATTCTCCTGCACGGGGATCAACGTCGAATCGAAGGCATCCTTCTGACGGCTGCCCCACCAGAAATAGGCCCCCAGCTGGGCGTTGGCCTCGAGCAGCAGGCGCGAGGTGACGGGCGAGGTCCAGGCCAGCTGAGTCAGCCTGCTCGGGTGGTTTTCGTTAGTCTGCGTGCCCTCGGGCGAGCTCTTCATCGCCCCGAAGCCAAGCCCCGTACCGTCGCCGCCGACGATGCAGTTGATGCAACGAGTACTGGACGCTCGTCCAGGCGTTGATCTTGTTGCGCGGCGTCGCCTGCCAGGTCAGCCGCGCCGACCCGTTCTTCCACGTGCCGTCGCCGATCGCCTGCTGGGAGAAATCCGGGGCGTATGTCCACGCGTTGGGATTGCCGGCGTTCTTGTTGACCCACATGCTGGCGACATTCTGCCGGCTGTTCTGGTAGCGGAACGTGCCGAAGAACCACAGCTTGTCGCGGACGATCGGGCCGCCCATCGAAGGGTTGACGTCCCACAGCTGGTTGATCGAGTTCACGGCCGTCAGCCCCGTGGCCATTTGTTCCGCATCCAGGTTGGTGCCCTGGAGCCCGCTGCCCGTGCCGCTGATGAAGAAGCTGCCGGCGTACCGGTTGCCGCCCTGCTTGCCGATGATGTTCATCTGCGGGCCGCCGGTGGTCGCCTCGCCGAGGCCGCCGCTCAGGCTGAACACCACTTCCTGCGAGTTGCCGACCTCGGGCACGTAGCCGGACACGCCCATACCCTGGTAGCCGCCGTTCATGCCGTCAACGAGGACCTGCCCTTCGTTCCGGCGCCCGCCGTGGATCTGGAACACGCTATAGAGCGAAGGGTTGGAGCCTTCGAGATCGTTGGCCTGGACGTTGATCGCCGGGATGAGATTCGTGAAGCCGGAATACTGCCGGGACGAAGGAATCTCGGCGACCGTCTGGCCGCTGAACACCTGCTGGTTGCGCGTGCTCGTCACGTCGACGGTGGGCGCCTCGCCGGAGACGATGACCGTCTCGGCCACGCCGCCGACTTTCAGGTCGGCGTTCACCGACGCGATGAAGCTGCCGGTCAGCTCGATGCCTTCGCGCTTGGCCGTGGCGAACCCGGTCAGCGTAAAAGTCACCGTATATGTGCCAGGTCTCAGGTTCTCGATGGAATACTGACCGGTCCCTCCGGTGACGACCGAGCGCGTCTTCTCGATGAGCGCCGGGCTCGACGCTTCGACCGTGACGCCGGGCAAGACGGCGCCCGAGGCGTCCTTGACGGTGCCCACGATGGACGCCTGAGCGTAGGCGACACTGGGAATGACCACGAGCGACACCAGGATGAGGATCGCTCTCACACACTTGACCATGTTGTCCCTCCACGGCTGTGACATTCGGCGTCGTGCAGCGGCACTGAACGACAGTTCGCCACTATACGCGCCGTCAGACGCGATGCAACAACGAAAATGGCGGTGTGTTTCAGCTGGTTGAGGGGATATCCGTACCGTTGGAGAAGATGTCATCAAGTCCGCGGTCCGGGCACAAGGATTCGTAAAGGACGAGGTCCTCTCAGATCGGATCGGATGGCGGTCATACCAGAATCGAATCGAAGACGATCAGCATCACGGTGATTGTCGAGGACGGGTGGGAGACCCGCGCCCTGTGGTGTGTGCCACCGGGCGCGGGCGGAGCGACCAGGTCTTGTCCTACTTCAGAAATCGACCTGCACGCCGATCTTGAAGAACCGCGCTTGCGTGATCGACAACGGATTGAGATACGCCGTCCCGTAGTTCTGCTGGTACACGTCCACCGCGTTGTTGTTGAACAGGTTGAAGATGTCGAGCGCAACCAGCGTGCGCGTCCGTCCGTATCGCAGATTCTTGCCGAACCGCAGATCCACGCCGTTGAGGCGATCGCCGTAGACCGCGCCGGGCTGGACCAGCTGCAGGGGCGCGACCGGAGAGCCGTTGGCGAAGAATCGCCCGAGACTCGTATCGGCGAACAACACGAACGTCTGCGCAATCAGGCTCTGGCTCGTCACGCTCGGGAAGTTGCTCCCCGGTACGGGAGGCTGTGGAACGTCCCGCTGATGACGACGTCGACCTTCGGCATGGTGTAGCTCGCCAGGCCCTTGACGTTCGTTTGAAATCCCGACTCACGGTGGCAATAGGCCACCGGCCACTGCCAGAGGCCAGGCTGGAACGCATCAAAGAACGAGAGCGTGCCGCCCCAGGCCTGGAAAATGTTGACCTCGGGATGCGCTTTCGCCACTCCGCAGGTATCTTCGATGACGTTCCCGGTGCTGAACCCGCCCTGTAACGTTACGTCGCGCAGGCGCGCGTTCACGGCAAAGTCGACGCCGTTGTAAGTGTTGTACGCGCCGCCGACCTTGTTGGAAAAGGTGAGGTAGTTATCGATCGCCCCGAACTTGGCCGGCTTCAGGTCCACGTACGTCAGCGTCTGGCCGCTGCTCGCCAGCTTTGGATCAGTCGGCACCTTGTACGTGAACGAATCGAAGTCGGCTGGCGTCAGGTTGCGGTTGACTGTCGACTGCAGGTTGCCCCAGCTCCGGCGGTTGTAGCTCACGTCGATCGACACCCGCGGGGCGATCTGCTGCGAGAGGGCGAGCGACAAGTCCCAACTGTGCTCCCTCTTGTTCCAGCCGGACGTGGTGTCCGGATCGACCGTGGTTGGCGAGTTGGTCGTCCCAAATGTCGGGCTCGCCATCGGGCCGCATTCACCGTTGGCAACCGTGTTCAGAAGGTTGCAGTTGGCCACGAAGTCGCCGTTGGCATCGATCCAGGTTCTCGTGGTGCTCGACGTAAAGTGCCCGATTCCTGCCGGGCTGTAGCTCAGCCACTCGTTGACGGTGTTCGTCGTCGTGACGTACTCGCCCATGAAGAACTTCACGGCCGTCTTCCCGTTGCCGAACACATCGTAGGCCGCGCCGAACCTCGGCTGCAGGTCCTTCTGATTGAGGGGGCCGTCCTGGGCGGGGAACACGACGGCGGCGGGCAGGAAGCGGTTCGGTCCCATCCGCTGCTCATCGAAGTGGTCGGCGAGACGTTCGAAGCGAAGGCCGCCCTGGAACGTGAGGCGGCCAACCGTCCATCGATCCTGTGCATACATCGAGAACATGCCCTGATGCTGCTGCTGGCTCGATGCCTGATCGGCGTACATCGTCAGCTGGTAAGGAACGCCGCTCTGGAAGTTGTACTTGAGCAGGGAGTCGTTGTAGTAGTTTTTCGGAAACGTCGAGTCGTTGGCGTGGTAGCGGATGCCGAACTTCGCCGAGTGCGAGCCCGTGATGTACGACGCGGATCCCTGGAGGATGTTCGTGAAACCGGTGTGATCGGCCCAGTTGCTGGACCGGTAGTTGAGTCCCGGGATGATGCCGCCATCGTCCTGCACGGGAATCATCGTCGTATCGTATGAATTCTTCTGGGTTCCTCCCCACCAGAAGTAGGGCCCCAGCTGAGCGCTGCCTTCGAGCAGCAGCTTGGATGTGACCGGCGATGTCCAGGCGATCTGGGTCATCGAGTTCGGGCGATTTTCAACCCGCTGCAGCGCTTCGGGTGTGGCAATCGTCCCGGCGAACGTGAGTCCGGAACTCGAGCCACCCTGGATGCAGTGCTGGCAAATCCGCTGGTAGTCCGTGAAGAAGTTGATCTTGTTTCTCGGTGTCGCCTGCCATGTCAGCCGCAGAGAGCCGTTCTTCCACCTGCCATCGTCGATCGGTACTTCGAGTGGCCGGCCGTTCTGGCCATCGGCGGGGAGATACGTCCACTTGGTTGGGTCGCCGGCATTCAGGTTGACCCACATGCTGGCGACATTCTGGTCGTTGGACTGATAGCGGAACGTGCCGAAGAACCACAGCTTGTCGCGGATAATCGGGCCGCCAAATGCGGGGTTGACGTCCCACGCCTTCGCCAGGGATTGCGCCGTGGTCAGGCCCTTGGCCTGCAGCTCCGGCGTCAGGTTCGTGCCCTGGAATGCGCTGCCCGTGCCGTTGATGAAGAAGGTTCCGGCATACTTGTTCCCGCCCTGCTTGCCGATGATGTTCATCTGCGGGCCGCCGGTGTTCGCCTCGCCAAGCCCACCCGACAGAGAGAACACGACTTCCTGCGCATTGCCGACCTCGGTGACGTAGGACGACACGCCCATGCCCTGGTAGCCGGCGCTCATGCCATCGACCTGGACCTGCCCTTCGTTCCGGCGCCCGCCGTGGACCTGGAACACATTGAAGATGGCGCCCTGAGAGCCGCCGATGTCGTTGCCCTGAACGTTGATGGATGGGACGAGCGCAATGAGGCCGCCATAATTCCGGGACGTCGGGATGGCGTTGACCGTACTGCCGCTGATCGTCTCCTGACTGCGCGAGCTCGTCACATCAACCACGGGCGCTTCGCCGCTGACCGTGACCGTTTCCGACACCGCTCCAACTCTCATGTCGGAGTTCACGGTCGCCGTGAAGCTGCCAGCCAGCTCGATCCCTTCGCGCTTGACGGAGCTGAATCCGGTCAGCGAGAACGTGACCGTGTAGGTTCCCGGCCTCAGGTTTTCAATCGAGTACTGGCCGACCCCATTGCTGACGACCGAGCGCGTCTTCTCGATCAGCGCCGGACTCGACGCCTCGACCGTCACGCCGGGCAGGACGGCGCCAGAGGCGTCCTTGACCGTGCCGACGATGGAAGCCTGGGCGAAGGCGATACTGGGAACCGCCGCGAGCGCCAGCGAGACGAGGACCGCTCTGAGACATCTGAGCATGATGCTGTTCCTCCTCGACGTTCGAGAACTGCTGTTCAGTGACGATAAACGGACAATCCCGCTCACTATACGCGCCTCGAGTGGCGATGCAAGAACGAAAACGACGAGCTTGTGTGACGTAAGATACGCACCATCCGGGGAGTCTTTGATGAGGGAAGTGAAGGCCGCTCTCTTCTTGTGCCTTGCGTCGGCGATCCTCTACGCCCAGAGCGCGCCCGGTCCGGGCGGGTGGGACACGTACAGCGGAGGCGCCGCGGGCCGGCGGTACTCGCCGCTCACCCAGATCAGCACGACGAACGTTTCGAAGCTGAAGCTTGCCTGGCAGTACGGTGTGGCGGACGCGGGCGTGGCCTTGAGCTCAGTCGGTCGGAGCCAGGCCGTTCCGATTTTCGTGCGCGGCGTTCTCTATACGTCCACTGCCCGGCGGACGATCGTCGCGCTGGACCCGGCGACGGGGCGGGAGATCTGGAAGCACGAGCTCGACAAGGGCGGCGCCCCGAACCGCGGTGTGTCGTACTGGGCCGGCGACGGCCGGCTGGCCCCGCGAATTCTCGC
The DNA here is from genome assembly GCA_963712905.1 of uncultured Acidobacteriota bacterium. GTDB lineage: Bacteria > Acidobacteriota > Vicinamibacteria > Vicinamibacterales > CAVVIG01 > CAVQJU01. The sequence continues at coordinate 305,647 of CAVQJU010000010.1, read as the reverse complement.
CGGCACAACCGATGGCCGTCTGCTCGCGCTCGACGCGGCCACGGGAAAGCCGGTTCCCGCCTTCGGCGACCAGGGAGCGATCGACCTGCGCGCCGGCGTCGCCGACAAGTTCCCGAAGATGCCGTACTTAATGGCCTCGCCCGGGATCATCTACCGGAACCTGATCGTCACCGGCGCGCAGGGGCAGGAGGAGAACCCCGAGGGCCCGGCCATGGACGTCCGCGCCTGGGACATCCGAACCGGCAAGCTGGTCTGGACCTTTCACACGATTCCGCACCCGGGCGAACCGGGAGCGGAAACCTGGCCGAAGGATTACTACGTGACGGCGGGCTCGCCCGCGAACTGGGGCTTCGGCTCGGTCGATGCGGAGCGGGGATTGATCTTCCTGCCGATCGGCCAGCCCGCGTCGCAGTACTACGGCGGCCATCGCGCGCAGCAGAACTTGTATTCCTCGTCGGTCGTCGCGCTCGATGCCCGCACCGGCAAGGTGCGCTGGCACTTTCAGCTGACCCACCACGACGTGTGGGACTACGACAACGCCGCGACCCCCGCGCTGATGGACGTCGTCCGCGACGGCAGGAGAATCCCCGCCGTCGTCACCGTGGCAAAGTCGGGGATGATGTTCTTTCTCGAGCGCGAGACCGGCAAGCCGATTTATCCGGTCGAGGAGCGGCCGGTTCCCAGGAGCGATATTCCCGGCGAGGAGACCTGGCCGACACAGCCGTTTCCCGTGAAGCCGCCGCCGCTGTCGCGCCTCAGCATCAAGCCGGACGAGATCTTCACCGGCGAACCCACGCACGAGAAGTTCTGCCGGGATCTGGTGGAGCAGATAGGCGGCATTCACAATCTCGGTCCCTACACGCCGTACAGCAGCAAGGAATTCCGGATCCTGTTTCCGGGGCAGCAGGGCGGGCCGAATTTCGGCGGCGTGGCGATCGACCCGGCGATGGGTTACGTCTTCGTGAACTCGCGCGACGTCGGCGGCATGGGCCGCATGGACAAGACGCCGGACGGGGACCAGGTGGCCTACCGGCGTTTCAGCCCGCTCGGCCGCGGCACGGTGAACGCCCGCTTCTGGAATCCTGCGACCAGCCTGCCGTGCCAGCCGCCGCCATGGGCGCACCTGATCGCGGTCAACGCCAACACCGGCGACATCGCCTGGAAGGTTCCGCTGGGCACGAGCGACGAGCTCGAAGCGAAAGGCCTCAAGAACACCGGAGCGTTCGGGCAGGGAGGTCCCATCGTGACGGCGGGCGGGCTCGTGTTCATCGCCGGCACGATCGACAAGCGTTTTCGAGCGTTCGACTCCCGCACAGGGCAGATGCTCTGGGAGGGCAAGCTCGAATCGGAGGGCCACACGACCCCCATGACCTACATGGCGCCGAACGGCAAGCAGTACGTCGTCGTCGTGACGACAGGCGTCAACGCGTTTGCGCTGGAGTGAACAGCGGTGATCGTCAGATCTCTACTGGGACTTCTCAGGCAAGCGCGAATACGCTCACGGCGATGGCGATGATCAGCAGGGCACCGACGACTGCCTCGGCCGTATCCGAAAACGTCCAATCGTAAAGCTTGAATCGTTCGAACATATAACCCCCACTTGCGCCAACTCGTCGACTTACCCGGCGGGCTTGCCTGGTTATGGGATTAGACGGCTGCGTCCGGGCAAAGGTTTAAGATGTGGTCGCAGTCAGGGAGTGAGGGGACGATGCGACGTTTCTTTTACGTAGCCGTGTCAGCTTCGGCCGCCGCGCTGCTCGCAGTGGCCGGCCACGCACAAGCGCCCCGCGGTGGAAGTGCGCACGAGCACGACAGCTTCGGCGCCCGGCTGACGGCACCGCCAACCGCGGACTGGCCCACCAACGGCGGCAACCTCTACAACCAGCGCTACTCTCCGCTCACGTCGATCAACCGCTCCAACGTGGCGCAGCTAAAAGGTGTCTGGCGCACGCGCCTGCGCGGCTCGGGCGCCGCGCCGAAGTACTCGGGCTTCGCGCAGCCGCTCGTGTACGGCGGCGTCGCGTACGTGAGCACGGGCGCCAACGACGTGTTCGCGGTGTCGATCGATACCGGCGCGATCGTCTGGCAGTACTCGGCGAATCTCCCCGAGGACCTGCCGTCGGTCTGCTGCGGCTGGAACAACAAGGGCGTCGCGATCAGCGAAGACAAGGTCTTCATCGGCCGGCTCGACGGCCAGCTCGTGGCGCTCGATCGCGCGACCGGCAAGGTCGCGTGGTCCATTCAGGCCGAGCGATCGGAGGACAGGTTCTCGATCACCGCGGCGCCGCTGTACGTCAATGGCCGGGTGATCATGGGCTTTGCAGGCGGTGATCGGGGCACGCGCAGCCGCGTCAAGGCGTACGACGCGAAGGACGGGCGTCTGTTGTGGACCTTCTTCACGATTCCTGGTCCCGGCGAGCCCGGTCACGAGACGTGGCCGAAGGACAGCGATGTGTGGCAGTACGGCGGCGCGGCGCTGTGGCAGACGCCGGCCGTCGATCTCGAGCTCGGTCTCGTGTACTTCTCGACCAGTAACGCCTCGCCGAACTACAACGGCGCCGTCCGTGCCGGCGACAACCTGTACACGGCATCGATGCTGGCGATCGAGCTCGAGACGGGAAAATATCGCTGGCACTTTCAGCAGGTGCATCACGACATCTGGGACTACGACGCCGTCAACCCCGTCGTGCTGATGGACGTGAATATGGGCGGCCCTTCGACGGAGCTCAGGGCCGCCCCGAGCTCGTCGAGGGGCGGCCGCACTCGCAAGGCGATCGCCGAAGTCGGGAAGACCGGCTGGGCCTATATTCTCGACCGCCAGACCGGCAAGCCTCTGATCGGCATCGACGAACGGCCGGTGCCGCAGGAGCCGCGGCAGGCGACGGCCGCGACGCAGCCGTTTCCCCGCGGCGATGCGGTCGTGCCGCAGTTCATCGAGATCGCCCCGGAGGGCTCCACGCTCGTCAACGACGGCCGCATCTTCACACCGTTCGTCGGCGCTGACCCGACGATTGTTGCGCCTGGAATCTGGGGTGGCGCCAGCTGGCCGCCGAGCGCCTACGATCCGGCACAGCAGCGCTTGTTCGTCTGCGCTTCGTCGGTGATCGGCGGATATACAGGCGGCGGTGATCCGAAGTTTGTGCCGCCCACCCCGGGCGTCTCGTTTGGCGGCGGCAAGACGGCGTTCACGCGCACGGCGCGGACCGGCATCATCGCGGCGCTCGACGTGACCACCAACAAGATCGCGTGGCGGTATCAGTGGCCCGAGCAGTGCTACAGCGGCACGCTTGCGACCGGCGGCGGGCTGTTGTTCGTCGGCCGTACCGACGGGCGCCTCACGGCGCTGGACTCAGCCAGCGGGAAACAGCTCTGGGAGTTTCAGACCGGCGCCGGCATGCACGCGCCCGCGAGCACGTTCGAGTACAAGGGCAAGCAGTACGTGCTCGCGTTCTCGGCGGGCAGCGCGCTGCTCGGTTCGGCACGCGGTGACAGCGTCTGGTTGTTCGCTCTCGACGGGACGCTCCCGCCGGTCCAGGCTGGATACGCCGATCTCACGGCAAGCGGCGGCCGTGGCCGCGGCCCCCGCGGCCGCCGCCAACGAACGTAGCGTCCGGCAGGCGGACGCCGCCGCGGGACGGCAGCTCTACGCGCAGGCGTGCGAGGTGTGCCACGGCCCCGACGGCGCCGGCGGACACGGCGGCGGCGCTTCGCTCGTCGCCCTCAAGGATCTCGCGGCCACGATCCAGACGGTGACCGCGGGCCGCAACAACATGCCCCCGTTCAGCGCGTCGTTCACGCCCGAGCAGATTCGCGACGTGAGCGCCTATGTGGTCGGGGCGCTGGCGGGCCGGTCCGCCCCGTAGCGGGTAAAGAAGAGGCCGCGCCGAAGAGCCGCTTGACATATTCCCATATGGGAATATATAACTGCCCTCATGCCGCGCGCTTCGACGACGTCGGATCCGTTCAACGCCATTGCTGAGCCCCGCCGCCGGCACATCCTGGAATTGATTGCTGCCGAGGAGCGATCGGTCGGCGAAATCGCCGACGCGCTCGAACTGGAGCAGCCGTCTGTTTCAAAGCATCTGCAGGTGCTCCGGGATGTCGGGCTGGTCACAGCGAGGCGCGACGGCCGCCGCACGCTCTATCGAACGAACGCCGAAACGCTCCGCACGATTCACGAATGGTCCCGGATGTTCGCCCAGCACTGGCGCGGACAACTGCGGCGCATCAAGTCACACGCCGAGGAGGAACGATGACAACAACCGCACCCGTTACGGAGACTCAGACGTTCACCATCACCGAAGACATCACCGTCCGCGCGTCGCTCGAGCAGACGTTCGCGTCGCTCGTGGCCCAGATGGGCCGGCTCAACGAAAGTCCGGACGGCACTCCGCTGCCGATGATTCTCGAGCCGCATCCCGGCGGCCGCTGGTATCGCGACCTCGGCGGCGACAACGGGCACCTGTGGGGTTTCGTGCAGAGCATCAAGCGGCCCGTGCTGCTCGAGATCTGGGGACCGCTGTTCATGTCGACCGCGGCAACCTCGAACCTGCTCTACCGCCTGACCGAGACCCCCGAGGGCACGGTGATCAAGTTCACCCACACGCTGGTCGGCCCGTTCCCCGAAGACCATCGCTCGCGGCTCTCCGCCGGATGGAGCGCGTTACACGCGCGCGTCCGCAAGGCCGCCGAAGCGGCAACGAATTAGGAATCAGGAGGACCCCATGAAGATCATCGACGGACTGCTGGCAGAACTCGAACAGGAAGCTCAGACAACGCGCCGCGTGCTCGAGCGGATTCCGCAGGCGAGCCTCTCGTGGCGGCCGCACCCCAAATCGATGTCGCTCGGCCAGCTCGCGTTGCACGTGGCCACGGTGCCCGGCAACGTTGCGGAGCTGGCAGCGCGGGACACGATTCCGGAGCCGCCAAACTTCGTTCAGGCCGAGGCCGCCACGGCTGCGGAGCTCCTGCCGTCGCTAACCGACAGCGTCGCTCGGGCGAAACGGGCCCTCGGCGGATTCGACGATGCGCAGATGGGTGCGATGTGGAGGCTGCAGAGCGGCGGCCGGGACATCCTGGCGATGCCGCGAGCCGCCCTTGTGCGGGCCATCATGCTGAACCACTGGTATCACCACCGTGGCCAGCTGCTCGTATATCTGCGTCTGCTGAACCAATCCGTGCCGTCGGTATACGGTCCGACCGCCGACGAGAATCCGTTCGCCGCCTGAGTGATTTGGAGGCAGCGGCCAGCGTGGCCGGCCGCTGCCATCCTTGTCGCGGAATCAGAAGCTCAGCGTCGCATGGAACCGCGCGAGGCGAGGCGCGGCGATGGCCGTGGGTGTCAGCCACGCCGCGCCGTTGGTCCGATACTCGTAGGTCTGCTGATAGCTCGTGATGACGTTCGAGTTGAACAGGTTGTACAAATCGACGCCGGCGTCCAGCCGCCGGCCGCCGAACCGGAAGATCTTGGCGAAGCGCATGTCCACCAGGTTGATGCGCTCGAGCGTGTAGAGCACCCCCGGGTTCAGCAGGCCCACCGTGGTGGTGCCGGTCGGGAGCGCGTTGGCCGGCAGCCGGCCGAGTGACTGCGCGATCACGGTGTTCGGCACGACGTAGTTGGCGGCCAGGGACAGCCCGTTCGTCGCCACGCCGCCGCCCGGCGTGGTTTCGATCGACCGCATGCTGGCACTCACAAGGACCGCGACCTTCGGGAGGGTGTACGAGGCAAGACCCTTGAAGGAGGTGGCCCACTTTTCGGTGACGTCGCAGGAGTCGACGCGCGCGGTGCCCAGCAGTTCAGGCAGCGCCTGGGTCACGGCGCAGTTGTTGCGGACGGCGCGTCCCGTACTGGTGCCCCCCTGCACCATCAGGCCGTTAGCCAGCCGTGCCGTCGCGGTGAAATCCGCGCCCTGCCAGTACGCCGTGCGCGCGGCGCCGTAGTCGGTCTCGCTCGTCATGTAGTTCTGCGCGCCCCGCGCGGCCGCCGCCGACGTGATGGCGACAAACTGGGCCAGTTCGCCGGCGCCAGGCAGATTGTCGTGCTGCGGGATGGCGATGGAATACGTGTCGTAGTCCGCGGCCGTCGTCAGCACGTTGTCGGTCACGAAGAAGTTGCCCCACCAGCGGCGGTTATAGGCCCCCTCGATCGACAGCCGCGGAATGAGCTCGTGCTGCACCGCCACGCCGAACTGCCAGTCGTACGGACGCACGCCCCAGCCGCCCAGGATGTCCGGGTTGATCGTCGTCGTGTTCGGGTTGGCGTTGCCGAAATTCAGGTTGTTACCGCCGAGCGCGGCGCACAGATCGCCGCCCCTGGCGAGGTTGTTCTGCTGCGCGGGATTGAGCAGGTCGCAATCGACGACGTAGTTGCGGTTGCCGTCGGTCCAGCCGCGGGCCGCGCTGCCGGGACCCGAGCCGACGCGCGTGACGATGCGCGCGGCCGGATTGTTCGAGCTGTAGATGAGATCGGAGGTCGCCGCTTCGAGATACTTGCCGACGTTGACCTTGAGCGCCGTCTTGCCGTTCCCGAACAGATCGTAGGCGAACCCGACCCGCGGTGTGATGTCGTTGTACCCGCGCACACTGACGGTGCGGTCGAACGTAATCGGCTGCGGGTTGAATTTCGACGTGAGGGTCGTGCCGTTGCCCTCCGCGGGCGCCCAGCTCCACGCGCGATCGAAGCGGACCCCGCCCTGGACCGTCATGCGCCCGATCGTCCACTGGTCCTGCCCGTACAGGCTGAACGTCTCCGTGCGATCGTGCTGATCCCAGCGCGGCGACAGGAAGTACGAAACGCTGATGGGGACCTGGTTGTTGAACGTGTATCGCAGCTGCTGGTGGTTCGGCACGCGCCCGTTGTGCACCTCCGAGAAGTAGCCCTGGTAGCCGACCTTCACGTTGTGCGCGCCGGTCACGTAGGACATCGACGCGCGCCAGGCGCTCTGAAGCGCGTCGTTGTCGTTGAAGCCGAAGTCCAGCGGATCGAACACGCCGCGATAGGAAAGGTTCGTCCGGCCGTAGATGCCGCTCTGCTCCGTCACCGGAATCAGGTCCATCAACCCGTCCGGCGCCGCCATGCCGAACCGCGCGTATCCATAGGCGAAACGCGAATAGCCCGCTTCGATCAGCACGCGGTTGCTGATCGGGGCCGAGGTACGTGGCCTGCGTGGTGTTGTACGGGAAGTTGTGATACCCGGGGAACGCTTCCGGGGAGACGGTATCGACGCCGAACGTCCGCCCTGAACCGATCCAGTCGCTACCGACCTGGCGGCAGGCGTCGCCGGCTGGCGTGAGCGACGAGCCTCCGCACCGGCGCTGGTAATCGTGCGAGAACGTGATCCGATTGCGCGGCGTCAGCTGGGCCGTCAGGCGGCCCGCGTAGATCTTCCGCGACTCCGCCGTGCGGGCCTCGATCGACTGGTCAGCCTGGTAGTCCCAGTGCGACGCATCGCCGGCAAAGCGGTTCGCGAAAATCCCGTCGACCACCTGGGCGTTGGCCCAGGCGCGGACGTTGGCGAAGAACCACAGGCGGTCCTGCTTCAACGGGCCACCGATGCTGCCGCTCACGTCCCAGTTCGAACGCAGGGCAGGCGGCTGCGTAATCCCGTAGCCCTGCATCCGCTCGTCGACGTTGTTCCCCGTCGCCCAGTCCCCCGATACGCTCGAGAACGCCGAGCCGCGGAACTGGTTGCCGCCCGACTTGGGCACGATGTTGATGCTCGGCCCGCCGGTCTCGGCTTCCGCGAGGCCGCCCGAAATCAGCACCTGCATTTCTTCCGAGTTGGCGGTGTCGTACGTGACGTCCGACACGCCGCCGCCGCCGAATGGTGCGGCGACCGCCATGCCGTTGGTCAGGATCCGTCCTTCGCCGCTGGCGCCGCCATGGGCCGTGAAGAACATCATGTTCGGCGTCGTGGGCGCGGTCGCAGCGCCCGCCCCCGCCACACCGCCGATATTGAGGGCCGGGACCGTGGCCAGCGCCGAGCCGTAGCCGCGCGTGGCCGGCAGCGTGCTCAGCGTTTCGTTGTTCAGCACGACCTCGCGGCGCACGGACTGCGTGTCGACGACGGGCGATGCAGCCGACACGGTGACGGTTTCAGCCACCGCGCCCACGCGGAGGTCGGCGTTCGCCGTGATGACGCCTGAACCCGACACGACGAGGCCTTCGCGTCTCACCGTGGTGAAGCCCGTGAGCGTAAACGTCAGGACGTAGGTGCCCGGCGGCAGATCGGTGATGCGGTACTGACCCGTGCCGTCGCTGACGACGGTGCGGGACTTTTCAATCAGCGCGGGACTGGCGGCCTCGACGCTCACGCCCGGAAGAACGGCGGCGGACGCGTCCCGGATGACTCCCGCGACGGTGGTCTGAGCGAATACGAAGCTGGGCAGCAGCAGGATTCCGGCGGCGGTTGCGACGACGTTCACGACGACCTTCACGACTCGGGGCATGAAGAAACCTCCTCGAAGCCACGTAAGGCGCGGAGGTTACCACATAGTTCTCTTGTACATCAGGAGTGAACGGGCGACAGAGGGATGAGCCGTTCAGCCCGAGAATTGCCGGGCACGGGCACTTCGAGATGCGGCATCGGGGCGCCCGCAAAGAGCCGGCGGCACGGACGCGCCAGCCAGCGCGCGATGCGAGCGGATCGCGTGTGTCGCGCCGAATCGGTCGCAATCCCCGTGTTGGCGTACATCTGTCGATACAGCTTCGAGATGAGCAAGAACGCCAGGCGGCCTTTCAACGTCGGCGCCACCCGCGATCGCCGCCACACACGCGCGACAGTATAGAAGTGGTCCCACACCGCCTGCGTGCCGCGCCGGATTTCGTCCGGCGTCATCACAGGGTGCGGCGTGTAGACCTTCGGGCGATCCGCCTGCGGGATGAGCCAGTGACGCGTGACGGGGATGCCGTTCACGGTCGCGGCATGGCCGCCCTCTTCGCGTTCCCAGCGCTCGAAGTCGATGGTGCCCGGATAAGGCGTCAGCATTACGAACTGCGCGAACGCGACGCCCGCGCGCTCGGCCAGGTCGGCGGTCGCCTTGAACGTCTCCGGTCGGTCGCTCGGCAAGCCAAAGATGAACGAGCCCAGCACGTGAACGCCGTGGGATCGGAACGCCTGCAGGCGCTCGATGAGCGCGTCCCCCACCAGGTTGAATCCTTTGTGCACGTCCTTCAGCCCCTGCGGCGTGACCGCCTCCACGCCCACCAGCGCTCCGCGGATTCTCGCGCGCGCCATGGCCTGCAGGAACGCAGGATCCTCCGCGGCCTCCATGGTGATCTGGGTGAAGAAGATCATGTCGTCGGGGAGCATGGCCAGCCCCTCCATCAGGGCGAAGCGCTCGGCCCGGAGCGCTTCGAGCTCGCGCAGCTGCGACGGGTCGCTCCGTCGCGCGGCCTGCGCCAGATCGGCAAGCGTCACGGGGTAGAAATTGTCGTCGGCGAGCGCGATGAACCGGAACCCCCGTCGCCGCAATTCCACGGCCTCCTGGATCACATGACGGATGGCCGCCTGTCTCGGCGCCTGGCCGTCGGTGCGCCATACCGAGCAGAACGAGCAATGTTTCGGGCACCCGCGCACCGTCTGGATTGACGCCCACATGTAACGATCTTTCGGCAGGAGATCCCAGCGGGCGGTCTTGAATGTCCCGCCGCCGATTCGTCCCGCTTCGTAAACCCGTCGGGGAGCTCCCGCGGCGCAGTCGTCGATCACGGTCGCCCAGGTGAGATCGCCGTCGCCGCGAACAACGGCGTGTGCGCCCCCGAGCTCGTGCGCCTCGGATGGATACAGCGTCGAATGAATGCCGCCAAACACCACCCATGCGCCGCGAGCGCGGGCGAGCCGCCCGACTTCGTAGCCGCGCAGCGCGTTCCCGGTGTGGATCCCGATCCCGACGACATCGCCCGAAGCCAGCTGTGAAGCGTCAAACGGTTCCAGCGTTTCATCGGCGACGATCGGGTCGCCCCACCACGTGGGCGTGGCGGCGGCAAGCACATAAAGCCAGCGCGGCGTAATCACCGCCGTGCCGAATGAGACGTGACTGGGGTTGACGAGAAACACACGCATAGCGGAGCCTCCACGTGGAGTGCGATTGTACCGAACGATTCAGCGATGTATAGATGCTTAGAAGACGCCTGCGCCGGCTTTGCTCGCGCGTGTCACGAAGCGGCTGATCGCGACGCCGGCATTCCGGGCGCGCTCGCCGGTCGTCACCGCCGCTCGCGTGACATCCTCGGCGGCGGATGTCGCGGAAGTCGCAACGGCTTCCCAGGGTTGTCCAGGCTGCGTCGCCGCGATGTTCGTCGGTTGAATCGACGGCAGCGGCGTGGGCACGAACGCGTCGCCGTGCACGGCCATGGTGCGGCTGTCGAGCGGTGCCGTCGGCGTTGCCTCCGGCGTCGAGACCACAACCGGATAAGATGCCACCTGCAGAAGAGTCGGACGGCGCCGGCCACTCCAGTTTCGGGTTCGTGCGCGTGGTGGCCGCTCGGGCGACACCGCGGCGGCGTTCGCGATCGTGATGGCGCGGGCCGCGGGCTCCGGCGCGCTGCGCATGCCGATTGCCGGCGCGGCCGGGGCCGCTGGAACGTGGATGCCGGTCGCCTCGATCGCCTCGAGGAACACCACGACGGGCCCCACCTGCGTCGACATGACGACGGTGAGTGCCAGGGCGGCCACGCTGACGAGGCTCGTGGCTGCCGCGAGCCGCCCGTCATGGTCGCGCCCGGTGTCGAGCAGACGGCTGACGCGCACGCGCAAGGCCGACTCCGTCGTCGTCGCGGCGGGCACGCCGGCGAACTCGATGCCTCCCGCCTCCGGATTCGAGGCGGCAGCCACCGTGAGCAGGGAAGAGGCATAGCGGCGCGCCGCACCGGTGCGCGACACGACGCGATCGTCGCACGCGGCCTCGCGGTCGATCTCCAGCCGTCGTGCGAGGAATTGCACGGCGGGGTGCAGCCCGGCGATGCTGCAGACGACGGCCTGCAGCAGCTGCGACCAGTCGTCAAAACGATCGAGATGAGCCTGCTCGTGCATCACGATCTCGTCCAGCGCCTCGTCATCGAGCGCGTCGGCCACGGCGCGCGAGACGACGATGACGGGACGGCGGAGCCCCAGTGCGCACGCGCCAGTCATGCGGTCGGAGGTTCGAAGTTCGGCCGACCGGTGGCCCCGGTGGGTAGCGTCGCGGGCCACTGCCCACAACGGCAGGCGCGCTTCGCGCGCACGGTCGAAAGGCACGGAGGCGCGTTTCAGCCGGCCGAGGGCACGGCAGCTCCTCACAATTCGCAGCAGGCCCATGGCGGCGGCCATCGCCCACAGCGCGGCCGCGGCGGCCACGACGCCGTCAGGCAGGGCCGGGAGCATCAGCGCGCCGGCGGTATCGAGGGAGCCCGCCATGTCGGGTGCGGGTTGCGTGCCGGGGGCAATCGTGACGAGTGCCTGAGCGGCCGGGATCGCCAGAACGGCGCCGAGCGCGAGCCACCAGATGGCATGCCGGGTCGTGGCGTTGAGCCGTGGCATCGCCCGGACGGCCGCTGCGGTGACCCAGGCGACGGCCACTCCCTGCCACAGCCAGCTCACGATGAGAGTCATCGCCGGCGTCTCCTTTTGTGCGGGGCGTTCCGGGTCTCGAGCGGCGCGTCTTCGATCAGCTCGCGCACACGGCGGAGTTCGTCCGCATCGGTTCGCTCGTGTCCGAGCAGGTCGAGCACCAGCAGACGCGGCGAGTTGTCGAAGAACCTGTTCAGGACCTGCGACAGCGCGCTCTGGCGCGCCTCATTCTGATCGACCACCGGGAGGTAGGCGAACGCACGCCCGTCCTTCTCGTGCCTGACATAACCTTTGCGCTCGAGGATGCCGAGGGTCGTGAGGACGGTGTTATAGGCGAGTCGATGGGTGCCGGCGAGACGCGCGGCCACGTCCCCGACGGTCGCGCGCTTGTGCGCCCAGAGCACCTGCATGACTCGCAGTTCGGCGTCGGTGAGCCCGGGCGATGCTGGTCTGGCCATGTGAATGTCGTTCGAACTCCTAATTGTTTAGGAGCACAACGACAGCCTACCGCGGTGGATCGCGGCGTGTCAACTAATTATTTAGGACTTGGCTGCCGCTAGCGTTCCCAGGTGACGTCAGCCGTTCTCCCGGGCCAGATTTGTTCCAGATGTTCCGCGAGATCGGCATGGAGAGCTTTCATCGACCGGTAGCGGTTGGCGGGCTCCGGATCGACTGCCGATAGCAGGATCCGTCTGAGCTCCGGATCGATCTCACGATCGCCCGCCACGCATTTCCCGACTTCGGCTTCCCACGTCCACTCGTAGCCGGCCAGCATCGTGTACAACACGGCGCCCAGAGAGAACACATCCGAACGGGCATCCGGCGCGTGGCCGGGAATTTCCGGCGCGGAGTAGCCGGCGGTGTTCGGCGGGTTGTAGAACACGCCTGCCGAATGCCTGGCCGCCTCATAGGACGATTCGAAATCGATAATCCTGATCACGGGCGTCCCATGTCCCGATCGGAGCAGGATGTTCATCGGGTTCAGATCGACGTGGTAGATCTGCAGGTCGTGGAGCTGTCCCAGGGCTCTCGCAACCTCCATGGCCGTTCGCAGGTACACACCGGTCTTGCCGGGGACTCGTTCGTTGCCGATCGCCGTGGCCAGCGGCAGTTCGGGAAAGAAACTGGAGACGAGATAGACCCGGCCATCGCGCAACGCTCCGTGCTCTCTGACGAACGGGAAGTACGGCGACTCCGGGATCGATTGATTGATCGTCAGCAGGCTCGCGATTTCGTTTGCAAGACTGTGCTGGTACGTGAGCCCGGGCCGGGACGTGATCTTGATCAGCGCGCTCGTATTGGTTCGCTTGTCGGTCCCGACATAGAGACGGTGCCGGGCCGTCTCGGCGGACACGTGGCCCCTGCGGTCCTCGCCCAGCGGTTGAAGGCCCTTGAACTGATCGAAGGGCGGTGACTTGGAATCGAAGTCTTCGATTCGAGGCATGGTGGCCGGGCTGATCCTCTGTAACTCGCACGTACATCCTAGTCCGGGTTCAACGCCGGCGACGGGATTGTCGAACACGATTGTTCCGGCGCCGCATGTGCCCGACAGTTACGTCGGCCGAAATACCGCTCGAGATCGAGGGTCGTGCCGCGGTTACGCGCTGCACGTACGAACGAGATGCGCGAGAGTCACGGCGACGAAATGTCCGGCCGGTATGGTGTGCATATTGCTCAACGGACACCATGCGAATCCACTCACACCACGCGCTTGTGGCGCTTGTGCTGTTTACGATCTGCTCGAACCGCGTCCGTGCCGAAGACTACGAACACATTCGCCCGGAGGCGCCGATGCTGAAGACCGCGATCGCGGCCGCGCTCGAGGGCTCGCCGACGTTTCGATCGATTGTCGAACGCATCGACGGCTCGGACGTGATCGTGCATATGACATGCGGTTACTTCAAGAGCGCGACGATGGCGGGACGGACGATGCTGTCGTCGGCGGGCCCGGACGTCCGGTACGTCCGCGTGCAGATCCTCTGCGACCAGTCGCCGCCGGCGATCGTGGCGATCGTGGCCCACGAGCTGCAGCACGTCGCCGAAATCGCGTCCGTGCCGGCGGTCGTCGACGACGGCTCGTTCGGACGGTTGTACCGGAAGATTGGTTTCCCTACTTGTTTGTCAGCGGAAACCAACCAGTTCGAGACCGCGGCGGCGGTCGAGGCTGGCCGGCGGGTTCGCACCGAGGTTCGCCAGTATTCGGCATCGAATACCCAGGCGGCGAGGCAACGTGCCGCGCCGCCCGGCGTGTATTGACGGTCCGATTCTCCCGGTGCGCGATCTATTGTCGGGCGGCCGATGGGGACCGGCGGCGTGTGCGACGGTAGCCGGCAACCCCGATCAGAGCAACCAGGCCCAGTGCGAGCGCCGTGACCGCCGTGATCATCGTCCAGGGCGTGCGCGGCGTCTGGTGCCGGCCTGCGGGAAAAGGCCGGTAGGCCCCGTCGCCGAGGAGCACGAGGCTCGCCCAGGTCGCGGCAGGCAGCCCCCTGGTCATCGCCTCGACCTTCGCGTGCGCGAGCGCTTCAGAGAGTGACGCGCCGCCGGCGAGCTTCGAGTAGAACGCATCGAAGAGCAGCGCGGCATCCTGGTCACGGATGGGCCAGCTCGTGCCAATCACCGCCTGGGCGCCGGCTGCGAAGAAGGCGCGCGCCAGGCTCAGAACGCCTTCGCCGCTCTGGATGGCGCCGGCGGCCGTCTCGCACGCGGAGAGCACGACGATGCGTCCCCGGAGATCGAGGCCCTCGATCTCCCGCGCCTGCAGAAGGCCGTCCTCGCCGTCGGCGCCCGGCGACAGCAGCACCGCCGACCGCTCGGGATGCGTTTGGTCGGCGATGGCGTGCGCCGCGAAGTGGAGGATGTCGTAGTCGCCGAGCGCGCGGCCTTTCAGTTCCCGTTCCGAGGCCCGCCTGCCGACGAGCGCTTCGACGCCGCCGAGGTGTCGTTCGATCGAGCGGCTCTCGCGTCGCGCATATGGCAGGCGGCCCAGGCGCAGCCCCTTTTGCAGGGCGGCGTTGCGTTCGGTCGCGAGGCCGTCGCCGCTGGTCGCGAGCTCGGGATCCGCGAACGCCAGCGCCCGCTTCGTGCCCGGGCGCGGCGCGTTCCGCCGCCACTGCAGCCAGAGCGTCGCTGACGGCGCGATCTCGAACTCGTAGCGGCTGGCCAGCACCGGCGCATCCGGCCGTGGCCGCAGCGCGTCGAACGGCAGCCGGTGCAGCGGACCGTCGGGCACGAGGATCAGACGCCCGATGCCATCGGGAAGCCCCATGACTGCTCCGGCCAGGATGTCGTTGTAGAGACGAACCGCGGCGGCCGCGGCCACTTCGTCATTGCTCGCCAGCAGTCCCGTGAAGACGGGCACGATCGGCGCCAGTTGCGAGCGATCCGGAATGCGGTACACCGACCGACCGTGGCGCGTCAACGCGATCAGCCACGAACCGCCGCCGAATTCGCCCTCGTAGGTCTCCCAGATGCCAACCTGAAACGACAGGAGCGCTTCGTTGTCGGCCAGCGCCGACTGGACCGCTTCAAGACTCGCGAACGCCGGGCTCGCGGGATGGCTGTCGTGAGCCGCCACGGCCATCTGGCGCCGCGCTTCTTCCTCGCGGCGCTCCAGTTCCTCGAGTTGGTGCAGCATTCCGCGGCGGTCGTCGTCGTCAACGGCGGGATCCATGAGCCCGCGCTGAACTTTGGCGATCGCCTCGAGCACCGAGCGACGGTTCACGACGATCGGGTTGGCGGGATCGAGGCGCGTGCGGGCGCGATCGAGCCGATCGAGGAGCGATCGCGCGCGCAGGCGCTCCGTGATCGAAAACGCGAGGCCGAGATCGCCGTCGTTCCCGTCGCGGAGCAGGCGGCCAGAGAACCAGTAGTAGTCGAGCGTCCACGTCGAAAAGAGCTCGGCGCTGCTTTCGGCGTCGTCCTGGAGACTGCGCAACGTTTCGATCGCGTCGATCGCCGCCAGGGAGTCGCGGATCGCCAATGTGCGCGACCTGGTTTCCCAGCTGAACTGCATGTGGCGGCCCGCGCTGTACGCCCCGGTGACAGGGTTGCTCGCGTGATCGGCGGCTTCGAGCGCGCGGCGTTCGGAGTCGCGGGCGCGCGCGGGATCGGTCTGGCGCAGGAGCTCGGCCTCGAGCCAGAAGCACAGGGTCTGATCGTGGGGTTGACGAGCCTCGCCGGCGATCTCCAGGCATTGCCTGACGTGATGGAGCGCCGTCGCGCGCGAGGCGTTGTCGTGCGCGAGCAGCGCGGCGATGGTGCGGTGCGTCTTCGCCGTGACGACCGCGTTCCGCGCCGATTGCGCGGACTCGAGCGTGCGCTCGGCGGCGGCCAGGAGGCGCTGCCTCGCGCCGGTGGTCGGCAGCAGAGTTTCCTTGAGCGACAAGACATTGAGGATGTTGTAGCGGGCGGTGGCCTGCTCCCGCAGGTCACCTTCGCCACCGGCCAGCTGATCGAGTTCTTCGAAGGTCGTCACCGCCTCGTCCACGCGTCCCAGGCGGAGGGCGGTCAGGCCCAGCGAGATGAGGCAGCTGCGCTTGAGACGGTAGGGGCCCCGCGGAAAGACCGCGTTCTGCGTCTGTTTCAGCAGCCGGTACGCGACGCCAAGGTCGCCTCCGGTGTCCTGGATGTGGTTGGCCTCGAGCGTCCAGGCCTCCCCTTTGAGGAGCGGGTCGTTCACCGTGGCGGCAAGCGAGGTGACCCGATTCAGTTCGGCGGTTGCGTCCGCCTGCCGGCCCCTCGGAAAGAGGAAGTTGCGCAGGTTGGCGCGGGCGAGGATCTCTCCACGGACGTCTTTCTGGTTCTGAAAGCCGTCAGCGGCCCGGCGGTAGAGCACCTCGGTGCGATCGGGATCGGTCTGGCGATAGACGTGACCGAGAGAAAGCGGCAGCCAGTAGTTCCCGGGTTGCTGGCGGATCAGCGCCTCGAACACCGGCACGACGTTGTCGAACAGGCGTTGCCGCTGCGCCGTTATGAAGAAACAGTACGAAGACTCGTAGTTCTGCGGATCCGCCGCCAGCTGCTGGCGGCACACCGAGAACGGATCGGCGGGCGGAGGTGCAGCGACAGCACGCCCCGCGCTCGTGGCAGCCAGTGCCACCCAGAGCCCGAGCGCTGACGCCCACACCTGCCCGCGCATGGTCCCTTCAGTTCCTGCCCGTTCAGTTCCTGCCGCCCCCGGCGCCTTTCGGATCGAAACTGCAGACGAACCGCGTTTCGGTCGTGAGCGAATTGTGGATCTCCATGCTTCCCACCCCCGTCCGCCGCGCCAAGATCTGCGGCACAGAGTCGATCACGTCGGCATGCGCCCGGCGCAAACCCGGACTCGTGCTTTCGAGCGTGGACGATTGCCCCGGGTTTAGGGTCACAACCTTGTTGGCCACGACCGCGCCGTTCTCGTTCAGCAGCTGCATGGAGACGACCGCCGGGGGAGTTCCCGCCACGTCGTCGAGGGTGAAATGGAACTTGATCGTCTCGCTGTCGTTGACGGTCGCCAGCCCCGAGTTCGCGATCTTGTACTGCAGAATCTGCGCACCTCCCACGCCGGCGAAGATCCCGACGAGCAGGCAGGTGACGGCGACAAGTGTGATTTTTCGCTTTGACATCGTCCTGTACTCCTTCATTACTGCACGCGCACGACAAACGTCTGAGACGCGACGCTCTCGCCGCCGGGAAGAGCCGCCATCACCTGCCACAGCACCCGGGCGCCTGGCGCGACATCCGAGAGCCGGCGGCTATCCAGGGTCAGTTCCGGCGCCGTCAGACCCTGGATGGTCGCCAGCACCCGCAGATCCTCGGTCGTGACCGTCACCTGGTAGCGCGTGTCCGGCGGCCCCGGCGTCCAGCGAAGCCGGAATGCCTCGCGAGGCAGCGTGGCCTCCGACTGCACGAGCGACTCGACGACATAGTGACCCGGGTCACGAAACGTTTCGTCCCGCAGACCCGACCGCTGGTAGACGATCCCGACCCCGATGCCGATGATCAGGACCGCGGCGGCGGCGAGCCACGACACCCGCGACGTTCGCCATAGGGAAACTCGTCCTTCGCTGCGAGCCCCGGCAGAAGCGGCGCGCGAGAGTTCCTGTGCGCTTCGCCACGCCTCGGCAAGAGCCGCATCGCCCGCCATCCGATCCACCAGGTCCCGGCGTTCATCCGCCGGAAGCTCCCCGGAGACTGCTCGCCAGACGCGATCGAGCTCCTCCGGCGACAGCTCTCTCTGCGACGTTTCGCCGAGCGCCTGGAACGTCTCCTTGAGCCTGTCGTCCTCCGCGTGACGATCCGTCACGGGCGCATCCCTTTCGACACCAGGCATTCCCGCAGATCCGCCAGGCCTCGATAGACCAGGTTTTCGGTCCGCTTCGCGGGCCAGTCGAGAACGCTCGACGCCTCCGTGACGCTGTGGCCCTGAAGGTAGAGCGTGACCGCCAGCCGCCGCTCGCGGCTCATTCGTGACAGGCAGTCCTGGATCCCGCGGCCGACCTCATGCGAGGCCGCGATCCGTTCGGGGTCCTGCCGCGTGACCGCCACCGGCGCGACGCCCTCTTCTTCGAGGTCGGTCTCGCGCCTCCGCCTGACCCGGCGAATCTCGTCCACGAGAACGCTGTGGGTCACTTTGTACAGGTAAGACGACGCGAGAGGCCGGTTTCCCTCACCGCCGGGCGGCTGCCTGTCAACGATCTGCATCACGCGCATCATCGCCGCCTGCACCAGGTCATCGCGCTGATTGGAAAGCCAGCCAGGACAGAGCCGTGCGACGGCGCGCGCCAGATCCTCCTGCAGCCTTGAGTAGTCGATGGGGTCGTCTCCGATGGAAACGATCGGGGAAGGGCGTACCGGCGTTTCCCGGGGCTGAGTCTAGCAGAAGTGAGGGAATTTGCCCGCGCGGTCGTCTCTACTCGCACGCGTTCAACGAGCCCTGACGAGCCCATCGAGATTGTTGAGCTTGTCGAGCTGTGAGGCGGAACAACCGCGCGAGGTGCACGCGAAGGAATCACGGGTCCTTCGCCTTCGCGACCGAGCTTCGAGCGGATCAACTACAACCGAAGGTCCCGGCAGCAGTAGGAGAGACAGCCATGGTGAAAACGCACATCGGAATCCTCGCGGGCCTGACCCTCACCCTCCTGGGCGCCACCAGCGCCCGGGCACAGCAGATCCAGACGAATCCCGGCTCGGCCTGTCAGGCCTCCGGCTCGGCGCAGGACCTCTATTACTCCGGCGTCAACATCGCGAATCGCACGGATGGCCAGGCCTCCGCGATCTGCCCGATTGCCCGCAGGAACGGCACGCAGGGATGGGCGGCGATCGCCGTCTTCGTCCGCGACCGGCACTCGACGGAGAACGTCACGTGCGTCGCTCAGGCAAAAGATCTGACAGGCGCCGCCGGCGGCTGGTCGGAAACGAAGTCCTCGAGTGGTGAAGGTGAACAGACGCTCGTCTTCGGTCCTGCTGTCGGCGCACCTCTGTACGGACCGTACGCGATTGTCTGTTCGATTCCTGCCATGGAAGCGGCAAACGTGCCGTCGTACATCTCGTCATACGTCGTGGTTGAGCCATAGTGTCTCCGGGATGGGGAGGACTTCGGTCCTCCCGCATTCCGCTGTCGGCTAGAATCACCGTCGGCCCGGTGAACATGAGAGAGCTGGAAGTTCTGGTCGGCCTCCTCCTCGCCGCGACGCTGCTGGCCGCGGCGGCGCGGCGCGTTGGCGCGCCGTATCCGGTGTTTCTCGCCATCGGCGGCGCCCTCCTCGCGTTCGTTCCCGGCGCGCCGTCGTTTACCGTGCTGCCCGAGCTGGCACTGGCGCTTTTCGTGGCCCCCGTCCTGCTCGACGCGGCGTACGATGCATCGCCGCGGGACCTCAGGGACAACTGGCTCCCGGTTACCGGCCTGGTCGTGGTGGCCGTCGGCCTGACCACTCTCGCTGTCGCGGCGGTGGCCCGTGCGCTGATGCCGACCATGCCATGGGCTCCTGCGATTGCGCTCGGCGCCATCGTTGCGCCACCCGACGCCGCGGCGGCCACTGCCGTGCTGCGAGGGTTGCGGCCGCCCCAACGCATCCTGACGATTCTCGAGGGCGAGAGCCTGCTGAACGACGCCAGCGCGCTGCTGATCTACCGCCTGGCGGTCGGCGCGGTCGCCGTCAACGCCTTTTCCATCCGGGCGGTGGCGCCCGCGTTCCTGCTGGCCGTGGCGGGCAGTGTCGTCGTTGGTCCGATGCTCGGATGGCTCACGCTTCGCTGGACCGACCGTGTCCGCGACGTGCCGACGGCGATCATCCTTCAGTTCGTCAGCACGTTCGGCGTCTGGATCCTGGCGGACCGGATTGGACTGTCCGGTGTGCTGACCATGGTGTGCTACGCCATGACGGTGGCGCGGACGGCGCCCGAACGAATCCCCGCGCGCATTCGCATCCCGTCGTACGCGGTCTGGGAGACGGCGGTCTTCGTGTTGAACGTGCTGGCCTTTGTCTTCATCGGCCTGCAAATCCGTCCGATCCTGGCCGGCCTCGAACCGTCGATGCGGGGGCGGTATTTTGCCGTCGCCGGCGCGGTCCTCGTGACGGTGATCCTCGTCCGCGTCGCGTGGCACATGTCCTTTAATGCTGTGATCAGGCGGCGCGAACGGCGGCACGGTTTTCATCCGCCGCGCCCGATGCTGCGCCCGACCATCGGAAGCGGTCTGGTGATCTCGTGGTCCGGCATGCGCGGCATCGTCACGCTGGCCGCTGCGCTGGCGTTGCCGGCGACCTTTCCGTTTCGCGACCTGATCACCCTGACCGCGTTCTCCGTCGTGCTCGGAACGCTGACTCTTCAGGGACTCACGCTGGGGCCTCTCCTGCGCGCGCTCGACCTGCGCGACGATGACCCGGTCGGACACGAGGTGGCCGCTGCCCGCGAACGAGCCCTGCGTGACGGGCTCGCGTGGTTCGAACGCGACCCGTCGCCGATTGCAGAGGCGGTGAGGCAGGAGTTCATCGCGCACCTGGGAATCGTCGAGGCCGATGTCGGCGACGGACATTCGAGACGCCTGGCGCATCGCGACATGCATGGCCGGGCGCTCCAGGCGGCCCGTCAGTCTGTTCTTGCGATGCGGGCGAACGAAGAGATCGGCGACGACGCGTTCCACCAGCTGGAAGCGGAACTGGACTGGATAGAAATGTCCGGCAGTGGGGGAGACGAGACCGGCGAGTGAGTCAGGGGGAAAGTGATCGGGGCGGCCGCGAGGCCTCCCCGATCACCTGAAGAACCTGTCAGGCGACGAGTGCGAGCGTATTCGGCTCCAGCTCGAGCGCGAGCGCGAGCACCTCATCCACCGAGCTGACCGGATGGAACTGCATGTGCTCGCGCACGTCGCGCGGCACCTCGTCGAGGTCGGGCTCGTTGCGCTGCGGCAGAATGACCGTCGTCAGGCCGGCCGCGTGCGCGGCGAGCACTTTCTGCTTGAGGCCGCCAATCGGCAGGACGCGTCCCTGGAGCGTCACTTCGCCGGTCATGCCGACGGAGCTCTTGACCGGCCGGCCCGTCAGGAGCGACGCCAGCGCCGTGACCATCGTCACGCCCGCGCTCGGCCCGTCCTTGGGGATCGCGCCGGCCGGCACGTGAACGTGAAACTCGCGGCTGTCGAACGTCCGCTCGTCGATCCCCAGCTGCGGCGCGTGGCTCTGCACGTACGTGAGCGCGATCCTGACGGACTCTTTCATGACATCGCCGAGCTGACCCGTCAGGACCAGTCCGCCCTTGCCGGCCATCGAGGCGGCTTCGACAAACAGCACATCGCCGCCCACGCCGGTGACCGCCAGCCCCGTGGCCACGCCCGGCACCGCCGTGCGCGCGGCCGCCTCCTGGTGGAACTTCGGCCGGCCCAGCGCGTCGACGACCGCCGCTGAATCCACGACGATCGGCTTCGACTGCTGACCTTCGGCGACCCGCGTCGCCGTCTTCCGCAGCACCGTGCCCAGCTCGCGCTCGAGCTGCCTGACGCCGGCTTCGCGCGTGTAGTCGCTCACGATCCGCCGCAGCACGGTGTCGTCGGTCGTGACGTCGTCCGGCCCGAGCCCGTTGCGTTCAACCTGGCGCGGCCAGAGGTACGCGCGCCCGATCGCGACCTTTTCATCGGTCGTGTAGCCGTCGAACCGGATCACTTCCATCCGGTCGAGCAGCGGACCCGGAATCGTGTCGGAAACGTTCGCCGTCGCGATGAACAGCACGTGCGACAGATCGAGCGGGACGTCGAGGTAGTGATCCTGGAACGCGTGGTTCTGCGCCGGGTCGAGCACCTCGAGCAGCGCCGCCGAGGGATCGCCGCGCCAGTCCGCCCCCAGCTTGTCCACCTCGTCCAGCAGGATGACCGGATTCATCGTGCCCGCATCGCGCAGGGCGCGGACGAGCCGGCCAGGCAGTGCACCGATATACGTGCGGCGATGTCCGCGGATTTCGGCCTCGTCGCGCACGCCGCCCAGGGACATCCGGACGAACTGTCTTCCGGTCGCTCTGGCGATGGACTCGCCGATCGACGTCTTGCCCGTTCCCGGGGGGCCGATCAACGTCAGAATGGCGCCGGACCGGCGGTCGTCTGTCAAACCGCGCTCGGCGCGGAGCTTGCGGACGGCCAGGTATTCGGTAATCCGCTTCTTGACGTCGTCGAGGCCTGCGTGATCGGCGTCGAGCACCTCGCGGGCGTGCCGCGGATCGAGGCGCTCCTCGGAGCGTTTCGACCAGGGGACGGCCAGCAGCCAGTCGAGGTAAGTCCGGATCATGGACGCCTCGGCGTTCGAGTCGCCCATCCGCTCGAATCGCGCCAGCTCGCGCTCGGCCTGTTTCTGCGCCGCTTCGGGCATCGCGGCGGCCGCAATCTTCGTGCGGTACTCCTCGGCGACCGAGCCCTCGTTCTCGCCGAGCTCCTTGCGGATGGCGTCCATCTGCCGCCGCAGGAAGTACTCGCGCTGCTGTTTCTGCGCGCCGGTTTCGACGTCCTCGCGGATGCGCTTCCGGACGCGCAACTCGGCGAGCCGGTCCTGTTGGAACTGCAGGGCCAGCTTCAGCCGTTCGACGATGTCGAGGGTTTCGAGCAGTTCGAGCTTCTGGGCGACGGTCAGATCCGGCGAGTAGCCGGCGGTATCGGCGAGCGCGCCCGGATGGGCGATCGATCGCACGAAGGCGCTGATCCGGCCGTCGTCGCCGCGCAGTTCGAGGATTTCCTCGACCACCGCGCGATATTCGCGCTCGAGATCGCGGGTGAGGCCCAGGGGCGGCGCGATGTCGGGGCGCTCGTCGACTTCGACGCGCAGCACGCCGTCGTGGTCTTCGTGCGCGGCGCCGGGCACGCCCCGATGGAGCGCCACGAACGAGGCGAGGCCCCGGCCGCCGGCCGCGATCCGATCCGAAACCTCCGCGACCACGCCAACCTTCGCGTAGCCGCTGCCGCGCCGCGGGATGAGCAACACACGCGTATCGCCGTGCTCTTCGGCCGGGAGCGTCACCGGCATGCCGGGGAACACGACCACATCGTCCAGGGGAATCAGTTTGAGGGGTGTCATGACAGCGAGGTTACGCCCAATAGTTGATGATGTCAACTATTTATGAAATGAACTATACTGTCGGCTGATGAAGCCCGCAAGTCCGCACGCCTGCGATGCCTGGCAGCTGCTGACTCAGCTGTTCTTCGCTCACCGCGCGAACCTTCCGACGCTTGCCGCAGAGCTTCAGCTGTCGCCGGCGCAGTGCCACGTGCTCCACCTCATCGAGCCGGGCCGTCCGATCCCGATGGGGCAGCTGGCCGAGACGCTCGCCTGCGACGCCTCGAACGTGACGGGACTGGTGGACCGGCTCGAGTCGCGCGGTCTCGTTCGCCGGCGCGCGTCCGAAGGGGACCGCCGGGTGAAGGTGCTCGAGCTGACACCGACCGGGGTCCGGCTCCGCACTCTTCTGCTGGATCGCATGACCGCACCGCCGGCCACCCTCCGGCGGCTCTCGGTCGCCGAGCAACGGTCGCTCGTGCGAATCCTGGCCCGGCTGCTCGAATAACCGCGCAAACTGCCGCGCCTGTCTCGATCTCTTTACTTGACGCTGCTTCCTGCCGCGTTCAGCCTTGATGTTTGTTTGCCATTCATGCGGACGCGCCGGTCACGTCCGCCAGACGAAAGAGAGCGCCCCATGAGCACGTTCACGACAAGAGACGGCACCCGGATCTATTACAAGGACTGGGGTAACGGGCAGCCTGTGGTGTTCAGCCACGGGTGGCCGCTCAGTGCGGACGCCTGGGAGGACCAGATGATGTTTCTGGCCGGCCAGGGCTATCGCTGCGTTGCCCACGACCGCCGTGGCCACGGGCGCTCGAGCCAACCGTGGAACGGCAACGACATGGACACGTACGCCGACGACCTGGCGGCGTTGGTGAAGACGCTGGATTTGCAGGACGCGATCCACGTCGGCCACTCCACGGGCGGCGGCGAGGTCGCGCGCTATATCGGCCGCCACGGCACCGGGCAAGTGGCCAAGGCCGTGCTGGTCGGCGCGATTACGCCGCTGATGCTGAAGACGGCAGCCAATCCCGGAGGTCTGCCGATTGAAGCGTTCGACCAGATCCGGGCCGGTGTGCTCGCCGATCGATCGCAGTTCTTCAGGGACCTGAGCGGTCCGTTCTACGGCGCGAACCGGCCCGGCGCGAAGGTGTCGCAGGGGCTGCGCGATTCCTTCTGGCGGCAGGGGATGCAGGCCGGCCTCAAAGCGGCGTACGACTGCATCAAGGTGTTCTCCGAGACCGACCTCACGGAGGATCTGAAGAAGTTCGACGTGCCCACGTTGATCGTGCACGGAGACGACGACCAGATCGTGCCGATCGCCGATTCGGCCCTCCTGGCGTCGAAGATCGTCAAGAACTCGATCCTGAAGATCTACAAGGGCGCGCCCCACGGGCTGCCGGCAACCCTGAAGGACGAGCTCAACACGGATCTTCTAACGTTCATTCGCGCCTGAGGAGATCAGAACATGGCCAAAACCGTTGATGCCGACACCATCCTGAAGCGCGCCGAACCGCTGGTGCACCAACACGCAGCCGAGATCCAGCCGTACGGGCACCTCATCCGGATGCCGATAGCCCTGTCGGAGAAGGCGTGCCGGGAAAGCGTCGAGAACCTCAACCAGTTGCTCGCCGACACGATCACGCTGCGCGACATGTACAAGAAGCACCACTGGCAGGTGGCGGGCCCGACGTTCTATCAGCTGCACCTGCTGTTCGACAAGCACTACGGCGAGCAGAACGAGCTCGTCGACGCGATTGCCGAGCGCATTCAGCTATTGGGCGGCGTGAGCATCGCGATGGCGCACGACGTCGCCGAGATGACGATGGTTCCGCGTCCGCCGAAAGGCCGCGAAGAAGCGCCCGTGCAGATTTCACGATTGCTGCACGCGCACGAAATCGTCATCAAGGAATCGCGGACGATGGCTCGCCTGGCGGCGCAGAGCGGCGACGACGGGACGAATGACCTGATCGTCAGCGACGTCATTCGCCGGAACGAGCTGCAAGTGTGGTTCGTGGCCGAACACGTCGTCCCCGCGCCGGTGACGCACGCAGTGTGAGCAACACGGGCGGCGCCGCCCGGGTCGTCCCAAAAAACGGGCTGGCGTCAGGAGCGCAGCGTGCCGGGCAGCGTGCGCATGAACTCGCGGACCGACGCGATCTGACGGTTTTCTGAAATGAACTCGAAGGCGGAGGCGCTGACCGCGCGCGTCCGCGGATCCCGCGCGGCGGCCATGCCCGCGTGGATCACCGGGCACTCGTCAATCAGCCCGAGGAGCGCGGCCCACGCCGGCATGTCCAGCGCCGTGATGACGTCCAGCGCGTCGCGAGCACCCCACGGGGCTCCGGCCCGCCACTGCGCCGCCATTTCCGTTTTAAGCGCGTCCAGGCCGGCGTGGATCTCGTGGTCGTCACACCTGAGGTCGGCGAGGATGCTGACGAGGTATTCCGCCGCATACATGCAGACCTGTTCGTGCAGGACGGTCCACCCGACCTGGAAGACGGCGACGAGGTCGTGGCCCACTAGGAAGTCAAAGCCGTCGGGCCGCGCGAGGCGCGCCGCCGGCGGGAGCCAGTGCGACGGCCAGTTCTCGAGGCCAAGGTTACAGGTCGCGACGGCGGCATCGGACGCTTCCTGAGCCGTGAACGGTCGTGCCTGAAGGGAGCAGCCGGCGACGATCGCGTTCGCGAGGTAGGCGAGCTCCTGTGTCCTGGCCGAATAGGCGAGGTGATCGGCCTCGCGCAGGAACTGCATATGCCGCTCGATTCGGGCGTTCCGCGGCGCTTCGCCGCGCGAGCCCTCGAGCAACGCTCGTGGCGGTTGCGGCAGGACGCCGGCCTCCAGCAGGACTTCAAGGACCTCGCCGACAGCCGCGGCCGCGGGCCCGCCACTCGTTTCCGCCGCTTCTGTTCGTTCGATGGCCCGGAAATACGCGCGGGCGACCGGGCTTTCCGGCGGCGGCGTGTCGTGCCCGAGGCGCAGCTCTCGCGACATCCGGAGAAACGCGCGAGCCTGGGCCGGCGTCACGTATCCGAGCTGCTCTCGTCGGCTTTCGCGATGGAACGCCAGGTCGAACGACGCCTGTTCCGGGGCCGTGAGCAGGTCGTCCAGCCCGTCGATCTCCGGCCGGGAATTCGAAAGCCCCCTGCACCCGCGCATGACGCGATGAAAGCGGTCGGGATGGTCGGCGTCGAGGGACGTCAACAGGGCGACGATCGCGTCCCAGGAGTCGGTGCGCTTCGCGACGATCAGATAACCGCCGACCTCGCAACTGGGCCCGTCGGTGGCCATGTGTGAGGAAACGGCCGCGGGATCGAACACCCGCGCGTGGTGGGCGAGCGCGGCCGTCACCAGATCGACGTCCATGCGCGCGACTATCCCGGCAGCGGCGCCGGCGCCGGATTCCACGAGCGTCTCGATCCACACGCCGAACCGATCGGCGTCGAACTGCTCGTCCAGTCCGGGTTGCTCCGCGCGCCACACGTCGAGGTCCAGCACGCCCGCCAGCTGCTCCGGCGTCGCCAGCGCGAGGAGCTCGCCGCAATCCTCGAGCCCGCAGCGCTGAACCACCCGGTGCAGCACCTCGGGCGGCAATCGAGGCACGACGAGCGCGAGATCCGCCGCGCCCAGCATGCGGTCGAGCAGGCCACGCGAGTCGAGAGACATGGCGGCGGCCTTGTTTCTGAATTCGTTCATTCGACCTCCACGAAACAGCAGTGCGATCGTGTCGCTCGAAAACCGGCGGGTCCGTGAATCTACAGGAGGTCTGCGTCCCGGGATAGTCTGTTTTTTGCGACGGGCACGGGATATACTGAATGCAGGTCAGGAACGATCCGTCGGCGCGCTCGCCAACCCCCCCGCCCACAACGCCTTCCCCCCCGCCCACAACGCCTTCCCACTCCCACGATTTCGCTGCCGGATCTTGATCCAGATCAATGCCGCCCTGTGTCCCCTCCGCCGATGCTGAGGAACATAAAGGCGGTGACACACGCAGGCGGAATGGTTTTTATCCTGGTCGCGCGGACGCCGCGGGCCCGGAGTCTATGTTCTAATGGCGTCGTGCGCCGTCATCTCCGGTCCGTTCTCGTGACCGCCATCACCTGCCTGGCGGCCGGCCTGTCCGTCGGCGCCCAGTGGGTGAACCACCCGATGGCCGGGGCTCCTCGAACGCCCGACGGCAAGATCAACATGGCGGGAACCGTTCCGAGGCTGAACGGCAAGCCCGATCTGTCCGGAATCTGGCAGGTGCAGGCCGAGCCGCGCGCTCCTGGCGGGTTGTTTGGAATCGGCGAGTCGCCGAATTCCAGGTACTTCCGGGACATCCTGTCGGACTTCAAGCCTGACGAGCGCCCGCTGACGGCCGAAGGCGCGGAAATGCTCCGCAGGAACAGCCAGCCGGGCGTCTTCAACCCCAGCCTGAACTGCCTCCCCGACGGGGTTCCCAAGGGCGATCTGCTGCCTGAGCCGTTCAAGATCATTCACTCGGCCGGCGTCATCGTGGTGCTGTACGAAGTCGAGACGACCTTCCGGCAGTTTTTCACCGATGGACGGAAGCTCCCGGTTGATCCATCGCCGTCCTGGCAGGGCTACTCGGTCGGGCGTTGGGAAGGCGACACGCTGGTCGTCGACACCGCAGGTTTCAACGATCGCGGCTGGCTGGACGCGCGCGGCACCGGCCACAGCACCGAGATGCGCATCGAGGAACGATTCCGCCGCCGCGACTACGGCCACCTGGATCTCACGATTACCATCACCGATCCCAGGACCTTCACCCGGCCGATCACCATCAGCGTCGTCGAAGAGCTCCTGCCGGACACCGACCTGTTCGAGCACTACTGCCTCGAAAACGAAAAAGACGACGAGCACTTTCCGGGCAGAGCTCGAAAGTAAGACTCGCCGACCTCTTCCGACGCCCCAGTACGGTGCAAGACGCTGAACGCCTCGAAAAACCGCCCGTGACGACGCGGTAACGCCCGGTTATCGACAGGGTTTTCAACAGCTGCGTGTGGAAATGCTCCGGACCTTGCGGGTAAACTCCCAAATTCACTTTCCGGATCTGTTACAACGCAGGCCGTGATGCGGCTGTGGAGGAGCGATAGCCATGGCGTGCGATCTCGAGATTCTCAGACACGTGCCGCTGTTCGCGCTGCTGGACGACGAGGAGCTGGCGGTGCTCGCCGAACAGGTCGAGATGGAGAACTTCAGGGCCCGTCAGCGCGTCTACCGGCTGAACGACCCGGCCGGTCACGCTTACGTCGTCGTGTCCGGGGCCGTGCAGGTGACCACGATAGACGACGATCACCAGGATGTCCTGGTGTCTCAGCCTGGAATCGGCGAGTTCTTCGGCCTCGCGTCGATGCTCGAACAGACGCCGCACCAGACCAACGCGGTCGCCGTCGACGACACGCTCTGCCTGAAGGTGGACCGGGGTGACATTTTCGCGCTGCTGCAGCAGAAGCCGCACGCCGGCATGGACATGCTGACGGTGCTCGGACGGCAGGTTCACAACACGCAGCAGCTCGTGCGGGTGCGGGCCTCCAGGAATCCCAACGAAATGATCGAAAGCCAAGCGACGTTCGGCGAGCGCATCGCCGACGCGGTTGCCGGCTTCGGCGGTTCCTGGACGTTCATCATCACGTTTCTCCTGGGCCTGGTGGCCTATACAGCCGTCAACGTCGTGTTGAAGCGGTCCGCGTGGGATCCGTATCCGTTCATTCTGCTCAACCTGTTTCTCTCGATGCTCGCCGCGCTCCAGGCGCCGGTGATCATGATGAGTCAGAACCGGCAGGACACCAAGGATCGGCTGAGGGGCGAGCTCGATTACGCGGTCAACCGCCGCGCCGAATCCGAGATCCGCGAGCTGGCGCAGAAGATCAATCGCCTCAACGAGTCCATCGGCGATATCGACGACCTGCTTCGCGGCAGGCCGGGGCTCGTCGCGCCTTGACGTGGTGTGGTCAATCACCTAGCATCGCCGTTTCCGGAGGAGAGTGCATGAGCATCCGACCCCTGATCCTGAGGCGCCATTGCCCCCCGACATCAACTCAGCACCTGCCGCCGGATCGAAAGCCGCTGCTTCCGGCGTTGACGCGCGGACATTAGACCGCCTGTGACGTCGGACATGTCTGACGTTTCGACGCCGGCGCTCACCGAGGACGAACTGGGCCAATCGCCCGGGCGTGAGGTCAACCGCCAGGCCGTTCTCCTCATCCACGGCATCGGCGATCAGCAGCCGATGAACACGCTCCGCGACTTCCTGAAGGGTCTCTTCCCCGAGGCGGTCGGCCCCGACGCTCACGTCTTCAGCAAGCCCGACCGGGTGTCCTCGGTCATGGAAATGCGGCGCATGTCGGCGGACCGCTCGCTGACCGGCGTCTCGACGGACTTCTACGAGCTGTACTGGGCGCATCTCATGCAGGGGACGACGCTCGGTCACGTGGGAGACTGGATCACGGTGATGCTCCTGCGCCGATGGTCCGAGGTGCCGCAGCGCCTTCGGCCGCTGTGGACTACCAGCTGGGTTCTCGTGCTGGCGGCTCTCGCGGTAGCGTTTGTCCAGCTTTCACGCGGCGATGGAATCAAGGTGGTCGCGAGCGCCGGCTTCCTGGCCGTCGCCTTGTGGGTCGCGCGCTTCGTCGCCCGCCGGCTGGCTCTGTCGCACGTCGGTGATGCGGCGCGCTATCTGCGGCCCGCGCCCGAGAACATCGGGATTCGCCAGGCCATTCGATCCGCCGGAGTCGAGGTGCTCAGGAAGCTCCACGAGGATCCACTTCGGCGGTACGACCGGATCGTGATCGTCGGACACAGCCTGGGCAGCGTGATCGCGTACGACATCCTCACCAATTTCTGGCAGCAGGTGCACTGGATTCACAACAAGCCGGCCGTTCGCGATCAGCCCTGGTACGACGCGATGTCAAAGCGCCTGGCAGACCTGCGCGGATCGGCCGGCCCGATGGAGGAATTTCGTACGCTCCAGGGCGCGCTGCATCTGGAGGAGAAGCGTCTCGGCATGCCCTGGAAGGTGACGGACCTGATCACCCTCGGAAGCCCCCTGACATATGCGGACTTCCTGATGGCCGATTCAGCCTATCCGTGGGCCGACCGGCGGCGGAGCCGCGAGATGCCCACCTGCCCGCCGCAACTCGAGGACGCACGCGACATCGGGTTCCTCGCCCCCGAATACCAGCTTCCCGATGGGACGTGGACCAGGTCGAAGAGCCTCCTCCACCATGCCGCGCTGTTTGCATGTACCAGGTGGACCAATATCCATTTCGCCTCCGACTTCGTCGGCGGACCGCTGGCGGGTTTGTTCGGAGACGGCGTAAGGGATGTCGAGGTGCCTGCCTCGAGCGGCCCGGGCAGGACTCCACTGTCGCACGTCAGGTACTGGAGCCAGGAAGAGAAGGACGCCTGCGCGGCATTGAACGCCGCCATGCGCGGCGCCTGACCGTGCGTGTCACGCCCGCCGGCCTGGCCGGAAGACGTCCGCAACCGGAGCGGCCATCAGCGCCAGCGCGACGAGGAAGACCGGCCAGTTGAAGGCGGCCGGTAACACCGTCCGTGTCGCGTCCAGACCGTTCGGCACGGCGCGAAGCGCGTCGGCCATGAACACGTAGAGCGCGAGCGCGATCCCGAGCCAGTTCAGGCGCCACACAGTCGACGTCAACGCGACGGTGTATTGCCCGGCGGCGCGCTGCGTGACCTGCGTGCCCCACGCGATCATGAGAAGCGCGATGCAGACCGGCGCCAGCACCGGCCCCCACCACGGCAGCGGGAGCAGAAACAGGATGTCCCAGTCGAGCAGGGACGCCGGCCAGCCCGAGATGAATTTCAGGAACACGTAATAGAAGACATCCCAGACGCCGAAGGCGATCGCCGCGTAGCCGAGGCGTGTCCGAACGTTCCGCCCCGCAAGCGCGCCGATGGCGGCCAGCATGACGAGCGTGGCCGCTTCTCGCGCGAGCTCGACCGGCTCCACGATGCCGTCCATCGGCAGCGGGTTCGGCTGGTAGGGATCCACACGATCGACCATCACGCGAAGGTAGTAGACCGTGGCCGCCTCGAACCACGCCATCGCGACGGCAAACAGGACGACGATCATCCAGCGGGTGCGGGCCCGCGCGAGGCGTCTCACCGGCATCCTCCAGCTGTTAGCGCATGGATGTGCCGGTCGACACGGTCGATGACCTCGTCCGGCGTAGACGTCCCGGCCGTGAGGCCCACCGCCGCCGCGCCGAGAAACCACTCCGGGCGGAGCTCCGACTCGGTCTGGACGTGATGCACGCGCGAACAGTGCAGCCGGCACGTCGCCACCAGCTCGCGCGTGTTGTTGCTGTTCGCGCCGCCGACGACGATGACGACGTCACAGCGGCGGGCCAGATCGACAGCCGCGCTCTGGCGCTCTTTCGTCGGATGACAGACGGTGTCGATGAAGTGCACGTCGGAGCGGGGGAATCGACGCCGGATCAGGGCGACGAGCTTCCGTACCCGCTCGATCGGCTGCGTCGTCTGGGCGGCGACGCCGATGCGTGGATGTTCGTCGAGCGCGATGACGTCGCGTTCGTCCAGCACGACGTCGAAGGCGTCGAGGTCGTCTGTCAGGCCCCGCACCTCCACGTGGCCGCGCTGGCCGATGATCACGGGATGGTAGCCGCGGCAGACGAGGGCCCGGACCGCCCGATGCGCCACGTGCACGAGGGGACACGTCGCCTCGACGACCTCGAGTCCCTGTGCGCGCGTGCGGGCCAGCATCCGTTCCGAGGCGCCGTGAGCCGTCACCATCACCGTGTGCGTCCTCACATCGGACGGGTCGTGGGCGATGGCGATGCCCCTGGATCGCAGGTCCGCCAGGACCGCGTCGTTGTGCACCAGGTCGCCGAGGACCGTCAGCGGCGCGTCGTCGGCGTGGCGGCGGGCCAGGTCGATGGCGTCCCGGACGCCGAAGCACATGCCGAGGTGGTCCGCGCGGATGACCTGCATAGCTTTGTATTACAAAGTATGCGCCTGCTTAAAGTCAAGCCCGTCAGCGGAACACGCCGTTGTGGCCCAGGGAATAGCGGCCCGGCTGCGGATAGACGGCCAGGCCGTGCGGCCCTTTTCCGACCTTGATGCGCGCCAGCAGCCGCCCATCCCGTGTATCGAAGGCGTACACGTCCCGGTTGTAACGGCCCGACAACCAGAGCGTCGCGCCATCGGCCGACAGCCCGCCCATGTCCGGGCTGCCGCCGCCGGGGATGTGCCACTTGGCGACGGCCTTGCGCGTCGCGAGGTCGATCACGGACACGCTGCCCTCGGCCCGGTTCGACACGTACATCAGCTTCGCGTCGCGGCTGATGGAGATCCCGTGCGCGCCTTTTCCCGTCGGAATGAATTCCACGCGGCTGAACGCGTACAGGTCGATGACGTACACGCCGTTGGCCATCATGTCCGCGACGTAGAAGAGGTTCCCGTCGGGAGACGACCGCACGTCCTGCGGCATGCCGCCTTTTTCGAGCGCCAGCGTGCCGAGGGGCCGCCGCGTCGCGACATCCACTTTAACCAGCGTCGCCGCGAACTCGCAGCTCGCGATGAGGAAGCGGCCGTTGGCGGCGAAGTCCATGTGATCGATGCCGCGGCACGGCACCGGCACCGACTCGACGAGCTTCATATCCGACGGCCTCAGGAAGTTGAGCTTCGCTTCCCGCTCCGCGACCACCACGGCAAACTGCCCATCCGGCGTGTAGTACATGTTGTACGGATCTTTGACCCGGATGGTCCTGCCGTTCTTGCCGGTGGCCGGATCGATTTCGGTGAGCGAGTCGCCCAAATCGTTGAGGACCCACAAGCGTTCCAGATCGTACGACGGCGTGATGTGCTGCGGCTGGCGGCCCACCGCGAAGTGACCGACGACCTTGAACGACGCGGGATCGATCACGTCCACGCTGTTGCTGCCGGTGTTCGGGACGTAGACCCGCGACGGGAATCGCTCGACTTTCGGGCTCAGATGGCCGGGACCGTCCGCCGCGTAGATGTTGTAGGCATCCAGCACCGGCGGCATGCCGGGCAGCGGCGCATCGCTCGCCGACGTCGCGGCCGCGTTCACCGTGCGCGCAGCTCCGGCCGTCGTCGCCGGCGCGGACGGCCGGGAACAACCCGCCAGCACCGTCATCGAAACGGCCGCCATCCGAAATGCGGAGGCCGCGGCTCGGGGTCTGAACATCGCAGGCATGGGAAAAGAGCGAACGCACTCCATTGTACGGCGGCGCGCCGCAACTCGTTCGGGTTAGCATGGGTCCGGCCGCACACACATGCTCCAAAAAGCGCCCAGCAAACGCGATGTCATCGCGGCGATCCGCCAGCCGAACGTGGGGGTGATGCTCCTGCTGGGGTTCTCGTCGGGCCTTCCGTTCTTCCTGACGGGCAACACGCTGGGTTACTGGCTGCGAGACGAGGGCACGACGCTCGGGGCCATCGGCTTCCTGTCGTGGGTGGGCCTTGCGTACTCGTTGAAGTTTCTCTGGGCGCCGTTCATCGATCGCCTGCCCGCCCCGGTGTTCGGGCGGTTCGGCCGGCGGCGCGGCTGGATGCTTCTGAGCCAACTGCTGGTCGCCGCCGGACTCGTCGGCCTTTCCGTTTACGGGCCGAAGCACGGGCTCGCGGCGGTCGGAGTCCTCGCGCTCGTGGTCGCGTTCGCCTCCTCGACCCAGGACATCGTCGTCGACGCGTGGCGGATTGAGGCCGCCGCCAACTCGGATGAACTGGGCCTGCTGTCCGCGGCGTACCAGCTGGGCTACCGGGCCGCCGTGCTCGTGAGCGACGCCTTCATTCTCATCGCGGCCTCACACTTTGGATGGCCCATCTCGTATTTCACGATGGCGGTGTTGATGACGATCGGCGTGTGCGCAAGCCTCGTGGCCGCGGAGCCGGCACGCGCCGCGCCGATCCGCGGCGTAGTGGCTGCGCTCCCGTTCGGGCGTGCCCGCGGCGTGGTCGATGCCGTCGCTGGTCCGTTCGTGGAGTTTTTCCGGACGTACGGCTGGCTCGCCTTCCTGATGTTCGCGATGATCAGCCTGTACCGCCTGCCCGAGTTCGTGATGGGGCCGATGGCCAATCCCTTCTATCACGACCTCGGCCTGTCGAAGGACACGGTGGGCGCCGTTCGCGGATCGATCGGCCTCGTCTCGACGATGCTGGGCATCGCGGCCGGCGGCCTGAGCGCCGTACGCTTCGGCTACTTCAGGACGCTGACGATCGGTGTCGTCCTGCAGAGCATCGTGATTTCGGCCTTTGCGATTCTCGCTTACAGCGGTCCGGATATCCGCACGTTCGGTGCGGTGATGGCCGCGGACAACTTCGGCGCCAGCTTCGCTGCTGTCGCCCTCGTGACGTACATGTCGAGCCTGACGAGCGTCGGCTATACGGCGACGCAGTACGCGTTGCTCAGCTCCGCGTACACGTACGTGGGAAAGTTCACAAAGGGGTTTTCCGGCGTGATGGTGGAGTGGCTCGCCGCGGATCGCACGCTGCTCGAAGGTTATGCGCTGTTTTTCATCGGCGCGGGCTTTCTCGGGATTCCGGCGTTCATCCTCTGCGTCGCCCTTTCGAGGGCGCAGCCCGTTGACAAGTGATATCCTCCCGCGTAAGGGACTACCGCCTGCCTTGCCCTGAATCGGGGAGTGCCTGGTCCGCGACAGCCTCTTAGTCCGGCCGCGTGGTGCGGCGAAGGGGTTGTCAGTGGTCAAGAAATCTTCGTCCGTAGCGAGAAACCGTCCGCCTCCGATAACGAACCGCCTTCTTGCGGCGCTCCCTCCCGCCGACTACAAGCGCGTCGCCGCCGTGCTCGACGTGGTCACTCTGAAACTCAAGAACGTCCTGCACAAGCCCGGCGAACCGATCCGCCACGTGTATTTTCCCGGCAATGGATTCTGCTCGATCCTGACCGTGCTCCAGGACGGCAACATGGTGGAGGTCGCCACCATCGGCAACGAAGGGATGGTCGGGGCGTCCCTGGTGCTGGACGGCAGCTCGCCCTTCTCGACTTCCATGGTGCAGGGCGAGGGCGACACCTGCTACCGGATGACCGCCGCCGCGTTTCGCGACGAGATGGACCGGCGCGGGCCGTTCTACGTCCTGTTGATGCGTTTCGCGCAGGCCTTCGTCGGCTTCGTGATGCAGTCGACCGCATGCAACGCCGTCCACTCGGTCGAGCAGCGGCTGGCACGCTGGCTGCTGATGGCGCGAGATCGGATGAACGACGACAATTTCCCGCTCACGCAGGAGTTCGTCTCCATGATGCTCGGCGTGACCCGTCCGACCGTCACCGTCGTTGCCATCACGCTGCAGCGCGCCGGCCTCATCAAGTATCACCGCGGGCACGTCACCATCCTCGACGGCCGGAAGCTCGAAGCGGCGTCGTGCGAATGCTATCGCGCCGCCACGAACATGCTGCTCAGCGTGACGGACGGCGCTCGAGCCTGGTACTGCGTTGATCGAAGAGGGCCTATGCCTCGAATCCATCTCGTGAACCCGAGCGCACAGTCGTTCGGCGTCGCCGTCATCACGCCGCGATGGCTGTTCGTGCTGGCTGCCGCGACAGGTACCGCCTGGGGCACACCCCGGGTCGTCGACGAAACCCTCGAACCTCTGGATCTCGACACCATCGAAGCCGGCGACGTCGTGGGCATCGGCATTCACACGGGCAACGCGCGCCGCGGATACGAGATTGGCAACGAGGCCCGCAAGCGCGGCGCGTACGTCGTGTTCGGGGGCATTCACGCCACGCTCTTTCCGGAAGAAGTCCTCGCGCTCGGCGGCGCGCACGCCGTCGTCCGGGGTGACGGCGACCTGATCTGGCAGCGCGTCGTCGCCGACTGCCTCGCCGGGCGTCAGCAGTCCCTGTACGAGGGGGGCCGCATCGACGGCGATCAGTTCGTGTCGGCGCGCTGGGATCTCCTCCCGGCGCGCCGGTACATGTTCGGATCGGTGCAGACGGTGCGCGGCTGCCCGAAGCACTGCTCGTTCTGCTCGGTCTGGCGGACCGACGGCCAGGAGCCCCGCCAGCGCGCCGCGGATCGCATCGTCCGTGAGGTCGTCGAGCTGCGGCGTCTGGGGTTTCGCTTCATCGTCCTGGCCGACGACAACTTCTATCCGGTCACGTTCGACGATCTCGCCCAGGCGCGGCGCCGTACCGACCCTTCACGGCTGCGCGAGCTGGAAGCGCTGCGCGAAGAGCGGTTCGAGCTGATGGCGAGGCTGGCCGAGTTGCCGGACGATCTGGTGTTCTACACGCAAATCACCATGGAGGCCGCCGAGGATGCCGCGTTTCTCGACGCGATGA
This sequence comes from uncultured Acidobacteriota bacterium, assembly GCA_963712905.1. Lineage (GTDB taxonomy): Bacteria > Acidobacteriota > Vicinamibacteria > Vicinamibacterales > CAVVIG01 > CAVQJU01. Next base: position 269,267 of record CAVQJU010000010.1, on the reverse strand, counting down.
AACAGGCGAGGATTCTCGGAGCGCTCGTCGGCGTCGAGTCGGTGACCCGCGATGGTCTCAAGGACGTCTACAAGGGTTTCAACCTGGCGGGCGACGAGCTCGTCGCCCGGCTCCGTGAGTTCCGGCGCCACGGGGTCTACATCCTCGGCTCGTTCATCTTCGGGCTGCCGAGTGATGCAAAAGATACGTTCGACATGACCGTCGCGATGGCGGAGCAGGCCGATCTGACGTTCGCGCAGTTCGTGCTGCTGACGCCGTTTCCCGGCACCGTCGATTTCGAGAAATGGGCCGCCGAAGAGAACCGGCGGGGGACCAACGTCGACGGCGTGCCCGTGACGCAGCACTGGCTCATTCCGGAAGATCGCCGGCCGAAGGTCTACACGGCTCATCCGACCATGTCGCTCGAGGACATCCGGATTGGCACGCAGCGCGCGTGGGACCGCTTCTACAGCTGGCCCCGCGTCTGGGCGCGATCGCGTGTCGTTCGATCGATGCGCGCACGCCTGGCATTCATGCTGGTCTCGAAGATGTACCGCCAGATGTACGCGAACACGGGCATGGCGACCGACAGCGCGCGCCAGCAGCGATCGGCGCAGTGGGCCCGATGGCTCGGGACGATCTGTCAGCGCCATTTCATGGGGCGACCGATGCCCGACCTGGCCGTTCCGGGCGAGCGCCCGTAACCGGCAGGGAACTGACAGTCAGCGTGACGTCGAAGGGGTTGTGTGATCGAGCACGGCTCGAAGGCCCGACGCCAGCACGTCCGGCGGGCAACTGTTCAGGCACACCGCGGCGCAGCCTTCGCGCCGGGCGCGATCGCGCGTCGCGGCTCCGACTTCGGCGGCGACGGCAACGATCGGCACATCACGCATGACTGGATCACGCCTGAATCTCTGCACGGGCATCCAACCGTCACGCCCATCCTCCGAGATGCCGGCGACGATGATGCTGGGGCGGTCGCCGAAGGCGCGCGAGCGCCACGTGGTCGGGTCGCCGGCGGTGGTCACGTCGAATCCGATGGCGGTCAGGCCGAAGGCGTACGCCGCGCGCGTCTCTTCGTCGTCGACGGCAAGGACGACGAGGGGACGGTCCGGCAACGGTTGCCGAAGGGGTGCACCCATTCCCTCGATACATATCCCCCGCCCGCCGTTATCGTCTGTCCGGTTCCTGACGCATGGGGTGGCGGTAACTGGCACTCCATCTACGCCTTGCGGTTCGGATGCTACGGTTGAGGCTGGGTCCGACTCGATGTCAGAGGGCGCGGGTGCCGGCTCCACGCCGGCTGAGCCCGGGGCTAACATGACTGGAGACGATGAAAGCGAAACGGAACACCCTGTTTAACGTGCAGAACTTCCTCGAGTCGGCGGGGCTGGCGAGGAAGATCGTCGAGTACGCGCCGGACGAGGTCATCTTCACCCAGGGCGACCCGTGCGACCACGTTCTCTACATCCAGCAGGGGGACGTGAAGCTCTCGGTGCAGTCCAAGGCCGGCCGCGAGGCGGTCGTGGCGATGCTTCGCGCCGGGGAGTTCTTCGGGGAGGGATGCCTGGCGGGCCAGCCGGTCCGCATGGGCACGGCGACGGCGACATCGGCCAGCAGCATCCTTCTCGTGGACAAACAGCGGATGGTGCGGCTCCTGCACGCCAAGCATGCGCTGTCGGATCGGTTTATCGCCCACATGCTCGCGCGCAACATCCGGATCGAGGAAGACCTGATTGATCAGCTGTTCAATTCGAGCGAGAAGCGGCTCGCGCGGACGCTGTTGCTGCTGGCGCGGTACGGCAAGCCCGACAAACCCGTGCGGGCCGTGCCTCCCATCTCCCAGGCCACGCTGGCCGAGATGGTCGGCACGACGCGATCGCGCGTGAACTTCTTCATGAAGAAGTTCCAGCGCCTGGGCTTCATCGACTACAAGGACGGGCTCAAGGTGAACAACTCGCTGCTCACCGTGGTGCTGCACGACTAGAGTCGCGAAATCGAGTACAGTGGCTGCGACCACTCGAAATTGAGCCCGCCGGCGTTCGAGTCTCTCGACGCGACTCACCTCTGAATTTCAGCCTGCGGCCTTGCTTATGACTACACATCTCGCGATCGCCGACTGGATCAAGCGCATTGCCGATGACGAGCGCAAACGGGACTCCCAGCGTCTCAAAGAGGACGAGCTCCTCGCCAGGAATGCGGCGCTGGTGCGCGTGAACGGCCGACGGCTCGTCGACGAGCTTCGGTCGGCCGTGGCGCACGATGCCGATGCGTTTCGCGGCGAGTTTCCGGGCGACCACGCTCGCAACATCGTCGTCGATGCGGACATGCCGGCCGGCGGATTCGCGGTCCGCAAACCGGCGCCCGGGGCGGTCACCCTCACGGTCACGCCGAATCTGGAGGGCGCGTCCATGACCTGCCACTACCACTTCCTCCGGGCCGGCGGTCTGCCGCCCGTGGAGGAGCGCTTCGACGTGATGTTCGCCAGTGACGGCGGAGAAGTCGTTCAGATGAAACATCAGAAGACAGGACAAGTCTTTGCCACAGTCGGCGCGTTGTCCGAATTGTTGCTCGTGCCCGTATTGACGGGCCGTCCCCGTTAGGCGTCTCGGGTCGGTGAGGGAGATCGCACATGACTGCCATATGGATTGTCGCCGGGCTCGCTCTCGCGGCTGCCGCAAGTATCCTGGCCTTCCGGGCGCGAGCCGATCGGTCCGCGGACATGGGCGCGGTCAGCCATCAGTGGATAACGGAGCACAGGCTCGGAACCAACCAGGATCCGCGTCGCTGAACGATCGATGCTGTGCGGTGCGGACATGAAGCTGAGTTCCGGGCCGCTGCGGCAGACGATGGTGGCTCGGGGCGCGGTTCTCGATCGTGTCCTCGATGCGCGCTGGCGGGCTTCGGGCGAGGGACTGACTCGGCAGGCGTTCGGCAGGTTTCACGCGGCCCAGATGAAAACGGCCTGGGCCAGCCGCTGCCAGAGTACGTCCGCGCTGATCGCGGGCGAGACCATTCTTGCGAGCGCGGAGCGGTACGAGTTGGCCGGAATGTTCGATGGACGGGCGATCCGCGTGTGCGGCATTGGCTCCGTGTGGGGTGAACCGTCGGCCCAGGGCGCCGCTCATGCGCGAGCGTTGATCGAGACGCTCCTCGACGAAGCGGCGGCGGGGACGGAGATGGCCTTGCTCTTTTCGCCAACGGCCGGCGATGCCGAACGGTACGATTTTCAGGCGATACCCCTGACCGACCTGACGCTCGCTGTCGCCCAGTCCCGCCGCGGCGCCCCGATGGCGACGGTGCGCGGCGGCGAGGAGCGCGACCTCGCGGCGATCGTGGCGATGGGGCGCGCACGCGCCGGCGCCCACCGCCTCCATCTCGATCGCGACGTCGACTTCCTCCAGTACGTCATCACGACAAAGCGCCTGCTGGCGGGTCTTGGGCCGGCGAACGTGCGTCAGCTGCACTTCTTCATTGCCGAGGAAGGGATTACCGCCGCGGCCTATGTGATCGTGAGCGTCGTCGGACACGCGTGGACACTCGAGGAATGCGGCGACCGGGACCCGTCGGGCGCGCGCGTCGGCGCTCTCCTCCAGGCACTGATCGCGCGGGAGCCCGCAGAACAGCGGCCGACGATCCAGGCGTGGCTGCCGCCGGGTTTCCAGCCTCCGCAGGTCACGATTGCGTCCGCGCTGCCGTCGGCAGCCACTATCGGCGTGCGCATGCTCAACTCAGGCGCGATCGTACCGCCACTGGCCGCCGCCGACGTTCTGTTCTGGCGCGAGAGCTTCTTGTAGCCTGGGCGTCGAGCCTACTCGGCACTGTCGCGCAATTGACCCAGCGGCACGCCGTGAGTGGTCGCAATCTGCTCGAGCAGCGTGTCACGACATGCGAGAACCAGTGTCTGCCGATCGTCAGCGCTCGATGACGCAGCATACCGCCGCGCGATTCGATCCGCTGAGGCCAGGTCATTCGACAGGTGTTCACGATCCGTGTCCCAGCTCAACTCGAGGCGTCGCGGCGTCTCCGATGAACGCGCGCACCCCGGGGGTGGCTGCCGGGCCCACATCGCGAAGAGCATGCCCACGATCAGCACGCCGGCGGCGGCCGAGACTTCTATCCAGGGGGCAGGGCCGTTCGAGAGATTTGTCATGGCCAGGTGACAACTTACCTCGGCGCGACCTGGCGGGCTCTGTTCAATTGTGAACAGGTCTCTCCGGGACCCGGGCGTAGAGTGGAGGCATGCTCAAAGAACTTCGGATCCGGCTGGCCGGCCTCTGGGTGGCGGCCGTCATCGTGATCGCCGCGGGCGCCGCGGCCTATGGCATTGCCTTCACCGCGAACACGGCAGTGGTGTGGCTGATGGCTGTCCTGATCCCGCCTGCCATCATGCTGCTGATATGGCCCAGTGCGCCACCCGTGACCATCGCGGAGCTGTTGCATGCCGTGGACGGCCCGGTCAAGGAAGGCACACAGCGATGACGAGACGCGAGGCGGCGTTTCTACCGTGAGCGATGCGGTCGTCATTTCGTACGTAGAATTTCAGGAATATCAGGAGCGCAGGCGACGGCCGGCCGTCGAGCCGGCGCGCCCGGAGCCATCGCAGCCCGCCGAGCCGCAATCGCCGGCCGTTCCCGACACACCACCTCACCAGGAACTGGGCAGCCAGACCCGCTGATCCGCAGAATCGCGTTGCGCGGGATGCGCGCCCCCGCGCGCCGCGTGACGTCCCCCGCCGCGAAAAACACGAAGAGAAGAACTCGACGATGTAAGGTGCTGTTCTCTTGTGCACACGCAGGAGTTGTGGTGACACATACAGTGAGTGGCATGAAGCCACTCTCGATCATCGCAGCTCTTCTCATGATTGGCTGCGGCAGCTCGCCGGCCGCGCCAACGAAGACAGGTTCGTCCGTATCAGGTGTCGCCCTGGCGGCCACAACCGTGGCGGCCGGCAGCACTGACCAGGGCACTGTCACTCTTCTCACGGCCGCCTCCGCGGGTGGCGCGAGCGTGTCGCTGTCCAGCAGCAATCCCCTGGTCGCCACGGTGCAGACCCCCGTGATGATTCAAGCCGGCGCCTCGAGCGTCACGTTCACGATCACGGCGATCGCGGCCGGCACGGCCATGATCACTGCGTTGGTAGATGGCAGCAGCGGTCAATCTCCGATGTTCACCGTGACGGCGCCGTCGGTCCCTGCGCCGGCGGCGTTATCCGCGATTGTGCTCAGCGCGTCCACCGTGGTCGGAGGCAGCGCCGTCACCGGCACGGCCGTTCTCACTGCCGCCGCGCCGGCGGGTGGCGCCGTGGTGCTCCTGTCCGGCCGCGATCCGGTGTTCGTGCCCACGAGCGTCACGGTCGCCGCCGGATCGATGCGTGCCACGTTCAACGTCGCGACGACAACGATTCACAGCGCCACTGATGTGACCATCAGCGGTTCGTATGCCGGCGCGTACGCATCGGCCGTACTGTCGGTCACTCAGCCGACCGTCGCGATTGCGTCGTTCGGTGTGGCCGGTCCATCGGTCACGGAGACCTGCAGCATGGCGGACGGCGGGGCGACGCTCAACTGCACGTTCGACGGCAGCACGTCGACGGCGCCCGGCGCCATCGTCGCCTGGGACTGGACGTACAGCCTCGCGGCGACCTTCGCGCAAACGACGACTGGTCCCGTGCTGACGATGCCGGCGGTGAATTGCAGCCTCCTGCCCGCGCCTCCGTTGCCGGCGGACGCTCTCTGGTTCATCATGCGTGTCTCGCTGAGGATCCGCGACGACCTCGGCAACACTGCGGTTGCAACAAACGGTGACGTGCGCCTGATGCCGCGGGGCGTATGTGGCTTCTGAAAGATGGCGTGTTCAATTGTGCACAGGCCTTTCCGGGAGCCGGGCATACCGTTGAGGGCATGTTCAAGTACCTCGTCGGCCTCGCGTTAATCTTGTCCACGGCCTCGTTGCACGCCCAGGACCGTCCCCACTATCGCGATTTCGTGCTCGGCAGCGGCCTGTCAGCGGTATCGGCCCAGGTCAAAGCGGCGGCGTCGGATGCCACCGTCGTTCACAAGCGGCCTGCATTGATTCAGCAGTTGCAATGGCGGCAACCCTACTTCATCGCTGGTTCGAACGAGACACAAACAGACCCCGTCGAACAAATCGCGTTCAGCTTCTACAACGATCAGTTGTTCAGGCTGGTGATCGAGTACGACCGTCAGCGCACCAAAGGCATGACCGACGCCGACATGATTCGCGCGCTCTCCGAGGCGTACGGCCCTGTGGTGAAACCCAAACCGAGAGCGACCCAGCCGGCCGCCTCGCGGATCGATGTCGACTCCGGCACGCCGATCTCCAGGTGGGGAACCGACGACTACTCGGTCGTCCTCTTTCGAGCGTCGTTCGGCGAGGGGTTTCAAGTGGTGGTCACGTCCACGGCGCTCGACGCGCTCGCCCGGACGGCGGATGCGCAGGCCGTGCGCCAGGACCAGCGTGAAGCTCCAGAGCGGGCCATCGCTCAACAGAAGAAGGCCGCCGAAGACGCGCGCCTGTCCCTCGAAGTGACGCGAGCGACCAACGCCGCCGCGTTCCGGCCATAGCGGCACCTGGAGTTGAACCTCATGAACATCCGACCACTGCACGACCGCATCATCGTCCGTCGTCTCGAAGAAGGCGAACAGCAGGTTGGGGGCATCATCATCCCCGACAGCGCCAAGGAAAAGCCGCAGCGGGGCACGGTGCTCTCCGCCGGCGCCGGTCGAACGGGAGACAACGGCAAGCGGACCGTTCTCGACGTCAAAGCCGGCGATCAGATCCTCTTCGGCAAGTATTCGGGCCAGGAGATCAAGCTGGAAGGCGTCGAGTATCTGATCATGAAAGAGGACGACGTGCTGGCGGTCATCAACGGTCAGGCCCGGGCGAAATCGACGACGGCGGCTGCGAAGAAGCCCGCCGCGGCCGTTGTCACGAAGAAGAGAAGGTAGTCATGGCGAAGCAAATCGTTTACGGCGACCAGGCGCGGCGTGCGGTGCTGCGCGGCGTCAATCAACTGGCCGACGCGGTCAAGATCACGCTCGGCCCGAAAGGCCGCAACGTCATCATCGGCAAACAGTTCGGATCGCCGACGATCACCAAGGACGGCGTGACCGTGGCCCGGGAGATCGACCTGGCGGATTCTCTCCAGAACCTCGGCGCGCAGATGGTGCGGGAGGTCGCGAGCAAGACGTCTGACGTCGCCGGCGACGGCACCACCACCGCGACCGTGCTCGCCCAGGCCATCTACCGCGAGGGCGCGAAGAACGTCGTGGCCGGCGCCAACCCGATGGAGCTCAAGCGCGGCATCGAACGGGCGGTCGCCGTCATGACGGCCGAACTGAAGACGATGTCGAAGCCCGTCAGCGGCGCCATGGTCGCGCAGGTCGGGACCATCTCGGCCAACAACGACCGGGCCATCGGCACGATCATCGCCGACGCGATGGACAAGGTCGGCAAGGACGGCGTGATCACGGTCGAAGAGTCGAAGACGATGGACACATCGCTCGAGATCGTCGAGGGCATGCAGTTCGATCGCGGGTACCTGTCGCCGTATTTCGTGACCGACCCGGACCGAATGGAAGCGGTGCTCGAGAATCCTTACATCCTCATTCACGAGAAGAAGATCTCGAGCATGAAGGATCTGTTGCCCATTCTCGAGAAGGTCGTGAAGACCAGCCAGCCGCTGCTGATCATCGCCGAGGATATCGAGGGCGAGGCGCTGGCGACGCTGGTCGTGAACAAGCTGCGGGGCACGGTGAAGGCGGCGGCCGTCAAGGCGCCCGGCTACGGCGACCGGCGCAAGGCGATGCTCGAGGACGTGGCCATCCTGACCAACGGCAAGGCGATCACGGAGGACCTCGGCCTCAAGCTCGAAAACCTGACCCTCGAGGATCTGGGCCGCGCGAGGACCGTGACGATCGACAAGGACAACACGACCATCGTCGAAGGCGCCGGAGCGAAGGCGGCGATCGAAGGTCGCGTGAAGCAGATGCGGACGCAGATCGAAGACACGACCTCCGATTACGATCGCGAGAAACTGCAGGAGCGGCTGGCGAAGCTCGTTGGCGGTGTCGCCCTCATCAAGGTAGGCGCGGCCACCGAGACCGAGATGAAAGAGAAGAAGGCGCGCGTGGAAGACGCCATGCACGCCACCAAGGCCGCGGTCGAGGAGGGCATCGTGCCGGGCGGCGGCGTGGCGCTCCTTCGTGCGTCGAAGGCGCTCGCGGCGCTCAAACTCCCCGGAGAACAGCAGATTGGCGTGGACATCGTCATGCGCGCCATCGAGGAACCCATTCGCTGGATTGCGGCGAATGCCGGGTGGGAAGGCGCCGTCGTCGCGGCGAGGGTCAAGTGCATGGGGCCCGAAGACGGCTTCAACGCGCTGACCGACACGTACGAAAACCTCGTGGACGCCGGCGTCATCGACCCGGCTAAAGTGGTCCGGACAGCGTTGCAGAACGCGGCGTCCATCGCCTCGCTCATGCTCACGACGGAAGCGCTCGTGTCGGAGATGCCCGACAAGGGGAATGGTGCCATGGCCACGGCGGGTGAAATGGGCGGGATGTACTGAGCGTGCCGTGAAGTACGCCATCTACGAAGACCCGGCGACCCATCGGTTCGTGCTGATCCAGCTGCCGGACAAGTTCTGCGAGGGCGACAAAGTGCAGGTTCGGCCGTCGGATCGATGGTTCGAGAGCCACGAGGAGGCTGTTGCCGCGCTTCCAGATCTGCTGGAACAGGAGACGTAGCTTATGTTCGGCTGGTTGAAGAAGCGCGGGTGGCCGGCACGCCAGGAGCCTGAAGCGCCGGCACCTGTCGCGCGGCCTCCAGCGCGCGTGGTGTCCGGCAAGTATCAACTGCTCCACAAGTACCTGGAGGAGCGCTTTGCCGGCACAGTCGTCCTGACGTTTGCCGAGATTGAAGACCTGATCGGATCTGCGTTGCCGGACCAGGCGCGCTCCGAGCCTGGTTGGTGGACGAACGCGCTCTCCAGCCGCACCGCCAGGCCCAACCTGCTCGCGCAGACCGTCGCGTTCGATCGTGCCTTCTAGACTGTATCCCCACTATTTCGTTGTTGCCGCTTCTCGCTCTTCGGTCCGGGCGGCTGAGAGCATGTTGCGCATGCTGTAGTTGCCTTCGTGGCACGCGGATTCGTAAATCCGTGCCTCGACCTTCGCCATCGGAAAGGCCACCACGATCTTGTCCTGAAATGTCTTCGGGTCGACGATAGTGGCTTCGTACTCGAGCGCGTTGTTCGCCAGGCGAGTGAAGCGCTCCGTGACCACCTTTTCCTGAGACGAGGTGCCTGCGCCCGCAAAGCTCCGGGTGCGGGTGTTGAAGTTCCGGGTTTCGACGACCAGCGTCTCGCCCTCCCAGTGCCCCCTCGAATCGCCGGCCCAGCTTCGCAGGTTGCCGGTCAGATGAGGGCGTCCGTCGAGCGGAACAATTCGGGCTCTGCGTTCGGTGAGCAGCACGACGTGATCTTTGGCCTGGATGACCTGCAGGTAGTTGTTGTCGAGGTCCGGCGTGAATGGAGGGCCGGCGCCAAACAGGCAGCGTTCGCTCGGCCCGAAGTCTTCGGGGCCATCCTTCTTGCTGCCGCCGCCCACGAAGGACGCCAGCGCCGGCGGAATCGTGCCGTTGGCCTGGCTGAGGGCTTCGATGATTTCGTCCGCTCCCGGAACGCGTCGAACTCCGTCGACCAGCGCGGGCAGCTTGCCGTTTTCCGGGTACCGAATCAGCGACGTGCGCAGGTTCTCGATTCGCCCTGCGTAGTCGAGCCAGTCGATGGACACGTCTTCAACGGGAATCATCTTCGAGATCGTGCCGAGGGCTTTTGCTTTTGCGGCCTTTCGCGCCGCGATCTCCTCTCGCGTGAAGAGTGTCCTGTCCCCGGCACTCGATGGCCGCTCGAGCGGCACGTCCGAGCTGAAGTTCCAGACCCCCCGCAGATCCGGGTGGCCGGACTCGGTGCGCGGGGCCCTGTATTTGACGTCCTTGACGTCCTTCACGTCAGGTCCTGCGGCGTGCGCCGCGACAGCCGTGAGGATGAGGAGGATGAACGCATGCTTCATTTGTTTGCTCCTGCTTACTCCGATCGAAGGGCCTGCACGACGTCCACGCGCGCGGCGCGTGCGGCCGGAATCAGCGATGCCACCAACGCCGCGCCCACGAGTACGGCCGCCGCGCCAAGAACCGGCAGCGCGCCGGGTGCGCGGGCGCTCTCGACGGAGGCCTTCGCCACCTGTCCCAGCGCCAGCCCACCCAGTGCACCGGCCAGGATGCCGACGCCCGCGATGGCCGCGCCCTCCGACAGGACGCGGGCCAGGAGGTCTCGCGGCGAGGCGCCGACCGCCAGCCGCACGCCGAACTCGCGCGTCCTCGCACTCACGGAGAACGCCAGCACGCCGGCTACGCCGACGACGGCGATGAGCAGCGCGATCCCGGCAAACCCGGTGAACACGAAGGCATTCAGCCGCTCCGGCGACAGCACGTCCGCGCGCACGTCCTCGAGCGTCGCGGCCCGCTCCACGGGCTGGTCGGCGGAAATGTCGCGAATCGCCCGTGTGACGGCCGGTACGAGCGAGTAGGGATCGCCCGCGGCGCGCACGAACAGACGGCCGCCATAACCGATCTGCCCGACAGCCACGTAGACGGTCAGCGCCGGCTCCCGGGAGATGTTCTGGATGTTTTCGTCATCCACGTCGGCGACCACGCCGACGATGCGGCTCGGATCGAGCGTCCCGGAGACCGGAGCCGTCAACCACAGCTGACGGTTCACCGCGTCGCCGTTCGGAAACAACCGTGTTGCCACACTTCGGCTGACGATAGACACCGGCTCGCTGCCGCGGCGATCGTCGGCGGTGAAGTCGCGGCCGGCCAGCAGGGGGACGCCGAGGACGGCGAAAAAACGGGGCGTCGCAAGACGGAGCCGCGCATGCGGGTTGTCCTCGCCCGCGGCGGGCGTGTAGCCGGTGGTGGTGATCTGGAGGCGTGGCATGCTGCCCGCGTCGCGCCACGGCACGAAGCTCCCGATGGCGACACCCTCCACGCCGGGCAGGCGGCCGATGCGCTCCATGGCGTCCTGATAGAAATCGATCGTTTTCGCGCCGCCGACACCGGTCGCTGAGCTCGGGATGTCGAAGACCAGCACGTGGCGCATGTCGTAGCCGGTGCGCGCGGTCTGCAGGGCAAGGAGCGTCGCGAGCAGCGTGCTCGCGCCGGCGAGCAGCACGAACGAACAAGCGATCTGCGTCATCGCGAAGACACGCAGCCGGCGGTTGGTGCCGGGCGCGATCCGGATGCTGCCGCTGGCCAGGCCGAGGCCGGTCGGGGCGTGCGGCGACGGCAGGCGCGGAACGAACGCCAGCAGCACGGCCGCAGCTATCGCCAGGCCGGCGCCGACCCACAGGACGCTGGCGTCGACGGTGACTTCGAGCGCGCGGACGGAGAACCGCGCGGCATAGCGGACGACCATGGCGGCGAGCGGCCGCGCCAGCGCCATCCCGATCAGGGCGCCGGCGCCGCAAAGCACCAGGCTCTCCGCGAGAAGCGTGCGCCGCAGCGCGCCGTGCCCGGCGCCGAGGGCGGCCCGGACCGCCAGTTCGCCTTCGCGGCGCACCGATCGCGCCAGGATCAGGTTGGCGACATTCGAGCACGCGATGACGAACACGACCGCGGCGGCGGCGAGGAGCATGAGCAGGATCGTCCGCGCGGGCGAGGCAATCTGGTCGCGGAGCCTCGAGACGCTCAACCGGACACGGCCGGCCGGCGCATACGCCTCGGGGTGCTCGCGCACCAGCGCGGCGTGCGCCGCGGTCAACTCGGCGCGGGCGGCGTCGAGCGTCGCCCCGGGCGCGAGGCGCCCGAAGAGCTCCGTCATCCGGTGGGTGCGGCTGGTGACCATCGAGGCCCCGAGGTGATGCGGGCTCGTCACCACGTTCGCGAAGATCTCGGTGTCGGCCGGGTAGGGAATCGATGGCTCGAGGACGCCCACCACGGTGGCGGTTCGCGGACCCAGGCGGATGGTCCTGCCAATGACCGCCGGGTCGCTCTTGAGCGACGTCGACCAGAACCTGTGTGTGAGAACCGCCGCGCCCGTCGCATTGGGCCCGTCGTCCCGCGCGTTCAGCAGGCGGCCGAGCACCGGCCGAAGGCCCATCACGTCGAAGAACGAGCCGCAGACGACGCCGGCCTTCACCGTACGGGGCTCGCCGCCGAGGCCGACGAGCGTGAAATCCGCCGTGGAGAACTCGCCGAAGGCGCCGATCGTGGTGACGCGAGATTTCAGATCGGCGATTTCCGGCACCGAGAACGTGGTGTTCTCGGCGCCAAGGCCCGGCGCGCTCTGACGGACGTAGACGATGCGGTCTTCGTCGCGGTTCACGAGCGGGCGGAGGAGCACGCCGCGGACGACGCTGAAGATCGCCGCGTTGGCGCCGATGCCGAGCGCGAGTGTCACCACGACGGTGGCCGAGAGGCCCCTGGCGCGCAGGAGCGAGCGCAGGGCGAACCGGATGTCGCGTCCGAGGGCCGCGGCTTCTGCGAGCCAGCGGGGACGCCAGACGCTCCGCATCGACTCGCGCGTGAGCGTGGCGTTGCCGAATTCCTTCCGCGCCGCCAGGCGGGCGGAGGCCGGATCCTCGCCGCGCTCGATGCGCTCCCTGACGCTCAGGGCGAGATGGCCCCGGATTTCGTCGTCGAGCTCGTCGTCTCCGGGCTTCATGCCTAGCCCTTGCTGCCCGCCGGGTTCATGACGCGTCCGATCGCGTTCACGAGCTGCGACCACCGGTCCTGCTCGCGCGACAGCTGACTCTTGCCGGCCGCCGTCAGCCGGTAGTACTTGGCCTTCTGGTTCGCCTCGCTGACGTCCCACTCGGACTTGAGCCATCCGCGCTTCTCGAGGCGGTGGAGCGCGGGGTAGAGGGAGCCGGTTTCGACCCTGAGCAGGCCGTCGGACTGCGCGCGGATCGCCTGGCCGATGCCGTGGCCGTGTTGCGGGCCCCACTGCAGGGTCCGGAGGATGAGCATGTCGAGGGTGCCCTGGAGGAGCTCCAGGCGCGGTTCGTCGGGGCGTTTGGCCATAGTCGTAGACAGTCTACGGCCTTAGACGTAGGCCGTCTACGGCTTGTTCCCGGGGTCAGAGGCCGTGCAGCATCCGCCGCATATCGGGCCAGAATTCCTTCAGCTCGTTGGCCACCGTGTCCCACATCGCCTGCGTGCCCCAGCGCTCGAGCGTGGCATTCCTGTTGCGCTCTTCCGGCGGGTAGTACACGTTCGAGACGCCCGCGACGATGAAGGTGCCGCCGATTTCGGAGAGGTTGAACTGCGGGTGGCCGGCCCTGGACTTCGTGACGACGCTGCGGCTTGCGGCGTAGGCGAGACGGGGGAAGAATCCGGTCGCGCGCCCCTGGTAGTAGCGCGGGTCCTGTTTCAACAGGCTGGGCATCAGCCCGGTCGTGATCAGGCTGCACATCGTGTTGTCGGCGAACGCCAGGCCGTAGCGCTTGGCGTAGCCCGGCCAGTCGTGGCCCCACGACGCGGGCTCGTTCTGCACCTGGGCCGTGGCCGCGATGAACCCGAAGAGCGGGTAGACGAAGGGATCGAACGAGTCGAGCGCCGCCATCTTGAACGACTGCGCGGTGGTGATGGGCTCGACCGTTCCAAACCCTTCGACGGTGGTGTAGTTCGGCATGACGCCGAAGATGCGATTCTTCGAGTCAGGGGACGCATCGGCCGCGGGAGGCTGCTCGTCGCCCGACGACTGCGACGGCGGGGGCTCAGGCTGCGGCTTTTGTTGCGGCTCTTGCGCGCGCACGGCCGACGCGACGGTCAGGAGCAGGGCCCCGGCGACGCCAACGACGCCAGGGCGCGCGCGCATTCGGTGTGTGCGGCGAATGATCCGTGGCATGCGATCGAGTATGACCCGCCGCAATAAGAAAACCGTCAGCCGGCGGGCCCGCGCTGCGACCACGTGGGACCGGTGCGATCGGGAACGTCGAGCGCCGTGAAGATGCCCAGCGGCTCGACTTTTTCGACCACGATGGAACGGCGGATGTCGAAAGCGTCCAGAGCGGCCGAGCGATACGACCGGTGCTGTTCGTACACCAGCATCTCGCTCCAGTACTCGATGAGGACGTAGCGGGACGGGAGATTCTGATCACGAAGGAAGGAGCTGCCGAGATAGGACCGCGTGAGGCGATTGATAGCGGTCCAGTCCCCCTCGACGCCGTACATCTCTTCGAATTCTGTCTCGCGTCCCTTCTTGATCTCGAATTGCCACATGATTGCGATCATAGAGTTTCAGTTTCCCACAAGCCCGGCCAGGGCCGTCGCGATCGGGCACGGGACAAATTCCGTCGGCCCGGAGCCGGAATATACTGAAATGTAAGCAACTTTCCACTTGCAGAGTCACGTCTTACAATTTGTCTACGTGCGCGCAGGGCGTGGACAGAGGCTGGCGGGCTCATGATGAAACAGCGTATCCGGTTGGCGGCCGTGACATTCCTCCTCGCCGGATCGGCCGGAGGCGGGCTCGGCGCCGGCGAGCGCCTCACGATGGTGGTCACGCCGTCGGATGGCGCCGGCGACCATCCGCGTGCGCGTGGGCGTCGAGCCGGCCGCGGACAACCGCGTGCTGAACGTCATCGCGGACTCCGGCGCCTACTACCGGAGCAGCGAGATCCAACTGGACGGCGAACGCGCCCCGCGCCTGCTCGTGGTCGAGTTCCCCAGCCTTCCGGGCGGCAGCTACACGGTGCAGGGCATGCTCCGGGATGAGAACGGTCACCGCTCCGCGTCGGTGATTCAGGAAATCAGGGTCGTGCCCTCGGCGGGCGAGCGGACCGACTGATTCGCGGCGGCCGACACCGACACACTTCCGTTACTCCCTCCTTCAGGCGGTTCGCGGGATTTTTCTGCGCCGCGGGGTTTTACGCGCCCTGTCAGACTTGTTACAATCCGCCTTCTGTGCCACGACCGGAACTGGTGACCGTACACAACGCTGACAGCTGGCGGTGAGGTAGCACCCGACATGACGTCACTCGCGAAGCGGACTCCTTTCGGCGGACGCATCCTGATGCTCGGCTGTGGATCGGTGGGCCAGTGCACGCTGCCCCTGGTGCGCCGGCACCTGGACATGCCGGCCGATCGCATCACGGTGATGGATTTCGAGGACGTGCGCCCCAGAATCGCGGATTCGCTGCAGGCGGGCGTTGCGTTCAAGCGCGAGCGGCTGACGCCGGACAATTTTGCCGCGCTGCTCGGCAGCCTCGTGGGCGCGGGCGACGCCATCGTCGACCTGTCGTGGAACGTCGAGACGTTCGACATGCTGACGTGGTGCGCCGAGCATCGCGTCACCTACATCAACACGTCGCTCGAGGAGTGGGATCCGTACGGCGACATCCTGAACAAGTCGCCCTACGAGCGCAGCCTGTATTCCCGGCAGATGCGGATCCGGTTGCTGCGGGATCGGCTCAACTCGGGCGGCAAGCCCACGGCGACCGCCATCATGGACCACGGGGCGAACCCCGGCCTCGTGAGCCACTTCACGAAGCGGGCGCTGCTCGAAATCGGCACGGGGATGCTCGAAGGCGGCCTGCCTGCGGCCACCGGCGTGAACCGGGTGGCGTTCGAGAAGCTGATTGCCGCCGCGGGGAGCGAGGCCGAAGGTTCGTTCGCGCGGCTCAGCCAGGCGACCGGCACCAAGGTCATCCACATCGCCGAACGGGACACGCAGGTTTCCTCCCGGCCCAAGGCCGTCAACGAGTTCGTGAACACGTGGTCCATCGAGGGCTTCTACGAGGAAGGCACGGCGCCGGCCGAACTGGGATGGGGGACGCACGAGCGCCGCCTGCCGAGGAACGCGCACACGCCCATCGGCGGTCCCGGCAACCAGATCTTTCTGGCCCAGCCCGGCATTCGAACGTACGTCCACTCCTGGGTTCCCGAGGGCGGGCCCATCATCGGGATGGTGGTGCGTCACGCCGAGTCGTTCACCATCAGCGACCACCTGACTGTGTGGGAAGACACCATCGAGGGACGCCGCGCGGTCTATCGTCCGACCGTGCACTACGCGTACATGCCCTGCGACAACGCCATCCTCAGCCTGTACGAGCTGACGATGCGGAACTACCAGCTGCAGCCGACGCTCCGGATCATGTCCGACGAGATCACGAGCGGCATCGACGAGCTCGGCGTGCTGCTGATGGGCCATGGGCTCACGACCTACTGGACGGGCTCGCAGCTGGACATCCACGAAGCGCGGAAGCTGGTGCCGGGTCAGAACGCGACGACTCTGCAGGTCGCCGCCGCCGTGCTGGGCGGGCTGGTCTACATGATCGGCAACCCGAGCAAGGGCATCCTCGTGCCGGATCAGCTGCCGCACAAGGAGATTCTCGACGTGGCGGGTCCCTACCTCGGCCCGTGTCCTTCGGTGCGCTCGACGTGGACGCCCCTCGAGAGCCGTTCGCAGCTGTTCGCGAAGTGGGGCGCGCCGGCCGTGAGCGAAGACGACCTCTGGCAGTTCGCCAGCTTCGCGGTGGAACCGTGACGAGACCAGGCTCGTGAAGCTGACCGATCTGCGGGGCATCCTGCAGTACATTCCGCAGTTCCGCGAAAAAACGTTCATCCTCGCGATTGACGGCGCGATCGTCACGGACGAGAACTTCGTGACGTTGCTGCTCGACGTCGCGCTGCTCTGGTCCCTGAACATCCGCATCGTGCTGGTCCACGGGGCGGCGGCCCAGATCAAGGCGCTCGCCGAGGAACGCGGCGTCAAGGCCTCGGATCTCGACGGCACCGGCGTGACCGACGCGGTGACGCTCGACCTTGCGCTCGCCGCCGCGAACCGGCTGACCCACGAGATTCTGGAAGGCCTGTCGGCCAACGATCTGCGCGCCGCCACGACCAACGTGATCATCGCGCACCCGGTCGGGATCATCCAGGGCGTCGATCAGCTGTTCACCGGCAAGGTGGAACGCGTCGACGCCGAGCTCCTGCAGTCGCTGCTGTCGCAGGGTGTCGTGCCCGTGATCCCGCCGCTCGGCTTCGACGGGGACGGGAGAACCTACCGAGTGAACTCGGACGGCGTGGCCGTGGCCGTCGCCGAGCAGTTGAAGGCGATCAAGCTGATTTACGTGACGTCGAAGGACGGCCTGATTCGTCGGGGAGACCTGATCCGGCAGATGCTCGTGGCCGATCTCGCCAAGATGGTGCAGCTCGATCCCGCGGGGTTTCCCGGCGACATGCTCTCGAAGGCACAGCACGCGGTCGCCGGGTGCAACGCCGGCGTCCCGCGCGTGCACGTCATCAACGGCACGCTGGACGAAGGCCTGCTCGGCGAGGTGTTCTCCAACCACGGCCTCGGCACGCTGATCTACGCGAACGAGTACGAGCACATCCGCCCCGCCAAGAAGAAGGACGCGCGGGCGATCCAGATGCTCACCCGGGAGGCAGTCGAAGCCGAGGAGCTCGTGAAGCGGACGAAGGCGACAATCGAGAAGAGCCTCGGCGACTACTTCATCTTCGAAATCGACAAGAATCCGGTCGCGTGCGTCGCCCTGCACGTGTACCCCGAGGCGAACCAGGGCGAGATCGCCAGCCTGTACGTCAGCTCGGCTCACGAGAACCAGGGCATCGGGCGCAAGCTGATTCAGTACGTGGAGAGCCGGGCCCGCGAGCTGGGCCTGCGCGAGCTGCTGGCGCTCTCGACGCAGGCGTTCACATATTTCCAGTCCAAGGCCGGATTCGTCCAGGGCACGCCTGACGACCTGCCGTCCGCCCGCCGCGAGAAGTACGAGCAGAGCGGCCGGAATTCCAAGGTGCTCGTGAAGAAACTCAACTGACCATGCAGACGTTTTCGAATCGCATCCTGTTCGTGGGCTTTGGCTTCGTGGCCAGGTGCACGCTGCCGATCCTGGTGAAACACATCAACGTGAAGCCGTCGCAGATCACGATCATGGAGTTCGAGCCCGATCACGCAGCGCTGAAGCCGTGGATCGAACAGGGCATGCGCTTCGTGCAGAAGAAGGTGACGCCCGAGAACCTGAACACGCTCCTCGCCGAACACCTGTCGGCCGGCGATCTCCTCGTCGATCTCGCCTGGAACATCGACTGCGGCGAGATCGTTCAGTGGTGCCACGACCACGGCGTCCTGTACCTCAACACGTCGGTGGAGCTCTGGGACCCGTACGCCGGGGCCGGCAACAAGCACCCGACCGAGCGGACGCTCTACTGGCGTCACATGAACCTGCGCCGGATGGTGGCCGGCTGGAAGGAACCCGGGCCGACCGCCGTGCTGGAGCACGGCGCCAACCCGGGCCTGATCAGCCACTTCACCAAACAGGGCCTCCTGGACATCGCCGACCGGGCGCTGGCCGAGCGGAAGTTCGCCGGCGCGCAGGCGGAGAAGGTCGCGCACCACGCAAAGGCCCAGGAGTTCAACCATCTCGCCCGCGAGCTCGGCGTGAAGGTCATTCACTGCAGCGAACGCGACACGCAAATTACGGATCGCCCGAAGGAAGTGGACGAGTTCGTGAACACGTGGAGCGTCGAAGGCTTCCGCGAAGAGGGCACCACCACCGCCGAGATGGGATGGGGCACTCACGAGAAGGAACTGCCGGCGCTGGCGTTCGAGCACGCCTCCGGTCCGAAGAGCCAGATCTGCCTGGCGCGGATGGGCATCAACACGTTCGTGGCCAGCTGGGTGCCGCCGAATCACCACATCCTCGGCATGGTCGTCCGCCACGGCGAGTCGTTCACGATCACCGAGAAGCTGACCGTGTGGGAGGATGGAAAGGCCGTCTATCGTCCGACGGTGCACTACGCGTACTGTCCGTGCGACTCCGCGATCGCGTCGTTCCATGAGCTTCGCGGGCTCGACTACCGATTGCAGTCGCGCGTGCGCATCATGACCGACGAAATCACGAGCGGCGCCGACATCCTGGGCGCCTTCATCATGGGGCACCCGTATCAGTCGTGGTGGTGCGGGTCGGATCTCTCGATCGAGGAATCGCGCCGCCTCGTGCCGCATCAGAACGCTACCACGATGCAGGTCGCCATCTCGGTCGTGGCCGCCTGCATGTGGATGCTCGACAACCCGCGCCGGGGCGTGTGCGTGCCGGACGACCTGCCGCACGACTACATCCTGGGCATCAGCAAGCCGTATCTCGGCGCGTTCGTGTCCGTCGCGTCCGACTGGAATCCGCTCAAGCACTACACGAACGCGTTCGACACGTTCAACCGGCCGCAGCTCGATCAGACGGATGTGTGGCAGTTCAAGAACTTCCTGATCACCGAGGGCGACTAAATGGTGCGAGTCAACTGGAAGAGTACCGCGCACCACCAGCCTTGTCGGCGACCTGGCGGCCGCGACAACGGAGCGGCCGCCGATAGGGCGGGAAGGACAGGCCGCTAAATGGACGAAAAAACCCTGCTTCGCCTCGCCAAGACGCACGGCACGCCGGTCGTCATCGTCGATCACAAGGCCCTGCGCGAGAATTACGGACAGTTCCGGAAATATCTGCCGCGCGTGCAGGTCTACTACGCCGTCAAAGCCAACAGCGCGCCGGAGATCGTACAGACGTTCTACGAGGCGGGCGGGAGCTTCGACGTGGCGAGCCTCGCCGAGTTCCTCACGGTGCACGAGAACGTCAAGGACCTGCCGGAAGAGGAGCGGCAGGCGTTCATCTGGGATCGGATCATCTACGCCAACCCCATCAAGGCCACCGAGACGCTCGAGCAACTGGACCCGTACAAGCCGCTCGTGACGTACGACAACTACGAGGAAGTGCTCAAGATCGCGAAGCATGCGCCGCGCGCCGGCCTCGTGCTCCGGCTGCGGGTGCCCAACACCGGCTCGATGGTCGAGCTCTCGAGCAAGTTCGGCGCGCTGCCGGGCGAGGCGGTGGACCTGATCGCGTTTGCCAGGAACAACAAGCTCGAGGTCGAAGGCCTGAGCTTCCACGTCGGCAGCCAGTGCACGAACGTCCAGAACTACATCCAGGCGCTGCACCTCAGCGCGGAGGTGTTCGCCGAGGCCAAATCACGCGGCTTCGAGCTGAAGCTGCTCGACATCGGCGGCGGGTTTCCGGCTCACTACGATTCCACCATCCCGGCGTTCAAGACGCTGGCGAAAGCGATCAATCCCGAACTGGATCGCCTGTTCCCGCCGCCCATCGAGATTCTCGCGGAACCCGGCCGGTTCCTGGTCGCGTCGGCCGCGACCGCGATCTCGAAAATCATCGGCAAGGCGGTTCGCGAGGGGAAGCTCTGTTACTACGTCGACGACGGCGTGTACCACACGTTCAGCGGCGTGATCTTCGACCACTGCCAGTACCCGTTGAAGAGCTTCAAGAAGGGACCGGTGCAGATCTGCTCCGTCTTCGGCCCCACCTGTGACGCCCTCGACACGATCAGCCTGGCCGAGCACCTGCCGGACCTGGGCCTCGGCGACCTGCTCTATGCCCCGAACATCGGTGCTTACTCCGCCGCCAGCAGCACGTCCTTCAACGGCTTCCCGCCGGCCCGCGTCGTTCACGTCAATCAGTGATCGGTGATCGGTGATCAGCGACGGGCGTTGACGGGCCTCCGCGTCCCGTTCACCTGATGTTTACGTCGGGTTAACAGACGAGTTACGTCACTAGGACACACTCGCACCTGACAGCGTGTGCCTTCACCCCGGCCATTCCTTTCCGCACGCCCGTCGCCATCTTCCCGTCGTCCGCGATCCCAGGAGCGCTCATGAGAGCCGTGCGTGGAAAAATGACTAGGTTCGTCAATACGGGCAGACGTCTGGCCCTAGGCGGTGTGGTGCTGACCCTGGCGGTCATGAATTCGGCGCCCGCCCGCATGTCCGCGGCATCGGCCCCCGCCGTCTTCATCTCCGAGGTGCATCCCGCCGGCAGCGGCAACGGCACCTATGCCGCCGACTGGTTCGAGGTGACGAACACCGGCACGAGCGCCGTGGACATCACCGGCTGGAAGATGGACGACAACTCGAACGCCTTCGCCTCGGCGGTCGCCGCTCAGCGGCGTCGCCAGCATCGCCCCGGGGCAGTCCGTCGTCTTCATCGACAGCACGGTCCCCGTCAACATCAGCGCTTTCGCGACGGCCTGGTTCGGCAGCAACGTCCCCGCCGGTCTCACGATCGGCACCTACGGCGGTTCCGGCGTGGGCCTGAGCACCAGCGGCGATGCGGTGAATCTCTTCGACGCCGGCGGAAACCGGATCACCGGCGTCAGCTTCGGCGCCGCGACCGCCGCCGCGACGTTCGACAACACCGCCGGCCTGGGCAGCACGACGCTGCCGCTGCCGACGGTCTCGACGACTGAGCGTCGCCGGCGTCAACGGCGCGTTCCTCTCCTTCAACGGCGCTGGAGACCGGATCGCCAGGCCGTCGAGTCAACGCGTCTCCGCTCTCCACCGTGGATCTCTCCGTCTATGTCCGGGTCGGCCGATTCGATCTGCCCGAGCCGACCAGGACAACTCCGCCTGCCAACAGCCTGCTGGCCCAGGAAGTCTCGGCGGTGACCTACAACTGGGACACCGACACGCTGTTCGTCGTCGGCGACGGCGGCACGTCGGTCGTCCAGGTGACGAAGACCGGGCAACTGATCGACTCGATGACGCTGGCGCCCGGCGGCAGTCCGCAGGGCACCGACTTCTACGATCCGGAAGGGCTGACCTACGTCGGCAACGGCAAGTTCGTCATGGTCGGAGGAGCGGGATCGGCAGGCCGTCCTGTTCACCTACGTCGCCGGGCACCACGCTCACCAGGAGCCGACGCACAGACCGTCAAGCTCGGCACGTTCGTGCGACAACATCGGTCATCGAAGGCATCTCCTACGACCCGCTGACGGGCGGCTTCATCGCGGTCAAGGAGACGCAGCCCGAGGGGATCTTTCAAACCGGGATCGATTTCGCGGCGGGCACCGCCACCAACGGCTCGCCGACGACCGAGAACTCGATCAACCTGTTCGACTTCGTTCCGCCGTTCGCCAACCTCCTGGACTTCGCCGATGTGTTCGCGCTGTCGAACCTGCCGTCGCTGAGCGGCCCGGAGTCCGGCCACCTGCTGGTGCTGAGCCAGGAGTCGGGCAAGATCGTCAACATCGACCGCACCGGCGACGTCTTCAATTCGCTGACGATTCTCCCGGACCCCGGCAATCCACTGTCGGTTCCGGCCCAGCAGCACGAAGGCCTCACGATGGACGGCAACGGCTTCCTCTACGTCGTCAGCGAGAACGGCGGCGGTGACTTCGATCATCCCGCAGCTGTGGGTGTACGCGCCGTCCGCGGTTCCGAACCAGGCGCCCACCGGCCTGGCGCTGAACAATCAGGTCAACACGATCGCGGAGAACACCAGCACCGCCGCGCGGATCAAGGTGGCGGACGTCGTCGATCACCGACGATGGGCTCGGAACGAACAACCTGACCGTGACGGGTCCCGACGCCGGCGTCTTCGAGGTGGACAGCACCGGGCTGTACATCAAGGCCGGCACGATCCTCGACTTCGAAACCAAGACCAGCTACAGCGTGACCGTCGCAGTCGATGACGCCGACGTTGGCGCGACACCGGATGCGACCGCCAGCTTATGCGCTGAGCGGTCACCGATGTGGTCGAGGAAGACCCGCCGCCGTCGCTCGTCATCTCCGAGGTCGCGCCCTGGAGCAGCGGCAACAGCCCCGTTGGCGCCGACTGGTTCGAGGTGACGAACACCGGCGCCAGCACCGTGAACCTCGCCGGCTGGAAGATGGACGACAACTCGAACGCATTCGCGAATGCTGTGGCCCTGAACGGCATCGCCAGCATCGCCCCGGGCGAGTCGGTGATCTTCATCGAAACCGCCAACCTGGCCGGTGCGGCCGCAGCCTTCCGGAGCACCTGGTTCGGCGCGAACCCGCCGGCCGGATCTGCAGATCGGCAGCTACAGCGGGGGCGGCGTCGGCCTGAGCACCGGCGGCGATGCCGTCAACCTCTACGACGGCGGCGGCACGCTGCAGGCGAGCGTGGCCTTCGGCGCATCGCCGGCGGCCGCACCCTTCGCGACCTTCGACAATCGCCGCCGGGCTCGAACAACGCGACGCATCTCGCAGCTCAGCGCCGTCGGCGTGCACGGCGCCTTCGCCGCGGCCGAACGACGCGAACGAGATCGGCTCCCCGGGCACGGTCGGGCCGGTGGGCAGGCTGATCATCTCCGAGGTCGCGCCGTGGTCCAGCGGCAACAGTCCGGTCGGCGCCGACTGGTTCGAGGTGACCAACGTCGGCGGCGAGCGCCGGTCGACATCACCGGCTGGAAGATGGACGACAACTCGGAATCGTTCGCCGGCGCCGTGCCCCTGAGCGGCATCACCAGCATCGCTCCGGGCGAGTCGGTGATCTTCATCGAGACCGGCAATCTCGCCAGCGTGGCTCCGGCATTCCTCAACACCTGGTTCGGCGCAAACCCGCCGGCGGGCCTTCAGATCGGCAGCTACTCCGGCGGAGGCGTCGGCCTGAGCACCGGTGGCGACGCCGTCAACCTCTACAACAGCGCCGGCGTGTTGCAGGCCAACGTGTTCTTCGGCGCTTCTCCGGCAGGCCCGATCGTTCCCGACCTTCGACAACGCGGCCGGACTGAACAATGCCGCCATCTCGCAGCTGAGCGTGGCCGGCGTCAACGGCGCGTTCGTGGCGGCGAACGACGCAATCGAGATCGGCTCGCCGGGAACGATCGCGCCGCACGCGTCGTCATCTCCGAGGTCTCGCCGTGGAGCAGCGGCAATGCTCCGTACGCCGCCGACTGGTTCGAGGTGACGAATACCGGCGCCGGCACCGTCGACATCACCGGCTGGAAGATGGACGACAACTCGAACGCCTTCGCCTCGGCGGTCGCGCTCCGCGGCGTCACGAGCATCCCGGCAGGGAAGTCGGCCGTCTTCCTCGAGGGCGCTTGCGGACGGATCCACGGACGCGACGTTCATCGCCAACTTCGCGACCGCGTGGGCCGGAACCGCGACGCTGCCCAACGGCTTCCTCGATCGGGTTCTACGGCGGCGCCGGCGTCGGCCTGAGCACCGTCGGGCGACGCCGTGAACCTCTTCGACGCCGTCGGCAACCGGGTCACCGGCGTCAGCTTCGGCGCCTCCACCACCGGCTTCACGTTCGACAACACGGCCGGTCTCGGCAGCACGACGCTCCCGCTTCCAACCATCTCGACGTTGAGCGCCGCTGGCGTCCACGGTGCGTTCGTCGCGGCCGACGGCCTCGAAACGGGTTCTCCGGGAACGACGGGCGTCGACGCGGCCGACGACGACGGTGACGGGTTCACCAACATTCAGGAGATCGGTTCTGCGGGCACTCCGCCTGGCAACCTGATCGGTTCGAACCCGCTCAACCCCGTCTCGAAGCCGGAAGCCTGCGACGGTATCGACAACGACCTCAACGAGGGCATAGACGAGGGCTTCCCGGACGCCGACAACGACGGTGTCAGGAACTGCGTCGATACGGACGATGACAACGACGGGATTCGCCGACGAGGTCGATCCGTCGCCGCTGAATCCCGCGAACGAGACGTTCTCCGACGCGCTCGCCCCCCTTAACGGCAGCACCACCGGTACGATTCTCGCGCGCAACGGCAAGACGGTGACCGTGTCCGATGCCACGCCGAATCCGGGCACCGGCGTGCAGGTCGAGGTGAGCGGAGCAGGCGGCGGTCCGGTCCAGATTCAACTGGACGGCAAGGCCGAGACCATCTCGCTTCCCGATGGCGTTTACGTGCTCACCGATCCGGCCGCTACCTCGACCGTCGCGGTCGGCGCTGGCGGGCCCGCGCGCATCACCGCGGTCCTCAACGGGTTCCCGCTCGACGATCGTCGTCGCCAGCGGTTCCAGCATCACCTACACGGAGACGCCGGGCCCGAATGGGACGCTGGCAGGCTTCAAGGTCGATGCGGTCGCTGGAAACGTGACGCTCAACGACGCCGCGCTTTCGGCGCCGGTCACCCTCGTCGGTCCGCCCGCAGAGCGCCGACGCCTGCAAGAAGGGCGGCTGGCAGGCATTCAACTTCCCGGTCGCGTTCACGAACCAGGGCGATTGCGTCAGCTTCGCGGCGACGGCCAGCAAGCCGCCGAAGGTGACGGCTGCCCGGAAATCAGAGGGTGGAAGCCACCGGTCCGTCAGGGGCAGTGGTGATGTTCACCGCGACGGCGACGGATCCGCTCGAGGGTGCGCTGCCGGCTGCGTGCACACCGGCGTCCGGATCGATGTTCCCGCTCGGCGAGACCACCGTCACCTGCTCGGCGACTAACCTTCGTGGCAAGGGCGATGCCGACACGTTCAGAGTCATCGTGCGCGACACGACGTCACCGGACATCATCAGCGTGACGCCGAGCGCGTCCGTCCTGCCGGACACCGATTCAGACCGTCCCGGTGTCGATCGCGGTCGCGGTCACGGATCTCGTAGATCCGTTTCCGGTGTGCAGGATCAACAGGGTGTCGGGTCAGGGCACGGACATCGACCACGACGCCGTCGTCGATTGGAGCATCACCGGCAACCTGACGCTGAACATCGACGCCAACGCGCGACGGCGGCGCGATCGCACCTACACGATTACGCTGAAGTGCACCGACGCTTCGGGCAATCCTTCGAGGGAGCAGACGACCGATTATCATCTCGCACGCGCCATAGATGGGCTGAAGCGATGAGCCAGGACCGCCGCCATCTCGCGGAAGAGCTCGACGAACTGAAGACCCGCCTGCTGACGATGGGCGGGCTGGCGGAGGAGCGCCTGCGCATGGCCGTGCGGGGCCTCGTCGAGCGGGACCACGAGCTGCTGGTTGACGTGATCGGCGGCGATTCGCGCATCGACGACCTTCAGATGGAAATCGACAAGCGATGCTTTACGCTCGTCGCGTTGTATCAGCCCGTCGCGATCGATCTGCGAACGGTCGTCTCGGCGCTCAAGATCAACGCCGACCTGGAGCGAGTCGGCGATTTCGCCGTCAACATCGCCGAGGTGGCGCAACGCTATCTCCTGCATCCGCCTGTCAAGCCCCTGATCGACCTTCCGCGCATGGGGGAACTGGCCCTCAGGATGCTCCGCGAGGCGCTCGATGCGTTCGTCACGAGAGACGTGAATCTGGCCCAGTCCGTGCTGAGGCAGGACGACTGGCTGGACGCGTTCAAGGAGCAGATTTTTCGAGAGGTGCTGACTTACATGCTGGGCGATTCGCGCACGATTGAGCCCGGCATCGACCTGATTCTCATGTCGCGTCATCTCGAACGGGTCGGCGACCACGCCACGAACATCGCCGAAGACGTCATCTTCATCGTCGAGGCGCGCGACGTCCGCCACGGTTCTGCTGTCCCCATTGCCCCGGCCGTCCACCCCGCGGAAGCGGGCGCGATCGTCGAGCGGAGAAAGCCCTCCGGCGCCCCGCCGGTCTGAGCCGACAGCCATTTTTGGTCACCCCACGTACCGAAACGGGTGACGAAGTTTGTTATTTGCCCGCTGCAGCGTGCGCAGGCCCGTGCAATTCCCCGCAAAGCGCCCGCACGGCGCTGGCACCCCGCTTGCCCCTGGACGGAAGGGCCTCCAGGGGGAGCGCCCGCTGGAGGCACGGCCTTGCGCTGCATTGAATGTGTGACGGAGCCAATCACGCCGGGGCATTTCTGCGAATGCTGCGGCCGCAAGCTTTCACTCGAGGAGCGGCGAGGTCTCGAAGTTCCGGCGGTTCCCGTCGCGCCGCCGCCGCCCCAGTCCGCGCCTTATCAATTCGCCCCGGTCAATCTGGCGCCGGTCAACCCTGCGCCGGCCGAACCCGCGCCTGCAACTGCTGTCGCGGCGCTCGCGCCCATCGCACCCGTCGCGCCTGTCGCAGCCGTTGCGCCTGCCGCGCCTGGAGCGTCCGGCATTCGCTGCGAGAGCTGCGGCGGGCCGAGCGACGATGGAACCCTGTGCGCGGCGTGCCAGCAGGTCTTTCACGCGTTTCTCAGCAAGGCGCCGCAGGCACCCGCCGGCATGCACACTCCGGCGGCTGATCCGGCAGCTGAGATGGCCCCCGCCGAACTGCTGATGGAATCCCCGGGCGACCTGGCGGCCGCGGAAGTGGAAGCGCTCGCTGACGCAGCAGCCGAAGCAGCAAGAGCAACCGCGGCGGTTGCTCGAGAGGCGGCTGCCCGGGAAGAGGCCGCGGCGAGGGCCGATGTTGTTGCCAGGGAAGCGGCTGCCAGGGAAGAAGCCGCTGCGAGAGAAGAAGCCGCGGTGAGGCAGGAGGCGGCTCGAGCCGAGGCGGCACGGGTGGAAGCGGCCGCGAAAGAAGCCGCGGCGAAGGAAGCTGCTGCGAAGGAAGCGGCGCGGCGCCCTGCGCCGAAGGCCCCGGCGCCTGCTCCGGCGGTCAAGCGGCCCGCCACGCCGGCGCGGCCCGCGGGGCGCAGCGACCGGATGATCGGGGCTGCCGCCGTCGTTCTCGTGATCGCGGGCGTTGGTCTTGGCGCCGGCGCGTACTGGATGAAGATGAAGGGCGAACTGGCGCCGCAGCCGGCCGCCGCGGCCCCGGTGGCTAAGGTCGCTCCGGTTGCGACGGTCGCCGAACGTGCGCCGGATCCCGTCGCGGTGGTGGAGCCTCCGGCCAAGGCGCGTCCGGAGCCTGCCGTTCCCGATCGCCCGGCCCCTCAGCCCGTTCCCGTCGCCGTGAAGCCCAAACCGGCGGCCGCGCGAACGCAGCCGAACGTTCGTCAACCGGCCGTGGCTACGCGGCCGGCAGTGTCCGCCGTCGTCGCGCCGGCCCGGGTGGAAGCGCCCGTGCGCGAGCCCGAGCCTGCGCCGGCGCCTGTCGCCGCGGCGCCCGCGCCGGCCGACACCGCATCAGCCTCGGCTCCGAATCCGCCCGTTCTTCGAGCCAAAGGATGTGAGCGAGTCTCCTCAGATAGCCAGGCGCGTCGAGCCGCAGGTTCCCGCCGACCTCCAGGCGCGCGGCCTGAGCGACGTCGTCGTCGTTCGGCTGCTCGTGTCGCAGAGCGGCCATCCCTCCAGCGTCAGCCTGCTGCGCAAGTCCAAGGCGGGTCAGTCCCTGGACGACGCCGTGGTGGCGGCGGTGAAGCAGTGGACGTTCTCGCCGGCGCGGAAGAAGGGCGAGGCCGTGAGCTGCTGGCTGAACGTCGGCGTTCCGGTCGGCCGGGCGAACTGAGGACTCAGAAGTCAGAACTCAAGGATCGGCTTGACTATGTAGCTTCATGAAGCTACATTGAGGCATGAAGACTGTCGGTCTCCGCGAGCTGAAAAACCGCCTGGCCGAGTACGTGCGGGACGTGCGGTCCGGCGAAGCCGTGCTGGTCACCGATCGCGGGAACGTCGTCGCTGAACTCCTCCCGCCTGGACAGTCCACCCCTCAGAGCGGCACACCCGCCGCACTGGTTGCACTCGCCAAGGCAGGGCGATTGACGCTCGGAGCCGAGAACACGGCGGCGGCGTATCCGAAGCTGTCGCGCCTCCTGAAGCGCCGTCGCGCCGCCGATCTGCTCGACGAGGAGCGCGGGAGTCGGTGAAGGTCTACGCCGAGTCGAGCGCCGTCCTCGCGTGGCTGCTTGGCGAAGACGCCTCGCCGCGCGTACGGGACGTGCTGAGCAGGGCCGAGCTCGTGATCGCCTCCGACCTGACGCTGCTCGAGTGCGACCGTGTGCTCATGCGCGCGGTGGCTCTGGGGGAAATCAACGAGGCGGCCGCGGCCGATCGGCGTGCCCATCTGAACGAAGCGGCCGCCCACTGGCACCTGATGCGACTCGGTGTGGATGTCGTTGAACGCGCGAGGTCCCGATTTCCCGCTGAGCCGATTCGCACACTGGACGCGCTTCACCTCGCCTCGGCGCTGTCCGCGCGTTCCAGCGTCGCAGGCGTCGAGTTTCTGAGCCTCGACGATCGGATTCGCCGCGCAGGCGAGCAGCTTGGATTCCGTCTCCAGCCGGCCTGAGGGCGTCAGTTCGTTGGCTTCGGCGCGGGCGCCGGGATCGTCTGGAACAGCTCGAGGTGCATGCCGTCCGGGTCTGAGACGAAGATGTCCCAGGTGGTCTTGCTGAACCAGATGGGCTCCGGCGTCACCATCGGCGTGTTCCGCGCCTTCATCGTCTTGTGCATGACGCCGAGGTCGTTGACGCGCGCCACCCATCCGCCGGCGCCGGGGTCGGGGACGCGAGTCTGGAACGGCGTCCGCTTCATGCCCTTCCACTCGATGAACTCCTGCCGCGCTTTTGAGTTGGGAAACGCCGAGCCCATCTGCCGGAATTCGCTGTTCGCCGGCGCGCCGTAGAGCGCCGCGAGCTCCTTGCCGCGCTGGAATTTCGCGTCGCCCTCGAGCTGCATGCCCACGACTTCCCGGTAGAACTTCGTGGTCTCGTCCAGATCCTTGACGGCGAGGCTGAGCGAGACGCCGGACTGCACCTGGCCGGGCAGCATGGCGTCGGCCGCCGGCACTTCGACGACGCGCACCAGATAACCGTCGTTATCGCGAACGATGACGGCGCGTGCCTTGCCCTTCGCCGTGGTGATTTCCACCGGGCCGGCGGTCCCGTTCGCCTTCGACACAATCTCGGCGCCGGCCTTCTTCGCGTTGGCGACGACCTCGTCGATGTTGCGAACGGGCAGGATCAGCTGCACGGCGCCCGGATCGGTCGCCAGCCCCTGCAGGCCCGTCTTGCGATCGACATTCGAGAACTCGGTCAGCTCGAAGCCGAAGCCGTCCGAAAACCTCGCCATCGAGAGGCGCAGGCTCATGCCGGGCGCGTTGTTCAGCAGGGCGGCGCCTTCGCTCGCGAACACCCGCGGCTCCGGAATCGTCATCCCGAACACGTCGCGGTAGAACGCGATTGTCGTCTCGAGCTTGCTGGTCGCGTGGATGAAGTGGCTGAGGCTGATGAGACGCGGCGGTTCACCCGATGGCGGCGGCGCTGACTGCGCGGCGATCGAGACAGTGATCAGGGCTGACAGCACAACGGCGGCGACAACTCGCATTCCGGCCTCCTCGGGGTTCGATTCCGGCCTCGCCGGAAGCCACAATCCTACACCATCGGCCTGTGGGAAACGGGAGGCCGCCAGCTCATGGGGCGGCCGCGCGATCGACCCACCAGACGACGGCGCCGCGTGACGGACGGACGCCCGCTGCCGGCAGAATCCTCGCGTCGGCGCCGGCGAGCACGCGGCGCACCGCGTCGGATTTTTCAGCGCCGGCGACGAGGAAGAACGTCAACGCCGCGCTGTTGAACACCGGCAACGTCAGCGTGACGCGCGACGGCGGATCGGCTGGAGCCGTCGCAGCGACGGCCCACCGCGTCGTCTCGTCGAGCGCGGAGGAGCCAGGGAACAGCGATGCCGTGTGGCCGTCGGCACCGAGCCCGAGCAGCACGAGATCGAACCGGGGCCATTGAGATGAAAACCAGCGCCGGAGGGTCGCTTCGTGTTCAGCCGCCGCCGCGCCGGGACTGGCGGCATCGGTGGAGACCGGGTGGATATTTTCCGGAGGGCAGGGCACGCGATCGAGAAGGGTCTCCTTCGCCATCGCCTCGTTGCGCCGTCGATCGCCGGACGGCACGAATCGCTCGTCTCCCCAGAAGACGTGCACGTGCTTCCACGGCAGGCTTTCGTTGAACCGCGCAGCCAGCGCTGCGTAAAGAGCCCGCGGCGTGTTGCCGCCCGCCAGCGCGACGGTGCATTGTCCGTTTGCCTGAACCGCGTCAGCAATCGCCCCGGCGACGGCACCGGCCGCGCGCTGTGCCAGATCGTCAGCGTCCTCGCAGACGCGCACGTCGGTCGTCACAGCGAGGACTGCGCGGCGCTCACGCCCGAGTGCAGTGTGCCGGGCCGCATCCGGCCGTCCAGCTCGCTTCCGATGCGGGCGGCGAGCACGGGCACGGCCTCGGCATCGGCAAGGCTGGTGTGGAAGTTCACGATGCAGGCGCGGAGCACGTAGCGGCCCTGGATGACGGCATTCGACACGAACGTCTCGCCGCCCCGCTGCATGCGGTCGAGCAGCTCGCGGTTGAGCGCGTCGAGGTGCCGTTCGACCGCGTCCTCGCCGATTCTCGCCCGGAGGTCGGCGGGAACGTACCGGAACGTCGTGATGCTCAGTTCCTGCGTCACGAGCTGCAGCTCCGGATGCCGGCCGACGGCGCCGGCCATCGCGCGCGACAGGCGCATGTCGTCCGCGATCATCTGCCGGTATCCGGCGGCGCCCACCTGGCGGAGCGCGAGCCACACCTTGAGCGCACGGAACCCGCGCGAGTTCTGCGGCCCGAGGTCCACGTAGTTCGTCGCCGTCTCGTCGAAGTGGTAGTACGGCGGATGGTAGGCGAACGCGGCCCGCAGCATCCCGGCATCGCGCACCAGCGCGCAGCCGGCCTCGAGCGGCGAGTACAGCCACTTGTGCGGATCGACGGCTACCGAGTCGGCTTCGGCGAGACCTCGCAACAGCGCCGGCGCCTCGGGCACGGCAGCGGCAAAGCCGCCGTACGCGCCGTCGACGTGGAACCACACGCCGTGCTCTCTGCACACAGCGGCGATGTCGGCCAGCGGGTCCACGGCGCCCGTGCTGACCGAACCGGCCGTGCCGACGACCATGAACGGCACGTCGCCGGCCGCGACATCGGCCTCGATGGTCCGCCGGAGCGCCGCGACGTCCATCCGGAGATCGCCGCCGGCGGGGATCCAGCGGATTGATGCAGTGCCGAGGCCGGTCAGATCGGCCGCCTTCTGGATCCACGTGTGGGTTTCCTGCGAGCCGTACACGCGAAGACGGCGGCCTTCGCCGCCCGCCATGCCCTGCTCGCGCACGTTCCAGCCGGCCTTCGCCGCCCGCGCCGCCAGGAAGCAGACGATATTGGCCATGTTGCCGCCGCTGACGAGCAGCCCGCCGCACTCGGGGGCGTAGCCGATCAGCTCGGCGATCCACCGCACCGTCTGGCGCTCGATCTCGGTCGCTGCCGGCGAGAGCGTCCACGCGCCCACGTTCGGGTTGACCGCCGCGGCGAGAAAATCCGCCAGCATCCCGATCGGCGCCGGCGACGCCGTGATGTAGCCGAAGAAGCGCGGATGACCGTTGAGCAGCGAGTGATCGAACAGCAGTTCCGCGGTTCGTTCGAGCAGCGGCCCGGGATCCGTGCCGTGCTCCGGGAGTGCGCCGTCGAGATCGAGCGCCTGCCGGACGGCCGATGGCGCCTCGTCCGTGTTCACCGGGCGGCGCGGGACCGATTCGAGAAAAGCCGCGACCTGCTCGACGAGACGATGGCCGAGCGTCCGGAATGTGTCGCCGTCCATGGCGAGCGGCGCCTGTCGTTGCGATGTGTTCACAGCGTGATCCCCTCGAACAAGTCCGACTCCCGTTCCCTTCCGCCGTTCACCGTGCTGAACACACGATAGAACGATTGCCGGCCCCATAACGCTTCGTGATGCCGGGGCTCTAGATTCTTCAGGCGTTCGTACGCGGCGATCTGCGACTCGTGGCACGAGACCGCCTTCCAGACAACGGGCCAGCAGCGGCGCGTGTCGATCACGGTGGTGATCGCCCAATCCGGCCACGGCGCGACCTGTCGTACGACGCCCTCGACCGTCGAGCTCAGCGTCTTGAAGGCCTCCTGGTAGGCGGCCCACGTCGACTCCGGCCACTCGAGGTAGTACAGCTTCGCGACCGCATGCGAATCCGCGGCCGCGACGACGGCTGCGGTCGTGAACTGGCAAATCGCGATGTGGTCGGGGTGGCCGTACGCGCCTTCCGCTCCGAACGTCACGACGACGTGCGGGCGGATTCGTCTGACGTGCGCGGCGATGCGCTCGACCGCCTCCCGCGGGTTGGCGCGGTCCAGCTCGCCGTCGCGGTAGTCGAGCAGCGACACCTCGCGAACACCCAGCGACGCGGCCGCCGCACGGAGCTCCCGCTCCCGGATTCGTCCGAGCTCCAGAGGCCCGGGATGCTGCGCGTCGCCGGGCGCATGTCCGCGGTAGCGGCCGCGCTCGCCGCGAGTGGCGGTGACGAGAAACGTGTCGATCCCATCGGACACGTACTTCGCCAGCGTTCCGCCAAACCCCAGCGACTCGTCGTCGGGGTGCGCGAGCACGGCCATGAGTCGGAGGGGAGGCATGCTACTCCGCGGGCTTCTTCGCCGAGCGTGGATCGTCGGCCGGATTGACGTACTTGAACTCCACCGGGCCCTGGCCGTACAGCACGATCGTCGTTTCCTGCGCCGCCGTGTAGGCGAAGTGATTCATGTTCGCCGGCATCAGCGCGAACCCGCCCGTCGCCAGTGTCTTGTTGGCCGCGCCTTTCGTCAGCGAGTCGCCCATGCCGAACGTCAGCGCGCCCGACACGACCACGACGTGTTCGTCGGTCGGATGCGAGTGCGCCGGGATGGCGTAGTGCGCGGGGAATTTCAGGCGAACGGCGTAGGGAACCGCCTGCGTGGGGTTGCCCGACAGCACGGCGATCTGCGCACCAGGGGGCAGCATGGGCGGCGCGGGACCCCACTGCGCCTCCTGCGGCGTCTGGATGACGTGTTTGTGAGCCTGCGCCTGCGGGACCGCGGCCGTCACGCCCCAGAGTATGGCGGCTGCCGTCATCGTCGATACGATCGTCTTCATGTTCGCCTCCTGCGGGCTCGCCCTGAATGGCTGCCCGAGGCCGAACTGTAGCGGGGCGGACCTGCCCGGCGCGTCCCACGCACGGGCCATTTTGCTCCGTGGCCCGAAAATGGCCCGGACGGGCCAGGGAGGGCAAAGGGCAAAGGGCAGAGGGCAGAGGGCAAAGAGGCTAATTGGGATTCTCGCCACGTGATGACGAGGCTCGGGCGGTTCGGATGGCGGCGATGAGCATGGCTCGAATCTCGCCGATCTCTTTGACCGCCCATCCAAGTTCTGCCGTTGTGGCAATTCCTGCCTCAACAGCCATCCGGAGCCAGTACCGTGTTTCGCGGGCTTCTTTTCGGGACACGCTCAGTCGGGCGATGAAGTCTGGCTTGGTCTGCGCCTCCTGCGCTTCTTCGGCGTTTGCTCCAATCGAGGTACCTGAGCGCATCAGCTGTTGGGCGACATGTCGGCCCGCCGGCCCCCTTTCGCAAAGCTGCGCGCAGAGTTTGAGGAGCCGGCATCCGAACTGGAACGAGCGGGTGCAAATCGCGGATTCAGCCACGCCGCCGTTCGAGCAAGGCGCGCGCCGGCGGCAGATTCAACTTCGGGCAAGAAACAAGCGGGTTACGAGGCAACAGCGGCGAAATTTGCAACCCACAGTCCCCGTCGCCTAAACATTTCGGCCCTTACCCTCTGCCCTCTGCCCTTCTAAGAGAGCAGCCCTCGTCGCGCGGCTTGCGCGACGGCGGCCGCGCGCGTGGAGACGCTGAGCTTGCTCAGGATGTTCGCCAGGTGGCGATGCACGGTGTGGTCGCTCACGAACAGTTGTTCGGCGATGGTCTGGTTACTGAGCCCGGCGGCGACGAGGCGCAGAACCTCGAGCTCGCGTCTGGTCAGCCCGCCGGTCCGGTCCGCCGCGGGCGCCGGCTGGCCGTCGCCCGGCTGCGGCGAGGGAAGCGAATCGAGGATCCGCCGGGCGCGCGCCATTTCGTGCTCGGCCTGGAGCTCCGACAGCAGATCGATCGCGCGCCGAATTTCCTCCCGTGCGGCGTCGACCCGATCGAGCGCGGCGAGAGCCCGCGTCAGCTCGATCCTCGCCCGAGCGACCTCGAACGGCGCGCCGCTCTGCACGAACAGATCGACCGCGTCTTCGAGATGCTGGCGGGCCGCGTCGAACCGGCCTTCGCCCAGGGCGACGTAACCTTCAGCGAAACTCGCGGCCCCGCGCAGCGGGATGGTGGCCACAAGTGTCGCGATGCCCGAGAGCTCCGTCAGCGCGGTCTTCGCGCGGTCCCATTCTGCGAGACCGCTCAGCGCACGCACGAGCAGATCCAGTCCCGACGCTCGATCGGTCCGGTTCTGCGTCTGCACGTGGCGCAGATATCGCGACGCCTGCTCCTCGGCCGCGCGGTAATCGCCGCGATCGAACGCGAGCTCGGCGCGACCGAGCAGCGCCAGGCCCTGCGTCCCGGCCTGATCCAGGAGCGCGGCGGAATCGACCAGCCGCCCCTGGCGGCGGCGAAGCTCCGCCAGCCGCACCAGGGCCTCACCCGTCATCGCCGGCCGGCTCGCCGCGAGCTCCTGGCTCGCCGCGTTCAGTTCCTGTTCGGCTTCGTCCCACCCGCCGCGCCAGAGGCAAATCGACGCGTACTGCGTCCGGCACACCGCGAAGAGCGGCCGAAGTCCCCATTTGGCGGAAAACGCCTTGAGCCGCGTGCACCACTGGACCGCGCGGTCGTAGTCGCGGACGCGCTCGCAGGCCGCGAGCATGTAGCAGCACGACATCCCGATCGAGACGAGGTCCGTCAACTCGCCGGCGACCACGGCGGTGTTCACCTCGTCGAGGCCGCGCATGCCTTCGGCGACCGCGCCCGACGCGACGAGCGAGAGACCCTGAACGGCGCGGCCCAGCATCTCGAGGTCGATGTTGCCGACGGCTCGAGCCACGCGAATGCCGTCTCCCGCCAGGGCGTGCGCCCGTTCGGGGTTGCCCTCCTCGAGCAGGCAGAACGATCCTTCTCTCACATCGAGCCAGGCCTGCTCCCAGCAGGCGGGCTGGCCCTCGAGCAGCCGGCGCGCACGCTGAAACCAGCCGTTGGCGACGACGTGCTCGCCGCGGAAGGCCCAGTAGTCCCAGGCCAGCCACACGGCCACGCGGGCGGCGCCCGTGCGATCGTCGCGCGACAGGTACAGGCGGTACGCGCGCTCGCGCGCATCGAACACGACGTCGGCGAGATCCAGCCACCAGGCGGCGAGCCCCAGGCCTTCGAGCGCTTCGGGAATGTCCCCGTCGCGCAGCACCACGTCGAACGCGTCGCGCGCCTCGGTCCAGGCGCCGCGCGCGAGCGCGTCGCTGCCGGTCAGGCACGCAGCAGGAAGAGACACAGCCATCAGTGTAGGGCGGCCCAGTGTAGGGCGGCCCTTTCAGGGCCGCCACGGCGGGGCTGAAAGCCCCGCCCTACGGGATTTACGGCGCGGCCGGCTCGATCCGCAGCACGGCGCCGTCGTCTGCATCGGTGAGGAGATACAGAAGTTCGTCGGGCCCCTGGCGGACGTCGCGGATCCGCTGGCGAAGATCGGTCAGCAGCGACTCGCGGCGCAGTTCTTCCATCTTCTCGTTGAACAGGATGCGTTCGAGGTGGCCCGTGCCGGGAATCTCGCCGGTGCGCAGGCCGCCGACGAACACGTCGCCCTTCCACTTCGGCAGGCGGTTGCCCGTGTAGAACGCCATGCCCGAGATCGCAATCGACGGCACCCAGAACACGACCGGCTGCTCGAAGCTTTCCTTCCACGGCTGTTCCGACTGCCGCGGTCCGGGATATGTGCGGCCGTAACTCACGATCGGCCAGCCGTAGTTCGCGCCGGGACGAAGCACGTTGATTTCATCGCCGCCGTTCGGGCCGTTCTCGTTCTGCCACACCGCGCCGGTCGCCGGTTGGACGGCGAGGCCGATCGAATTCCGATGACCGAGGGTGAAGACCTCCGGCTTGTAGCCCGCGCGCCCGACGAACGGGTTGTCGGCCGGCACGCCCCCGTCGTCCCGAAGCCGCAGCACCTTGCCGGCATGGCT
This sequence comes from uncultured Acidobacteriota bacterium, assembly GCA_963712905.1. GTDB lineage: Bacteria > Acidobacteriota > Vicinamibacteria > Vicinamibacterales > CAVVIG01 > CAVQJU01. Next base: position 232,607 of record CAVQJU010000010.1, on the reverse strand, counting down.
GTCGGGGTTCTGTGCGCCGGTGCCGCCCCCGCCGCCTGTCGTCATGTAGAGCGAACCGTCGAGGCCGAACGCGAGACGCGAGGCGCCGCCGGTGCCGGGCCCGGCGACGAACACGTCCGCGAGCTCGGTGAGCGCGCCGCCGTCCCAGCGCGCACGAGCCACGGCCAGCGTGCTCGTCGTGTCCGTGACCGGCTTGGTGTAGGAGAGATACACGAACTTGTTCTCGGCGAAACGTGGATGGAGCACGACGTCCATCAACCCGTTCAGTCCACCCGATCGGACGGTGGGCACTCCGCTGACCGGCGCCGGATCGAGCACGCCGTTTCGTATGACCCGCAGTTTGCCGCCCCGTTCGGTGACCAGCAGGCCGCCGTCCGGCAGGAACGCGAGGCTCCACGGGTGGGACAGTCCCTTCGCGACGACGACCACGCGGATGTCCTGCCCTTCGGCGGTGTGATACGTGACGGGCTTGTCGGGCAGCGGTGGAATGGTGATGCCCTGCGGCGCGATCGGCGTGTTGTTTCTGAACGGAACGGTTTGCTGCGCCATACCGCTCGCGCCGAAGACGATGACGATGGACGCGGCGCAGACCAGGCGGGCCCGTTTCAACATATATGCTCCTCGGTACGGCGTAGCGTCCGCCTTCAGGCGGACGTGTCCGGCCGGCTGAAGCCGGCCGCTACGTTCCTGGCTACTTCAGATCCGGCCGTCCGGCCGGCATGTGTTCGTCGACGGCGATCGCAAAGAACCCGCTCACGGCGTACGTGTTCATCACGGCCACCATGTCCATCGCTCCGCGGCGGCCGAACAGCTCGACGGCCTTCGCGAAGGTCGCCGAGTCCACTTTCTTGTCGCGGAGCATCTGGCGCCCAAAGCGGATGACCAGCGCGTCCTTCTCGTCGACGCCGGCGAGCGCGCCGTTGTTGCGCACGAGGTCGATGAGCTTCGCATCGAGGCCCGCCCGCGCGCCGATGGCCGAGTGGGCGTTCCATTCGAGGCTGTAGTTGGTCTCGCGGCAGGCGACGAGGATTGCGAGCTCGCGCACGTGCGCGTCGAGCGTGCCTTCCATGACCGCTGCGTCATGCAGTTCGTGCAGCGCGTGAGCGACGGCCGGGTTATAGGCCGCGAACGCGAGCGGTCCGCGCAGGACGCCCTCGGGGCTGCGGCCCGGCAGCGTGTCGTAGATCTTCTGGCCGCGCTCGTCCAGGTTTCCCCGCTGCAGGTATGGGAGGCGCGCACGGGAATCGGGATCGAGATCGGCGGGCAGTTTGGCGGTCGACTGAGCCGAGGCCAACAGGCCCCCGGAAACAAGAAGCAGCAACGCCGTGCCCGACCGCAGGTATCGACTGGTCATGTCTGTAGCTCCACTGATGCAAAGCATGAATGCTACAGGATGCCGCCGTTTCCGGCGTCAGGAAGTCATGGGGCGGAGGCGCCGGACCATGCTATAAGGTGGTCTGGCGAAGCCTGAGATTCACCGGAAGGGCGGCGGCATGTTCGACGAACACAAACCGGGCGCCCCGGCGGCGGCGTTGCTGATCGCGCTGCTGACGGCAGCCGTGACTCCGGCCGCGGGCGGCGATCCCGAGCTGGTCGCCGCGGCCAGGAGCCAGGACGCGCCGCAGGTTCGCGCGCTCCTGAAGCAGCGCGTCAGCGTGAACGCGCGCGCCGACGACGGCTCGACCGCGCTCTTGTGGGCCGCACACTGGAACGACCGCGCGGTGGCCGAATCGCTCGTTCGCGCAGGCGCGGACGCCAACATCGCGAACGATTTTCGCGCCACCCCGCTGTCCGAAGCCTGCACCAACGGCAGCGCCGATCTCGTCAAACTGCTGCTCGAAGCCGGCGCCAATCCCAACACGCCCATCGCGACCGGCGAAACGCCGATCATGACGTGCGCCGCCAGTGGGAGCGCGAGCGCCGTCCGGATGCTCGTGGCGCGCGGCGCCGACGTGAACGCGAAAGAGCCGTCGCAGAATCAGACGGCTCTCATGTGGGCCGCGGGCGAACGCCACCCGGACGTGGTGCAGGTGCTGGTCGAGCACGGCGCGGACCTGCAGGCTCACACGCGAAAGGGCTTCACCGCGCTGCACTTCGCCGCGCGCGAGGGCGACCTGGAGAGCACGCGCGTGCTGCTCGCCGCGGGCGCCAACATCAACGTCCGGTCGCAGCCGGAACCCGCCGAGCCGGCGTCCGCGGAAGGCCGCCGGACCGGGCGGACCGCGTCAGGCGCCGCGGCCGCTGGCGGCGGCCCGAGAGGGCCGGCGTACCAGGCGACGGTGTCCGCCGGCAGCACGCCGCTGCTCGTAGCCACCGTGCGTGGACATGTGCCGCTCGCGCTGTTCATGCTCGATCACGGCGCGGATCCCAGCGCGGGCGACGCCGGCTTCACACCGCTTCACTGGGCGGCAGGGACCTGGGAGAGCGGGCCCTCGAACCCGGTGTACGGGTTTACCGATCCGATGAGCGGCATCCCGACGCGACAGGCGAAGCTGCAGATCGTGAAGGCGCTCCTGGCTCACGGCGCGAACCCGAACGGACGCATGACGCGACGGCCGCCGGGATTCGTCGCCGGGTACGAGGACGCCCCCGGCGCCACGCCGTTCCTGATCGCGAGCGCGGCCGCCGACGTGGAGATGATGCGCGTCCTGCTGGCGGCCGGCGCGGATCCGACGCTCGTCACCGACACGCACACGACGCCGGTGATGGCCGCATCGGGCCTCAATCGCGGCATCGGCGAAAGCTCGATTACCGAAGCGCAGGCGCTCGAGGCCGTCAGGTTGCTGATTGAGCTCGGCGCGGACGCGCGCGGAGCCACGACCAACGGCGAGAACGGATTGTTCGGCGCCGCATACCGCGGGTGGAATACGCTGCTGGCGCTCCTCATCGAGAAAGGCGCCGACGTGAACGTCGTCAGCAAGGCCAGCGTCACACCGTGGCTCGCCGCGTCCGGATACGGCGATCGCCTCGGCGGCGTCCTGTACAACACAGAAGGCGCGGACCTGCTCCTGAGGAACGGCGCGGATCCGAAACTCGGCAAGCCCTGCCAGGCCCAGAACAAGTGCCGGTGAGCCTCACACGCCAGACGCTGACGGCGTGCGTCTGCATCGCCTGGCTGGCTGTCGTGCAGACGTCGGCCGCCGGCGGACAGGCGCCCGCCGCGCCCGCGCGCGATGTCGTGGCGAAGTACTGCGTGTCGTGCCACAACGAGCGGCTCAAGACCGGGAACCTCACGCTCGACAACCTCTCCGCTGACGCGGGCCAGGTCGCGGCCGCGGCGGAGACGTGGGAGAAAGTCGTCGTGAAGCTGCGCAGCCGCGCGATGCCGCCGCCGGGCAGGCAGCGGCCCGACGCCGCGACGTACGACGCGGCCGCGGCGTGGCTGGAGACCGAACTGGACAAGGCCGCGGCGGCGCACCCGGATCCCGGCCGGCCGGCTGCGTTGCACCGGCTCAACCGCACCGAATACGGCAACGCCGTTCGCGATCTGTTCGGCTTCGAGATCGACGCGCCGTCGATGCTGCCGCCGGACGCGCAGGCGTTCGGGTTCGACACCAACGCCGACGCGCTCTCGATGGAGCCGGCGCTGCTCGATCGTTATCTGACGGCGGCGGCGAAGATCGCCCGCCTCGCTGTCGGCGACCCGACGCTGCGTCCCACGGTCGCGCGCTACACGGCGGTCAAGGGCAACGCGAACGAGCAGACATGGCTCTGGCAGACCGACCGCCTGGGCGAGGATTTTCCGCTCGGCTCGAAGGGCGGGATCGCGGTGCGCCACTATTTTCCCCTCGACGGCGAATACATCTTCAGGGTCCGGCTGGGACGCACCTACGCCGACGTCATCCGCGGGTTGAACGTGCCCACCCAGATCGAGATTCGGGTCGACGGCGCACGCGTCGGCCGCTTCACGATCGGCGGCCCCGAGCTCGCCGCGGCGGACCCGGATCGTGCCGACCCGAAGAACCCGCTGCAGAACGCGGACGAAGCGCTGACCGTCCGCGTGCCGCTCAAGGCCGGCGTGCGGTCGGTCGTGGCCACGGCGCTGAAGTCCGAAGGGATGAAGCCCGAGGGCCTGGGCCCGGCGCGCATCCCGATCTGGAGCCGGGAATCCGATGTGCCGAGCGCGCCTCTCTCCATCTCGTCGCTGCTGATCGACGGCCCGCACAACGGGCGCGTGCCGGTCGATTCGCCCAGCCGCCGCCGCATCTTCATCTGCCGCCCGGCGAGCGCCGCAGAGGAAGCGCCGTGCGCGACCAGGATTCTCTCGACGCTGGCTCGACGCGCGTATCGCCGGCCCGCAACCGCTGACGACGTCCAGACGCTCATGGGCTTCTACACCAGCAGCCGGGCCGATGGAGGTTTCGAGACCGGCGTCCGCGCGGCCCTCGAACGGCTGCTGGTCAGCCCGGATTTCCTGTTCCGGATTGAAGCCGATCCTGCCGGCGCCGCTCGAAACGCCGGCTACCGCCTGTCCGGCATCGAGCTCGCGTCGCGGCTGTCGTTCTTCCTGTGGAGCAGCATCCCGGACGACGAGCTGCTCGGCCTCGCGATTGGCGGGCAGCTGCGCGACCCGTTGGTGCTCGACCAGCAGGCGCGGCGGATGCTTGCCGACCCGCGGGCGCGGCGTTCGCTCGTGGACAACTTCTTCGGCCAGTGGCTGCAGACGCGCAACGTCTGGCTGTTGACGCCGGATACCAACCGGAAGTTTCCCTGGTTCGACGACAACCTGCGCGCCGCCTTCGTCCGCGAGACCGAGCTCTTCCTCGAGGCTCAGCTGAGGTCCGACCGCAGCATCGTGGACCTCCTGAACGCGAACGACACGTTCCTCAACGAACAGCTCGCCCGTCATTACGGCATACCGGGCGTGTACGGAAGCCACTTCCGCCGCGTCGCGTTGACCGACGAGAACCGCTGGGGCCTGCTGGGCAAGGCGAGCGTGCTCGCCGTGACATCGTACTCGACGCGCACGTCGCCGACCGTCCGCGGCAAGTGGCTGCTCGAGAACATCCTGTCGGCGCCCGTGCCGCCCCCGCCGCCCAACGTGAACACCAACCTCGACGAGACCGCGACGGGCCGGCCCGAGTCGGTACGCGACATGCTCGAGCGTCACCGCACGAACCCGGTGTGCGCGAGCTGTCACGCCCGGATGGATCCGCTGGGCTTCAGCCTCGAGAACTTCGACGCCGTCGGCCAGTGGCGGACGACGGACGGCGAGGCGGCCATCAACGCGTCGGGCGTGCTGCTCGACGGGACGACAGTGGACGGGCCCGCGGCGCTTCGGCGCGCGCTGGTGGCGCAGAAGGAACAGTTCGTGAGGACGGTGGCGGGCAAGCTGCTCACCTACGCCGTGGGACGCGAGATGGAGTACTACGACGCTCCGGCGATCCGCTCGATCGTCCGCACCGCTGCCGCCGACGACTACCGCTGGTCGTCCACGATTCTTGCTATCGTCAGAAGCACGCCGTTCCAGATGAGGAGGTCGCGGTGAGGATCGTCACCCGGAAGGCCATTTCGCGCCGCACCGTGCTTCGCGGGCTGGGCACGGCCGTCGCGCTCCCGCTGCTCGACGCGATGGTGCCTGCGCTGACGGCTGCCGCGAACACGCCCGCCAAAGCCGTTCCCCGGCTGGGCGTCATCTATCACCCCAACGGCGTCATATACGAGAACTGGCTCCCGAAGGGCGCCGGCCGCGGGTTCGAGCTCTCGCCCGTGCTCCAGCCGCTCGAGCCGTTCCGCGAACAGCTGGTCGTCGTCACGGGCCTGTCGAGCCATCAGGCGGAGGCGCTCGGCGACGGCGGCGGCGATCACTCGCGCGCGTCGGGGACGTATCTGACGGGGGTCCACGTCAGGAAGTCGGACAGCATCGTCGAGAACGGCATCTCGATGGATCAGATTGCCGCGAAGGCCCACGAGCACGAGACGCAGCTGTCGTCGCTGCAGCTGACCGTCGACGACAACAGCCTGGTCGGCGCCTGCGACGTGGGGTACAGCTGCGCGTACAGCAGCACGCTGTCGTGGCTGACGCCGACGCTCCCGCTGATGGCGGAGAACAACCCGCGCGTGGTGTTCGAGCGGCTGTTCGGATCGAGCGACAGCACGGACCCGCGCGTGCGCGCGTCCCGTCTCCGGCAGGACCGGAGCATCCTCGATTCGGTGACGGACCGGGTGAAGCAGCTTCAGCAGAGCCTGGGCTCGACCGACAAGACGAAGGTGGACGACTACCTCGAGTCGCTCCGCGACGTCGAACGCCGCATCCAGAAAGCGGAGGAACAGAGCGCCCGGAGCGGCCCCGAGGTCGACCAGCCCGCCGGCGTGCCCGACGGCTTCGAGCCGCACGTGCGGCTCCTCTACGATCTGCAGCTGCTCGCGTTTCAATCGGACCTGACGCGTGTGATCACGTTCATGTACGGACGCGAGCAGACCGGACGGCCGTATCCGCAGATCGGCGTGCCCGAGCCCCATCACTCGCTGACGCACCATCAGAACGACTCGGTGAAGATGCAGAAGTGCACCGTCATCCAGACGTACCACGTCAGCCTGTTCGCGAAATACCTCGAGAAGCTGCGCGCCACGCCCGACGGGGACGGCTCGCTGCTCGATCACACGATCCTTTTGTACGGGAGCGGCATCAGCAACAGCGACCGCCACACGCACGGTCCGCTGCCGACGCTGCTGCTCGGGGGCGGCGGAGGCATCAAGGGAGGCCGCCATCTCATCTACCCTGACGACACGCCGCTGACCAACCTTCAGCTGACGCTGCTCGACAGGATGGGCGTTCCGGCGGAGAAGCTCGGCGACAGCACCGGGCAGTTCACCGAGCTCTCCGGGCTGACGGCCTGAGCCGTCAGGCCGAGTTGTCCCGCTACCTCTTCGTTCCGCTCGTGCTGGCGCTCGGCACGTGCGCGCTCGGCATCTGGAAGGGCTCGTTCGTCGCGGGCGCCGCCGACGCGTACGGGTACGTCAGCGAAGCCGATCTGATCGCGCACGGGTCGCTGCGCGTCGATCAGCAGTTCGTCCGGACGCTGCCGTGGCCGTTTGCGGACTGGTCGTTCGCGCCCGCCGGCTACCGTCCGGCGCTCGAACGCGGGTTCATCGTGCCGACGTACCCCGCCGGCGTCCCCCTCCTCATGGCGCTCTTCCAGCGCGCCGCCGGCAGGCACGCGGTGTTCTACGTCGTCCCTCTGCTCGGCGCGTTGTGCGTTTTCATGACCAGCGTGCTGGGCACGGCAGTGCACGGGCGCCTGACTGGACTGATGGCCGCGCTGCTCCTGGTGGCGTCGCCGAGTTTCATGACCGAGCTCATGGCGCCGGCAAGCGACGTGGCCGCGACCGCCTGGTGGACCGTGGCCCTGGCGCTGACCGTTCGCGGGGGGGCGCTCGGAGCGCTCGGCGCCGGCGCCGCCGTGTCGGCCGCGGTCATGACCCGCCCGAACCTCGTCCCCATTGCGGTCGTGCTCGGCGGATTCTGGATCTGGCGCACGGTCCGCGAAGCGGGCGAGGGCCGCCCGGGGATCCTGCCGCTCGTGCTGTTTGTTGGCGCCGCTGTGCCGGGGTGCCTCGCGGTTGCCGCCATCAATCAATATTTGTACGGGTCGCCGGTCCGCTTCGGTTACGAGCCCGTCGACGTGTTGTATCAACTGGCGAACGCCGGCCCGAACCTCGATCGATATCCGCGCTGGCTGGTGCAGACGCAGACGCCGTTCATCCTGCTGGCGCTGGCGGCGCCGTTCTTTGCCCTCGGCCGCCGTCAGGGCTCCCGGATTTTCACCGTTGATCGCGTCGTGCTCCTGTTGTCGGTCGCCGCGGTCGTGTGGCTGTCGTATCTCTTCTACATTCCGTTCGGGCGGGACGAGTGGACCTACCTGCGTTTCCTGCTGCCCGCCTACCCGCCGCTGATCGTGCTGTCGGTCGCCGTCGCGATTGAGATGCTGGGCCTCGCGATCGCGAGCGACCGCGCGAGGACCGCCGCCGCGCTGATCGTCCACTTCGCGCTGGCCGGCTGGCTGGCGAGCACAGCAGTCGACCGCGGCGCCCTGACGGCGCGGCTCGTCGAGCGGCGCTACGTGGACGTCGGTCGTTACATCGACGTGACGCTGCCGTCCAACGGCGTGTTCATCGCCAGCGTGCAGGCCGGCAGCATCCGGTACTACTCCGGGCGGCTGACGCTGAACTACGACCGCCTCCAGCCCCGATGGCTGGACGACGCGGTCGCCGAACTCCGGTCGAGAGGCCTGCATCCGTTCATTGCCGTCGAAGTCGACGAGGAGCGGCTGTTCCGGGAGCGTTTCGCGGAAATGAACGTCCTTGGGCGCCTCGACTGGCCCCCCATCGCCGAGCGACGCGAGCCGATTCACGTGCGCATCTACGATCCGGCCGACCGCGAAAGAGCCCAGCGCGGCGAACTGATCGAGACGGGGACGATCCCGCTCGTCCGGCGATGGTGACTTTACGCGCGGGCTGAACAGCGGTACATTCTGGCGCCGAGGTCACCACAATGCCTGATGCCCGCCGCTTCGTCTTTCACGGCCACGCCGCCGCCCTCAGCGGCCGCATCGTCAGGGTCGGCGAGGGGACGAAGGCCAAGTTCGTCAAGAATTGCTTCATCGACCTGCCCGCCGCGGCCCTTCCGGCCGCGGGCGGCCGCTCCACCGCCAGGTTGTCCCGCAAACAGCTCACCGACGCCACGGTCCGATCATTCGTGCGGTTCGACAGCGCGACCGTGTCAACCGAGGGCGTGTTCGAGGATGCGAAGGGGCACTTCGAGGCGACGCTTGGCAAGCGGGCTTCGAACACGCTGGCACCGATGACCCGTGTCAGCGGGGAGGTCCGCGGGCTCGACGTCGGCCTCAAGGGCCACGTGCACATGATCATCAAGCGGGTGCGCGGAGGGTTCACCTCGAAGAAGAGCACGGCCGGCGGCGAGGCGGCGATCGAGCTGAACAAGGAAACCGGCTTCGACGGAAACAGCGTCCGATTCGTCGATGCCAAAGGCAAGGCCTACAGCCTGGTCGTCGGCATCGATCGCGACGTGTTCCAGACGCGTCACACGTTTTCCGCGCTGACAGCGGCCCCCGGCGGCTCGGCGCTTCGGCGCGCGGACGATGGCGCCATGCACGGGACGATCGTGAAGCCGCTCACATGGAAAGGGCCGGAGTTCCCGGGCTCAACGATCGATACTGATCAGCCGGGCGCCGTCTCGGTGCCGGGCTTCGGCCGTGTCTACTTCGGCGAGATTGCGATGGCTCCGCAGCTCCGGCGGCTCACGATGGTGCGTGTCGCTCTCGGCTCGCCGATTGGCGGGGACTTCGGGTGCGTAGACGTGATGGATAACGGCAGCCTCTCTCCGTAAGAGACGGGATCCGGCGAGAAATGACACGCATCGCTGTCGCCTTGGCCCTGGTCTTCGCGACGGCCTGCACGGCTCAACGCGCGGGCGGTCTCGCATCGGCGTTCGAGCAGGCACAGGAGGCGCTGAACTTCGGCGACACGGCCGGCGCGCTGAAGCGAACCGCCGACGCGCTCGCGGGTGTCGATGCCGCCGACGACTCGGAGTGGGCGTGGCGGCTGCGCCTGCTCCGCGCCGAGGCGCTCATCACACGACTTGAGTTGCCGGACGCCAGGGCGCTCCTCGAGAAGGTGATCCCCGACACAGCCGGCCACGAGTCGCTCCGCGCGCGGCAGCGGTACCTCGACGCCAGGATCGCGCTGGCGTCGAACGATTTCCCGCGCGCCATCGCAGTGGCCGCCGAAGCGCGCACCCTGTCGCCGGACGATCCGGACATCCAGATTGACGCGGACCGGCTGGAGGGCGTCGCCAGGCTGTCGCAGGGCGATTTCGCGTCGGCCGAGCCCGTGCTGATCCGGGGTCTCGAACTTGCGGTGGCACGTGGCGACCGGCTCAGGCAGCTGCTGTGCCTGAATAACCTCGGGATGTCCCGGCTTCTGCGCGGCCGCTACGACGAGGCGCTGGCGTATTTCGAGCGGGGGATGCAGCTCCCCTCGATGGAAAAGGTTGCCGGCTACGCGCTGGTCCTGTCGAACGCCGGCATCTGCTACTCGCGGCTCGGCCAATTCGATCTCGCGTTGTCCACCCAGCAGCGCGCCGTGGCGGCCCACAAGGCGCGCGGGCCGTCGAAGGCCCTGGCCGAAGCGCTCGGCAGCCTTGGCAACACTCATGTCCTGCATGGCAGCCCGCGTCTGGCGCTGCCGTACCTCAACGAGGCGTTCACGGTCGCCGATGGCGCCGGGCTGAAGCGCGACGCCGCGGTGTGGGCGGTCAATCTCGCGGCCGCGTACGCGCTGCTCGGGGACTGGGACGAGGCGGAGCGGTTCAACGAGTGGAGCCGCGGGGTGACCGCCGGGGCCGGCGGCGCCAGACAGGTCTACTCGGACTTGAACGCGGCCGATATCGCCGTGGGGCGCGGCGACCGTCAGCGTGGCCACGCGCTGTACGAACGGGCGCTCGCGTCGGCCAGCGGCGTGGCCGCGATCGAGTGGACGGCCCACGCCGGGCTGGCGCAGATCGCCGTGCTCGAACACGACCCGAAGACGGCCGCCCGGCACTTCGAGGCTGCCCTCGGAACGGTCGAGAAGACGCGGTCGGATCTGTTGAAGGTCGATTACAAGCTGTCGTTCCTGACGCAGTTGATCGAGTTCTATCGCAACTACGTGGACGTGCTGGCCGCGCAAGGCCAGAACGAGCGCGCGCTCGAGGTCGCCGAGTCGAGCCGGGCGCGCGTGCTCGCCGAGCGCCAGCGCGTCGTGGCTCCTGCGCGCGTCAGCGCAGCCGGCTTGCGCAGCCTGGCCCGTGGCAGCCGGGCCGTGCTGCTCTCGTACTGGCTCGCACCCAGGCGCTCGTTTCTTTGGGTCGTCAGCGCGAGCGGCGTGCGCCGTGTCGACCTGCCGCCGCAATCCGAGATCGAAGCCGCCGTTCGCGATTACCAGGCGATGCTCGGCAACGCCCTGGTCAACCCACTTGCCGCCGCCGACACGCCCGGCGACCGCCTGTACCGGATGCTTGTGGCGCCCGCGTCGCTTCCGCCCAACGCGTCGATCGTCATAGTTCCCGACGGCGCGCTGCACGGCCTGAACTTCGAGACGCTTCCCGTGGACGGCCCGCGCCGGCACTACTTCATCGAGGACGCCGAAGTTCAGATCGCCCCGTCGCTGGCGATGCTTGGCGCGGCGCGGACCGCGCGCCCGGTCGATCCGAGGCTTCTCCTCATCGGCAACCCCACGCCGCGGGCCCCGGAATTCCCGGCGCTGCGCTACGCGTCCGCTGAGATGAGCGGCATCGTCCGGCATTTTCCAGCCGATCGCGTCACCGCCTGGGACGACAAGAACGCCACGCCGGCGGTGTATCGCGACGCGGAACTGGATCGCTTTTCGATGGTGCACTTCACCGCGCACGCGACGGCCAACATGGAGAGCCCGCTCGAATCCGCGGTCGTGCTGTCCGGGCCCGACACGGGCTACAAGCTGTACGCGAGAGACGTCGCGGAGAAGCCCCTGAACGCGGAGCTCGTCACCGTGTCGGCGTGCCGGAGCGCGGGCGAGCGGACGTATTCAGGCGAAGGCCTCGTCGGGTTCGCCTGGGCGTTCCTGCGTGCCGGCGCGCGCCGCGTGATTGCCGGGCTGTGGGACGTCGACGACCGCTCGACCGCGCGCCTGATGGACCAGCTGTATGCCGGCCTGCAGGCCGGCCACACGCCGGCCCGGGCGCTGCGAGAGTCGAAGCTGGCCCTGATTCGGGAAGGTGGCCAGCTCGCAAGCCCCTACTACTGGGGGCCCTTCCAGCTCTACACCACCAGTCCCTGACTGACTACAGGCCGAGACTCGTCTCGGCCGAGCACCTCGTATCTTGGCGAGGTGGTGATAGCTGTGGCGCACGGCGTGATCCTCCAGCATGAACTGGCAGGTGAGCGGGGCATCGCCATAGAGCGATACGGGAACCGCCGTGGCGAGCTGCTCGTCGGAGAGCGCCCGGATCGCTGCCGCCGCGGCGGCGCTGTTGCGGTTGAGCAGGTCGATCGCGGTTTCCTTCGTCACGCCGCCGTTCTCCGCCGCGTGCTTCGCGTTGATCTCGTGCACGTTGTCCCAGAAGACGCCTTCGATGGCCTTGCCTGCCGCCATCGCCTGCGCCAGCTGGATTTCGAGCGGGTACATGTTTGCGACGTGGTGCACGACGACGCCGATCGGGCGCCCATCGTGCGGGATTCGGGCCTGCCACTGCGACTCCGTGAGGCCGCTCGCCAGCGTCACCAGCGCCTGGGCGCCCTTCTCCAGCCGCTCGGCCAACGCCTGAGCCAGGGTCCCGGTTGAGGGGGTCTGGGTGATTCCCGATTCACGCACTGCGGTCGTCATACGAACTCCTTAGATTCCGCCGGGGCCTGATTGCCCGGCCCACCAAGACTACGGCGGGGAGGGCCCCGCTGCCATGAGCGAGCGTCCGGTTTTCCATGCAGGGCGTCCGCCGGGTCTCTGTCGGTATACTCATGAGGCCTATGCGCGCCACAGTGCTCGTCGTTGACGATGAACAGCTCATTCGATGGTCCCTTACCAGCCGGCTGGGCGATGACGGTTATCGCGTCCTCGAAGCCGCAACCGCCGCCGAAGCGCTCGAGCGCTTTCGTGAGGGCGTGGACCTCGTCCTGCTCGATTACAAGCTGCCGGACGGCGATGGCCTCGACGTCCTGCGGCGGATGAAGAGCGCCGACCCCGACGCCCTCGTCATCCTCCTCACGGCCGACACGAGCGTCGATACGGCCGTCCAGGCGATGAAGCAGGGCGCGTACCACTACGCCAACAAGCCGTTCAACCTCGACGAGATCGCGCTCCTCGTCGAGAAGGCGCTCGAGACGACGCGGCTGCGCCGCGAAGTGCGCACGCTGCGGAGCGCGCAGGCGCAGCCGTACAGCCTCGATCGCATCGTCGGCGACAGCGACGCGATGGCGCACGTCCGGGCGCTGCTCAAGAAGATCGCCTCCGGCCCGGCCTCGACCGTGCTCCTCACGGGCGAGAGCGGCACCGGCAAGGATCTCGCCGCCAAGGTCATTCACTTCACCAGCGACCGCGCGGCGAAGCCGTTCATGAACATCACCTGCTCGGCGCTGCCCGAGAACCTGCTCGAGAGCGAGCTGTTCGGGCACGAACGCGGCGCGTTCACCGGCGCGGATCGCCAGAAGCGGGGATTGTTCGAGACCGCGGACGGCGGCACAGTGTTTCTCGACGAAATCGGCGAGATGGTGCCGGCCCTTCAGGCCAAGCTGCTGCGGTTCCTCGAAGAGCGGACGTTCAGGCGGGTTGGCGGGTCCGCCGACATCCACGTGGACGTGCGCGTGATCGCGGCCACCAACCGCAAGCTCGAAGAGGAAGTCCGGCAGAGGCGTTTCCGGGAGGACCTCTACTACCGGCTCAACGTCGTCCCCATCGCGCTGCCGCCGCTTCGCGAGCGAGCCAAAGACATCCCGTTGCTGCTCGACTACTACATCGACTCGTACAACACGGAATTCAAGAAGCGTGTCGAGGGCATCGCACCGGATGCGGTCGCCCGGCTCCAGACGTACGGCTGGCCTGGCAACATCCGCGAACTGCGCAACGCCGTCGAACGCGCGATGCTGCTGGGCGAGGGCAAGGTCCTCACCACCGCCGACTTCCCGATGATGACGGAAGCGCGCAGCCTCACCGAGGGCGTCGAGCTGCCGCCCAACGGTATCGATCTCGATCAGCTCGAGCGCTCGCTCGTCGTCCAGGCGCTCGATCGAAGCGGCTGGAACCAGACGCGCGCCGCCACGCTGCTCGGCCTCAACCGCGATCAGATCCGCTACCGGATCGAGAAGTTCAAGCTCGAACGGACGCCTTCGGCGTAGGGCGGCCCTTTCAGGGCCGCCACCGCGGGCCTGAAAGCCCCGCGGTACCCGTCAGCCGTCCAGATGGCCCACAAAGTTGAAGAGCGCCAGCGCGGCACAGGCCGACAAGAGCATCGCGAATACGGCAACGACGTAAGCAGTGAACATGGCGCAAGTCCTTTCAGCCGACGTTATGGCAGGCCCGACAACGTGGGGCCAAACAGCACGCCCAGCACGATTGCGAACGACAGCGAGATGATCCAGCCGAGCATGCAAACGGCAATCGCACGGGCCGTGCTCGTGTAGTCCAGCGCCTGCCTGACCGCGACGACCGTCGCGGCGATAGTCCAGACGATGGCGAGAGCAAACGCCGGCACCATCGCACCGGGCAGCACGCCAAACACTTGAATGAGCCCGGGAGTGGCCGCGAAGCCGAGCGTGCGCAGCAGCTCGCCGACGTCTACGCGCGTGTCTTTCGTCGGCAGGATCCGCCCGCCAATTTCCAGCATGACGAGCGCCCACGTCGCCCACGCCAGCAGGGCGATCACACTGGCGCCTGCGAAAAACGTCAGAGTCGCGGGGCCGCCGCTGATGCCCTTCGCGCCGATGCCCGCGGCCAGGCTCGAGAACACCACGATCGCGAGAGCCTGCGGCGTCGCCGACCGGTCGGCTTCCACTTCTTCGTACGTGGCGGCATCCAGCGCGGCGGCGCCGACGAGCCGATGGAAGAATGTCGTTCTCATGGCGTCTCCCCCTCAGTGGCTGTTGCTTCGGAGTATGGAAGAGCACGCGTTGTGCCATGTCGGATCGGCGCCGCCGCCGGCAATCCGGCACGCCGGCGCACGGAAATGCCCGCGCGCTGACGGCGCGCCGTTCGCATACGTTCACGGCGCACGCGAATTTGCGCGCGCCGGAGAGGACAGCGATGCGAGAATTTCCCCACCACTACGCAGCAGTCGCCACCGGCGGCCCCGCTGGCGACATTCAACTCGATAGCGGGCGGCTCGAGGCCCTCCGCACGGCGGCGCCCGCCGAGTTCGACGGCCCGGGCGATCGCTGGTCGCCGGAGACACTCGTGGTCGCGGCAGTCGCGGATTGCTTCGTGCTGACATTCCGCGCCATCGCCAGGGTTTCGAAGTTGCCGTGGCTCTCGTTGAGGTGCGACGCCTCGGGCACGCTCGACCGCGTCGACCGCGTCGCGCAGTTCACGGCGTTTTCCATCAAGGCCCGACTGACGGTGCCGTCCGGAACCGACGTCGATCAGGCCAGGCGCCTCCTGGCCCGCGCCGAAGAGGGCTGCTTGATCTCGAACTCGCTCAAGGCTCTCGTGCATGTCGCGGTGGACGTGCGGGTCGAAGGCGAAGTGCCCGTCGCCAGCGTGGTTCCGGCGGCCTAGAACATTCGTCTGGCCGCCTTGACCCGTATTCGCGCGTCGACGATGCGGCAGCCGGAACCGGGCGGCAGGGCGATCACGGGGTTCAGGTCGAGTTCCGCGATCTCGGGAATGCCGTCGGCGAGTCGCGAGAGGCGCAGCAGGAGGTCGCGCAGGGCCTCGATGTCTGCGGCGGGGTGACCCCGATACCCCTGCAGCAGCCGGAAGCCTTTGATCTCGTGAAGAAGCTCGTCGACGTCCCGATCGGTCAGCGGCGCGAGGCGGAATCGCACGTCGCCGAGCACCTCGACGTGAATGCCGCCGAGGCCGAAGGCGATGACCGGCCCGAAAAGCGGATCCTGGGCAATCCCCATCATCGTCTCGACGCCGCCGGCAACCATCGTCTGAATGAGCACGCCGACGATGGCCTCCGGCGGGAGGGTTCGACGGGCGGCGCCGGTGATATCGTCGAACGCCTGGCGGACGGCGCTCGCGTCCGACAGATGCAGCTTCACGCCCCCGATGTCAGTCTTGTGCGTCAGGCGTGACGCGCTGATTTTCGCCGCGACCGGAAATCCGATCGCGTTCGCGAAGGCCGCTGCCTCGTCGGCTGTTTTCGCCACGCCGCCCGGCGCGACGGGCAGCGCGAACGCCTCGAGCACCCGCCGCATCTCGTCGTCGGTCAGCCAGGTGTCGCCCCTGGCGGCGACGGCTTCGCGGCAGACCTCGCGCGCATCGTCGACGCGGATGTCGTCGAATCCCCAGAACAGCGCAGGCGGCTGGCCGCGCCACTCGGCGTAGGTGGCGATCTTGCCGAGCGCCCGCGCCGCATTTTCCGGGAAGACGAACGCCGGAATCCGCTCGCCGCCGGTTTCGAGCGGGATGGCATGTCCCGCGTCGGCCAGAATGCAGGCGAGGACGGGCTTGATGCTGCCGATGGAGCTCCGTCCAGCAGCGACGCCCCGGCAGATCGCCTGCAGCACATCCGGTGTGCGTCCGGCTTCGACCGGCGTGAAGATGATGAGCAGGGCATCGATCTCCGGAGCCGCGAGCAGCGCCTGGATCGTGCGCTCGTACTCGACCGGTCCAGCCGATGCGATCATGTCGACGGGGTTCCGGCAGCTGGCCATGTCGGGCAGACAAGCGATCACCTGGGCCCGCGTGGCTGGCGACAATTCGGCAGTGTCAGGCCCGCCGCCTCGCAGGCATCAGCCGCAAGAATCCCCGGGCCGCCTGCATTGGTGACGACGGCGACGCGGCGTCCGCCTGGCAGCGGCTGCATGTCGAGGCACGCCGCGATGTCGAACATCTCGTCGAGCGTGTCGGCCCGGATGACGCCGGACTGGTGAAACAGCGCATCGACGGCGACGTCGCTGGCTGCGAGCGCGGCCGTGTGGCTGCTGGCGGCGAGCGAGCCGGACCGCGTGCGTCCCGACTTGACGGCGACGATCGGCTTCTGCCGGGCGATGCGGCGCGCGAGGCGCGCGAAACGGCGCGGGTTTCCGAACGACTCGAGATACAGGAGGATGACCTGCGTGGACGGATCGTCTTCCCAGTATTCCAGCAGGTCATTGCCCGAGACATCGGCCTTATTGCCGGCGCTGACGAATGTGGACAGGCCAAGCCGGCGCGCGATGGCCAGCTGGATGATGGCGATCCCCAGCGCTCCGCTTTGCGACATCAGACCGACGTGCCCGCCCGGCGGCATGATGGGCGAGAACGACGCGTTCAGCCGGACATCGGCGTTCGCGTTCAGGAGGCCCATGCAGTTGGGCCCGACCATTCGCATCCCGTAGTTGCGGACCTTTTCCGTCAGCCGATCCTGCAGCGCCCGGCCATCGGGACCTGCTTCCGCGAAGCCCGCCGTGATGACGATCAACGACTTCACGCCGGCTGCGGCGCAGTCGTCCACAACCCCCAGGACCGCGGGCGCCGGGACGGCAACCACGGCGAGGTCGACGTCCGCCGGCAGCTCCCGCGCGCTGGCGTAAGCCGAGAGGCCGGCGACCTCGGCAGCTCGCGGGTTGACCGCGTATACCTTCCCCGTGAACCCGGCGAGTACGGCGTCCAGCACGCGGCGGCCGATGCTGGACGGATCGCGCGACGCGCCGACGACCGCCACGGCGCGGGGCTCGAGCAGCGGGCGCAGCGATGCCGCTGTCGCCAGGCGCTGGCGCCGTTCCTCCGCGGAAACCGTTGCGGCCGAAGGAACGATCGAGAGCTGGACGTCAACCGAACCGCCCGAGGATTTCGATCGAATCTCGAACCCGGAATCCCGAAACACCTCAAGCATCGACGTGTTGTCCCCGAGCGTGGTCGCCTGGAACCTTCGGAAGCCGGCTTCCGCTGCGGCCACGGCCAGCCGCTCGAGCAGCGCCGTCCCGAGGCCCCTCCCCTGAAACTGGTCGGCGACGGCGAAAGCCGCCTCGGCCGCCTCAGCGGTGATGGCCGTGTAGGAGGCCGCCGCGACGATGCGCACCTGCCCGTCGACCGAGCGTTCGGCGATCAGGGTCAGGTTGCGGCCGGGATCGGTCGAATCGCTAAGCCGTTGTATCAGCGCGTCGGGAGGTTCGCCGGCCGTAAAGAACCGGCGGTAGCGGGAATCCGGCGACAGGTTCAGGAAGAATCGCCGCATTGCCGGAGCGTCCGCGCTCGTGGCGGCGCGGACGGTCGCCACCGACCCGTCTTTGAGGACGATGCGTGGGCTGTCAGCCGAGTCGGCCACGGGCGACGACGGTGGCACTGGATGTTTCATGTGTCCTTCTGGCGATCGGCTTGCATGACGACCCGCAGGTGGTGTTCATCATGATACGCGCGACCAATGGCATCTCAATCGACCGCCGCCAGGTCCAGGAGCGTTTCGTTCACGCGCAGGGACCGGGGGGCCGGAATCTTCACAAGGAGGCGACCGCGGTCGAGCTCCGCCTCGATCTGAAACCGCTCTCCCTGCCGCCGGACGTGCTGGATCGATTAATCGTGCTGGCCGGCAAGGGCGTCACCAACGACGGCGTGCTCGTCGTGGTCAGCCGCGTGCATATCTCGCAGGCGCAAAATCGCAAGGCCGCGCGCGAGCGGCTGGCCGTGCTGCTCGAGAGCGCCTTCACGCCGCCGAAGAGACGGAAGCCGACGAAACCCCGCAAGCGCGAGCGGCTGGACCGGGTCGCATCGAAGCGGCTGCGGAGCGCCGTCAAGTCGGCTCGACGATCGGGTCCGGGCGACGACTAGAGGCGGGCACCGCCGCCCGGCGGCGGGGCGAGAGGCAGACGGAGGACGAAGGTGGTACCGGCGCCTTCGTCGGACTCCACCTCGATGATGCCGCCGATCGACCGCACGCAGTCGTCCACGATGGCCAGTCCAAGCCCGATGCCGGAGACGTGCGAGAGGTCCGCGCGGTCGGCGTGCGCCCGTGTGAACCGTTTGAAGATCGTCTTCAGCGCCTCGGTGGGAATGCCGATGCCGTTGTCTCGCACGAGGATCCGGTGAAACCCGTCGTCGCGCTCTCCTGACACTTCGACGTAGCGCGACGGCTTGTCGGCATCCGAGTACTTAATCGCGTTCGACAGCAGGTTCACGAACGCCAGCTCGAGCCGGCCCACGTCGACTTTCATCGTCGGCAGCGACTCGCCGACGCGAATCTCCACGTCCCGGGCCTCGGCCATTTCGCGCAGCTGGCGCGCCGCCTCCTCGACCACCATTGCGACCGAGACGTCCTGCACGACCGCGCTGTCTCCGCCATCCCGCATCCGGGCGACCGCTTCGAGTTTGTGCGTCAGCTCCACGAGATGCGTCACGCTCCGGCCGAGCGCGTCCAGCGTGCGCTGCGACCGGGCCGGATCCAGCCGTGCCACGCTCAGCAGGTTGACGCCGACCTGCAGCGCGCCAAGCTGCTGACGCCACTCGTGCGCCGCCATGCGCGTGAACTGTTCGAGCCGCTGGGCCTGTTCGGCGATCGTCTGCGTGTAGAGCGCGACGAACGACTCGACGGTCGACTGCGAGAGCACGTTCGTGGCGTCGTGCAGCCGGGCGATCACGCGGACGGTAGCCGCTGCCGGCGGCGGGGTGTCGAGCCGGGCGATCTCCTCCTGGACGAACGTGACCAGGATGGCGCTGAGCAGCTGGTACTCGCGCAGGAGCTGGTGCAGCGAGGCGCGCTGGGAGAACCGGAGCGCGCCGAGCTCGCGCGCTTTGTCGAGGATGGACGTGTTGGCCGCGATGGCGCCTTCCTCGGGGTCGGCCACATAGCCGCTGATCTCCAGGATCAGCGAAGGCACGTGATCGAGGAGGTTTTCGGTCGGGAAGACCTCGCGCGCGTCCACGGGCAGCAGGTCGAGGAGTCTCGCGAACCATCGCGCCGCGAGCGCGCGATGCTCGACGCGCATCCGCTCCGCGATCAGGTCGCCGAAGTCAGTGATGATCATCACCTGCCACGGACTGGCAGCGCGGGCCAGCCGTCTCGCATCGTTAGTCGCTCAGGGGGTCGCTCCGGAAGCCGACAGTCGAGTAGTGCACAGGCGCGGTCAGGGAACGACGACGACTTAATGGCCGAGATGAAACCCCGGGTTGCACCTCTCGGTACGAGCTTTCCGATCCCGTGTACGCACTGCCCTGTTCAAGGTGAGCGGCTAAGTCCCGTTTCCTGCGCGCCGGCTTTTCAGGCCGCACGGGGAGGATCAGATCCGAAGAGGCTGGAGAACCGGGGAACCGACGATCGTCGAGCGCGTCACGCCATGCGATGGACGCCCGACACCGGAATCGAACAGCGCCGGCGAGGTGGAATCGACTGCGGTCACGCGACCCACTGATCGCGATGTGCGGTGCGCGATGTGCGGCAGCGCGTGCGTGGCCGCGCCGTGCGCGCGGCCAGCGCCCGCGCGCCGGCCCGTCAGCATGCGTCGCGTCCTGGCTCGCCCAGGATCATCGCCAGGTCGCACGTGGCGAACGGCGCCGAGAACGGCAGCAGAATCAGCAGCGCGAGCCAGCCGGCGCAGATTCGCGACAACATCGCTGCGCTGTCAGCGAGCAAGACACGCGCCACGCGCGCCGAACGAGATCGACGAAAAACCGCCGATTCTCGCAGTGACGGCCGATCCGTCGATGGACACAAATGTCGATGAGCCGAAAAACTAGACAATCTGTCGATCTACTTCCGGCCTTCTTGTAGCCGGAATTGGTGACCTTCACCTGGATGTCCTTCGCCTTGACGTCCAGAAGGATCTGCTGCGGATAGCTCGTTCCGTCGGGGAGGCTTGCGAACGTCACCGCCAGCGCCACCGCGTCGTCCTGGGGTTTTTCGACGTACGACGTGACGTTGTAGCTGCGCATCGCCAGTGCGGCCGGATCGAAGCCGATCGCCAGCAGATCGCCCGGCTTCAGGTAGTCCTTCAGGTTCAGCACGGTCACGCCAGCGCCCGGCTGGACGGCCAGCTTGCCGGCGCCCTGCACGGCCTGGATCTTCTGCGCGTCGGGCGGCACGTACTGGTGCACGAGCGCCGCGACATCTTCCATGTAGTCTTTGACCTCGCCGACCTTCTTCGCGACGATGGCCTGTTTCGCGCGGCCGCCGCGGCGGCCGCCACCGTCAGCTGGTTCCTTGGCCTTCGGCTCCTGCTCACCGATGGGCGTCTTCTGCACCTTGCCGTCAGGACCGTACGAGCACTGCTTCTGCTGCTGCTTCTTGACCTCGCCCTTCATGCTGATGACGGTGGTTTCGACCCACGAGTACTGCTTCAGGGCCGCCTGGTTTTTCGCGAGCGATTCCTTGAGGGCCGCGACCTGCGGCGGCGGCGTCTGCGCGGCCGCGATCGAGACGAGCGCAACGATCCCAACAGCGGCCGTGGCCAGCGAGCATGCGTGCTTGAAAATCATGCCGCCATCCTACACCACGCCTCCCATCGCCGGATCGCTGATGCTGTCCTCGCCGTTCTCCATGTGTCCGGCGAGGCGATATTCGAAGTGGGGATCGTTCTCGACAGTAATCGTCAGGTCGTACCAGCCACCCGTCGCCTTGAGCGACCAGCTCTTCGAGTCGGTATCGCCGGGCCCGAGCACCGAGTTCATGCCTCGCGACCGGTACCCGTTCACCACGCCGACCCTGACGTTGTGCGATCCGCGATTCGAAATGTCCAGCCTGATGGCGCCGGTCTCTTCCTCGTAAGCCGCGTGGATGTCCAGGTTGGCGCGATGGCTGCCTGACACCGTGCCTTTGAATCCCCGAAAGAAACCGTTCGGCCCGTAGAGGGAGAGATCGTACTCGGACGCGCCGATGGCGCCGATGCGCCAGGTATCGATGAGCAGTTTGTGCGGCTCGACGGTATAACTGCGCGGGACGTGGGCGGCATTGCCCGAGCGCACCTGGAACACGGCGCCCGCCTGGCCCGTATTGCGCATCTCGATCCAGAACGAGCCGTCGGCGGGCTGAACCGCTCCGCGCGCGTGCAGCGTGTACGGGATCGCCCGCGCCGGGCGGACACCGCGTTCCTGCCGGGGCAACTCGCCGACGGCCGGTGGGACCGGCACCTCGTCCTCGTGGCGCACGAGGTCTTCCGGCTTGTACTGATCGGTGCCCGGCAGGACCAGCCGCCGCGACGCGTTGGGCGTCTTGAAGTCGAACGCCGTGGTCAGATCGCCGACGACCGCGCGCCGCCAGGGCGTGATGTTGGTCTCGATCAGGTCCGGGTGGTGGTCCGCAAACCTCTCTTCCAGGAATCGGACGAGCGACGTGTGGTCGAACAGTTGCGAGTTGACCCAGCCGCCCCGGCTCCACGGTGATACGACGATCATCGGGACGCGTATGCCCAGGCCGTACGGGCCGCTCGCGTGGCCGGCGTCGCCGGCGAAGATCTCGTTGGTGATTTCGACGGTGGACAGGCCCTGCGCCCGCGTCTGCGGCGGCGTTGGCGGCACCAGGTGATCGAAGAAACCGCCCTCCTCGTCATACGTGATGAACAGGGCCGTCTTGCTCCAGACGTCGGGATTGCTCGAGAGGATGTCGATGACCTGAGACACGTACCAGGCGCCATAACCCGGAATGTGGTTCGGGTGTTCGCTATATGCCTCGGGGGCGACAATCCACGACACCTTCGGCAGCCGGCCGTGCCGTACGTCATTCTGGAAGATGTCCATCAGCCGGTCGGGCTCGCGGTTCTGCCCGAGGATGTTCGTGCCCGTCTTTGCCCTGTCGGCCAGCGGAGTGCCGGGCGCGGCGCCCTGGTACTGGTGGAAGTAGAGGAGCGAGTTGTCGCCGTAGTTGCCGATGTAAGGGTCGTCGGTCCAGCCCCAGAAACCCGCCGCGTCCAGGCCCACGCCGACGTCCTGGTAGATCTTCCACGAAATGCCGGCGCGCTCCAGCCGCTCGGGGTACGTCGACCAGTCGTAGCCCGCCTCTGCGTTCGTGATCACCGGGCCGCCGGCCGCGCCGTCGTTGCCGACCCAGCCGGTCCACATGTGATAGCGGTTCGGATCGGTGGGGCCCATGAGCGAGCAGTGGTAGTTGTCGCAGATGGTGAAGGCATCGGCCAGCGCGAACTGATACGGCAGGTCCCGCCGGGTGTGATACGTCATCGTCGTCACGCCCTTGTTCGGTACCCAGCGGTCGTACTGGCCGGCGTTCCACGCGGCGTGCGTGTCGGCCCAGCCGTGCGGCGGGTCGGGCAGGAACGTCTGTCCGAGATCCTCGACGTCGGGACGGAAGGGCAGCAGGAAGCCTGCGCCGTTCGGCTGATGCCAGACGGATCGGCCGGTCGAGAGTTTCACCGCGCGCGGGTCGGCGAAGCCGCGGACGCCGCGCATCGTGCCGAAGTAGTGGTCGAAGGATCGATTCTCCTGCATGAGGATGACGATGTGCTCGACATCGCGGATCGACCCGGTGCGGTTGTGGGCGGGAATGGAGAGCGCGCGGCTGAAATCGAACGGCGCTGCCGCCGCCATGGCGGACGATCCGATGAGCTTCAGGAACTGTCGACGGTCTTTGGAATGATCCATGGTCGGCCTCCGCACGCGCGTGACGCGCAGTGCGGGGGCAGACTAGCAACCCGATATGGAGACAGTGTGTCGGCAATTCGGCGGCCGCGTAAAACCGCGGGGCGTTCCGCCCTGCGGCCGGCAGCCCGCCCTGTTGGCTTCTAGTTATGGTATATTATCGGTGTATATTTGGTTGATATCCAGAGGGTCAAATGGCCACGAGAACCGCCACGATGATTCCGGTCCCCCTCGCGGAACTGCACGATCCGGAGACCGGCCGGATTGACGCCGGCCGGGTCGCCGAGTTCCTGGCCGTGGCCCTGCCGCAGGTCGCCGCGGCCGTCGGCGCCAGCTACGCCGCCGTGCACAAAACGCCCGACGCGCTGAGCCTGCAGAAAGGCCTGGGCCCCATCAAGCGGTGCCTGGCGCTGATTTCCCGCGCCACCCGCAACCGCCGCGAGGCCCGCGCGTGGCTGAACAGCCCGCATCCGGACCTCGGAGAACGAACCCCCCTCGACGTGATACTCGGCGGACAGGCCGATGCCGTCGTCACGCTCCTGGAGAACGCGATCGCAGGGCTGCCGTCCTGACGTTCGATGCTGCCGCCGCAGGCTCTGCGCCGCGTGTTGCCCGCGGTCCGGCGCGTCTCGCTGCGCGGGCCGTGGTATCGGGCCGTTAATTTCGACTACCTGTCGAGTCCGCCGCCCGGCGGATTGCCCGGGAGCGCCGTTCAGCCGTTGTGGCCCGGCGGCGCCGCCCGCAAGGGCGCGCGATTCACCCCTCAGGCCACGCCCGAGGCGCCGGGGATCGACTGCCTGTATCTCGCGGAAGACGAGCTGACACCGCTGCAGGAAATCGCCAGCGCCCTTCGGCCGCCCGGGAGTCCCGTGCCGCTGTTGTTTGAACCCCAGGTCCTCCTGACCGTCGAGGGCGTGCTGACCGACATCCTCGATCTCACCGACGCAGGCACGCAGGCAGCCCTTGGAACGACCCGTCACGAGCTGACCGGGCTGTGGCTCCTCCAGCAGTCCCGATACCTGGCCGGAGCGGGACCCCTGCCGCCGACCCAACTGCTTGCTGCCGAAGCGTTCGCGTCGCGCGCCGTCGTCGGTCTGCGCTATCCCTCGTCGAAGAACGCGAACGGCATCGGGCTCGCCGTCTTCACGAGCCGGCTCGTGTCCGGGCGTCACCTGTTGAAGGTGTACAACCAGCGCGGCGGCCGGCTGCAACAGTCTCTCCCCTGACTGGAAGTCTTTGACAAAGCGGACCCGGTAATGGACATTACCGGCAACACGCGCAGGGAAATCGCCACACCACACGGAGGAACCGTTGCGACTCACAATCCCGCCCCATGCCGCCGCGCTCGCGGTGTTCGTTTGTTCCTGCCTGGCCGTGGCCGCGCAAACACCGCCGGCGACACGCGCGGCCGGGCCGGCGGCCGTGGCTGATCCCGCGGTCACGCGGTACAAGTCCGAGCTGTCGACCGAAATCGACGGGATGAAGGACTTCACCCAGCAGATGGTGGACCAGGTCTTCAGCTTCGGCGAACTTGGCTTTCAGGAGGTCGAGACGTCGAAGTACCTGACCGGCATCCTGCGGAGCAACGGGTTCCGCATCGAGGAGTCGATCGCCGGCATTCCCACCGCCTGGACGGCGACCTGGGGCTCGGGCAAGCCCGTCATCGCCCTCGGTTCCGACGTGGACTGCATTCCCCAGGCGTCGCAGAAGCCGGGTGTGGCGTATCACGATCCGATCATCGAGGGCGCGCCCGGGCACGGCGAGGGCCACAACTCGGGGATGCCGCTGAACATCACGGCCGCGCTCGCGCTCAAGAAGATCATGGAGCGCAATCGTCTCGGCGGCACCATTCTCCTGTGGCCGGGGATCGCTGAGGAACTGCTCGCGGCCAAGGCCTATTTCGTTCGAGCCGGCGTCTTCAAGAACGTGGACGTGGTGCTCTTCGCGCACGTCGGGACGAACCTCGGCGTGAGCTGGGGAGACGGATCGAACACCGGCCTCGTGTCGGTTGAGTACAGCTTCAAAGGCGAAAGTGCGCACGCCGGAAACGCGCCGTGGCGGGGCCGCTCGGCGCTCGACGCCGTCGAGTTGATGGACGTCGGCTGGAACTTCCGGCGCGAGCACCTGCGGTTCCAGCAGCGATCGCATTACGTCATCACCAACGGCGGTGATCAGCCCAACGTCGTCCCGTCCAACGCTGCCGTCTGGTACTACTTCCGCGAGACGGACTACGACCACATCAAGGAGAACTGGGAGATCGGGAACCGGATCTCGAAGGGGGCGGCGATGATGACCGACACGGACGTCACCATGCGCGTCCTCGGGTCTGCCTGGCCCCAGCATATGAACAAGACCGTCGCCGAGACGATGTACGAAAACATCAAGGCGGTCGGACTGCCTCAGTGGAGCGCCGACGATGAGAAGCTGGCGGTGGCGCTTCAGCACGAGCTCAAGGTGCAGGAGATAGGCCTCGCCAGGAAGCTGGAGCCGCTGCGGGGACGCGAACGCGTGCCAGACGACGAGAAGCTGCGGGGCGGGTCGGACGATATCGGCGACGTCTCCTGGAACGTCCCGACGGTGACGCTCAGCTACCCGGCGAACTTCGAAGCGGGACCGGGGCACAATTGGGCGAACGGCGTCGCGATGGCGACGCCCATCGCGCACAAGGGCGTCACGACCGGCGCGAAAGTCCAGGCGATGACCGCCCTCGACCTGATGGTGCGCGCCGATCTGGTCAAAGACGCGTGGGCGTATTTCAACAACGTCCAGACGAAGGGCCAGCAGTACAAGCCCCTCATTCGGCCCGACGACAAACCGGCCATCTGGCTCAACGAGCAGACGATGGCGAAGTACCGGCCGGAGATGAAGAAGTACTACTTCGATCCCACCAGGTACAAGACCTATCTGGAGCAGCTCGGCATCAAATATCCGACCGTTCGTCAATGATCGTGAGACGGCGGACCTTACTGCAGTCGGCCGTCGCCGTTCTGCTGGCGCTCGCCGGCAAACGCCCTCGATTGCTCGAGGCGGCGGCGCCGTACGATGCGTTCGAGAAAAGCATCAGCGATCTCCAGGCTGACATGGAGACAGGAAAGACCAGCGCCGCCGAGCTCGTACGTTTCTACCTCGATCGCATCGACGCGTACGATCAGGCAGGGCCGCGTTTGAACGCCGTGCTGTTTCTGAATCCGAACGCAGGCGCCGACGCGCGCGCGCTGGACGCCGAGCGGAAGAGAAAGAAACTGCGCGGGCCGCTGCACGGCATTCCCGTCCTCTTGAAAGACAATTTCGAGACCCGGGACATGCCCACCACCGGCGGTTCGCTGGCGTTGTCCGGCGTCGTGCCGAAAGACGATGCCTTTCAGGTCAGGAAGCTGCGTCAGGCCGGCGCCGTCATTTTGGGCAAGGCCAACCTCCACGAGCTCGCGCTCGGCCTGACAACCGTGAGCTCTCTCGGTGGCCAGACGCTCGACCCCTACGATCTGACCAGGGCACCCGGTGGGTCGAGCGGCGGATCGGGCGTCGCCGCGTCCGCGAACTTCGCCGCGTTCTCGATGGGGACCGACACGAGTGGTTCCATTCGCATTCCGAGCGCTCACAACGCGATCGTCGGGATGCGTCCATCGGCCGGTTTGTCCAGCCGCGCGGGCATCATCCCGTTCGGGCATACCCAGGACACCGGCGGGCCGATGGCCAGGACGGTCGCGGACATCGCCGTCGTCCTCGATGCGACGGTCGGGTACGATCCTGCGGATCCCGTCACCGCGTCGGGCAACGGAAAGATTCCCCAGTCGTACCGATCGTCGCTCAATCCCCGCGCGCTCAAAGGCGCTCGCATCGGCGTGCTGACGGAATTCTTCGGCAGCGCGCCCGAGGACGAAGACGTCGGCGCGATCATCCGGACGGCGATCGAAGACCTGAAACGGCAGGGGGCGATGGTCATGGACGTCGCCGTGCCGAACCTGAGCTCGCAGTTGGCGGCCTCGAATCTCCTCACTCAAGAGCTCAAGGCCTATCTCGGGAGTTACCTGCGATCGTCGCCGGGCGCGCCCGTCAGGTCTGTCGAAGAACTGCTTGCGTCAGGTTTGCATGCCGCGCAACTGCAGGGGTTTCTCGAGGCCGCCAACGCGGTTCCCGACGATTACCTGACCCGCGACGACTATCGGAACAGGCTCGCGGCACGTGACTCGCTGGGGCAGGCGCTCCTCAAGGTGATGGACGACAACAGGCTCGACGTGGTCGTGTATCCGACGGCGCGCCGCATCGCGCCGGTCGTGGGTGGCAATCAGATCGGCAGTAACGCCGGCCTCTCTGCTCAAACGGGCTTCCCGGCCATTTCGGTGCCAGCGGGCTTTACACCCGGCGGATTTCCTGTCGGCATCGAGATGCTCGCCCGGCGATTCGCCGAACCGACGCTGATTGGCCTGGCCTACAGCTACGAGCAGGCGACGAAGCATCGGCGCCCACCGGCGAGCACGCCGCGGACCGGCGGGGCAAGAGTCGATCGTGCTGTGAGCCACATACCCTACGGCTCCCGAACTGGAAGCCTGCGTGCTGAGGTGACCGCGACTGGCGCCCAGTCGATCCCGCCATCGAGCGTCACGCTTCGTGCGGCGGCACGCTTCAGTTTCAACGAGCGGACGCGGGAACTTGCCTACGAGGTGGTCGTTTCCGGCGCCTCATCGGATCGCGCAGGCGGCGTCTATCTTCATCGCCGGGCCAATCGGCCGAATGGTGGAGTCGCCTATGTCCTGGCCAAGGCCGGCCATCGGTCGCCAATCTCGGGCAGCGTGACGCTGGTCGAGACGGAAGCCGTGGACCTCAAGGACGGCAAATTCTATCTCTCGGTCGTCAGCCGGAAGAATCCGCTTCTGCGCGCGCGCGCGGACATCGTCCTGACGTAGACTCTAGTCCCATCCTTCCTGAGGCGCATCCCATGACCGTATTGCGAGTCTGCTACAAGCCCGGCCGGTTCGACGAGGCGTACTACAAGACGACGCACCTTCCGCTCGTCAGCAAGGTCGTAGGCCCTCACGGGCTGAAGCGGATCGAAATGGTGAAGGTAACGATGACGCCGGACGGGTCGAAGCCCCTCTATCAGATCATGTTCTCGGCGTTCTTCGAATCAGCGGCGGGACTGCAGAACGCGTTGAAGGACCCGAAGCTGGGACCGGTGCTGGACGACATCAAGAACTTCCACGACGGGGCGCCGGACATCTTCATCGGCGACGTCGTCGACCTGTAGTCATAGTCGGCGCGCCCTACGCCCGTGGCAGGACGAGCGGCTCGACGTGGCGGCGCCTCGAGCGGCTGACCGGCACCTGCGATCCGTTCGACAGGATCAGCATCAGCCGATCCTCGTCCCGGGCCTCACGCACTTCGTCCACGTTGACGATCGCGGCGCGGTGCACGCGGACGAACACCTGCGGGTCCAGCCGCTCTTCGAGCGACGCCAGCGTCGCGCGGATCATGTGGCGTCCGCGCTTCGAGTGGATGAGCACGTAATAGTCCTCGGCTTCGATCCATACAATCTCCGCGGCGTTGAGCACGATGGTCCGGTCGCCGTCCTTGAACGCCATCCGGTGGAGGTACTCGGACGCCGGCGCGGCGTCGCCGTGCTTCATCTCCGACGAGACCATCGCGATCT
Source organism: uncultured Acidobacteriota bacterium (assembly GCA_963712905.1). Lineage (GTDB taxonomy): Bacteria > Acidobacteriota > Vicinamibacteria > Vicinamibacterales > CAVVIG01 > CAVQJU01. The sequence continues at coordinate 203,764 of CAVQJU010000010.1, read as the reverse complement.
GGTCGGCCAGCGCGTTCAGCCGGCGCTCGCGCACGCGCTGCTTGGCGCGCTCGAGGGCGGCGAAGAATCGCTCGTCGGAGAACGGCTTCAGCACGTAGTCCACCGCGCTGACGTCGAACGCCGCCGGCGCATAGCGGCTGAACGCCGTGACGAAAACGACGACCGGTCCGTCCGCCGCCGAGCGCTCGGCGATCTGCAGGCCGGACGACTCGGGCATCTCGATGTCGAGGAAGGCGATGTCGATGCCCTTGTGGGACATCGCCTCCACGGCGGCCCGGCCGTCGGCACAGTTGGCCACCACTTCGACTTCCGCGTCGCGGCCGAGCAGGCCCACCACCATCGACCGGGCGTGCGGCTCGTCTTCGGCGACGAGCACGCGAAAGCGGATCACGCGGCACCAGCCGCCGGCAGGATGAGCTCCACGATCGTTCCCGCGGGCGCGTTCGGCCGGACCACGAGCGCGGCGGCGCTGCCGTACAGGCGCTCGATGCGCGACCGGGTGTTGCGCAGGCCCGTGCCGGCGTCGCGGGACGCATCGAAGCCCGGCGGCAGGCCGACGCCGTTGTCGGTGACCCACAGCCGCAGCTCGGCGCCATTCCGGCGGGCCGCGCCGATTTCGAGCCGCCCCGCCGCGGACTGCGGAGCGAGGCCGTGGCGCAGCGCGTTCTCGACGAGCGGCTGCAGCAGCAGCGTCGGCACCTCGAGCCGCCGGCACGCGTCGTCGATGTCGTACGCGATCTCCAGGCGATCGCCGAACCGCGCGCGCTGGAGATCGATGTAGCCCTTGACGACGCTCAGCTCGTCGCCGAGCGGCGCGAGCTGCCCGGCCGGCCGATCGAGCGTCGCCCGCATCAGGTCGCTCAGCCCGAGCAGCATGGTCAGCGCCGACGCGTTGCTGTTCGCGCGAATCTGCGCGGCGATCGCGTTCAGCGTGTTGAACAGGAAGTGCGGCTGAATTTCCAGCCGCAGCGCGTCCAGCGTGGCGCGCGTCAACTCGGCTTCGAGCTGCGTCTCGCGGAGCTCGAGCTGCCGGGCGCGCTCGTGGGCGGCGAACGCGCGTCCGCCGACGACAAGGAGAAGATAGACGAGCGGATCGATCAGCACGAGGGCCCACCACAGGTTGGCGAGGGCCTGCCGGAAGCTGTAGAACGCCACGGGCTGATACGGTTGAAACCAGACCGTCATCTGCGCGGCGACGGCGCCGTGCGCGATCGTCAGCAGCACGCCGAGCCCCGCCAGGCGCGCCAGGCTGTAACGGCCGCTCAGGCGGACCGTCCACGGCGCGATGACCGCCCAGAAACACCAGCCCGCCAGCTGCCAGGTGAACAGCCGCACGAACGAATGCCCATGGCTGAGCATGGAGATGTACGTCTGCGACGCGGTCGCCAGCGCCATGCAGGCCGCCGTCGCGGCGCTGAGGATGGCCACCCATCGCGTCGACAGCGGGTGGCCGATTGAATCAGCCCTTTGCCCTGGGCCCTCTGCCCTGAGTGTCATGGCTCTCTTTATAGCCCCCGCCATGCCCGTCCGCAACGCGCCTGCAGCCAAACGCCTGAATTCCGCAGCGAGCGGTCGCCGCCGCGGGGAACGCGCGTCGGGATCCGCCGTTGGCTGCACGGGCCGGCCTCTGGCTGCAAACCGGTTGATGCGCGCCACCGCCGCCGGTCATCATCGCCGCGTTCGGAGGACAACCGTTCGGAGGTAAACAATGACGCGTGCAATCCGACTCTTCGCCCTGCTTGTCCTGATCGCCTCGCCCTCACAGGCACAGACGCCGGCGCCGCTGCTCGTGGACGTCGGCTGGCTCGCCCAGCACGTGAACGACCGCGGCCTCGTGCTGCTGCACATCGGCGGGAAGGCCGAATACGACGCGGGCCACATTCCCGGCGCTCGCTACATCACCGAAGATGACGTCGCCCGCCCGCACGACATGGCGCGCGGCGACCTGATGCTCGAGCTCCCGCCGCTCGACGAGCTGCGCGCGAAGGTCGCGTCCTTCGGCATCTCCGACGACAGCCGCATCGTTGTCTACTTCGGCAAGACCGGCGCCGTGCAATCGAGCACGCGCATCATCTTCACGCTCGACTACCTCGGGCTGGGGGACCGCACGTCGCTCTTGAACGGAGGACTGCCCGCCTGGACCCGGGCGGGACAGGCGACGACCGCCAGCGTGCCGCCGGCTGCGCGGGGAACCCTGAGCGCCCGGCCGGCCAAGCCGGTTGTCGTGGACGCCGAGTTCGTGAAGTCGATCCCGTCGCGGCCGAACACCAGGCTGGTGGACGCCCGGGCGGCGGTGTTCTACAGCGGCATCGAGCCGACGATGAACGGGGCGAAGGGCCATATCCCGGGTGCCGTCAACATCCCGTTTACGAAGATTACCGACGACAACATGCTGGTCGATCGCGAGCGTGTCGCCGCGTTGTTCGCCGCCGCGGGCATCAAGCCCGGAGACACGGTGGTCGCGTACTGCCATGTCGGCCAGCAGGGCACCGCCGTGGTGTTCGGCGCGCGCCTGCTGGGCTACACGGTGATGCTGTACGACGGCTCGTTCCAGGACTGGGCGATGAACAAGCGAGGACCGGTGGAGAAGTGAAACGTTATTCCGATCCGTATCTGGCTGGCCTGGGGCTCGGCCTCGTCCTGCTCTCGGCCTACGTGCTCGTCGGCCGGGGCCTCGGCGCATCTGGAGGTTTTGCGAGCGTCGTCGCGGCGGGTACGGCCGCAGTCGAAGGCACGGCGCGCGCCTCGGCGTCGCCGCGCTCGCGCCGTATCTGGTCCGCGGCGTCGCAAGCCCGCTCGGCGACTGGCTCGTGCTCGAGCTGGCGGGCGTCGTCGTCGGCGGATTCTGTTCGGCCTGGCTCGCCGGACGTCTGCGCCGGTCCGTCGAACACGGACCGCACGTGGACGCCCGTCAGCGGATGTTTGTGTCGATCGGCGGCGGCGCGCTCATGGGCTTCGGGGCGAAGCTCGCGCGCGGCTGCACGAGCGGGCAGGCGTTGACGGGGGGCGCGCTGCTGTCGGCCGGCAGCTGGATCTTCATCGCGACGTGCTTCGCGTCGGGGTACCTCTTCGCACCGCTGGCACGGAGGCTGTGGCGATGACCGCACCGTTCACCGAGACCGGCGTCCTCGGGCCCGCCGGCGGCCTGCTGGTCGCGCCGCTGATCGGGTTCTTCTTCGGCTGGTTTCTCGAGCGCGGGGGGCTCGGATATGCGCCGAAGCTCGCGGCGCAGTTCTACCTGACGGATCTCACCGTCTTCAAGGTGATGTTCACGGCGCTCGTGACGGCGATGCTGGGCGCGTTCTGGCTGGATCGGATCGGGTTCCTGGACCTCAGGCTCGTCTACATGCCCGAGACGTTCGCCGCCCCGCAGGCGGCCGGCGGCGTCCTGTTCGGCGCGGGGTTCCTGCTCGGCGGCCTGTGTCCCGGGACATCCTGCGTGGCCGCCGCCACGGGCCGGCTCGACGGCCTCGGCGTCATCGTGGGCATGCTGGCGGGCGTGGCGGCCTTCAACATTGCCTTTCCCATCGTTGCCGATTTCTACGCCAGTACCCCAATGGGCGCCGTGACGATCACCGAGCTCGCCGGCGTGTCTCGCGGCGCCGGCGTCGCGGTCATTACGCTGGCGGCGATTGCCGGCTTCGCGCTGGCGACACGCATCGAGCGGGGACGGGCGTGAGAAGCCTGCATTCGGCGCTGGCCGTCGTCGCCGGGCTGATGAGCCTCGCGGCCGCGGCGTGGGACTGGCGCGCACCCGACGCCGCGGCGCACGTGTCGATTGACTACATCGCCGCTCCCGATCTCGCCGAGCGCATCCTGCGCCGCGACCCGGCGCTGCATGTGTGGGACCTCCGTTCGTCTGAAGAGTTCGAGCAGATGCACGTTCCGACTGCGCGGCCCATGACGCTTGCGGCGCTGGCGGAGGAGCCGCTGCCGGCCGGCGCCACGGTCGTGGTGTACGCCAGCGACGATCGGCGCGCGTTCGAGGCCTGGGCGCTCGTGCGCCGGCGCGGGCATCGGGACGTCCGCCTGCTCCGTCAGGGCCTGTACGAGTGGATCGGGCGCGTGCTGGAGCCGCGGCTGGCGACCGATGCGACGCCGGAGGAACGCACGCAGTTCGAACGGGCCGCGAGCCTGAGCCGCTTCTTCGGCGGTGTGCCGCGTGCGAACGTGGAGCGCCGCGAGGTGCCGGTGGGCTACTGGAACGGCGAGGGCGCGCAGGCCGGGCTGGCCGAAGCCACGCGGAACGCCGTGGCCGGCGTCCGGAGGCGGGGGTGCTGATCGCGCGTTTGCGGGCGCGCGAGTTCTCGCGCCTGGACCGCACCGGGCACGTCTACCTCGACTACACGGGGTCGGCGCTCTACCCGGCGTCGCTCGTGCGCCGGCACGCGCGGCTCATGACCGACCGCGTGCTGGGCAACCCGCATTCCGAGAGCGGACCGTCACGCGCCAGCACGGCCGCGATCGAAACCGCACGACGGCTGACGCTCGAACTGTTCGACGCGGATCCGGCCGTCTACGACGTCGTGTTCACCGCCAACGCCAGCGGCGCCATCCGGTTGCTCGCCGAAGCGTTCCCGTTCGCGGCCGGGTCGCGTCTGGTGCTGACGGCGGACAACCACAACTCGGTCAACGGCCTTCGCGTGGCGGCCCGGCGGCGCCGGGCGGATGTCGTCTACGTTCCGCTGGACGACGAGTTGCGAGGGTCCGATCCGGGACCCTCGTTGAAGCCGCCGAAGGCTGCCTCGTTGTTCGCTTTCCCGGCGCAGTCGAACTTCTCCGGCGTCAGGCACCCACTCGCCTGGGTCGCCCACGCGCAGAGCCGCGGGTACCACGTTCTCGTCGACGCAGCCGCGTACGCCGCGACGAGCCCGTTGTCCCTGGCCGAGGTGCCCGCGGACTTCGTCGCCGTCTCCTTCTACAAGCTGTTCGGGTATCCAACCGGCGTCGGCGCGCTGGTTGCGAGGCGCGACGCGCTCGCGTCTCTCCGGCGCGGCTATTTCGGCGGCGGCACCGTGCAGTTCGCCTCGGTCCAGAACCGGCTCGCGATGCCGAGGCCAGGGGCCGAAGCGTTCGAGGACGGCACGCCGAATTTTCTCGCCATGCCCGCCGTCTGCGACGGCCTGCGCTGGCTGCGGCGTCTGAACATGCGGGCCGTGGACTGTCACGTGTCGCGGCTGACGTCGCGGCTCATCGAGCGGCTCGGCCGGATGAAGAACGCCGTGGAGATCTACGGTCCGAACGACATGGACGAGCGCGGCGGCACGGTCGCGTTCAACGTCCGCCGGAACGCGGCGTGGCTCCCGTACGAAGCGGTGGAAGCCGAGGCGCGGCGCCGCGGCATCGCGATACGCGGGGGGTGCTTCTGCAATCCCGGCGCGGCGGAGCGGGCCTTCGGGTTTTCACCGCCGGCTGCCCGCGCCTGCCTGCGCGACGGCTTCTCGCTGACGACGTTTCGCGCGTGCATGCGAGGCCGGCCCGTGGGCGCCCTGCGCGCGTCGGTCGGCGTCCCCACGACCCTCGCCGACGTCGATCGGCTCGGCGAGTTTGTGGGGAGCCTGACGTAGCGCGGGGCTTTCAGCCCCGCGATGGCGGCCCTGAAAGGGCCGCCCTACTTATCAGCCGCGCGGGCGCCGGTGAGGATGTTCTTCAGCCCGTAGTTACCTTCGTGGCAGGCGTACTCGTAGAGTTTCTCGCCGTGAGTCGCCTCTTTCAGGATCATCGCGAACGTCCACGGCTTCGTCCACGTGTGCGGGTCGTCGAACGTGACGCGCCACTCCAGGACGTTCGGCGCGACGGGCGTGAAACGCTCGGTCATCTTGAGATGTTCGCTCGCGCCGCGGAAGGCGCTCCGCTCGGTGAAATTCGTCGTCTCGACGACGAGCGTGTTGCCGTCGTACCACCCGCGCGCGTCCCCCAGATCGAGGTGGATGCGGTCGCTCAGGTGCGGGCTGTGCCGGCCGCCGCGATCGATCGGCACGACGCGGTGCTCGTGGATCATCTCGTAGCGCAGCGACACCGACTCCTGGCCCTGGATGATTTCGTAGAAGCTGCCGTAGCCCGCGGGCATCATCGAGTTCGGAATGCCGCGCGTGACGCAGCGGTCGTACAGCCCCAGATCCTCGTAGCTGTTGAACGGGCCGACGGGGTTGATGTTGCTGCTGACGCCCCGCCCCAGCCCCGACTGCGGACGCTGAGCGCGCTGGCGTGCTTCCTCGGTCAGCGGCGGCACCGTGCCGTCCGGCGGATCGACGACGAGCCACGGCGTGCTGTTCCTGCGATCGAAGGAATCGAAGATCAGATGCGTGGGCGGACGCAGGCCGCCGGCAAATTCCGTCCCCGCCACGCCGGCGTTGAACTGCTCCGTGCGCCGCTTGTTGGCCTCGGAGAGCTCCACCGGCGTGATGTCCTCGATCCGGCGTCCGGCGAACTCGGCCGGGCGCTCGAACGGAATCCCGGTCTCGTCGTCGTTGCTGTAGACGCCGCCGACGCGGGGATCGCCCCAGGGCGTTTTGGCCGGTGTATACGCGGCGCCCGCCGGCTTCGCAGGCGGTTTCGCGGGCTGTTGGGCCGTCAGCTGCGCGGTGACACCGGCGAGCAGCAGCGACGCGAAACTCCAGGCAATCCGTGTGCGCATGCGGGCTCCTTCACAAACCATCACACGAATTGTAAGGCTCCAGCCGCCGTGATGTCTCCTAGAACTTCGCGACCAGGGCGACGGCCGTAATCGTGTCCGTCGTCTCGAAGTTGGGCGACGGCGCGTGAACGTAGCGGACGGTGTTCGAGATCTTCAACGACAGAAAGCTATTGAGCTTGGAGTTCACCGACGCGATGTTGGCGAACCGCCAGTCGTCGCCGCCGTCCGATACTGCCACGCTGAACCGCGCGTCGTCACTGATATCGGCGTACTCCGAGAGCTTCAGCCGATACACCGCACCGGTGGCGAGCAGCGGATCCGACAGGTCCGGCGGATCGACGCGCGACTCGTGCGCGTAGCCGAAGCTGGCGTCCACGTTCAGCGTCTGCGGCCCCGCGTTGACGAGCAGGTAGTTCAGACCGCCCTCGATGATGTTGCGCTCGTCGATGCCGGCGAAGCGATCGTGGAGGAATCCGTAGCGGACGAATGCCGACAGCCGCGGTCCCAGCGTGCGTTCGGCCTTGAACAGCGCGTCGAACGATTCCGCGCTCAGTTCGCCCTGGGACTCGTTCTGGACGTAGGCCGCTTTCGTCCTGAACGTCCATAGATCAGGACGGTATATGTACTCGCCACCCAGGCCAATGGACGTGGTTGAAGAGTTGCCGCTCGTGCCAACGTATGCAAACTCGGCCGTAGCCTCCTGTCGTGGCGGCGGGGGAGGCCCTCCCGCAGGCGCCTGTGCCAGGGAAGAAACGGGGATTAGCAAAATCGCGAACGCAATGGATGAGAGAACGCGGCGCGAGATGTGCATGGTGAGTGGTTGGCGGTTGAACGACCGGGGTTGAACGGCTTGGATCCGAGCCCCGAAGATAACATGACTGTAGACTCCCTCAAACGGGAGCATACGATAGAGACTGGAGGCGACTATGAAAGCGCGCATCACGGCCACGTTGTTCATCGCGCTCGCTTGCGCAGCCGGACAAGTCGCCATCGTTCACGGCCAGACCCTGAATGACGTCCGACGTCTGTTCGACTCGGGTCAGTATCAGCAAGTCATTGCCGCGGGCGCCGAGGATCCGCGTGTGACGTTCCTTCGCGCGCAGAGCTACGACAAGTTGCAGCAGTCGAACGAGGCTCGCCAGGTGTACGCGCAACTCGCCGGACGCCCCGAATCGGACGCCTGGCAGGGCGTGGGCCGATCGGCGCTCGCGCTCGCGGCGAGCGACGCGGCCGGCGCCCTCGAGGCGTCGAACCAGGCGGTCGCCCGAGATGGCGCCCTGCCCGAAGCGTACTATCAGCAAGGGATGGCGCTCAGCGCGAACCAGGATTTCGGCGGCGCCGCCGTCGCCTTTCAGAAGGCTTCGGATCTCGATCCCAATTGGGCCTATGCGCACTACAGCGCCGGGCTCGCGTACTCGAGAGTGAAGCGAATCGATCTGACCGAGCAGCATTTCCAGACATTCCTTCGGCTCGCCCCACAGGCACCCGAGCGCGCCCAGGTGCAGTCCATCCTGAGAACGCTGAACCGCTAGCTGGTCAGGGGCGGCCCCGACGGGCCGCCCCGTGCATGCGTCGCGAAATCGTCCGACGGGCCGTGAGATCTTCCCGCCCGAGGCGCCCCCGACTATTCCTGTTGCTCGTAAGTCGCTGATATTTGCTCGCGTCCTTCGGCACGGCGCGTGCTCTTCAGTGCTCGAGAGTCCTCACGGGGAGCGCTTATGGTCTTCGTTGTCTTGCTTGCCGCGGCGTTGTGCGTGTTCTACTGGTTGCCGACGCGACGTTGGTTCGCGCGGTGGGGTGCGACCCCTGCGGATCTGGCACGGCCGATGCCCGGAGACGCGCTGGTGGTGGATCCGACCTATCAGGCCACGCTCGCGGTCACCATCGCTGCTCGTCCGGAACACATCTGGCCCTGGCTGCTTCAGATGGGCTACCGCCGTGGCGGGCTATACAGCTACGACTGGCTCGATCGTCTGTTCGGGTATCTGGACCGCCCGAGCGCCACCGAGATCCTGCCGGAATTTCAACACCTGAACGTCGGCGACGAGATTCCCGTCGGCCGTGCGGGCGGCTTCCCGATCAAGGCGGTCGAACCGGGCCGCGCACTGGTCCTGGCCGGGGAGGGCGACGGCTTCGCCTGGGTCTGGCAGTTCGGCCTCCATTCCATCGACGCGGGACACACAACGCTCGTGTCCCGTAACGCCGTTCGCACGCCCAGATCGGCCGGCTCGTGGCTGTTCATGCGCGTCATCGAACCGGCCGCGTTTCTGATGACCAGGCGCATGCTGCTCGGGCTGAAGGCGCGAGCCGAGGCGCTCGCGAATGCGCAACATCGGCGTTCGGCCAGCGCGGCGTGAGCGGTAGGATTGCTGCAGGAACCATGAGGACGCAGAGTCGGGTCGCGACACCGGGTGTCTCGCGACGTCTCCGCCGCGCGATTCAGGTCACCCTGCTGGCGACGCTCGCCGTGTGCGCGCCCGCAGCCGCCCAGCCGCGCCCTCCCGATGTCGCCACGCTGCTTGCGCGCCTCGACGATCTATACCGCTCGAAGAGCAGCATCGCCCGCGTCGAGATCAACGTGACGACGCCGCGATCGACCCGCTCGCTCAGGATGACGGGATGGACGCGCGGGCTGGACGAGGCGCTGTTTGTCATCGAGGCTCCACCGCGCGACGAGGGCACGGCCACGCTCCGCGTCGGCCCCAATCTCTGGAACTATCTGCCCCGTATCGCGAGGACCATCCGCGTGCCCCCTTCGATGATGCTGGGATCGTGGATGGGCACCGACTTCACCAACGACGATCTCGTCAAGGAGTCGTCGCTACTCAAGGATTTCAACGCCAGCATCGATCGGCGCTCGACGTCGCCGCCCGGATGGTGGATGACGCTGACGGTGAAACCTGACGTGGTGGGGCGGTGGGCCCGCATCGACATCCTTATCACGGACGACCTGCTACCCGTCGAGGAACATCACTTCGACCGGAAGGGACGCCTCGCCAGGACGATGGTCTTCGACGAGATCAAGGTGTTCAGCGGCCGCCGTCTGCCGGCGCACATGGTGCTGACGCCGACCGGCGTCGAGGGGCAGCGCACGGACATGCGCTATCTCGACATTCAGTTCAACGTGCCCATCCCCGACGAAACCTTCAGCCTCTCGCGGCTCGAACGGAAGCGGTGACATGCCCGCCTTTACGATGTCGCGCATCGCGTGGCGCAACCTCTGGCGGAACAAGCGCCGCACGGCTCTGGCTCTGTCGGCGATCGGCCTGTCGGTCGCGCTGGTCCTGATTTACGACGGCCTGCTGCGCTGGGAAAGCGACCTGATCGTGGAGACGATCACGGGCCCCATGCTCGGCCACGTTCAGGTGCACGCGCCCGAATGGCGCCGGACACGGGACATGGACAAGACGCTGCGGCATGTGACGGAAACCGCCGGTGTTCTTCAACGCGACGCGGAGATTGCCGGGGCGAGCCCGCGGATCTACGCGCCCGCTCTCGCCGCGGTCGGCGAGGAGGGCTTTGCGGTCGTTGTCATGGGTGTCGACGCCGCCGCAGAATCCGGCCCGTCACGCCTGCTCGGGAAGGTCGACACGTCGTCGCTCGGCGGCGCTCGCGTCGTCATGGGGCGTCAGCTGGCCGAGCAGATGGGCGTGCGGCCGGGAGTCGAAATCGCGATCGTCGGCCAGGGTGTGGACGGATCGCTGGCGAATGCGCTCTATACGGTCGCGGCCCTGATCGAGACGCCCGTGGATCTTGTGAATCGCCAGGCGGTTGTCATGACGCTCGGACAGGCGCAGGAGCTGTTTGTCATGCCGGACGAGGCGCACGAGATCGTGATTTACGCGCGCGACCCGGGGCGGGCCGCCGCAATCGCGAGCCGCTGGAACGGCACGCGCGAGATCGGCGGCGCCGAGGCGCTCGACTGGAAAACGCTGGCACCCGCGATGGTCGACCTGGTCGAGCTGGTCCAGATCGCGTGGGTGTTCGTGCTCATCCTGGTGCTGATTGCCGCGGCGGCCGGCGTGGCGAACACGATGTTGATGGCGACGTTCGAGCGGACCCACGAGTTCGGGATGCTGCTCGCACTCGGCACGTCCCCGGCCCGGATTGTCGGGATGATTCTGCTGGAGTCGCTCACGCTGGCCATCACGGGGGTCGTGCTCGGATCGGCGCTCGGCGGCGCACTCGTCGCGTGGGCAAACCACACAGGAGTGGACTACGCGGCGCTGACCGGAGGCGGCCCAAGCCAGCTCTCGGCGTTCGGCATGAACTGGTCGCTGACCATCTACCCGCGTCTGGCGTGGATCGACGTGGTACGCGTCGTCGTGGCGGTGATGATCACGGCGATACTGGCGTCGGCCTGGCCGGCTGCCCGCGCCGCCCGGCTGCAGCCGGTCCGCGCGCTGCGTGAGTGAGACGATGGCCTGGATTTCAACCCGGTACGCGGCGCGGAGTGTCAGCCGGAATCTCCGTCGAACCGTCCTGTCGATCGTCGGCATCGCGGTCGGCTGCGTGCTCGCGCTCTACATGGAGAGCCTGAACCGTGGCCGGGGCGAGCTCTTCTCGCGCGCGGGCGCGACGAGCGGCGTCGGCCATTTGCGCGTCGTGCCGGCCGGCTGGCGCGCCCGCCGCGACATGCGATTGCGTCTGGCCGACGGGAAGGCCGACCTGGCGGCTGCGCGATCCGTGCCGGGCGTCACCGTCGCGACGGCGCGGATACGGGCGCAGGTGCTGCTGGCCGTCGGCACGCACGTCGTGCCTGTCGAGATGGTTGGAGTCGAGCCCGATGTCGAACCGCGCACGTTCCGGTACGTTCGGCGCATCGGCGAAGGCCGGTACCTCCGAACGGGCGAGTCCGGAGCGCTTGTGGTGGGGAAGACGATCGCGGACCGCCTGTCCGCGGGCGTCGACGACGACGTGGTGGCGACCACGGTCGGGCCGGGCGGCGACATTCAGAGCGCCCTGCTCCGCATCGTGGGCGTGGTCTCCACCGGCAGCGAGGACGCCGACGGGAGCGTCTGCCAGGTCCCGCTCGACGATCTGGAGCGACTGACGGGACTGCCGGGCGCGGCCGAGGTGAGCGTCGTGCTCGACGACTATCGACGTGTCAACGCGGTTCAAGCCAGGCTGCAATCGCTGGTCGCTCGCAGCGACGACGTCCTGACGATGACGGAGCTGGCGCCCGACATCGAAGGCCATTTTCAGCAGGATGCCGCCACGACGCGGTTTGTGAGCGCCATCATTCTGCTCATCGTGCTGCTGGGCGTGGCCAGCGCGCAGCTGGCGGCCGTACTCGAGCGCCGGAAGGAATTCGCGGTGCTGTCGGCGCTCGGGATGAGCGGCGCGCGAATGGTCCGGCTGGTCATTCAGGAGGCGTTGATGGTGGGGCTCGTGGGGGCGTTGCTGGCGTTGCTGATCGGGGTGCCCCTGGTGTGGAGACTCGCGCGCGTGGGCCTGGACTTTCGCAGCTATATCGGCAGCTCCTATTCGTTTCAGGGCGTCCTGTTCGACCCGGTGTTCTACGGCGATTTCGGCCTGTGGATCGTTCCGTACGTCTTCGTCGTCGCGATCGGCGCAACGGTGCTGGCATCGCTCTACCCGGCGTGGCATGCGATGCGCACGGATCCGGCGGCCGTGCTGCGGGTGGCGCAGTGACGCCGGCAATTGTGGTGGCGCGCGGCGTGACCAAGGCGTTCGCGCTGGGCAGGCAGGAAGTCTGGGCGCTCCGGGGAATCGACCTGGACGTGCGGCAGGGTGAGTTCCTCGCGCTCGTGGGTCCGTCCGGGAGCGGCAAGACCACGTTGCTCAATCTCGTCGGCGCGCTCGACGTGCCCACGGCCGGGGAGCTGACCGTGCTGGGGCAGAATGTCGCATCGCTGTCCAAACACGCGCGCGCGCGGCTGCGCCTGATGTCTCTGGGATTCGTGTTCCAGGCGTACAACCTCGTGCCGGTGTTGACGGCCCTCGAGAACGTCGAGTTCGTGCTCGAGCTTCAGGGCGTCACGACCGGGAGGCGGACCCGCGCGATGGAGGTCCTGACGGAACTGGGTCTCGGCGATCTGGCCGATCGCCGCATCAGCGAGCTGTCCGGGGGCCAGCAGCAGCGAGTGGCCGTCGCGCGCGCCGTGGCGGCGCGGCCGAAGCTCGTGCTGGCCGACGAACCGACCGCGAACCTCGACGGCGTCAACGCCGAAACGCTGATGCACCTGATGCGCGATCTTCGCGACCGGCACGGGATGACGTTCATCTTCTCCACGCACGATCCGCGCGTTGTCGCGCACGCGGCGCGGGTGGTCACGCTCGTCGACGGCAAGGTCGCGAGCGATGAAGAGAAACCCGGCGAGCCGCCGCACGAGATTCTTCCCCTGGGCAGCGGGCTTCCGGGCGGAGCAGCGGGGTGAGCGTGTGTTCCGTGTCGCGTGGACGTTGACGCTACTGCTGGCAGTCGGTGCCGGTCCATCGTTCGCTCAGACTTCACGGCCCGACGCCGTCCCGACGTTCACGCTGCGCTCGTCGGCGAAGGGCAGCGTGCTGTGGTCGCTGGCGCCCGACGATCCGGCGCTCTATCCCGATCGCGAGACCACCACGGGGTTCTGGCGATTCCGCCTCGAGCCAACCGTCCGGCTCGACGGTGGCACGAGCATCGAGGTGGCCGTCGAGCAGCGATGGAGGGCCTTTTCGTCCATCCGCGGCGCGCTCGGCGGCGGCGTACTGCCGAGCGAAGCTCCAGCGCCGTACCGACTCCGGCAGCTCGACTGGCAGATCGCGGCGTCCGATCATGCCGAGTGGCGCGCAGAGATCGATCGCGCTGCCGTCCACGCACAGGCCGGGGCCGCGACCGTCACGGTGGGACGACAGGCGATTGGATGGGGACGCGGCGTCCTGTTCGGCGCGATCGATCTGTTCTCCCCGTTCACGCCGCTCGAAGCCGACCGCGAATGGCGGCGCGGCGTCGACGCCGTGCGCGCGGACGTCAAGATCGCCGACCGGCAGTCCGTCGATGTCGTCGCCGCGTTCGGCCCGGACATCGACCAGTCTGCGTTCGCCGCCGATTTCGCGGGTACGCCGGGCAGGCGGATCTCGAGCTCGTCGGCGGCTGGCGGGCGCGTGATGTCTTCGGCGGCGTCAACGACGTCCGCGGCCGTGGGCGATGCCGAGGTGCACGGCGAGGTCGCCGTGTTCCGGACGCCCGGCGGCGGCCGGGTCGATCGCTTTCGGCGACGAACGAACAATCGTCAAGGCGGTAGCCGGCACGTCCTACCGGTTTCCCGTCGGCAACGGCCTCCTCGTGTTCGGGGAGTATCACTACTCGGGATTTGGCGCCACATCCCCTGCCGGAATCCTGCCGCTGCTCGCCGATCCGGAATTTCAGCAGCGCTACCTGCGCGGCGACACGCAGATCCTCACGCGACACGCGATCGCCGTCCTGGCCACCTACGAGTGCTCGCCGGAACTGACGCTGGCCGGACAGTGGCTGCAGAATCCGACCGACGCGTCGGGCATCGTCGTGCCATCCGCGACGTGGACGCTCAGCGACAGATGGTCGGCGGTCGTTCAGCGGCTATCTGCCGTTCGGCGCCGAGCCCGTCGGGCTGATGCTGCACAGTCAGTACGGCGCATCGCCGCTGGGCGTATTCGCGCAGATCCGCGCGTACTGGTGAGAAAAAATCCGCGTCGAAAACCCGTCGGCGCAGCTTGAACCGCGTTTTGTCGAGCAATCACGCGGCCGCTCGGAGGCACAGGCGTTGCTTTCGTGATCCACGGGAGGTGTCAGATGAACATCGTCAGATGGGATCCGTTCCGCGAGATCGACGGAATCCAGGCACGCCTGAACCGCATGTTCGGCGATCGTCCGTTCCGCGCGTTCGAAGGCGACGCAGCGCCGTTTGCGGACTGGGCGCCGGCAGTTGACATCCAGGAGACCGACAAGGAGTACGTCGTCAAAGCCGATCTTCCGGAGGTCAAGAAGGAAGACGTGAAGGTGGAGTTCGAAGACGGTGTGCTCACCGTCGAAGGCGAGCGCAAGATCGAAAAGGAGGAGAAGGACAAGAAGTTCCACAGGGTCGAGCGCGGGTACGGCAAGTTCGTGCGGCGGTTCGCGCTGCCGACCGAAGTCGACGGCGGGCATGTGTCGGCCGAATTCAAGGAGGGCGTGCTGAACGTACACCTGCCCAAGACGGTCACGGCCAAGGTCAAAGCGATTGCCGTGAAAGTGAATTAGAGACGGCGTTCGCTCTGACGTAGTGCAGGCCTGAACGCCTGCACTACACACCCTCCGAAACCGCCTAGAACATCTGTCCGATCGAGAAGAACCAGCGGGGTTTCCTCGGCCCATATGAGCTGTCGAGCGGGACGCCCATGTCGACCCGCAGCAGCACGACGGGCGTGTCGATGCGGAACCCGATGCCGGTTCCGACGGCCAGGTCTTTCAGCGACATCTGGCCCACGGTTTCGAACGCCCGGCCGGCGTCGATGAACCCGACTCCGCGGACGTATTTGAACAACGGGAACCGCACTTCCTGGTTCAGCACGAGGAGCGCGTTCCCGCCAACAATCGTTCCGAAGAAGTCGGACGGGCTGATGACATCTTCCGCGTAGCCGCGCACGCTGTTGCCGCCGCCGGCGAAGAAGCGGTCGCTCGTCACCAGCCTCTGATCGAATGCGGTGGCGAGACCCAGCTGCGCCCACGACGCGAACACCACCTTGCCGGTACGGTGAAAGTATTTTTGCTGCGTGAGCAGGCGCGCCAGACGCAGATCGGGCGAGATCCAGCCCGGCGCGTATTCGACGTTCGTCGCATGAAACCAGCCGCCTGTCGCATCGAACACGTCGTTGCGCCTGTCCAGGATGACGCCCGAGGTGAGGTTCGCCTTGGTCACGTCGATGTCGAAGGGAATCGGATCCTGCGGATTGGGATGGAGATCGTAGGTGTGGTTCCGTTCGATCGTGTAGCCATACCACACCTCGACTTTCCGGCGCGGCCGGACGCGCTGCTCGAATGTGAACGTCGTGGCATCCGTGGCGAACGCCGGCTCGATTCCGGTCGATGTGACTCCGGATCCCTCGTGCGATCGCTCGACCCACAGGTTCGTGACGATGTGGCGGCCGAGGAATGTCGGCATGGTTGCGTACGTGCGCACCGCTCGAAAGTCGAGGGTGTACCTGGCGGCGATCCCGGCCGTCATGGCGCGTCCGAAGAGATTCCGCGCCGCGAAATCGGTCGTCGCGCCGAGGCTGAACGTACGACCGCCCTCCTGGAACGTCGGCAGGACTTCGCTTGGATCGCCCGACTGCGCGGTGTCGTTCAGCTCGACGCCGTATCGGAAGCGGTAGCGTGGCCACTCCTGGACGTTGACGAGCGCGCGCACCGGCTCCGCAGCGAGAGGAGCGGGCGCCGCGGCCTCAACGGCGGGTTCCTCGATGACTTCACGCTGAATGTCCACGGAGCGGAATGCGCCGGTCTCGTACAGGCGCCGGCGCGCTTCGTTCCACGCCGCAAGGTTGACGGGCTCGCCGATGTTCAGATTGAGCGCGCGGCTGACGAGCGAGGGCTTCGTGTGCTCGACTCCCATCGTGACGACATCGCGAAGCCGCTGCTGGCGGCCTTCGTCAACCTGAACGTAGACGTTCACTTCCGGCCGGGGTGAGACGGTTCCGCTCTGGATCGTGACATCCACGCTGTTGAACCCGAGCGCGCGGTAGCTCTGGTCGAGCGCCACGCGCGCCCCCTCCATCGTCGCGTCCGTGATCACCTCGCCCTTCGCCAGGCCGGCCTTCGCGATGACGTCGGCAGGCGACAGCGAGGCGCCGCCTTCGACGCGAATCTCCTGGATGCGGAACGGCTCGCCTTCGTCGACCTGGATCGGACGGATGACCGTCCCTCCGGATCGCGAAATCGGATCCAGGCGCACGGTCGCCTTCAGATACCCGTTCGCGCGATAGAAGGCGACGAGCGCGTCCCGAGCCGCGTCCGGTTCGATCCAGATGGCCCGCTGCAGGCGCGGTTCGGCCAGGACGGCGTCCAGCTGCTTCGTGGCTTCGCCCTTGTTGCCGGTGAATCGCACCTCCTTGTTGTCGGCATGGGTCCCGGTCTCGACGAGTATCGACAGACGCTTCTCGTCAGGGGCGTTCTGGAGGCGCGTCGTCACCGATGCCTGGACGTATCCCGCATCGACCAGCGCCGCCCGCACGATGCGTACGATCTCCTCCTGCAGCAGGTCGTCCACGACCGTGCTGGCCCAGGCCTGCTCGACCTCGCGGACGGCGGACGCCAGGCAGCACGAAACCCTGGACCTGGACGGTCGTCCGGGGGCCGGGCCGGATGTCGTAGCTCAGGTTGATCATCGTCGCGTCGTCCGGTTCGGGCATCCGGCGCGTGACGACGCGGGCTTCGAAGCGTTCCCGCTCGTGGAAGAAGTTCTCGATGCGCTCGCGGTCGTCCTGCCACCGGAAAAAGCTGAAGCGATCGCCCTCTTTGATCTTCAGCAGCGAACGCAAAGCATTTTCGTCGGCGCCGGCGCCCGAAATCTGGACGCGGATGACCGTTTCCCGTGGCCGCTCGATCGGCCGCTTGAAGTTCGCCGGGCGTCCGAATGTCAGATCGTGTCTGAAGTCGTACACGCGATCGCCGCTGTCCTCGTTGACGACCCGCATGACGAGGTTCGTTTTCGGGCTGTAACTGACGATCCACGTCAGCCCGCCGCTCTGGTGCAGGCTCTGCGAGAACACGACCTCGAAGCGCGACCCGATGTTCTTGCCGACGGTCAACCGCGTGCCGGGGTCGGTTTCCGTCGCCACGAGACCGGCGTCGAAGCGGAGATCCGGCGAACCGCTTTCGACCCGGATGGTACTCAGCCCGACGGATTGCCCTGCCGCGTTGAGGAACTCGCCGGACAGCAGCCCGAGGAGCTCCGTGCCTCCCGTCGAGATTCCCGCGGATGTCGCGTCGCTGGCTTTCTGGCCCGTCAGGAGCAGCGAGACCTTGTCGCTCTCCGACAAGTTCGGGTCGCTCGCGCATCCAGCTTGGTCATCAGCGTGGCCGGCGTGCCCGTGAGCGTCAGCTGGATTTCGGTGCCCTGCACGTTGGTCGTCGCCGTGAGGTTCAGATCGGGCTCGATCCGGTTGGGGTTGGCGAAATCGATCGAGCCACCCTCGTTCAGACGATAGCGGCGCGTCCCGAAGAAGATGGATCCCCCCTCGCCGAGCGTGGTTCGCCCGGTGATCGAGGGCCGCGACACCGTCCCGACGAGGCGAAGATCGGCCGTGGCCGTGAACTTGCCGTAGTTGTTGTCCACCAGGAGATCGCTCTCCGTGACGATCCGCACGTCGAGACGCAACCGATCGAGGGCAGACGGGGGAGCCGGTATGGAACTGGTGGATGGCGCCCGCAGTGCCTTGAGCAGGCCGGATGTCAGGGACAAACGCTCGCGGAACGCGCTCCGCACAAGCGTGACGGTGCCGCTGATCACCGGACGGCCGGGCTCGGCCTCGAGCGCGACGTTCAGGTTGGCCTCTGCCCGGAGACCCTCGATCGCAAGGGCGGCCGAGTTGGTCACCATGGTGAGGCGCCCGCCCAGGGGCGTGAACCAGCGGTGACGAAGGGTTCCGGAGATCTCCGATTCACCTCCGTTCAGGTAGGCGAAGACGCGTTCGACCGTGATCGTGTCGGCCGCGAGCGTCACCGTGCCCGTGACGTCGCTCACGATGATCCGCGGATTGGCGATGCGGGCCTCGGCGTTGCTGACAGTGACCCATCCGTCGAGCGTAGGCGACCGGACGGTGCCTCCGAGGCGGATCTCGGCGTCGGCGCGCCCTGCCACGCGTGTTGTCGGCGTCAGGATGTTCAGCACGCGCAGATCGAGCACAGACGTCGCGGCCAGGTTGAGCGTGGAGTTGGCGCCGAGCGTCGCCCCGCCGCGCACCACCAGCCGGTTGTCGCCGCTGCCCCATTCCCACGCGTCCACGGTGAGCTGGCCTTCCCGGATCGAGACGCGAGTTGTCGTCCGTTGATCCAGTTCGGTCCCGCCGAGCCTCAGTTCGGCGCGATCGAGCGTGATGGCGCCCCGCACTCGCTCGAGCGCCACGCGATCGGCTTCGAGCTGGACCGTGGCGTCGATGCGGCCGCCGAGCTGATCGAGCGTCGCCGGATCGACGAACGGCACCGCCACGGCCTGCGTCACCGACAGAAGCTGCGCCGACAGCGATGCCGGCCCATCCGCCGGCACGATCCGGCTTCGCAGGAACGCGGGCAGACGATCGATGAAGACGTTGCTCGGCACTCTCGCGGTGGCCGTGAGGCTCGCGCCTTCGAAGGCCGCGGCCGCCCGATCGAGCGTCAGCACGCCGGCGTCGTACTTGCCGCTGAGGCCGATGCCCGTGACCCCCTGTTCCGCCGTCAGCGGGACACGTCCGTTGGCGACCTCAAACGTGCCGGTGAGGACAGGCCGGGCGATGGCGCCCGTCGCGGTGAGGCGAAGCTGGATCGAGCCAGCCGGCGCGGGGAGTGGAGCAGCGTCGCTCGCGCTGGGCCGAACGAGATCCCGCACGAACGCGAAATCGGCCAGCATCCCGTCCAGCGAGGCGGTGAGCCCGCGCGCCGCCTGATCGCCGATTGAACCGTCGATCACGAGCGTGCTCGTTCCGGTTGCCAGGCCGATGTTTCCGGCGCGTGCCGTCCGTCCGTCGTACTCGAGCTGCCCGGGCCGGACGAGACGGATGGCCTGTCCGCTGATCGTGACGTCGAGCGCATCGAGGTTGAGCAGTCCGTGCAGTTCGTCCAGGTGATCGCGCGTGCCGTTCAGCTCGAACCGGAGCCCGGCTGAACCCCTGATCGGTGTGGACGGCGCCACGGCAAGCCGTTGTTGGATCGCGGCGACGTCGTTCGGCGTCCACTCGCCGCGAACCGCCAGCGCGCCACTCGGATCGACGCCGATCGAGCCATTGCCCTTGAGGGCCAGCTCTGGTGCCTCGACCGATACCACGGCGTTGCGGCCTTCGAGCCTGATGTCGGCGGCCGGGTTCCCGAGATCGGCGTCCTGCCAGCGCGCGTCCGCGAGCGCGATCCGTCCGCTGCCGCCGAGGTTGGTGAACGATCCTGCTCCGTCGAAGGCACCGCTGAGGCGGGCCGAGATCGGCAAGTCCGAATCGCTCAAGCCGGTGACCGGCTGCACCGGGATATCGTTGGCCGTCAGGTGCGCCGTGTAGGTCTTGCCCGTGAGATCGATGTCACCACGGCCCTCGATACGGCCGGTGCCGCTCTGGAGCGTCACCCGATCGAAAACGAAGCGCGCGCGCTTCAGATCCGCGCTCACCTCGACCGCGGAACGATCGAAGTGCTGACCCGCGACGTCGAGCGCGGCGCTGCTGGCGGCGATCGTCGCCTGCGGGCGCGCCAGCGTTCCGAGCAGCGACGCCGACACCGCGAGGCGTCCGTCGAGCGGCACCTTCGTCGGATCGGCCGCTGACAGGCTTCCCAGATCGCTGACCGCTACTGACGCGTCCAGCATCCCGCGAAGGGCATCAGAACCACGCGACCACCCGAGCTCGCCTTGCGCCGACGATCCGCCGAGCCGGACGTCGATGTTCCCCAGGCGGGCGCCTGTGGGCACGAGGGACGCGTGCGCGCTCAGCATCGCGTCCGGCAGCGCCGCGTATTTGATCGTGCCTCTGAGCGGGCCGTCGAGCGACAACGCATCCAAGGTGCCGCTCAACGTGAAATCGCCCGCGGCCTCGCCGCTGACGGGAACTGTGGCGATCAGGCCGGAGCGGGCGAGCACGTCGACGAGGCGCCGGGCATCACCGGTGCCGGCGTGGACGGAACCGCCAATCGTCGAGTGCGCGAGTTGGCTCGGGTCTACCGTTCCGCTGACACGGCCTTTCGCCCGCGCGCCCGCCGTGCCGATGTCGTCGGTGGACAGTTGCCACGCCAGGTTGCGGAGCGCGAATGTCGCGGCGCCATCGACCGGCAGCGATCCCGGCTTCCCATCCTCGTCGCCGGCGGCATGCGCGGTGCCCGTGAGCTGCAGCTGTTCCAGCTCCGGCGCTGTCCAGCGGGCGTCGATCGTACCGCTCAGCCGCGCGGAGGGCAGGACGCGGCCGGCGTCACCTGAGTCGTGCAGCGCCTCGCGCAGGACGGATCGAAGATCGACACCCTGCCATTCGCCCTGAATCGCCCCGGCGCCGTCGAACGCCGTCCCGCCACTTGCCGAGATCGAACCGCCCGCGATCTGCACGCGAAGCTTCGTGAGATCCGCGGCCTTGCTGGTCACGTGAGCCGCGGCGTCGATGCCTGCCGGCGGAATGCCGTCCACGGACACGTCGTTCGCGGTCAGCGAAATCATCGCGTCTGGTTCCGAGAATCGGCCGCCGAGCTGGACATCGGCGTGCGATCGCCCCCTCACGGTGCGCCCGGCGTCGAACCAGGGCGCGAGCGCTGCGAGATTGGCATCTGCGATCAGGTGCACATCGAGTCCCGGCGTCCCCGTCAGCTCGCGAATCTGCCCATCGGCTGTGAGCGTGCCCTCGGGGAGACGCACCGTCAGCGCCGTGAGACCGATGTCGCTGCCGTTCCACGACAGCCGGCCCTCGATTGCCTGCACGGTTGTCTGCCGATCCTTCCACGCGATCCGGCCGGGTCGCGTGGCGGTGATGCGGCCTGAAGACTCGCCGCCGGTCGACGCCAGCTCGATCGACACTCCTATGTCGGCGCTCGACTGCGGGTCCTGCCAACGCACGCCCAGATTGGACACGCGCGCGCGCTCGATGACGATCCGCGGCATCGATGAGCTCGCGTTGCCGGACGACCGGGGCCAGTTCGTCGTGCCCGCGGACGTGCGGACGAGCGAGACGCGCGGCTCGTCGATGGCCACGTCGTTCAGAACGAGACGGCCGAAAAGGACTCCTCGCGCCAGCCTGACCCGGACGTCCTTCGCGGTGAAGAAAGGTTCCGATGTGCTCGAAGGCGTCGCGAGCGTGAGATTCGAAAGATGGAAGGTGAGCGTCGCGAGGTTGTAGTCGAGGCCGCCGGCGCGGGCGACGATGCCGGATCGCTCGATCCGCCCGAGAGCCAGCCGGAGCGCAAGCCTGCGGACGGGAGGCAGGTGCAGCGCCGCGTAGCCCAGTACAAGCAGGGCGGCCAACGCGCCGGCTGCGCCCGCCACGATCTTCCACCGGGAGCGTGTGGAACGCTTCGCCGGTTTGGTATCGTCGAACATGGACGAGAGGCGCTCGCTCGCACTGTAGCACACCGCGTTCGGAGCGCTCGGGAGGGAAGGATGAGCTTAAACCGCGCGTTGACCGTGTTGATGAGTTCGATTGTGGTCTTCACGGCGCTAACGCCGGCAGCGTTCGGCCAGCCGCCGTCGCAGGCGGCCGTTGCGGCGCTGGGCGGCACGCAGTGGCAGCTCGTCGTTTTTCGCGGGGGCGCCGGCGAGGTCGTGAAGCCGGACGACGGGTTGAAGTACACGCTGGCGTTCGACGCGAGCGGCCAGGTGGCGGCACGCATCGACTGCAATCGCGGCCGCGGCACCTGGATGTCGAAGGGGTCCGGCAACGTCGAATTTGGTCCGCTCGCGTTGACGCGGGCGTTGTGCCCGCCCGAATCACTTCACGATCGCATCGTCAGGCAGTGGAGCTCCGTCAGGACATACCTGATCAAGGACGGCCACCTGTTTCTCGGGTTGATCGCGGACGGCGGGGTGTACGAGTTCGCGCCGCTGGTCGTCAGGTAAGGATCAGGGCGTCTCGATGTCGTAGACGGTGATCCGCCACGCGCCGGACTCCTTGAGCCACAGCAGCCGCAGCACGGGCGCTTCGCCGCCCGGCGTCTTGAAGCGCACGTTCATACCGAACGCGTTTCCGTAAACAGGCTGCGGGTCGTCACTGAACGTGCCGCCGCCCGCGCGGTACGCGCAGCCCGCTGCATTCGCGAGTTTGTCGGGCATGCTGAAGAGCGCGAAGGTCCGCGAGTAGCGGTGCTCCATGACGCGGATGGACTCGTGGAAGGGCTGGACGCCTTCGACGACCTCGTCGACGCTGCGGCGTTTGCCGAATTGCTCGCCGGAGCGCTCGAGCGCGGCGCGGATCTTCCGTCCCGCGTCTTCGGGAGAGGACGTCGCAGGCTGATCCGGAGGGCGCAGCAGGTCGTAGCATGCGTACGCCTTCGGCGATACGTAGCGGAACGCCGCGTCGTAGTCCTTGCGGAGCAGCCAGCTCTCGAGGAAATCCCGCGCCGCGGCCACCAGAGTGTCGTCGGCTTTGATCTTCACCGTCTTGACCACGGGCGACGCGTCCTGCTGCGACGCGTCGTCGCCCGCCGGTTCCGCCTTCCAGGAGACGATCTTCCAGTAGCCGTCCTCGCGCGCCCAGAGGAGCGCCATGGAATGCTGGCGCCCGTTCGGCGTGTTGATGTTGAAGGTCGCGCCGAAGTACGTGCCGTACCGGCGCCGCGATTTCTTCGGGTCGCCCAGCTTCAGCCGGCTGTCGCAGTCGAACGCGGCGGCGACGTCGTCGGGTACCGAGTAGATGACGTATTGCGCGTGGTGAGGCTGATCGACGACCCGCAGCGCCGGGAGCGCCAGGCGGACGCCGGCCGTCAGGCCCTCGAGCGAGGCGTGCTGGCCGATGGCGTCGTGGGCGGCCTTCAGGCTCCTGCTGATGACGAACGGTGCGATGCCGCGATCGACGGTGAAAGGATCGTCGTTGTCCTCGGCGAGGCACGCGTACGAGCGCGGCGAGACGTAGCTCATCGCCTCCGCCACGTTGCCCTCGATGAGCCAGGCCGTCAGGAAGTCAGCCATCATGGCATCGATCTTCTGATCGCCGATGCGCGGCGTGGTCGGCAGAACCTGCGACCGATCGTCCGGAGCACTCTCGGGCAACGCGTTCACGCCGACGCCGAAGAACTGGCGCCACCAGTTTTGAAAGCCGATCCAGCGGCCTGTGTGCCGGTCGTAGTTGTTTCCGGCGCGGACGTCGGAGTTCGATGCAGTCAGGTGACCGTTGAACAGCCCCACCGGAAAACTCGATGAGCGGTAGTCGACGTCGATGTCGGCGCGGCGGCCGTCGAGCGCAATCGAAACCTGGATTGACGGCGCGCCGCCCTGCTGCCGGTAGTTGACGGGGTAGCCGTGGTGATACACCGTGTTGTCGGCTTCGCGCTTGAATTCCCGGGACCGATTGAGCCGATCGATCGCGCCGTCCTTGAGGAGCACGTACATGCGGAATTGATGGTCGCCGGAGGCGTTGACGACCTGGCCGCGGACCGTCTCGACCTGCCCGATGAGGTCCAGCGCGTCGCTGATGCGCTGGCCGGAAGCGTCCGTGAGGATGGTTCGCTCCAGCGCGTATGTGATGGCATCGAAGGTGGTCTTCGACGAAAGCGCCATCTGCGCGTCGTAGAACGGGCCCGGCTCCTGCTTCTGATTGGTCGCCGTGGCGAAACGGGCCACCCAGTTGTCCACGAGCTCCTTGCGGCGGCCATCGAGCTCCGAGTAGGAGCCGCCGAACTGCACCGGCGCCGGCTGCCCTCCGGAGGCCTGCTGCGCCGACGTGACGACGGACGGCACGGCCGCTATCGCAAGCGTGAGCGCGCAGAACGCCGCGTATCGTCGCGCGCGAGAGGCGGGAGACCCCATGAATGAGAGCCCAAGAATAGCAGAACGGCTCCACGCGAGCTCGCCGATGATCGCGCGGCACCTTGGCTTCACGACCAGTCTCTCGTTTTGAAGCCATAAGGGCTATATTAGGCAGCTGACATTCCGCTCATTCCGGAGGTGTTTCGATGGGTACGAAATCCCGGGTCGTTCTGGCCGGCGCCGTCCTGTGCGCCGCTATCATCGCGTCAACCGTTTCGCAGGCACAGACGCCCGCGGCCGGCGGCCTCACCCTTCCACTCAAGATGACGGCCTGGGCCATCAACATGAGCAACACGGCGACCGGCGCCAACGGCATCGTCGAGATCCGCGTCACCAAGTGGTCCACCGCTGAAGAGCGCCAGGCGCTGATCGGCGTGTTCCTGGATAAAGGTCAGGACGGGCTGCTCAGATCGCTCGAGAAGGTCGACGCGCACGGACGTATCCGGCTGCCGGGCGCGATGGGACCCGGGCGCGCCTCCGGCCAGGCGTCGCTCGGCAACGATCTGCGCTACGCGTGGCACACGAAGCTGCCCGACGGCGGCGACCGCATTGTCATCGGGACCGACCGGTACATCTCGTTCCAGGAGCAAGCCAACCAGCCGCGCACGATTGACTACCCCTTCACGTTCATCCAGATCCAGCTGCCGAAGGGCGGCGGCGAGGGCGAAGGGAAGCTCGCGTACGCGACCAAGCTCTCCTTCGACAAGAAGAAGAACGAAGTCGAGATGGAGAACTACGGGACCGAGCCTGTGCGGTTGAACCAGATCAAGATCGTGAAGGACTGAGAAAAGCGGGCGGCTCGTGACGACGGCGCGGATGTCCGCGCCGTCGGTCGTCGTGGTGGAGGAGTGAACCGACCATGATGCTGAAAACGCTGACGACGGTGCTGATGGTGGCCGCGGCCGGGAGCCTGCTGAACGCGCAGGCGGCAGATAAGCCGCGCACCGTTTGGGACGGCGTGTACACGGAAGCGCAGGCCGCGCGCGCGACGGCGACCTTCAGCCAGTCGTGCTCCAACTGCCACACGCTTTCGCAGGACGGCGGCAATCGGCCCCTGACGGGCGATGCGTTCTGGAAAGGCTTCACGCAGAAAACCGTGTCGGACCTGCTGACGTTCGTGAAGACGAACATGCCGAACGGTGTCAACGCAGGGTCGCTGCCGGCGCCGACGTACAACGACCTCGTCGCCTTGATCCTGAAGTCCAACGGATTCCCGGCCGGCACCACGGAAGTGTCGCCCGACAGCGTGGCCGGCGTACAAATCATCCCGAAGGAAGGCCCCGGAGAGTTGCCTGCGAACATCCTCGTCCGCGTGGTGGGCTGTCTGTCGAAGAGCGGCGCGGACTGGGTACTGACGAGCGCCACGGCGCCCGAGCGCATCGAACGCACAGGTCCCGGCCCGAGCGACGCCAGCAGGCCGCTCGGCACACGGTCCATGACCCTGAAGTTCGTGCTGACGCGGCTCGACCCTTTCGTCGGCCAGAGGATGTCGGTGAGCGGGATGCTGATCGGGGCGGGCGGCGCCGACGGCATTAACGTGACGACCGTGGCCCGCGTTGCAGAAGTCTGCCCCTAGGCAGACCTAAACGTCTGCGCTACTTCTGGTTACGTCCAGGATTGCACGGTCTGGCCCGGCTGTCAGCTGCCACAATTTTGACGATTCTTGGCTGACCAGGTAGTCCTTCCAAGGTGTAATATCAGCCGTATCGCGACCCCGGTCGCGGCCGGTTGAGGTATGTCCCGGCAGCGGTTCTGCCGTGCTGTCTCCCGCCGTTTCCGGGTCGCCGTTGGTGAACTTTATATAGAGGTGGGGCTTCACATGCGCACCCGACGTCTTTCGGCCTGGATCGCAACCTCGCTGCTGTCGCTCGTGATCATTTTTCCCGGCGTCCTGGGACACGCCGCCGGCGACCCCTCGCTGGTCACCGCCGCGAGGAATGATGATCTGACGGCGGTCCGCGCGCAGATCGCGAAGCGCGTGAACGTCAACGAGCCGGCGCGCGATGGTTCGACGGCGCTCCTGTGGGCCGTGTACAACGGCAACCAGGACATGACGCGCGCGCTCGTCGCCGCAGGTGCGCCGGTCAACGCGCCGAACCACTACGGGATCACGCCGCTCCTGCAGGCGAGCCGCACCGGCGACGCCGCGCTCATCGGGATTCTGCTGAAGGCGGGCGCCGACGTCGCGGCCGCGCATCCCGACGGCGAGACGCCGCTCATGGCCGCCTCGCGCACGGGACACATGGACGCGGTGAAGCTGCTTCTCGAAGCGGGCGCCAACGCGAACACCGCCGACGCGTATCAGCAGCAGACGCCGCTCATGTGGGCGGCGGCCGAAGGCCACTCCGAAGTCGTGAAGACGCTGCTCGCGGCGGGCGCCGACGCCAACCGCAAGGCGCACATCACCGGCATCGACGAGCGGAAGCACGGCGATCACCCGACCGGCGGGTTCACGGCGCTGATGTTCGCCGCGCGCAACGGCCACGAGGAAACCGTGACGGCGCTCATGAAGGGCGGCGCGGACGCGAAGGCCGCCAACGGCGACGGCCTCACCGCGACGATGGTCGCGATCACGAACGACCGGTTCGATCTCGCGGCGAAGATGATCGAGCTCGGCGCGGACGCCAACGACGGATCGCTCTACTTCGCCGTCGACATGCACGACGCGACGACCGACATGCGCGCGCACGACGGATCGCGCCTGCGCGCCGAGCACCCGAACAAGCTGACCTCCTTCGATCTCGTCAAGATCCTGCTCGACAAGGGCGCCGATCCGAACAAGCCGTTCCAGGGGCAGGTGCATTCCACGTCGCTCTGCTGCGACCCCGAGGTCAACAGCTCGCCCTTCTACCGCGCGGCGATCGCGTCGGACGTGGACGTGCTCAAGCTGATGCTCGCGAAGGGCGCCAAGGTCGAGTGGAGTCCGGCCGAAGTGAAGAAGGAAGGCGGCAAAGCCGCCGGCCGCGGGGCGAACGCCAACGTCGGCAAGACGCCGCTCATGATGACGATGACGGGCGGCCGCGGCGCGTCGTTTGCCGCCGGCCCCGGGTTCGACCGGATCGGCGCGCCGCCGTTCCGCGAGAAGGCGTCGCGCGATCCGCTCGAAGCGACGAAAGTGCTGCTCGCGGCGGGCGCGAATCCGAACGCCAAGTCGCCGGACGGCTCGACGCTGCTGCACCAGGCCGTGACGGCGCGGCAGGTCCCGATCATCAAGGAGCTCGTCGCGTCAGGCGCGAAGCTCGACGCGGTCAACAAGGAAAACCTGACGCCGCTGCTGCTGGCCGAGAAGCCCGAGCCCGCGCGCAGCGCGGCCGCCGCGATGCAGCAGGATCCGGGCGTCTACAAACCGCATCGCGACTCGCGCGAGGACGTGATCGCGGCCCTGCGCGAGCTGATGAAGCTCGGCAAGGACGATCCGGCGCCGCAGCCGCCGCCGCTCCCCGACGCCGACAAGAAGGACAAGAAAGACGAGAAGAAACCGGACGATGAGCAATAGCACGCGTCCAATGAAGAAGATCCTGACGGGAGGGCTGTTGGTGTTCGCGGGCGCCGCCGTGCTGGCGGCGCAGCAAACGCCGCAGGCCCCTCGCCCCGCGGTTTCCCCCGCGGCCAGGCAGCTGCCGCCGGCCACCGCCGCACCATCTGCGGCGGACGCCGCGAAGTACCGGACGTGGCTGAACCAGTATTGCGTCGGCTGCCACAACAATCGCACGAAGTCGCCGGCTGAAGATCCGGTCAACCTCGAGACGGCCAGCCTCGACAACCTGATGCCGCAGGCGGCGATGTGGGAGCGCGTGCGTCCGCAAGCTGGCCGTGCGCGCCATGCCCCCGCAGGGGAGCAAGCATCCCGAAGAGCCGGAGTACGTCGCGTTCACGGGCTGGCTCGCCGGCTCGCTCGACCGCGCGTGGGCCGGCAAGAGCACGCCGGGCCGCTACGTCGTTCATCGGCTCAACCGGACCGAGTACGGCAACGCCGTGCGCGACCTGCTGGCGCTCGACGTGGACGTCACGCAGCTGCTGCCGAGCGACGGCGCGGACTTCGGCTTCGACAACATCGCCGCGTCGCTCAAGACGTCGCCGCTCCTGCTCGAGCGCTACCTGACGGCGGCACAGCGCATCAGCACGCTCGCGGTCGGCGATGTCGCCGTGCGCCCGGGCAACACGGAATACGGGATCAGCCGCGAGTTCACGCAGAGCGGCTACATCGAGGGGTTGCCGCTCGGTACGCGCGGAGGCACGGTCGTCCGCCACGTCTTCCCGGCCGACGGCGAGTACAAGCTGTCGGGACGCCTCGTGCGCGGCGTCGAAGAAGGCTACGCCGGCGTCGAAGGCAACGACCAGCCGCACACGTTCGTGATCACCGTGGACGGCGCCGAGGTGTACTCGGCGCAGATCGGCGGCCAGAAGGATCACGAGGTGCAGGTCCGCGACATGAACGAAGCGCGCGTGCTCATCGACGCGCGCATGGCCGGCAAGGTCGTCGTCACGGCGGGTCCGCACGACATCGGGTTCACCTGGAAGGACCGGCCGTTCGAGCGCCAGGACGTGTGGCAGCCCGCGCGCCGCGACAGCCAGGAAGTCCATATGATCGCCGGCCTGCCGCGGCTGAAGACGGTCGCCGTCGAAGGCCCGTACAAGGTCACGGGCATCAGCGCCACGCCGAGCCGCGAGAAGATCTTCGTCTGCAAGCCCACCGAGCCGACAGACGAGGCCGCGTGCGCCACCAAGATCCTCACGAACCTGGCCCGGCGCGCGTATCGCCGGCCTGTCACGGCGGCGGACGTCGATCCGCCGATCAAGTTCTACAAACAGGCGCGCGATCGCGGCGACAACTTCGATGCCGGCATCCGCTCGGGCGTCGCGCGCATCCTCGCCAGCCCGTCGTTCCTGTACCGCGTCGAACGAGACCCGGCCGCGCTGCGTGCGGGCGCCGCGCACACGATCAGCGACGTCGAGCTCGCGTCGCGCCTCTCGTTCTTCCTGTGGAGCAGCATCCCGGACGAGAAGCTGCTGAACGCGGCCATCGCCGGGCAGCTGCGCCAACCCGGCGTGCTCGATGCCCAGGTGCGGCGCATGATCGACGACGAGCGTGCCGACGGGCTCGTCAGCAACTTCGCCGGCCAGTGGCTGCAGCTGCGCAACCTCGAGTCGAAGGTCAGCCCCGACCTGCTGATGTTCCCGGATTTCGACGACAACACCCGCCGGGGATTCCGCAAGGAAACCGAGATGCTGTTCGGCTACATCCTGCGCGAGAACAAGAGCGTTCTCGAGCTGCTGAGCGCCGACTACACGTTCCTGAACGAGCGGCTCGCCAGGCACTACGGCATCAAGGGCGTCTACGGCGAGCGGTTCCGCCAGGTGAAGCTGACCGATCCGAACCGCCGCGGCCTGCTCGGCCAGGGCAGCATCCTGTCGCTGACGGCCGTCGCCACCAGGACGTCGCCGGTGTTCCGCGGCAAGTACGTCCTGAGCACGTTCCTCGACACGCCGCCGGCGCCGCCTCCGCCGAACGTGCCGACACTCGAGGAAAGCAACAAGGAAGCCGGCGCGAAGCCCCAAGACGGTGCGGGAGCAGCTGGAGCGGCACCGCGCGAACGCGAGCTGCGCCTCGTGCCACAAGATCATCGACCCTCCAGGTTTCGCGCTCGAGCACTTCAACTCGGTCGGCCAGTGGATCGAGACGTCGGCCGGCGGCGCGCCGATCGATTCGGCCGGCGTCCTGGCGGACGGCACGAAGGTGGACGGTCCCGTCGCGCTGCGCGAGGCCCTCCTCAGGCGGCCCGAGGCGTTCGCGACGAACTTCACCACGCGGCTGCTGACGTACGCGCTCGGCCGCGGCCTCGAACCGTCGGACATGCCCGTCGTGCGGAAGATCGTGAAGTCCGCGGCGCGCGACGACTACCGTTTCTCGTCGATCATCTCCGGTATCGTGGACAGCTCGTTGTTTCAGATGCGGACCCGGCTCGAGCCGGCCGAACCGACCACTACGGTCGCACAAGCGAAGGAACAGTAGCCATGATCATCACGAAGAAGCATCTGTCCCGCCGCACCTTCATTCGGGGCACGTTCGGCGCCGCGATGGCGCTGCCGCTACTCGATGCAATGGTGCCGGCGCTGACCGCGCAGGCGCACACGGCAGCCGGCACGGCTAACCCGTTCCGGTTCGGCGCCATCTACATGCCGAACGGCGTGTTCCCGGATACATGGCATCCGACCGAGGTCGGGAAGGACTTCGCGTTCAAGCCGGTCATGCAGCCGCTCGAGCCTTTCCGCGATTCGCTCGTCACGGTGAGCAAGATGCGCGCCCCGTGGGGCGCCTCGGTCCACCTGGGCGCCAGCTCCGCGTTCCTGAACGGCATGGGCCCGGTGGCGCAGCGCGAGGGCACGAGCGACGCGTTCGGCAAGATCCAGTCGAAGAAGACCGTGGATCAGTACATCGCCGACGTGGTCGCCGGCGATACGCCGCTCCGCTCGATCGAGCTCGGCACGGAGGACATGGGCACCGCGGTGGGCGCGTGCGACGGCTTCCCCTGCACCTTCTTCAACACGCTCTCGTGGCGTGACGACACGAGCCCGCTGCCCGTCTCCATCAACCCGCGCGTGACCTTCGAGCGCATGTTCGGCGAGACCGGCTCGACCGAACAGCGCACCGCGCGCCTCAAGGAGCGCCAGTCGCTGCTCGACTCGGTGCTCGAGGAAACCGGCAAGCTCCGCCA
The DNA here is from genome assembly GCA_963712905.1 of uncultured Acidobacteriota bacterium. Lineage (GTDB taxonomy): Bacteria > Acidobacteriota > Vicinamibacteria > Vicinamibacterales > CAVVIG01 > CAVQJU01. The sequence continues at coordinate 172,778 of CAVQJU010000010.1, read as the reverse complement.
CTCGCTCGGGGCGCCCGACCGCGCGATCCTCGACGAGTACCTCAGCAACATCCGCGACGTCGAACAGCAGCTCGACCGCATGGAAACCCGGCTCGGCGCCGTCGGCACCAGCGCCGAAGCGCCCATCGGCATGCCCGAAGCGTTCGACGACCACATGGCGGTCACGTATAACCTGATGCACCTGGCCTTCCAGGGCGACATCAGCCGCGTGTTCACGTTCATGGTCGGCCACGAGGCCAGCGACCGCGGCTACGCGCACATCGGCATCCCGGAGACGCACCACAGCATCTCGCACCACGGGAACGACGCCGAGAAGCTCGCCAAGTACGCGAAGATCGGCACCTATCAGATCGTCAAGTTTGCCGAGTTCCTGGAGAAGCTGAAGAGCACCAAGGACGGCGACGGCACGCTGCTCGACCACTCGATGCTCTACTGGGGCAGCGGCATGAGCAACGGCAACGAGCACGACCGCGCCAACCCGCCGGCCGTCATCGTCGGCGGTGCGCACGGACGCCTGAAGGGCAACCGCCACGTCGTCGCGAAGGATAAAGAGCCGACGGCCAACCTGCTGATGGCGATGGCCCATATCGCCGGAGCGAACGTCGAGAGCGTCGGTCCGAGCACGGGCAAGCTGGACCTGTAGGAACTTAGAAGTTAGAACTTAGAACTTAGAACTGGGAAGTCCGGAGCCACAGGGGCACAGAGATGTGCTTCCTGTGGCTTCGTTATTTATGGCTGACATCAAGACTAAACCGACCGGCGTCACTCCCTCGGCGTTCATCAAGCGGGTCGCTACGGAGCAGCAGCGGAAGGACTGCGCCGAGCTCATCGCGATGATGCGGAAGATCACCCGCGCGCCCCCGAAGATGTGGGGCCCGAGCATCGTCGGGTTCGGCAAGTATCACTACGTCTACGACAGCGGCCGCGAAGGCGACATGCTGCTGACCGGATTCTCGCCCCGCAAGCCGAGCCTCGTGCTTTACGTAGGAGCCGTGCTTCGGGATAAGCGGCTGATGTCGAAGCTCGGGAAATACAAGACCGGAGGGGGCTGCCTGTACATCAGGACGCTCGATGACATCGACCGCAAGGTTCTTCGCGACCTCGTCGCGAAGTCAGTCCGGGAGACCCGGAAGCGTTACAGCTGATTCAGTCCACAGCCGGCGCGCAAACCACACCAGCACGCCGACGTTGACGAAGGCCAGGAGCACGCTCAGGTCGATGCCGGTGATCATCCTCGGCACTCCCCAGCCCATCCCCAGTCCCGCACCGTAGACGTAGTTGATGTTGAGCGTGACGATGACGCTCACCGCTGCGAGCAGCGGACGGAACCGTGGACGCAGGGCCGCGGCCAGGACGAGCAGGGGCGCCTCGAACAGTTGATGGTTCTCGTGCACGTTCGGGCTCAGCACGAAGAACGCGTGAACCGTGAAGGCGCCGAACGCAGCCATCATCGGGAGATCCTGCGACAGCCGCGCCGCCCATGCGGCCCAGGCGGTGACGGTGACGACAGCCACCCTCGAGAGCGGACGCGGATCGAAGTAGCCGAGCTCCCTGAATCGCGTGATGCTCAACGGGTTGTCCACCTTCCGGAGGAACGCGCCCGGAAAGCCCCATTCCGGGAGGCCTTCCCGTGCCCGGAGCCACCAGTTCACGATCCACCCGGCGTTGGCCGCGAGCGCCGACAGCGTGTCCCGTCGCGCGTCGAACGAGCCGAAGGCCAGCCACATGTTCGGGAGTGCGCCACGCACGTAGAAAGGCAGGATTGCCAGGCCGAGCGCCCCGCCGAATGCCACGCTCGCGCTCGCAATGGCCGCCAGCCCGCCGGTCTGCCACAGCGTCAGCGCAAACGCAGGCCCGATGAGGATGGCCTGGGGCTTCGTGCAGACGGCGATGGCCACGCACGCGCCGGCCCACCATGGACGCCTGAAATACGCCAGCGCCAGGCCGGCGATCGCCGGCAGGTAGAACAGCGGGTCCACGTACCCGAGCATCTCGCCGCCGACGATCGAGACGGGATTCAGCCAGTACGCGAGCGCGGCCCATCGCGCCGGCTCGTCGCGCCCCGAGATGCGCCGCACGACGAAGAACAGCAGGGCCGTCAGGCCGATGCTCGCGGCGAGCACCGGGAGCTTGACGGCGACGAGCAGGGCCGCCGAGTCGGGATACGCCGGATACACCGCGCGGTAAAGGCGTCCGACGGCCGCGTATTCGTAGAGGAAGACGGGCGGGTAATTCACCGACGTCTCGCGGCCGTCCCACGAGACGAGGCCGCGCGTGGGCGGCGAGCCGCCCACGCCGTACATCGCGGTCACGTCACGCGACGCCGCGAAGCTCCAGATCTTCCAGGCGATCACGTCGTCGTGGCCCGGCATCAGCAGCGTCGCGACGTGAATGAAGAGGCCGAGAGCGAGCGCGTCGTAAAAGCGCGGCCGGGTCAGCACGTCCGTCTCCGGTCTTACCGCGTGTGACCTTCCGCCTCTTCACGGCTCCGCCGCAGGTAATGCGGGCTATAGGCGAGGCCGTACGAGGTCGTCTGGGTGGCGGCGGCCTTGTGACGGCCGAACTCCTGCTTCGATTCTTCGAACGCCTTGAACTCCGCCTCGGTGCCGGCGCGCAGGTTGACATCCTCGCGCGGCACGAACATCACCTGGCCGATCGGGATGCTGTGATCCACGCTCATCCCCTCGCCCGCCTGCAGCACGTAGCGGAATTCCGTTTCGTGCGCGTACCAGTCGGTTTCGACGCGGACGACGAGCATCGGCGCGACGGGCCGCTCGATCATGTTGAAGATCGGCGTGTAGACCGTGTCCCAGCCTTCCGGCGTCTTGAAGTTCGTGGCCCCGCGCAGCGCGATCGCGCCGGGCGGCGTGCCCATGTCCTCGGGCACGAGGAAGACGCGGCACACGGCTAGCGCGGCCTCGCGGGAGAGCATCGGGGCGCCGACAAACGTCACGTCTTCCTTGACCATTCCGACGCCGCCAACCGGCAGGCTCATCGTGACCTGGAAGATCGGTGCGCGGTGCCCGTCCTGCGTCTGCAGGTAGTAAACGAACTTGTAGCGCCCGTCGCCTTCGTATTCCAGGTAGAGCGATTCCTTGGGCTCGAGCGGCGCGTAGACCATGAAGCCCATCGCGCTGCCGGCCTCGAGGACCGGGCAGTGCCTTGCGTGCTGCGGCAGCAGGGGCCGCGTTCCCTCGCGCTTCGGTTTGAGGCCCACCCCGGGCCGCCGTGAATTTGGCAGCAGGCAAACGTCCATGCGCGTATGTTACGCGGAACGAGGGTACGTTCGAGGGGTTCGAGAGATCCTGTTCGTCAGAATCCGACGGACAGCGCGGCGCTGAGCTGATGCCGGGATAACACCGGCATGAATCGCACGGTCTTCTGCGAAGTCCCTCGATATACGACCGTCCGTCCGTGGATGAGCGCGTCGATTCCCATGGCGACAGCCCCCCCGACGACGGTGAAGGTTACGACGGCTGCAACCCGCTCCCCGGTCGTGCATTCGTTTCCGCATCCCAGCGCGGCAAACCCGCCGCCAACCGCCGCCCCTATCAGCGCGCCGTTCCACAAACGATCCCCACGCCGCTCGATCAGGCGGACGTCGCCCAGCGGGATCTCGCGAATCTGGCCGTCGACCAGCAACTCCAGTGACGATGCCGATACCTTCGCGAAGTTCCCTGCGGTCTCCCTGGCGCTCGAGTCGAGCACGTAGACGGTGTCGCCGCTCTTGATCTTCGTCCACAGCTCGTCGGATGAGCTGACGACAGCGCCGGATGCCGGCGACTGGGCAGACAGAGGAACCGCGCCAAGGCACACGACGAGGACCAGCAACCACGACGTCGCTCGCATCACGGAGTTCCTTTCACCGTTTCCGGTGTTGGTCGAGAAAATCGAAGATCTGAGAGGCGAAGGTGAGATAGGCCTCGAGGTGGGTGCCGCCGGGAACCGTTGCGTAGACCGTGTCCACGCCCGCGCCTTTCGCGGCCTCGGCCATCTTCTGTGATGCTTCAATCGGATTGACGGTGTCCTGATCGCCGTGGATGACCATCAGCGCGAGCTTGCCCTTGAGGCGATCGAACGGGTAGGCGTCGTACACGATCGGCGCCGAGGAGACGACGACCGCGGCGAAGCGGTCGGTGTATTTCGACGCGAGGTACAGCGCGCCCGACCCCGACGGGTTCTGCCCGTGCAGGTACACGCGCGCCGGGTCCACGTTGTATTCCTTCGCGACGAGATCCATGACGTAGAGGACGTCCTGTTCGGCCCGTTCGTTTTCCGGCGCCGTCCATCCGGCCGCGGGCGCGGCGGCGGTGGGACGGGCGATCTTGTATGGGCTGCCGTAATACGGCTGGCTCAGCCCGCGATACCCCATCGGCGTGACGACGATGTAGCCGCGCTGCTCGGCGACGCGGACGAGATCGTTTTGCGCCCGGTACGGTCCGTCCACCGTGTTGCCCGCGCGGAGCGTGACGAGCATCGGGAGCCTGGTATTGGGCGTCCAGCGCGACGGCACGAACAATCGATACGGAATCGACTCGCCCGTGGCGGGGAAGTTGTAGATGCGGGTACTGCTCGCCTTTCGCCTGGTAGAGCGGAGCGCTCGGCCGCGGCTCCGGAGGGGCAGGGGGTGTTGCCGGCGCCTGCGCCCGCACAACGGCGTGCAGACACATGACAAGCATAACGACGCCGGGTGGAAATCGCATGTCGACTACGTTAAACCACGAAGACACGAAGGACACGAAGAATTTCCGGATCTTCGTGATCTTCGTGCCCTCGTGGTTGCCTTTCGACGTCGTGGCCTTTCCGTCCTAGAAATCGATCTGCAAGTTGAACTTCACGTATCGCGCGGTCGCGATGGCCGATCGGCGTCAGCCAGTTGCTCGCGGCTCGTCGCCGTCGGCGCCACGTACGCCGTGTTGTAGGCCGTGACGGTGTCGCTGTTCAGGATGTTGTAGATGTCGATCCCCACCTGCGTGCGCGTCCGCCCGAAGCGGAGGACCTTCGCCGCACGGAAATCGATGTTGTTGCGACGATCCGAATACAACGTGCCCTGCGGGATCAGGTTGACCGTGATGTTCCCCGACGAGAGATTGCGGCCGAGCGGCTGCGGCCCGCTGTTCGCGATGGCACTGGTCACCACCATGTTCGCCTGAATTTCGGTGCCCGGGTCGCTCCGCCACGTCGCCGCTCACCTGGACATCCACCTTCGGCACGAGATACGTCGCCAGGCCCCGGAACGAGGTCATGAACGGCTCGACGATCCGGCAATACGGCCTGGTCAGTCCCGCCGACCGAGTCGCCGCGCAGGGATTGCGTGACGGTGATGGTGGACCAGGGATAGGTCTCCGGCAGCGACCGACCGAAGCGCGCAGTTGTCCTGAAGCGTGCGTCCCGTGCTCGTGCCTGCCTGGACGGTCAGCCCGTTCCGGAGCCGCGCGTTGACGCCGACGTCCACGCCCTGCCAGTTTTCGATCGGCTCGGCGCCGACGCTTGCTGTCGAGCAGCGCGAGATCCTGGACCTGTCCAACCTTGTTGGGATTGAGGTTGTAGACGCCGGCTGACCACGCCGCCGCCGCCGCCCGGCAGCCGCGGATCGAGCGGGATCGGCACGCTGAACTGCGTGTAGTCGGACGCCGCGGTCAGCGTGTTGTCCAGCGTGTAGAAGTTGCCGAACCAGCGGCGGTAGTAGCCGACCGTGACGCCGACGCGCGGCGCCACTTCCTGCTGCACCGAGACGCCCATCTCCCAGTTGTACGGGCGCATCCCGTAGCCGTCGATGAACGCCGGATCGAACGTGCGCGTGAAGAACTCCTTGCCGAAGTTCTGGTTGTCCATCGCGCCGCATTCGCCGTTGGCCGCCGGGTTCAACAGGTCGCACTGCGGGACGTAGTCGCCGTTGATCCCCAATCCGCCGCGGTCGTTCCACGTCCGCGTCGTCTGGAGGTTCAGGCGGATCAGCGGATTGAGATCCATGTCGCTGTTGCTGGCCGTCAGCGCCTGCATGTATTTCCCGACGTTCAACTTCACGGCCGTCTTCCCGTTGCCGAACAGGTCGTACGCGGCGCCGATCCGTGGCGTCACGTCGGTCCAGTGCACGCCTTCGGTCGAGCGGGCCGGATAGCAGATCTGCTTCGGCATCAGCGGATAGTCGGGTCCGCCCATACAGGAGTCGGGATAGCTGCTGAGGATGTGGTCGTAGCGCACGCCGCCCTGAAGCGTCAGCCGGTTCCTGGTCCACTGATCCTGCGCGTAGAAAGAGGTCGGCACGAGGTTGCGGACGAATTCGACGGCCGACGGCGCCGGTGCCGCCGAACTGCGCCGTCTGCGTCAGCTGATTGGGCACGCCGCCGCTGAACCGATACTGCACGAACGGCGTGAAGTTGTAGTAGGCCTGGCTCGGGTTGCTGAAGCCGCCCATGTAGCCGACCTTCATGTTGTGCGCGCCGGTGATGTACGAGATCGACGCCTTGAGGTTGGCCAGCGTGCCGATCTGATGATGCTGGAATCCTCCGCCGAGCGGGTTGTCGAACCGGTAGGTCAGGTTCGGCATGCCGCCGTTGAACACGGAACCTGGGACGGCGGCCGATCGCGACGCCGGTCTGTTCGAGGACCGAAATCAACGCCGGATTGTGCAGGCCGTCGATGCGCGGCGCGTCGTTGGCGTAGTTCGCCAGGTAGCTGCCCCAGCCGGCCTCGAGCAGCATCTTGTTGGTGACGGGCGAGGTCCACGTGAGCGTCCGGGTGTGCCCGGGGGTGTAGAGGTTCAATCCCTGCGCTTCCGTGTGCGTCCGCGTGCGCCGGATCCGCCGCCCGTTCTGTTGGCCGAGCTGTACTGCTCGGAGTCCTGGAAGCTGATCTTGTTGCGCGGCGAGACCTGCCACGTGACGCGTCCGATGTAGTTCCTCACGCGGTGTCGTTGAACGCCGGCCGGCTGGTGTCGAAATCGACGAGCCATTTCGTCGGGATCGCCGCCGTTCCTGTTGAAGAACATGCCGGGGATGGTGTTCTCGGCATACGACTCGCGGTAGGTCAGGTAGAACCACAGCTTGTCGCGGACGATTCGGCCGCCGCCCATCGGGTTGATCTCCCAGACCTTGATCAGTTCCGACGGCGACCGGAGGCCGGCGGCCTTCAACGCGTCGGTGTAGTTGCTGCTCTGCATGCTGCCGTTGGCGCCGGAGAACTCGAACAGTGCCGCTGAACGTATTGCCGCCGTCGCGCGGGACGACGTTGAGGACGACGCCGCGCGGTTTCCGCCTCGCCCAGGCCGCCCGACGTGCTCGTCACGATTTCCTGCGAGCCGGCGACGTTCACCACCGCCGCGTTCGAGTTCGCGCCGGCCCAGCCCATGTTGAGGCCGTCAGACAGGGTTCGCGAGTCGGACGGACGGCCGCCGTGCATGCTCGAGGCGCCGCCCGCCGGTTCCACCGGTGATGCCGCCGGAATCGCCGGTGGTCGCCATTCCCGGAATCATCGCCATGGATGCCGGTGGCGTTCCTCGACGTCGGAATGGCCGCGATGATGTCCTTGTTGATCGATGTTCTGCACCTTCGCGCTCTGGACGTCGACGATCGGCGTCTCGCCGGTCACCGTGATCGTTTCCTGCAAGGGAGCCGACCTTCAGATCGGCGTTGACCGTCGCGACGAACGTGCCGCTCAGCTCGATGCCCTCGCGCTTCACCGTGCTGAAGCCGGTCAGCGAGAACGTCACGGTGTAGGTGCCGGTCCGCAGATCGACGATTCGATATTGACCTGTGTTGTCGCTGACGACCGTGCGCACTTTTTCGATGAGTGACGGGGCTGGCCGCTTCGACGGTGACGCCGGGAAGGACGGCGCCGGACGCGTCCTTGACGACGCCGGTGATGGCTGCCTGGGCCCAGAGGGGTGCCGGGAGGAGAACGAGGGAGACGACCGCGAAGAGGACCCGAAGCACACTGCGCATTGTGGCCTCCTGACGCTGAGTTGTGGGTTCCGCCGTTGATCCTGAGGGTTTTACGCCCGCCCCCTGTGGAAATCAACAGGAAACCGTTATGGGTTCCTCTTCTCTTGCGGCCGCGGGGCCGCTAAAATTGACCCCGTGAACAAACTGCTCGTCGCAGCATGGGTCGGGGTGTCAGTCACCGTGGTTTCAGGCCAGGCGCCGCCTCCAGCCCCTGCCCCGGACGCCGCCAGGCAGCGCGCTCTGATCGATCAGTACTGCGTCACCTGCCACAACGCGCGGGCGAAGACGGCCAATCTCCTGCTCGACCAGCTGGACCTCGCGACCCTGAAAGATCACGTCGATATCGGCGAAAAAGTCGTCCGCAAGCTGCGCGCCGGGATGATGCCGCCGACCGGCGTGCGGCGCCCGGACCCGGCCACGCTCGACGCGCTGATTCGCTTCATGGAGGGCGAGCTCGATCGCGGCGCCACGAGTCACCTGCCGCCGCCCGGGCTCCATCGGTTGAATCGCACCGAGTACGCCAACGCGATCCGCGATCTGCTGGCGCTCGAAGTGGACGCGACGAAGTTCCTGCCGCCGGACGACTCCACGCGCGGCTTCGACAACATCGCCGGAGCGCTGACGATGTCGCCGGCGCTGATGGAGGCGTACCTGTCCGCGGCCGGGAAGATCAGCCGCCTCGCGATCGGCGACGTCTCGGCGCCGTCGCAGGCCGTGTTCGACGTGCCGCCCGACACCGCGCAGAACCACCACGTCGAGGGCCTGCCGTTCGGCACGCGCGGCGGCATGCTGATCAAGTATCAATTCCCGGCGGACGGCGAGTACACGTTCAAGGTCAAGGGCGTCACCGGCTACTTCCAGGCCGTGCTCGGAGGCGTCAAGGGCGAGCAGCTCGAGGTCACCATCGACGGCGAGCGCGTGAAGCTGTTCGACTGGGACAAGGAGATCGCGAACACGACAGGCAACGGGAAGTCGACGCCGCGGATCCCGGTGAAGGCCGGCCTGCACACCGTCGGTGTCACGTTCCTCGCGACCAACGACCTGCCCGCGACGGAGCTGAACCGGCCGTTCCAGCGGACGATGAACACGCCGGGCTCGATCCCCGGGTTCCTCTTCTACCCGCACGTCGGCCAGGTGTGGATCGAAGGGCCGTACGACGCCAAGGGGGCGAACGACACGGCGAGCCGCCAGAAGATCTTCGCGTGCCGTCCGGCTGCCCGCGCGGAAGAAGACGCATGCGCGCGCACGATCGTCATGCGCCTCGCCAAGCATGCATTCCGCCGGCCCGCCACCGCCGCCGACGCGAAGGCCCTGATGCAGTTCTATCAGGAGACGCGCAGCGAGGGCGGGAGCTTCGACGACGGGATCGAGGCGGCGCTGCAGCGCGTGCTGGCGGACCCCGAGTTCATCTATCGCGGCGAAAAGGAACCGGCGGGTCTTGCGGCCGGCGCGCGTTACCGCGTGACGGACCTCGGCCTCGCCTCGCGCCTGTCGTTCTTCCTGTGGAGCAGCATCCCGGACGATGAGCTGATCGACCTGGCCGCGCAGGGCCGGCTGTCGCGGCCCGAGGTGCTCGAGAAGCAGGTCCGGCGCATGCTGGCCGACAAGAAGTCCGCGGCGCTCATCTCGAACTTCACCGGCCAGTGGCTCAGCGTCCGCTCCCTCAAGACGGCCGAGCCCGTCGTCAATCTCTTTCCGGACTTCGACGACAACCTGCGGAACGCCTTCCAGCGCGAAACCGAGCTCTTCTTCGACGCGGTCGTCCACGAGGACAAGAGCGCGCTCGATCTGCTGACGGCCGACTACACGTTCGTCAACGAGCGGCTCGCGAAGCACTACGGGATTCCGAACGTGTACGGCGAGCAGTTCCGCCGCGTCACGCTGCCGCCCGAGCTCGACATGCGGCGCGGCCTGCTGGGGAAGGGCGCGCTGCTGACCGTCACGTCGAATGCCGCGCGGACTTCGCCCGTGGCGCGAGGGAAGTGGTTCCTGCAGACATTCCTCGGCGTCAGCCCGCCCGATCCGCCGCCGAACGTGCCGGCGCTCAAGGAGCGGGCGGTCGATTCGACCGGCAACGCGAAGGCGCCGACCATCCGCGAGACGCTCGAGGCGCACCGTGCGAACGCCGTGTGCGCGTCGTGCCACAAGATCTTCGAGCCGATGGGCATCGCGCTGGAGAACTTCGACGCCGTCGGTGCGTGGCGGACGCAGGACGAGGGCACGCCCATCGACGCGAGCGGCGTGCTCGTGGACGGCACGAAGCTCGACGGCGTCGCCAGCCTGCGGAGCGCGACCGTACGCTATTCCGACCAGTTCGTGCGCGTCGTCACCGAGAAGCTGCTGACCTACGCCCTCGGCCGCGGCGTCGAGGACGGCGACATGCCGATCGTGCGGTCGATCGTGCGCGACTCGGCGCCGTCGCAGTATCGGATTTCGTCGATTGTGCTGGGGATCGTCAAGAGCGATCCGTTTCAGATGAACCAGAAGGAAAGTGCGACTGCGGCAACAAAATGAACCACCAAGATCACCAAGAACACAAAGCTGATCCTTCGTGATCTTCGTGGGCTTTGTGGTTCAGGATCTTCCTGATTCGGTTTGAGAGAAACATGTTCATAACCAAGAAGAAGATTTCACGGCGGACGGTTCTGCGGGGCGCGGGGGTGGCGCTGGCCCTCCCGCTGCTCGACGCGATGATTCCGGCGGCGACGGCGCTGGCGCAGACGGCGGCGGCTCCGAAGCCGAGGTTCGTGGGGCTGTTCGTGCCGCACGGGATGGCGCCGGGCTACTGGGTGCCCGACAAGGTGGGCACGGACTTCGAGTTCCCGTTCAACTTCAAGCCGCTCGAGCCGTACCGGAAGCACGTGACGATCCTGAGCGGGCTGCACTCCCGGTCGGCCGAGCCGCCCCCGGGCGCGACGGGCGCGGACCACTGGGTGGCCGCCGCGTTCCTGTGCGCGAACAAGCCGCGGAAGACCGCCGGCGCGGACGTGTACGTCGGCACGACGATCGATCAGATCATCGCGAAGGAGATCGGCGGCGAGAACCTGCTGCCGTCGCTGCAGCTCGCCGTCGAGGATCCCGGCGCGAACTCGAGCAACTGCGGTGAAGGCTACAGCTGCACCTACACCAACACGATCTCGTGGTCGGCGCCGTCCTCGCCGCTGCCGATGGAGCTGAACCCGCAGGTGGTGTTCGAGCGGATGTTCGGCGACGGGAGCACGGTGGAGCAGCGGGCCGCGCGGCGGAAGCGCGACAGCAGCATCCTCGACTCGCTGTCAGGCAGCGTCGCCCGCCTGCGCGGCGAGGTGGGCGCGGCCGACAAGGCGCGCCTGGACGACTATTCCGAGAACGTGCGCGAGATCGAGCGCCGGCTGCAGATCGCGATGAAGGCGTCCACGGTCGCCCCGTCCGACATGACCGTGCCCGTCGGCGTCCCGCAGACGTTCGACGAGCACATCAAGCTGCAGTTCGACCTGCTCGCCCTGTCGTTCCAGGCCGACATCACGCGCGTCGGCACGCTGCTCTTCGCGCGCGACCTGACCGGCCGCACGTACCCGGAGAGCGAGGCGCCCACCTCCGGCTTCCACGGCGTTTCGCACCACGGCGAGGACCCGCGCCAGATCGCCCTGCTGTCGAAGATCAACCAGTACCACGTCAAGATGCTCGGGCACCTGATACAGAAGCTCGCGACGACGCAGGACGGCAACGGGACGCTGCTCGACCAGTCGCTGGTGCTCTACGGCAGCAACATGGGCAACTCCAACCAGCACGTGCACTACGACGTCCCGCACGTGCTCGTCGGCGGCCTGAACGGCAAGATCCAGGGCAACCGCCACCTGGCGTACCCGACCAAGCAGGTCCCCACGGGGAACCTGTTGCTCAGCCTGCTGGACAAGTACGGCATCCATCAGGACAGCATCGGTGACAGTACGGGCCGGCTGGTCGAACTGTAACGACGACGAACGACGACGACGTACAACGCAGAGCACGCAGAGATCGCTGAGATTCTTCAGGTAGAAAACTCTGCGATCTCTGCGATCTCCGCGTTCAACGTCGTGACAAGGGAACGAGGACTATGGATCTGAGACGCATCGTTCAAGGCAGTGGGGCGGCGCTGGTGGTTCTGCTGCTGACGATGTCCGCCGGTGTAAGCGCCGGGCCGTCAGACATCGCGGACGCGGCGATGCGTGGAGACAACGTCGCGGTCCGTGCCCTGCTGGCGCGGAAAGCCGACGTCAACGCGCCGCAGGGCGACGGCGCCACGGCACTGCACTGGGCGGTGTACCGCGGCGACAAGGAAATGGTCCGGGTGCTGGTGCGCGCGGGGGCGAACGTGAAGGCCGCCAACCGCGAGGGCGCGACGCCGCTGTGGCTCGCGAGCATCGGCGGCGACGCGGACATCGTCTCGGCGCTCGTCGAGGCCGGGGCCGATCCGAACGAGATCCTGCCGCTCGGCCGGACGCCGCTGATGGTGGCGTCGCGCACCGGCAAGGTCGAGGCGATGAAAGTGCTCATCGACCGCGGCGCCGACGTCAACGCGAAGGACACGCTCCGCGGCACGACGCCGATCATGTGGGCCGCCGACGAGGGCCACGCGGCCGCCATCAAGCTGCTGATCGACCGCGGCGCGGACATCAACGCCAAATCAGGCCCGGCCGAACGCGGACGCGGGCCCGCGCTCGGAAAGTCGGGCGATCCCCGGCGGGCCGTGGCGGCGCTCGGCGCGGCGGTCGCCGCCGGGCAGCCCATCCCGGGGCTCGGCCAGCTCGGCGGGCTCAACGGCAGCCCGCGCAGCACGACGGGGCGCGGAGGCGCACGAGGCGCCGGGCCCGACGCGCCGGGCGCAGCCGGCGTCGATCAGAACGACGACGCGGCGGTCCAGGCGTTCGGCGGGCGCGGACCGGCGCCGAAAGACGGCGGCGCTTGCTGACCCCCCTCGTGTTCGCCACGCGCGCCAACGATCTCGAGTCCGTGAAGGTCCTGCTGGCCGCCGGCGCCGACATCAACGGCACGACCGGCTACGGCTGGAGCCCGCTGCTCGTCGCCACGCAGAACCGCTACTACAAGCTCGGCGCCTACCTGCTCGACCACGGCGCCAACCCGAATCTCGCGAACAAGGGCGGCTGGGTGCCGCTCTATCTCGCCACCGACAACCGCAACATCGAATCCGGCGACTACCCGGTCCGCAAGGGCGACATGGACCACCTGGAGTTCATCAAGCTCCTGCTGGACAAGGGCGCCAACGTGAACGCGCGGCTGAAGGACAGCACCGAAACGCGGACGGTCTTCACCAACCAGTGGCTGGACGAGAACGGCGCGACGGCGTTTCTGCGCGCCAGCCAGTCCGGCGATCTCGCGGTGATGAAGCTGCTGCTCGCGCGCGGCGCCGATCCGAAGATTGCCACGACGCTGAGCGTCACGGCGCTGCACGTCGCCGCCGGCATCGGCTGGGTCGAGGGCATCACCTATGAGTGGTCGCCGAAGGACACGCTCGAAGCGGTGCGCATGCTGCTCGACCTCGGCCTCGACCCGAACCAGCAGGCCGACACCGGCCGCGTCGCCCTGCACGGCGCCGCGCACAAGGGCGCGACCGAGGTCGTCCAGCTGCTCGTCGACCGCGGTGCGCGGATGGACATCCGGGACTACGGCAACACCGACAACCGCGGCAGCAGGGAGCTCGCGACGCATACCTGGCTGCCCGTGGACTACGCCGACGGCCTCGTCCGCGTCGGCGTCCAGTCCGCCATCCCGCACCCCGAGACCGGTCTGCTGCTGCGCAAGCTGATGACCGCCGCCGGCCTGCCGGCGCCGCCCGTCGGCCGGACGCTCGAGTCGATCTGCATCACGGACGCCTGTCAGTAGTGAGCAGTGATCAGGGATCAGTGGTCGGTGCACAGTGATCGGTGATCAGCGGCTCCTACCGATCACTGTGCACCGTTCGCTGATCACTGTCCACCGATCACTGATCGCCGTCGCCGCCGTTTCCACGCTCGCGGTGACGGCCGCAGCGACGCCCTCCGACGTCGAGCAGTACCTCCTGCAGGTCGCCAAGTTTTCTGCCGCCGAGACCGCCTCGCTGGAGACCGGGACCGTGATCGCGCGCGTGATGCCCGGCGGAAGCGACAGCGAAATCGTCACCGTCGCGGCTGTGAAGATCCGCTCGACCCGCCAGCAGACCCTGTCCTACTACGGCCAGATGATCGCGTACGTGGACGGCAAGGTCACCAGGGCGTTCGGCCGGTTCAGCTCGCCGCCGGTGCTGGCTGACGTGAAGGATCTGACGCTCGACCCGGACGACATCGCCCAGATCAAATCCTGCAAGCCGCGCGACTGCAACATCCGGATCGGCGCAACCGGGCTCAACGCCATCCGGTCGTCGATCGACTGGAACGCGCCCGACGCGGCCGCGCAGGTCACCGCCCGCGCGCGCCAGTCCATCGTCGATTACGTCAGCGCATACGCGAAGAACGGCGACGCGGCGCTCGTGACGTACAACGATCGCGCGGAGCCCGTCAGCGCGATGCAGCAGTGGCGGGCGATCATGGCGAGCTCGCCGTACCTCCAGCAGTACAGCCCGGCGCTGAAGGAGTACCTCGAGCAGTATCCGCGCAAGACGCTCGCGGGGGCGAAGGACGTCCTCTACTGGGTCCAGGAGGACTACACGGGCCTTGCGCCGGTCACGAGCGTCGTGCACGGCGTCATCTACCAGGATCCCGCCCGCCCCGACCGTACCCTCGTTGCGCAGAAGCAGCTGTACGCGAGCCACTACTACGACGGGTCCTTTGCCGTCGCGACCGTCATCGACGCGCCGGACGGGACGTACCTGATCTATGCCAACCGCTCGCGCGGCGACCTGCTCAAGGGCGGCTTCGGCGGCCTCAAACGCAAGGTCGCGAGAGACCAGGCAAAGAAGAGCGCCGAGCAGACGCTTGGCACCATCAAAAGCGTGCTCGAAGGCGCTCCTGCCGCGCGCTAGCGCAGGGTGAGTACTAAGGACCAGGAGTTAGCCGTAGTTCTTACACCCGCCGCCTGACTACAGCCAGAATTCCGGCCACAAATCGCGCTCGCCAGCTGGCATCGATGTTGATGAGGAGGGTACCCCCACATGTTCGAACTCACTCTGTTCGACCATCTCCGCATGACCTTCGGCCACATCGTCCATCGTCACCGCCTGCACTCGGAACTGGCCCAGTCGCGTTTGTGGTGGGATCGCGCGTTGCGCATTGCTGAGGTAGCGCTGATTACCGGCGTCGTCGTCTCCGTTATGGCCAGCGTGTACGGTCGAGGTTATGCCCTTCAGATCGTCGCTGCCGTTTTCGCCGTCCTCGCGTTGCTGGTACTGCTCTGCCATTTGACCCTCGACCTCAACAGGAGCGCCCAGGCGCACGCCGCGTGCGCGACCCGGCTCTGGGACATCCGCGAGCGGTACCGCGCGCTGATGTCCGACCTGTCGGACGGCGCCATCGGCATGGAGGCCGTGCGGCGGAAGCGGGACGACCTGATCACGGACTTGCGCAAGGTGTACGAGGACGCGCCGCCAGTCGAGCGGCAGGCGTATCAGACCGCGGGGCAGGCCATTCGCACCGCGGACGAGCAGTCGCTGAGCGACGAGGAGATCGATCAGTTCCTTCCCAAGTCTCTGCAAGCCGCGGCGAAATCGGCGCGCGCCTGAGCTACACTTTGGCCACTGACATCAGTGGCGAAAACCGCATTCATTTCTTACGCCTCCGAAGACGAGTCTGTCGCGAGGACGATCAGCGATTACCTCGAGCGGACGGGCGTCTCGTGCTGGATTGCGCCGCGCGATGTGCGCCTGGGCGCGGACTACGGCTCCGAGATCATCGACGGCATCGAAACCAGCGGCGTCATGGTGCTGGTGCTCTCCGAGCATGCGAACTCGTCGGAGTTCGTCAAGCGCGAGGTCGAGCGGGCCGTCAGCAAGGGCAAGCCGATTTTTCCCGTGCGCGTGCGCGAGGTCGTGCCGTCCAAGTCGCTCGAGCTGTTCATCTCGTCGGCCGAGTGGATCGACGCATGGCAGCCGCCGATCGAGCAGTATCTCGAGCGGCTGGCTGATTCGATACGGTCCGCGGCGGCGCTGTACGCGTCGCGCGGGCCGGATCGGCCTGCCGAGCCGCTTCCCGGACCAATCGCGCAGCGCCGGGATTTTCAGCGGCCCGTGATGATCGGTCTCGGCATCGCGGTCCTCGTACTGTCCATGCTGCTCGCGCGTAACATGTTCACGACTCCACCGGCCGTGACAGGCGGCGGCGCGTCTTCGCCGGCCGCGACCGGTACGCCGGGGGGCGGTGTTCCGCCTGGCGCTCCGTCCGAGCCCGCCAGCGTCCTGGCCGGCCCGGACATCGCCGTCAGTGGCGGTCGTACATCCGACCCGTGCCCGCGCAATCTGAGCATCAATCGCGAATTGCCCATGCCGTTCAGCTGCACCTGCAGCGCGCAGGCGACGACGGAATCGGCGGTGTGGGGAACCGACTTCTACACCGACGATTCAGGCCTGTGCCGCGCGGCCCTTCATGCCGGTGTGATCTCGTCGCAGGGCGGACCGATTACGGTCAATCGCACGACCGGACGGTCGCTGTATGTCGGCTCGATTCGCAACGGTGTCCAGTCCGCCGACTTTCCCGCGTTCCCGGTGACCATCGAGTTCAAGGGCGCGCCCAAACCGCCAGCGGGTCCGGAGTTGTGTCCGCGGTCGCTGGGCATCAACCGTGAGTTGCCCACGCCATTCACGTGCCGCTGCAGCGCCGAGGCCACTCAGAGCGGCGCCGTGTGGGGGACGGATGTCTACACCGACGATTCCGCGATGTGCCGCGCGGCGTTCCATGCCGGCAAGATCCCGCTGACCGGCGGAACGGTCACCGTGGTACGTGGCGAGGGCCGGGCGTTGTTCGTAGGGTCCACACGAAACGGTGTTCAGTCGGCCGACTTCGGCGCGTTTCCCAACAGCATGACGTTCCGTTAGCCGGGCGCCGGACGATGGCGTATCGTTCACGAAGCCGGAGGGCCACCATGCGCCGCTGCCTGCTCGCCGCCGTCTTCGTCGCGACGCCGCTCGCGGTCGCTCTCGGCGCGGCGCAGGCGAAGGCGACGAGACCGCCCGCTTCGCCTGCCGGCGTCGAGCTGGCCTCGCTCGACCGGTCCGCCAACCCCTGCGAGGACTTCTATCGCTTCGCCTGCGGCGGCTGGATCGACGCCCACCCGCTGCCGGCGGACCGGCGCAACTACGCCCGCACGAACGAAATCCGCGATCGCAACGACCTCGTCCTGCGGCGCATCCTGGAACGTCCGGGCGCGACGGGGGGCCTGCGCAAGGCGAGCGACTACTACGCGGCCTGCACGAACACGGCCGCGATCGATGCAAAGGGTCTCGCGCCGCTCCGCCCGGAGCTGGCCCGAATTGCGGCGGTGACAGATGTGAAGGCGCTGCCGGAAGTGATCGCCCGCCTGCACATGATGGCGGCGTCCAACCCGGCATCCGGCATCAGCGCCTCGTCAACGTTCCCGTTCTTCCAGATGGTGGCGCGGCCCGATCCGGCGCGGGCGAGCCGCCAGATCGTGTGGACGCGGCCGCAGGGGTTTGGACTGCCGGACCGGGACTACTACGTCAAGACCGACGACCGATCCGTCAAGCTTCGCGACGCCTATCACGCGCACGTGGCGAAAATGCTGGCGCTCGCCGGCGCGACGGCGGCAGAGGCCGAATCGGGCGCCGCGGCAGTCCTGCGCATCGAGACGGCGCTGGCGGAAGCGAGGCTCGACGCGGCGGCGGCACGGGACCCGAAGGCGCTGATTCACGTGATGAGCGTGGTGGACCTCCAGGCGTCCACGCCCTCGTTCGACTGGAGGCGGTACATCGCGGCGCGCGGCGCGCCGGCCTTCGATCAGCTCGTCAACTCGCAGCCGAAGGTGATGGAGCGGTTCGAACGCCTCCTCAAGGAGACGCCGCTCGAGGACATCAAGCACTACCTGCGCTGGCACCTGGTGCATTCGGCCGCGACCATGCTGCCGCAGGCCTTCGGCGAAGCGGACTTCGAGTTCTTCGGCCGCGTCCTGCTGGGACAGCGGGAGCAGCAGCCCCGGTGGCGCCTGTGCATGAGCCAGACGGATGAATATCTCGGCGACGCCCTGGGCCAGGGATTTGTCGAAGAGACCTTCCGCGCCGAGGCGAAGGCCGACACGCTGGCCATGATCGGGTATCTCAAGGCGGCGTTGCGCCGTGACATCGAAGCCGCGGACTGGATGAGCGAGCCGACAAAACGCGCGGCCCTCGAGAAGCTCGCCGTTGTCCAGGATCTCATCGGCCACCCGGACAAATGGCGCGACGTCTCGGCCCTTCGAATCTCGCGTGCCGACGCCTTCGGCAACCTGCAGCGCGTGCGGGCAGCCGAGAACGCTCGCGATCTCGGCCAGGCCGGGCAGCCCATTGATCCGGCCGCGTGGCCCATCACGCCGCAGACCGCGAACTCCGGCTACATCACGAACCTGAACACGATCATCTTCCCCGCGGGGATCCTGCAGCCGCCGATCTACGACGCGGCGCGCGACGCCGCGGTCAACTACGGCGCGGCCGCGTCGCTCATCGGCCACGAGCTGACGCATGGCTTCGACGATGCGGGGAAGCGGTTCGATGCGAAGGGCAACGTCCGCGAGTGGTGGACGCCGGCCGACGCGAAGGCCTTCGACGAACGCGCGGCCTGCATGGTCGACGAGTACTCGCAGTTCGTTGTGGCGGGGGATACCCGCATCAACGGCAAGCTCACGCTCGGCGAGAACATCGCCGACAACGGCGGCCTGCGGCTGGCGCTGATGGCCTACTTCGCGGGCCCTGGAGCGGCCGCGCCGCCGCCGCTCGACGGCTTCGCGGCCGATCAGCGCGTGTTCCTCGGCTACGCGCAATCCTGGTGTCAGACGACCACGGCGGAATCGGAACGGGACTATGCGGCCACCAACCCGCACGCCGCCAACCGCTACCGCGTCAACGGCGTCGTCTCGAACATGCCGGAGTTCCAGAAGGCGTTCGCGTGCCGGGCAGACGCGCCCATGGTTCGCGCCAACGCGTGCCGCGTGTGGTAGTGGTCGGCGACGCGGGCAAGACGGGAACCTTGCGACATTCAAGAGGTCCGAGAGGTCCCAAGGGTCCAAGAGGTCCCAGAGGTCCGAGAGGTTCCGTCACCTGACGCCGAACTCTCCGTGGACCTCTCGGACCCTTGGGACCTCTCGGACCTCTCGGACCCCTGAGACCTCTGAGACCTCACCGGGGCCTGCGCGCCCAGGCGATTCCAGCGATCGCCAGAAGCAACACCGCGGCCGGGACCGGGTTGCCGCCGACCACGAAGACGTGGGTGATGATCGCGCCGATCATTGTCGGGATCAGCACGATGGCGCCAAAGAATGCCAGCCTCGGCACGAGCAGCAGCACCGCCGACACGACCTCGATGCCGCCCGTCAGATAGCGGAACCACTGTCCGAGGCCGATGGCATCGAATGTCTGCACCATCGCCGCCGCCCCGGCCAGCTTTGATACTCCGGCGACGAGAAACAGCGCGGCCGAAGCGGCCTGCACACACCACAGCGCGATCGCGGCTGCGCGGCCGCGAGGGCGCACCGCATCTTCAGTTCGAAGCGGCGGCCTGGCGTCCGAATATCCCGTAAGCGTCGTCATGTCCCTGCTCCTCTCAGATGTGAATCGACGCCTCGCGTCCCGGCGCAGGCGGTTGATCGCCTGTCGGGAACGCGAGGGTGCGGTTGCCGTATCAGCGGACGGCGTTGATGACGAAAGCGCCGTAGACGCGATGTCCGTAGCGCGTGTCCTGGCCGAAGAATCCCGTGGCGTCGCCGTTCGATCTCACGGCGAAGAACCGGTAGTCGCCGCGAAGCCCCCACCGGCCATTGGCGGCGTACCACTTGAGGCCGCCGCCGACATCGCCCGTCAGGAACGTCTCATTGCTGGTGATGCCGAGGTTCTCCTGTTGCAGGTTCGTCAGGCCTCCGATGCCGCCTGCCGCGTAGGGCACGAGCGAGGAGCGGGTCGGCGCCGAGATGACGACGTTGCCCGAGTAGATCACCTGGTTGGGGCCCTTCTGATTCCCGGTGAGTCCGGCGAACTGGAGATCCTGCGAAATTCCGAGCGAGCCGCCGACGTCGCCCTCGAAGCCGACGATCCTGTTCACGTTGTAGGTGAGCGCCGCGCCGAGGTTGTAGCTGCCGAATGCCGGCTCGCTCGCGCTGCTCGTGAAGAACGTGCCTCCGCCTGGTACGAGCGTGACTTCGAGCCTGCCCGGACCGGGCGTCGTCTCCTGCGCGCTGACTGCGCCGGCGCCGACGACCGACAACCCAAAGGTAAGAACCGCGATCCACCGTTTCATGACTGCCTCCTGTGGCTGTGTGGCCTCGTGGCCACTGGCAGGTTCACCGGCAAACGCGGTGCCCGATCGCTGTCAGGCCGAAAGACGCGCAAACAGGCCGTGTTTCAGGCCCGGCTGTGCGCCGGCCCGTGCGTGTTCCTGCGCATATTGATTATTTAGAAACATTTCGATATGTTTATGAATTGAAAATGGACGAGGCGATCCTGATCAGGGCGCTCAAGGCGCTCGCCGACAAGAAACGGATGAGGATGGCGCGCGAGATCGCCTGCGCCGGCGAGCTGTCGTGCGGGCAGGTCAAGTCCCACTTTCACCTGTCGCAGCCGACCATCTCGCATCACCTGAAGATCCTGGCCGACGCCGGCGTCATCACCGTTCGCGAGTCCGGCCAGCACCGGTTCATCTCCGTCAACTCCGATCTCATCAACGAAATCGCGGCGGTGCTGCCGATCAACGTGCACCCGAAGACCGCCCGGAAGCGCAGACGCTCATGACCAGGACCATGCTCGACGTTGCTCCGCCTGAAACGGCACATCTCGACGCTTTCCACGACCTGCTTCCGACGCTCGCGCGCGCGCTCGACGTTCGCGACGTCTTCCGGCACCTCAGCGCCGTGGCCGATCGCATCGTGCCGCACGACGAGGCGAACCTGGCGCTCGTGACGGACGACCGTTCGCGCTTTCGGCTGTTTGCCAGCACCGGCGACGGCGCGCCCGCGCTGCTGTGCCGGGAAGATCGCTGCATCCTGCGCGACCTGTCGCAGCCGCGGCTGTTCAGCCCCGGCCAGGGGTTCGCGCACGGCCTGGCGTCAGGCGTCAGCGCGCCTGTCAACATCGACGGCGTTCCGATTGGCGTGCTGGCGCTGCTCTCGCGGCGCCCGGACGCGTACTCGACTCCTCACCTGACGCTCGTGCAGCGTCTTGCCGACCACGTCGCCGTCGCTCTGTCGCACCAGCGGCTGGCGGAAGCCGCGCGGCTGGCCGCCGTCGAGCGCGAGCGTGCCGCGAACGTCGAAGGCTCGGTCGAGCTGCTGCGTGCGATTTCCGGCGTGCTCGACATCCGCACCGTCTTCCCGCGGGTCTCGGAGATCACCAGCAAGATCCTGCCGCACGACCGGATGACGATGGCGTTCTACGACGGGGAGAATGTCGTCGTGGAAGCCGCGTCGAACGATGAGTTCCCGGAGTTCAAGCGGGTGAAGCGGGCCGGCCCCGCGACGGGCGATGCCGAGTTCAGGGTCATCGACGATCTCACGCAGGAGCCGCTGCCGATCGTCGAGCCCGAGGAGCTTCAGGTGCACCTGGTGGCGGCCGGTTATCGCTCGTGGCTGTCCGTGCACGCCTCGGTGCGCGATCAGGAGATGGGCCTCAGCTTCTGGTCGAAGCGCCGTGCGGCTTTCAGCGCCGGCGATTTCCCCGTCGCGCGCCGGATTGCCGACCATGTCGCCCTGGCCGTGTCGCACGAGCAGCTCGCGCAGGCTGCGGGGCAGGTCGCCGAAGCCCGTGCCCGCGCCGAGCGTCTCGAGTCGCGCGTCAAGCTGCTCACCGACGAGCTCGGCTCGAAGGTCGGCTACGGACGAGTCGTCGGGCACTCCGAGGCGTGGAAGGACGTTCTGCGGAAAGCCACCCAGGTCGCCTCGACCGACACGACTGTGCTCCTGACAGGGGAGTCCGGCACGGGCAAGGAAGTCGTGGCGCGATTCATCCATCGCGCGTCAACGCGGGCCGGCGGGCCCTTCGTCGCGCTCAACTGCGCGGCGCTGCCCGAGCAGCTCCTCGAATCCGAGTTGTTCGGATACGAGCGCGGCGCCTTCACCGGCGCCCAGCAGTCCAAGCCCGGCCAGATCGAGCTGGCGGCCGGCGGCGTGCTGTTCCTGGACGAAGTCAGCGAGATGAGCCCGTCGGCCCAGGCCAAGTTTCTGCGGGTCCTGCAGGAGCGCGAGTTCCAGCGGCTCGGCGGCACGCGGCCGCAGAAGGCCAACGTCCGCGTGATCGCGGCCACCAATCGCGATCTGAAGAAAGCGATGGAGCGCGGGGATTTTCGCGAGGATCTGTATTACAGGCTCCAGGTATTCGACATCCCCCTGGCGCCGCTCCGCGAACGCCCGGAGGACATCCTGCCGCTCAGCGAGGCATTTCTCGAGGAGATCGGACAGTCGTTCGGGCGCCCGCCCGCCGGGCTGACGCGCGAGGCGAAAGACGCGCTGCTGCAGCACGAGTGGCGCGGCAACGTGCGCGAGCTGCGGAACACGCTCGAACGCGCGGCGATTCTGTGCGAGGGCGGCCTCATCGCCGCGCAGCACCTGTCACTGCGCGCCACGGAGCGCCCCGCCGGCGCCGCAACCACCGACCTCCGCATCGTCGAACGCGAGACGATCGAGACCGTGCTGCGGGAGACTGGTGGCAACAAGGTCAAGGCCGCGAAGCGGCTCGGCCTCTCGCGCACGCAGCTTTACGTGCGGCTGAGGAAATACGGACTCGACGGCGTCAAGCAGTCGTAGCGGCCGGCTTTAGCCGGCCGTTCAACGTCCGCCTGAAGGCGGACGCTACGCCTGTCACATCTCCCAGCCGCCTCCGAGCGATCTGTAGATCTGAACGAGCGCGAGGAGTTCGTTGAGCTGTGCGTCGGCGAGGCCGAGCTCGGCCGAGAACAGCCGGCTGTCGCTGTCCAGCACTTCGAGATAGCTCGTGGCGCCGCCCTGGTATCGCAGATCGGCCAGCCGCCGCGCATCGGTCGCGGATCGCGCGAGCAGTTCCTCCTGCTCGCGAAAGTCCCGGCCCTTCCGGTACGCGACGAGCGCATCCGAGACATCGCGCAGCGCCTGCTGAATCGTCTGCTGGTAGACGAGCGTGGCCTCTTCGCGCTGTGCCGTGGTCAGCTCCACGCGGGAGCGCGTTCGGCCTGCGTTGAAGATCGGCTGCGCCAGCGCGGCTCCCGCCGTCCAGAATCCCGCCGGGCCGCTGAAGAGGGCCGAGAGCGCCGTGCTCTGCCAGCCGGCGGCGCCCGTCAACGAGATCTGCGGAAAATACGCCGCCCGGGCCACGCCGATGTTGGCGTTGGCCGCAATCAACTGCTGCTCGGCCTGTGCGATGTCGGGACGTCGCACGAGGAGCGCCGACGGCACACCGGTCGGCACCTCGGGCGCGTGGGGCTGGTCGGTGAGCGATCGGCCGCGCGAGACGTTGCCCGGGTTGTTCCCCAGGAGGATGCTGATGAAGTTCTCCTGCTGCGCGATCTGCCGCTCCAGGCTGGCGATCTCCGCCGTTCCACCGAAAACGAGCTGTTCTGCCTGGCGGACATCCAGCAACGAGGTAGCCCCGCCCTGCGCACGCACCTCGGTCAGGCGCAGCGACTCGCGCCGCGACGTCAGTGTCCGCCGCGCGATATCGAGATCGAGGTCGAGCGCGCGCAGCGTGAAGTACGCGCCCGCCACCTGGCTCACGAGGCTGGTCGCGACCGCGCGCTGTCCCCACTCGCTCGCGAGCAGCTGCGCGCGTGCGCCCTCTGTCGCCCGGCGAAACTTGCCCCAGAAGTCCAGTTCCCAGGCGGCCGACACCTGTACGTTGGCCGCATAGGTCTGCAGCGCCGGCAGCCCCGCGGATTGCGGCAGCCGTTCGCGGGCCAGGCCCGCGCCCGCATCCACCGTCGGCTGCTCGTCGGCTTTCACGACGCCAAGCTGCGCGCGGGCCTGCAGCACGCGGGCGGCCGCGATGCGCACGTCGAAGTTCTGGCGCACCGCCGTGGCGACCAGCTCCTGGAGCACCGGGTCGTCGAAGACCTCCCACCACTTCTGGTCGGCGAGCGACGCGGCGCCTGCCGCCGGCAGGGCTGCCTCGGGAGAGTCCCCGGTACGTATCCGGGACCTGGACGATCGGCCGTTTGTAATCGGGGCCCACTGTGCACGCTGCGGAGCCGAGCGCCCCGAGCAGGATCAGGAAAGCGGCAACGGGTTTCATGTCAGGCCCCTCCCTCGGACGTCCCGTGTTGGACCGCCAGCTGCGGCGCCTCGGCCCGGCGCGCGCCGAGCCGCTCGACGAGGACGAACAGCACGGGGATGACGAAGATCGCAATCGCGGTGGCGACGAGCATCCCTGAAACGACCACGGTGCCGAGCACCCGCCGCGACGCCGCGCCGGACCCTGATGCCATCCACAGCGGCACGCAGCCGAAGATGAACGCGAACGACGTCATCAGAATCGGGCGGAACCGCAGCCTCGCGCCCTCGAGGGCGGCTTCGACGAGGCCGCGTCCTCGTTTGAGCTCGTCCCGCGCGAACTCGACGATCAGGATGGCGTTCTTCGCTGCCAGCCCGATCAGCATCACCAGGCCGATCTGCGCGAACACGTCGAGGTCGAACCGGCGCAGGTAGAGTCCCGCGAACGCACCGAACACCGCGATTGGCACCGACAACAGGACGGAGAACGGCAGCGACCAGCTCTCGTAGAGCGCCGCGAGAATCAGGAACACGAACACGATCGACAGCCCGAACACGGCCACGGCGGTGCCGGACGTCTTCCGTTCCTGGTACGAGAGATCGGCCCAGTCGTATCCGATCTGCGGCGGCAGCGTCGTTCTCGCAACGTCCTCGAGCGCGTCGAGCGCCTGGCCGGAGCTGTAGCCGGGCGCCGGGCCGCCAATCACCTGGGCGGATCGATAGAGGTTGAAGCGGTTCGTGAACTCCGGCCCGAGGATCGGGCGCGTCGTGACGAGCGCGGAGAGGGGCACCATGTTCTGGTCGTCGTTGCGCACGTAGAACCGGCCGATGTCCTCCGGCCTCGTGCGGGCTTCGCCTTCGGCCTGAACGAACACCCGCCACTGGCGCCCGAAGCGGTTGAACTGACTCACGTAGAGGCCGCCCAGAAACGTCTGGAGCGTCTGGTAGACGTCGCCCACGGCCACGCCCTGCTTGAGCGCCTTGTCCTGAATCGACGTCGGCATAGAGTTGCGGCACCGATGCCGAGTAAAGGGACGTGACGCCGGCGAGCTCCGGCCGCTTTCGCGCGGCAGCCAGAAACGTCTGCAGCTGCTGGTCGAGAAACTCGACCGATCCGCCGCTGCGGTCCTGCAGCCAGAACGAAAACCCGCCCGAGTTGCCCAGGCCGGGGATCGACGGCGGCATGAACCCGAACGCCGCGGCCTCGGTCACCTGTTTCGCCAGCGTGCCGTTCAACCGATCGACGATGGCGCGCGCCTGGAGGCTGGCGGCGCCGCGCTCCTCCCACGGCTTGAGCGCGATGAAGTAGAACGCGCTGTTGGTTGACGAGACGCGCGTCAGCAGGCTGAACCCGGCGACCGTCGTCGCCTTGTCGATGCCCGGCGTCTCCGCGAGGACTCGTTCGATGTGCCGGCAGACCTCGTCGGTCCGCTCGAGCGAGGCCGCTGGAGGCAGCTGCACGTTCAGAAAGAAGAACCCGTAGTCTTCTTCCGGCACGAAGCTCGTCTGCAGGTTCCTGCCAAGCGACCCATCGAGGGCGAAGAACCCGACCAGTATCGCGACGGCGATCGCCGACTTCTGAATGAGCTCGGTGGCTGAGGCCCACGTACCCGTTCGTCGCGCTCGCGAACCACCGGTTGAAGACCCCGAAGAACCGCGACGCGGCGCCCGTCGCGGCCTTTCTGGGCCGGAGGAGCAGCGCCGACAACGCTGGGGACAGGGTCAGGGCATTGAAGGCCGAGATGATGACCGACACCGCGATCGTCAGCGCGAACTGCTTGTTCAGCCGCCCCTGGATGCCGCCCATGAACGCGATCGGGACGAACACGGACGCCAGAATCAGCGCGATGCTGATCACGGGTCCCGACACTTCCTGCATCGCGCGCACGGTCGCGTCCCGCGGCGACATACCCTGTTCGATGTGGTGCTCCACGGCCTCCACGACCACGATCGCATCGTCAACGACGAGGCCGACCGCGAGGACGAGGCCGAAGAGCGACAGCGTGTTGATGGAGAACCCGAGCAGCGGAAAGACCGCGAACGTGCCGATGAGCGACACCGGCACGGCCGCCATCGGGATGATCGTGGCGCGCCAGTTCTGCAGGAACAGGAAGACGACGATGACGACGAGCGCCATCGCCTCGAACAGCGTGATCACGATTTCCCTGATGCCTTCGGTGACCGGGAGCGTCGAGTCCAGCGAGTAGGCGAATGCGACGTCTTCGGGAAGCCGCGGCGCCAGATCGTCCATCGTCTTCTTCACGCCGGTCGCGACGGCGAGCGCGTTCGAGCCGGGCGTCTGGAAGATCGCGACGATCGAGCTGGGCAGGCCGTTGAGGCGCCCGATCTGCTTGTAGGCCAGCGCGCCGAGCTCGATGCGCGCGACGTCCTTGAGACGGACGACCGAGCCGTCCGCGTTCGATCGGACGACGACCTCGCCGAATTCCTCCGCCGTCTGCAGGCGCCCGCGCGCGCGGACCGTCAGCGTCTGTTCCTGGCCCGGAGGGCGCCGGCGAGGCTCCCACCTGCCCGGCCGGGTTGACGGCGCTCTGCTGCTGGATGGCCTTGGACAGATCCGGCACGGAGAGGCCGAGCTTCGCGAGCACGTCCGGCTTCACCCAGATGCGCATGGCGTAGTCGGCGGTGCCGAAGATGAGCACCTGGCCGACGCCGGGCACGCGCAGCAGCGCGTCGACGAGGTTGATGTTCGCGTAGTTCCCGAGGAACAGCGAGTCGCGCGTCTTCTTCGGCGAGTACAGCGACACGGCGAGCAGCGGCAGGCCGGTGGACTTGCGGATCAACAGGCCGAACTGGTTCACCTCGGGCGGCAGGTTGGCCTGCGCCTGCGCGAGCCGGTTCTGGACGTTCACCTGGTCGGTGTTGACGTCGGTGTCCGCCTCGAACGTGATCTGCAGCTGCGTCGTGCCGTCGTTGGCGTTGATCGACTGCATGTACAGCATGTTGTCCACGCCGTTCATCTGCTGCTCGATCGGCGTGGCGACGGACTGCTCGAGCGTCACCGCATCGGCGCCAGGGTAGGTGGCGGTGACGAGCAGCTGCGGCGGGACGATCTCCGGATATTGCGCGATCGGCAGGGCTCGCATCGACACGAGGCCGACGATGACGGTGACGATCGCGATGACGATGGCGACGATGGGACGGGTGATGAAGAACTTCGACATGGCGTCACTCGCTGGCTGAAGGCATCGCGAACGGTTTCGGCGTCACGAGGGCGCCGTCCTTGACCGACTGCGCGCCTTCGATGGCGACGCGCTCGCCGGGCTCGAGCCCGGACGAAACGACGATCAATCGGCCGACCTGATCGCCGACCGTGACGGTACGCGTGGCCAGACGGTTGTCGGGGCCGACCACGCGCACCTGATAGCCGCCCTGGAGCTCGCTGACGGCGCGCTGCGGGACGAGACGCGCGTCCACCAGCGTGCGAGTGGTCGCGCGGACGCGACCGTACTGGCCGGGACGGAGAATGTTGCCGGGATTCGGGAAGGTCGCGCTCATGCGGATGCGTTCCGGTCTTCAGATCGACCTCGCGATCAGCGGCCAGGAACGACCCCTTCTTCGGATAGACGCTGCCGTCGCTGAGAATCAGCTCGAGCCCCGCCTTCCCCCACGGCTGCTGGCTGGAGCCCGCGTCGTTCAGTCGCCCGGCCACGCGCAGATACTCCTGCTCGCTGACGGGGAAGTACGCCTTGATCGGCGCAATCTGCGAGACGGTCGTCAGCAGCGTGGTCGGTCCGACGAGATCGCCGATCTGAGCGGTTGCAATGGCGGCGACGCCGTCCACGAGCGACGTGACCTTCGTGAAGCCGACATTGAGCTGCGCGGTCTGGATCAGCGCCCTTGCCGATTCCACGGTGGCCTGCGCGGCCAGGTTGGCCTGGATGTCGTTGTCCAGCTGGCTCTGAGCGATCGCCTTCTCGCGCGCCAGCGGCGTGTCGCGCTCGACGTCGCGCTCGGTCCGGCCGAGCTGCGCCTGGGCCTGCGCGAGCTGCGCCTTCGCCTGGGCGAGCGTCGGCCTCGAAGGGGCGCGGGTCGATCTCGAACAGCACGTCGCCCGCGCGAACGGCAGAGCCCTCGCGGTAGTTTCGCTTCACGCAGATAGCCGGACACCTGCGGCCGGACCTGCGCGTTCACGTAGCCGTCGAGCGTGGCGATCCACTCGCTGGAAATCGGGGACGTCTTTCCTGACAACTTCAGCGATGGTGACGTCCGGCGGGGGCGGAGCGGAGTGGCGGCCCTGGTGCTCTGGCATGCCGCGAGAAGAAGCGGTGACGCCGCCGCGAGGATAGCAGCCGATGATGGAAGACACGACGCCTTTGGTCACGATGTGCTCCTGGGGTTACGGCGTGCGAAGGCTGCAGCGCTGCAGGCGCGGGTGAATCCGGTCGGCAGTGGCGTTCCACAGCTGTTGGTCGGTGTCGACGAGGGCTTCGATCTCGCACGCCGTCAACTCGATGCCCTGATCGCGCAGCGCGGTCAGCGTTTCAAGGGGCTGGCGGACGAAGCGGCGCCGCAACTCTTCGTCGGTGACGATCTGGCCGATGAGCAGCTGGACGGTTTTCTGAGACATGGCGTCGAACCTCGCCCGTCGTCAGGGCAACGGTCGCGCCAACTGGAGGAAAGGGAGCTAAGTGGTGATTAACCGGCCGGATGCGGTCTGACAGCCTGTCTCTGCCGCCGCTGCAGCTGCGCAGCGGCGGACAGTGTGCGTATTTCTGAGCACCTCGGGGACGCAGGCCTTAAGGCCTGCACTACGACTCAAAAATCGAACGATGCGCTGAACTTCACGAACCGCGACTGCAGGACGCTCGTCGGGACCAGCCACGCGCCGTTCGGGATGAACGCGTTGTTGTACGTGAGCACCGGGTTCGCATTCAGGATGTTGTAGATGTCGAACCCGACGTTGGTCCGTGTGCGGCCGAACTTCAGCACCTTGGCGACGCGGAAGTCGATCTCGTTCACGCGGTCGCCGTAGATCTCGCCGGGCGCGATCAGGTTGACCGAGATATTCGGCACGGCGCCCGCGAGCGGACGGCCGAGCGATCTGCGCGGCGACGGCGCTGGTCACGGTGTAGTTCGCGGCGATGATGGCGCCCTGGTCGCTCCGGAACGTCCCGGACACCAGCACGTCCACCTTCGGGATGGTGTACGACCCCAGCCCCGTGAGGCGCGTGACGTACCCGGAATCCGCGTGGCAGTACGGGCTGACCTGGCTCACGTTGGTCAGGCTCACCAGTTCCGGCAGCCGCGCCCGCACGTCGCACACATCCGTGACGGTCTTCCCGGAGTTGAGCCCGCCCTGGAACGTGAGCCCGCCCCGTGTCCGTGCGCTCACGTTGATCAGCACGCCGTTGTACCGCGAGTATTCCTCCCCGAAATCGCTTCCCCACGTCGTCAGGTTGTTGATCTGCCCGAAGAGCGACGGCGTGATGTCGAACAGGTCGCGCACGGCGTAGCCGCCGCCGCCGGGCAGGCGCGGGTCGGACGGCGCCGTGACGCTGAAGCGGTCGTAATTCGCGGCCGTGGTAATCAGGTTGTCGTTGACCGTGTCGTTCTGGCCCGAGAAGTGCGTGAGCCAGCGGCGGAAGTAGCCGACTTCAATCGACACGCGGGGCGCCAGCTGCTGCTGCACCGACACGCCGATCTGCCAGTCGCTCGGCCGGACACCCCAGCCCTCGAGGATGGCCGGATTGTAGGAATTGGTGAAGATCGGCTTGCCGAAGTTGAGGTTGCTGAACGGCCCGCAGATGTCCCCGCCGCGGCTCCTGTTGTCCTGCGCGCCAGGGTTGAGGAGATCGCAGTCGGGCGTGTAGTTCGAGTTGGAGTCGGTCCACGTCCGCGTCACCGGCGGCGGAGCCGTCAGCTGCGACGAGCTGCCGACCATGCGCGCGGTGGGGTTCGAAGCCGAGTACGTGTTGTGGTTGGTCGCGGCCTCCAGATACTTGCCGAAGTTCACCTTGAGCGACGTCTTGCCGTTGCCGAACACGTCGTACGCCATGCCGACGCGCGGCGTGATGTCGTCGTAGCCGTTTGACGCCTCGCTGCTCCGGATAGAGGACGGGCGTCGGAAGGAACCGGACGGGCCCGACCTGCTGCTCGGGGAAATAGCTCCACGCATGCTCGTAGCGCAGCGCGCCCTGAATCGTCAGCCGCTTCACGGTCCACTGATCCTGCGCGTAGAGCGCCTCGTACCGGGTCCGCCCGTAAATGCTGAACGGGTTGAGGTCCATCGTGAACTGGTTGGGGATGCCGTTGTTCACGCGGTACGTCAGGTGCGTGTCGTTGCTCATGTAGAGCGCGTTCGCCACGTGGAACGCGCCCATGTAGCCGACCTTGAGGTTCTGCGCGCCGGTCACGTAGGACGCCGACGCGCGCCACGTGGACTGCATCCCCTGGTTGTTCACCCAGTTCTGCGACGCGTACGTCAGGTTCTGGATGCCGCCGTTGTTCGCGCATCCCGCCGTGCACTGTTCGACGATGCGCGGAATGCCTTGCGTCAGGCTGCCCGGCACCTGCTGCCCGCCGTACCGGCTGAACGAGCCGCCGGCCGCGCGCCTCGAGGAACAGCTTGTTGGTCAGCGGTGACTGCCACGTCGCCTGCTGCACGCGCTGGAACACGTGCGACGTCGGCCCGCGCCCCGCGTAGCTCGCGATCTCCGGAGCCGATGTGGCGGTCGCCGTCCCGAACGTGCCGGCCTGGCCCGGCGCGCCGCCGATGATCTGCCCGGGCTCCTGGTTGCGGCAGCCGTCCTCGGTTTCGCCCCACGTGGCGCCCTGACACGGGTGCTGCTCGTCCCAGAACAGGTTGAACTTGTTCTTGCTGCGTCGCCTGAATCGTCATGCGCAGGTTGGCGATGCGCCAGCTGCCCGCCGTGGCGGCCGGACGCGTGAGATCCGCGACGTAGGTGTACTTGCCCGGCACGCCGGCGTTCACGTTCGCGTACATGCCTGGAACCGCACGATAGGATCCTTCCTCGCGCGCGTTGAAGAAATACCAGACCCGGTCTTTCTTGATGGGGCCGCCGACGCTGCCCGAGAAATCCCACAGCTTCAGGAGATCGCCCGGCGTCCGCAGGCCGCGGGCTTTCAGATCGTCCGAGTAGTTGCTGCCGACCATCCCGCCGGTCACGCCCGCGACGTACGCATTCCCCTTGACGGTGTTGCCGCCGGTCTTCGGGACGATGTTCATGACGGGCCCGCCGACTTCGGCTTCGCCGAGTCCGCCCGACGTGGTGAACGACACCTCCTGCGCGCTCCCGAGGTCGGGCACGTAGCCTGACGTCCCGCCGCCGGAGAGCGGCGCGCCGGTATTCAGTCCGTCGAGCTGCACGCGCCCCTCGGTGCCGCGTCCGCCGGCGCCGCCAAACACCGAGAGCCCCGGCATGACCTGGATGTCGAGCGCCGCGCCCGCGCCCATCTGCACGGCGGGGTTGAGGCTGAAGATGGCGCCGTAGGCCCGCGATGACGGGATCGACGCGATCACGTCGCCGCTGACCGTCGCCTGCCGCTTCGCGCTCTGCACGTCGACGATGGGCGTTTCGCCGGACACCGTGATGGTCTCCGCGAGGTTCCCGACCTTGAGATCCGCGTTGACCGTCGCCGTGAACGACCCGGTCAGCTCGATCCCCTCGCGCTTGACGGTGCCGAAGCCGGTCAGGGCGAAGGAGACGCTGTACACGCCCGCTCTCAGATCGACGATGCGGTACTGGCCCGTGCCGTCGGTGACGGCCGTGCGAACCTTCTCGATCAGCTCAGGGCTCGACGCTTCGACCGTCACGCCCGGCAGGACCGCCCCTGACGCGTCCTTGACGACGCCGGTAATCGAGGCCTGGGCGAACAGGGCAGTGGGAATGGCGAGGAAACAGGCGAGCGCGAACACGATCCGGGTCCCAAGGCGCATGCGGAATCCCCCTGGTGGAAAGGCTGCCAAGTTCAGAGTCCAAAGTTCCCGTAAAGAAATCGTGGGCATTGTCCGTGACACAGTAACTGGCCGCAAGCCCAAATCTGACGAACCGTTGACAAAGCCTGGACTTGATCCAAAATTCCGCAATTCGATTCATGAAGCTCTTCGTGACGGCCGTCGTGCTCCTGCTGACCATTTCAGCGCCAGTCCAGGCTCAGGTGGACCTGTCCGGAGAGTGGAGCGCGCGCTATCACGAGGATCAGGAGCACCGGATCCCGGGGCCCGAGCTCGGCGACTATACCGGCCTGCCGATCAACGACGCGGGCCGCCTGAAGGCGGACAGCTGGGACGCGTCGATCCTCTCGCTGCGCGAGCACCAGGCGAAGCCCCATCCGTCCACGTATTCCCTGCGCGGCCCCGCGAACATCCGCATCACGAAGCAATTCGATCCGGTCACGCAGGAAACCATCGCGTACGAGCTGTTCGGCACGTTCGGACAGGCGACGCGGGTGCTCTGGCTGGACGGCCGGCCGCATCCCCCGGCCTACGCGCCGCACACGTGGGCCGGATTCTCGACAGCCCGCTGGGATGGCGACGCGCTCACCGTCGAGACGACGCATTTCAAGGTCGGCTGGCTGCAGCGCAACGGCGTCGCCCACAGCGACATGGCGACGATGACGGAGCACTTCATGCGGCACGGCGACGTGCTGACGGTCGTGACGGTCGTGTACGACCCGGTGTACCTCGAAGAGCCGTTCGTCCGCAGCTCGAACTGGGTGCTGAACCCGACGCAGACTGTCACGCGCAGCCAGTTCGACGTGGTCGACGAAGTCGCGGGGCGCCCGAAGGGATACGTCCCGCACTACCTGCCGGGCTCGAGCGGCGCGCAGGCGAAGCTGACGGAGTTCGCGGCGAAGCACAAGCTTCCGCCGGACGCCATCCGGGGAGGCGCGGCGGAAACGTACCCGGAGTATCAGCCGGGACGCGCGTCCACAACCCGTTTTCAGCCCAGGCTCCCGGCGCCGCCCGACCCGCGCGGCGCGGAGCAGATCCGGCTCGTCCCGGTCCAGGGGAACGTCCACATGCTGGTCGGGGCAGGAGCGAACATCACCGTGCAGATCGGCGACGAGGGCGTTCTGCTCGTGGACACCGGCGCGCGCGGGACGAGCGACGCCGTCCTGGCGGCGATCAGGCAGTTCACGAACAAGCCGATCCGCATCCTCGTCGACAGCAGCGTGGACGACGACCACACGGGCGGCAACGAGCCAATTGCCAAAGTCGGCCGCTGGTTTGGCGGGAACGCCCCGGGAAACTTCGGGCTGCCGACCACCGCCGCTCGCGTCGTCTCGCACGAGCGCGTCCTGGCGCGGATGAGCGCGCCGACCGGCAAGCAGGCGCCCGCGCCATTCGGCGCGTGGCCGACCGAGACGTTTTTCACCGCGGACAAAGAGATCTACTTCAACGACGAAGCCATCCAGCTCCTGCACCAGCCGGGCGCGCACACGGACGGCGACGTTGTCGTCTTTTTCAGGAAGTCGGACGTCATCGCAGCCGGCGACGTCTTCATCACGACGGGCTACCCGACGATTGATCGTGCCCGGGGCGGGAGCATTCAGGGCTTCATCGACGGCTTGAACCGGGTCATCGATGTCGCGATCCCGAAAGATAAGGAAGAGGGCGGCACGTACGTCAGTGCCCGGGCACGGGCGGCTGGCCGACGAAGCCGACGTGGTCGAGTACCGCGACATGGTGACGATCGTCAGGGATCGGATTCAGGACCTGATTCGCCGCGGCCTGAGTCTCGAAGCGGTCAAGGCCGCGAGGCCCACGCTCGATTACGACGGAC
Organism: uncultured Acidobacteriota bacterium; assembly: GCA_963712905.1. Taxonomy (GTDB): domain Bacteria; phylum Acidobacteriota; class Vicinamibacteria; order Vicinamibacterales; family CAVVIG01; genus CAVQJU01. The sequence goes on along the minus strand of CAVQJU010000010.1, from coordinate 138,754 downwards.
GGTACGGGACACCCGACGCATTCGTCGCCGCGGTGTTTTCCGATCTCGCAGGCCGGTAGGTCCTGTAGCGCGGGGCTTTCAGCCCCGCGGCGTCGGCGGCCCTGAAAGGGCCGCCCTACAGGGTGCTACGGGCAATACCACAACGGAACAGGCCGATACACGGGAGGTATGACCGCCCGCGCTTCGCGAGCGGTGCTATGCTCGGCCCTGTGAAATCCGCCGGCGCCTTCGTACTGGCGGCGCTCGTCATGTCCGCGCCTGTCCTGGCGCAGAACTGGATCAAAGTGCCTCCGCCGATCGTGCCGCGCACGGCCGACGGCAAGCCAGACCTGCAGGCGCGCACGCCGCGCACGCCGGACGGCAGGCCCGACCTGACCGGCCCCTGGTCGTCGAAGGACAATTCGTTTCTTCGCGACATCGCCAGGGGGATGGCTCCGGACGCGGTGCCGTTTCAGCCGTGGGCGAAGGAGCTGTTCGACCGGCGGAAGGACGGCTCGCTGTCGCGAGAAGATCCTGACGCCAGCTGCCTGCCGCAAGGCGTCCCGAAAGTGAATGCGGTGGCTTATCCGTGGAAGATGCTCCAGACGCCCGGTTCCATCGTCGTCGTGTACGAAGCGTTCAACCTGTGGCGGCAGATCTTCATGGACGGCCGCGAGCCCTCGCCCGACGCGAATCCGACGTGGCACGGCTATTCAACCGGCAGATGGGACGGCGACACGCTGGTGGTCGAGACGCGGGGCTTCAACGGCAAGGCGTGGCTCGATCAGCTGGGCCGGCCGACCACCGACGCGCTGCACGTGACGGAGCGATTCCGGCGGAAGGATTTCGGCCACATGGAAATCCAGATCACGATCGACGATCCCAAGGCCTACACCCGGCCATGGGGCCTGACCGAGGAAGTCGGTCTTGTGCTGGGAACGGATCTGATGGAGTTCATCTGCAACGAAAACAACCGGGACCTGGAACACTTGCCCGGAGACACGACAAGGAGCCGAAGATGAAGACTCGCATGATGAGATGGCTGGGCGCCGCGATGGTTGTGCTGTCGCTGGGCGGCGCGGCGGTGCTGGCGGACGCCGGGCCGATGACGGCGAAGGAGCAGGCGAACCTGAAGTTCGTGCTCGACTGGTGGCGCGACGTGCTGCAGGCGCGGCACCTCGATCTCGCGCCGAAGTACCAGGCGGAAAACTACATCCAGCACAACATCAACGTGCCGACGGGCCGCGCGGGCTTCGTGCAGTTCTTCGGCCGCACCGGCGCGCCGATCACGCCGATCCCCGACAAGCTGGCCAACCCGCCGGTTGTGCAGTTTGCGAAGGGCGACTTCGTCGTGCTCGTCTGGGAACGCGAGGGCAAGGACCCGGCTGATCCGTCCAAGACCTACAAGTACAACACCTACGACATGCTGCGGATGGAAAACGGCAAGGTCCAGGAACACTGGGATTACGCGCAGAAGGCGAAGGGCGGCGCGACCGGCGGTGCGCCTGACGGCATCGACTACGAGAAGGTGACGTTCAACCACTCGGCGCAGGAGAAGAAGAACCTCGAGATTGCGACCGTGGAGTTCAAGGACATCCTCCAGTACGGACACGTCGAGCTCGCCGAGAAGGTGATGGCGCCGACCTACATCCAGCACAACCCGAACGTCCCGACCGGCCGGGCGGCCTTCGTCGATTTCTTCAGCAAGATCCGCAAGCCGGAACCGCTCCAGGCGGGCTGGAAGAACAAGCCGACGCTGATGTTCGCGAGCGGCTCGTACGTGTTCCTGATCGTCAAGCGGATGGAAAAAGATCCCGACGATGCGAGCAAGACGTACCCGGCCTACTGGTTCGACATGGTGCGCGTGGACGACGGGATGATCCAGGAACACTGGGACGCCGCCACGAAGAACGCGCCGCCGGCCCCCGGTCGCGGCGCCAACTAGTCGCACGCTGGGATCGCGATTTCAGGAACCACAAAGATCACAAAGAGCACGAAGCATTCAAAACCGCCTTTGTGATCTTCGTGAGCTTTGTGGTTCATTTGTCTAGTGGTTAGGGTGACAGCGTGAAGAGCTCGAACGGCGCCCAGTAGTAGGGCTTCGCGGTCGGGCCGCCGCGGTGGAGCAGGGTCAGCTTCGCCGCGCGCAGGGCCTTTCCCGCGGGCTCGCCGGCGGCCACGCCCGCGTAGAGACCATCCATCAACTCCGCCGTGGACTTGTCGTCCACGTCCCACAGCCCCGCCACGACTCGGCGGGCGCCGCCGCGCAGGAACGCCCAGGCGAAGCCGACGAGGCCCTCGCCTGAGTAGGTGCGTTCGCCCGCGCTGCGGCAGGCCGACACGGTCACCAGCTCCGCGTTCAGCGGAAGCGCGGCGACATCTCGCGCGTAGAGCTTGAACGCGGCGTCCGGTCCGCTGAGGATGACGGCCGAATCGAGTGGGCTGTCGAGGTTCGCGGTGGCGTGCGCGGTGAAGTGGACGTGCGAGAACCGGTCGGGCATGGCCTCGCGGTACGCGGCCGGCACGGCCCGGGCGCCGTCGAAGGATGTCACGTGGCCGGGGAAGTGCCGCGCGACGCTCGCCATCTCCGCGCCCGCGTACTTCAGACCGGGATACTCCGGCGCGCGCGCCGTGGCGTTGCCGATGAGGAGCAGCGATCGGGCGGACGATGAGGACGGCGACGGCCGTGTGTTCAACATCGCCAGCGACGGCGCCACGGCGATCTCGAGGTCCTCGATGAGGTAGTGGCGCCCGTGTAGTCGGCAGTCGGTAGTCGGCAGTCCGCAGTCGGACCCCGGAGCGGGCAGCGTTTCGAAGTTGAGCGCGTAAAGCGAGGCGTCGGGGACGATGAGCACGCGGCTGCCCTTCGGAATGGCCGGCAGCGCGGGCCGGACGAGGAGCTCGAACAGCCGACCACCGGCGTTCGACGTCAGCGGATCCGCCGTGACGTTGTCGATCACGGCCTGGTGCTGGCGGACCAGATCCTCGACTTCCCGCGCCGGCGGCAGCGGAAAGAGCTGGACGCGCGCAGGCGTGACGACCCACAGGTACGATCGCGCCGGCGCCAGCCAGTACGAGAGGAACACGGTTCCGGATTCGGCGGCGCGTTTTCGAAGGTTTGCAGGCGCGGCCGCCGCCATACTCGCCGCGACGCCCTGGCGTTCAGCGAGAACCCGCCCCCGGCTGGAGTCGGCGATTTCGAGCGCCCGCTCGATTTGTCCCTGGTCGACGAGGGCATCGACGTAGACGCGATAGAAAGCGATCAGACGCGTGAGGTAGGACAGCCGGTAGTCGGTCCGCATCAGATCCGACCGCGTCTTCTCGACGGTGTCGAGCGCGGCGGCGAAGTGACGCATCGCTTCGGCTGGACGCTTCGCCGCCATCGCCACCTGCGCGAGGCCTTCATGGGCCGACCACACGACGCTCGGGTCGTCCGGGCTTGCCGCCAGCGCGTCTGTGAACATTCGCGACGCGTCGGCCAGCTGGCCCCGAAGCTGCGCGATCTCGCCCGCTCTCAGCGTGTTGGAAACCGTGCTGCCGGAACCGGCCGCGCTCTTGAAGTGCTTCGCCTCGTTGTTGAAGCGCTCCGCTTCGTCCAGTTCCGCGGCCTTGACGTGCGCGGCGGCGAGATTGCCCGCCCACAGGGCCGCGTCGGCCAGACGTCCGGCTTCGGAGGCTGCCGCGAACGCCTGCCGGAGGAACTCCAGGCCCTCACGATCCTTGCCGGCGTCCAGATACGTCGTGCCGAGCTGTCCGAGCGCCTGCTCATACTGCCGGCTGGCGCCGCGCCGGGGGCGTTCGAGCGCTTCGCGCTGCGCGGCGACGGCGCGGTCGAAGAGGCCCAGCCTGGCATAGCAGATCCCGGCGTTGTTCAAGGCGTCGGCGTAGATCGCCAGATCGCGGAGGTCTTTGAACGCCAGCGCACGCTCCAGCCAGGTCAGAGCCGCGTCGTAACGCTTCTGAGCGAGCCGGCCATAGCCGAGGTTGAGCAGCGCCACGGCTTGATGGTAGCGGTCGCCCTTCACCTCGGCGGCCTGCAGCACATTCGTCAACCGCGATTCGCCGTGTTCCCACTGCCCAAGCTGCAGGGCGGCGATGCCGGCGTACACGTCGATATCGAGCTGGAGTTCTGCTCCAGCGGGCGTGGCGGGCGTCAGGCTCCTGGCCCGCTCGAGTGTCTGGGCGGCGCCCTTCCGATCGGCTGCGAGCAGCTGGCCGAAGCCGATCAGAAACTGACGCCGCGCGCGCAGGATGTCGAACGCCGGCCCTTCGGGAAGTTCGACGTCGAGCAGCGCGCGAGCTTCTGGCAGCTCGTGTTTCCGGAGCCGGACTTCGCCGAGCAGGAGCACGAAGCGGCGCGCCCAGGAAGAATCGGGTTGCGAGCGGGTAAGCGCGACGCCCTGATCGGCCAGCGTAGCCGCCGCATCGAGCTCGCCGCGACGCATCGCGAGCGTCGCTTCGTCGAGTGTGTGCTGGTAACGCTGCTCGGCGCGCTGCGTGCAGCCGCACGCCGCGAACAACAGCAGGGCTGCGAGGAAGTGGATTGTTCTCAAGAACGCTCGAACAGCGGGCCTGAAAGGCCCGGACTTTGCTCTTTGCTCTGTGCCCTTTGCCCTTTGCCCTCTGCCCTTTGCCCTTTGCCCTACGTCAGTCCCCCCAACCGCCGTTGTCTTCCGTGTCGGCCATCATCAGCCGCATCGGCGCAGGACAGCACAAATCCATCCGCAGCATCGTCAGGCGCCGGCGGCAGTCGCTGATGTAGATCTCGCCGAAGTAGATGTCGCCGCAGTCTGGGATGGTGATGACGTTGTCGTCGATCTCCGCGCCGGGGTACGGCTTGCCGGCCCATCGCAGCGACTTGACGATCGTGCCGTAGATCGTGCCGCCCGATTCCACGAAGCGCCCCGTCCGCGATGCCGCGGTGCGGCCGGGAACAGCCGCCTTCATGTACAGGCTGGCGCCGTACTCCTTGACGAATTTCGGCGTGTCGGCCGCCGTGCGCAGTTTCGAGAGCGTGTCCAAGCGCTGAAACAACGGCGCGTTCAGCTCGACGATGAGCTTGTAGCCGCCGAGAGCAATGCCCTCGAAGACCGTGCCGCGGTCGAGCGAAATCGGCGTCTCGCCGCTACCCTTGGGGCTCCTCGCCACGAAACCGCCGTAGATCCGTTTCGCGGTGAACGTCGCCTTGGCGTTGACAACGAGGTTGCGAACTTCGGAGTTGACCTTCGTCGTCGCCGTCAGCGCATCCTCAGGCGAGTCGCCGCAGAGTGTGTCGGCCCATTTCCCGAGATCGTCGAACAGGCCCTCGGCGAACGTGGACGCGGATCCAAACTGGATCACGTCGCCGATGCGGCCTTTCTCGGCCTTCGCCGTCGAGCGGCCACCGGCCGCGCTCAGCGAACTGGCCGCCGGCGTATCGATCGGGAGGTCTTTGGGACGGGCGATCCGGCCGCCGATCGAGGCGGCGTTGGCGTGGAATAGAAAACGCGGTTTCAGTTTCAAGGAAGTAGCCTCAGAGGAGGGACAGCGCGTTATTGTGCCACAACCTCGAACGGGTACTCGCTGTCCGCGACGACGAGGACGTAATGTCCCGGGGCAGGAATCTGTGACGAAGGCACGAGCAGCAGGAGCGGCGCGCCAGGCTGGGGGGCCTGGACCGTTCCGGAGGCTACGGCCGCGCCAGCCGCCGTGCGGATGGCGTACGAAAGCGCGCTTCCAGCAACCGTCGAGCTCGCATCAATCGCCAGGGTCACCACGGCAGTATCCCGCGCGATCGCGACCCGAGGTTCCTGGCCCCGGCTCGCGGGGCGCAGGGTGATGGGCGCGAGCGCCATCGGCTGACCGATCGAGCGGCCCGGCGCCGGCACGAGCGCCTGGTATCCCGCCACGACGGCGAGAGCGGCGGCGGCTGCCCATGGAATCGCGGGCGACTGGTACCAGCGACGTGTCCCCGCATTCTTGCGGCGCCACGCGGCCGAGGCCGTCATGTCGTGCACGGTGTGCACGGCGTGCTCGTCCATCAGGCCCGCGCGGACGCCGTCCCGCATGACGCCGGCTGTCCGCACATCGTCCGCGCACTCGACGCATGAGAAGTAGTGCTCCTCGAACGTCTCGCGCTCCGGCTCGGACATTTCCTCGAGCAGATAGCGTTCAGAGGCAAGCGTGCTGACCGCTTCTTCGTGGGTCATGGTGTCACTTCGGTCCATCGATCCTTGAAATGCGCCTTGGCCCGGTGAAGGAGGACGCGCAGGTAGTTGCGATCCACATTCATGGCCTGACAGATGTCGTCCTTGTCGCGCTCCTCGATGAACAGCAGCCTCAACAGCTCCTGGTCTTTCTTCGGCAGGCCCGACAGCACCTGCTGGATTTTCTCCCGCTGCTCATCTGAGAGGAGCGTCGCCTCCGCTCCTGCCCGCCGCTCGTCCGGGCCGTCGTAGTCTTCCTCGAGCGGCGTCGTCTTCGAGCCCGATCGGTACGTCTCGAACAGCACGTTGTTACATACCGAGTTGACGAACGAGCCCAGCGCCTGGGGCGACGCGATGCCGCCCTTCTTCTTCAGCGTCATCAGCACCCGGACGAACGTTTCCTGCTTCGCGTCCTCGACCTGCGCCGCCGACCGCAGCTTCGAGCGCAGCTTCATTGTCAGCAGGTCGCCGAAATACCGCGTGAAATGCCGCTCGGTCTCGGTATCACCGGCAACCAGCCGTTCGATATAGCCCAGGTCGAACTCGAATCGTTCCAGCGGCACGCCCGGAGATCGTACCTTGAACCGCGTCGACGGCTAAGAGCTAAGCGCTGAGGGCTGCACGCCAATTCATCAGCTTCGGCTTTCAGCCCCCGGCACTTAGCGTTAATCCCTAGTGCAGCCCTGGGCCCATACGTTTCATTTTGTTTGCAGCCGGGCGCCTGAGGCGGCGAGGGCCCGGAGAGACGCGGCGATCGTAGGCTGGGGGGCGAAGAAGTCGAAGTTGCCCGAAGCCGTCGTCAAGTGCAGCTGCTCGGGGTCGGAGGCGGTCTTGTAAGAAAACGTCCCGCTCGGGAAGGTTGCGCGGTCGCATCGCCCGTCGTGCACGAACTTCGGATCGCAGGCGTAGGACACCGTGCCCGCCGGGTCAATCTCGAGCCACCCCTCGCACCGCGCCGACCGGTAGTCGAAGCCGTGACGATGGATGACCTGCACGCGTACACCTTGCTGGGCCTGCCGAATCTGGTCGCGAACCTGCTGGATGGTCCGCTGCATCGGCGAGTTCGCCGGGTAGTACTGCGCGTAAGCATTGAGGAAGGTCAGCTCCTCGTCGAAGCGCTTCTCCTTCGTCATCGCCTGCATCTCGTTCAGGATGGCGTCGTTGACCCGCTCCATGACGTTGCCCGCCCCAGGTTCGTTGGCCTGTTGCGCCTGGAGCGCCCAGTGGAGCGCCGAATCGTTCCGCGGGGTGATGAGGTGTCCGGCCGACAGGGCATCCTGCGCGTTGTCGACGTTGGTCGGGCGGCGCGGCGCCGGAGGGAGCGGCGCCACGACGGGAGCCACGGCCTCCTTCGTTACCGCGGGCGGCGGCGGGACGGCTTTGGGCCGTTCGACGCGCACAGGCGAGGGCGACGGCGTTGTCTGCGCCTCTGGTGGCTGAACCGGGGTGACCGGGCCCGGCGTCACTTCCGGGGGCTTGTCTTCAACCACGGGTGGGCGAACCACTTCGGGTTCGTCAGGCTTCGGCTGCCCGCTGCTGAAGAACATCGCCGCGGCGACGCCGATGACGATGAGGGCCGCGACCGATCCGCCGATTGCGTAGAGCGCGGTGCGAGAATCCGCCGCTCTGCGCGGGCTTCGACGCGGACCATCCCAGCGCCCGCTCGAGCGCCGCGACGAGCTTCTCGAAATCCTCGTTCCAGTCCTGTTCGCTGACCTCGAGCGCGTTCCGGCGCGCGAGCGCCTGCAGCTCGCCGGGCAGTTCCTCTTCGGCCGGCATCTTGGCGCCGCCCACCAGGATGGGAAACACGCGCATGCCGCTCTTGAGTGCCGTCTGGAGTTCCTGCCGGACCGTGTCCTTCGGGTCGTCCAGCCGCCGCTTGCCGGCGGCATCCGTCATCGTCAGCCAGTTCTTGCCGATGACGACGATGCAGGCGTCGGCATTGCTGAGGACCTTGTCGATGGCTTCGCGCCACTCGATGCCGGGTTCGAGCGAGCCGATGTCCCGGAAGACGCGCTCGGGGTAGAGGGCGTGCAGGCGGTCGTAGAGGCGGCCGGCGTCAGCCCGGCTGTCCTCCCGGCGGTAGTTGATGAAAATCTTGCCCGCTTTCATTGGCTCATGCGGGGAATTCAGGGCATTGTGAGCCGACCGCCCCGGCTCGTCAATGCCGCCCACCCCAAGGCAGTAGTGAACCGTGCAAGCCCTCCGTTTCATGCGCCCCGTACGTAGCGCGGGGCTTTCAGCCCCGCGGCGGCACTTGAAACGATTCAGGGCCCCCCGGCACTAACCCGGTGAAAAGGGGAGTGACCGCTATGAAACTGCATTCGCCGCAGCTCGTTTCGTTGTCGGAGGCGAGCCTGTTGCACGCCTTGATGTCGGAGACCCGCCGGCCGAACCTCCTGGTGGTATGCAGGCGCGTGACCGTGGAAGCCGCCGCCCGCCACATCGTCTCCTACTGCCAACCGCCGTTTCACATGGTTGCACTGCCCGGGCTGCTGGACCTGACCGAGATCAAAGGCGGCACGCTGGTCCTGGCCGACGTGGCGATGATGAGCATGGGCCAGCAGATGCGGCTCTACGACTGGCTGTCGGAAAATGAAGACTGCCCGCAGGTCGTGTCGATCTCGTCGGTCCCGTTGCGGCCGCTGGTGGACGACGGCCGCTTCCTCGAGGCGCTGCTGTACCGCCTCAACCTGATCTATCTCGACGCCACGCCGTGCGAGAACGCCGGCCTGGTTCCCGGGACGAAAGAACAGAGCGTCCGCCAGGCGTTGCCGTTCCATCGTCTCGAGGGCCTGATGCAGCGCTCCAGCCCGTCGCGGATCGCTCTCTGACCGCTGCGATCGACCTCGCGGACGTTGCCCACGGAGGCGCAGAGATCACAGAGAGATTCCTCATATGTAGGAATTCCTCGGTGCCCTCTGTGCCTCTGTGGCTACGTGCGTTTCGTAGACCTCAGTTCCAGCGGAACAGCTTGATCCCGAGCGCGAACGTGACGGCGCCCCATGCCAGGAGAATGCCGATGTTCAGGCTCTGCGAAGCGAGGGATGCGCCTTCGAGCATCACCGCGCGAAGGCCTTCGATGAGCGGCGTCAGCGGGACGAGCCTGATGAGCGGCTGCACGGCCTGAGGAAACCGATCGGGGGAGAAGAAGATCCCCGACAGCAGCCACATCGGCAGCATCGTCAGGTTCATCAGGCCCGACGCGGCTTCGAGCGTCTTCGCGCGGCAGGCGACCAGGAGGCCGAGGCCCGCAAACGTGAAGGCGCCGACGAGAATCAACACCAGCACCGCGCCGAAGCTGCCCGCCACGACGACGCCGAAGAAGAGGCGCGCGAAGATGAGGATCACGACCACTTCAGGGATCATGAAGACCAGGCGGCTGATCATGATGCCGAGGAGGAAATCGCTGCGGCGCATGGGCGTGGCGACGAACCGCTTGAGCAGCTTGCGGATCCGCATGTCGACGATGACGAAGCCGACCCCCCACAGCCCACCGCCCATCAGGCCCATGCCCACGAGTCCGGGCACCAGGAAGTCGATGTAGCGGCTGCCCGGCTCGAGCATCTCCTCGTCGGCCAGCGTCGGGACCGGATCGGTGCGGCCGGCCGCCCGCTGCAGGGCTTCGTGAACGGCTGTCCGCGCGAGACGGCTTTCGGCGCGGCTCCGGTCGAGACGGTACTGGAAGCTGCCGTCGGCGGCGACCATCACGACGAGATCGGTCTTGCCAGTGCGCAGACGCCGCCGGTTGGTCTCCTCGTCGTCGATCCGGACGGCGAAGGTCAGGCTCTTTCCGATCGACTGCTGGAGCAGCGCGTCGCGGACCTTTTCGGCCTGTGGCCCCGCCTGCACGTCGACCGTGACTTTTTCCACCGGGTTGGCACGAAAGGCGATACCCAGCGCGACGACCATGAGCAGCGGGAAGCCGTACACCCAGAACACCGCGCCGGGCTCCCGGTAGAACGCCCGCAGCCGCGCGAGCACGAGTTGGACGAGCGGCGTCATGACGCGGCCTCGTCCCGGAGGTGGCGCCCCGTCAGCGTCACGAAGACGTCCTCGAGGCTCGCGTGGCGCGTGGTGAGGCTGGCCAGCTCGAGCTGCTTCTGGCGGAGGCGCTCGAGGATCGCCGGCAGCGCGAGGTGCGGTTCGGTGACCGAGAGGGCATAGTGATCGGCTTCCTGACGCACGGCGGTGACGGCCGGCGTCTCGCGGAAGAGCTCGGACATGTCGATTGACGCGGTCGCATCGCGGGCGTCGCCGTTCATCAGCGTGATGTCCACCACGTGTTCGCCGCCCAGGCTGGCGATCAGGGCGCGCGGCGAGCCGAGCGCGATGACTTTCCCGTGATCGACGATGGCGACGCGATCGCACAGCCGCTCGGCTTCGTCCATGTAGTGCGTGGTCAGGAGAACGGTGCGGCCTTGCGTACGAAGCGTCCGGATGATGTCCCACAGCTGGCGCCGCGACTGCGGATCGAGTCCGGTCGTCGGTTCGTCGAGAAACAGCAGCTCGGGATCGCCGACCAGCGCGCAGGCGACGGCGAGGCGCTGTTTTTGTCCGCCGGAGAGCTTGCCGACCCAGACGTCGGCCTTTTCCTCGAGCGACACGCGCGCGATGGCTTCGTCCGGCGTGAGCCCCTGGCGATAGAAACTGCGAAAGAGCGTCAGCGTCTCGCGGACCGAGAGCTTGTCCGAGAGCTTGGTTTCCTGCAGCGAGATGCCGATGCGCTGGCGGATGTCGTTGTCCTGGCGGCCCCAGCGCATGCCGAGGACTTCGACGTCGCCGGACGTCGCGTCGAGCAATCCCTCGATGATCTCGATGGTGGTGGTCTTGCCGGCGCCGTTGGGGCCCAGCAGGCCGAAGCACTCGCCGCGCTCGACCGCCAGGTCGAGGCCGCGCACCGCCTCGACCGGCGGCTTGGCGGCGTACGTCTTGACCAGGTTGGCGCAGCGGATGGCCAGCATCCGAACAGCATACTCATTTTCAACGGTAGTCACGACGTTGAACGCAGAGCACGCGGAGATCGCAGAGTGATCTATCTATCCGGGATCTCCGCGATCTCCGCGATCTCTGCGTTCAACGTGCTCGCCGGCTAGTCGCGAGAGTCGTGATCCGGATCGAGGTAGCGGATGCGCTTGTGGACGTCCGTGTTGATGGAGTGATACGGCTGCGCGAGGTTGCCCGGGTTGAACAACGTCTGCCGCATGTGCTCCGCATCGTCATTGCCGATGGCGTCGGTGAAGATCGGCAGGAGGTATTCGATGCCGATCCGCGACGGCTTCATCAGCAGCGGATCGTAGAACGCGGGGTGCATCTGCCGCGCGTGGATGAGGCCCCAGCGGTCGCGGAACCGGTTGGCGTCGTAGCCCTCGACGTGGAAGCCGTTCTGCGAGTGGTACTGGAGGACCGACACGGCGTTGTTGCGCCCCTCGACGAGCAGATCGACGGCCTTGGCGCCCAGTGCGGCCGCGTAGAACCGGTCGAACAGAATCGGCCGGCCGCCGCGCTGCGTGTGGCCCACCTTTCTGGTGAAGATCGCCTCGCGCGCCGAGCTGCCGCGGCGATAGAGCTGGAAGTAGCGATCGCCGAGCTCCTTGATCATCCGCTCGCGCAGGGCCTCGGCCGCGCCGGACAGGAGGACGTTGCCGGCCGGATCCATCGACGTCGAAACCGCGCCCAGTTCGTTGCCGTCCTCGTCCACGACGCCCTCGCCGCAGACGATGACGACGTTTTTCTGGAGCGCGTAAAGATGCTTGACGCGCTCGACGAGCAGCTTCATGTCGAGCGGATGCTCGGGCACGAGGATGATGTCCGGCTGCCCGTACGCCGTGCCCAGCGCGATGTAGCCGGAATGGCGCCCCATCACCTCGATGATCGCGATGCGGCGATGGCTTTCCGCCGTCGTGCGGATGCGCTCGACGCCCTGCGCGGTGACCAGCACCGCGGTGGCGTATCCCGGCGTCGCGTAGTTGACGATGTGGTTGAGATCGAAGTTGGCGGTGGACGGCGTGCGCGTGTAGCGGTAGCCGTGGCCGGCGCCGGGATCCTTCACGCGGACCCACTCGTCGGGTTCGCTCGGGTAGTTCAACCCGAGATCGTTGTCGATTGTCTTGGGCGCGAGGACGGTGGGCAGGCGCTCGGCCAGCGGCTGCAGCGCGTTGAGCGTGCCGTCGCCGCCGATGGCAATCAGCCCTTCGATGCCGAGCTTCGAGAGGCGCGAGGAGATGAGATCGAGCTCCGCCTTCTTCTCCGGGTCGATGTAATCGCGCGACGAGCCGATGAGCGTGCCGCCCTTGGTCGGATCGAGCTCCGGGATTTCCTGGAACAGCGGGTTCAGATGAAGATGGGGGACACGCGGGTTGAACAGGCAGTTGAAGCCCTTGATGAGCCCGTAGATCTCGAGCCTCAGCTTGTTCGCGCGGACGACGGCGCCGTGAATGGCCGCGTTCAGGGCGGGCGTGTCGCCGCCGGCGGTCAGGATGCCGATGCGCTTCATCTCGTCCAATCTTAGCGCGGTATCGCGCGCGCGGCCCGGGCGTGTCGTGCAACGTTCTTGTAAGGGTATGGTCTTACACCACCACAGGAATGTCAGAATTGCGCACCCAGGGATGTTTCGCCCACTGGATCCCGCGCGGCATGCTCGTTGCGTCCGCTGAAACGGTTCCGACATGATCCTGTCGCCGATTCTTGTTCTCGATCCGAAGAAAGTCGAACGCGACCTCGCCTTCGTGATGGGCTGCCTCTCCGAGGTCCTGGAGGAGGCACAGGAGCACAGCCTGGCGCGCCAGCTTCCGTGGCGCGACGGGGAAGCACCGGGCCGTGAAGATCGGGTGTCTCCCGAGCGGCTGTCGCGCGCGTATTCGATCGCGTTTCACCTGCTGAGCCTGGTGGAGCAGAACGCGGCGATCCAGCAGCAGCGCTCGACCGAGGCCGCGCACGGACCGTCGGCGCTGCAGGCGCTGTGGGGACAAAGCCTCGAGCAGCTGAGAGACCGCGGTCTCACGGCCGACCAGATCGCCGCGACCCTGAGGCGCATGCAGGTCGAGCTGGTGCTGACCGCGCATCCGACCGAGGCGAAGCGCACGGTTGTCCTCGAGCACCACCGCAGCCTCTACCTGTTGCTCGTGAAGCGCGAAAACCAGGTTTGGACGCCCAACGAGCAGCGCGCCATCCGCGACGAGTTCAAGACGCTGCTCTCGCTCCTGTGGCGCACGGGCGAAATCTTCCTGCACAAGCCCGACGTGGCGGCCGAGCGGCGGCACGTCATGCATTACCTCTACAGCGTGTTTCCCGACGTCCTGCCCGTGCTCGATGGCCGGCTGCGTCAGAGCTGGGAGCACGTGGGCTTCAATCCGGATCTGCTGCGCGCTCCCGGCCAGCTGCCGCGGTGCCGTCTGGGTACGTGGGTAGGCGGCGATCAGGACGGGCACCCGCTGGTCACGCCTGACGTCACGCGCGAGACGCTCGAGGATCTGCGGCTGCATGGGTTGCTGCTCCTGCAACGCCAGCTCGTGGCCCTCGGCCGGCAGGTGAGCCTGTCGGATCGCCTGGAGCCACCACCTCCGGCGTTGAGCGCCCGCGTCAGCGATCTCGGGGACGCGCGCATCCCGCCCGCCAGGGGTGGGGGAGACGATATCGAAGCCGGCGAAACGTGGCGCCGGTTTGTCGACCTGATGCTGGCGCAGCTGCCGCTCGAGAGCGTTTACCCCGAAGGCGGTCGCCTTCGCTCGGGTTCGGGAGGGTACCTGCACGCGGCCGAGCTCATCGCGGATCTGCGGCTTCTCCACGATTCGCTCGTCGACGTCGGCGCCTGGCGCGTGGCGGATGCCGCCGTCGCGCCGGTGATGCGCGCGGCCGAGACGTTCGGATTTCATCTGGCGGTGCTCGACATCCGCCAGAACAGCGCCTTCTACGAACGCGCGATCGAGCAGCTGCGGCGGGCCGCCGGGCTCGAGCCATCCGGCTATCCGAGCTGGACCGAAGAGCGCCGGCTCGAGTTCCTCGATCGCGAGCTGGCGTCGCCGCGGCCGTTTCTCCGCGCCGATCTGTCGGCGGGCCCCGAAGCCGACGCGGCGCTGGGGACCTTCCGCGTGCTCGCCGATCACGTGCGCGATCGCGGTCCGGACGGCGTGGGCGCGCTCATCGTCAGCATGACGCGCAGCGCGTCGGATTTGCTCGGCGTGTACCTGCTCGCGCGCGAAGTCGGCCTGACGACGAACGACGGATCGGGGATGGCGTGCCGGCTGCCGGTGGTGCCGCTGTTCGAGACGATCGACGACCTCGAGCGAAGCCCGGAGATCCTGCGCGCGTTCCTCCGGCATCCCGTGACGCGCCGGAGCCTCGAACAGCAGCCGGGCGAACGCATCCAGCAGGTCGTCGTCGGTTACAGCGACAGCAACAAGGACGGCGGCATCCTCGCGAGCCTCTGGTACCTCTATCGTGCGGAGGACGCGCTCATTCGCGTCGGGCGCGAGGCGGGCGTGCGGATCCGTTTCCTGCACGGCCGCGGAGGCACCATGTCCCGCGGCGGCGGCCCCGAACACCGGTTCGTGAAGGCGATCCACCCGTCGGCGCTGAACGGCGACCTGCGCGTGACAGAGCAGGGCGAGGCCATCGAGCAGAAGTTCGCGAACCGCCTGACGGCCGTCTACAACCTGGAGCTGCTGTTCGCGGGCGTTGCCCGCGCGACGCTCCTCGACCAGCACGCTCCCGAGCCGCCGCACGTGCTCGAGCGCACGATGGACTGGCTCGCCGAACGAAGCCGGCAGACGTACAACCATTTGCGGCGCGCGCCGGGATTCCTCGCGTTCTTCCGGCAGGCCACGCCCATCGACGCGATCGAAGAAAGCCGGATCGGGTCCCGTCCGTCGCGCCGGACCGGGCAGCCCGCCCTCGAGGATCTCCGGGCCATCCCGTGGGTGTTCAGCTGGAGCCAGGCCCGATACGTCATTCCGGGCTGGTACGGCGTAGGAAGTGCGCTCGAGGCGCTGCAGGCGGAACGCCCGGACGAATTCGCCGGGCTCTCGCAGCATCTCTACACCTGGGCGCCGCTGCACTACGCGCTGAGCAATGCCGCCACCTGCATCGCGGCGGCTGACCTCGACGTCATGCGGGCCTACGCCTGCCTCGTCGAAGACGAGGCAGGCCGCGCGGACGTCTTCGAGCTGATCGCTCGCGAGTTCGAGCGGACCTCGCTCATGCTCGAGCGGATCTATCGGGGAACGCTCGCCGAGCGCCGTCCGAACATCCATGCCACGGTGCAGATGCGACGCGCGCCGCTCCGCGTCCTGCACGATCAGCAGATCGCCCTGTTGCGCGACTGGCGGCGAGCCAACCGCCTGGGCGACACCGAAGCCGCAGCCGCGCTCCTCCCGCCGCTCCTGCTGACCGTCAACGCCATCGCAGGCGGACTCGGCGCAACGGGATAAAAGGTCCGAGAGGTCCGAAAGGTCCGAGAGGTCCGAGAGGTCCAAAAGGTCCGGTCCGGACCCTGGACCCCTCGGACCCCTTGGACCCCTTGGACCTTTCTGACCTCTCGGACCTTTCGGACCTTTCGGACCTCTTGGACCTCTTGGACCTTTTTGGGACCTCTATTCGAATCGAAGGGCGGTTGCCGTCGAACAGCCGGACCGATACGCCGTGCCGTCCGCCTTGTAGAACTGGTTGACCCCGAACGACTGGCCGTGGCTCGCGTCGGTGAGGTTGAGCACGTGCGTCACGACGGACCACCCGGCGAAGAAGCCCGGCGTCACCGGCCTGGTCGGGTCGAAGCCCGGCGTGTTCGGCAGGTTGGCCGGCGTGTCGAAGACGATCTGTGCGATCATCCGCTGCGTGTAGAACTGGCTGCCCAGGTCGGTCCATGCGCCGTGCCCGGGGCTACGCTGACCGGGCGCGAACGCCGTGCTGCCTGCGCTCTCGCTGATGGTGCCCCCGCTCTGGAATGTGACGAGCGAGTTGAACGCCGGGCCGAGGGCCGCGCCCGTCGTGCAGTCGCGAAGCGTCACCTGCACCATCCATGGACCAACCACGCTCGGCGCGGCCGCTTGCGCGGTGCCGGCGCACGTGAGAAGAAGGGCGAACGCGGTTCCCAGTGTCTTCATGATCTGCCTCCTGCCGGTGACGTCGCCGCGTCGACATGACGCGGCGTTCCGCTCCCGGCACGGGCGCCATCCTCCTCGGACGGCCGTGCGCTGACCATGGAGGAGACCTTGAGAAAATCTGGAATCGACCTTGAACGCCAAGTGGCAGACCAGTTGGGACTTGTGGCAGTGTAGAGAGCCTCGATATGGCCACTCCGGCCGTCACATTTCGCTTCCGCGAGTTCGAGCTCGATCTCGCCGCCTACGAACTGCGCCGTCAAGGACGGCCCGTCAGGCTCGAGCGCCAGCCGATGGACCTCCTCATCCTGCTGGTCGAGCGGCGGCGGCAGCTGGTGTCACGCAGCGAGATCATCGACCGGCTGTGGGGCAAGGACGTGTTCGTGGACGTCGAAACCGGCGTCAACACGGCCATCAGCAAGGTTCGGCAAGCCCTGCGCGATTCGACCGACACCCCGGTGTTCGTCGAGACGGTGCCCGGCAAGGGCTACAGGTTCATCGCGGCGGTGGACGTGGTGTCCGAGGCGCTCCCATCCGCGCCGGCGCTCGAAACAGCGATGGCATCGCGGCCGAAGTTGTCGAACCCGACGCGCCGCGCCATCGCGCTGCTGGCGGTGATCGCGGTCATCGGCGTGGTCGCCTGGACGCGGCTCGGCGGCGGGTCCTCCGTCGCGCGCGTGACGCTGGCCGTCCTTCCCTTCGAGAACTTCGGCAGCGATCCCGAACGCGATTACCTGGCGAGTGGCCTGACCGACGAGACGAGCGCGTCGCTCGCCCAGATCGATCCCGAGCGGCTGAGCGTCAAGGGCCGCACGATGCGGTACAAGGGCAGCACGAAGACGGTCGCCGAGATCGGCCAGGAACTGTCCGTGGACTATCTCGTGGAGAGCTCGATTCGGGCCGAAGGCGGGCGGCTGAGGGTCACCGCCAGGCTGATCCGCGTGCGGGACCAGGAGTATGTCTGGTCACAATCCTACGAGCGTGAGCCGACGAGCCTGCTGGGGCTCCAGCAGGAACTGAGCACCGCCATCGCCGAGCAGGTTCGCATGAGGCTGTCGCCCGATCGGGTCAGCGGGTTCGGGCGCCGGCAGACGCAGAACGCCGAAGCCTACGATGCATATCTCCGGGGCCGGTACATCGAAAGCCGGCGGACGGCGGCGTCGAACGCGCGCGCCATCGAGGAGTACAAGCGGGCCATTGCCATCGACCCCGACTACGCGCTGGCGTGGTCGAGCCTGTCGTTCATTTACGCGGGCGGGGCCATCAACGGAGACGCCCGGCCTCGCGACGTGGGACCGCTCGCGCGAGACGCGGCGGCGCGCGCGATACGCGCCAATCCCAATCTTGCGGAAGCACAGTTCAGCGCCGGCTACGTGAGCTGGCTGCTCGACTGGGACTGGGCCGCCGCCGAGAAGGCCTTCCGCCTCGCGGTCCGCCTCGATCCCAGCAACGCCGCGGCAACATCGAACGCTGGGTCACGCGCTCTCGCAATCAGGGCGGCAGGCAGAAGCAGAGGTCGAGATGCGGCGCGCGCGCGAGCTCGAACCGCTGGAGCCGATCAACTTCGCGCTGTCTTCACAGGCCTCCTTTCAGGCCCGCGACTATCCCGCCGCGATCGAGCACGCGCGGCGAGCCGTCTTCATGGACTCGCAGTTCTGGATCGGGCACGTGCAGCTCGGCCAGGCGTACGGCCAGACAGGGAAGATCGATCTCGCGCTGGAATCGCTGCGGGACGCCGCGCGGTTCTCGGGCGGCAACAGCAAGGCGCCCGCGCTCACGGGCTACCTGCTCGCACAAGCGGGGCGGACGGCCGAAGCCACGGAGGTCGTCAGGAAGCTCGAAGCCGATTCACTCCAGCAATACGTGCCGCCCTATGCAGTGGCGCTCGTGTATGCCGGCCTCGGCGACCGCGACGCGGCATTTGCCTGGCTCGACAAAGCCTACGCCGAGCGTGACGTCCATCTCATGTATCTGCCCGTCGACGTCAAATGGGATCCGTATCGAAGTGATTCCCGGTTCGTCGAGCTCCTCGCCCGTTGCGGCTTCGCGCGGAGAGGCTGAGCCCGCCGCCTTAGCGAAGACTGCCGAGCGCCCAGAGGGCGATACCGAGGGCGATGGCCATTCCGGCCAGCGGGGCCGATGCCGCCCTGGCGAAACGCGGGGTGCCGAGCGCCGCGGCCAGGCCCATTTTCAACAGGCAGTTCGTCAGGATGCCGACCGCGATCACTTGCGCGGCGAGGGCAGGCGCGCCGGCGGCGCTCGCCGTGGTGGTCATGGAAATCGTCAGCGCGTCCACGTCGGTCAGCCCGAGCACGGCGCCCGACACGAGCAGGCCGGGGTTGCCGAACGACGCGGCCCGCCGCGTCGACAGCGAACAGCACGAGCTGAAAGACCAACGCCATCTGCAGCGCAGGGCCGAGCTGCAGGGGATTGGCCGGCGGCCCGGCCTGGCCCTTCGTGGCTTTTCTCCACCAGAACGCCAGCGCGAGCGCGCCGATCACGAACGGCGCGACCAGGTACGGAAGCAGGAGTCGCGCGACGGGCAGGTTCAGCACGGAGGCGGCGACCAGCACACGCGGAAACAGCATCGTGCATGCGCCGACCGCGCCGGCGGCGAGCGGGCCCGACAGCGCCTTCTCGTGCCGGCTCAGGCGCGCGAACGTGAAGGTCGTGTTCGTCGACGAAATCAGGCCGCCGAGGATGCCCGCCAGCGGATAGCCCTTGCCCGCGCCGAAGGTGCGGCGAGCCAGATAGCCGGCGAAGCTCAGGCCCGTGAAGAACAGCACGAGCATCCAGAGCGCCCGGGGCTTGAAACCGCCGAACGGTCCAATGGGACCCTCCGGCAGCAGCGGCAGGATGACGACGGCCATGACGCCGAAGCGCGTGGCGGCCCGCATCTCGGCGTCGTCCAGCTTCGCGACGAGCGCGTGGAGCCTCGATTTCTCGACGAGCAGCAGCAGCGTCACGGCGACGATGCCGCTCGCGAGCGCCAGCGCCCCCGTGCCGGCGGCCAGGCCGGCCGCGACGACGATCAGCGCCGCGGCCTCGGTCGTCGCGTCCACCTCCACGCGGCTCGCGGCCACGTAGCCCGCGATGACGAGCGCGACGGCCCCCGCCGTCAGGACGACGGCGAAACCGGTGAGGTTCAGCGTGACGAGCCAGCCCGCGAGGCCGGCGATGCCGCCGAGCATCGTGAACGTGCGGACGCCGCCAAACCGCGCGCGCGGACCCGTCGCGTGCCCGGACCACTGGCGTTCGACGCCGATCGCGGCGCCGCCCAGGACCGCGACGACGATACGCAGAAGAGTGGAGGAGTCGGTCAAGGAAGGGAGTCTAACGGAGGTTCACGGTTCACGGTTCACGGTTCAAGGTTCAGGGTTCAGGGTTCAGGGTTCAGGGTTCGAAAAAACCGAACCCCTGCCCCCGGACCTCTTGGACCTTGTGGACCCCTCGGACCTTTCGGACCTCTTGGACCTTGTGTTAAGGCCGATCGATTGTGACGTTCGGCGACGTCCAGTGAGATGCTATCGATGGGCGCGCATTGTATTAACATCGCCGACGAATTGTCGAGCAGCGTTGCACACTGTTGGTGTCAACTTATCTATGAGCTTCGAGAGCGCACACGGTGACTGAATTGAGCTGGCCCTGGATCGCGCTGATGCTGACCCTGCCGCCCGTGGCCGGCTGGCTGGTCGCGCTGCCTCTCTGGCGGAAGGGCGAGATGATCCTCGGGAACCTGGTGGGCACGATCGTGATTTTCAGCGCCGGCGTCGCGCTGATCGTGCGGGAGTCCATCGAGCTGAACGGAGTCATCGCCAGATGCATCGACGCCGGCTACACCTGCTGGCCGGTGCCGAGCGCCTTCGCTCGCTATGCGATCTACGCCGCGATCGCGCTGCTCGAAGTCGTGGTCCTGTTCAGCTGGAGCCTGCGCGTCGAGCGTCAGATGCGCAACCGCCACTATGCGCCTGAATGGCGCTAACGACACGTGAATCTGGTCATTTGGTCATCAATGACCAGATGACCGATTCGCTATACGGTGAGTGCCTCGAGAGCGGAGCGTTGCGCGTCGAGGCGCTTTGACCGGTCCTTCGCGAAGCGCTGCACGCCGGCGAAGATCGAATCCTTGTCCAGGTGCGCCTCGGCGATGACGTCCGGTTCGAGGCCGCCGCTGAGCCACTGGTCGTCCCAGTCCGCCGTGAGCGAGTAGTCGTCGGCCTGCGCGCCGACGTTGCGCAGCGGCCACATGCGGCGCGTGCCGCCGGTGACGAACATCAGGTCCTGGCGCGCCTCGGTCGGCAGCACCGACCGCTGGTAGGCCTCGGGCTGGCGATCGAACAACTCCTCGCTGATCGCCGAGATGACCTTCACGTTGATCCCGGCCTGCTCGAGCTTCGGCAGAATGCTCACGAGGTTGAACGTCGCGCTCGAACCCTGCGCGACGACGTAGCCGTGTTTCGGCTTGCCCGGCGCGAAGTCGCGAATCACGTACAGGCCTTTGGCCGCGGCCTTGAGATCCGTGTCGGCGAACGTGGAGCGATCGGCGACGGGGAAGTCGGGCCGCGCGACCTCGATCGTGATGATGCCCACCTTCTTGTCGCGCGCCGCGATCTCGGCCGCGGCGAAGTAGCCGGCCGCCACGTCGTTGTAGTCCCAGAAGCTCAGGTTGATGACCTGCCCCCGCGGGAACAGCTTCCACACCTGCGGCGAGAAGATGCCGAAATGCGTGCGCGCGTCGGCCGCGGTTTCGGGGCCCGAGTGCGCCGCCAGGATGTGCAGGACGCCGGTGCGGAAGCGGCTGTCCTGGTTCTGCTGGCTCCAGACGCGCGCCGGCAGATACATGAGCGGCGTAAACGCCCCGTACGTGCCGCTGAACGCCCACACGCCGGCGAACTTGTCCGGATCGACCGACGCGTTCTGGCTCACGAGGCCGATGGCCGTCGACACGTTGCCCGCTTCCTGAATCGCGGCCTTGAGCCTCGTCCCGCTCGGGTTCGTGTCCGGATCGTAGTGGCCCCAGAGGCTCCCGTGCTCGAGGTTCACGGACTCGGATAGATCCGCGGCCACGGTCAGCGCGCGGTTGTCCGTCACGTAGTTCAGCCACTTGACGATCTCGGAGATCGCCCGCCGCGCCCCGGCTGTCTCGCCGGCCTTCCGGAACAGCGCGACCTTCACCTCTTTCTTCGCGCCGCCCGGGTTGGTCACCGAGAGCGTCTGCGTGCCTTCCGGGCAGGTTGGCGACGCGCAGGCGATCGTCGAGGAAGGGGTCCTTCTTCACGTCGATACGGAGCGGGAAGTCGTCCTTCACCATGTCGCCGAGCTCGACGAGACGGTCCGACAGCCAGTCGCCCAGGCCGTTGCGATCGAGCGCGGACATCGCGACGTCCATGTTCGTCTTGAACTGCAGCAGCCGTTCCTTCGTGTCGGTGACGGGCCCTTTTTCCATCCCCTCGAACTTCACGCCGTATCGCGCTTCGAACGTCCGCGCGAGGGCGACGATGTAGTCGGTGTTCATCTTGAAGGCGAAGGGATGGCTCTGGTAGCTGACGATCTGATCGCCTCCGCCCGGAATCTTTCCGCCCACGGCCGCCGGCCAGTAGCCCTTGGTCGTCTTGCCGAGGACGATCATGGGCCGGCGATCGTTGCTGTCCCAGCCTTCCATCTTCTTCAAAACGTCCAGGATCTGGCCGTAGTCGTGGCCGTCGGGAATCGTAAAGACGTTCCAGCCGTACGACGTCCACTGATCCTTCAGCTTGTAGCCTTCGAACTTGCTGTGCACCACGCCGCCGATGAGCGCATCGTCGATGCCGGCGTTGTTGTCGGAGAAGAAGACGCGCAGGCGCTTGCCGGTCTGGAGCGCGATGGCCTGCGTCTTCAGTTCCTGCGCGTGGCCGGCGCACATGGCGAACTCGCCCTCGAAGGCGACGATTTTCGGCCGGCCCATCGGGGCGCCGACGATGTCCCAGAACGCGGCCTTGCCGGCCGCCGTGGCGATGCCGACGCCGGAGGGCCCGCCGTTGACGTCGTTGGTGACGTCGGTGGACTCGATGTGCCCGGACAGCGCGCGGATGCCGCGGCCCTTCGCCTGCGCGAAGCGCGGGTGATCGGCGAGGCCGTTGTCGGCGAGCAGGGTCGTCAGCGCGCCGGCGCCGCGCCGGAAGCCCAGCGCGTCAATCGACAGCATCGCGACGTCGGGGGCGACGTAATACTTCCGGTCGCCGGTCGCCTGGAACCGGCGAGCGAGCGCTTCGCCCATGATCATCCACAGCGCGTAGCACGTCGGCGCGCAGTGTCCGGCCGCGAGCATGAACTTGTCGCTGTAGGGATGTTTGGGGCGCCTGTAGTCGTAGCGCAGCCCGCCGTTGTCGGGGCCGGCAAGATGGGTGGCCACGTTGAACGGCGTGTAGGCCAGCGGCCCGCCAAAATGCCCGGTCTGGGCGTAGTTTCCCAGCAGCGTGAGGGTCATGCACGTCATGAACCCCACATCTTCCATGCGCTCACGGTCGGTCATCCCTGTCCTCTCGGTTGTATGTAACTGGTCCTTAGATCTTGGGCCTTGGTGCCTGGTCCGTCCTCGGTCCGGGGTCCTTGGTGCGCCGCACCGCCACCTCGCGGAGGACCATGGACCCTGGGCGAAGGACGGGACCAGGGACTCCGAACGGACCAAGAACCAAGCCCCAAGGCCCAAGGACCGGAAAGATTCTAACCCGATGGGTGTATAACGATCCGAATCATGGAAGCCAACGCATCTGACGCGCTGTCCAGGGCTTATCTGGCCGACACGCTGCGCTCGTTCCGCATGTACAAGAAGCTCGGCGACGCGGCGATGGCCCAGGTCGCTGCGGACGCCGATCTCCTGCAGCAAATCGACCCCAACTCGAACAGCATCGCCACGGTCGTCAAGCATCTCGGGGGCAACCTGCGCTCGCGGTTCACCGACTTCCTCACGACAGACGGCGAAAAGCCGGATCGCGACCGCGACGGGGAATTCGAGATGCCCCGGGACGAAGCGGCGCCGTCCCGCGCGGAGATCCTCGGATGGTGGGAAACGGGGTTCACCGTCGCCCTCGCGTCGATCGAATCGCTCGAGCCGGGCGATCTGACGCGGACCGTCCACATCCGCCGCGAGCCGTTTCTCGTTGTCGAAGCGCTCAATCGCCTGGTGACGCACGTGGCCTATCACGTCGGACAAATCGTGTACGTCGCGCGGCACCTCGCGGGCGATCGGTGGACCACGCTGAGCATCCCGAAGGGGCAGTCGAAGCAGTATGGCGTCGGCTCGTTCAAGGACGGCGCTGTGCCTCGGCGGATGGCCTGAGACTCGTGTAACGAAGCGTTCCTGCCTCGCACCAGCTTTCAGCTGGCGCTCAGTTCTCGTCAGCGGTTTTCGACTTCTTTAGAACACCAGGGAGCGACGCCGTGCGACGAACATCCCGTATTGTCGGAACGATCTGCATCGTGGGTGGTGGACTGGCCGCAGCTGCACACACCGATGACGAACCGCGGCACAACCAGCTGACATTCGCCGATCGAGCCGGGTTGCAGCGCACCATCACGACGGCGGACTCGTTTGATCTAAGGAATCCGTTTTTTCAGGATCTCGGCACCAACGGTCGGACGTGCTTCACGTGCCACCAGCCCGATCAGGCCTGGACGGTGACGCCGGCCCGCATTCGCGAACGATTCGAGGAAACCAGGGGGCGCGATCCGATCTTCCGCACCAACGACGGATCGAACTGCGAAGGGGCGGACATCTCGACGGCGGGCAAGCGCCGCGAGGCCTTCAGCCTGCTGCTGGCCAAAGGGCTGATCCGTGTCGAACTGGCCGTTCCTGCGAACGCGGAGTTCACGATCAACGACGTGGACGATCCGTACTCCTGCGGCGCTCCGCTGTCGGAAGCCTCGATGTTCCGCCGGCCGCTGCCCTCCACCAACCTCGGCTTCCTGAGCACGGTCATGTGGGACGGCCGCGAGACCGTCAGCGGCCAGGCCATTCGCGCCGATCTCGTCACCCAGGCGATCGATGCGACGACAGGACACGCGCAAGGCGCGCCGCTGTCGCCGGCGCAGGCTGAGGCGATCGTCGAATTCGAGCTCGGGCTGTTCACCGCGCAGACGCACGACCGCGGCGCCGGAAGCCTCCGTGCGCACGGCGCGCAGGGAGGTCCGCGGGCGCTTGCCCTTCAGCCGTTCTGCATCGGCGTCAACGATCCGCTGAACATGCTCCCGGTGATGCCCGGGGCCTGCGCGGCGCCGTCGGGCGGCCTGAATCCGAACGTCTTCACGCTGTTCTCGGACTGGGACCATCACGAGTCGCCGGATCGGCTGGCGATCGCGCACGGCGAGCAATTGTTCAACACGAAGACGTTTGTCATCGACAAGGTCGGCGGCCTGAACCGGGACGCGACCGATCCGATTGCCGGTGAACTCACCGGAACCTGCACCGTGTGCCACGACACGCCAAACGCCGGCAACCATTCCGTCTCGATGGCGCTGAACATCGGCCTCACAGACGCGTCACGGCGCACGCCCGACCTGCCTCTGTACTATCTCAGGCGCAAGACGACGAACGAGACCGTAACGACCACGGATCCCGGCCGGGCGATGGTGACGGGCAGGTGGAACGACATCGGCAAGTTCAAGGGTCCGGTCCTGAGGGCCCTCGCGGCCCGCGCGCCGTATTTCCATAACGGATCGGCGGCCACGCTCGAGGATGTCGTGGACTTTTACGACACCCGGTTCACGATCGGCCTCACGCGCCGCGAGAAGGCGGATCTGGTCGCTTTTCTGAATGCGTTGTAGAGGCTGGGGCCTTCAGTTCCTGTCTGCCAGCCCCTTGAAGAAGCCGTTCAGATCCGCAAACGGCGTCAGACCGTCAAGGCTCGTGAATCGGCCTTCGGCGGCGATGTCCTTCGCGGCCTCGATAAACCGCGTCCACGCGGCCCGGGCGAGCGCCGATCCGACGCTGACACGGCGGACGCCGAGCGCGGCCAGATCGGCCACGGTCAGCCCGATGTTCCGGCCGACGAGAACGTTGACCGGTTTCGGCGCGAGTGCGCCCGTGAGCGCCCTGATGTCGTCGCGCTGGTAGATGCCCGGCGCGAACAGGACGTCGGCGCCCGCCTGCGCGTACGCCGTGAGCCGGCGGATCGATTCCCGCAGCGGGTCTTCGTGGCCCACCAGGAAGCACTCGGCGCGCGCCGTGAGCAGCACGCCGCTGCCTGACTCGTCAATCGCGGCGCGCGCGGCCGCGAGCCGCTCGACCGCCAGAGGCAGATCGTGGAGCGGACGCGCGCGATCGCCCGTTGCGTCTTCGATCGAGAGCCCTGCTACTCCCGTTGCCACGCACCGCCGGACGCTGGCCGCGACGCCCTCGGGATCGTCCGCGTAGCCGGACTCGAAGTCCGCGTTGACGGGCAGATCCACCGCGGCCACGACGTCCGCGATGTGGCCGAGGACGGCGTCCACCGGCATGGCCCGGGACGAATCGGGCAGGCCCCGGGAGAACGCGAACCCGGCGCTCGTCGTGGCCAGCGCCTGAAACCCGAGTTGCCGGAGATAGCGGGCCGACCCCGGGTCCCACGGGTTCGGGATGACGAAGCAGCCGTGCTCGTGCAACGTCCGGAATGCCACGCGGCGCGCCGAGAAGTCGGCAGTCGAGGGGAATGTGGCCATCTGTGCGGGTCCTTGTTGAAATCCTGCCGTTTTCCTAATTGAAATGCTATATTCTGCACGGCTTATACCTGCCAAGCGCGGCAGCAACCATACGACGGAGGAAGTCTGATGCGGGATTTGGCTGAATCGACGGGGAACGTACGGCGAACCTTGCTCTCGTGCCTCGTGCTCGCCACGGCGATCTGGGCGTGGCCCCAGGTGGCGGCGGCGCAATCCATTGCCGGGACCGTGAAGGACACCTCGGGCTCCGTCCTGCCGGGCGTGACCATCGAGGCGTCGAGCCCGGTCCTCATCGAGAAAACCCGTACGGCCGTGAGCGACGGGTCGGGCCAGTACCGCGTGGAAAACCTCGCACCCGGCGTCTACACCATCACCTATACGCTCACCGGCTTTGCCACGGTTCAGCGCGCCGGCGTGGACGTCCAGTCCGGTGTGACGATCACCCTCAACACCGAGCTTCGCGTCGGCGCCGTAGCGGAGACGATCACCGTGACCGGCGAGACGCCCGTCGTGGACATCCAGAACAGCACGCGCGTGCAGAAGGTCCTCGACGACCAGCTCGTCTCGGCGCTGCCGGCGACTCGAGGCTACGGCAACCTGCTGGCCACGGTGCCCGGCGTTCAGGCGACGGGGCTTGCGAACACCGGCACCGCGCCGGCGATGAACTTCTTCACCTCGCGCGGCGGCCGGAGCAACGAAGGCACGATCCAGATCGACGGCATGAACGTGGGGTCGGCGTTCAACGGCGGCGGCGTGTCGAGCTATGCCTACGACACATCGAACTCCGCCGAAGTCCAGATCACGATCGCGGGCGGCCTGGGCGAGACCGACCGCGGCGGGCCGCAATTCAACCTGGTCCCCAAGACCGGCGGCAACACGTTCAGCGGGACGTACTTCGGCAGCATCGCCGGCGAGTGGTCGCAGGGCAGCAACCTCGACGACACGCTGCGCTCGTACGGGATCGCCGATCCCGCGACGTTGTTCAAGAGCTGGGACACGAGCTTCGCCATGGGCGGACCGATCATGAAGGACAAGATCTGGTTCTACGCCGTGACGCGGACCCTCGGCGCGTATACCGGCATCGCGAACTTCTATGCGAACGCCAACGCCGGTGACGCGACGAAGTGGAACTACGTCGCCGACCGCGGCATCCAGGAGCGAAACGCCAACAGCCAGAAGGTCCTCGGTTCACGGTTCACGGTCCAGGCCACGCCCCGCAACAAGTTCAGCTTCTACTACGACTACCAGAAGGACTGCCAGGGCGGCGCGTTCACGAAGGACAGCGGCGGATGCCGCAGCCGCGGCGACGACTGGGTCGCCGTCGGCGCGTTCGGCACCTGGGCGCCCGAAGCGGCCCACATGTGGGACGATCGCGAAAAAATCACGCAGGCCAGCTGGTCGTCGCCGGTGACGAGCCGCCTGCTGCTCGAGGCGGGCTTCTCGCAGTATGTCAGCAACTGGGGTGGCCAGACGCCGCCCGGCGCGCTGGACGCGACGCCGTTCATCCCCGTCCTGGAGCAGAGCGCGGTGGGCACGGGCGTCCCCGTCGCCAACTTCATCTACCACGGCTTCGCCGGTCTGGGAAACAACTACCAGTCGCACAACGTGTGGCGCGCGTCGGGCACTTACGTGACGGGCGCGCACAGCCTGAAGGTGGGCTATCAGGCTGCCTACGAGGTGACGAACCTGTTCGGCAACTACGCGTCGCACGGGTTGCAGTACCGCTTCAACAACGGCGTGCCCAACCAGCTCACGCAGCGCATCACGCCGTGGCAGCAGGGGAACCGCACGCGGTACGACGGTTTCTACGCGCAGGATCAGTACACCGTCAAGCGGTTGACCCTGCAGGGCGCGGTTCGCTACGAGCACGCGTGGAGCTTCTTCCCGGAGGGCCAGAGCGGCCTGCTGGCCGACAGCGTGTTCGGCGGCAAGGCGTACACGCTGCCAGAGGCGAAAGGCGTCAAGGGCTACAACGACATCGCGCCGCGCGTGGGCATGGCCTACGACATCTTCGGCACCGGCAAAACAGCCATCAAGGTGAACCTGGCCAAGTACTGGCAGACAGCCAGCAACGACGGCCAGTACCAGACGGCCAACCCCGCCGCCACGTTCGTCCAGACGACGACCCGCTCGTGGGTGGACGGCAACCGGAACTTCACGCCGGACTGCAACCTCAACAACCGGGCGGCCCAGGACAACCGGGCAGCGGGCGGCGACCTGTGCGGCGCGTGGGACGTGGCGAACTTCGGATCGATCGCGACGGCGACCGTGCTGAACCCGGCGGTGCTCGAAGGCTGGGGCATCCGTCCCTACGACTGGCAGTTCAGCGCGTCGGTGCAGCAGCAGATCATGCCGCGCGTGTCGGCCGAGATCGGCTACAGCCGGCGGTGGTGGGGCAACTTCTTCTTCACCGACAACCGCGCCGTCGGCCCGCAGGACTTCGACACGATGACGTTCAAGGCGCCGGCCAACCCGAACCTCCCGAACGCCGGGCAGGACGTCTCGTACGCGCTGCTCAAGGAATCCGGGTTCGGCAAGCTGGACAACTACTCCACGTTTGCCAGCGACTATGGCGACGTGGACTATCACTGGCACGGCGTGGATCTGACCGTGGACGCGCGGCCGCGCAACGGCCTGACGCTGCAGGGCGGGTTCACCACGGGCGCCGGCTTCCGCGACTTCTGCGGCGTCACCGCCAAGCTGCCGGAACTGCTGAATGTGCTCGGCACCCAGCAGCAGGTGAGCTCGTGCCACATCGAGGAAGCCTGGCTGTGGAACTGGCGCGGCCTGGTCACCTACGTGTTCCCGAAGGTCGACGTCCAGGTCAGCGGCATTCTGCGTTCGATGGCGAACACCGCGCCCACCAACGACCCCGCCTCGAACGGCGCCTCGCTGGCCGGCAACTACGTCATGACGAACGCGCAGGTCATCGCCGCGGCCGGCCGCCCGCTGGCGGGCAACGGGCAGAACATCACCGTCAACCTGAGCAAGCAGGGTGATATCTACCCCGACCGGCTCAACACCGTCGACATGCGGTTCTCGAAGATCATCCGCATCGGGAGGACCCGGAGCAATGTCGGGATCGACCTCTACAACCTGTTCAACGCGAACACGGGGACAACGTTCAACCAGGCGTACGGCACCGACGGCGCGGCGTGGCTCCGGCCGACCGCCATCCTGAACGCGCGGTTCCTGCGCTTCAACGCGACGATCGACTTCTAACCGGACGCGACGGTCTCCAAAGTGCTGACGTGGTCACGGGAGCAACGTGCTCTCGTGGCCACGGTTTCCACAGGGCTTCTCCGATCGAGGGCCACGCCAGGAAATAGTCGATCTCGTGATGAAAAGAGCCGCTACTTCAGCTCCGCGTGCAGGTACACGAACTGCGTGCCGCTTCCCAGGTAGTTGTCGATGCGATCGAGGATGGCTGCCTGACGGAGCCATGGCGGGCCCGTTTCCACCAGCTTTTCCTCGATGAGGCTCGAGAGGTAATCGAATCCAGCAGCCACGACGCGCTCGCGCAGTGATTCCAGCAGGAAGTTCTCGATTTCCACCCCGTTCTGCACGGCCGGCAGCGTTGCGGCCGCGTGGAGATAGAACGTGTTGTTCTCGCCGAAGTGGGGATCCGAACCGACGCCCTCTTCGTCGTGGTTCTCGATCGCGCTTCCCAGTGCGTAGGCGATATATCGCCCCGAGACGCGGTCGCGGACGGCCACGCCAATCGCGCGGGGATTGGCCATCGTCGCTTCGAGCGCGTCGAGGGAAAACTGCAGCGGCGAGGGATGTCCGGCTGGCGGCTCGCCTCCGGCGCCGGAGGAAGTGTCGGGCGCAGCCGTGCCGTACCGCTCCTGCTCGACCGCGAGAATCTGACGCTTGCAGCCGTCGAAGTTCGCCGGGGTGACGTCCACGCTCTCGACCGTCTCGAGGGGAATCGCCAGCGTGCCGACGCGGGTCTTCACACCGGTCCCCGGCGCTTCCGTCGTCACCGGGGCGGCAGGCCGTTCTCCGCGGCCGAACAGATCGTCGATGGCCACGCGCAAGATCGCCAGAGCCTCGTCGATGGCGGCTGGCTCCGTGTCATAGCGGGGGTAGAAACGCACGCTGCGCGCGCCGGCAGGCAGCAGGATCAATCCGCGCCTGAATGCCCGGTCGAGGAGTGCCTCGCACCAGTCCGCCCGGAGGACGTCGAACGCCAGCATCACACCGACGCCGCGGACGTTGCGCAGGATCTCGCGGTGCTCGCGTGCCAGGGCGTCGAGGCCCGCGCGAGCCCGATCACCGGTACGGCGCACCTGCTCCAGGTCCAGCTTGTCGAGCAGCGCAAGCAGCCGCACCATCCCGACCGAGTCTCCCTCCCAGGTCGTGTTGAACTTCTTTTCTTCCTGGAAGAACGTGGCGAGCTCCTCGCTCACGAAGAGCACGCCGTTCTGGGCTTTCTTGGCCCACGTCACCACGTCAGGCGGGCACGGCAGGTCGAACAGCTCGTGCGCCCACAACCGTCCGGTCATGCCCCAGCCCGTCTGCACTTCGTCGAAGACCAGCGGCACGTCGTAGATCTTCGTCAGAATCCGCAGCCGGCGCATGAAGCGCGCGCTCGTCATCCGGACGCCACCTTCGCCCTGGATGGGTTCGACCAGCACGGCGGCGACGCGCTTGGCCCGCCGTACCACATCGGCCGCGAGGGCGGCGCGCTGCGCCTGCACGAACGCGCTCACGCTTCCCGAGTCGCAGGGCTGGGTACCCGTCGAGGCGTCGAGGAACTCGTCGATCGCGTCCAGCTCGCGCTTGAACGTGTCCTTGCTCTTTTCCGCTCCAGGCAGACGGCCGGACACGAGCAGGTCCCACAGTTGTTTCAGGCTGCGCTCCTCGCGGCGGGCGGTCTCCTTCGGCGACCGGGCCTCCTCGACGGGAAACGAAATGTGCGGCCAGTCAAACGTCGGAAAGCCGAGGCGCGCCCGCTTGCGGTGCGTGACGGCGAGCGCGCCCAGCGTGCGGCCGTGGAACGCCCCGTCGAACGACACGATGAAGCCACCGTCGCCGTCCGGCGAGGTCATGACGCGGTTCATGAGGACCGACTTGATGGCGTTTTCCACCGCTTCCGCCCCGGTGTTGACGATGAAATGGCGCGGCGCCCCGGCGGGCGCGATCCGCGTCAACGCCGCCTTGAGGCGCAGCGAGAGAACCGTCTGGTACTCCGAGTGCGCGTAACGAGTGGTCACAAACGGCAACGATTCGAGCACCGCGCGAACGATGGCGGGCTCGTTGTCGCCGAATGCCTGGGTGGCGATCAGGGCGCCCATGTCGAGGAAGCGGTAGGGCCTGCCGTTGGCGTCGCGATCGATGATCGCCAGATAAGGACCGACTGACTCCGCGGGATCGAACGCCACCGGCAGTGAAAAGAACAGGCCACGGGATGCCGCCTGCAGCGCGGCGTTGGACGCCGGCAGATGCTGCTCGACGAGCGTGTCGATCGCGCGGTCGCCGTCGCAAAACACTTCCGGTACGTTCACGCGCACCGAGCCCGCGCGGTACTGCTCGTTCAACTCGTCGACGCGCCGGAGCGATGCCACGGCCCGCGTCATCGCGGCTTCGAAGGTGTCCGTCATCAGCTCGGTCATGCTTGGTGGTCGGTAAGTGGTCAGTGGTCAGTGGTTCAGTGATCAGTGGTCAGTGATCAGTGCCTCGGGGACAATGCATTCCGGCATGCTATCGTAACCTCGGCAGTCACAACCGAAGAGGATGGGATCATGATACGCCGCACCATCGGTCTGGGGCTCGTTCTGGCCAGTTCCTTCTCGATATTGTCGATATTGTCGACGGGGCACGCTCAGCAGCCGGCATCGGCGCCGCGGCATGCGCCGCCGACGAAAGCGGACGCCGACCGCTGGATGACCGATCTGTCGAACTGGGGCCGCTGGGGCAAGGACGATCAGCTGGGCGCCCTGAACCTCATCACGGCGGAAAAACGGCGCCAGGCGATGGCACTCGCGAAGACGGGCACCGTGGTGTCGCTCGAACGGCCGATTGTGCCGTCGAAAGCGCCGGACGAAACGAAAGCGGACGGCAAGCCGCACGGCATCGCGTTCTTCGACATCCGCTTCAAGACGTTTCCCGCCGGCGATCCCCGCGGCAACGACGGGTTCAGCAGCGACATCCAGGAATCGCACGTGCACGGAGGCATGACGCATCTCGACGCACTCTGTCACGATAGCTCTGACGGCAAGCTGTACAACGGGTACCCGCTCGAGACCGTGAGCCAGGAGATCGGGTGCACGAAGCTCGGACTCGACAACGTCAAGGAAGGGATCGTGACGCGCGCGGTCCTCGTCGACATGACGCGTCTGAAAAGCCCGCGTTCCAGCAACGCTGGAACGCGTGGAGACAATGCCAGTCGCGTTTACGTCGAGGACGTAGAAGCCTGGGAGAAGCAGACCGGCCTGAAGGTGTCTGCGGGCGACGCGCTTTTCGTCTACAACCCGCGCGGCGGCGCGGCCGGCGCGCAGCCGCCCGGACCGGCTGCGGGGTTCGACCTGTCGGTGGTGCCGTGGATGAAGGCGCGCGGCGTGGCCGTCACGAGCAACGTGATGGCCACCGCTGACGATCGCCACGCCGATCACCGGCTCGTCCTCGTGGCGCTCGGTACCTACCTGCTCGACGGCATCGCGCTCGACCGCCTGGCCGAAACCGCGGCGCGGCTGAATCGCTGGGAGTTCATGCTCGTCGTCGCGCCGCTGCGGGTGCCGGGCAGCACCGGTTCGATCGTGAACCCGCTGGCAATGTTCTAGCCGTCATCAGCTATGAACCACAAAGATCACGGAGCTCACGAAGGGTTCACGTTGCTTTGTGGCCTTGGTGATCTTTGTGGTTCGATGGGCACGATCGCAGTGTGGTGATGCCATGAATCGATTCGCACTCTGTATTGCGCTTGCCGGCATGTCCGCCATTGTGGTCGCCCAGCGTCCGGCCCCGACGGCCGCGGACTGGTCGAACCTCGCGAAGCTGCCCGACTTCAACGGCGTGTGGGAATTGTCGTTCGGTGCGCCGCCGGCACGAGGCGGCGCGCCTGCCGCGCCCGGGCGGGGCGGCCGGGGCCGCGGGCCCGCGGCGCCATCGCTCACGCCCGAGTACGCCGCGAAGAAGCGTGCGTTCGATGCCAACCCGCCCGAGGACAGCGAGGCGGCGAACTGTCTGCCGCCGGGCATGCCGGGGATCATGGGGCAGCCGTACCCGATGGAGTTTCTGCTGACGCCGGGCCAGGTGACGATCGTGATCGAGGCCTACATGCAGGTGCGGCACATCTACACGGACGGCCGGCCGCTGCCGCAGGATCCCGATCTCACGTTTCATGGCACGTCGGTCGGACGATGGGAAGGCGACACGCTCGTCGTCGAAACGGTCGGGTTTTCGCCGCTGACCCAACTCGAGCGCGGCGTTCCGCACGGAGAGAAGATGCGCATCCGTGAACGTTTCCGCCTGACCGATCCCGACACGATGACCATCGACACCACGGTCGTCGACCCGGAGGTGCTGGCGGCGCCGTTCACGTCGACCAGGATGCTGAAGCGTCACCGCAACTGGACGATCGCGGAGTACGTCTGTCAGGAAAATAACAGGAATTCGGTTGACGCCAGCGGCAAAGCCGGCGTCAACCTGGCGAAGCCTGAATCGCCATCAGGAAAGCAGGACTAACCCCATGAGGTCGTTCGTCCGATACCTGATCGTGCCGGTGCTCACGTTGTGCGGCCTCTTGTTCGTGGCCGGCGGCCATGCGTCGGCTCACCACTCGTTCGCGCCGTTCGACCTCACGAAGGAGAAGACCATCACAGGGACGGTGAGCAAGTTCGAGTGGACGAACCCGCATTCGTGGATCTGGGTGGACGTGCCGAACGAGAAGGGCGGCGTGGACACCTGGGCGGTCGAAGGCATGAGCCCGAACTACCTCGCGCGTCGGGGCTGGACCAAGACCACGCTCAAGCCGGGCGACAAGGTCACGATTGCGGTGCGGCCGCTCAAGAGCGGGGAGAACGGCGGCATGTTCGTGCGGGCGACGCTCGCGGACGGCCGCGTGCTGACGCAGACCGGACAACCGACGGATTGACACAGGAGACCACGTATTGCTGACCATGACCCGGCTCGCGCCCGTCAAACGGTTCTTCGTACTGATCGCCATTGTCCTCGCCGTTCTATCCGGTACGGCCACGGACGCTCGAGCGCAGGGGTTCTTCACCGCGCTCGTCGGGTACGACTACAGTGGCGACTCGTTGTGCGAGACGCTGAGGGGCTGTGAAGAGAAGCACCTCAACGTCGGGTTTTCCTTCGGCAAGCTGGGGAAGGCCGGCGGGTTCGAAGAGGAAATCGCGTGGGCCAGGAACTTCTTCGGCAGCACCCAGGCCGGCACGGATTCGAACGTCCTCACGGTCATGAGCAACTTCATGATCGCGCCCAAGATCGGCCCGGTGCGTCCGTACGGTCTGTTCGGCGTCGGACTGATGAAAGCCCACGTCGATCTGAACCCGATTGCGATCGTTTCGTTCACCAACAACACATTCGCCTGGAACGCGGGCGCCGGCGTGATGATCATGTTCGGCCAGCACGTCGGTATCCGCGGAGACCTCCGCCATTTCAACTCGTTTCAATCACTGAATTTCCTCGGTCTGTCGGCCGGCGGCGGGACGAAGCTCAGCTTCGGTCGAGCCAGCGCGGCACTGGTCCTCCAGTAAGAAAGTCTCACGGCAGAGCTTATCGTGAGGTCAGTTTTTTGGCCTTTTGCGTTCTGCCGGGCTTGCCCTTAACCTAGTTAAGCCCCCCAAAACACGTGCGTGGTCCGCACGCGCACCTGGATTCATGCCCACACGGTCAGCGCTGGCTATAGCTGCCGTCACGGCCGTCGTTTACGTCGCAGCCGCGAAGCTCGGCTTTACGATGGCCTTCACGGCCGATCAGGTCACGCTGGTGTGGCCGCCGACGGGCCTCGCGCTCGCGGCGCTGCTGTTGTACGGCCGCCAGGCGTGGGCGGGCGTATTCATCGGCGCCTTCATCGCCAACGCGACGGCGCACGAGACGCTGCCAGTCGCTTTCGTTATCGCCACCGGCAACACGCTCGAAGCCATTGCCGCGGCGTACCTGCTCCGCCGCTTCACCGGCCTCGGCGGCTCGCTCGACCGCCTGCGGCATGCGCTGGGCCTGGTCGTCTTCGGCGCGCTCCTCAGCACGATGCTGGGCGCCACCATCGGCGTGATGACCCTCTGCATCAGCGGCACGCAACCCTGGTCGGCGTACCGTCAGCTCTGGTGGACGTGGTGGCTCGGCGACGCCGTGGGCGCGATGCTCGTGGCTCCCGCGCTGCTGACGCTGGGCGCCTGGCCACGGCTGCGCCGCGACGGCCGCGCGGCGGAGGCCGCCGTGCTGCTGATGGGGCTGCTCTCCGTGGGCATCGCGGTCTTCGCCAGCTCGTACGCCGCGAACGCGCCGCACTACACGCTCGAATACACGGTCTTCCCGTTCCTCATCTGGGCGGCCATCCGCTTCGGCATCGCCGGGGCGGCCATGGCGAACGTGCTCGCGTCCACCATCGCCGTCTGGGGCACGGTGCACGGCTGGGGGCCGTACGGCGTCGGCGAGGTCGGCGAGCGGCTCATGCTGCTGCAGATCTTCATGGGGATTGTGGCGGGCACCGGGCTCCTGCTCGGCGCCGCCGTATCGGAGCGCGACGCATCGGCGCGCCGGCGCCGCATCGAGCACGCGATCACGCAGGTGCTCGCGGAAGCCTCCGACGCGCCTACCGCGATGCTGCGGGTGCTCGAGGTGATCGGGCTGCAGATGGAGTGGGACGTCGGGCTGTTCTGGAGCCTCGACCGCGAGTCGCAGCACCTGCGATGCGCGAACGTCTGGCACCAGCCTCACGCCGTGGCCTCCGAGTTCGAGCGCATCAGCCGCGGCCGATCGTTCGGCCTCGGCGTCGGGCTGCCGGGCCGCGTGTGGGCCAGCGACGCGCCGTCGTGGCTGATTGACGTCCCCCGCGACCCCGCGTTCGCGCGTTTGAACGCCGCGGCCGCCGAGGGCCTGCGCGGCGCCTTTGCCTGCCCCGTCGGCGTCGGAGGCGAACTACTCGGCGTGCTGGAGTTCTTCTACCGCCGAAGCATCCGCCAGCCCGATTCCGATCTGCTGCAGATGTTCGTGACCATCGGGGCCGAAGTGGGCCAGTTCCTCACCAGGAAGCAGGTGGAGCAGGACGTCGCGGAAAGCGAAGCCCGAAAGGCCGGGATTCTCGAAGCGGTGCTCGACTGCATCATCACGATCGATCATCGCGGCCGCATTGTCGAATTCAACCCGGCCGCGGAGCGGACGTTTCGCTACAAGCGCGCCGAGGTCATGGGCCGCGAGATGGCCCAGCTGATCATCCCGCCGGCGCTGCGCGCGGCACACCGCGAGGGGCTGGCGCGTTACCTGGCCACGGGAACCGGCGGTGCCATCGATCGCCGCTTCGAGACGATGGCGATGCGCGCGGACGGCACGGAGTTCCCCGTCGAACTGTCCCTCGTGCGCATTCCTTCCTCAGGCCCGCCCATGTTCACGGGGTTTCTGCGCGACATCACCGTGCAGAAGCGCATGCTCGAACAGCTGTCGTTCCGGGCCGCGCACGACGGCCTCACGCAGTCGCTGAACCGGTCGGCGTTCATGGATCGGCTGCGGATCGCGGTCAACCGCGCGAGGGAGGACCAGCCGTCGATTGCCGTGCTGTTCGTCGACATCGATCAGTTCAAGATCATCAACGACCGCCACGGCCACGCCGTCGGCGATCAGCTGCTGGTCGCCATGGCCGGGCGGCTGCACGGGTGCGTGCGTCCCTCCGACACGGTGGCCCGCCTCGGCGGCGACGAGTTCGCCATTTTGATTGAGGACGTCACGACGAGCGGCGAGGTGGCGGTGGTGGCCGAACGCATCAAGCAGGCGCTCGGAACGCCGTTCAACCTCGACGGGATTTCCGTAGTGGCGACGGCCAGCCTCGGCATTGCCTTCGGCTCCTCCGCGAACCCCCCGGAAGATCTCCTGCGCGCCGCCGATCTGGAGATGTACCGCGCCAAGGGGACGCTCGACGCGACGCAATAACTAAGGTCCGAAAGGTCCGAAAGGTCCAAGAGGTCCAAGAGGTCCAAGAGGTCCGAAAGGTCCAACGGCCACGAGGCCCGGGTCTCAGCCGCGATCGCGTCGCGGACCTCTGGGACCTCTTGGACCCT
The DNA here is from genome assembly GCA_963712905.1 of uncultured Acidobacteriota bacterium. GTDB lineage: Bacteria > Acidobacteriota > Vicinamibacteria > Vicinamibacterales > CAVVIG01 > CAVQJU01. Next base: position 101,581 of record CAVQJU010000010.1, on the reverse strand, counting down.
CGCCCCTCGGACCTTTCGGACCCCTTGGACCTGTTGGACCTATTTCTTGCGTCCGAACAACTTGCCCCAGAAGCCGCGCTTCTCCTTCGGGGCCTCCTGGGCGGCGGCAGGTGCGGCCGGGGCCGGCGCGTTGTCGGTGACGACCGGCGCAGGCGGCTTTTGTTCGACGACGTGCGGAGGCGGAGGCGGCTCGCCGTGGAAAATCGAAGCGAGGGCGCCGATAAAGCCGCGCGACCCGTGCAGATCGCAATACTCGGTTGGTTCCGTCCCGCTCGCGAAATACTCGGAGTAGACGGCCGGCTGGTTATCGACACGCCCGTCGACGACGTCGAGATGGAGATGTTCGCAGCCGCTGGTCGCGAGCTTCCCCGACAGGCGGCAGACCTTGACGGCCCTGATCTCCGGCGGCATCGCGAGCCACTGCGGCTTGTCGCCCTTGGTCGCCGTCTTCATGAAGCGCGCCCAGAGCGGCACGGCGACTTCGGCCGCGAACCCGCCCGGCAGGATCGTGCGCGGCTGATCGAACCCGACCCAGACGCCGGCGACCATGTTCGGCGTGAACCCGACGAACCACGCGTCGTTGTAATCGTTGGTCGTCCCGGTCTTGCCCCCGGCCGGCAGCGTGAAGCCGAGGCTGCGGGCGCTCGCTGCGGTCCCCCCGTTGATCACATCCGCCAGCATCGTCGACATCAGGTACGCCGTCGTGTCGCTGATCGCGCGAACGGAGGAGGGCTCGTTGGTGTACAGAACCGCGCCGGCGGTGTCATCGACACGCCTGATGAGGATCGGATGCGACACCATGCCGTGGTTGGCGAAGGCGCCGTACGCGGCGGTGAGTGACTGCAGCGTGACCTCGCCGGACCCGAGCGCGAGCGATGGGACACTGGGCACGTCGCCGATGCCCATGGCCTTGGCGTACTCGACTGTCTGGGGGATCCCGACCTGCTGCAACAGTCGAACGGCGGCGCGGTTGCTCGACGTCTTGAGCGCCGTGCGCAGATTCATGGACTCGGCCGTCGAGTGTCCGTCGGCCGGCGCCCAGTTCCCCTGCGGCGTGGCCACCTCGTCGTTCAGGTGGTCGAGGATAGTGGCGGGCGTGTACCCCGCTTCGAGTGCCGCGGCGTAGACGAACGGCTTGAACGCCGAGCCGGGCTGACGCCTCGCCTGCACGGCGCGGTTGAAGCGGCTCTCCGCGAAGTCGCGTCCGCCGACCATCGCGCGGACGTGGCCGGTGCGTGGATCCATGGCGATGAGCGCGGCCTGCAGCGGGGCCGGATTGTTCGGGGTACGCCGACTGCGGGCGAGCGCCTCGCGTTTCTCCTCGAGGGCCTTCAGCGACTGCGCCACCGATGCCTCGGCGGCGTCCTGCACGTCCATGTCGATCGTCGAGTACACGCGGAGACCGCCCTGGTAGACCTTCTCCCATCCGAAGCGCTCGACAAGCTCCTGCCGCACCTGTTCCTCGAAATACTGCCCGCGCGAACCGCTGGTCCGAAGGGTGTCGCGCAGGACGACGCGTGCGGTGCGGGCGCGCTGCCACTCCGGGCGACCGATGACGCCGCTGTCGAGCATGATCTGGAGCACGAGATTGCGGCGAGCCGTGGCGCGCTCGAGGTTCGTCGTGGGAGCGTAGGCGCTCGGGGACTTCACGAGGCCGGCGAGCAGCGCGGCCTCCGGCAGCGACAACTCGGACGCGTGCTTGCCGAAGTAGCCTCGCGAGGCCGCCTCGACGCCGTAGAGGCCGTCGCCGAAGTAGACCTTGTTGAGGTACAGCTCGAGAATCTCCGCCTTCTGGTACAGCACTTCGATGCGTTCGGCGAGGATGAGCTCCTGCAGCTTCCGCCGGATGGTCTTGTCCGCCGTGAGGAAGCTCTGACGCGCGAGTTGCTGCGTGATCGTGCTGCCGCCCTGCGCGGCGCGACCGCGGCGGACGTTGGCGAACGCGGCTGACGCGATCCGAATCAGATCGAACCCGTGGTGCGTATAGAAACGCTGATCTTCGACCGCGATGATCGCGTGGACCAGGTGCGCCGAGACGTCCGTCAGGGGAACGTCGATGCGCTGTTCGTTGAAAATCGTGAAGGCGAGTTTGTCGTGGGCGTCGTACACGAGCGTGGCTTCCGCCATGTCGCCGATGCGCCCAATCGCGTCTTTGCTGGGAAGACCTGCGCTCGCGCTTGCGAGCAACCAGACGCCGCTGCCGACCACCGACGCAGCGACGACGGTGACGCCGATGGCCAACCCTGCTATCAACCGGCGCTGGTGCTGGAGTGCGCGACGCCATCGGCCATGAAGCAGGGCGTCATGGAGATCGGATCTGAGGGACATCCCAGCGTCGATCTGTGCAACTCGCGGGCCAATTCAGTCGGCAGTCAGCAGTCGGCAGTCAGCAGTCGGCAGTCGGCAGTCAGCGGTCGGCAATCAGTGGTCGGCAGTCAGTGGTCGAGCCGCAGGGCCTCGGGGCGGGGGCCGCGTGCGGCGGGTGGACTGCTGACTGCCGACTGCCGACTGCCGACTGAAACCCGGTACCAGATTTGCTCTAACTCCTCGACAGCCCTTGGTGTGTATGCCTCATGAACTTAATGCCTGAGCGCCCGGGAGCTTCGTCTCCGCCGTCCGACGTGACGTTCGGGGCCCGCCTGCGCATGGAGCGCGAGCGCCGGCGAATCACGCTCGCCTCGATCGCCGCCAACACCAAGATCGGCCTGCACCTCCTCGAGGGCCTCGAGCGCGGCCAGGTCACGCGCTGGCCATCGGGCATCTTCCGGCGCTCGTTCATCCGGGCGTATGCGGAAGCGGTTGGCCTCGACCCGGATGAGATCGCCCGGGAGTTCCTCGCGCGGTTCCCCGACCCGGGCGACCTCCCGTTTGAGTGCCCCACACCAGAGCCGCGGCGAACGCCGGGAAATGACGCAGTTCTGCGCCTGAATCTTGCGGATCTGGACTCGGCGTCCTCGCGCGGCACGCTGCTCTTCAACATGGGTCCGCGGTGGGCGGCCGCCGCCTGGGACGTGTGCGTGCTGCTGGCGATCGGCCTCCTGTTCTTCGCCGCGTTCAACTACTTCTGGATGCCGCTGGCCATCGCCACGCTGCTCTACTACGCAGTCGGCATCCTGGTGCTGGGGAACACGCCGGGCGTGTCGCTGTTCGCTCCCGCCGCCGAGGAACGGCGCGCCGGCCAGCCTGCCCAGGCACGGACCTCGATTTTCAAGGTCTGCGCCGCGGTCTACCGGCAGGCGAGCGGCCGACGCGGTGAGGCGGTTAACCGGTAGTTCTTACACGGTCCTTGCGCTCATCCTTCACTGATCTCATCCGCTTTCCTTCCATTGTTCTCGCCACATCGGGATTGGCAAGAGAGTTGAACAACCCTCGCCGGGGCTCCCCCGATCTTCAGAGCCCGGCAGGAGGCGGTATGGTGAGCAGGTTCTCCGCGGTGGCAGTGGCGGTTGTCGTCGCAGGCTCCGCCGCGTGCGCGACGAAGACCTTCGTCAAGAACAACGTCAAGGACGTCAACGACAAGGTGGATTCGATCGGCAGGTCCGTCGAGGAAACACAGGAGCGGACGCGCAAGAACGAAGGCACGATCGGCGACGTCGACCAGAAGGCTCAGGCTGCGCAGAGCTCGGCCGACTCGGCGCGTCAGGCCGCGAGCGACGCCGATGCGGAAGCCAAGGCGGCGCGCGCGCGTGCCACCGAAGTCGGCTCGCAGGCCGACGCGTTCGACGCGGCGTACAAGCGGCTCGTGTACACCGTCGTGCTGAGTGAAGACGAAGGGCAGTTCAAGTCGGGCAAGGCCCTGCTGCCGGACGAAGCCAAAGCCAAGCTCGACGAACTGGTCACGAAGCTGAAGGCGGATCCGAGCGGCGCGTACTTCGAAGTCGAAGGCCACACCGATGCGCTCGGCACGAAGGCGATGAACGAGAAGATCGGCCTCGATCGCGCCGAAGCCGTGAAGCGCTACCTGTTCGAACAGCACCAGATCCCGCTGCACCGGATCAACGTGATCAGCTACGGCATGGACAAGCCCGTGGCGTCGAACAAGACGCGCGAGGGCCGCGCGCAGAATCGCCGCGTCGTCGTTCGGGTCCTGGTCTAGGCTCGCCTCTGGCTGGAACGCCGGACGTCGAACGCCGCACGCAGAAACGCGCGAAATGAGCCGCGTTCTGCGTTCGGCGTCCCGCGTTCGACGTTTCAGCCAATCCCTCCGATTGTCCCCCACGGCGAAAACACGCTAGATTGAAGAGGTCGGCGGGCGCAGCGCCCGCTACCGTGAGGTCTGCGTGTCAAGTAAAGAGATTGGCGACAAGTTCCACGAGCGCGTGCTGATCGTCGAGGACGACGCAGCCGCGCGGGTGGGCATGGAGCAGTTGATCAGGAGCTGGGGCTTCAGCGTCGAAGCGGCCAGCGACGGCGACGAGGCGCTGGCGAAGGTCAGCGTCTTCCGTCCGGGCATCGTCCTCACCGACCTGGTGATGCCGAAGATGAGCGGCCTCGAGCTGCTGCGGGCGCTCAAGGAGCAGGGCGAGCACACGACCACCGTGATCCTGACGGCCCAGGGCACGGTCGAGACCGCCGTGCAGGCGATCAAGGAAGGCGCCTACGACTACCTGACCAAGCCGGTCGATCTCCAGAGGCTCCGGATCCTGCTGGCGAAGATCGTCGAGCGGCACGAAACGCTGCGCGAGGTCCAGGTGCTGCGGCGCCAGCTGCGCGAGCAGGGCGCCTTCGGCGCGATGATCGGCAACAGCGCCGAGATGCGGAAGATCTACCACATCATCGAGCAGGCGGCGCCGACCGACGCGTCCGTGCTGATCAGCGGCGAGTCCGGCACGGGCAAGGAACTGGTCGCGCAGACGATCCACCGCCTGAGCCCGCGCTGCGACTCGCCCTACGTACCCATCAACTGCGCCGCGATTCCAGAAACGCTGCTCGAAAGCGAGCTGTTCGGTCACGAGAAGGGCGCGTTCACCGGCGCCATGGAACGCCGGCCCGGGTGTTTCGAGCTGGCCAACCACGGCACGATCTTCCTCGACGAGATCGCGGAGATGACGCCCCCCACGCAGGTCAAGCTCCTCCGCGTGCTGCAGGAGCGCTCGTTCCGGCGGCTCGGCGGCCGCAACGAGCAGGCCGTGGACATCCGGGTGATCGCCGCGACCAACGCGGATCCGCCCGAAGCGGTGCAGCGCGGGAGGCTGCGCGAGGATCTCTTCTACCGCCTCAACGTGTTCGCGATTCGCCTGCCGCCGCTCCGGGATCGCAAGGAGGATCTGCCGCTGCTGATTCAGGCGTTCATCAGCGAGTTCAACACGCGCAACAACCGGGCGGTTGCGGCCGTCGACGAGCGGGCGATGCGGATCCTCGAGCGGTATTCGTGGCCCGGCAACGTCCGCGAACTGCGCAACGTCATGGAGCGCGCGACGATCGTGGCCGACGGCCGGTTCATCGAGGTCAAGGATCTCCCGACGCTCGTGGACAGCGGGCACGCGGGCGCGCCCGGCGCGGGCCTGCACGCCGGCACGACGGTCGAGGAGGCGGAGCGGCAGCTGATCCTGCTGACGCTGCAGCACACCAACGACAACAAGACGCGCGCCGCCGAACTGCTCGGCATCAGCCTGAAGACGCTGCACAACAAGCTCAATCGCCTGAAAATCAAGAAGCAGGAAGGCGTCGCCTGATGCCATGCGCCTGAGCATCAAGACCAAGCAGGTGCTCGGCGTCACCTCGATCGTCGGCCTGGCGGTCGTCGTCCTGAGCGGGTTCTACCTGGTGTCGCTGGCGCGCATCTACCTCGTGGAGAGCAAGGCGCGCGGCGACCTGCTGGCCCGCGCGATCTACCAGCGCGCCCGCGAGGTCGTGGCCACGGGCGGCCACGACCCGATCGCGGCGCTGCGTGCGGATCCCGGCCTCCGCTCCATCCTCGAGTCGAGCGTCTATTCGAGCAACGTCACCTACGCGGCGATCCTCGACGTCGGCAGCCTTGCGATCGTGCACAGCGACTCGGCCCGCATCGGGCAGCCGCTGCCGCCGTATGGCGATCTCAACGCGTTGCTCGAGGGCGGGCCCGTCTCCCAGCTGCGCGCGATCTACACCGATGGCGGGCGTACGCTCGAGATCCGGCAGCCGCTGCTGATGGGAACCGCCGAGTTCGGATCGATTCACATCGGTGTGTCAACATTGCTCATCCAGCGCGACCTCGACACAGTCGCTGAGAGCGGCGCTAATCACCGCAATTGCTATCCTGATTGGGGCAAGCCTCGTCGCTATGGTGTTGGCACAGTTGTCGCTTCGCCCTATTCACGTCATCCGCAGCGGCCTCACGCGACTGGGGCAGGGCGAGTTCGGGGTGGTCGTGGATTTGCCGCAACGCGACGAGTTCGGCGAACTCGGCGATTTCTTCAACACCGTGAGCGCCCGTCTGTCCGCCGATCGCCCGCCGCCTGCGCCGGCGCTGCTCGGCAGCGGCCTCGACGCCGACAAGAACCCGCTCGAAGATGCCGTGGCGATCTTCGACGCCGACGCGAAGCTGCTGTTCGCCAACCAGGCGATGCGCACCATTCTGCCCGGGCCGCCCGACCCGGTGGCGAGATCGGTGCGCGATCTGTTCGCGGCGGGGCATCCGTACAGAAAGGCCGTGGAAGAGGCGGCGGCGACCCGCCAGTCGCACGGCCCGATCTCGGCGTACCTCCCGAGCCTCGCCACCGATCGCGTCGACGAGAACGGCCTGCCGGCGCCGCGCGAACGGTTGATCCTCACGCACGTCATCGACAACCTCGATCACCGGCTCGCCGCCGTGATGCTCGTCGCGCGCAATCTGGACTACATGACCCAGGTGCGATCCTCGTTCAGCTACTCGCAGAAGCTCGCGGCGCTCAGCCGGCTGTCGGCCGGCGTCGCGCACGAAGTCAAGAACCCGCTGAACGCGACCGTCATTCACCTCGAGTTGCTCAAGCAGCAACTCAGCTCCAGCGATCTGCCGCTCGCGATGGAGCACCTGTCGATCATCACGGCGCAGATCCGGCGCCTCGACGAAGTCGTGCAGGGGTTCCTGCGGTTCATCCGCCCGGAGGATTTGAAGCTGCAGCCGGCGTCGGTGTCGGCCATGGTCAGCGCCATCATGCCCGTCGTCATGGCCGAAGCGCGGAAGAACAAGGTCGACGTGGCCGTGGCCGTGCCCGAGGATCTCCCGGTCGTGAGCGTGGACACCGGCGTCCTGCAGCAGGCGCTCCTCAACCTGGCGATCAATGCCTGCCAGTCGATGCCCCAGGGCGGGCGCCTCCGCATCGCCGCGTCGGCCGTGCGCGGGCGGCGCGTCGAAATACTGTGTGAAGACACCGGCGTGGGCATCGCGCCCGAACACCTGAACCGGATTTTCGATCTTTACTTCACGACAAAAGAGCACGGAAGCGGCATCGGATTGTCGATTGTGTATCGGGCGATACAGCTCCTCGACGGCGAAATCGAGGTGCAATCGACGCCCGGGCGGGGCACGACCTTCCGGGTGCTGCTGCCTCAGGCTTGACGCGCCGCGCCGCGGCGTCCGGGTTCATAATAGGAGCGTGACCGGCTTTTTCCGCGTGGTCGCCCCTCTTCAGATTGTTGCGCTGGTGGCGCTCGCGGCCGCAGGCTGCGCGAAGGCCCGCGCCAGCGCGCTCACCGCCGGCCCGCCCCTCGAGACGCCGCTGCCTCCGCCCCGCGTCGTGTCCTCGCCGATCGAGAGCGAACCGATCGTGACGGCGGTGCCGCCAATCGAGGGCCCCAGCCCGCGTACCACGCCGAACACGCCGCGAGTGGCCGCCCCGCGTCCCGAGCGGACCGAGCCGCCGCCGGCCACCGCGGCCAGCCAGGTCCCGCCGCCTCCGGCAGCGCCGCCCCCGCCGGCGGATGAACCGCCCCGCACGCTGCAGACGACGGCGAACGCGACGCAGGCCGAGCAGCGCATTCGCGGGCTGCTGGCCAATGCCACGCGCGACCTGGGACGGATCGACTACCGTGCGTTGAGCGTGGACGCGCAGGCGCAGTACGACATCGCGAAGCGGTTCACCGAACAGGCGGACGAGGCGATGAAGGGGAAGAACATCGTGTTCGCGGAGCAGCTCGCGGACAAAGCGGCCGCGCTCGCCGCTCAGCTGCTAAAACGATAGCGGCTCGCGCGGAATGTCGAACGCATTCTTCATTCTGCATTCTTCATTCTGCATTGCTACGGTCCCCAGACCTGCTTGAGCGCGTCCCACTCGGCGCGCATCGCGGCCGTCAATTGAGCGGCCCCGCCGGCGGGAGACACCAGGCGCGCGCGTTCGGGGATGATGGCCTGCGTCACGATTTGATCGAGATCGGTCCGCAGCTGCAGGCGGCGGTCGCCCGTGAACGACGCACGCGCCCACGCCGCGAACGCGGCGTCCCACGCGCGTTCGAGATCGCCGTTGCCGCGCGCGCCCGCGACGAGCCAGTACGACGCGACGGCGGACGCGGCGTTCCGGCGCAGCTCGTCCTCCATCCGGGCGACGATGCGCGAGTAGAGCGGCGCGCGTTCGGCTTCCGGCCGCATGTGCGCCTGCCGATCGACGGCGCTGGCCCACCAGTCGAGCACGCGCTCGTGCGACGCGCTGGCGGCTTCGACACGATCGAGCGCCCGCTCGAACTCCACTGCGGCCGCGCCGGGTTGATCGTCGAGGTACAGGAGCTCGCCAAGCGCGATGATCAGCTCCGCCTGATCGGACGGTGAGAGGCCGCCGGGGCGAATCTGCTGGAGCTCGGTGCGCGCGGCGTCGAGGTCGGCGGGCGCCGCTTCCTTGCGGAAGCGCTCGAGCAGCGAACGTGCGACGACGAGCGTGGCCGCGTCGGCCAGCTGCGGTGTGCGGCGGGCCGTGGTCGCCGAGTCGATGGCCAGGTTGTACAGCTGCTGGTTGTAGAGCTGGCGTGCCCTGACCAACTCGTCCTGCGGACCAGCAGCACCCACAGAGGCAAGCATGACCGCCAGCAGGAGGACCGCGCGCATGTGGTTCGAACATACCACGCTGGCGCGATCCTTGCGCAGACCTGTGACTCTATCGTCGTTCGACGGGTAGGAGGGTGCGAATGAAGCCAATTTGGATAGCTTCGGCCGTTTTTGTGATCGGATTGTCGGCCGGACCCGTCCAGGCGCAGGGGTTGGGGGTCGTCGCTGGCGTCAGCGCAGACCCCGATCAGTTCTATTTTGGCGTCGGCTATGAAACAGCAGAGCTTCTGGAGCGATTGCGCTTCCGTCCGAACCTCGAAGTGGGAGTGGGGGACGAAGTCACACTCATCACTGCGAACTTCGAGTTCGCGTACCGGATTCCCGTCAAGCAGAAACCCTGGAGTGTGTACGTAGGCGGCGGCCCGGCCCTCGTGATCTCCAATGCCCACGACGACACAGATGCCGGCGGCGGTTTCAACATTCTTCTCGGTGTGGCGCATCGCCGCGGCCTTTTCACAGAAATTAAAGTTGGTGTGATCGATAGCCCAGGTTTCAAGTTCGGGGTGGGGTATCGTTTCAAGGGGTGAAGAAATTTCACGCTGGTTACTCACCACCTTCGTACGCTGCAACCAAATACGATTCGTAAGCGTCTGAAATTACAACAGTTAGGAGCGTGAACCGTGGCATGGTGGTTGCACCGCGGTGTTTCACGCGTCAAAACGCGCCGAGTTTTGCGCGTCAAAGAGTCAGAGCGTCGAGAGTCAGAAAGTTAGCCACATCAGAGAGTCAGAAAGTTAACCCCAGGGACCGCGCGGCAAGTGGGCGCACAGCACGTGCAGGAGGGTACGGTGGCAATAGCGGATCGCGGATTTGCCTCAATGGACCGACAGAAGCAGCGTGAGATCGCGAGCAAGGGCGGCAGGGTCGCCCACGAAAAAGGCACGGCTCACGAATGGACGAAGGAAGAAGCGCGCGCGGCCGGCCGCAAGGGCGGCGTCGCGAGCCACCGCTTCGCGCAGCAGCAGGACAAGAAGCCCGAAGGCGAGTGCTAGATTTCGGATCCGTTTCGCTCTAGGCTCCGGTTCCGTCCGGGTCCACTTCGCTGGGGGGCGATGGACTCGGGCGGAACCGGGACCGCGAGTGCCTGCCCCAGTTCTCGCTCAACGCCTCTTTCTTTCACTCATACCTGAGCGCGCGCATCGGATCGATGCGCGACGCGCGCACGCGACGCGGCGGCGCGCCGTTCATCGCAAGGCGTGTGCGAGCGCGGAAAGGAACTCGCGGACCTCGCTCGCGCCCGCGAGCTGATATCTGGCCGCCGTGGGGCGGGCCGGTCCAACTCGTATCGTCACGCCGTCACGCGCAGCGCGGAACGCGGACTCGTCGGACAGGTCGTCGCCGAGATAGATGGGGACCGCGCGCCGCAGCGCCGGCGCCCGCAGCAGCCGGCTCACGACAGCGCCTTTGCCGGCCACGCCCCGGGGGACGATTTCGACGCCGTGCGCGCTTTCGAACTGGCGGACCGCGGGGCTCGATCGAACGATTGCGCCGACCCGCCGCCGCGCGAGCGCCCGGACGCGAGGGGCTGCGTCCCGATGGTGCAGAACAAAGGCCAGGCCCTTGTCTTCAATCCACACGTTCGGCAGTCCGGCGACGCGCGCCACGGCCAGCGCGCGCAGGCGCTGCATTGTGGCCGATCGCCCGGCTCCCGCGCGGGCCGTGCTTTCGAAGCCGAACAACCCGAGATACTGTCCGCCCGGCAGGCCCACGCGTTTTGCCAGGTCGCCGCGCCGCCGGCCGCTGATGAAGAACACGCGGAGCTTCGGCCGGTGCATCAGCGTTCTCAGCACCCGCCTCGTTGCGTCGGACAGCCGCGCCTCGTCGGGCGTGTCCGTCAGTTCTGCCAGCGTTCCGTCGAAATCGAGAAACAGCGCGCACCGGGGCGCCGCGCGGACTCTCAAGGCCACACAATCCCACCACGCCTCGCTCATCGCACGACAGCCTTGCCCGGCTTCTCGACTCGGATGCGGCACAACTCCGTGATCAGGTTGGCGGCCCAGCGATACACGTTGTGTTCGGCGATCACCTGCCGCATCCGGCGCATGCGGAGCGCCCGCTCGCGCGGGCTCATCTCGATCGCCAGGTGAATGGAGTCGGCCAGCGCGTCGATGTCGTACGGGTTGACGATGAGCGCGTCCGACAGCTCGCGTGAGGCGCCGGCAAACGTGCTGAGGATGAGCACGCCGTCTTCGTCCGACCGCGCCGCCACGAATTCCTTGGCCACGAGGTTCATGCCGTCGTGCAGCGGCGTGATCAGGCAGAAATCCGCAGCCTGGTAGTATCGCGTGATCTCCTCGTGTGAGTGGTGCCGCACCAGCAGCACGATGGGCTTCCACGAGTGCTGCTGGAACCGGCGGTTGATGCGCTCGGCTTCGGCCTCGACGCTGCGGAGGAAATCCGCGTACCGATCGATGGCGGTCCGGCTGGGCGCCGCGATCTGCACGAACGTGAACTGCTCGAGGAACGCGTCGTGCCGCTCGAGGAACCGCTCGATACCGCGGAAGCGCTCGATGAGGCCCTTGGTGTAGTCCACGCGATCGACGCCGACGCCGAGAAACAGCACGTCGAGGCCCAGCTTGCGCCGCAGGTCCGCCCGCACCGCGGACGGCTCTTCCGGCTCACTCGCCTCGTCCTCGTCCGGCACGGCGTCCGTGCCGGCGACGCTGATCGGAAACGGCAGCACCTCTGTCGTGTGCCCGTGGCGGCTCACGGCAAAGCGTTCCCACTCGACGCGCGCCTCCAGGAAACGCTCGACGGTCTCGAGGAAGTTGTTGCAGTGAAACTGCGTGTGGAAGCCGATGAGATCGGCGCCCAGCAGGCCGTCCAGCAGCTCGTGCTGCCAGGGGCAGATCCCGAAGGCTTCGGGATTCGGCCACGGAATGTGCCAGAAGATCGCGACCCGCGCATCCGGGCGGCGCTCTTTCAGGAGCCGCGGCAGCAGGGCGAAGTGGTAGTCCTGCACGAGCACGACGGGCTGCTCGGCTGTCTCCATCTCTTCGATCACGGCGTCGGCGAACTTCTGGTTGACCGCCTGGTACTGCTGCCAGTCCTCCGGCCGAAACGTCGGCCGCGTGTGCGCGATGTGGCAGAGGGGCCAGAGCCCTTCGTTCGCCAGCCCCTGGTAGTAGCCGACCTCTTCTTCGTTCGTCAGCCAGACGCGGCGCAGCGTGTACCGCGGGTGATCGGGAGGGACACGCACACGATCGTGCTCGTCAGTCACCGTGCGATCCGCGTTCCCGGATCCGTGCGCGATCCACGTGCCTTCGCACGCCAGCAGCACGGGCTCCATCGCCGTGACCAGGCCGCTCGCCGGCACCAGCACAGACACGCCCGCCTCGCCGAGCACGTGCATGTACGGCTCGCGGTTGGCGACGACGAAGAGCGGGCTGTTCTGGAGCCTCGCCTGCACGCTCACGCGAAGGCGCTCGGCCGTCCATCGTGATTCGCTGGCGTCCCTGAGGCGCGCCTCCTGCTCGGCCTGCGCGCGCGCCGCGTCGAGGCTTCGCGCAAGGTCGTTCACCTCCCGCGTGAGCGGAGAGAACACCTCGTGGTGCAGCGGCAGCGGCGTCCGCTTCCCGACCCGCACCGACCGGACCCACGCCGCCGTGTGCTTGATCTGACCCGCGACGCTCGCCCGCACGATCAGCACGGCGACGATGAGCACGAGCGCTTCGGCGGCCGTGTGAAGCGTCGTGTCTCGCAGGATCCGCTGGCTCTGTGCCTCAATCTCGCTCGCGTCGCAGACGACGGCCACCACGCCGAGACGCCGTTGATCGTCGTACACCGGCAGCGCGAACCAGTACAGCGGCTTATCGCCCGCGCGGACGATCTCGCCGATGCCGCGCGGATGCTGTTGAACCAGGTTGAACGCATCGAACGGCTGCGTCAGCCTCTCGATGTCGGTCGCCGCGATCCGTATGCCCTCGTCGTCGTAGATCGCCATCCCGAGCAGCCGTTCCTGATTACTGTTCCGCTGGACGATACGGCGGAGGTCTGCCTCAGCATTTCTTGCGAGCAGCGGACGCACCGTCTCGACCAGGCCTTCGGCGATCGTCGCCACGCGGCGCTCGAATTCGGCCCGCAAGCTGCGTTGCTCCGTCGATACCTGGTAGAAGGCAAAGACCGTCGACACCGCAAGGAGGGCGCCCAGCATCGGGCCGAGAAGGCGGAGACTGCTACGCATGAGGTATCCCCACGACGCGTGCAATCGATGCGCCGCTTCTGGTCAGACGCTGCTGGTGTCGGAAGAGGTTGCAGGAAGAGGTTTGTGTCGTCTTTTTGACCAGCTCGGACTGTCATGTTTACATAGCCCGGCCGTGGCAAGTTTGCCGCCTTTGACCCGGGCTGTCGTCGCCACCCTGACGCTCGCCCTCACGACAGCGGCTCCGGTGCGGGCCCAGGCTATCGAACCTTCGTTGAAGGGTCCCTGCGCGGCGCTGGGGCTGCTGGACGCGGTGGTGGTGCCGGCGTTCGACGAGCTCCTGCTCGCCGACGCGGTCGTTCACATCCGGATCGCCGAAGACGGACGGACCAGGCAGGCCGGCAACGGCTCTTTCTGCTGGACGGTCAGCGAGGCGCCCGCGGACGTGCTTCGCGTCGCGCCCCTGGCGCCATCCGCTCCGCGCTTCATGCTCACCCGGGCGACCATCCTCGCCTCGCGGAACGATACGGCGCTCGTGGCGGGCCAGGAGTACCTGGCATTCGTGAGCAACGGCACGCCTGAATCGGGGGTCATCGTCCATTTCGAGAACGCCAGAGAAGTGAGTCAGGGCCGCGTCCGCGCTCCGGCCGGCGACGAGCTTCGCCTCCGCGACGGAATGCCCGTCGATCGCGCCTTCGACTCGCTGCTGGACACGTACCGGCGCTACTCGCGCTATCGGCGCTACGACAACCAGCCGCCACGCGCGTTTGACACCTTGTCGCACAAGACTGGCTGGCTGGAACTGGGCGTTGTCGAGCGCGATCGCGGCGTCTGGCCCGAGGGCCAGCCGTTCGAGTTTGCCTCGGAGGGCCAGTCGTCGCAGTGGCTGCCGCGGCCGAAGGATCGCATCCGCCTGAAACAAGGCGGTCCCATCGTCATCCTGGATTTTGGCGCCCGCGGCGAAGCGCTCTGGAAGCGTTCGCCGGCGACGCGGCACGGCCAGCTGCACTTGAGCGATGACACCGGCGCGCGGGCAGACGCGGGCGCCGTGTACGTCGTGGAGGATGTGCAGTTCGAGCCTGCCGCCGAACAGAAGCTGCACTTCGTGTGGGTGCGGCTCGCCGCCGCACCCTGATAGTCCGCGGGCGCGAGCTACTTCAGCGGGCCGTAGTCGGTCGCGCTCATGAAGACGTTGTCGACCTGGAGCTGCACCGCCATCTCGGTCCGCACTTTCACCCATTCCGGATCCGCGCCGAACGCGGCCCACGCCGCATCCCTCGCCGCGGCGTCCTTGTAGGCGAGCAGGTAGATCAGCTGATCGGCTTTGGCTACAGGCTGCCAGAACCCGACGATGGTCATGCCGTGTTTCTTGAAGAGCCTGTTGGTATGGTCGCGGAAGCGCGAGTGGAGCAGGTCGATCGAGCTGCCCTCGCGAACGGTGTACGTGCGCAGCTCGAAGCAGCGCGAGTCCTTCGCGACGTTCTTCATCGCGAGGTTCGGGCCGCAGGCCGGTGTCGGCGGCGCGGGCCCGCGCGCGGGCTGGCCTCCCGGAGGCGCCTGTCCCGCCAGGACCTGACCCGCGCCGAGTAGTAACGCTGCAGCAGACACGATTGCCAGTCGCTTCATTCATTCCTCCATTCGTAGCGGCCGGCATCAGTCGGCCGTTGACGTTCGCCGGAAGGGGGCGGCCGGGCGCTACCTGCCGGGGGCTTTTTCGTCGGCCCGCGCGGCGCTGAGGATGTTCGGCAGTCCGTAGTTTCCCTCGTGGCACGCGTACTCGAACACCTGATAGCCGGGCTGCGTGGTCATCGGCACCGCCATCTTGAACGGCCGCGTGTAGGTCTGCGGATCGTCGATCGTCACCTCGTACTGAATCGTGCCCGCGTCAATCCGCGTGAAGCGTTCGACCAGGTGCATGGCCTGGCTGTGGCGCAGGCCGTTGCCGTTGAAGCCGATGCTTGTGCGGTCCGTCAGGTTCGTCGTATCGACGACGAGCGTGCCGTTGTCCCAGCGGCCGCGCGAATCGCCCAGGTACATCCGGACGTTCCCGCCGACGTGCGGACGGCCGTCAAGCGCGATGACGCGCGTGTCGTGGATCATCTCGTGGGTGATGGCGACGTAGCCGGGCGCCTGCACGATTCGCAGGCCGTTGCCGTACGGTCTCGGGAAGATCGAGCCGATGACGCTGCGCGTGATGCAGCGATCGTAGTTGGTCAGATCTTCCGGACCGGTGAACGGGCCGGTGCCGAAGCTTCCGAGATCGCGGCCAGCGGCGCGGCGCTGCGCCTCGGGCGTGAGCGGGGGAATGCGTCCGTCGGGCGGGTCGATCACGAAGGAGGTTTGCCGGGTCGTTCGCGATCCGCGTTCGCCCCAGTGTCCGGGAGGTCCGACGGCGCCACCGGCGGCAGCCGGCGCCACGAATTCTTCGAGCGATGCCGTGCGGGCGGCCTCGTCCCGCCGGACCCGCTCGGCAAATTCCTCATCGCTCAACGACGCTTTGTCGCCGAACTGCACGGGCCGTTCGATCGGGACACCGATCGTGTCGTCAGTGGTCCACGTGCCCGAGAGGTCCGGATCCCCCACGGCGTGCGCGGCAGCGCGACGGGTTTCGCCGTTCTTGCCGGGCTGTCAGCCCTGCTGCCGGCAGACGGCTGCTGGCCTGCGACGGCGCCCACGCCAGCAGCGCAGCAGCCAACGCCATCGCACCGCGAGCGACGCCGATGTGCTTCGAGCACGCCATATCCGACCTCCTTGCCATGCGCGCCAATTGTAGCGCCGCGGAGCGCCCCCGACGCCATTTTGCAGAGGCCGTCGCGAACCTGGTGCTATGTGGTCTTGATTAGAGCCCTGACTTCGTCGACGACCTGCTGCGGCGTATCGATCATCAGATTGTGCCCGCCCGGGAGCCCCTTGCCGGTGACCTTTGTCCCGCGTTCCTTCCAGATCGCCAGCACGTCGTAGAGGCGGCCCATCGGCCCGCGCTCGCCCCACAACGTGGAGAGGGGGCACGTGATCTTCTTGTCGAGGTCTGCCTTGTCGTGCTGCAGGTCGATGGACGCGGCGGCGCGGTAGTCCTCGCACATCGCGTGGATGTTCTCCATCGTGGAGGCGGTCCGCAGCCACTCGATCTGCACAGGATCCGTGGCCCGGGCCCTGGCGGCCTCGTTCTGCGCCTTGATCTCGTTCTCGGGAACCGGCGCGGGACGCAGCTGGTGGAACCAGTGGTAGTACGCCTGCACGAACTCGATCGTTACGTGCGTGTACAGGTAATACGTCGGCACGATGTCAAGCACGGTCAGGTGCGTGACTTTGTCCTGGTGATCGAGCGCGAGGCGCTGCCCGACGCGCCCGCCGCGGTCGTGGCCGACGACGGGGAAGCGATCGAAGCCGTAGTGCTTCATCACCTCGACCATGTCGAGCGCCATCGCGCGCTTCGAGTAGTTCGCGTGGTCCGGCGTGTCCGGCGACTTGCTGCTGTCGCCGTACCCTCGCAAGTCCGGCATGATGACCGTGTGGTCCTTGGCGAACTGCGGCGCGACGATGTGCCACGAGACGTGGGACTGCGGGGCGCCGTGGATGAGGAGCAGCGGCGGACCCTCGCCGCCTCTCACGACGTTGATCGTGGCGCCCGCGGTCTGGACCTTCTCGTGTTTGAACCCGGCGGGGAAGAAGCGCAGCGTATCGGCATCGGACTGCGCTAGCGCCTCGGTGGAGGTGACGGCCGCTCCGGCCGTGACCGCAGCCAGGGCCGCGGCCTTCTTCAGCAGCTCACGCCGATCGAAATCTGTGGAATGGGACATGGTCGAGCCTCGTGATTGAAGCGTCGATCATAGCCCCAAACATCCGCCGCGAAATGGGACGCCGCTGCAAAAAGGAGTCAAACCCGGCGGGTCAGACGTCGAAGCGGCCGTTCGGCTCACCCCATTGCATCTGGTGGATGAACTCGTAGAGTCCGGGCACGAACTGGGCAGCGAGCCAGAGGAGGAAGATGAGCGTCCCGATCCAGACGAAGGCGTGCCAGAGCCCCGACCATGGACCGTAGCCGTGATACGGCCCGTAGCCCGCGTGCCCGTAGTATCCCCAGCGCGACGCGCGGAACGGCATCATCAGGAAACGGAAGAACATGAAGAACAGCACGATGCCGACCCAGTGAGGGGCGCCCCAGAAAAACGGACCCCCCCAGAACACCGGCCAGCCCCAGAAGAAGCCTCCGCGCATCCAGTACGTCAGCCAGCCGAACCCGAGCATCACGAAGAAGACGATGGTCAGCGTCCCGAAGAGCGAGGGCGGCGGTCCGTACGCCAGGCGTGTGGCCCGTCGCTCATCGCGCCACTGCTGCCGCTGCTCTCTCCGCTGTTCGCGCCATTCGCGGCGCTGGTCGTGGCCAGACTGGCCAGACGGCGCGTCCGGACGATCCCACGGCCACCCGTGCTTGTCCCACGGCCATCCGTGCTTGTCCCAGGGCCACCCATCGTCCCAGGGCCACTGGTGCGCGCCGGCCGGGGCCGGAGCCGCGGCCTCGGCGATGGTCGTCGCGCGCGGCACGATGAACATCAGGCCGAGATACGCCAGGATGCCCCAGCCGCCGGTGACGAGCGCGAACAGCGCGAACACGATGCGGACGAGCGTGACGTCGATGTTGAAGAACGTCGCGATCCCGAGACACACGCCGCCGATCATGCCGCCTTCGCGAATCTGGCAGAGGCGTTTGTGCGGAGGCGTGCCCGCCCGCGGCGGCTCGCTCGCGGCCGGACCGGTGCTCGACGCACCCTCGGCGTTCGACGCGGGCGCCTCCGCACGCGGGCCCTCGGCCACCGGGGCCACCGGGGCCGCCGGCTGCGGCTGCACCGGCACCGGGTCCATCTCGGAAATGATCCGCGCGATTTCGGCCGTCGTGATCACAGCCTTGTGAGGCTCGAGGCACGCCTGACACTTCTCGGCGATCATGCGCTCGATATCGGCGATGCGCTCTGCGCGGTCGGGGGCGTCCTTCAGGCGGGTTTCGATCGCGTCGAGGTAGGCGAAGAGCGCCGTGTAGCCGTTCTCTTCGAGCGGGTAGACGCTGCCGTTCAGGTTGATGCTGACGACCCTTTGCATGCGGCTGCCTTCTCCGCCCATGGTAGACGGGCAGGGAAAGTCGAAAGTTCAAAGTGCAGAGTGGAAAAGTGCGCGGCATCACGCTGTGAAGTCGCGCGCAGATCGGGACCCTAAAGGCAACCATCCGGAGACTTTGTCAGCGCGGGTCCAATTGGTTGGATCGC
Source organism: uncultured Acidobacteriota bacterium (assembly GCA_963712905.1). Taxonomy (GTDB): domain Bacteria; phylum Acidobacteriota; class Vicinamibacteria; order Vicinamibacterales; family CAVVIG01; genus CAVQJU01. Next base: position 83,184 of record CAVQJU010000010.1, on the reverse strand, counting down.
CTTGGCGGCCTGTTGGTCTTGAGCGGGATTTGCCTTGACTCGCTGTAACTGCAGCGCTACAACCACGATGTAATTTGCCCGTCACGATTCGGTGACAGGAAGGGAGACAGGCATGCGTGGACTTGTGAGGTTCGCGTCGATCGCGCTGGCATTGCTCGTACTAGTCCCGGCAGCGGTATACGCGCAGGCGTCCGTCACAGGTGTGGTGAAGGACACCTCAGGCGCTGTTTTGCCCGGCGTGACGGTCGAAGTATCGAGCCCGGCGCTCATTGAAAAGACGCGGGCGACCGTCACCGACGGCAGCGGTCTTTATCAAATCACGCAACTCGTCCCAGGCACCTATACGGTCACGTTCTCGCTGACCGGATTCAGCACGTTACAAGCGCGACGGGCTCGAATTGACCGGGTCGTTCGTCGCAACGATCAATGCCGACATGAAAGTCGGCTCCGTGGCCGAGACCATCACTGTGACCGGCGAGACGCCGCTCGTGGACGTGCAGAGCGCCGCCGTGCAAAAGGTCGTCACGAAAGAAGTTGTCGATGCCATCCCGACCGGACGCCTGGGCATCAATCTCGCGGCCCTGCAGCCTGGCATCATTCTCGGCGCAGGCGGCAGCGTCGGCGGCGCCAACAGCAACGCGCTCGGATCGCAGGACGTCGGGGGGACGGCGGGTGACACGTTCACCGACCTGGCGATTCATGGCGGCAAACCGGCCGAGCAACGCCAGACGATCGGCGGCCTCTCCGCCGCGACGACCATTCGCTTCGGCGAGTCGCTGAGCAGCTCGCCGAGCTTCACCGCGATGCAGGAGATGTCGGTCAACACGTCAGGCGCCGACGCGTCGCTCGCCGGCGGCGGCGTGCAGATCAATTACGTGCCCCGCGACGGCGGCAACACGTTCAAGGGGCTGATGTTCTTCAGCGCCGCGAACAACGCGATGCAGGGCACCAACTACTCCTCGGGCACCCGCACGCCCGCGGGCTGCACGCCCATCGAGAGCCTGTACTGCCGCGGCCTCGTCGCCCAGCCGGGTGCGCTCGTCCACGTGTACGACTTCAATCCCGGGTACGGCGGTCCCATCAAGAAGGACAAGGTGTGGTTCTTCCTGACGGCGCGCTGGACGGAGGCGAAGAACGAGGTCCCCAACAGCTACCCCAACAAGAACTTCGTCGTCGGCACGACCTCGCCGATTCTTCTCAACACCACGACGGCGACATACCTACCGAACACGACTCTGCCGCTCGATACGACGCTCGGCGGCGGCGGGCACTTCTGGGAGCAGACGGCGCGCGTGACCTGGCAGATCAGCCAGAAGAACAAGCTCGGCATGTACTACAACAACAAGAAGCGGACTGCGGTCAATGGTGCGACGACGAACTCGCATGAGGTACTCAACCAGACGTACTTCTTCCCGTTCTCGGACAACCTGATTCAGTGGTCGTCGCCCATGACCAACAAGTTCCTGCTCGAGGCGGGCTTCTGGCGTCACCAGGAAACATGGGGAGTCAAGCTCGGAGATCCGAGCTATGCGGATCCGCTGGCCATTGGCATCACCGACCTCAACCCTAGAACGCTCGATCCGAACTACACGCAGATCATTCAGAACTACCACGGGCACGTCGGGGCGACCGACACGGGCAGCCACAACCCCAACTACCGCGGCAATTTCGCGGCTTCCTACGTCACCGGTTCGCACGCGTTCAAAGCCGGCATGGACCTCAATGGCGCGTTCCGATGGTCAGTGAACCAATCCGTCCTGCCCTACAGCTTCGGCGTGAGCACGCTGTCCAGCAACGGTGTCGGCGAAGGCATCCCGGTGCCGGTTTCATTGACACTTCGCTCGGACGGCTGCACAGACCCGCTCACCCGAACGATCAGCGGTCGAGTCATCCCTGGTGCCACCTCTATTCAGTCGGGATGTCCGACCGATGCGGCCGGCTCACCGAACCGAGTGAGGACCGAGGGCGGCATATTCGTGCAAGACAAATGGACGATGAATCGCCTGACGGTCAGCGCGGGCTTCCGCATCGACTGGTTCGACTCGCAGAATCCCGCGTTCCACCTGTCTCCGTCACTGTTGACGCCAAACCGCAATTACGACGTGCCGGAGTTCAGCACGACTAAGTATCGGGACTGGACGCCGAAGGTCGGCGTCGCGTACGACCTGTTCGGCGACGGCAAGACGGCGATCAAGGCCAACGTCGGCCGGTACGTACTCGGACAGGCGCTGGTCCTCGGCGGCCTCGCCAGCCAGCCCGGCTACATCGTCCAGCTGACATCGTCGCGCAACTGGGTCGACAACAACAAGAACTGGGTTCCGGACTGCGACCTGACGAACCCGGCGACTCAGGGGCCCACGCAGGCGGGAGCAAACAATCAGATCGATACGTGCAACGCTGCGGTCGGCCCGAACGCCAACTTCTATAGCAACACGCTGATACCGAACCTTGCCGTGCAGGACGATGCCCGTTATGGCTGGGGCAAGCGGCCGTACAGCTGGGAGTTCTCGGTCAGCGCACAGCACGAGCTTGGCCGTGGCATGTCAGTCTACGGCGGCGTGTTCAAGCGCTGGTTCGGCAATTTCCTGGTGACCGACGATACAAGCCACGCAGCAACCGATTTCACGACGTACAGCGTTACCCAGTCGTTGATTCCCACCGCTCCGTCGTCCTCCGGCGGTCAACAACTGCCGAGCGACATCAACTCGTCGGGGTACTTCAACATCAACGACACGCGCCCCTCAACACCGCTGACGGGTCTCTCGGACACGATGTTCCCCGGGAGCAACGTCTACGACCATTGGTTCGGGTACGACGTCGGCATCAACGCCAGGCTCCCGCGCGGCATCATCTTTCAGGGCGGTCTGAGCACCGGCCACCAGACGACGGACTACTGCGACGTCGAGGATCCGGCGAAAGCGGGTAACAAGGCGCTCGTCGAAATGCTGGCCGTCGGCGTGCCTGCCGTGTTCAACTCGCTGACCACGTGCCACATGGAGCAGAAGTGGCTGCCCCAAGTGAAGTTCCTCGGATCGTACACCGTGCCGAAGATCGACGTGCAGGTCGGCGCTTCTTACCAGAGCATCCCTGGCATCGAGTACGGGGCGACTTACGCGGCGCCGAACACCGATCTCGCCCGGCCCGTCTCGAGCGGTGGTCTCGGTCGTCTACCGACAAGCGGCACGACGATCGGAACGACCTCAGTGGGTTTGGTTCAACCTGGATCGCTCTACGGCGAACGGTTCAACCAGATCGATTTGCGGCTGGGCAAGATTCTCCGGTTCGGTCACACACGCTCGAATATCAGTCTGGACATCTTCAACATCTTGAACTCCGACGTGATCAGCGGTGCCAGTGCGATTTACGCCACGTGGCTTGCGCCGAACAGTGTCGTTGCACCGCGCCTGTTCAAGGTGTCGGCGACATTCGATTTCTAAGTCTGGTCATTGGGTAATCGAGTAATCGGGTAATCGAGGCCCGCTCCCTTCGGGGGGCGGGCCTTTTGTTTCTGCTAACATTGGCCATCCCCCGCCTCCTCTGGTTTTCCCTCTGCCTCTTCGTATGTGCCGCCGGCGCCGCCTGCGGAAGCGCCCCCGCGGAGAGCCCGGCGACGTCCTCTGCCGTTGCCGGGAACCCGGTTGCGGGCGTGAAGGGCGATTGGTTCACCGACCGCGCCGAAGAAAGCGGCCTGCGTTTCACGCACGTGAACGGGATGTCCGGGAAGTTGTACTACGCCGAGATCATCGCGCCGGGCGCGGCGATGTTCGATTACGACAACGACGGCGACCTCGACGTCTATCTCGTGCAGGGGCAAGGCCTCGACCGCTCGACCCCGGGTTCGGGCCCCGCGCCCATGGGTGGCCGGCTCTTCCGCAACGACCTCACGGTCAACCCTGACGGTACGCAGACCGTCCGATTCGCGGACGTGACGGAGTCCAGCGGGATCAAGTCGCGCGGCTACGGCATGGGCGTGGCCGCGGGCGACTTCAACAACGACGGCTGCACCGATCTCTATCTCACCAACCTTGGACCCAACCAGCTGTTTCGCAACAACTGCGACGGGACATTCACCGATGTGTCGAAGCAGAGCCGTACCGACGATCCGTCGTGGAGCGTCTCGGCTTCGTTCTTCGACTACGACCGCGACGGCTGGCTCGATCTCTTCGTCGGCAACTACCTCGATTGGCGCGTGTCGGCGAGCATGCCGTGTTTCAGCGCGTCCGGGCGCCCCGACTACTGCTCGCCCAATGTGTTCCAGCCCCAGCCGAGCCGGCTCTACCACAACAACCGGGACGGCACGTTTACCGACGTCACGGCGGCTTCAGGCATCGCGCGCGAGTTCGGGCCGGCGCTCGGCGTGTCGACCGCGGACTTCAACGGCGACGGGTGGATTGATCTCTACGTGGCGAACGACGGCCAGCCCAACCAGCTCTGGATCAACCAGCACGATGGCACGTTCAGGAACACGGGCCTGCTGTCCGGGACGGCGTTGAGCGCACACGGGAGAGCCAAGGCCGGCATGGGCGTCGATGCCGGGGATTTCGACAACGACGGCGACGAAGACCTGTTCGTCACGAACCTGACGGGAGAGGGCAACGACCTGTACGTCAACGACGGCGCAGGCCTTTTCGAGGAGCAGAGCGCGCGATCGGGACTCGGCCCGGCGAGCCGCCCGTACACGGGCTTCGGCGCGGCCTGGTTCGACATCGACAACGACGGCTGGCTCGACACGCTCGTCGTCAACGGCGCGGTGCAGACGATCGAGGCGCTGAGAAACGCCAGCGATCGCTTTCCGCTCCACCAGCGAAAGCTGCTGTTCCGGAATCTTGGCAACGGTCGATTCGAGGACGCCACCGCGCGTGGCGGCGCCGCGTTGCAGCTGTCGGAAGTCAGTCGCGGCGCGGCGTTCGGCGACATCGACAACGACGGCGACGTGGACGTCCTGGTGGCCAACAACAACGGCAAGGCCCGGCTGCTGATCAACAACGTCGGCAGCCGCAATCACTGGATCGGGCTGCGGCTCGTCGGCAAGTCGGGGCGAGACATGCTCGGTGCACGCGCCGGCGTCGTCCTGGACGACGGCACGACGCGATGGCGCAGGGCCCGTTCTGACGGCAGCTACGCGTCGGCCAACGATCCGCGGGTGGTGGTGGGCCTCGGCCAGTCGGCGCACGCGGCCAGAATCCGGGTGCAATGGCCGGGCGGTGCGACCGAAGAATGGAATGCCGCCGCGATCGATCGGTACGTCACGCTCAAGGAAGGCGAAGGCAAGTGAAGGCTTTCGCGCTTGTGTGCGCGGCGCTCGTGCTGTCCTGCGGAGGTACTTCGAAACCTAAGACGCCCGAGGCGCCACTGCCGGCGGTTTCTCTCCCCGATCTGTCACGCATGGAGAAGGGCGTCCAGCGGCAGCTGAACGAGCAATATCGATCGCTCACGTCGAAAATCGAGGACCGCAACACACCGGCCTCTGACCTCGCCGAAGCGTACGGCCAGATGGGCAATCTTCTGCTGGCCGCCGACTCCTTCGAGGCGGCTCAAGCGTGCTACCTGCACGCGCAATCGCTCGCGCCAGACGACGTGCGGTGGCCGTACTACCTTGGCCATGTGTACATGACCCGGGCCGACCTTGCGAAGGCGGTCGCCTCCTTCGAGCGCGCGCTGCGCCTGCGGCCAGACGATGTGGCGGCGCTGGTGTGGCTTGGCGGCGTGCACCTCGACCTGGGCGAGCCCGAGTTGGCCGAGCCGCTCTTCACAAAGGCGTTGTCGCTTCAGCCTGGGACGGTGGCGGCGATGTTCGGCCTTGGCCGCGCCGCGCTCGCCAAACGTGATTTCCGCGTGGCGGTCGATCGATTCCAGCAGGCGCTGTCGGCGGATCCGCGGGCCACGATTGCTCACTATCCGCTCGCGTTGGCGTATCGGGGGCTCGGTGACACGGCAAAGGCCGAAGAGCATCTGCGGCAGCGAGGCAGTCTCGAGATCGGGCCACCCGATCCGCTGATGGTTCAGCTGCGGGGACTGATTCAGAGCGGGGTGTCCGAAGAGAACGAGGGCATTCGTTCGCTCGATGCCGGCGACTTCGGAAAGGCCGCCGAGCATTTTCGCAGGGGCATCGAGCTGGCGCCGGACAGCCCGTCGCTGCACCACAAGCTGGGCACCGCGCTGTCGCTGTCGGGCGACACGCGCGGCGCGGCCGCGCAATTCGAAGAGGCCATCCGGTTGTCGCCAGGTTTCTCGCAGTCCCACTACAGCCTGGGCCTGCTGCTGGCGGCTGCCGGCCGGTACCGGGAGGCGGCCGGTCGTTTCTCGACGGCCGTGCGGTACGAGCCGAACTACGTCGATGCGCGGCTCCGGCTCGGCGAGATGCTTCAGCGGACCGGGAGCCCCGACGCCGCGCTGGCGCAGTACACGCGCGTCATCGAGATCGATCCGCGTGTGGCCGAAGCGCGGTTCGGTTACGCCACGTCGCTCGCCCAGCTCGGGCGCTTCGAGGAAGCCCGCCAGCGCCTCATGGAAGGCGCTGCGCTTTACCCGGACCGCCGTGAATTCAGGGATGCGCTCGCCCGACTGCCAGGCGCACGGAAGGAATAGGTCCGAGAGGTCCAAAAGGTCCAAAAGGTCCAAAAGGTCCCCAGGGGTCCGGACCTCTAGGACCTCTCGGACCTTTGGGACTCCTCGGACCTTTCGGACCTATTTGACTGCTGTGATCTTGATGGCTTTGAGCGCTTCGAAATCGGTGCCGAGCTCCGTCTGCCCGACGGGGTACTTGTTGAAGTTCAGGATGAACGCGACCATCTCGGAAACCTGGGGACGCGTCAGGCTGCCGGGGTTGTCGGCAGGCATCGTCGCGCGGATGCGCTCGAACAGCGAACCCACGGTTTCGTCCTTCCAGTTCGCGCTGAAGTCCGTGCCGGCGAGCGCCGGCGCTGTGCCGCTGCCGGTCAGCTGGGCGTCGTGGCATGCGGCGCACTGCTGCTGGTAGAGGTCGCTGCCTTTCTTGACCTGCGCGTCGGTGAACACGCCGTCGTTGGTGGTCTTGCCCGCCGGCGCCTGGGCGCGAAGGGCACCCGCAGTTGCGAGGGCCAGGGCTGCGGATGAAATAAGAACAAGGACCGGGAATCTAATCGTCATGGAAATATTTTACCTGTAATTGCCGAAATGGAGCGAGACGCCGAAGTCGTGGCCGCGCAGGTGGCCCATGGCCTGTTGCAGGTCGTCTTTTGACGGCGACGTGACGCGAACCTGATCCGCCTGTATGGAGGCCTGGACCCGCTTCAGCTTGAGGTCCTTGATGAACTTGACGATCTCGCGCGAGGCCTCAATCGGCAGACCCTGTTGAATGGTGATCAGCCGCCGCACTTTGCCGCCGGCCGCGGGCTCCGAGTCGGCGTCCTTGAAGTTCTTCACCGGGACGCCGCGGCGCGTCAGGCGCGTCTGCACCATTTCCCAGACCGCGTTCATCTTCATCTCGTCGTCTGTCAGGAGCGTGAGCGTTTTTTCGGCCGCGTTCAGCGTGATCTCGGCCGTGGCGCCCTTGAAGTCGTAGCGCTGCCCGATCTCCTTGCGCGCCTGGTTGAGCGCGTTGTCGACTTCCTGAAAGTCCACGGGCGACGTGATGTCGAACGATGAAACGTCGGGCATGGGGGACATTATAAGGTTCAAGGTTCAGGGTTCAGGGTTCAGGGTTCGGAACCCTGAACTTTGAACCCTGAACCCTGAACCGTACAATAGCGCCGATGTCTGAAGCCTTTCGCGGCGTCGAGGTGGTGCGCGTCCGGGACGGCGTGCGCTCGGCCGACCGCGATCGCGCGGCCACGGAAGAGCCGCTGGAAGTCCGGCTGCACAACCAGCCGTTTGCCGTGATCATGCGGACGCCCGGCGCCGATCGCGAGCTGGCGGCCGGGTTCCTGCTGGCCGAAGGCGTGCTGAAGAGCGCCGACGATCTCGGCACGATCGAGTACTGCACGGACCCATCCGCCGAGCACCCCGAGAACATCGTCAATGCCCGGCTGACGAACGGATCGCCGCAGGCGCTCGACGCCCTGCTCGCCGAACGACGCAACGTGACGACCAACTCCTCGTGCGGGCTGTGCGGCCGGCTGACGATCGAGTCGCTCCGGACGAACCTGCCGCCGCTCACCGCGTCGTGGAGCGTTCCGTCAGCCACGGTGCTGGAACTGCCCGATCGCCTCCGACAGGCGCAGACGGTGTTCGAGGAGACGGGCGGGCTGCACGCGGCCGGGCTGTTTACCCCCGAGGGCAGGCTCGAGGCGGTGGCCGAGGACGTCGGGCGCCACAACGCGGTGGACAAGGTCATCGGCCGGATGCTCATGGCCGAGCGACTGCCGTTGTCGGATCACATGCTGTTTGTCAGCGGCCGGTCGTCGTTCGAGATCGTCCAGAAGGCATTTCTCGCGGGGATTTCCTTCGTCTGCGCAGTGTCGGCGCCGTCGAGCCTGGCCGTCGAGCTGGCGGAAGACTGCGGCATCACCCTGATTGGTTTCCTGCGCGGACGAAACTTCAACATCTATACCCATCCCGAGCGCGTCACCAACTGATTGACCCCGTGATCGCCACCCGCGCCTCACTGCCAGCGTCGCTTCGCGATGCCCGTCGAATCGCTCAGAACCTCCGCGAGCTCAGCGTGCTCTGCGTTCCACTGGGATCAGGTCCCTCGTGATCGACTTGCTCTCCAAAGACCGCATCGTCGCGGGGCCGGGGTTCAACCGCTGGCTGGTGCCGCCGGCGGCGCTCGCGATTCACCTGTGCATCGGCATGGCGTACGGGTTCAGCGTGTTCTGGCTGCCGTTGAGCCGCGCGATCGGCATCACGAGCTCGGCGCCGGACGACTGGAAAATCAGCACGCTCGGCTGGATGTTCACGCTGTTCTTCGTGATGCTTGGATCCTCAGCGGCGCTCTTCGGTGCGTGGGTCGAGCGCGAGGGCCCTCGCAAGGCCGCGGTGGTGGCCGCGTGCTGCTGGAGTGGAGGGTTTTTCGTCTCGGCGCTCGGCATCCGCATGCACCAGATCTGGATGCTGTGGCTCGGCTCTGGCGTCATCGGTGGCTGCGGTCTCGGCCTGGGCTACATCTCGCCGGTCTCGACGCTCATCAAGTGGTTTCCGGATCGCCGCGGGATGGCGACCGGGCTGGCCATCATGGGGTTCGGCGGCGGCGCGATGATCGGCACGCCGCTGGCCGATGCGCTGATGAAGTCGTTTGCGACGCCAGACTCTGTCGGCGTGTGGCAGACCTTCGTGGTATTCGGCGTCATCTACTTCGTGGCGATGATGGCCGGCGCGTTCGGCTACCGCCTCCCGGCGCCGGGCTGGACGCCGGCGGGGTGGACGCCTCCCGCCGATCTCAAGACAGGCGCGGATAGCGCATCGGTGCCGGTGAACACCGCCTGGACGACGAAGCAGTTCTGGCTGCTGTGGGGCGTGCTGTGTCTCAACGTCACCGCCGGCATCGGCGTGCTGGGCATCGCGTCGCCGATGATCCAGGAGATCTTCAAGGGCCGCGTGACGGCGTCGGCGGCGGCTGGTTTCATCGGGCTGCTCAGCCTGTTCAACATCGGCGGCCGCATCTTCTGGGCGTCGCTCTCCGACCGCATCGGCCGCAAAGTCACGTACTCCGTCTTCTTCGCCCTCGGGATGCTGCTGTACGCGTCGGCGCCCACGACGGGCGCCACCGGAAGCCTCGCGCTCTTCGTCGGCGTCTACTGCGTGATCCTGACGATGTATGGAGGCGGGTTCGCGACGATACCGGCGTATCTGGCCGACATGTTCGGCGTCGGCAACGTGAGCGCGATTCACGGGCGCCTGCTCACGGCATGGTCAACCGCCGGCATTCTCGGTCCCGTCCTCGTCAACTACGTCCGCGAGTTCCAGATCAGCCACGGCGTCGCGGCGTCCAACGCCTACACGTTCACGATGTACGTCCTCGTCGCGTTTCTCGGGGTCGGGTTGATCTGCAACCTGGCCGTGCGTCCCGTCGATCGCCGTCTGTTCACGCTGGTCCCGGCGGCGAGGTCGGCGGCGGCCCGCGGCGCCTCGGTTGACGAGCCAGCGGGCGAGTGGGGGCTCGTCGCGACAGGCTGGCTGCTCGCCGGCATCCCGATCGCGTGGGGCGTCTACAAGACCCTCACGCTTGTGAGCCAGATGTTCAAGTAAACTAGGCGGTTGATGCCCCCTCTGGATGCCAAATCTCAGGAGACTGTCTCGGCCATCGTGGCCCGGCTGAAGGACTTACCCGGCGCGCTGCTGCCGATTCTCCACGCCGTTCAGGAGGCCCTCGGGTACGTTCCGTCTGCGGCGGTGCCGGCCATCGCCGAAGGGCTGAACGTCTCGCGCGCCGAAGTCCACGGCGTCATCAGCTTCTACCACTACTTTCGGGAGACGCCGCCCGGACGGCACACGATCCACATGTGCCGAGCTGAAGCCTGCCAGTCGATGAACCAGCCGGCGCTCGAGGCGCACGCGAAGAAGGCGCTCGGCGTCGACTTCCACGGCACAACCGCCAACGGCGCGTTTTCGTTCGAGCCGGTCTACTGCCTGGGCAATTGCGCGTGCTCGCCCGCCATCATGGTCGACGGCGAGCTCTACGGCCGGGTCACGCCCGAACGCTTCGACGCCATCCTGTCGCATTGGGAGAAGCGCTAATGGCGACGACGGTTTTCGTTCCCCGTGACGCCGCCGCGCTGTCGCTGGGCGCGGAAGAAGTCGCGCAGGCGATCGCCGAAGAAGCCCGCGTTCGACAGCTGGACGTCACGCTCGTCCGCAATGGCACGCGCGGTATGGTCTGGCTCGAGCCGCTCGTCGAGGTCGCGTTGAGCAACGGTCGCGCCGGCTACGCACCGGTGTCCGCCGCCGACGTCCGGTCGCTCTTCGACGCCGATTTTCTCAACGGCGGGACGCACCCGTTGAGCGTCGGCCCGGTCGAGTCGATTCCGTACTTCGCGAAGCAGGAGCGGCTGACGTTCGCGCGCGTCGGCGTGACGGATCCCATCAGCCTCGATGACTACCTGGTGAACGGCGGCTACCAGGGCCTGATGCGGGCCTTCTCGCTGAGCCCGGCCGACGTCATCAAGGAAGTGACCGACTCGGGCCTCCGCGGGCGGGGCGGCGCGGCGTTTCCCACCGGCATCAAGTGGAAGACGGTCGCCGATGCGCCGCCCGATCAAGGCAACGCCCAGAAGTACGTCACCTGCAACGCCGACGAAGGCGACTCCGGGACGTTCGCCGATCGCATGCTGATGGAAGGCGATCCGTTCTGCCTGATCGAGGGCATGACCATCGCGGCGATCGCCGTCGGGGCGACGCAGGGTTACATCTACCTGCGGTGCGAATACCCTCACGCGCATCGCGCCCTCGACGCTGCGATCGCGGCGGCGTACGCGCAGGGCTATCTCGGCGAGAACATCCGCGGCACGGGCAAGCGGTTCGACCTCGAGGTCAGGCTTGGCGCCGGCGCCTACATCTGCGGCGAGGAAACCTCGATGCTCGAGAGCCTCGAGGGGAAGCGCGGCGAGATTCGGCCGCGCCCCCCGCTCCCCGCGATCAAGGGGCTGTTCGGCCAGCCGACCATCGTCAACAACGTCATGTCGCTCGCGAGCGTGCCGATCATTCTTCAGAAGGGCAGCGCGTTCTACCGCGACTACGGCGTGGGAAAGTCCCGGGGAACCCTGACGATCCAGCTCGGCGGCAACATCAAGCGCGGCGGCCTGATCGAACGGGCATTCGGCGTGACGCTGCGCGAGATTCTGTACGACTACGGCGGAGGCAGCTTCTCCGGCCGGCCGATTCGCGCGGTCCAGGTGGGCGGTCCCCTGGGCGCTTACCTGCCGGAGTCGCAATTCGACACGCCGCTCGACTACGAGGCGTTCACGAACATCCAGGCGCTGCTCGGCCATGGCGGCATCGTCGCCTTCGACGACACCGTCGACATGGCCCGGATGGCCCGATATGCCATGGAGTTCTGCGCCATCGAGTCCTGCGGGAAATGCACGCCCTGCCGCATCGGTTCGACCCGGGGCGTAGAGGTCATCGAACGCGTGATTTCCGGCCGGAACCGGGACGGCAACCTGGCGCTGGTCGAGGAACTTTGCGATACCATGTTGAATGGTTCGCTATGTGGTTTAGGGGGCCTGACCCCCTACCCGGTGCAGAGCGCCATGCGCCATTTTCCTGGGGATTTTCGCCGTTCACCGAACCTTGAACCCTGAACCCTGAACCCTGAACCCCTGATATGTATTCAACGGGCTATCACGATCACGGGACACCGGCTGTAGCCGGGGAGAAGCTGGTCACGCTCGAGATCGACGGCACGCCGGTGACGGTGCCCGAAGGCACGTCGATCATGCGCGCCGCGGCCTCGATCGGCAACGACGTCCCGAAGCTCTGCGCCACCGACACGCTCAAGGCGTTCGGCTCCTGCCGTCTGTGTCTCGTTGAGATCGAAGGCCGGCGGGGCTACCCGGCGTCGTGCACGACGTTTGTCGCCGACGGCATCAAGGTCAAGACCGAAAGCCCAAAACTGACGCAGCTCCGGCGCAACGTGATGGAGCTCTACCTCTCCGATCATCCCGACGACTGCGGGGCGACGTCGGCGAGCAGCCGCTGCGAGCTTCACGAGATGGCCGGGACGCTGGGCGTGACGGAGTCGCGCTACCGCCTCGGCGGCAGACAGCACCTGCATTCGTCGAAGGACGAGAGCAACCCGTACTTCACGTTCGACCAGTCCGAGTGCATCGTGTGTTCGCGCTGCGTGCGCGCGTGCGACGAGGTGCAGGGCACGTTCGCGCTGACGATTCAGGGCCGCGGGTTCAATTCGAAGGTCTCCGCCAGCCAGAACGAATCGTTCCTGGAGTCGGAGTGCGTCTCGTGCGGCGCCTGCGTCGAATCGTGCCCGACTGGAGCGCTCGCTGAGAAGTCGCTCATCCAGATCGGCGCGCCGACGAAGGTGACGACGACCACGTGCGCATACTGCGGGGTCGGCTGCTCGTTCAACGCCGAGTCGAAGAACGGCGAAGTCGTCCGCATGGTCCCCAATCGCGACGGCCACGCCAATCACGGCCACGCGTGCGTCAAGGGCCGTTTCGCGTACGGCTACGCGACGCACCACGAACGCATCACCACGCCGATGATCCGCAAGTCGATCGACGAGCCGTGGCAGCAGGTCACGTGGGAAGTGGCCATCGGCCACGCGGCGAGCGAGTTCAAGCGCATCCAGGCGACGTACGGCCGCGATTCGATCGGCGGCATTACCTCGTCGCGCTGCACGAACGAAGAGACGTTCCTCGTGCAGAAGCTGGTGCGGGCTGCGTTCGGCAACAACAACGTGGACACCTGCGCGCGCGTCTGCCATTCGCCGACCGGCTACGGCCTGAAGAACACCATCGGCGAGTCCGCCGGCACGCAGAACTTCGATTCGGTAATGAAGGCCGACGTGATGATCGTCGTCGGCGCGAACCCGACCGAAGGCCACCCGGTGTTCGCCTCGCGCATGAAGCAGCGCCTGCGGCAGGGCGCGAAGCTGATCGTCATCGACCCGCGCGAGATCGCACTGGTCAGGACGCCGCACATCAGCGCGGACCTGCACCTTCCCCTCCGCCCGAGCACGAACGTCGCCCTGTTCAATGCGCTCGCGCACGTCATCGTGACGGAAGGCCTGACGAAGGACGACTACGTCGCCGAGCGCTGCGAAATCGACTCGTACAACAAGTGGAAGGCCTTCGTCGCCGAGGATCGCAACTCGCCCGAGAACACGGCGTCGTCCACGGGCGTGAAGCCGGAGCTGGTGCGCGAGGCCGCGCGGATGTACGCGAAGGCCGGCAACGGCGCCATCTACTACGGCCTCGGCGTCACCGAACACAGCCAGGGATCGACGATGGTGATGTGCATCGCGAACCTCGCGATGGCCACCGGCAACGTGGGCCGCGAAGGCGTCGGCATCAACCCGCTGCGCGGCCAGAACAACGTCCAGGGCTCGTGCGACATGGGTTCGTTCCCGCACGAGTTCAGCGCGTACCGTCACGTCTCGGACAACGCGACACGCGCGATGTTCGAGAAGGACTGGGGAGTTTCGCTCCTGGCCGAACCCGGGCTGCGCATTCCCAACATGTTCGAAGCCGCCCTCGACGGCAGCTTCAAGGGCATGTACATCCAGGGCGAGGATCCCGCGCAGTCGGATCCCGACACGCATCATGTGACCGCCGCCTTCAAAGCGATGGAGTGCATCGTCGTTCAGGATCTGTTCCTGAACGAAACGGCGAAGTACGCGCACGTGTTCCTGCCCGGATCGTCGTTCCTCGAGAAGAACGGGACGTTCACCAACGCCGAGCGCCGGGTCTCGCCCGTCCGCAAGGTGATGGAGCCGCGCGCGGGGTTCGAGGACTGGGAGATCACCGTTCTTCTCTCAAACGCGCTGGGCTACCCGATGCACTACCGGCATCCGTCTGAAATCATGGACGAAATCGCGAGGCTGACGCCGACGTTCAGCACGTTCTCGTACGAGAAACTCGACCGCCTCGGCAGCATCCAGTGGCCGTGCACGGACGAGGCCCCCGAAGGCACGCCGACGATGCACGTCGGCCATTTCGTGCGCGGCAAGGGCAAGTTCTTCGTCACCGAGTTCGTGCCGACGAGCGAACGTGCCACCCGCAAATACCCGCTGCTGCTGACGACGGGCCGGATCCTGACGCAGTACAACGTGGGAGCGCAGACCCGCCGCACGAGCAACGTGACGTGGGCGTCGGCAGACGTGCTCGAAATCCACCCGCACGACGCGGAAACGCGCGGTATCAAGGACGGTGACACGGTCGGCCTCACGAGCCGATCCGGGGAGATCGTGCTCCCTGCGCAGGTCACGGATCGAGTACGCCCTGGCGTCGTCTACACGACGTTCCACTTCCCGGAATCCGGCGCCAACGTCGTGACGACGGAGAACTCGGACTGGGCCACCAACTGTCCCGAGTACAAGGTGACCGCCGTGGAGATCGTCAAGGTCAACCAGCCGTCCGAGTGGCAGAAGCGGTTCCACGAGTTCACCGAGCATCAGCTCGAGCTGCTCAAGGGACGCGAGGCGACCCACGCGTGAGAGCCGAACGTCTGGTGTCCATGGCCAACGATATCGGCAGCTTCTTCAACAGTGAGGCCGATAAGGCCGTTGCGGCGCAGAGCGTCGCGACCCACATCAAGCGCTATTGGGATCCGCGAATGCGGCGTGAGATCGTCACGCACTATCGCGACGGCGGCGCCGGCCTCGATCCCCTCGTTCGCTCGGCGGTGGCACTGCTCGCTACGTCCGCCTGAAGGCGGACGCCAATAGACCCGTCGCGTTCGGCGCAGCCGGACGGGAGGTGAACGTGAAACGCGCTCTGCTCGCGGGCCTTCTGCTTCTCGCTTCGTTTCCGGCCTCCGCCCATCATTCGACCACCGCCGAATTCGACGTCACGCACCGGATGACGCTCGCCGGCACGCTGACGAAGGTCGACTGGGTGAACCCGCACATCGTCGTCTTCATGACCGCGAAGGACGGGGCCTGGAAGTTCGAGAGCAACCCGCCGGCCTGGTTCCGGCGCGTCGGCGTGAGCCGCGCGGATTTTTCGAAGGCGATCGGCCAGGCCGTCACGGTCGAAGGGAATCGCGCGAAGGATGGCTCGCAGTACGGATATCTCGTGAAGATCACCTACGCGGACGGCAGCTCGCTCGAGCTCGTGCCACCCGGCGCGGCCGCACCCTAGCGGGAGGAGAACGATGAAGAAACAGCTCACCGTCCTTGCAGCCATCGCGGTTCTGGCGGCATCGCTCGGCGCCGCACAAGCCCCGATTCCCGCGGCCCCCCGGGCCGCCAGCCATCCCGACCTGAGCGGCACGTGGCTCTTCTCGATCGATCTGCCGCCGCTCGCGATCAAGCG
Source organism: uncultured Acidobacteriota bacterium (assembly GCA_963712905.1). Taxonomy (GTDB): domain Bacteria; phylum Acidobacteriota; class Vicinamibacteria; order Vicinamibacterales; family CAVVIG01; genus CAVQJU01. The sequence continues at coordinate 67,273 of CAVQJU010000010.1, read as the reverse complement.
GCAGGCCAACGGCGCCACCACGGTGAAAGGCATCGACGCCAGCGGCCGCCGGACGGCGGCGGCCGTGCCGGGCGCGCGGCCCTCGACGCCCGAGCCGTCGTACAAACCCGAGCTCCGGGCGAAGGTGAAGGATCTGTTCGATCACGAGAGCCGGACCGACGCGGTGTTCTACTGCGGCAAGCCCGGCGTGCCGCGCATCGGCCCGCCGCGCCGCATCGTCCAGCTGCCAAACGAGATGATCTTTCTCTACGAGGACATCTCCGGCGATCCGTATCGAATCATTCCCACGGACGGACGCCCGCACAGCAAGGATCCCAACCCGTCGTACTACGGCCATGGAGTGGGGCGCTGGGAAGGCAGCACGCTGGTCGTCGAGTCTGTCGGTTTCGTCGAAGAAACCTGGTTCGGCGAGGGCGGCTACTTCCACAGCGACGCGATGCGCGTCACCGAGCGGTTCTGGCGCAGCGGGGAGAACCTGGCGTATCAGGCGACGGTCGACGACCCCAAGGTCCTCACCGCGCCGTGGACGATGCCCGCGCGCCTGATTAAGCCATCCACCGAGCCGCTCGAGGAGTCGCCGCACTGCGTCGAGCAGGATGGCAAGCTGCTGCAGAACGACGATCACCACGGCCAGCGGTGAGGAGACTTCGATGAGAAAACTGCCTCTTGTGGCATTCGTCTGGTTGCTCTCGATGTTCGCGGTCGGCGTGTGGGCATCTGGGCAAGCGCCGCCGCAGGCGGTCCCGCTGCCGCCGGCACAGGCCCCGCCCGCCCGCGGTGTGCCGCCCGCTCAAGACGATCCCTCGCGGATCATTTCCGGAAACGACTTGGGGTTTCGCGTCGAAGACGTGAAGAACAACAGGCTCGTCGGCCGATTCGTCGTGCGGGTCAACGGTCAGTGGCGCGAGGTCGAGGAATCCGCCATCACGAAACGGCTCACGCAGCGGTAGGCGCCGGCTGGCAGCGCGGGCACCAGTACGTGAGCCTGGCGTCGATGCCGGTCTTCTTCGCCTCAATGGGCGTCCCGCATTTCCTGCAGGGCTTTCCGCCCCGTCCGTAGACCCAGAGCGCCCCGTCGCGATCGAGGCTGTCCCGCGTCCGGCGCCCTCGCGAGGGCGCGAGGCGCCCTTTCATCGTGTTCGCGCGCAGCATGTCGCGTGCGATCCCCACGACGCGGATCAGCTCCGCGTCCGACACCGCCGAGACCGGCGTGAACGGATAGACTCCGGCGGCAAACAGGCTCTCGGACTTGAAGACGTTGCCGGCGCCGGCGACGACACGCTGGTTGAGCAGAACGTCGGCGACGGCGAGCTGTCCCCGGGCGCGCGCCCGCGTGAAGGCGGCGCCGGCGTCGAAGGCCTCGTCGAGCAGGTCGGGCCCGAGCTCGCGCAAGGCCTCGTGCCGCATCAGCTCGCGCGCTGTCAGCAGCTCCGCGACCGGCACGTTGAAACCCACGGCCACGAACTCCGCCGTCGCCACGAGCACGCGCATGTCGCGCGCGGGCAGGCGCCACGGCGCGCCCGGCGGGTAGCCGTGCCAGCTGCCGTTCATCCGCATGTGCGTGTGCAGGATCAGGTCGCCCGAGAACGTGATCAGAATGTGTTTGCCGCGCGACGCGACGCCTTCAACCGTCCGTCCCGCGATCGGCCGATCGTGATCGATCCGCGTCAGCGCGGGGTAGACCGATTCGAAGCGGGTGACGAAGCGGCCGCCGAGGTGGCGATGCAGGGCCTGCGCCGTGCGGAAGATCGTGTCACCTTCGGGCATGGAACGTCGCCTGGAACCCGAGCGCGCCGCCGATGAAGCCGGCCTCGGCCAGGAAGGGCGCAAGGGGATGGGCCGAGGGCGGGAGCCCATCGATCTCTTCGATGAGCATGCCCTTCGGAGCGTCTACGCCCGATCGCGCGCGATCGATGAGCACCTGCGCGATGGCGCGCGCACGTTTCGAACGATCCGGTTCGCTGTCCGGGAGAAACGTCACGAGCTGGCGATCGCCCCGAGCCAGCCACGCCGCGATCGCGCCGTCGGTCAGGATGACGGTCGCGCCCACGATTCGCGCCGGGCTCCGGGCCGCCGACGCAGGAAACCGGAGCGTCGCCCCGTACGGATTTGCCGGATCGGTCGCCGAGAGGACGGCAACCTCGACCTGATCACTCACGCCGGCCGATGGCTCACGCAGCGAGCGAAGCAGGTCGAGGGCGCCGGGCAAGGCGAACTGCGTCGCGCCGAGGCCCGCGACGAAGTAGCCGCGCCGGATCCGGCCGCTTTCCTCCATCGCCTTCAGCACCGGATAAACGACGCCGAAGCCTCCCGGGGACCCTTCGGACATCACGGCCTCGCGTGTCAGGACGCCGTGGCGGGCGAGCAGCTGGTTCGCCCAGGCGGCGGCCCACGCGGTGGGCTGCGCGGGCCTCGAGGCCTGCACCAGCGTCCACCGTCCTTCCGCGGACGGCGGCGCCAGCCGCCGCGAACGGAACGCGGTCGGCTCGAGCTTGCGCTGCTTCCGCCTGGGCGCGCGGGCCTGCGTGAAGGCTCGCAGCGCGTGGAACGTGTCGTTGGTGATCGACCCTTTCCACACGAGATTCCAGAGCGCGGCGACAGTGTCGTTCGGGTAGCCGCCGCCGGCGGCCTCGTGGAGCGGGCCGAAGAAGCTGGCGCCGTGCTCCCGGAGGAATTCGAGGAGCGCGGTTTCGCGCCGGTCATCCTTGACGTCCGGCTCAAGCCGGACGCTACGAATGTCGCCGGGCGGAAGCAGACGGGACAAGTGATCGGCCAGATACAGCGCGATGCGTCCATCGCTGGCGCCGAGCGATTCGATGCCCACCCAGACGACCTCGCCGGCCGCCGTCACGGCGTCGAGGTCCGCGGGATCGTACGCGTCGATCCGGGCCGGGAGGATCTCGGTTTCGAGGATCGACGCAGGCAGCGGCGCGCCCTGGAGCTGCTCGATCGCATCGAGCAGCGCATCCGCTCCGTGCCGGCGCCGGACAGCGCCCTGCCAGGTCGTCGTCAAGCGTCCGAGCACCGATTGTTCGACTGGTTCGATCTCGTGGCGGAGCTTCGCGAGCGACCGCCGCCGCAACTGGCGCAGCACACCGGCGTCGGTCCACTCGCGGCCAGTGGCGCCTGGCGTGAACTCGCCTTCGACGAGCTGACCATCGGCGACGAGGCGCACGAGCGTGTCTTCGGCGACCGCCGTGCCGAGCGCGTACCGGGCCGCGAACGCCTGGGCGGCAAAGGGCGCGTGCGTGCGCGCGTAGCGTCTGGCCAGGTTGCCGAGCGGGTCCGGCGCGGCGGCGAGGAGCGATTCGGGAATGCCGGCGGGCAGAGGCACGCCGAGCGCGTCGCGGTAACGGGCTGCGTCTTCGACGGCGATGTAACGCGCCTGGCCCGCCACGCGCACCGCCAGCGCACGCCGGGCGCGGACGAGTTCCCCGGCCGAGGCCGCGACGTCCTCGCCGGTGCTTCGCGCCGCCAGCTCCCCCGCGCTCAGGTCGCCGAGCGAGAGCAGCATATCGTGCACGCCGTCCAGGCTCTTCGCGTGGTACCGCGGGTCGAGACGCTGAAGCTCGCGCTCGAGCGCCAGCATGGAGTCGGCGTCGAGCAGCTCGCGAAGCTCGATGTCGCCGATCAGGTCGCGCAGCTGGCCCTGGTCGACCGCGAGCGCCTGCGCGCGGCGTTCGGCGAGCGGAGCGTCGCCGTCGTAGAGGAAGCTGGCCACGTAGCTGAAGAGCAGCGACGCCGCAAAGGGCGACGGCTGCTCCGAGTCGGCGGTGGCGATGTGGATGCGACGGCTCCTCACGTCGGCGAGGGTGCCGATCAACGCCGGCATGTCGAAGAAATCCCGGAGGCACTCGCGATAGGTCTCGAGCAGTACCGGGAAGGATCCGTATTTCGACGCCACCGCCAGCAGATCGGCCGAACGCTTGCGTTGCTGCCAGAGCGGCGCACGCATGCCGGGGCGCCGCTTGGGCAGCAGCAGCGAACGGGCGGCGTTCTCGCGGAACTTAGCCGCGAAGAGCGCTGTCGCGCCGAGTTGCCGGACGACGAGCCCCTGCACCTCGTCCGGATCCGGCAGGAGCAGCCGCACGTCGGGCGGTTCGTCCACATCCGGAAACCGCACCACGAACCCATCGTCGCCCCAGAGGGTCTCCACGTCGATGCCGCGCTCCTCGCGGATCTTCGCCGCCACCGCCATGGCCCACGGCGCGTGGATTCGGCCGCCGCGGGGCGAGAGGACGCAGACGCGCCAGTCGCCGAGCTCGTCACGGACGCGCTCGATCAGGATCGTGGACGCGTCGGGCACGGCACGCGTGGCCGCCATCTGATCGCGCAGGTACTGCAGGAGGTTTTCTGCAGCCATCGCGTCGAGGTCGTGGTCGCGCGTGAGGCGCTCGACCGCGGCAGCCGGCGGAAGCCGGAGCAGCGTGCGCGTCAGCTTCCCGATCGCGAGGCCGAATTCCAGCGGGCGGCCGGCGCGATCGCCCTTCCAGAACGGCATCTTGCCGGGTTCGCCCGGCGCCGGCGAGACGAGTACGCGGTCGTGCGTGATCTCCTCGATCCGCCACGAGGACGCGCCAAGTACGAAGGTTTCGCCCGGCCGGCTCTCGAAGACCATTTCCTCGTCCAGCTCGCCCACGCGGGCCGCGCCGGGACCGGCGCCTACGAGGAACACGCCGTAGAGGCCGCGGTCGGGGATGGTGCCGCCGTTGATGACCGCCACCCGCTTCGCGTTCTCGCGTCCGCTGATGGTGCCGGCGACGCGGTCCCAGGTGATGCGGGGACGCAACTCGGCGAACTCGTCCGAGGGATAGCGCCCCGACAGCATGTCGAGCACGCCTTCGTATACGCTCCGACTCAGCTCCGCGAACGGCGCCGCGCGCCGGATGGCGGCGAACAGCTCGTCGGCGTCCCACGTGTCCATCGACGCCATCGCGACGATCTGCTGCGCGACGATGTCCAGCGGGTTGCGCGGGTACCGGGTCGCCTCGACGTCGCCGTCGTGCATCGCCCGCGCCACCGCGGCGCAGGCGACGAGATCGCCGCGGAACTTCGGGAAGATCACGCCCTCGCTGACGGCGTTGACCTGATGGCCGCCACGGCCGATGCGCTGGAGTCCGCTCGCGACCGACGGCGGCGCCTCGATCTGCACCACGAGATCGATGGCGCCCATGTCGATGCCGAGCTCGAGCGAGGACGTGGCGACGAGGGCCCGAAGCGAGCCGCTCTTGAGCAGGTCCTCGACCTCGACGCGCTGCTCGCGCGCGATCGACCCGTGGTGCGACCGCACGAGGGTTTCGCCCGCGAGCTCGTTCAACGCGCCGGCCAGGCGCTCGGCCAGCCGCCGGCTGTTCACGAAAATCAACGTCGACCGGTGAGCCCGGATCAGCTCCAGAAGACGAGGGTGGATCGCCGCCCAGATGGACGGTCGCGTGTCGCCGACCGACAACGGCCCGCTGGGAATCTCGTCCGCCGTCGTCAGCCGGGCCATGTCCTCGACCGGCACCTGGACGCTGAGCGCCAGCCCCTTCTTCTGGCCGGCATCGACGATCGTCACCGGGCGGTAACGGATTGTCCGATGAGCTGAGAACTCCTGGTCGAGGTCGGCCGCGGTCGACCGGTGGTCAGCGGACAGCGGTCGTTTGCCCGAGTTTCTCGCGGCGGACTGCCGACTGCGGACTGCGGACTGCCGACTTTCTTCGGCGCCTCCAAGAAACCGTGCAACCTCGTCGAGGGGTCGTTGTGTGGCAGATAGCCCAATCCGCTGAGGTGGAGAGGCGGCGAACGCCGTCAGCCGTTCGAGCGAGAGCATGAGGTGGACGCCGCGCTTTGTCGGCACCAGAGCGTGGATCTCGTCGACGATGACGGTTTCGACGGAGCGGAGGGCCTCGCGGGCGTTCGAAGTCAGAAGTAAATACAAGGATTCGGGCGTCGTAATAAGGATGTCGGAAGGGTCCCGGAGGAAACGGGCCCGGTCGGCGGCCGGCGTATCGCCCGTGCGAACGGAAATCGCGGGCAAAACGTGGGCATCGCCCCGAGCGGCCGCCACCCGGGCGATCCCGGCCAGCGGCGAGCGGAGGTTGCGTTCGACGTCGACGGCGAGCGCCTTGAGCGGCGAGACGTACAGCACCCGGCAGCGCTGGCCTTTGGGGGGCACGGGTGCAAACATCAACCGGTCGAGACACCAGAGAAATGCGGTGAGCGTCTTGCCGCTGCCGGTCGGTGCGAGGATCAGGGTGGAATCGCGGCGGGCAATGGCGGGCCAGCCGAGCATCTGGGGCCGCGTGGGCGCGTCGAATACGGACTCGAACCACGCTCGAACCGCCGGATGAAACAGTGCAAGCGGGTCTGAAGGCGAACGCGCGGTCATTCAGTCATCTTATAGTGGGAAAAATATGGGCGACGCTGGCGAAGGACTCATCGACGCGGATTCGAGAATTCAGGAACGGATGGAAGAGCTCGAGCGCGAGCGCGCCAAGTCGCAGTTGCGCGACGTGCGCGATCCGGAAGCCGTCCGGCAGCTCGAGTCGCTGCGCCTGGCGCGCACCGAGCTCGAACGTCAGCTGACGGCCACGTCGCACGAACGGCGGCGCGCGCAGATTGGCCAGGCGATGGCCGAAATCGATCGGCGAATGGCCGAAACGAGCTCGCTGCTCGAGGCCTGATCCTGCACGCCGGGTGACCCGACGACGGTCACACGATTCGCGTATTCACTCCCATCTCTTCTTCGATTCGCCTCACGAGCGCTGAGTAGTCGTCGGTGAAGTGCAAAGGCAGGCCGCCCGCCGCGGGCGCGGGCCGCGCCGCCGCATCCTGCACGACTCGCCGGTAGTCGTCGGCCATCAGCTCGAGCCGGTGCTCGCGCGACCAGTGCGCGTGCCCGGCGCTCGCCAGTTCGCTCCGCAGCCGCGAATCAGCCGAAAGCCTCGCCATCGCGGCACGCACGGCATTCTCCTCGTCCAGCAGATCGACCGAAACCGCCACAGGGGCCTGCGACGAATGCGAGCGGCGCCCGGTCGCGGCGTCGATCGTGGGAACATCGGTCAGGTGCGCAAGGGCTGTAATCACGGTCGGCGTGCCGGCGGCCAGCGCGCGCAGCCACGAGGCGGACGTTTCTCCCGCCGTCGGCCAGCGCAGGCACATGCACGCGTCGGCGGCTGCGAAGCACGCGGCGATCTGATCGTCCGGGACGAAGCCGATCGGGCGGACCCGCGCGTCGAGGCCATGCCTGGCGATCAGCGCCTGCAGCGAAGGCATCCCGGCCGCCTGGCCGACGAGCAGGAGATGGGCATCGTTGCCTCGGGCGACGAGCTCGGCGAGGCCGCCGAGGACTGGTTCGATCCGTTTCTCCGGTGTCACGTGTCCGAACGCGACGAATACCGTCGCCGTGTCCGCAATCCCGAACTCGCGGCGCAGCCGCGCTCGCGCTTCCGGAGCGCCCCCTGCCGGAAGGCACGGGGGAACGCCCATCCGGATCGTGTCCACGCGGACGTCAGGATATTGCTCGCGAAGGTCGCCGGCCACGCGGGCGTTGTGTACCGCGACCAGCCGCGCCGTGCGGACCACGACGGGCAGCATGGACCAGAGGTAGTAGGTCGACCCGCTCAGCCCCTCGACGGCGAACTCCTCGACGCCGGGCGGCGCGTCGGGATGGTCGTAGCGAAACTCGAGGCGATAGTCGTCCGGGCGGCCCTGGCTCAGCAGGTGCCGGGCGCGCGCGTGGTGGAGCCGGGTATCGTGCAGGACGACCAGGCCCGGGTACGCCGCGAGATACGCCCACATGTAGTCGTGCCAGCGGGCGTTGCCGACCTGGTAGACGACGAGGTCGTAGGGCGTTCGCTGGTGTTTCCAGACGAAGTCGTGTGCGTTGAACACGTTGGAGCTATCCGGCGCGGGTAGCCTGTCGACGAATCGGTCGATCGACCAGCCGCAGGCTTGGAGCAGCGGCAGCACGTCGGCGCTGTACGCGGCGATCCCGGATGGATCGGGAGGAAGGGGCGAAAACCACGCCAGCCGCATGGCGACCATTGTAGTCAGCAGTCGGCAGTCGGCAGTCGGCAGTCGGCAGTCGGCAGTCGGCAGTCAGCAGTCAGCAGTCGGCAGTCGGCAGTCGGCAGTCGGCAGTCGGCAGTCAGCAGTCGACAGTGGGTCTGGAGTGCGATAGCATGAAGCGTTCGAGCTTGGGAAATCGTTCACAAGCTGATCCGCCCCCGGAAGTCTGACGAATGCAGGGCTGGCTTTCCATCCTCATCATGATCGTGATGGGCGCGGGGTTCGCGCTCGTGTCGGTCGGCCTGTCGAACGTCCTCGGCCCGAGCCGTCCGACGCCCGAGAAGAGCGCCCCGTACGAGTGCGGCATGCCGCCGGTCGGCGACGCCCGCGAGCGCCAGTCGGTCAAGTTCTACCTCGTCGCGATGATCTTCCTGCTGTTCGACATCGAGGTGGCGTTCCTCTACCCCTGGGCGATGGCCCTGCGCGACCTCGGGTGGAACGGGTTCATCCAGGTCGTGCTGTTCATGCTGCTGCTGCTCGCCGGATACGTCTACGTCTGGCGCAAGGGCGCGCTCGACTGGGGCAACGAGAAGAGCGACGCCGCCGAGGCGCAGCGGACACGGAAGGTGGCGTGACGAATGGGTCTTGAGAGCGAAATTCCCGTCCTGACAACGAGCGTCGAGAAGATGGTCCAGTGGGCGCGCCGCTCGTCCATCTGGCCGGTCACCTTCGGGCTCGCCTGCTGCGCGATCGAGATGATGGCCATGAGCTGCTCGCGCTACGACATCGCGCGCTTCGGCGCCGAAGTGTTTCGCGGCAGCCCCCGGCAGTCCGACCTGATGATCGTCGCCGGCCGTCTCTCGCGGAAGATGGCGCCGGCGCTCCGCCGCATTTACGACCAGATGCCCGAGCCCAAGTGGGTCATCTCCATGGGCGCCTGCGCGTCGATCGGCGGCGTCTTCGACAACTACGCGATCGTGCAGGGCGTCGACCAGGTCGTCCCGGTCGACGTTTACGTGCCCGGCTGCCCGCCCCGCCCCGAATCCCTCATCTACGGCATCGTCCAGCTCCAGCGGAAGATCGCCCAGCAGCGCCTTTCGTAAATGGAACGCACCGAGCTCATCGGCCGGCTCGAACAAGCCGTGCCCGGCGGCGTGTTCGAAATCGCCGCGAGCATCGATCTGCAGACGACTGTCTACGTGCCGGCGGAGCGTGTGCCCGAAATCGCGCTGGCGCTCCGTGACGCGCCGGACCTGCGCTTCGACTTCCTCGCGGAGCTGACGGCCTTCGATTTCTGGCCGCGCGAGCCGCGGTTCGAGCTGATGTACCTGCTCGTGTCGATCGACTACCGGCTGCGGCTCCGGATGAAGGTGCGCCTGGCGGGGCCGGATGCCCACATCGCGACGGTCAGCGGGATCTGGCCGGCCGCCAACTGGCTCGAGCGGGAAGTGTGGGACATGTACGGCGTCGCGTTCGACGGCCATCCCGATCCGCGGCGGCTGCTGATGCCGGAAGACTGGGAAGGCTTCCCGCTGCGGAAGGATTTCCCGGTGCAGATCAGGCGCCCCGCTTACGCGTCCGAAGCGCTGCAGGTCACGGAACAGGAATTCCGCGACAACATCCAGCGGGACAGGCTGTCCCGCCCGGGACACGAAGGCTAGGGTCCGGACACGAACATGCCCGCCCTCCGCAGCGAGACGATGACCGTCAACATGGGGCCGCAGCACCCCAGCACGCACGGCGTGCTGCGCCTCGTGCTGGAGCTCGACGGCGAGACCATCCTCTCGGCGTCCCCGACGATTGGCTACCTGCACACGGGCATCGAGAAGACGTGCGAGCAGAAGAAATGGCAGCAGGTGATTCCGCTCGTCGAGCGGATGGACTACCTGAGCGCGCAGTCCAACAGCATGGCGTTCTGCATGTCGGTCGAGAAGCTCCTCGGCGTCGAGGTTCCCGATCGCGTGAAGCACATCCGCATCCTGCTGGCGGAGCTGCAGCGCATCAATTCACATCTCGTCTGGCTCGGCACCCACGGCATGGAGGTGGGCGCCGTCTCGGTGATGCTGTACTGCTTCAGAGAGCGCGAGCTGCTGCTGAACATCAACGAGATGATCGCCGGCTTCCGGCTGTTCCCGAGCTACATGCGCGTCGGCGGCCTGCGCGAGGACCTGCCCCGCGGGTTTCACGAAGCCGTCCGCTCGTTTCTCGACCGGTTCGTCGTCAAGCTCGACGAGTACGAAGACCTGCTGACGAACAACGAGATCTACCTGAAGCGGACGAAGGGCGTGGGCGTCATCACGAAGGAGGACGCCGTCGCGTACAGCCTGCTCGGGCCTATCGCCCGTGCGGCCGGTGTCAGCTACGACGTGCGCAAGGCGTTCCCGTACCTTGGATACGAGACGTACAACTTCGCCGTGCCGACGGCAACCGACGGCGACGTCTTCGCGCGCTACACGGTGCGCGTGGCCGAGATGCGCGAGAGCATGAAGATCTGCCGCCAGGCGCTCGAGCGGATCACGCCGACCGGGCCGCACGCCATCGACGATCCCCGCATCACCCCGCCCCCGAAGGATCGCGTCTACACCGAGATGGAGGCGCTGATTCAGCACTTCCTGATCTATTCGCAGGGGTTCACGGTGCCGGCGGGCGAGGCGTACGTGCCGGTCGAGGGGCCGCGGGGCGAGCAGGGCTTCAGCGTGGTGTCGGATGGCACGAACCGGCCGTGGCGGATCAAGTCGCGCGCGCCCTCGCTCCTGGCGTGCCAGGCGCTCGAAAGAATGATCGTCGGCGGCCTGATCGCCGATGTGATCGCTGTCATCGGATCGATCGACGTGGTGATGGGAGACGTTGACCGATGAGGTCAACGGGAAACGGAGTCCGGTGAGCTTTCATCCCAAGATGGCGTACGGCGCCACCTTCCACAAGTCGTCGCGGCAGCTCGAGGACGAAGGCCCGGCCTTCGTCTATACGCCCGAAAACCGCGCGCGGTTCGACGAGATCGTGAAGCGGTATCCGCCCGAGAACCGCCGGTCGGCCGTCCTGCCCGCGCTCTACATGGCGCAGTACCAGCAGGGCTACATCACCGCCAACGCGATCCGCCACGTTGCCGAGTTGCTCGGGATCACGCGGGCGGACGTCGAGGACGTGACTTCTTTTTATACGATGTTCTACACGCGGCCGGTGGGGAAGTTCGTGCTGCAGGTCTGCCGGACGCTCTCCTGCGCGCTGAACGGCGCCGAGCGCGTCACCGAGGAACTGCGCGCGAAGACCGGCCTCAAGCCGGGCGAAACCGACGCCAGCGGCACGTTCACGCTGATCGAGGTCGAGTGTCTCGGCGCGTGCGACCGGGCGCCGGTGGTGATGGTCAACGACGCCTGGCACGAGTGCCAGAAGCCGGAAGACGCGGCGCAGCTCGTCGACGACATCCGAGCCCGCGGCGAAGCGGCCCTGTCGGGCTGCCACCACGTAGTCGAGAAGCGGAGCTGAGAGAATGCAGCCACGAAGGCACGAAGGCACGAAGTGGAGACCAGAAGTACACTGTCTTCGTGTCTTCGTGTCTTCGTGGCCGCCTTTTGATCTGCCGCTATCGCTGATATGGATCCCATTCTCACGAAGTACGTGCGCGAGCCGAACGCCTTCACGCTGGACTTCTATCTCCAGCACGAAGGCTACGACGCGTTGAAGCTGGCGCTGGCGAAGGCGCCGGACGAGATCATCGAGCTCGTGAAGGCGTCCGGGCTGCGCGGACGGGGCGGGGCGGGCTTCCCCACGGGCATGAAGTGGCAGTTCGTCGACAAGAAGACGACGCCCCGCTACATCGCGTGCAACGCGGACGAGAGCGAGCCCGGGACGTTCAAGGACCACCTGCTGATGGAGCGCAACCCCCACCTGCTGATCGAGGGATGCGCGATCGGGTGCTACGCGATCGGCGCGAAGACGGCGTACATCTACATCCGCGGCGAGTTCCTGCACGTCCAGGAGGTGCTCGAGCGCGCGATTGCCGAGGCGTACGCGCGCGGGCTCCTCGGGAAAAACATCCTCGGCTCGGGTTTCGACTGCGACGTGTTCGTGCACCGCGGCGCCGGCGCGTACGAGGCCGGTGAGGAGACGGCGCTGCTCGAGTCGCTCGAGGGCAAGCGCGCGCAGCCGCGCAACAAGCCGCCGTTTCCGGCGGTGGTCGGTCTGTACAACAAGCCGACGGCCGTGAACAACGTCGAAACGCTCTGCAACGTGCCGCTGATCGTGCTCAAGGGCGCGGAGTGGTACGCGTCGGTCGGCCCGGAGAAGAACGGCGGGCCCAAGCTGTACTGCGTCAGCGGGCACGTGAAGCGGCCCGGGGTCTACGAGGCCTCGATGAACATCACGCTGCGCGAGCTGATCGACGGCTTCGCCGGCGGCGTCCGCGAAGGGCGGACGCTCAAGGCCGTCATCCCGGGCGGGTCGTCGGTCCCGATTCTGATGCCGGATCAGCTGGACACGCAGGCCAGCTTCGACGCGATCCAGAAGGCCGGGTCGCTCCTCGGATCGGCGGCCATCGTCGTCCTCGACGACACGACCTGCATGGTCTGGCTTGCCGAGAACCTGCTGCACTTCTACCGCCACGAGTCGTGCGGCAAGTGCACGCCGTGCCGGGAGGGCACCGACTGGCTCCACAAGATCCTGCAGCGGATCGAGCGCGGCGAGGGGCAGATGCAGGACCTCGACCTGCTGTCGAGCATCTCGGGCAACATCGCCGGCAAGACGCTGTGCGCGTTCGGCGACGCGGCGGTGACGCCGGTCCTCACGACGCTGAAGCATTTCCGGCACGAGTACGAGGCGCATATCAGGGAAGGCAAGTGCACGCTGCCGGCCAACTGGCGTGCCCGGTCGCCTCACGCGGTGGGAGCGCACTAGGGACATGCCGGCTATCACCCCGCTGCTCATCGCGCAACTCGTCCTCATCGTGGTCGTCTTCCAGGCGCTGTTGCTCTCGGCGGCCGGCATGGTGTGGGTCGAGCGGCGGCTGGCGGCGGCGCTGCAGCAGCGCCTCGGCCCGATCCGCGTCGGCTGGCAGGGACTGCTGCAGCCGTTCGCCGACGTCATCAAGCTGATGTTCAAGGAGGAGCTGCGGCCGAAGGCCGCCGACGCCCTCCTCTTCGCGCTGGCGCCGATCATCTCGGCCACGTGCGCGTTTGCCGCGTTCGCGGTCGTGCCTTTCGGCGCCCGGACGACCTTCTTCGGCCTGCTGCCCGAGCCGATGCTGCTGCAGGTCGCGGACGTCAACGTCGCGGCTCTCGTGATCTTCGCGATCGCGTCGATGAGCGTCTACGGCATCGTGCTCGCCGGGTGGAGCTCGAACAGCAAGTACTCGCTGATTGGCGGCCTCCGGTCGTCGGCGCAGATGATCAGCTACGAGCTGTCCTACGGCATGGCGCTCGTGAGCGTCCTGCTCGTCGGCAACTCGCTGTCGCTGACCGAGATCGTCAACGGCCAGGCGGGCGCATGGCTCGGGGTGATTCCCCGCTGGTTCATCTTCCTGCAGCCCCTGGGATTCCTGATCTTTCTCACGGCCGGCATCGCCGAGACGAACCGTGCGCCGTTCGACTTTCCCGAGGCGGAGCAGGAGCTGGTGGCCGGCTACCACACCGAGTACAGCAGCATGAGCTTCGCGATGTTCTTCCTCGCGGAGTACGTCAACATGGTCACCGTGTCGGCCGTGGCCGCGGACCTGTTCCTCGGCGGATGGCACGGTCCCTTCCTGCCTGAATCGCTCGGCTGGATCTGGTTCCTGCTCAAAGTGGGCGCGCTGTTGTTCTTCTACGTGTGGATGCGTTGGACGCTGCCGCGGTACCGCTACGACCAGCTGATGAAGTTCGGGTGGAAGGTCATGCTGCCGGCCAGCGTGTTGAACCTGATCGCGACCGCCGCCGGCGTGCTGTATTTCGGTGGCTGAATGACGCTGTTTTACGTGTTCGCCGCCGTGGCCGTCGTGGCATCGCTGCTGGTCATCGCCCAGCGCAACCCGATTTACAGCGTGCTGCTGCTCATCGCGTCCTTTGGCGCGCTGTCGGGCCTCTACGTCCTGCTCGACGCGCCCTTCGTCGCCGTGACGCAGATCGTCGTGTACGCCGGCGCCATCATGGTGCTGTTCCTGTTCGTCGTGATGCTGCTGAACGCGCCGCACGAGGAGACGGACTACGACGAGAGCGTTCATCCGCTGCGGCGTCCGGGCCCGATGCGGTTTGGCGCCGCCCTCGCGGCGGCGCTGGTCGTCGAGCTCCTGTGGGCCCTGACGAAAGGCGGCGGCGAGACGGGCGTTTTTCCGGCCGCGGCCGTCAGCTCGGTGCGCGCCATCGGGCGGTCGCTGTTTACGGATTACGCGTTCGCGTTCGAAGTGACGTCCGTGCTCATCCTCGTCGCCATGGTCGGCGCCGTGGTGCTCGCGCGGCGTGAAGGCGGGCCGTCTGCCCCGCCGAGTGCTTGAGCATGCCGACGCTGACCCACTATCTGGTGCTCTCGGCGGTGCTGTTCTGCATCGGGACGGCCGGCGTGTTCGTGCGCCGCAACCTGATCACGATTCTGCTCTCGATCGAGATCATGCTGAACGCCGTCAACCTGACGTTCGTCGCCTTCGGGCGGGCGATGGGCTCGGCCGACGGCCAGATCATCGTGTTCTTCGTGATGACGGTCGCCGCCGCCGAGGCCGCCGTCGGCCTGGCCATCGTGATCGGGCTGTTCCGCCACCGCGAGTCGCTCAACCCGGACACGTTCACGAGCCTGAAATGGTAGTGATCACAAACGTTGAACGCAGAGCACGCGGAGCACGCAGAGAACACTCTTGGAAGAGAGAGCTCTGTGGCCTCTGTGCCTCTGTGGCTACGTCGTCGTTAACATGCTGCTGCTGATCCCGCTTCTGCCGTTCGCCGGCTTTTTGCTCAATGCCGGCCTGGGCCGCCGTCTGACGAAGACTGCGGCCGGCGCGATCGCCTGCGGCGCGATGCTCCTCTCGTTCGCGATCTCGGCGGCGGCGGTCGCGCGCCTCGTGAGCCTCGAGCCGGAGAACCGCGCTATCGTGCAGCGCGCGTTCACGTGGATCACCTCGGGCGACTTCTCGGTGGGCCTGACGCTGCGCCTGGATCCGCTGTCGTCGGTGATGATTCTCGTCATCACCGGCATCGGCCTGTTGATTCACATCTACTCGACGGCGTACATGCACGAGGAGTCCGACGCCGAGTATGCCCGGTACTTCTCGTATCTGAACCTGTTCGCCTCGTTCATGCTCGTCCTCGTCCTCGGCGCGAACTTCCTCGTGATGTTCGTCGGCTGGGAGGGCGTCGGTCTCTGTTCGTACCTGCTGATCGGCTTCTGGTACCAGAAGAAATCAGCATCCGACGCCGGCAAGAAGGCGTTCATCGTCAACCGGATCGGCGACTGGGGGTTCATTCTCGGCGTCCTCCTGATCTTCGTCCGCTTCGGATCGCTCGATTTCCAGGACGTCGCGCGCAGCGCGGCCGCGCTCAGCCCCGAGGCCGCCTTCGGCACCATGTCGGTGATCACGCTGCTGCTGTTTGTGGGCGCCACCGGAAAATCCGCGCAGATTCCGCTGTACGTCTGGCTTCCCGACGCCATGGAAGGCCCCACGCCCGTCTCCGCCCTCATCCATGCGGCGACGATGGTGACGGCCGGCGTGTACATGATTGGCCGCAACGCCGTCCTGTTCAGCCATGCGCCGCAGACGCTGACGATCGTCGCGATCGTGGGAACGGCGACCGCGCTCGTCGCAGGCACCATCGGCCTCGTGCAGAACGACATCAAGCGCGTGCTCGCGTACTCCACGGTGTCGCAGCTCGGCTACATGTTCCTGGCCATGGGCGTCGGCGCGTTCGGCGCCGGCATCTTCCATCTCTACACGCACGCCTTCTTCAAGGCGCTGCTGTTCCTTGGATCGGGCGCTGTGATTCACGCGCTCTCTGGCGAACAGGACATGCGGAGGATGGGCGGTCTGAGGAAGGACCTGCCGATCACATACTGGACGTTCGTGATCGGCGCCATCGCGATTGCCGGCATCCCGCCGTTTGCGGGCTTCTTCAGCAAGGACGAAATCCTCTTCCGCACTTACGCCGGTGGCCACATGCTGCTCTGGGTCGTGGGCATCCTCACGGCGATGCTGACCGCGACCTACATGTTCCGCCTGGTGTTCATGACGTTCCACGGCGAGCGGTCGTTGCAGGCGAGCCCCGCGCACCACGCGGACCCCTCGGACCATTCGGACCACTCGGACCATAAGCCCGGCGCTCATTTGCACGACGCGCCGCCAGCGATGGCCGTGGCCCTCATCGTCCTCGCGCTGGGGTCGGTGGTTGCCGGGTGGGCCGGAATCGGCGGGCGGTTCGAGCACTTCCTCGAGCCCAGTTTTGGTCCTGTCGCAGGAGTCGCAGGCGAGTCCGCCGAAGGCGCGCCGGAGACGGCGCTCATGATTCTCTCGGTGATCGTGGCGATTGCCGGGATCGGGATCGCGGCCTACTTCTTCCTCAAGAATCGCCAGGCGGCCGACCGCGTAGCCGCGCAGTTTTCCGGCGTCCACGGTCTGCTGTCGAACAAGTACTACGTGGACGAAATCTACGACGCCGCCGTCGTCCAGCCCATTCACATCATTTCCGAGGACGGCCTGTGGAAGGGCGTTGACGCCGGCGTGATCGACCGGACGGTCAACGGCGTCGCCGGCGCGGTCGCCGGCAGCGGCGAAGTGCTTCGCCGGCTGCAGACCGGCTCGGTCCGTGCCTACGCGGCGTCCCTGTTTCTGGGCGTCGTGCTGATACTCGGGTATTACCTCTGGCCGTGATGCATTTTCCGATTCTGAGCACGCTCATCGCCCTGCCGATCGTCGGCGCCCTCCTCCTGCTCTTCGTCCGCGACGATGAGCAGAATGAGGGGACGATCCGCGCCGTCGCGCTGACCGTGTCGGGGCTCGTGTTTGCCGAGACCCTGCTGCTGTGGAGCCGGTTCGACGCCGTGTCGCCGGAGTTCCAGTTCATCGAGCGCCACGACTGGATCCCGTCCTTCGGCATCAGCTACCTGGTCGGCGTGGACGGCATCAGCCTGCTGCTGGTCGTTCTCACGGGCTTCCTGACGCCGATCGCGCTGCTGGGGTCGTGGGAGTCGGTGCACAAGCGGGTGAAGGCGTTCTCGATGTTCATCCTGCTCCTCGAGAGCGCGATGATCGGCGTTTTCGTGTCGCTCGATCTCTTCCTCTTCTACGTGTTCTGGGACGCGATGCTGATCCCGATGTACTTCCTGATTGGCATCTGGGGATACGAGCGCCGCATCTACGCAGCCGTGAAGTTCCTGCTGTACACGATGGCCGGAAGCGTCCTGATGCTGCTGGCGATCCTCGGCCTCGCGTACCTGCAGAGCGTCGCCACGGGCTCGTACAGCTTCGACCTGCTGAAGCTCTACGAATTGCCCATCGCGCCCCGGGTGCAGGTATGGTTCTTCCTCGCCTTTGCGCTCGCGTTCGCGATCAAGGTGCCGCTGTTTCCCTTTCACACGTGGCTGCCTGACGCGCACGTCGAGGCGCCGACCGCCGGGTCCGTCATCCTCGCCGGCGTGCTGCTGAAGATGGGGACGTACGGGCTCGTGCGCTTCGCGTTCCCGCTGTTTCCGGCCGCCGCCGTGTTCTTTGCTCCCGTCCTGGCCACCCTGGCCGTGGTGGGCATCATTTACGGCGCGCTCGTGGCGATGGTGCAGCCCGACATGAAGAAGCTCGTCGCGTACTCGAGCGTCAGCCATCTCGGGTTCGTGGTGCTCGGCATCGCGGCGATGAACGTGCAGGGCGTCCAGGGCGCGGTTTACCAGATGCTGAGCCACGGCATCAGCACCGGCGGCCTCTTCCTCGTCGTCGGCATGCTGTCGGACCGGCGGCACACGCGCCTGATCTCCGAGTACGGCGGGTTGAAGAAAGTGACGCCGCACCTGGTCGCGGTCTTCCTGATCATCACGCTGGCGTCGATCGGGCTCCCCGGGCTCAACGGGTTCGTCGGCGAATTCCTGATCCTCCTCGGTGTGTTCCGCTGGAACCCGCGCATGGCGGCGTTTGCGGCGACCGGCGTGATCCTGTCGGCGACGTACATGCTCTGGATGTTCCAGCGCGTGAACTACGGGCCGATCACGAGCGAGAAGAACGAGCGGCTCGTGGACCTGCGGCCGCGCGAGTGGCTGGTGATCCTGCCGATCGTGGCGCTGGCGATCCTGATGGGCGTGCTGCCGAACCTGTTCCTGCGGCCGATCGAGCCGGCCGTCCGGCGGATGTTGAGCCATATCGAGCAGGGCAGCGCGCCCCTGCGGATTCAGGCGGAGCGATGATGGCCGGCTTCAACGCCGTCGTGCCGATGGCCTGCGTCGCGGCGGCCGCCATCGCCGCCATGATCGCCGAGGCGTTCACCGTCGAGGGCGAGCGCATGCCGATCGCGCCGCTCGGCGTCATCGGCCTCGTCGGCGCGGCGCTGGCGAGCGCCGCACTCTGGAACCACAACACATCGAGCTTTGGCGTCGTCGCGGCGGACAACTTCGGACTGTTCGTGACGGGCATCCTGATCGTCGTCGGGCTGCTGTCGCTGGCGCTGTCGGGGCCGACCATCGACCGCGAGCACCTGCCGCGAGGCGAGTACTACGCGCTGCTGCTGTTCGCGCTCTCGGGCATGATGCTCATGGCGACCGCGACGGACCTGCTGGTCATCTTCCTCGCGCTCGAAGTCCTCTCGATCGCGGTGTACGTGCTGACCGGCATCCGGCGCGATTCGCCCGTGTCCACCGAGGCCGCGTTCAAGTACTTCCTGCTCGGTGCGTTCTCGAGCGCCTTCTTCCTCTACGGCATCGCGTTCGTCTACGGGGTGACAGGGAGCACGCGCCTCGACCGCATCGGGAGCGTCATCGCCTCGCAGGGCGCGTCCGCGACGCCGATGCTGATGGTGGCTGTCGGACTGCTGCTGGTCGGCTTTGCGTTCAAGGTCTCGGCGGTGCCGTTTCACATGTGGACGCCGGACGCCTACGAAGGCGCGCCGCCGTCGGTGACCGGCTTCATGTCCACCGGCGTCAAAGCCGCCGCGTTCGCGGCCTTCGTCCGCGTGTTCCTCTCGGCCCTCGAACCGCTGCACGCGAGCTGGGCCGCGGTGCTGTGGCCCGTCGCGGCGGCGACGATGATCATCGGGACGGTGGTGGGCGTCGCTCAGACCAACGTGCGGCGGATGCTGGCGTATTCGAGCGTCGGGCACGGCGGCTACCTGCTCCTGGCGCTCATGTCCGGGAACGACTACGGCAAAGGCGCCGTGCTGTTCTACCTGCTGACGTATGCCATCACCAACCTCGGGGCGTTCGGCGTCATCGGGCTCCTCGAGGACTACGACCGCCCGAACGACAAGGTTACCGACTACGCGGGCCTCTGGCACGACCACCCGGCACTGGCCGCGCTGATGACGATGTTCATGCTGTCGCTGGGCGGGTTTCCGCCGCTGGCAGGTTTCATCGCGAAATGGTATGTGTTCAGCGCCGCGATCAAGGCCGGCTATACCTGGCTCGCCATCATCGGCGTGCTGACGAGCGTCGTCTCCGTCTTCTTCTACCTGCGCATCGTCGTCATGATGTACATGACGCCGTCGGGCGAGACGATCGCGCGGTTCCCGTCGGTGCCGAAGATCGCCGGCGCGGCCCTCGTCGCCTCGGCGATCGTCATCTTCTATCTGGGTATCCTGCCCGCCCGCGTTCTGGACCTGGCAGCAGCCTCAATCCGCACGATTTTCTAGGATTCGTAGGGCGGGGCTTTCAGCCCCGCCCCGCGGCCCTCAAAGGGCCGCGCTACTGTGCCATCATGGGCGCCGATGCTGCGCACGAAATCCGTGTGGAGTCCCGTCGACCGGGCGCGAGACGGTGTCCGAATCCTCGCCACACGCTTCCGCGGGCGTGGCATGCCGGCAAGCCGCTACGACGTGTGGATGCCGTCGCTCGCGCCGAGCGAACGGCTTCTGCGGAACGTCCAGGCCGGCCGCATCACATGGGCCCGATTCCTTCGTGAATATCGCCGGGAGCTGTTCATGGACGGGCCCGTTGATGCGCGGAGCCGATCGATCAAGAATCACGGTCAGAAGTTCACGCTCCGTCTGATCAAGCAGCTTGCGCGTCGGCATCGCGTGACCGTCATGTGCCATTGTGCCGAGGACCAGGCGCAATGCCACAGGCACGAGCTGCGGCGATTGATTCGCGGTATCTGAATGGCCACCACGGTCGACACGAAACGTCTGTGGCTCGTTCCCCGCACTCCGGAGGACGCGCTCGCGCAGATTGAGGAGATGCCCTCCGAGCAGCGGGCTGAAGTGTCGCCGGTGTGGCTCGCGCGGGTGCAGTCCGGGAACGCGGACGTGTGGACGCTCGGGTTCTCGATGGTGGATCGAGCGACCGGCCGCGCGATCGGGAGTTGCGGATTCAAAGACGTCCCTGACGCCGACGGGATGGTCGAGATCGCGTACGGCGTGGCCGCCGAACATCAGAACCGGGGATTCGCCACTGAAGCGGCGCAGGCGCTGGTCGAGTTCGCGTTCGGCAGCGGACGGGTGCGCGTGGTGCGCGCCCACACCTATGAGTCGGCGAACAATTCCGCGAGGGTCCTGTTGAAGTGCGGCTTTCTGGCCCGAGGCCAGGTTGTCGAACCCGAAGACGGCCTGGTGTGGCGCTGGGAGAAGCTGCCGGGGAACATCACATGACGGTCAATGATCTCGAACGCCTCTACGACTATGGCTACTGGGCCAACAGCAAGCTCGTTCCAGTCATCGCCCAGCTGACGCCCGAGCAGTTCACCCGGAACGTCGCCGGGAGTTACGGCTCGGTCAGGAACACGCTGGTGCACATCATGAGCGCCGAGTGGGGCTGGCTCGATCGATGCGGCGGATACAAGCGCGGACCGGCCCTCAAGCCCGACGACTATCCGACTGCGGCGTCGCTCCTCGAGAAGTGGGCGATAGTCGAGACGCAGGTCCGCGCCTTCCTGGCGTCGCTTGCCGATAGCGACCTGCAGAGAAACATCGAGTTCAAGATGCCCGGCAGCGATCAGACGCACGTCATGCGGCTCGGGGATCTGATGCAGCATGGCGCCAACCACGCGGTGCACCATCGCGGGCAGGTGGCGCTGCTCCTGAGGGCGCTGGGGCAGGTGCCGGGCAATTTCGACCTGCTCGTCTACGATTTCAGCCCCGAGCGCGCGGTCACGCAGTAGATCGGGGGACTCATGTTCATCGGTCACCTCGCCCTTGGGTTCGCCGCCAAGCGGGCAGCGCCGCGCGTGTCGCTGGCCGTGCTGTTTTCGGCCGCGCAGTTCGCCGACATCCTGTGGCCGGTCTTCATCGCGGCTCGGCATCGAGCAGGTCCGTATCGTGCCGGGCTTCACCGCGTTCACGCCGTTCGATTTCGTCAGCTACCCATACTCGCACTCGCTCGTGTTCCTGATCGGGTGGGGCGTGGCGTTCGGCCTCGCCTATCGATGGCTGACGGGCAACAGGCAGGCCGTGGGAATTCTCGCCCTGCTGGTCGTCAGCCACTGGGTGCTGGATTACGTCACGCACAGCCCCGACATGCCGATTTACCCGGGCGGTTCGAAATTCGGTCTCGGGTTGTGGAACTCCATCCCGGCCACAATCGTCGTCGAAACGCTGATGTACGGCGCCGGGCTCTGGGTGTATCTGCGGGCCACGAAGGCGCGCGACCGGGTCGGGCGCTGGAGCTTGATCGCGCTGGCGGTGTTCCTGATCGTCGTGTATCTGGCGTCCTCCGGCACCGCGCCGCCGTCGATCCCGGGGCTCTACATCACGGCTCTCATCGGCATCATCATCCTGACGGCCTGGAGCTGGTGGGCCGACCGGCATCGGACGGCGAGGGAGACGCGATGATTCGCGGCGCCCGGTACATCCACACGAACCTGATCGCGCGCGACTGGCGTGCGCTCGCGGCGTTCTACCGTTCGGTATTCGGCTGCGTTGACGCGCCGCCGGAACGCAACTTTGCGAGCCGGGAGGTCGAGGCCGGAACGGGCGTTCCCGGTGCGGCGTTGCGCGGGATGCACATGCGTCTGCCGGGCTGGGGCGCCGAAGGACCGACGCTGGAGATCTTCAACTACTCGCAGCTGGCCGATGCCGAGACGCCGGCGGCCAATCGGCCCGGTTTCGCGCACATCGCCTTTGCGGTCGAATCGGTTGCTGACGCGCGCGCCGAGGTGCTGTCCAATGGCGGCCGCGCGATTGGCGACATCGTCGCGGTCACGACCTCGCGGGGCACCGTGACGTGGTGTTACGTGACCGATCCGGAAGGCAACATCGTCGAGCTGCAGACATGGACGTAGACGCCGCGCCCGTCCCGGGGCTGCGGTACCTTCCTGATTACCTTGACCGCGACACACAGACACGCGTGATGGCCGAGGCCGACTCGCAGCCGTGGCAGCACTCAGGCGGACGCAGCGTTCAGATCTACGGTTACTCGTACCACCACTTGAAGGGAGGCATTTACCGTCTCGGCGACCTGCCTGCGTGGGCGCTCGACGTGGCCGCACGCATTCAGCGGGATGGCCTGATGCCGCATCTCGCCGATCAGATGATCGTCAATGCCTACGAGGCTGGCGCCGGTATCTCCGCCCACGTCGACTTGTCCGCCTTCGACGATGCGGTCGTCGCGATCAGCCTGGGATCGGCCTGCGTGATGCAGTTTGCCGAAAAGGCCTCCGGCCGTGAAGAGGAGCTGCTGGTCGAGCCCGGCAGCGCGCTTGTCCTGTCAGGAGACGCCCGCAGCCGGTGGACGCACGCGATTCCTGCGCGAACCTCCGACCTGTGGCACAATCGCGAGCTCGTGCGCGGGCGGCGCGTCTCGTTGACGTTCCGACGGATGCTGCACACGTCCGGAACGTTCACGTCGTGACCAGACTTCGTGTTGAGAGGAACGCCATGAAAAGACTCCTCGCCGCGGTCGTTGCGTTGGGTGTGGTCTCGGGTGTCCGCCCGCTTGCCGAGGTGGGCGACAAGTCCCTCGAGAACAGGATCCTGAGCCTCGAAGCCAGACGAATCGAGGCAATGGTGAAAAAGGACATCGCCACGCTCGACGCGCTCCTCGCCGACGACCTCACATACACTCACTCGGGCGGGACTACGGACACGAAGGCCAGTTTCATCACGCTCATCAAGGAGCGAGGCCGCTACCAGGGTGTGGACTACTCCAACACCCAGGTCATCCCGTTCGCCGGCGGCACGACGGTCGCCGTGCGCGGGCGCGCGCAAATCCGGCTGGAAGGCGTCGCCGGCTACCCGGTGCTCTTCCTCGACGTGTGGGCACTGCGGGACGGCGCCTGGAAAATGGTCGCGTGGCAGGCCACTCGCATTCCCTGAGCCGGCGCGGCTTCGGTATCGAGCTCGACGACAGGGTCGTTCGCGCTCATTTGATGTGAGGCGGGAACATCACGCTGGAGCTCGTTCCCTACGATCCGGATTGGCCGGCGGCGTTCGACGCCGAGGCCGCGCGGCTGCGTCGCGCGCTCGGGCGGCTGGCGTTGCGCGTCGATCACAACGGTTCAACCGCGATCCCGGGTCTCGCCGCCAAGGCGGTCATCGACATCCAGGTGTCCGTTGCCGTTCTGCAGCCCATGGAGATGTATGGCACTCCACTCCTCGCGCTGGAGTATGTCCACGTGCCGCACGAGGACGATGCGGTCTGCCCGTTCTTCCATCGGCCCTCTGTCTGGCCGCATACGCACCACGTCCACGTCGTGCAGGCCGGCGGCAGCGAGGAGCGCCGGACGCTGGCGTTCCGCGACTACCTGCGTGAGCATCGGGACGTGTCGCGCGAGTACGAGGCGCTCAAGCGGGGACTTGCGGCGCGATCGGTCGCGTCTGATGCAGGGTCCCGGGAAGAGTACGCGCGCGGCAAGTCTGACTTCATCGAGCGCGTGGTCGCCACGGCGCTTGCAGCCGGATATCCACGTGTGTAGGTGAGCAAGGGGGCCGTTGATGACACGAAGGACGATGCCGGCCGTTTCAATCCTGTCTGCGCTCGTGCTGCTGAGCCTCCCTGCGATCTTCGCGGCCGGCCAGGGCCGCACCGGAAAGACCCTGGACATCTACGTCGTCGACGTCGAGGGCGGGAACGCGACGCTGTTCGTTTCGCCCTCAGGCGAATCGCTGCTCATCGACACGGGGAACGGGGGAGCGGCGGCGCCGCGCGACGCCGGCCGCATCGTCGCCGCCGCGCGCGATGCGGGCGTCACGCGGATCGATCACCTCGTCACAACCCACTGGCACGGCGATCACGTGGGCGGCCTCGGGGAATTCGCGACACGCATGCCGATCCGGCACTTCATCGATCACGGCGCAAACGTCCAGCCGGGGCCCGGCATCGACGAGTTCCTCAAGGACGCGTACCCCAAGCTGTACGAGAAGGGGACGCATACCGTGGCCAGGCCTGGCGACAGGATCGCAGTCGCCGGCCTCGACGTCCGCGTGGTCAGTTCGGCCGGCCAGGTGCTCACGACGCCGCTTCCCGGCGCCGGCAACCCAAATCCGTATTGCGCGGCGTTCAAGCCAACCGGCAACAGCGCGGAGGATGCGCAATCGGTGGGCACGTACGTCCGCTTCGGTCAGTTTCGCGCGCTGCATCCGGGCGACCTGCCGACGACGAAAGAATTCGAGCTGATGTGTCCGAACAGCCGCATCGACCCGGTCGACGTGCTGCTCGGCCTGCATCACGGGCAGGATACGTCGAACTCCGAGGTGCTGGTCCACGCCATTCGACCCCGAGTCGCGATCATGAACAACGGAACGCGCAAGGGCGGCTGGCCGGTCGTCATGAAGACGCTCTTTTCTTCGCCTGGTCTCGAGGATGTCTGGCAGATTCACTTCTCGCTTCTGGGCGGCCAGGAGTACACCGTGCCGGGAATGTTCATCGCAAACGGCGTGGACGATCAGCCGGCCGCCATGCCGATTGCGCCGGCGCCGCTGCCGGCCGGCGCGAACGCTCCTCCGCCTCCGGCGCACGACGGCCAGGCGTACTGGATCAAGGTCTCCGCAAGAGACGACGGGACGTTCACGGTGACGAACGCGCGAAACGGCTTTTCGAAGACCTATGAACGCCGATCGCGTGATCGCCGCTGACCTGCGGACCGACAGGCTGTTGCTGAGGAGGTGGCGGGCCGACGATCGACCGCTGTTCGCCAGCCTCAACGCGGACCCGCGCGTGATGGAACACTTCCCGTCCGTTCTTACGCGCGGCGAAAGCGATGCGCTGGCCGATCTGATCGATCTGCATTTCGCCCGGCATGGGTACGGACTCTGGGCGGTGGAGATTCCTGGAACCGCGCCATTTGCCGGGTTCATCGGGCTCTCGATTCCCGCATTCGCCGCGCCGTTCACGCCCTGCGTCGAAATTGGATGGCGGCTCGCCGCCGGGTACTGGGGCCGGGGCTACACGACAGAGGGGGCGCGCGCGGTGCTGGCGCTCGCTTTCGGCGAGCTCGGGCTCGAAGAGGTCGTGTCGTTTACGGTGCCCGGCAACATTCGCTCCCGCCGCGTGATGGAGAAAATCGGGATGACCCGCGACCCCGCCGACGATTTCGACCACCCATCAGCCCGGGCAGGTGAGGAGCGCCACGTTCTGTATAGAATTGGCTCGAGGAGTTCGAAGCATGTGTCGGAACATCAAAACTCTTGCTAACTTTGCGCCTCCGGCAACACCGGACGAGATCAGGGCGTCGGCTCTGCAGTTCGTGAGGAAACTGAGCGGATCGACTCGTCCATCCCGCGCGAACGAAGCCGTCTTCAACCGCGCTGTCGATGAAGTGACGGCCGCCGCCCATCGCCTGATCGAGTCGCTGACGACAACGGCGGCGCCGCGCAACCGCGAAGAAGAGGCCCGCAAGGCCCAGGAGCGAGCGCGCGAGCGGTTTGCGTGAGCGGACTGCTCACGCGTCCGGTATGCCTCGACGACGCGGAAGCCATCGTCGGGATTCTGAATCCAATTGTCGAGGCCGGCACGTTCACCGTGTTCGACACGCCGTTCACGGTCGAGGCCGAGCGCGAGTACCCTGGCGGCTTTTCCAGCCCGCGGCGTCTTTCAGGTCGCCGTCCGAATATCCGACGGTCGCGTCGTCGGGTTTCAGAGCATGGAGCCGTTTGCGGGCTACACGCGCGCGTTCGACCACGTCGGCGTCCTGGGCACATACGTCGCGGCCGACTCGAGGAGGCAGGGAGTGGCCGCCCGGCTGTTCGAGGCGACGTTCGGCGCGGCGCTCGCGAAGGGTTATGAGAAGATCTTCACTTACGTGCGAGCCGACAACGACGCGGCCCTGCGCGTCTACTTGCGCCAGGGATTCAGCGTCGTCGGCACGGCCCGGCGCCACGCCCGTCTCGCCGGGCGGTACATCGACGAGATCGTGATCGAGAAGATGCTGACGCATGGGTGATCTCGACGTCCAGTTCGGCCAGATCGACATCTACCTCTTCGACCAGCTCCTTCGCGGACGTCTGCAACCGGGCATGCGTGTGCTCGACGCCGGGTGCGGCTCGGGCCGCAACCTCGTCTACCTCCTGCGGTCGGGTTACGAAGTATTCGGCGCGGATACGGACGTCGATGCCATCGAGGCTGTCCGCGTCCTTGCCGCCACCGTCGCGCCGGAGCTGCCCGGCGCAAACTTCCGGGCCGAGGCGGTCGAAGAGATGTCGTTCCCGGACGCGTTCGCGGACGTGGTGCTGAGCAGCGCCGTGCTGCACTTCGCCCGCGACGACCGCCACTTCGAGGCCATGGTGACGGAGATGTGGCGCGTGCTGAAGCCAGGCGGCATGCTGTTCTCCAGGCTCGCGTCCGCGATCGGCATGGAAACCCGCGTGCGCCAGACGGTTGGACGCCGGTTCCTCCTGCCAGACGGATCCGAACGCTACCTGGTGGACGAAGACCTGCTCGTCGAGCTGACGCGGAGGCTGGGCGGCGCATTCCTCGACCCGCTGAAGACGACGATCGTGCAGAATCAGAGGTGCATGACTACCTGGGTCGTCCGCAAGGGCGCCTGATTGAGAAGGAGCTGGCCCGTGGCGCGATGGATCGCGGCGGTTGTTCTGACGATGTCGGTCGTGGCGTGCCGGCAGGGGAGCCTTCCGGTCGCGGTGGGCGACCCGTATCTCGATGACGTCGCGAAGTTCCGGGACGCCCGCGAGGCGGCGCTCAAGACCGACACGGGCTGGTTGACCATCGCCGGCCTCTTCTTCCTGACGAAGCCCGATACGACGTTCGGTTCGGATACCGCCAACGACATCGTGCTCCCGGCCGGCGCGCCGGCTCGCGCCGGCACCTTCTCGCTGCGCGACGGGAAGGTGGCCGTCAAGGCGGCGAGCGGTGTGAGCTTCGTCCTCAACGGCAACACGATCACCAGCGCGGATCTCAAGTCGGACGGCGCCGGCACGCCGGACCGCATCGTCCTGCAGGATCTGACGCTGTGGGTGCACCAGAGCGGCGACAGGCTGGCCATCCGCCTGCGCGACAAGAACAACCACCTGCGCAGGGAGTTCACCGGTCTGAAGTGGTATCCGGTGAAGGAGAACTACCGGGTGTCGGCCGAGTACGTGCCGTACGAAACGGCGAAGACGATGCAGATCCCGAACATCCTCGGGGACGTCGATACGATGGTCAGTCCCGGCACCGCCGCATTCACGATGGACGGCCAGCGGATGCAGATGGTCGCGATTGCCGATCCCGATCGTCCCAAAGAACTGTGGTTCATCTTTCGCGACCTGACGACCGGCAAGGAAACGGATCCGGCCGCGCGCTTCCTCTACACCCCGCTGCCAGACAACGGCAAGGTGACGATGGATTTCAACCGCGCGCAGAATCCCCCGTGCGCGTACAACGCCTTCGCCACGTGCCCGTTGCCGCCCCAGGAGAACCGGATGCCGGTGCGCGTCGAGGCGGGCGAGCGCCTGTACGAAGCCAGGCCGTGAGCAGTCAGCAGTCAGGCGGTCCAATCCGTGGTTGGCTCTACTCGCCTCGCGGGGTCACGCTAGGATCGACTCATGAAGCACCTGACGACGGAGGAACTGGAGGCGGGGGTCGATGAGATCCGGCGCGCGCCGAAAGGCGAGGGCGTGCTGCAGATGATCGTGCGCAGGCCGAAGGTGGAAGAGCGCGAGATCCTGGAAGAGGCGCAGCTCGACGCCGTCGAAGGCCTCGTCGGCGACACCTGGCGCATGCGAAAGAGCACGCGCACGGCCGACGGGTCGCCGCATCCGGACATGCAGCTGAACATCATGAACGCGCGGGTCGCGTCGCTGCTGGCCGTGGAAAAGAACCGATGGCCGCTGGCCGGCGATCAGCTCTACATGGACCTGGATCTGAGCACGGCCAACCTCCCGGCAGGCTCGCAGCTCGCCGTCGGGACGGCAGTCATCGAGGTGACGGATCAGCCGCACACCGGGTGCAGCAAGTTCGTCTCGCGGTTCGGTGTGGACGCGATGAAGTTCGTCAACTCGCCGCTCGGCCGCGAGCTGTGCCTCCGCGGCATCAACGCGAAGGTCGTGCGCCCGGGCACCATCCGTCCGGGCGACGCGGTCAGGAAGATCGGCTGACATGCACTACCTGATGTTCTACGACGTGGCGGACGACTACGCGGAGAAGCGGATGCCGTTCCGGGCCGCGCACATCGGCTACGCGCGCAAGGCCGTCGTCCGCGGCGACCTCGTGCTGGGCGGCGCCCTCGCGAGCCCGGCCGACGGAGCCGTCTTTGTGTTCCGCGGCACTACGCCCGCTGTCGCCGAAGCATTTGCCGCCGGGGATCCCTACGTCGTGAACGGCCTCGTCAGGAAGTGGCGCGTGCGCGAGTGGACCACCGTGGTCGGCGCGCTGGCCGAGTCGCCGCTTCCCGATCCGTTCCTCGGTTAGCATAGGGGCCGCAGGAGGCCCTGATGTGTTCTCCCCTCATCATTCACTCTGTCCGCGAGCAGCTGTCGAGGCGGGCGTTTCTTCACGGCGTGGGTGGCGCCCTGGCTGCCGCGGCAGTCGCGGGGCCGTCGCCGGTGGCCGCCCAGCAGCGGCCCGTCAGGCTCGCGAAGGGATTTCGTGACGTCCACGATCTGACCCACGTGTTTTCGCCGCGAACGCCCGTGTTCCCGGCGTTCAAGCCCATTCAAATCCGCCCGAAGTTCTCGACCGCGAAGGACGGCTTCTTCGCCAACGAAGTGACGTTCGACGAGCACACCGGCACTCACCTGGACGCGCCGGTGCACTTCGTCATCAACGCCGTGACGGCCGACAAGCTGCCCGCCGACAAGTTCATCGCGCCGCTGGCGGTCATTTCGATCGCGGACCGCGCCGCGAAGAACGCTGATGCGCTCCTGTCGGTGGACGACGTGCTGGCGTGGGAGAAACAGCACGGCCGGCTGCCGGCGGGCGCGTTCGTGGCGATGCATTCGGGATGGGACGCGAAAGTTGCCACCGTCGACCGGTTTCTGAACAAGGACGCGAAGGGCACGATGCATGCGCCCGGATTCAGCGAGGAGGCGGCGCGTTTCCTGGTCAAGGAACGCGACATCGTCGGCGCGGGCGTGGACACGCTCAGCCTCGACGGGGCGTCCGCGTCCAGGTTCGTGGCCCATCTCGCGCTGCTCGGCGCGGGAAAATACGGCGTCGAGCTGCTGGCGAACCTCGGCACCGTCCCGCCGGCCGGCGCGACGATCATCGTCGGCGGACCGAAACACGAAGGTGCGACGGGCGGTCCCGCCCGCGTCTACGCCGTGGCCTGAGACGGAGGACTGACATGACGACTGCATCGAGGTCGGTTGCCGCAACGATACTCTTCGCCGGCGTCGTGTTCGGCCAGCCTGCGCCGCCGCGGGCGCAGGCGCCGGCCGCTCACACCGTCACCGACGCCGAGTACGCCCGCTGGAAGAAGGACCTTTCGAACTGGGGGCGCTGGGGCAAGGATGACGAAATCGGCGCGCTCAACCTGATTACGCCGGCAAAACGAAAGCAGGCGGCGGCGCTCGTGAAGGACGGCGTATCGGTGTCGCTTTCCGCGGACGCGGACACCGTGCAGGCCGTCGACAACCCGACGCCCTACGAAGTCGTCATGCAGGGCATCGGATCCGATCGCATCGCGGTCAACTACCACGGCATCGCGCACACGCACCTCGACTCGCTCGCGCACATCAACGAGAGCGGCGTTTTCTACAACGGGTACACGCCGGATCAGGCGGCTGTCGTCGCGAACCGCCATGCGAAGAACTCGATTCACAACGTGAAGAACGGAATCTTCACCCGAGGCGTCCTCATCGACATCCCGCGGTTGAAGGGCGTGCCGTATCTCGAGCCGGGGACGCCGATCTACGTCGAGGATCTGGAAGCGTGGGAGAAGCAGGCGGGCGTGAAGGTGTCCGCCGGCGACGCGCTGTTCGTGCGAACGGGCGTGTGGGCGCGGCGCAAGGCGCTCGGACCGTGGCTGCGGGGCCGGGCCGAGGGCGGCCGGTCGGCCGGCCTCGATCCCTCCGTCATTCCGTGGCTGAAGCAGCGCGACGTCGCCCTGCTCGGCAGCGATCACCCGCAGTACGTGTCGCCGTCTGGCATTCGCGGCGCCGTGCACGATTTCGCGCTCGTGCACCTCGGCGTCCACCTGCTGGACAACTGCGACCTCGAGGCGCTGGGCGCGGCCGCCGCCGCGCGGCGCCGCTGGGACTTCCTGCTGACGATCGCGCCGCTCGCGATTCCCGGCGGCACCGGGTCGCCGGCGAACCCGATCGCGACATTCTGATGGTGATCTGCGTAGCGGCCGCCTTCAGGCGGACGTCCGGCTGAATCCGGACTCTACGATGTTACCGGCGAAGCAGCTCGAAGTATGACCGGCACTTGCCGGCGGCGCAGTTGGCCAGGAGCTCGTTGAGGTTCTGCACCGTCGACGTGCTGTAGTAGCCGGGCGCCGATTCGGGCAGGGAGTAGCCGCCGAAGATCGACCGGATGAGCACGCTGCGATCCGAGTGCGGCAGGCGCTTCAGGTTCTCGATGTAGCGCGTGTAGGCGCCGTTCCGGAACAGGTAGTTCTCGACGTTCGAGACGTAGAACGCCGCGAGCTTCTGGCCCCGCTGGGCCATCAGCTGCCCGACCGCTGCGACGGCGTGCGGACCGCTCAAGTCGCCGACCACCGGAATGACCCCGTCGCGGGCCTCGAGCGCGCGCACGAACTGGAAGTCGTCCTCCGAAGCCAGGTAGCAGAGCTTGCGGCCCTTGCGATCGGTTTCGAGGAGCAGGTCGCGGTACGTGGGGTAGTACTCGCGGGCCGGACGTCCCGTGGACGTGAACTGCAGCCCCAGGCCCGCCTGCGCGAACGCCGCATGAAAGCGATCGATCGTCGCGAGGTCCTTCGCCGAGAGCGGCACGCCGAACTTCTTTATCGCCGCGTGCAGCCGGTCGGTGATCTCGGCGGCCGCCGCCGCAGGCAGGGGCTTCGCCTCGTCGAAGTGCGCGACGATTTTCTCGATGCTGGCGTCGCGCCAGGAGTCGGCGCGGTCGGGCGCCGGCCGGGCGGTCAGCACGCTCAGATATTCCACGCGGTTCTTCGTGGTCGCGAAGATCGCCTTGAACAGCAGGTGCAGCAGCAGGTTGTCCCGCCGGATGTCGACGATAAACGCTTCGGCGGGGCGGATGCGGGCGATGTAGGAGAAGTTCTGATCCGGGCCGACGCCGATGTACACGCCGCCGGAGAGGCCGGCCTGTTCGAGCGCGGGCACGACGTGGAGGTACGACTGCTCGTTCGAAATCAGGTTGTCGGTGTCGAACTCACCGTTGGGCTCAGACAGCTGCTCGATGAGCGAGGCGAACGGCGCCTGCGCTGGCTGACCGGCTGTGCGTTGACCTGGCCAGCTGCCGTGCGCCACGGCGGCGACGACGAGCGCCATGACGCCGAACAGCACTGCACGAATCGGCCAGCGAACGCTCGCACTCGATCCGCGTGTTCCAAGCATGGTGCCATTCTGCAATACAATTGGGACCGTGGAACAGCCAAAATTCCGGCCGCTCGAGCGGTTTTGGCCGTACGCCGATCTGTCCGAGCAGCCGACGGCCGAGGAGCTCGCGGCGCTCGATCCCGACCTGCACGACGCGCTGTTTGGCGCCCGCCAGCGGCCGTTTTCCATCACGATCGTGTTTCCGGATCTGGAGACCGCCGACTTCCCGCGCGCGCTGGAGCTGGCGCGCGATTCGGCTGAGTTTCGCGAGACCGGCAGCGGGCCGTCGCACCGCTACCGCGCCCGTTTCTGGACGCGCGACGCGCCGCGGCTGCGCGACCTGTTCGAAATCGTCGGGCCGTCGCACGACACGGAAGTCCTGATCGACGATCGGCCCATGCCCTATGCGCGGGAGCTCTGGCTGCCGCTGCTCTACTTCCTCATTTACCAGTAGATCACGTGGCCGAACCCACCGCCGTCGAACGGGATCTGCAGCGGCTCGAGACCGAATTGAGGCGGCTCGAGGCCGAGTACAACATGTTTTTCGCGGGCCGGCTGCCGAAACCGCCCTGGGAAACGCGCAGCCGTGTGGACGCGATCGTCAAGCAGTTCGATCGCGCGCACATCCAGAACACCGGCGACCGCTTTCGCTTCCTGACGCTGCAGTCGCGGTACGCCGCGTTCATCGATCTCTGGGACCGCGGGCTGCGGGCCCGCGAGGAAGGGCGGTCGGGCCCCTTCGTCCACAAGCGCAAGGAAGAGAAGGCCGCCGAGCCGAAAAAGGCCGAGGACCGCATCCTGCGCGTCGCGGCATTCAAGAACCCGGTGCAGGAGCAGGACAAGCTGCACGATCTGTACGACTCGCTCGTGGAAGCGCGGCGTTCAATCGGCGAAGACGCGCTGCCGTTCCACAAGTTCGCCGACCTGGTGAAGACTCAGGTCAAGAAGCTGCGGGAGAACGGGAGCCCCGAGGTGGCGTTCCGGGTAGCCGTGAAGGATGGGAAGGTGAACTTCACGGCGCGCGCGATGAAAGGAACGAAAGAGTGAACCGAGAAGCCGGGCGCCCCAGCGGACGCCCGGCCTACGGGGGAGTGGCTAGACTTTGTTGACGTTGCCGGCCTGCGGGCCTTTCGGACCGTCAACGATCTCGAACTCGACCGCCTGGCCTTCCTCGAGCGAGCGGAAACCGTCGCCCTGGATCGCCGAGTAGTGGACGAACACGTCACTGCCTCCGTCGCGCTCGATGAATCCGTAACCCTTGGCGTTGTTGAACCACTTGACCTTGCCTGTGATGCGCATCGTTCTTCTTCCTGCTTGCTAGGACGCCACGTTTTTGCGCCCGGGAGCCCGTCCCCCGGTTTCGCCGCCGCGTCATTGAACCTGCTCCGGCACCCGTTGCCGAAGCAAAAAAAAAGGCCGCATTGTGCGGCCTTTCCCTTTCGGCGCCAGGCCCGCCCGGCGTCATCAGGGATCATACTGGACTTTGGGTGATATGCCAAGAGCCCTGCTGAGCGTTTCCGACAAGACCGGCATTACAGAATTCGCGCGAAGCCTCGCCGCCCGCGGATTCGAAGTCGTGTCGACGGGCGGCACCGCGCGCGCGCTGTCGGCGGCGGGGCTCGACGTCATCGGCGTCTCCGCGCTCACCGGCTTTCCGGAGATGATGGACGGCCGCGTCAAGACGCTGCATCCGGCCATTCACGGCGGCATCCTCGCGCGCCGCGACCGCGCCGACGATCTGGCGGGCCTCCGGGGGCTCGGCATCGGCCTCGTGGATCTCGTCGTCGTCAACCTGTACCCGTTCGCTGCCGCCGCGGCCAATCCCGCCACGCCGTTCGACGCGCTGGTCGAGGAAATCGACATCGGCGGGCCGTCGCTCGTGCGTGCGGCCGCGAAGAACTTCCGCGACGTGCTCGTCGCGGTCGATCCGGCGGACTACCCGCGCGTGCTCGCGGCGCTCGACGAGACGCCCAGCCTTGCCTTCCGGTTCGATCTCGCGCGCAAGGCCATCGCCCACACCGCCGCCTACGACACCGCGATCGCCGCGACGCTCGCGACCATCCGGCTGAATGGCGCCACGTTCGAGCGCGGGGGCGCGGACGGCGCGGGTCCGTTCAGCGAGCGCCTGGACCTGTCGCTCGAGAAGATCCGAGACCTGCGCTACGGCGAAAACCCGCACCAGCGCGCGGCCTGGTATTCGAGCGGCGGGGTTTCCGTAGCGTCCGCCCTTCGA
The DNA here is from genome assembly GCA_963712905.1 of uncultured Acidobacteriota bacterium. GTDB lineage: Bacteria > Acidobacteriota > Vicinamibacteria > Vicinamibacterales > CAVVIG01 > CAVQJU01. Next base: position 33,073 of record CAVQJU010000010.1, on the reverse strand, counting down.
CAGGCTCAGGGCGTCCCGAGCCTGTCGAGGGACGGCTTCAGCCGGACGACGATCCTGCAGGGTAAGGAACTGTCGTACACGAACCTGCTCGACCTGGACGCGGCGGCCAGGATGGTCCTCGAGTTCGACGAGCCCGCGGCCGTCGTCGTCAAGCACACGAACCCGTGCGGGGCCGCGATTGGCAGCTCGGCGGCCGACGTGTACGTGCGGGCACGCGACGCAGACTCGTTGTCGGCTTTCGGTGGCATCGTCGCCCTGAACCGGCCGATCGATCTCGCGGCTGCCGAGGCCATCGCGTCCACGCGCATCGACGCTGTCATCGCCCCGGCGGTTGACGACGCCGCACGTGCCGTCCTGGCGAGAAAGACCGCCATGCGCGTCGTCACGGCCGACTTCGCAGGGTTGAGGGATGGCGGCGGCATCCGGGCGGCAGGGGCCCCCGGAGACATCGAATTCCGCTCCATTCTCGGCGGGATGCTGGCGCAGGAGCGCGACCAGGTCACCGAAGGCCGGGGCGCCTGGGGGCTCGCCTCGTTGCCGGACGGGTTCCGCGTCGCGACGAAGCGACAGCCGACCACCGACGAGTGGCAGGCGCTGCGCTTCGCGTGGCGCATCTGCGCGCACGTGAAGTCGAACACCGTCATCTTCACCGACGCGCGCCAGACGCTGGCCGTCGGTGCAGGCCAGATGAGCCGGGTGGATGCCGTGAACGTGGCCGTGATGAAGGCGCGCGAATCCTCGCGATCGCTGTCAGCGTCGGTGGCGGCATCCGACGCGTTCTTTCCGTTTCGCGACGGTCTCGACGCTGTCGCCGCTGCCGGCGCGACGGCTGTCGTGCAGCCCGGCGGATCCGTCAAGGACGCCGAAGTCATCGCCGCGGCCGACGAGCACGGCCTCGCGATGGTCTTCACCGGACGGCGCCATTTCAGACACTGAGTAGAGGTCCGAGAGGTCCGAGAGGTCCGAGAGGTCCGAGAGGTCCGAGAGGTCCGAGAGGTCCGAGAGGTCCGAGAGGTCCGAGAGGTCCGAAGGGTCCGAAGGGTCCGAGAGGTCCGAGAGGTCCGAAGGGTCCGAGAGGTCCAAGAACGGACCACTCGGACCTGTGGGACCCCTCGGACCACTTGGACCTTTGATATCGTGATCCGATGCCGACACCGTTTGAGAGCGCGACGCTGAACCTGCGATTGTTCGAGCTTCGTCGCGAGCCGGTCTTGCGTGAGGCCCGGCAGTGGTATTTTGCCGAGTTCAACCCGGAGACGTTCGCCGAGTTCGCCGCGATCGTGAGCGGCGGGCGAAACGCCTCGTTCCGGATGGTGCTCGGCTACTGGGACATGGCGGCGTCGCTCGTGACGACAGGCGCGATCGACGCCGAGGCGTTCCGCGCCGCCCACGGCGAGATCGTCTCGACGTTCGCCAAGGTTCAGCCCTTTCTGGCGGAGCTTCGCTCGACGAGCGGCGAGCCGGAATTCTGCCGGCACATCGAGGCGGTCGTGCTCGGGATGCCGGACGCCGTGGCCACCATGGCTCGACGCCGCGCGGCGATCAAGGCTGCGGCCAGGGCGCGGTAGTCCCGAAGCGAGACATGACACCCGGCAGGCTGGTGACGGTTCGCCGATACTTGTATCGCGAAGCGGCATTGGACGATCAGCAATTGCTTGTCGCCGCCGGAATCGATCCCCACCTCAAGTGGTCCTCGCGCGAGCGCCGCGGCATGAACCTGATGGTTGCGGAAGAGCATGTCGAACGCGCGCTCGAGATCCTCTGTCGTCGCCCCAGTTGCTGCCTGACCCGGACTCGGAACACGTGCCTGCTTGTCCGACTTGCCACTCGCGCGACCCTGATCCGCGACCAGCCTATGCGTTACTGATCATGATTGGGGGCGCAGCGGCGAGTGCGGTCGCCGTGATTGCTGGACGGACCGAACTCGCCACAGGAATCGGGCTCGCGGCGGCGATTACGTCGGCGGCGGCTTATGCACGAGTACCGCGCTGGAAGTGCAGGAAGTGCGGCCGCCTGTATGGCGCAGCGGCTGAAGGGTGACTCGCTACGTACGTGACAACGTCCGCGTGGCGGCGAACGGCAGCGTCACCAGGATCAGGAACAGCATCAGGAACTCGGAATCCCCGAAGTTGTACTCGAACATCCCGGCGGCGAGCATCGCCACGACGGCCGAGAGACCCGTGGCGGCGAGAAAGCGCTGCGACGGATCGCGCAGCTGCCTCGTGAGACCTGCGACCAGGCTGACGATGAACCACAGCCACGCCGCGAGCGCCGGCAGGCCGCGCTCGGCGGCGATCTGCACGGGCACGTTGTGGAGGTGCGGGTTCACCGGCTGGACAGCGTCCGGGTCGCGATACTCCGCGTAAAGCGGCTGCACCATGTTCGGCCCGATGCCGACGAACGGGTGATCCTTGATCATGTGCGCGCCCTCGCGCAGCATGGCGATGCGGTCCCGGTTCGTGGGATTCTTCAACGAGAAGATCGACGCGTAGCGGTCGGCGATGGCCGTCGGCGCCAGCAGGAAGAAGATCGCCGCGACGATCGGCAGCAGGGCCAGGAGGCGGCGGTCCTTGAGCAGCAGCAGCAATGCGGCCGCGGCGCAGGCGCCGACTCCCGCGTTGCGCGAGAAACTGAACGCCACGGCGACGGCGAGCGCCGGAATCACGAGCGCCGACCACAGGCGGTCGCGTTTGCCAAACAGCACGCGGGCCAGCGCGGCGCCGATCACGAGCATCAGCAGGCCTGAGTACGTCATGTAGTGGCCGAGCGTGCCCTGGGCGCGCCGTCCAAGGTTGTCGTAGTGAAGGACGCCGAACTGCACGATCCCGACGACGGCGCTGACGGCCGCGAAGGAGACGATCACCGTGACCATCGTCGACGCGTGAGGGCCGGTGGCAAAACGGTAGACCAGCGGGACGAGCAGGTACAGGACCATCTGCTTGTCGGCCATCAGGCTCACGCGCGGGTCCGGCGAGAACGCGGTCGAGACGAGCGTGATCGCGGCGTACAGCGCGAGCGGCCAGAAAAACCCCGGCACCTCGATCGGTTCGCGGTCGATCGCGATGAGGGCAGCCCAGCACACGAACGCAATCGTCAGCAGGATCTGGGCAACCGCGATGGAGAAGTGCAGGGCGCCCGCGACGCCGTACACCGCGGCCAGGCCGGCCTGTTCGAGGAACACGTGCCGGTGCGCGAACGTCGCGTTGGTGTCGGCGGCGACCGTCATGGCTGACACATCTTAACTGGTCTTACTGGTTCAAGGTTCAAGGTTCAGGGTTCAGGGTTCGCGCGAGAATCCGCTCCGCCGAGTCGAGCACCTGTTTCGGCTCAATCCACGTGAGGCACCGGAAGTCGCCCGGTTCGCACCGGCGCTGGTCGCAGGGCCGGCAGGGCAGGCCATCCACTTCGACCGCCGCGCTGGTGAGTTCGGGGGAGCGCCACGGCTGGGACCGAACCGGCAGCGTCGGCCCGTACAGGCCGACGATGGGCGTCCGGCTCGTCGAGGCGATGTGAAGCGGGCCGCTGTCGCCGCCGATGTAGAGCGCCGCACGGTCCACGAGCGCGCGGAATTCCGCGAGCGAGAACTCCCCGCATGCGAGCACACGACGCGCTTGGTCGGTCCCCAGCCGTGCCCGCGCCTGTTCAATGACCGCCGCCGCCGCGCCGCGCTCCGACGGCCCGGACGTCACCGCGACGCGACGGCCCGCATCCGGTTGCGCGAGGCCCGACACCAGGACCGCGAAGCGGTCGAGCGGCCAGCGGCGGAAGGGATTGCCGGCGCTCACGTGCACGACGATGAGGCGGTCGTTGGCACGCACGCCTCCGTCGGCGAGCCGCTTCCCCACGTTTACGGCGGCAACCGGATCGACGGCCATCTCCGCCGGCGTCCGGCTGGCGTCGGGTTCCGGGATCCCGAGCGCGCCGAGCAGGTCCCACTGGTTGAGGACGGCATGCCGCGGACGAATGTGCCGCGGCCGCGGCACGCGAATCGTGTACATCCACGAGCGGCCGCGGATGTCGTATCCCACGCGCACGGGCGCGCCCGACAGCCAGGTGATGAGCGAACTGCGCGGGCCGCCGTGAAAATCGATGGCCGTGTCGAATTTCGCGGCGCGCACGCGCCGAATCACGCGGACGTCGTCTCGAAGGCCGGCAAGGCCGCTGTGTCCACCCGTGACGATGACCTCGTCCAGATGCGGGCTGCCGGCCACGACCGGCGCGGCCGCGGGCTCGACGATGTAGGTGAGGTGGGCGTCCGGAAAACGCTCGCGCAGGCCGCGGATGGCCGGCGTGGTGAACACGACGTCGCCAATCTGGCGAAGGCGGACGAGGAGGATCCGCAATTTCCTACGGCTCGATCGTGGCCTCGTCGATGAGCATGACCGGGATGTCGTCCTTGATGGGGTAGACGCGCTTGCAGGTGCCGCACTTGAGGGCGGTGCCGTTCTTCACGGGCATGACCGGCGTTTTACAGTTTGGACACGCCAGAATCTCCAGCAGTTCCGGGTCGACGGCCATGGCCGAACTATATGACACCTTCGCGCTTTTGTGGAACAATTCCCCTATATGAAAGTGTCGGTGTCGTTCCCGGCTGTTATGGCGGTGGTTTCGCTGGCGGTCTCTGGCGGCACGGCACGCGTGGCCGCCCAGACACCGCCCTCGGCTGAGCGGGCCGGCGAGGCGTACGCCCAGTTCCTGCTGGGCCGGCATCTGGAAACCGCCGACGACATCGACGGCGCCATCAGCGCATTCAAGCGCGCCGCGCAACTCGATCCGCAGGCGTCCGACGTCGCCGCCGAACTGTCGGGCCTCTACATGCGGCAGAGCCGCCTCGATGAGGCGATCGCCGCGGCCGACCAGGCGCTCAAGATCGAACCGGCGAACCGCGAAGCCCACCGCGTCCTCGGCATCGTATACGCCACGCTGGTCGAAAACGGCCGGAGGGGCAACGGCCGCGGCCAGGCGACGCCGCAGGAGAACCTGGCGAAAGCCATTCAGCATCTCGAGCAGGCGCTCGAACGGCCGTCGGGAGAGTCCGACCCGAACGTGCGGGCGACGCTCGCGCGGCTGTATCTCACTGCCGAGTCCTACGACAAGGCGATTCCGCTGCTCGTGGATCTCGTGAACCAGGAGCCCGGGTGGAGCGACGGGCCGTCGCTGCTCGCCCAGGCATACGCGAACGCCGGCCGGAACGCCGAGGCCATCGCGTGGCTCGTGGACGCCGCAAAGGACGATCCGGAACTGTACGCGACGCTCGCCGGCTTCTACGAGCGCGAGCGGCGGTGGAGCGAGGCGGCTGCCACGTACGAGCAGGCGATCAGGGAGTCGCCGCGCAGCGCCGAGCTCAAGACGCAGTACGTCAGCGCGCTGATGAACGCGGGCGGACGTGAGTCGCTCACGCGCGCGCGCGATGCGCTCGTCGAGATGCTCTCGGCGAAGCCGAACGATCCGCGCGCGCTGTTCCAGTTGTCGCAGGCCGAACGGCGGCTCGGCGACTACGCCGCCGCCGAGGCGTCCGCGCGCAAGCTCGTCGCCCTGAACGGCCGGAGCCCGATGGGTTATTACGCGCTCGCGATGGCGCTCGAAGAGCGGCGGCAGTATCAGGCGGTCGTGGATACGCTGGCCCCGGCAGTGGCGGAGTTCAAGTCGCGCGGCGGCACGAACCAGGCGACGGATCTCGGCTTGCTGCTGCCGCACCTCGGCTTCGCCTATCAGGAGCTCGGCGACTTCGACAAGGCCATCGCCGCCTTCGATGACGCGCACCGGCTCGCGCCGAGCGACACATCGATTACCGCGTATCTCGTGCAGGCGAACCTCGCGGCCAAGAAATACCCGGCCGCGCTCGACCTTGCGCGCAAGGCGCGCGCGCAGAACGCGGACGATCTGCGGTTGGCGCGGCTCGAAGCGCAGGCGCTCCGGCAGACCGGGAAGGGCGACGAAGCCGTCTCGCTGCTGCAGGAGTTCGTCCGCCAGCAGCCCGACAAGCCCGAGTCCTACGTGGCCCTGGCGCAGATCTACCTCGACACCAAGCGCGGCGACGACGCGGTGAAGATGCTGCAGACCGCGCAGCAGAAGTTCCCGGCGGACACGACGATCTCGTTCGAGCTCGGCGCGGTGCTCGACAAGCAGAAGCGGTTCGCCGACGCCGAGTCCGCGTTCCGGCAGGTGCTGTCGAAGGATCCCGACCACGCGCCGACGCTCAACTATCTGGGCTACATGTTCGCGGAACGCGGCGAGCGGCTGGACGAATCGGTCAGCCTGCTGAAGAAGGCGCTGGCGATCGAGCCGGACAACGGCTCGTACCTCGACAGCCTCGGCTGGGCGTACTACAAGGCCGACAAGCTGGACCTGGCCGTCACCAACCTCGAGCGCGCGGCTGAACAGCTCCAGACCAACTCGGTCATCCAGGATCACTACGGCGACGTGCTGTTCAAGCTCTCGCGCTTCGACGATGCGATCGCGGCGTGGAACCGCGCCATCGGCGGCGACGGCGATTCGATCGACCGCGCCGGCATCGACCGGAAGATCAAGTCCGCCAAGCAGAAGCTCGGCAAGAAATGACGCGGCGATCGGCGGCGCCGCTGCTGGCGCTGTCACTGGTGTGCGCGGCGTGCGGTCCGCCGTTGCTCAAGCTGCCGACGGGGCCCGGCGCTCCCGCGGCCGACGCGGGGGACGCTCTTCTCGCCGCGACGGCAGCCTGCCGGCCCCTGTCGACCATATCCCTCGAAATGTCGGTGTCCGGATCGATTGGCGGCGGCCGCGTCCGCGGGCGCCTCCTCGCCGGCCTCACGCGCCGTGGCGAGGCGCGGCTCGAAGCCGTCGCCCCGGCCGGCCAGCCTGTCTTCATCCTGACCAACGGCGTCGGCTTCGTGCAACCCGACGCGACGCTCCTGCTGTCCCGCGATAACCGGGTTCTCGAGCGGGGGCGGTTCGGCGCCGTCCTGGAAGCGGTGACCGGTATTCCGCTCGACGCCCAGAGCATGTTTTCAGTCGTCACTGGTTGTGCGCCGACAGGGATGGACGAAGGAAACGCGCTCGGCGACGACTGGCGTCTCCTGACCGATCGTCTGTATGCCGTCTACGTCCACCGTGAAAAAGAAGGATCGTGGCGGCTGCTGGCGACGGCGGGTGGACGCACGGGCTCGGGTTGGCGCGCCGAGTACGACGCCTTCCAGGACGGATTGCCCCGCCGCATGCGGTTGACGAGCACGCCGGCGGGCGCGTTCGACCTGACGATTGCGTTGTCGCAGGTGGAATTGAACCCGCCGCTTCCCGACGAGGTCTTCCGCATCCAGATTCCTGCGTCCTCCACCCCGATCACCCTCGACGAGCTGAAAACCTCGGGTCCACTCGGAGCGAATGGCCGCTGATCGTTCCATCGCGTGCCGCGCGTTCGCGAAGATCAATCTCGACCTGCGCGTCCTCGGCCTGCGCCCCGACGGCTATCACGAGCTGCGGACCACGTTCCAGTCGATCGCGCTCGCGGACGATCTGACGTTCACCGCATCACCGGGTCCGTTTCGAATCCTCTGCGACGACCCGGATTGCCCGGCCGATGCGCGCAATCTCGTCTGGCGGGCGGCGGAACTGGTGTGGAAGGCCGGGCGGCGGCGAGGCGCGCCGCGCGGAGTGGTCGTGACGATCGCCAAGCGCATCCCGATGCAGGCGGGCCTGGGCGGCGGCAGCAGCGACGGGGCCGCCGCCATACGTGCGCTCGCCTCGCTCTGGCGCGTCAGCCTCCCGCGCGCGAGGCGTCACCGTCTGGCGGCCGCGATGGGCGCCGACGTGCCCTATTTTCTCGAAGGTGGAACGGCGCTCGGCCGCAATCGAGGGGATCGGCTGTCCCGCCTGGACGACCGGCCCCGCGCCTGGGTCGTGCTCACGGTTCCACGCTTCGGCGTCAGCACCAGGGAGGCGTTCTCCTGGTGGGATCGAGAGGCCCGACGGCTCGGGCGGGCGGGGCAGGCAGGGCGGGCTGGGCAGGCCGGGAGCAGGACTTCTCGAACGATCTGCAGCCGGTTGTGGCCCGCCGGCATCCGATCGTGGCCGCGCTGGTGGCCGCTCTCGAGCAGGCGGGCGCGTTTCAGGCGTCGCTCTCCGGGAGCGGTTCCGCCGTATTCGGCCTCTTCGCGCGCCGGTCGCAGGCCGAGCGGGCCGCGAGGGCGCTCCGGCGCCGGGCCCCGCGCCGGCTGGTGCTGGTCACGCGGACGCTGACGCGGCGAGAATGCGCGGCGCTTGCCGCCAAGTAAGCCCATCGTATAGACTTAAGGTTTGCGCCACGTAGTGCGAGCCACGCCTGAGGGCTTCTTCATTCATCGCGAGTGCGACAGAGTCTGCGGCGAGGCATGTGATGGGGCGTGGCCAAGCGGTAAGGCGCGGGACTTTGGATCCCGTATTCGAAGGTTCGAATCCTTCCGCCCCAGCCACTTCGCGAGGCTGCCGCTGTGATGACTGAGCCCCAGATGGCCGTCGGGTTTGGCGAATTGAAGCTGTTTTCCGGAAGCGCCCATCCGGAGCTGGCGCGCGAGATCGCGTCGTTTCTGGGCGTCACGGTCGGGCAGGCACGGCTGAAGCGGTTTCCCGACACGGAAGTCTCGTTCCAGATCGACGAGAACATCCGCGGGACCGATATCTTCGTCATCCAGCCGACGTGCGCGAACGGTCCGACGTCGGTCGATCAGCACATCATGGAACTGCTGATCATGATCGACGCGTTCCGGCGCTCGTCGGCGGCGCGGATCACGGCGGTGCTGCCGTACTACGGCTACGCGCGGCAGGATCGCAAGGACAAGCCGCGGGTGCCGATTTCGGCGAAGCTCGTGGCGAACCTGCTGAGCGCGGCGGGCACGCACCGTGTGCTCACGATGGATCTGCACAAGGCGCAGATTCAGGGGTTCTTTGACATCCCGGTCGACCATCTGTTCGCGGCGCCGGTCATCATCGACTACCTGTCGCGGATGGACTACCCGAACCTGACGATGGTCGCGCCCGACGCGGGCGGCGCCGAACGCGCGCGCGCGTATGCCAAGCGGCTTGAACGCCGAGCTGGCCGTCATCGACAAGCGCCGCACCGACGACGGCACGGCGGAAGTGATGAACGTGATCGGCGACGTGGCGGGCCGGACCTGCATCATCCAGGACGACATCACCGACACGGCCGGGACGATTACGAAGGCGGCGACGGCGCTGAAGGCCAACGGCGCCGAGCGGATTTTCGCGTGCGCGGTGCACGGCGTGCTGTCGGGGCCGGCGATCGAGCGCATCGAGAAGTCGCCGATCGACAAGATGATCGTGACGAACACGATCCCGCTCACCGGCGACAAGGCGCGCTGCGAGAAGATCAAGGTGCTGTCGGTGGCGCGGCTGCTCGGGCAGGCGATCAAGAGCATCCACGACGAGACGTCGGTCTCTTCGCTGTTTGTCTGAGGCAGGGGTTAGAGGTTAGAGGTTAGGGGCTGGGGACTAGGGGCTAGGGGAATATGGAAGCATTACTTGAAGCGACGGCGCGTGACTCGTTCGGAAAGAACGAAGCGCGGCGGACGCGCGCGGCGGGGCGCGTGCCGGCCGTGGTGTACGGATCCTCCGGTCGAGGACTCGGGCGACGACAGCAAGGCGGCCACGCCGATCTCGGTCGAGCCGAAGGCCCTGCTGCGCATCCTGCACTCCGAGTCGGGCGCCAACACGCTCATCTCGCTGAAGCTGGCCGGCGCGAAAGACGCGCGGGTGCTCGTCAAGGAATACCAGCTCGATCCGGTCACCCACCAGATCCTGCACGCCGACTTCTACCGCATCGCGATGGACCGCGTGCTGCGCCTCACCGTGCCGGTCACCGTCAAGGGCGAGGCGCCGGGCGTCAAGCAGCAGAGCGGCATCCTCGAGTTCGTCCACCGCATCGTCGAGGTCGAGTGCCTGCCGGCGGACATTCCCGAGCACATCGAGGTCAACGTCGGCGACCTGATGCTGCACCAGGGCATCCGCGTGCGCGACGTGCCGGTGAACCCGAAGGTGAAGCTCGTCGACGACGCGGACATGATGCTCGTGCACGTCATCATGCCGAAGGCCGAAGAGGCGCCGGCGCCGGCCGAAGGCGCGGCGGCGGCTGCGACCACGGTCGCGGCGGCACCGGCCGAGCCCGAAGTCATCAAGAAGGGCAAGAAGGACGAGGACGAAGAGAAAGAAGACAAGAAGAAGTAGCGGGCGGGAAGGCCCGAATGAAAGCGATCATTGGGCTCGGGAATCCGGGGCCGAAGTACCAGGGCACGCGGCACAACGTCGGGTTCGCGGTGCTGGACGAGCTGGCGAGCGGGCCGCGGTGAGTTTCGAATTCGGCTCCGGTCGGACGCGCTGGTCGCCAGATGGCGCCGCGGGGCGGAGACGTCGTCCTGCTGGCGAAGCCGCATGACGTTCATGAACGCCAGCGGCGAGGCGGTCGGCGGGCTGCTGCGGTACTTCAAGATCGAGGTCGGCGGATCTCGCTGGTCGTCGTCGACGAGGTCGCAGCTGCCGCTCGGCAAGCTGCGGGCACGGGCGCGAGGATCGGCCGGCGGGCACAACGGGCTGAAGTCGGTCATCGCGCACGTCGGCGACGAGTTTTCGCGGCTGCGGCTGGGCGTCGGACGCGGGCCGGAAGCTCCGGGTGGGCGGGCGCAGCGGGACCTGGCCGATCACGTGCTGGCGCGGTTCGACGCGGATGAGCGCGAGGAGGTCGAGCGCATGATCGCTGCGCGCGGCCGATGCAGCGGAGATGTTCGTCACCGGCGGGATCGCCGGGGTGATGAACCAGTTCAACGGCGGCGATCCGGCAACAACTGAATAGCCCGACGCGTCGAAGGGCACAACCTTGCCACCGAATGGTGGCCTGCGTCGGCTGAACCGACGCTCCGCGCGGTGCCCGTCGATCGCCGGCTCAGCTGGACGGACGACGTCCATGAGGAGTACGGAAATGTCAGACCGTCAGTACGAGCTCGTCTACATCCTTCCTCCCGACACGACCGAACAGCAGGTGACCGACCTGCACACGCAGGTCGAGCAGGTCGTGGCGCGGATGAACGGACAAATCGAAAAGACCGAAAACTGGGGACGCCGCCGGCTGGCCTACGAGATTGGGCACCAGAAGGAAGGCGTCTACGTCCTCGACGTGATCAACGGATCCGGCGAGCTGATGAAGGAGCTGGATCGCCGCCTGAAGGTGATGGACCAGGTCATCCGGCACCTCGTCGTCCGCGTGGACGAGGAGAAGAAGGTCGTCGATCGCACGCGCACCAAGCGACAGACCGAGTCGGAGCGGCGCCGCGTCAAGCGCGGTCTGCCGCCGCAGCGCCAGCCCGGCGAGGGCCGCGCCGCGATGGAGCAACGACGACATGGACGACGATCGATTTGACGGGGCGGAGGTTTAGGCATGCCACCATTTGGACAGAGATCCGGTCGCCCGCGGCAAGCGGGGCGACAAGAAACCCGGCGACAAGGAAAAGGGCCAGCGGCGGCCGATGTTCCGCCGCCGCAAGGTCTGCAAGTTCTGCGCGGACAAGATCGACGACATCAACTACAAGGACGTCAAGCTGCTGGCGCCGTTCGTGCCGGAGCGCGGCAAGATTCTGCCGCGGCGCATTTCCGGGACGTGCGCCATGCACCAGCGCAAGCTCCAGGTCGCGATCAAGCGCGCCCGGCAGATCGCGCTGATTCCGTACGTCACGGACTAGAAATCGATCATCTGGTCATTTGGTCATCTGGTCATCGTTGAGCATCGCGAGTTGTTCCATTGCGCAAGACAACTCTGACCAGATGATCAGATGACTGGATGACCAGATGTGGTGAGGCACCGACATGGAAGTGATTCTGAGAGAACACGTCGACAATCTCGGCCGCCGGGGCGAGATCGTCAAGGTCGCCGACGGATACGCGCGCAACTATCTGCTGCCGCGCAAGCTCGCGCTGCTGGTCACCGAAGGCAACCGGAAGCAGATCGAGCGCGAGCGCGGCAAGTTCGAGGCGAAGGAGCAGGAAGAGAAGAAGGCCGCCGAGGCGATCGTCGAACGCATGGGCGGGCTCGAGATCGTGATCGCGCGCAAGGTCGGCGAGACGCAGGTGCTGTTCGGGTCGGTCACGACGGCGGACATCGCCGCGGCGCTCGCGGCCAAGGGCTTCGAAATCGATCGCCGGAAGCTGCTGCTCCGCGAGCCGATCAAGAAGCTCGGTGAGTTCGACGTGCCGCTGAAGCTGCACCTGGACGTCGTCACCAGCGTGAAGGTGAAGGTCATGGCGGAAGGCTCCGGCGCGAGCAAGTAGCGATGGCCGACGCGCCGGTCTCCGAACGCACGCTTCCGCACAATCTCGAGGCCGAGCGGTCGGTGCTCGGCGCGATCCTGCTGCACAACGACGCCTTCAACCTCGCGGCGGAGGTGATCGACTCCGGAGACTTCTTCCGCGACGCGCACCGGCGCATCTTCGACAAGATGGTGAAGCTGGCCGAGCGGAGCGGCGCCATCGACCTCGTCACGCTCAAGGACGAGCTGGGCCGCTCCGGCGAGCTCGACGAAGTGGGCGGCCCCGCCTACATCGCCGCGCTGGTGGACGGCGTGCCGCGCTCGATGAACGTCGAGCACTACGCGCGCATCATCAAGGAGAAGGCGACGCTCCGGAACCTGATCTTCTCGGCGAACAAGATTCTCGCGACCGCGTACGACGGCGAGGACGACGCCGACGTCATCCTCGATCAGGCCGAGCACGCGATCTTCGCGATCGCCGACGACAAGGTCCGCGACGGGTTCGTCTCGCTGCGCGAGCTGGCGCAATCGAGCCTCGACACCATCGAGAAGCTGCACGCGCGGAAGGAGCTCATCACCGGCGTGCCGACCGGCTTCACCGATCTCGACGAGATGACGTCCGGACTCCAGCCGGCCGACCTGGTCATCATCGCCGCCCGGCCGTCGATGGGGAAGACCAGCCTGGTGCTGAACATCGCCCAGCACGTCGGGACCAAGACCGACATGACCGTCGGCGTGTTCAGCCTCGAGATGTCGAAGGAGCAGCTGTTCCTGCGCCTGCTGACGTCCGAGGCGCGCATCGACGCGCACCGGCTGCGCGGCGGGTTCCTGGGCGAGCGCGACTGGGGCCAGCTCGTCGCAGGCGATCGGCGTGCTCAGCGAGGCGAAGATCTTCATCGACGACACGGCGTCCATCGGCGTGCTCGAGATGCGCGCCAAGTGCCGCCGGCTGGCCTCCGAACACGGCCTCCACCTCCTCGTCGTCGACTACATCCAGCTGATGCAGGGGCGCGGGCGCTTCGAGAACCGCACGCTCGAGCTGGCCTCGATTTCGCGATCGCTCAAGGGCCTGGCCAAGGAGCTGGGCGTGCCGGTCGTCGTGCTGTCGCAGCTCAGCCGTGCGCCGGAATCCCGATCCGACCACCGGCCGCAGCTCTCCGACCTGCGCGAATCGGGCGCCCTCGAGCAGGACGCCGACGTCGTCATGTTCATCTACCGCGAGGATCAATACGCCGACAAGAGCCAGCCGCCGGCCGAGAACCAGGGCGTGGCGGAGCTCATCATCGGCAAGCAGCGCAACGGGCCGACCGGCGTCGTCAAGCTCGCGTTCATCCGCGAGTTCACGCGGTTCGAGAACCTGGCGGCGGGGACGTGAAATTGCAGGATGGCAGGATTGCAGGATGGCAGGATTGGGGGACGCCCTGCGATCCATCCGGCCACTCCGGCCACTCCGGTCACTTCCGCAATCCTGCCATCCTGCAATCGTCTGCCATCCTGCAATGACATGATTCGCCCGACCGTCGCGCGCGTCGATCTCGGCGCATCAAGTCCAACTTCCGCACCATCGCCGAGCACCTGCCGCAGCGAGCAGCCGGCGCGTACGCCCGGCGTCATTGCCGTCGTCAAGGCGAACGCGTACGGACACGGTGCGGCGCCGGTGGCCCGCGCGCTCGGAACGGCCGGCGCCGATCTGCTGGCGTGCGCCGACATCGAGGAGGGCGCGGCGCTCGCGCCGCGGGCGTCGAGGCCGAGATCCTGGTGTTCGGCGCGCTGAGCGTCAGCGATCTCGACGGCCTGTTCGACTGCCGTCTGACGCCGACCATCTCGACGCCCGGGGCGGCGCGCGCGGTCCAGGCCGCGGCGGCGCGCTACAAGCAGCGGCTGCGCTATCACCTGAAGATCGACACCGGCATGAACCGGCTCGGCTTCCGGCACGACAACCTGCGGCGCACGCTGCCGGAGCTGCTGGCGAGCCCGAACCTCGAGCTCGACGCCGTCTACACGCACTTCGCGACGGCCGACGATCCGGAATCGCCGCTTTTCGACGAGCAGCGCGCGCGCTTCGAGCGGGCGCTGAGCGACGTCGAAGGCGCTCGGCGGGCGCCCGCGCTACACGGCACGCGTGCAACAGCGCCGCGTTCCTGCGCGATTCGCGCGTCTGGTACGACCGCGTGCGGCCCGGCCTCCTGCTGTACGGCGTCGTGCCGCCGCCGCTCGCGTCCACGATGCCGTTGACGCCGGCGATGACGCTGCACAGCCGCGTCGTGGCGGTCAAGGGCATGCGGCCGGGCGAGATCAGCGGCTACGGCGCGCGCTTCACCGCCGAGCGGCCCACGCACGATCGCGATCGTGCCCGCCGGCTATGCCGACGGCCTCGACCTGCGCCTCGCGGGCCGCGGGTCGGTGCTGATTCGCGGCCGACGGGCGCCGATTGTCGGCTCGGTCTGCATGGACATGCTGACCGTCGACGTCACGGGGCTCGACGTGTCGCCCGGCGACGAAGTCGTCATCATCGGTTCGCAGGGCGACGATCGCATCGACGTCCGCGAGATGGCGGCCACCATCGGCACGATTCCCTGGGAGATCCTCTGCCGCATCGGCGCCGCATCGAACGGGTATACTCCGACTAGAACAGGTCGGGCGGGTCAGGCAGGTCTGGCCGGGTCGAGGCCGGTCTACCTGGACGGGCCCAGCCTGCCCTGCCACCTGATCTCGCCTGCCCGCCCGCCACACATGAAGCCACCCAAGACCGTCTTCGTCTGTCAGGAATGCGGGGCGCAGTCGCCGAAGTGGCTCGGGCGCTGCGCCGACTGCGGCGCGTGGAATTCGCTCGTCGAAGAGCGGCCGCAGGAGGCCGGCGCCCGCGGCCGCCGGCATCGCTACGCGCTGGCCGCGCGAGCGGCGCGCGTCTCTACGCGGACATCGAGATCGAGCAGCACGCCGCGGCTCTCGACCGGGATCGACGAGTTCGATCGCGTGCTCGGCGGCGGCGTCGTGCCGGGGTCGCTGGTGCTGCTCGGCGGCGAGCCCGGCATCGGCAAGTCCACGCTGCTGCTGCAGGCCGCCGCGAACATGGCGCGGACGATCGGGCCGGTGCTCTACAGCTCGGGCGAGGAATCCGAACACCAGATCAAGTCGCGCGGCGAGCGGCTCGGCGTCGGCGAGGCGCCGCTGTACCTGCTGGCCGAAACGTGCCTCGAGCGGATCCTCGAAGAGATGGCGCGCATCAAGCCCGCGCTCGTGATCGTCGACTCGATCCAGACGGTCTTCTCGCTCAAGTTCCAGTCGGCGCCCGGCAGCATCGGACAGGTCCGCGAGGCGGCGACGCAGCTGCTGTTCACGGCGAAGGGACAGAACATCCCGACGTTCCTCGTCGGCCACGTCACCAAGGACGGCAGCCTCGCCGGTCCCAAGGCGCTCGAGCACGTCGTCGATACCGTGCTGTACTTCGAAGGCGAGCGCCATCACTCGCATCGCGTCGTCCGCGCCGTGAAGAACCGCTTCGGCGCCGTCAGCGAGCTGGGCGTCTTCGAGATGACCGCGAGCGGACTGCGTCCGGTGCCGAATCCCTCGCAAGCTGTTCCTGGCCGAGCGGCCGTCGAACGCGCCGGGCTCCGCCGTGCTGTGCTCGGTCGAAGGATCGCGTCCGATTCTCGTCGAAGTGCAGGCGCTCGTCAGCACGAGCAGCTACGGGAACGCGCGCCGCATGGCGAGCGGCATCGACCAGCAGCGGCTGTCGCTGCTGCTCGCCGTGCTCGAGAAGCGCGCCGGCCTGAACCTCGTCGGCGACGACGTGTTCGTGAACATCGCCGGAGGGATGACGATCGACGAGCCGGCGTCGGACCTCGGTGTGCTGGCCGCCATCGCGTCGAGTCGTCCGCAACCGCGTGATCGCGCCGACGACCGCGATGTTCGGCGAGGTCGGTCTCGCCGGCGAGGTCCGCGGCATCACGCAGGCGGCGCTGCGCGTCCGCGAGGCGGCGCAGATGGGCTTCCGTCGCTGCATCATGCCCGAGGCGAACATCGATCCGTCGGACCGCAAGCCCGCCGGCGACTGCGAGCTCGTCGGCGTCCGCACGGTCGGCGAAGCGCTCGACGCAATCTTAGCCTGAGATTCGGGTACGGTGGTTCAAGGTTCATCGGTTCGCACGGTGGCTCGGCTCAGACCGCTCAGGGAACCTGAACCCTGAACCCTGAACCCTCGAACGAACTCTGAACCCGGAACTGTGATATCGTCAGGCAAATGGCCTGGTTTGTCCTCGCGCGCGTGCTCTTCGTGGCGATCCGTGGCGTACGCGGCGGCCATGCTTCGTCCGCTCCGTTCGGGATCCCGTCCAACGTCGCGTTCGCGCTGGGCCTGGCCGGGCTCGTCGTGCTCTTCGAGGCGGCTGCGCGACGACGGCCGTCACGCGCGTGCTCGGCGCGCTGATCGGTTGCGCCATCGGCCTGCTGGTCGCACGGGCGCTCGGCGCCGGCCTGTTCTGGGCCAACAGCGGCGACCGCCGCGTCGAGTTCCTCCACAGCTTCATCCTGATCGTGCTGCCGTATCTGGGCCTGGTGGTCGGCGGCAAGCAGGGCGAGTGGCTCGAGCCGGCGCGGCTCGTCAGCCTGTTCCGCGCCGCGGGCCCGGAGCGCCGCTACAAGATTCTCGACACGAGCGTCATCATCGACGGCCGCATCGCCGACGTCTGCGAGACCGGCTTCATCGACGGCACGCTCGTCATCCCGCAGTTCGTGCTGAAGGAGCTGCAGCTGGTCGCCGACTCGGCCGACTCGCTCAAGCGCAACCGCGGCCGGCGCGGGCTCGACATCCTGCAGAAGATTCAGAAGATGTCGGGCATCGAGGTCACGATCTCCGACGTCGATTTTCCCGACGTCCGCGAGGTCGATCTGAAGCTGATCGAGCTGGCGCGCACGCTCCGCGGGCAAGATCGTCACCAACGATTTCAACCTGAACAAGGTCGCGCAGCTGCGCGGCGTCGACGTGCTCAACGTCAACGAGCTCGCCAACTCGCTGAAGCCGGTCGTCCTGCCGGGCGAGATCATGAAGGTGTTCATCCTCAAGGAAGGCAAGGAATACAACCAGGGCGTCGCGTACCTCGACGACGGCACGATGGTCGTCGTCGACAACGCCCGCAAGATGATCAGCAAGACCATCGACATCGTCGTCACCAGCGTGCTGCAGACGACGGCGGGCAAGATGATCTTCGGCCGGTACATCGAGCCCGGCATGCGCCGCCGCGGCGCCGCGCGGTGGCCGCGCCAGCGAAAGCGCGCGACGGACGACGGACGTCCGCGCCCGGACCGGCGCCTGCGCCGCAGCCGCCAGCACCTGAACGCGACCGACGACGCTTGCGCATCCCCCCTTACCACTGGTGGCGGACGGTCTTCTATCCTGATCCCCGCCATCACGGTCTACACGATCGTGCTCGGCGCCGCGTCGATCGTGTCGAGCCTCGTTCGACCGGCGCGGCTACTTTCGCGCACGGGTGCGCGCGCGCGTGGTCGTGGCTGATTCTCAAGACGACCGGCGTCGAGGTCACGGTCGAGGGCCTCGAGCGGCTGACGCCCGGCACGACGTACATCTTCGTGTCGAATCACCAGAGCCACTACGACACGCCGGTCGTGTTCACCTCGCTGCCGTATCAGCTGCGGATCATCGCGAAGGAATCGCTCGCGAGGTTCCCGGTGCTCGGCTGGCACCTGAAGCGCGGCGGGCACCTGTTCGTCGATCGCCGCGATCCCGATCGCGACGGGCATCCTGAAGCGCTGGCGCGCGCTCGTGTCGCGAGGGGCTGTCGCTCATCGTCTACGCCGAAGGCACGCGCAGCGGCGACGGCCACGTCGGCGCGGTTCAAGGCGGGCAGCTTTCTGCTCGCGATTCAGGCGGGCCTGCCGATCGTGCCGCTCGCCGATCATCGGCACGCGCGCCGTGATGCCGAAGGGACGCCTGCGGACCGAGCCGGCGGAGGTGACGCTCGTCATCCACGATCCGATTCAGCCGCCCGCGATCGACGAGCCCACGGTGCACGACGCCAAGGCGCTCGCCGCGCGCGTGCACGACATCGTGGCGGCGGCGGTTCGAAGACGGGCACTACGGGCAGGCTGGGCAGGCACGGCAGGCAGGGCAGGCGGGGCGGGCAGGGCATGAAATCCATCACGCGCGAACAAGTTGCGGCGTTTCGGATGGCGCGGCATCACCTGGTGAACAGCGTCGGGTCGACGCTCGCGTCGGTGTGCCGCGATGTGGGCGGCATTCAGGCGCAGGTGATGTCGGCCGCCGAGCTCTCGCTCTGGACCAGGCGGCGCTCGACCAGGCGCGAGGACGTTCAGGCGGCGCTCTGGCGGCGCCGCGAGCTGGTGAAGACCACGAGCATGCGGATGACGCTGCACCTGATTCCGGCGCGCGACTTCCAGATGTACATCGCGCGCCATGAAGGCGTCGTCCATGGCGAGCGTGCATCGCACGCTGAAACGGATCGGCGCCGGCCCGAAGCACGTGGACACGATGATCGCGGTCGTCATGGACGCGCTCGCCGACGGCCCGAAGACGCAGCAGGATCTGCTCGCGCGCGCGAAGGCGAAAGCCGCGCGCGGCATGCGCCTCTGGCTCAAGTACGCGTGGAGCGCCATGCGGCCGGCGATTCTCGAAGGCCTGATCTGCTACGGTCCTCCGCGCGGCGCCGAGGCCACGTTCGTGCGCGTGGACCAGTGGCTGCCGGCACAGAAAGCCGTCGGACCCGGACGATGCGCGCGTCGAGCTGGCGAAGCGCTTCCTGACGGCGTTCGGTCCGGCGACGCATCGCGACTTCTCGAAGTGGGCGGGACTGAACACGAGCGACACGAAAGCCGTCTTCGAGCGTCTCGCGGGGCTCGTTGAACCGGTCAGCGTGGACGGCGAGCAGGGCTTCATCCTGCGCCGGGATCGCGATGTCCTCGCCGACGCGAAAATCGATCGCCGGCCAAGGCTGCTGCCGTCGTTCGACACGTTCCTGCTCGCGCACGCCACGAAGCACCACCTGGTCGAGCCGCGCTTCTACAAGCGCGTCTATCGAAACCAGGGCTGGCTCTCTCCCGTCGTGATCGTCGGCGGCCGCATCGTCGCCGTCTGGTTTCTGGAGCAGCGAGCGAAGACCTTCACCGTGGACGTCCGCCCGTTCAGCACGCTGGACAAGCGCGTCCGCGACGGCATCCACGAGGAAGCCGAGGCGCTCGGGCAATTCGTCGGCGCGCGCTGCGACGTACTGTTTGCTAGCGCTTTGCCGTCATTGCCGCTCTCGCGACGACAGCTCGATCGCTTTCAGAATCGTGTTCGTCATCTGCGCGATGCGGTAGTGCAGCCCCGTCGCGGCAGCGCCGTGCCCATCGCCGACGTCACGACGACGAAGGCGAGCATTGGCGAATGTCCGCCTTCTTCGCTGACAGATAGAAGAAAGAGCCGTAGCCGACGACGCTCGACAGCCCGCGGCGAACGCCAGCTTTCTCTTGAACCGGCGCTCGATCCGATCGACGGCATCCAGGTGTTTACGCAACGAGTCTTCGGTGTTGGCGGACATCACACACTCCTTGGCCGGCCGAGCTGCTGGCGAAGCGCCGACAGGCCGTATGAGAGACGGGACTTGACGGTGCCGAGAGGGACTTCGAGAATCGCCGCGACGTCGGCCAGCGGCAGCTCCTCTTGAAAATGGAGGACCAGCACGGCGCGGCTCGCCGGCGAGATCGCGTCCGTTGCGAGCAGCGCACGGAGCTCGTCGCCGGGCGGTGGCTGCGCTGTCGCCGCCTCCAGCCGATCGAGCGCCTCGTCGTCGCGCGCGTGAGCCGGCCATCGGTTTCGTTTCTTCAGATGACGGAAGGCGGCGCGGCTGGCGATGCGGTACGCCCACGCGCGAAACACCTCCGGCTGCTCCAGCAACGTCAGCTTCTTATAGATGATGAGCAGGACGTCCTGCAGGACGTCTTCGGCGTCGGCCGCGCCGACAAGCCCTGACAAGTAGCGATCGAGCGCCGGACTCACGGCGGTGAGCAGGAGCTCCAGCGCTTCCCGGTCGTTGCACTGGGCCCGGAGCACCCACCGCGCCTCCTGGACGGGTGTCGCCACGCTGCTGTCTAAGAGACCACGGCGCCGCCGGCGGTTCGAATCGCGGGCGCACGGTATAATTCCGATTACCCGATGTTTGTTTCAGCGATCCTTGCGGCCGGCGGACGCGGTCTGCGGCTCGGTCACGGGCAACCCAAGCAATTGCTGGCGATCGCCGGGCAGCCCATGCTCGAGCGAAGCGTTCGGTCTTTCTCACGCACCCGGACGTCGACGATGTGGTCGTCGCGCTCCCGGCGGACCTTCGACCCAGCCGCCCGCCTACCTGACGGACACGGCCAAGCCGCTGCGGGTGGTGGCCGGCGGCGCGCGGCGGCAGGACTCGGTGGCGGCGGCATTCCGCGCCGTCCCGACCGCGCCGACGTCGTCGTCGTGCACGACGCCGCGCGGCCGTTCGCGAGCGCCGATCTGATCGCGAGAACCATTGCGGCGGCCGCCGAGTCGGGCGCGGCGCTGGCGGCCGTCGCCGCACGCGACACGGTCAAGCAGGTTGACGGTTCCTTCGTGCGCGCGACGCTCGACCGCCGGACGATCTTCCTCGCGCAGACGCCGCAGGCGTTCCGGCGCGACGTGCTCCGCGACGCGCTGGCGATCTCGAGCGACGCCACCGACGAAGCGTCCCTCGCCGAGCAGGCCGGCCACACCGTCCGCATCGTCGAAGGTGAGGCGACCAACATCAAGATCACGACCCCGGAGGACCTGGCGATGGCCGAAGCGATCGGCCGGGGCGGCGGCGGCTCCGGCCGCGGCCAGGGTGGGCATCGGCTACGACCTGCACCGGCTGGTCGAAGGCCGGCTGCTGATTCTCGGCGGCGTCACGATTCCGTTCGACCGCGGGCTGGCCGGCCACTCGGACGCCGACGCCGTCTGCCACGCGGTGACGGACGCGATTCTCGGCGCCGCCGGAGCGGGCGACATCGGCCGGCATTTCCCCGACACCGACCCGCAGTGGAAGGGCGCATCGAGCATCGACCTGCTGCGGCGCGCGGTGGACGATCGTGCGCGAGCTGGGACTCGTCGTCGGTAACGTCGACGCGACCGTGATCGCCGAGCGGCCGAAGCTCGTGCCGCACATCGACGCGATGCGGGCGAACCTGGCCGAGGCGCTTGGCGTGTCCGTGGATCGCGTCAGCGTCAAAGGCAAGACGAACGAGGGCGTCGGCGAGCTCGGCCGCGGCGAAGCCATCGCCGTCCACGCCATCGCGCTCTGTGAACCCTGAACCCTGAACCTGAACCTGAACTGAACCTGTCTTGCGCCTCCGTTTCGCACCAAGCCCGACCGGTCATCTCCACGTCGGCAACGCCAGGACCGCGTTGTTCAACTGGCTGCTGGCGCGCGGATCCGGCGGGACGTTCGTGCTTCGCATCGAGGACACCGACGTCGAGCGATCGACGCGCGAATCGGAGGCCGCGATCCTGCGCGACCTGCGGTGGCTGGGCCTCGACTGGGACGAGGGGCCCGACGCCGGCGGTCCGTGCGGACCGTACCGGCAATCGGAGCGGCTTCATCTGTTCGCGTCGTACGCACAGGAACTGCTCACGGCCGGGGCCGCGTACTACTGCTTCTGCTCGGTCGCGCAGCTCGAGGCCGACCGGCAGGCGGCGGTCGCCGCGGGCCGTCCCTCGATGTACCCGGGCACCTGCCGCGGCCTGTCGCTCGAGCAGGCCAACGCCCGCATCACCGCGGGCGAGCGCCCGGCCATCCGCTTTCGCGTTCCCGAGCACCGCGACGTCGTCTTCACCGACCTCGTTCGGGGCGACGTCCGGTTTGCCGGAGACGTGATCGGCGATCCCGTCATCGTTCGAGCCGACGGTCACCCCGCCTACAACTTCGCGGTCGTGGTCGACGATGCGCTGATGGAGATTACGCATGTGATCCGGGGCGAGGATCACATCTCGAACACGCCGCGGCAGCTGTTGCTGTACGAGGCGATGGGGTTCACGCCGCCGGCATTTGCGCATCTCGCCCTCGTGATGGGGCCGGACCACAGTCCGCTCTCGAAGCGGCACGGCGCGACGTCGGTGGCCGAGTTCCGGTCGAAAGGGTATCTGCCCGAGGCGCTGGTGAACTACCTCGCGCTCATCGGCTGGTCACCCCGCCACGGGACGGCCTCGAGCGATGCCGACGAACTGCTGTCGATCGACGATCTGGCGCGCCGGTTTTCCCTCGACGGCGTGGGCCACAGCGCCGGCGTGTTCGACGAGGAGAAACTGGCCTGGGTCAACCGCCACTACCTCAAGGTGGCCGACGCGTCGCGCATCGCGCGGCTGGCCGTTCCGTATTTCGTCGAGGCCGGCGTTCCCATGACGCCGGCTGGCGGCGGCATCGAGTTTCTCGCCAGCGCGATGGCGATGGCGACGGCGTCGGTTGACCGGCTCAACCAGATCCCGGCGCGGCTGGCGGTGCTCTTCGACTCCGACGTCTCGAAAGCGCTCGACACCCCCGGCATCCGCGAGGAGATGAACGCGCCGGGCGCGCGCGCCGTGGTCTCCGCGTTTGCCGAGGAGCTGGCGGCGTCGCCGCGTCTCGATCGCGACCGGTTTCGCGCGGTCGCCAACCAGGTGAAGACCCGAACCGGTCAGAAGGCAAAGGGGCTCTTTCACCCGATCCGGATCGTCCTGACCGGGCGCGCCGACGGACCCGAACTGGACCTGCTCGTGCCCGCCATCGATCGTGGCGCGGAGTTGCCGGCCGAGGCCGGCATTCCGGCGATCGTCGGTTGCCGCGAGCGTGCCGCGGAATTTGCGCGGCGCTGTCGAGCCCCTACGTCCCCAGCCACTGACGCCTACCCCGATCACTGCCATGCTGATCTACGGCATCAACCCTGTCCTCGAGGCGCTGCGCGCACGCCGGGTGACGGCGCTGCGGGTGTCGCCGCGTGCGGACAACCGTGTCCGGCAGATCGAACAGCTGGCGGCGGAGCAGGGGGTGACGGTGCGACGGGTGAGCGCCGACGAGATTGAGCGGGCGGCCGGGGGGCCGGCCAGCCGGCATCAGGGCGTGGTGGCCGAGGTCGGTGACGCCGCAGGCCCGGGAGTGGTTCGACCTGGAGGATCTCATCGCCGGCGCCGCCGCGGTCCCGCTCGTCGTCGTGCTCGACGGCATCGAGGATCCGCACAATCTCGGCGCGATTCTGCGGACCGTGGACGCGGCGGGCGCCGACGGCGTCGTGCGGCAGTCGCGCCACGCCGCGCCGCTCGGCGGGGCGGCGGCGAAGGCGTCGGCTGGGGCCGTGGCGCACGTGCGGGTGGCGGAGGTCGTGAACATCGCACGGTCGCTCGAGGCGCTGAAAGAGGCCGGCGTCTGGACGGTCGGGCTGGCCGGGGACGGCCCGACGCGCTACGATGAGATCGATTACACGCTGCCGACGGCGTTGGTGGTGGGCAGCGAGGGAACGGGGCTGAGGCGGCTGGTGCGGGAGCGGTGCGACTGGGTGGTGTCGATTCCGATGGGCGGTCACGTTCAAAGTTTGAACGTCTCGGTGGCGACCGCGGTCGTGCTGTTCGAGGCCGTCCGGCAGCGCCGGAACCGGGCGGCTGGCCCGGCCCCGGGTCCGGTGACCAGGGCCAACCGCCGACAACAGATTGAGGTTGCACGTATTGCACCGCTGGCACGGGACGTGCTATAGTTCCCCTTTTGTTTGGCTGGCGTAGCTCAGTCCGGTAGAGCAGCTGATTTGTAATCAGCCGGTCGGGGGTTCAAATCCCTCCGCCAGCTCCATCGGAGAGCTTCTCCGCAGGGTACGCGTCGAGACGACATTTCAACACCACAATTGGCGAGGTAGCGAAGCGGTCAAACGCAGCAGACTGTAAATCTGTCGCCCTAGCGGCTTCGAAGGTTCGAGTCCTTCCCTCGCCACCAATGGTGCGACTGGAATCTGGTCATCGAATCATCTGGTCACCTGATCATTCAGTCGATCAATCACTGACCAAATGACGAGATGACCAGACGACCAGATGGGGGAACGGTGAGGCGGGAGTAACTCAGTGGTAGAGTCACAGCCTTCCAAGCTGTTGGTCGCGGGTTCGATCCCCGTCTCCCGCTCCATACGACGAAGGGTGATCGGGTCAGCGAGGTGGGTTTGGTCGGCTAGTCATTGAGGTTGCTCGTTGAAATGACCAGATGACCGAAATGACCAGATGACCAGATGAAGTTGACGGGGGCCGATGTAGCTCAGTTGGCAGAGCGCGTCCTTGGTAAGGACGAGGTCTCCAGTTCGATTCTGGACATCGGCTCCAGACATGCGAAAGCGGGAACGCAACAGCTTCACGTAGCACACACGACGAACGAGGCGCAGACATGGCTAAAGAGAAATTCGACCGCAGCAAGCCGCACGTGAACGTCGGCACGATCGGGCATATCGACCACGGCAAGACCACCCTGACCGCCGCACTCACCAAGGTCGCGGCCGACAAGGGCTGGGCCAAGTTCATCCCGTACGACGAAGTGGCCAAGGCGTCGGAGTCGCAGGGCCGCCGCGACGAGACGAAGATTCTGACGATTGCGACGAGCCACGTCGAATACGGGACCGCCAACCGCCATTACGCGCACGTCGACTGCCCGGGCCACGCCGACTACATCAAGAACATGATCACCGGCGCGGCGCAGATGGACGGCGCCATCCTGGTGGTGAGCGCGGTCGACGGCCCGATGCCGCAGACGCGCGAGCACATCATCCTCGCCCAGCAGGTCAACGTGCCCTACATCGTCGTCGCCCTGAACAAGGTCGACGCGATTGACGATCCCGAACTGCTCGACCTGGTCGAACTCGAGGTCCGCGAACTGCTCAAGATGTACAAGTTCCCGGGCGACGACATTCCGGTCGTGCGCGTGTCGGCGCTCAAGGCGCTGCAGGGCGACCCCGAAGGCGTCGCGGGCGTCCTCAAGCTGATGGAAGCGCTCGACAGCTACGTGCCGATTCCGCAGCGCGAAATCGAGAAGCCGTTCCTGATGCCGATCGAAGACGTGTTCTCGATCTCGGGCCGCGGCACCGTCGTCACCGGCCGCGTGGATCGCGGGCAGGTGAAGGTCGGCGAGGAAGTGGAAATCGTCGGCTTCAAGGCGACCGAGAAGAAGGTCGTCACCGGCGTCGAGATGTTCCGCAAGCTGCTCGACTCGGGCCAGGCCGGCGACAACATCGGCGTGCTCCTGCGCGGCGTCGAGAAAGAGGACGTCGAACGCGGGCAGGTGCTCTGCAAGCCGGGATCGATCAAGCCCCACACGAAGTTCAAGGGCGAGGTCTACATCCTGTCGAAGGAAGAGGGCGGCCGTCACACGCCGTTCTTCAACGGCTACCGTCCGCAGTTCTACATCCGCACGACCGACGTCACCGGCACCCTCAAGCTGCCGGAGGGTGTGGAAATGGTGATGCCGGGCGACAACACCACGATCACCGGCGAGCTGATGACGCCGGTCGCGCTCGAAAAGGGCGCGCGCTTCGCGATTCGTGAAGGCGGCCGCACCGTGGGCGCGGGAACGATGACGGAGATTCTCGAATAGAGGCTAGAGGTCAGAGGTTGGAGGTTAGAGGTTGGGGCTGAGTCCGCCCCCTAACCTCAAACCTCCAACCTCTAGGTGATCCCAATGAGAGACATCATCGCGATGGCCTGCACCGAGTGCAAGCGTCGCAACTACAGCACGACGAAGAACAAGAAGAAGACGACCGAGCGGCTCGAGATGAGCAAGTTCTGCCGGTTCTGCCGGAAGCACACGTCTCATAAAGAGAGCAAGTAGGCCAGTAGCTCAATTGGCAGAGCACCGGTCTCCAAAACCGGGGGTTGGGGGTTCGATTCCCTCCTGGCCTGCCAACACTGGGATCGCGTAGGGGCTGGGGACTGGGGGCTAGGGGCGGGCATGGCTGAACCGACGGCACTCGAGACGGTCAAGGAAGCGGCGGGCGGGCGCCTCGAGCGCGCCCGTGTGTTTCTGAGCGAAGTTCGCAACGAGCTGAAGCGCGTCACGTGGCCGTCGCAGAAGGAAGTGTACGCGACGACGGTCGTCGTCATCCTCGTGTCGGTGTTCTTCGGCCTCTATCTGTTTGCCCTCGATGTCGGCATCGACAGCGTGGTCCTGTGGATTTTCCGGCGGTTTGGTGCATCGGCATGACCGAGGTTGCGAGCAAGAACTGGTACATCGTCCACACCTACTCGGGCTTCGAGAAGAAGGTCGCCGAGTCGCTCCAGCAGCGCGTGCAGTCGTACGGGCTGCAGGAGCGAATCGGCGAGATTCTCATCCCGACCGAGGATGTCGTGGAGATGCGCGCCGGCAAGAAAGTGGTGACGTCGAAGCGGTTCTTCCCCGGCTACATCCTCGTCGAGATGGACATGACCGACGATGCGTGGCACGTGGTGAAGAACACGCCGAAGGTCACCGGGTTTGTCGGCGCCGGCACCAAGCCGACGCCGCTGACCAAGGACGAAGTCGACCAGATTCTCGAACAGGTCAAGTCGGCGGCCGAAAAGCCCAAGCCGAAGTACATGTTCGAGAAGGGCGAGCAGGTGCGCATCAACGAAGGGCCCTTCACCAGCTTCAACGGCGTCGTCGACGACGTGAACCTCGACAAGAACACGTTGAAGGTGATGGTGACGATTTTCGGAAGGTCGACTCCCGTGGAGTTGGACTTCCTGCAGGTTGAGAAGATCTAGTCTATGGCGAAAAAAGTTCAGGCGATGGTGAAGCTCCAGATTGCCGCGGGGAAAGCCACGCCCGCGCCGCCGGTGGGGACCGCGCTCGGCCCCCAGGGCGTCAACATCATGGACTTCTGCAAGAACTTCAATGCGAAGACGGCGAAGGACGAAGGCCTGATCATCCCGGTCGTCGTGACGATCTACGCCGATCGGTCGTACAGCTTCATCACCAAGACGCCGCCGGCGTCGATCCTGCTGAAGCGTGCGGCGAACATCGCCAAGGGATCCGCCGAGCCGAACAAGAACAAGGTCGGCACGGTGACGGCGAAGCAGGTGGAAGAGATCGCGAAGACGAAGATGCCCGACTTGAACGCCGAGTCGCTCGAGGCGGCGATCAAGACGGTGGCGGGAACGGCCCGGTCGATGGGCCTGGATGTGATCGGATAAATGAAAATGTAGAACGTAGAACGAAGAGCGTAGAAACCGACTTCTTCAATTTCTTCATTCGACATTGACATTCTTCATTGAAACGTGGGAGGGCCTTCGCGGCCCGCTTGCACCACAGGAGTGAACCATGCGCAAACGCGGAAGAAAATTCGCCGCTGCCCGCGCGCAGGTCGCCGTCGATCGGACGTATACGATCGAAGACGCGATCCCGCTCATGCAGAAGGTGAAGTTCGCCAAGTTCGACGAGACCGTCGAGATGTCGCTGAAGCTCGGCGTCGACCCGAAGCACGCCGACCAGATGGTGCGCGGCACGGTCGTGCTGCCGCACGGGCTCGGCAAGTCCAAGCGCGTCCTGGCCATCGCCGGCGGCGAGAAGCAGAAGGAAGCGACCGAGGCCGGCGCCGACGTGGTCGGCGGCGAGGAGCTGGTGGACAAGATTCAGGGCGGCTTCATGGACTTCGACGCCGTCGTCGCGACGCCGGACATGATGCGGGCGGTCGGCAAGCTCGGCAAGGTGCTCGGGCCGCGCGGCCTGATGCCGAACCCGAAGACCGGCACCGTCACGGCGGACATCGCCAAGGCCGTCAAGGAAATCAAGGCCGGCAAGGTGGAGTTCCGCGTCGACAAGACGGGCATCATCCACGCGCCCGTCGGCAAGATCTCGTTCGCGTCCGACTCGCTCGTGGCCAACGCCCACGCGCTGGTGGACAGCATCGTGCGCGCGAAGCCGTCGGCGGCCAAGGGCAAGTACCTCAAGAGCGTCACCGTGTCGTCCACGATGGGTCCGGGCATCCGGATCGATACGACGCACATCGACGTCGTGGTGAAACACTAATGGCGGTTACCAGAGCGGACAGGGAAGTCGAGCTCCAGCAGCTGGAGACCGCGTTCAAGAGCACGGAGACCGCGGTGCTCGTGGACTACAAGGGCATGAACGTGCCGCAGGTCACCGAACTGCGGCGTCAGCTCCGGACGGCCAAGGCCAGCTACAAGGTCGTCAAGAACACGCTGGCCAGGCGCGCGATCAAGGGCACGGCCCTCGAGGCGCTCGACAAGCACTTCGCCGGCACGACGGCCGTGGCGTACACGGCGAACGACCCGGTGGTCCTCGCCAAGACGCTCACGACGTTCATCAAGACGGCGCCCACGCTGACGATCAAGGCCGCCATCGTCGCCGGCCGCGCGATCAAGCCGGCCGAAGTGAACGAGCTCGCCGCGCTGCCCGGCCGTCCCGAGCTGCTCGCGAAGCTGCTCTACGTGCTGCAGGCGCCGATGGTGCAGATCGTCACGGTGCTCAGCGCGACGCCGCGCAGCCTGATGAACGTGCTGGCGGCCGCGGAGAAGAAGCGCGCCGAGGGCTGACGGACACTCAACACAACAACGAAAAACGTCGAACGTAGAACGTAGAAAAGAGAGAGATCACCATGGCCGAAGTCACGCAAGCGCAGGTTGTTGAGTACATCAAGGGCATCAGCGTTCTCGAGCTCAGCCAGCTCGTGAAGACGCTCGAATCAGAGCTCGGCGTGTCCGCCGCGGCCGCCGTGCCGATGGGGATGCCGATGGCCGGGGGCGGCGGCGCCGCGGCACCCGCCGAAGAGAAGACCGAATTCACCGTGACGCTGACGGAAGTCGGCGGCAACAAGATCAACGTGATCAAGGTCGTCCGCGAAGTCACCAGCCTGGGTCTGAAGGAAGCCAAGGACCTCGTCGAGAGCGCGCCCAAGCCGATCAAGGAAGGCGTGAACAAGGACGAGGCCGCGGCGATCAAGAAGAAGTTCGAGGAAGTCGGCGCGAAGGTCGAAGTCAAGTAGGGCCTGAGAGGCGAGAGGGCCAGGGCCTGATCGGGGCCGGCACGTGACCCCCAGCCTCCGAGCCTCTCACCGCTGTCTGTCTCGCGCTCCGTCTTTATCGAGGTCCAAAGAATGTACAGCTTGCCCAAGAACGTCTATCGCGAGCGCATCGATTTTTCGAAAATCAAGACCACCGTTCCCATCCCGAACCTCATCGAGATTCAGAAGAAGTCGTACGAACGCTTCCTGCAGATGAACCGTCTGCCGGCCGAGCGCGAGGACGCGGGGCTGCAGTCGGTCTTCAAGTCGGTGTTCCCGATTTCGGATTTTCGCGAGAACTCGTCGCTCGAGTTCATCGAGTACTCGATCGGCAACTGGGAGTGCAAGTGCAGCAAGCTCCAGGGCCTGCACCACCTCCGCAAGCCCTGCAGCCAGTGCGGCGCGACGCTCATCGCCGATCCGTACGGCGACCGCGAAGTGCTGTGCGCGCGCTGCGGCAAGGCCAACCAGGCCCGCGGCGATGTCTGTGACATCTGCGGCAACACGGTCGGCCTGAAGCTGAAGTACGACGTCGACGAGTGCCAGGAGCGCGGCATGACGTTCGCCGTGCCGCTGAAGGTGACGATCCGCCTCGTGGTGTGGAACAAGGACCCCGAGACGGGCGTCAAGACCATCCGCGACATCAAGGAGCAGGAGGTCTACTTCGGCGACATCCCGTTGATGACCGAGAACGGCACGTTCATCATCAACGGCACCGAACGCGTCATCGTCTCGCAGTTGCACCGGTCGCCGGGCGCCTTCTTCCACTCCGAAGACAAGACGCTGTACATCGCGCAGATCATCCCGTACCGCGGCTCGTGGGTCGAGTTCGAGTACGACTCGAAGAACCTCCTGTACGTCCGCATCGACCGCAAGCGGAAGTTCCTGGCGTCGGTGTTCCTGCGCGCGCTCGGCCTGCGCGGCGCCGACGAGATCATCCGCGCCTTCTACAGCGTGGACAAGCTCCACATCAGGAACGGCACGCTGTACTGGGCCGTCGCCGACAGCCTCGTCGGGCTGCGCGCGGCGCGCGACATCGTCGTCCCCGGCGAGAACTTCACGGTGCAGTCGGGCAAGAAGATCACCAAGAACGCCGTCGAAGCGCTGAAGCGCGCCAACGTCGAGGCGGTCGAGATCGCCGAGGCCGAGCTCGAGGGCGCGTTCGCGGCGGCCGACGTCGTGGACCCGTCCACGGGCGAGGTGATCCTCGAAGCCAACGAGCCGCTCGAGCCGCGCGTCGTGTCGATGGCGCAGGAGAAGAACGTCGATCGCATCGACATCTTCTTCCCGGAGAAGGACGAAGTCGGTCCGATCATCGGCCAGACGCTGAAGAAGGACCCGATCCACACGCACGAAGAGGCGCTCATCGAGATCTACCGGCGCCTGCGGCCCGGCGATCCGCCGACGCTCGACAGCAGCCGGTCGCTCTTCGAGAACATGTTCTTCAACCCGCAGAAGTACGACTTCTCGCGCGTCGGCCGGCTGAAGCTGAACACGAAGCTCGGCCTGAACACGCCGCTCGACGAGAAGATCCTGCATCCGCAGGACTTCTACGAGGTGCTGAAGTATCTCTTGAAGCTCCGCCGCAACCCGGCCAACGTGGACGACATCGACCACCTGGGCAACCGCCGCGTCCGTTCCGTGGGCGAGCTCCTCGAGAACCAGTTCCGCATCGGGCTGGTCCGCATGGAGCGCGCCATCAAGGAAAAGATGTCGGTGTACCAGGAAATGGCGACGGCCATGCCGCACGACCTGATCAACGCGAAGCCGGTCATGGCCGCGATTCGCGAGTTCTTCGGGTCGTCCCAGCTGTCGCAGTTCATGGACCAGACCAACCCGCTCTCCGAGATCACGCACAAGCGGCGTCTCTCGGCGCTCGGGCCGGGCGGCCTGTCGCGCGAGCGCGCCGGGTTCGAGGTCCGCGACGTCCACCCGACGCACTACGGGCGCATCTGCCCGATTGAGACGCCGGAAGGCCCGAACATCGGCCTCATCTCGTCGCTGTCGTGCTACGCGCGCATCAACGAGTTCGGCTTCATCGAGTCGCCCTACCGCAAGGTGAAGGACGGCCGGGTCACCGAGTACGTCATCGTCATCAACGCCGCCGGATTCGAAGTACAAGGCCGGTGACATCGTCGAAGCCACCGACATGGTGTCGGAGGACGGACGGTCGCGCAAGAAGGGCGTCGAGGTCGAGCCCTACGCGTTCTACCTGTCGGCGTGGGAGGAAGACCAGTACGTCATCGCCCAGGCCAACTCGGCCGTGGACGAGGACGGCAACCTGACGCAGGAGCGCATCAACGCCCGTGAAGCGGGCAACTTCATCCTGTCGCCGCGCGACAAGGTGCAGTTCATCGACGTCTCGCCGAAGCAGCTCGTCTCGGTCGCGGCCTCGCTCATCCCGTTCCTCGAGAACGACGATGCGAACCGCGCGCTGATGGGGAGCAACATGCAGCGCCAGGCCGTGCCGCTGCTCAGGGCCCGCGCGCCCTTCGTCGGCACCGGCATGGAGTACATCACGGCCCGCGATTCGGGCGCCGTCATCGTGGCGCGCCGGTCGGGCACCGTGGACTTCGTCGACAGCCAGCGCATCGTCGTCCGTGTCGAGAGCGAGACGGAAGACGGCAAGGAGATGGGCGCTGACATCTACAACATGACGAAGTTCAAGCGCAGCAACCAGAACACCTGCATCAACCAGAAGCCGATCGTCCGGGTCGGCCAGAAGGTGCACAAGGGGCAGGTGCTCGGCGACGGCCCGTGCACGGAGCTCGGCGAGCTCGCGCTCGGCCGCAACGTCCTGGTCGCGTTCATGCCCTGGCGCGGGTACAACTTCGAGGACGCGATCCTGGTCTCCGAAAAGATGGTGAAGGACGACTACTACACGTCCATCCACATCGAGGAGTTCGAGATCGAGGCGCGCGACACGAAGCTCGGCCCTGAAGAGATCACGCGGGACATCCCGAACGTCTCGGAAGGGTTCCTGAAGGACCTCGACGACAGCGGCATCATCCGCATCGGCGCGTACGTGAAGCCGGGCGACATCCTGGTGGGCAAGGTCACGCCGAAAGGCGAGACGCAGCTGACTCCCGAAGAAAAGCTCCTCCGGGCGATCTTCGGCGAGAAGGCCGGCGACGTGCGCGACGCCTCGCTCATCTGCCCGCCCGGCATCGAGGGCATCATCGTCGGCGTGAAGATCTTCTCCCGCAAGGGCATCGAGAAAGACGATCGAGCCAAGGCGATCGAGCAGGAAGAGCTCGACATGATGGAGAAGAACCTGCAGGACGAGGTCCGCATCCTTCACGACGAAGTGAAGAAGCGCGTGATCATGATGCTGCGGGGCCAGCAGCTGCGGTCGGACCTGTTCGACGAGTACGGCCGCGAGCGGATCCTGAAGAAGGGCACCGAGCTGACGCCGGAAGTGCTGCAGGAGATGCCCTACGAGGCCATGGTCCGGCTGAAGATCGCCACCGACGACATGCGCCTCGAGGACGACCTGCGGGATCTCGAAGAGCGGACGGAGCGGCAGGTCGAAGTCATCCGCAACCTGTTCGAGGAGAAGAAAGAGAAGATCCGCCGCGGCGACGAGCTGCCGCCCGGCGTCATCAAGCTGGTCAAGGTGTACGTCGCGATGAAGCGCAAGCTGTCGGTCGGCGACAAGATGGCCGGCCGGCACGGCAACAAGGGCGTCATCGCGCGCATCCTCCCCGAGGAGGACATGCCGTATCTGCCGGACGGAACGCCGGTGGAGATCGTGCTGAACCCGCTCGGCGTGCCGTCCCGTATGAACGTCGGCCAGATTCTCGAGACGCACC
>CAVQJU010000009.1:0-330029 GCA_963712905.1 uncultured Acidobacteriota bacterium | reverse complement strand
TTCTCAGCAGCAGTGGTGGCGCTGATGTGGGCGTTGGCCCCATCGGCCGAGGCAGCGTTCATCGCGGGCAGTATGTCCATCGTCGGGCTCCTTGGTACCCGTGAACGGAGCAACTGGCGTGGTGCCGCCAGTCTGGACAACAGCAACCGGCCTTGACTTCACGCTTTCCGGTCACGTCCCGACGCCCGGCGTCGCGGGTTCGATTCCTCGTGAACAGCACGTCCGGCGATTTCGGCGGTACTGCAGGGTTCAACCGGAAGCATCAAAGACTTCGCCTTTGGGGCAGTCCGGGCTCCCGGATTTCCCCTTGTTTCCGATCGTCGGGCTTCGAGGTCGCCGGTGGTGGGCTTCTCGATGGACCTCTCGGGCATCACCAATATTGTTCAGTCCTCGAACCTCTTGACTCTGCTCGGCACCGGCATGTTCCATCTGACTGGATTCGATAACACGCCCGGAACCTTTGTCTTCAGCGCTACCCAGTCCGGCAAACGTTCTCGTTCTCCGCTTCAGAAGGGGCAACCCAACGGAACTCCCATTCCGGAGCCGGGCTCGATGATGCTGCTCGGCACGGGCCTCATCGGCCTGGCGGGTGCGGCCCGCCGTCGGTGGTGCGTGAAAGCGACCGCCTAGTTCGCACGACGTTCCAAGTAGTCTCCTTCGCCGGTTCCCGGTGTCTCGGCACTGGGAACCGGAGCCTTTCGATCGCGGCCTCTGTCATGTTGCCAGCAGGAGGGCCGTCGGCAGGAGTCTGAAGGCCGGTCAGGAGCACAATCAGAATGCGACACGGAGCAGCCATCGCAATAGCCGTCGCATGTCTGGCACTCACGGTCGGGTGCCGGAAAGACCCGGTCGCCACGAGCAAAGCGCTCGCAAATCGCGCCAGCCAGTATCTTGCCCAGAAGAAGCCCGCCGAAGCGGTAATCGAATACCGAAAAGCCATTGCTGCCAACCCCAGGAATGGTGAAGCCCGGCTAGCGCTGGCCAAGGTGTACGCCGACAACAACGACGTGCGGAACGCCTTGAACGAATACGTCAGGGCCGCCGATCTGCTCCCCGACAACATCGACGCCCAGCTGAGTGCCGGGCGAACGCTGCTCGCCTTCGGCCGATTCGAAGACGCGAAGTCGCGCGCGGACAAGAGCCTCGCGCTTCAGCCCAAGAACATCGACGCCCAGATCCTGAAGGGCAACGCGCTTGCCGGCCTCAAGGACTTCGATGGCGCGATTGCGGCGGCTGAATCGGCAGTTGCGAGCGACCCCTCAGGCGGCGCGTACTCCAATCTCGGCGTTCTGCAGTTGGCAAGGGGCGATTCCGCCGCGGCCGGACTCGCCTTCAAGAAGGCGGTCGACAGCGACCCGAAGTCGGTGAACGCCCGGCTCGCGCTGGCCAATTACTACTGGTCCACGAATCAGCGGGACAAGGCGGAAGCGACGCTCAAGGAAGCGATCGCGCTGGATCCGAAGAATCTGCTGGCCAACCGGGCCCTGGCGCTCTTCTACCTTAGTGCCGGCCGCAAACCCGAGGCTGAAGCGCCTCTGAAGGCGTTTGCGGAAGTCGCTCCAAGTCCCACGGGATTGCTGGCGCTGGCCGACTACTACTCGTCGATGCAGCAATATGCGAGCGCGAAGGCGGTACTCGAGCGACTGGCCGGGGAACCCGGCGGGATGGTGCCGGCCACGCTGCGGCTGGCCTCGCTCGGGCTGATCGCCGGAGATCGCGCCGAAGCCTACCGTCTGATCGCAGAGGTCCTCAAGAAAGATCCGAAGCAACTCGACGCGCTCCTCGGGAAGGCCCGTCTACAACTCATGGACCGGAAGCTCGACGACGCGTTGACCACAGCCAAGACGGCTGTGACTGCTCAGCCAACCTCACCTCAGGCGCAATACGTGTTCGGGAGCGTTCTGCTGGCACGCGACCAACCGGAGGATGCTTCCAACGCCTTCAAAGAAGCCCTGCGCCTGAATCCGAGCCTGGCGCCGGCATACCTGGAGCTGGCGAAGCTGTCGCTGGCGAACGGCAAGAACGACGATGCGATCCAGTACGCGCAGAATGCGATTCAGAGCGTGCCCGGTTCCGCCGAAGCTCACCTGCTGCTCGCGCGAGCGCAATTGGCCAACAACAACCCGGCCGGCGCCGAGAAGCCACTGAAAGCGCTCGATCATGCGCTTCCGTCGAACCCCGCCGTCAAGACCGAACTGGGGCGGCTCTACCTGGCGCAGGGCAACCGCGCCGCCGCTCGATCGGTGCTCGAAAAGGCGCTCGAAACAGATCCGGGCAATCTCGCCGCGACGCAGGCCCTGGTCGGCATCGAACTCCAGGAACACAAACCTGAAGCGGCACGCGCCCGCATCGAGACCGCGCAGGCCGCCGCGCCGGGCAACGTCGAGCTGAAGATCCTCTCGGCACAGGCTTACGCGGCTGCCAATAACCTCTCCGCGGCCGAACAATCGCTGAGGCGAGCGCTCGAGATCGACCCGAACAACCTGCAGGTGTACGGCGCGCTCGCTCGCGTCTACGCGATGCAGCAGCGCCTGCCCGAAGCGACGGCGGAATTCGAAAAGCTGGCCGAACGTCAACCCAGGGCGATGGCGCCTCTGACGCTGGCTGGCGTGCTGCTGCAGCTTCAGAACAAGCCGAACGAGGCAAAGGCGCTCTTCCAGAAAGCGCTGGACGTCGATTCACGCGCCGCCGTGGCCGCCAACAACCTGGCGTGGCTCTATGCGGAAGACAACGAGAAGCTCGACATCGCGCTGCAGCTCGCGCAGACGGCCAAGGCCGGACTCCCCGATCGGCACGAGGTGGACGATACGCTCGGCTGGGTGTACTACAAGAAGGGGCTTTCCACGCTGGCGGTAGCCGCTTTCCAGCGCAGCGTTCGCCTCCAACCCGATAACCCGACCTACGTCGGTCACCTCGGTCTCGCGTACGCGCAGAGCGGCGACAAGGACAAAGCGCGCCAGTCGCTCGAGCGTGCGCTCAAGCTGAAAGCGGACTTCGATGGCGCCGACGAGGCCCGAAAGGTTCTGAAGTCGATCGTCTGATGCGTGAGGCCATATCTTCGCCGATAGGCGCCTCGCGTCTGCCGGCGATTGTGTGGCTGACGTTCACGCTGTTCATCGTCTACGGTGGCTCGATTCCCTTTCACTTCACCGCCGACCGCGCTCTAGTCGCCGACAAGCTGTCGCGCCTCAGATTCAACCCTCTGATCTCTTCTGACACCGGGCGCCGCGTGTCCATCCCGGACGTCATCCAGAACATTGCGCTGTTCATCCCGTTCGGCGCGCTCGGCATCATTGCGCTCCGACAGCAGCGTTCGGAACTGACCGCGCTCATCGGCACGACGGCGCTCGCCGCCGTCCTCAGCGCTGCCGTCGAGACACTGCAGCTCTTCGAGCTCGATCGAACGACGTCCATGTCCGACTTCTGCGCGAATATCGCGGGAGCGTTGTTTGGCGCGACGGCCGCGGCGGCCCTCATCAGGAGTTCGAGAGTGGCAACACTCCAGCTGCGGGCGCGAAAGCTGATGGAGGTGCCACAGTTCTATCCGCTCCTGGTCGCGGCGATCGTGCTTCTCGTGGCGGCCTGGGAGCCATTCGATTTCACGCTGGACGTCGGCACGCTGGTCGGCAAGGTTCGAGCGCTCCAGGTCGATCCGTGGCAATTCCGCGCGGTGAGGGACGAGGGCGTCGAGTTGGTGCGCTACGCCCTGTTCGGCCTGGCTGCGTCACTCTGGCTACGGCAGGTCGGCGCGCGCAGTTCGACGATGTTGGCGGCGGCCGGCGGCGCGGCGGTGGCCGGCGGCCTGGAAGCAAGCCAGTGGATCATCGCGTCTCGGATGCCCGGCCTGGAAGACGCCGCCGTGCAGGCGGCCGGCGCCCTCGCAGGCGCGGCGCTTTCGCGACGGTGGCCGTGGGACCGCTCGCCAATCTTCTGGTGCGTCGTGCTGTGGTGCGCGACCGGCCTGGGCGCCGCGCTGCAGTTGCTTGGTCCGTTTGAGATCGCCGCTGCGCATCGGCCGGTCAGCCAGAGTTTCGAACTGGTGCTGACCTACCTCCCGCTCGGATTTGCGGTATCGATCGTTAGCGGCCGGCGATCGGCCATATGGATCGCCGTCGCAGCCACGCTGCTCGTAGCGGCGCCGCTCGAATACGTGCCAGGCTGGATTGTCGGACGCTATGGCGATGCGACCGACGTCGCGATGGCTGTTCTGGGGGCCGTGATCGGCGTGTGGATCGCCGGAGCCGGCGCCCCCGAATTCTGTCGCCCCCAGGAATCCCTCGGCCGTCTGGTTTATGGCCGGCGTTGAGATGCCGCGGTCTCGAGCAGGTCGACCAGCGGCGCCAGCCGCGCCTTCCACGACAGCTGGCTGAGATCCGCCAGTGCAGCGGCCGCACGGCGTTCCACGGGAGTCAGGGCGAGGATCCGGACGAGCGCGCTGGCAAACGCGGTCGCACTATTTGCCACGGAGCACGCGCGAAGAATCTCGGCCGGCAGGCCCTCGGCCACCACCGGCGTGACGACCGTGGGCAGTCCGGCGGCAACGGCCTCGAGCACTTTGTTCTGGATGCCACGAGCGATGTGGAGCGGGGCGGCAGCAACGGCGGCGCGCCAGAGAAACGGACGCACGTCCGGCACATGTCCGGTGACCTCGATGGTCGAATCCGCGGCGGCAAGAGCCTTCACCTGGCGAGTCGGATGGGAACCGACCAGCTTGAGTCTCGCGCGCGGATTCGTCTTCAAGACGAGGGGCCACACTTCACGGGCGAGCCAGATCGCCGCCTCCTCGTTCGGCGCGTAGTTCATGACGCCGCAGAACACGACGTCGTTCGAATCCGGCGCAACGTCATGAGGCTGCCAATAATCAACCGCCACGCCCGAAGGGACGACGTCGATTCGCGCGTCCGGCGCGATGCTCGCCAGCGCCTCTCGTTCTCGATCGTTCACGACGACCGTGGCGAACGCCGCTCGCGCCATCTGCGCCTCGAAGGCCGACAGAGATTGTGCCTCGCGTCGATAGATCCACTTCATAGGCGCAGCCGCCGTCGACGCGAGCTCGTTCCACTTGCGGGAGTCGACATCCACAAGGTCGATGACCAGCGGCAAACCGGCAAGCGGCGGCTCGAGCGCGAATCGCGCCATGCCGGAACAGTAAGCCAGGACGACGTCGGGCTTACGGGTCGTCACCAGCCGGTTGAGGAGGGGTCGAATGGCAGGGGAATCGAGCAACGAGTGTGTCAGCGGCCGGCTCCCAGCCAGGCCAACAGCGCCGATCACGCGGTTCCGGAGCTGTGGAACTGGCGCCACGCTCACGCTGTTGACAAGGGTACGAAGGTCACCCTGATGCGTTTCCTCATC
This sequence comes from uncultured Acidobacteriota bacterium, assembly GCA_963712905.1. Classification (GTDB taxonomy): domain Bacteria; phylum Acidobacteriota; class Vicinamibacteria; order Vicinamibacterales; family CAVVIG01; genus CAVQJU01. The sequence goes on along the minus strand of CAVQJU010000009.1, from coordinate 324,674 downwards.
GCGATCGTGGACCAATGACACGAGATCAACTTCCGCTCGGCTTCGAAGGACGCTGAGGGTGTAGTAGGCCCGAATACGGTCGCCTCGGTTGGGGGCGTACGGCAACCGGTGGGTCAGATAGAGGAGCTTCATCGAAACGCTGACATTGCACAGCGCCTCCGGGAATTCCCAAACGAAGTTCGTTTTTCGGCAGACTTCTCCCTGGAAATTCCGGACTCACGGATGGGATTGGCGTCGATAACATCCATAGATGCTGAGGTTTACACAAACACAAAGACTTCAGCTGGCCCCGGAGTGGTCCTTGCCTTGTAAATGAGAACCGTCCCATAAACGATGACACAAATTGCCGCCGATATGCGCGAGATGGTCCTGGAACAGCTGCAATATCGCGAACTGCTTTACCAGATAACCAAGCGGGATCTCCTGCTGCGCTACAAGCAGAGCGTCATGGGCTTCGGCTGGGCGATTTTCATGCCATTGGTGAACACTGTCGTCTTCTCAGTGATCTTCATGCGGGTGGCCCCACTGGACGTGGGAATGCCCTATCCGTTGTTTGCCTTCTGTGGTCTCCTGGCCTGGAATTTCTCGGCATCCTCATTCCGATTCGCACTGACCTCGCTGACCAGTAATACAACTCTTGTCACGAAAGTGTACTTCCCCCGCGAGATCTTGCCATTGTCGGCGGTCCTCGTTTCACTGGTCGATTTCGCCACAGGCAGCCTCGCCCTGTTCGGCATGATGGCGTACTACCACATCACGCCGACGTGGGCTTTGCTGGCCTTGCCGCTGGTTGTCCTGGTGCACGCGATGTTTACCATGAGCGTGTGCTTGATCATCTCAATGGCGAATCTGTTCTATAGAGACGTCAAGTACATCTTCGACGTGTTGATCACCGTTTGGATGTTCGCGACGGCGGTCCTCTACCCCGTGTCGAACTTGAGCACCCGGTACCGCGTCCTCCTTCAGCTGAATCCGTTGACACCCCTCATCGAGGCCTACCGTTCAGTCCTGCTGCGCGGCGTCCTGCCGGACGCTTTACCGCTCTTGCTGGCCGCGGTTGTGTCACTGGGGCTTCTCGCATTCGCCTGGTTGCTGTTCCATCGGACGGAATTCCAGTTCGCGGAGAACGTCTGATGAGCGAGGTGATGATCGAATTCGACGGCGTCTGGAAGAAGTTTCGTCGGGGCGAGCGGCACGACAGCCTCCGCGATCTTGTGCCCGCGATCGCGAAACGGATGTTCCGACGGGGCACGCCTCAGGATCTCGAGGGCGAGGAATTCTGGGCATTGAAGGACGTCTCGTTCGAAGTCCGGCGCGGCGAGGCGCTCGGGATCATCGGCCCGAACGGGGCGGGCAAATCAACGACACTCAAGCTTTTGAATCGCATCCTCCGGCCGACGAGAGGCTCGTGTTGGCTTCGAGGGCGCGTCGGGGCGCTGATCGAGGTGGCGGCGGGCTTTCACCCGGATTTGACCGGCCGGGAGAACGTCTTCCTGCAAGGCGCGATCATGGGCATGCGTGGCGCGGAGATTGCCACGAGACTCGATGAGATCGTCGAGTTCGCAGGCGTCGCGGAGTTCGTCGACACGCCGGTCAAGCGGTACTCATCGGGCATGAACGCCAGGCTCGGGTTCTCGATCGCCGCGCATCTGCGGCCAGACGTCCTCATCATCGACGAAGTGCTCAGCGTCGGCGACATGGCGTTCCAGCGACGCTGCGTGGCGCGGATGGAGGAATTCCGACGCTCAGGGGTCGCCATCGCGTTCGTGTCGCACGACATGGCCGCTATTTCAAAACTATGCGGCCACGCGTTGTTCTTGAATCGCGGCGTCGTCGCCGCGGGGCCGACGGCCGAGGTGATTCGTCAGTACGCGACGGCCGGCAACGTTGCCGAAACCCAGCGCGATTCGGAGATGATCATCGAATCGGCTCGTTTCCTGGAGCAAGACACGAACTCGATGACGATCACGCCGGGAACGCCGCTCACGCTGAGTGTCGGCTACCGTGTGAACCGGCCAGTCAGCGACGTCACATTCGGCCTCATTCTTTACAGGACATCGGACCAATTCGTCGTGTACGACGGTAACTTCACGTCGAAGGATCTGGGCATCGATGGCCTGCCCGCCGGTGCGCAGTTCGGTGTCGATTTCCATCTTCGTGCTCACCTGCTTCGCGGGCAGTACCACTTCGAATGTCACGTCCACCACAATCCGACGCGCCGCTTTCTGAGTAGAGTCGGACCGGTTGGTTCGCTGACCGTCCACGAGACTCGAACGTACGCCGGCGTCGCGGACCTCGAGATCGTGCCAGTGGTGAAGCCCTCTCCACACCGGACCGCGTCAGCGATCGCGTCGGCGGAGCCAGTCGGCACGACGGGCGGTGCATCGAGGTCTGCATGACGCGCAAGTCTGATTTGGCACTCGCGGCAGCGACGCGATGGCCGCGGTTGGGCGGTTGGGCTGTCCGGCTCTGGTGGCGGCGCGAGCAAAGGCACCACCCGAGCAGGCGGCATTGGCTGTTCGGGCCCATGAAAGACCGCACCAAGACGCCCCTACGGAAGCAGTTCGTCTTGCCCGCGGGCCAGAAGTTTCTCGTTGATCCGTTTTGTTACGTCGGCCGTCAACTCGATTGCCTTTCCGCGTACGAGCCCGAGACGGTCGCGACATTCCAGGCGCTGGTCCAGCCCGGCATGACCGTCGCCGATATCGGCGCGAACCTCGGCCACCACACGCTCATCCTGGCGGCTCTTGTCGGGAAGACCGGCTCTGTGCACGCGTTTGAACCGCATCCAGAGACCTTTCAGGAACTCGTCACCAACACCCGCCTCAACGGCTACGGACATGTCCACTGCAGCCATATGGCATTGTCCTCAAAGACCGGCGGCGCCACATTGCACCTGGCCGCTGACGCGGCGATGCATTCATTGGGGTCGACGAAGTACCACGATGAGCAGACGGTGGCCGTCGAAACAGAAACGCTGGACCGTTACGTGGAGCGGCACGGCCTGTCCCGCCTGGACTTGGTGAAGATCGACGTCGAAGGCGCCGAGCGATTGGTGATTGAAGGCGGTGCGGCCACTCTGGAGAAGTTCGCGCCGATTCTCATCGTCGAGCTCTCCGAACATTCCGCGGCGTTCGGCTATTCGGACGCAGACCTGTTCGCCGACCTGAAATCCTGGAACTATTCGCTCTTCATGGCAGGAACTCCTCCATTCCAGCCTCTCGATGAGGTTCTCGACGCGGAGTTCTACAACGTCGTGGCTGTGCCCCCCGCCCAACTCGATCGCCTAGTCAAGGCGGGCCACATCAAGGCTCGAGTTGATGGACGCGCGTCCTGTGTCAGCCAACGCGTCGGTGGCGCATGAGCCTCGTAGACAGACCGGACAGCGGCCAGGCCGTTACACAGGGGATACAGGTGACGGTCGCAATCTGTACGTGGAACCGATGTGAGCTCCTTCAGCAGACGCTTGAACAAATGACGCGCCTGCTGATTCCAGTCGGCCTGGAGTACGAGATTCTGATCGTCGATAACAACTCCACCGACGCGACGGAGCAGGTCGTAACGGGTTTCGCGACACGACTTCCGGTTCGACGCATCTTCGAGAGCAGGCCGGGCAAAGCCTTCGCCTGCAATCGTGCGATGCGGGAGGCCCGAGGCGACTATATTCTCTGGACTGACGATGACGTTCTCGTGGCAGAGACCTGGCTCTCGGCCTTCATGGCGGGAGCGCAGCAATTTCCCGAAGCGGCCGCCTTCGGGGGCGCTATCGTTCCTTGGTTCGCTGCCCCTCCCGATCCTGAGATGTGTGATGTTTTTCCTGCCTTGGGGACTGGATTTTGTGGTCTCGATCGAACCCTGTCCGCCGGTGTCCTGCCGGACGAAGAGCATATCTGGGGCGCCAATATGGCTTTTCGGCGCCGTGCAGTTGAAGGCATGAGCTTTGACACGGCATTCGGACCATCCCCTGACGTTGTTGGAGGTGGCCGAGAAGAAGTGCTCTTCATTCGTCAACTGCGGCGCAAGGGTGGCATCGTGATTTGGTTACCTGCTATGCGCGTCAAGCACTATGTGATGCCTTCCAGAACGACGCTGAAGTACCTGAAAGGCTTCTACTGGACGAAAGCATACGAACAGGTTCGGGATCAGCCTCTGGGTGATACAGAAGTGCGAAGGTTGGCGGGTGCTCCTCGATGGCTTTGGCGGGAGTGGCTGACGGCGACGCTTCGCTACTCGCTGTCTAGAATCGGGTGGCAAACACGCCCGAGTTGGCGACTCCGAAGTGGCCCTCCGGCGAACGAGTCCTCATCGGGGCGAGTCCGTTCTTTGACCTGGCTCAGAGAGTGTTTGTTCCTGTTGGGCATGATCGCTGGATATCGAAGCCAACGCTGCCGGGCTGCACATTCGATAGCCCAACCGTAACAGTCAGAGGGCTATGACCGTGTGGGAAGCAGCGAGGCGCGTCCTGTTCGTGAGCAGCGGTTACCCGTGGCCGCTCGACAATGGCGCCGTCATACGAACGTTCCACCTGGTGAGCGCCCTGGCTGCACACCATCGCGTGACCATGGTCGCACTGAGGCGAAATGGCGCCAGTGGAGCAGCGCAGTCGCCATTACACGCTCTCTGCGAACGGTTCATTGTTGTGGACAACGGCGAGGTGATAGATCGCGCCGGGGGGCCGTATGGACTATGGCGTCCACTCGGCCAGCGGCTCACAGACGTTGTCGCACCAGGCCTTCCCGCTGGGATTCGTCGCTGGTGGTCGAATCCGCTGCTGGAGACCCTGATTCGACTTCGGAAGACGGATGACTACGACATGGTGTGGGCCGAGCGCCCGGCGCAGGCTGAAGTGGCCCGCATGGCCGGATGGCGCAACGTCGTCGTAGATCTGGTGGATCGTGATTCCGAAGCAGTCGGCCGAACTCTACGACCCGACGGCATCGTGGTCATGACGGTCGATCTGTTCTTGAATCTCGCGCCGTTTGCCAGCATTGAGACTGGCGATTATGGTCGGAACATCAACGTTCGGCGTTTTCTCGAACTCGCGGATCTCGAACTGGTTTTCGGAGATCCGGCGGAGTTGTTGGGGTTCGACGCATTCCGCCCTGATGCGGTTGTGAAGAATGCTCGTTCCTATCTGGTCAGCCGCGCTCAGTCCGTGGCGCAATGCGTCGTGGCGCGGCCGCGAAGCCGTTAGTGATGCGGGTTCTCTTCGCCTCGGATTTTTGTCCATGGCCGCTGACGAGTGGTTACGCCCTGCGCATCTACTACATCCTGCAGGCTCTCTCGCAACGCCATGAGGTGACGCTCGCCACGATTACGCCAGACGATATAGAGTTGGGCGACTTTCCTCCAAGCCAGTTTTGCGCGCTGGTCGTACCCCTTTCCGCGTCGACGCTCGCCTTTAATCGTACGGACAAGTTCGACCGATGGGCACCGGCGCATCGCCGCCTGATGACGATAGCCGAGTCGCCGCTACCGAACAACGTGCGCCGATGGCGATCCGCGACGATCGAAAGAACACTCGCCGCTTTGAACCGGACGGATGCCTTCGACGTGGTCTGGGCCGAGAAACCATTTATCGCGGAATTGGCGCGCCGGGCGGGATTTCGGCGAATCGCTGTGGACCTGCCAGATCTGGACAGCATTTCGTTGCAACGCATGCTGGGTGCAGCGCCGTCGTACGCGTCTAAACCGCTCCATGCGCTCGAGTTCGCGAAGGTGTACGCGTACGAGCAATCGCTGCCGTTGCGGTTCAGCAAGGTAATCGTCTGCCGCGAAGAGGAGCGTCAGTTCTTCCGCTTTCGTCAATCGAGGATTTCCATCGTTCCGAACGGCGTTTCGGAGCTTCCGCCAGCTGCCGAGGAGAGCGCCGCGGACGCACCGGAGCTACTGTTCGTCGGGTCGCTCGACTACGAGCCGAACGTCGATTGTGTCTCGCGATTCGCGCAAGCGATCTTCCCGCTGGTGCGTCAGCGTTACCCGGCAGCGACATTTTCGATCGTCGGCCGAGGTCCTGTTCCGAGGGTGCTCGATCTGGCAAGGCTGCCGGGTTGTCGTGTCGTTTCGAACCCCGTCGATCTGAGCCCGTATTTCGATCGTGCCACACTGTTCGTCGTACCGATGAGGCTAGGCAGCGGCACGCGGCTCAAGGTCCTCGAGGCTGTCGCGCGTCAGAAAGCCGTCGTGGCTACGCAAATCGCTGCCGAGGGTCTGCAGCTTCGGCCTGGCGTCGATCTGGAAGTGGCCGACGCCGATGACGATTTTGCCGCAGCGTGCTGCCGGCTGATCGCCGACCCGGCCTCTCGTCGTCGCATGGCCGAGGCCGGCCGCGCGCGAGTCCTGGAGTTCTATCGATGGAGCGCCATCACGCCTCTTGCGGAGGACGCATTGTACGAAGCGGCGGGCACGCCGATACCGCGGACCGACGCCGATGGTGCCGCGCAGAGGCTGTAGGGTTCATCGTTCTCATTTGCACTTGAACAGCCCCAGATTGCTCGCTCGGGCGCTCGACATCGTGATGTGAGTGCGATTCGACGCCGATTGGGGCTGTTGGTCGTCCCAATGCGTGGACCGACCGAAGGACGGAGGCGGCTGTGCGAGAGTCGCGACCGCGTAGGATCGCGGCCTGCACGCCGGAAGACATGATTGATGAGCCGCGAGGTCATGGCGAGTTGGCGTAATTCGGAGCATCGTGAACGCCATTCAGCGACGGTCGGCAACCGGGTGAGCGACCATCACGAGCGGACCTCGCCCGCCTGGGACGCAACGGCGGCGGTGGAACAGTGGATGCTTCGAAGGCCCACGGCTTGACGCACGCCATCGAACCGGTCGCAGACCTTGAAAGCCGGGCCGCCCCGATTCGGGTCGGTTTCGTGCTTCACGTCATGCAGGTGGCCGGAGCCGAAGTGCTGGTCGCCGAGACGATCCGACGTCTGGGGCGGCGAATCGAGCCGGTGGTGCTTTGCCTGGACGAGGTCGGGGCCCTCGGAGAGCGGATGCGGCGTGACGGCGTCGAAGTGATCGCGTTCGGGCGCCGCCCCGGTATCGATCTGTCACTCGTCCGGCGCCTGGCCCGAGTCATTCGCGAGAAGAAGCTGGACGTCGTGCACGCGCATCAGTACACACCTTTCTTCTACGGCGCTCTTGGTGCCATGGCCTCGCTCACGAAACCGCGTGTCGTGTTCACCGAGCATGGGCGGCATTATCCGGATGTGGTCTCGTGGAAGCGTCGCGTGGCCAACCACGTCTTGTTCGACCGGCTAGCCGACGAAGTGAACGCCGTGTGTGGCTTCAGCGCCACCAGCCTGTCGGCGCGGGACGGATTCAGAAGGGCACGCATCGAGGTGATCGAAAACGGAGTCGATCTTTCCCGGTACCGCCAGGTTCGCGACCAGAGCACGGCGAAAGCCCGCCTTGGGCTCGTCGCCGACCGGCGCTACATCGTGACGGTTGCACGATTCCACGCCGTCAAGGACCACCGAACGCTGCTCCAGGCCTTCGCGCATGTGGCGGCAGGGATTCGGGACGTCGATCTGTTGCTCGTCGGCGATGGCCCTCTACGCGGGGAACTCGAGCAGCTCGCCCGGAGCCTCGGTCTCGCCGACCGCATCCGCTTCCTCGGCGTGCGCGACGACGTGGCGGACATTCTGGCGGTGGCCGATGTATTCGCCCTGACGAGCGTGAGCGAGGCGGCATCGATCACGCTTCTCGAGGCGATGGCCTCGCAGGTGCCGGTCGTCGTCACGGAGGTTGGTGGAAATCCCGAGATCGTCCGGCACGGCATCGACGGTCTGCTGGCGCCACGTGGGGACGCGTCCGCGATTGCGGCCGCGATCGTCACCCTCCTCGAAGCGCCGGACACAGCCCGCGCCCTGACGCGGTCGGCAGCCGATCGGGTCGCCACGCGCTACACTCTTGACCGAACAATCGGTCGTTACTATTCACTGTACTGCCGAGCGCAACGCTCGTCGCCATCAGCGAGGTAGCTGGGCGTCCGCATGCTGCGCACCGTCTTCGTCTTCATCATCATCACCGTCGGGGTCTTCTACGCGGCCCAGGGTCCGTTCTACGCGCTTCTCTTCTATCTCTGGAACGCGTACTTCCGGCCGGAACAATGGGTCTGGGGAGGCACGGTCAGCTCTCTCAATCTGTCGGTGACCATTGGCATCTACCTCGTGGCGACCGCCCTGCTGTCTGCCCGGGCCTTTGTGATGACGGCGCGAATCGGGCTCGTGTTTGCGTTCTTCGCACAGACATTTGTCTCGACTCTCTTTGCGGAGCACTTCGACTGGTCATGGACCTATTGGATCGAGTTCGCGAAGGTCATCCTCGTGAGCTATCTCATCGTGGTGCTCGTCAACGATCGCCGTCGATTCCGGCTCGCGATACTGGTGATTGCCTACTCGGTCGGCTTCGAGTGCGCTAAACAGGGCTGGGCCCAGCTGCTCCTCAATCCTGGCGGCCAGAACAACAATATCGTCGTGTTTCTCGGGGACAACAACGGCGTGGCGCTTGGAACGATGATGCTGGTGCCGCTCTTCGGCGCCCTCGTCCGGACCGCGAAGAGCCGCTCCGAGGCTTTCGTGCACGGGTTCTTCCTGGTCGGCGTCTTCATGCGTGGCATTACTACGTATTCGAGAGGCGGATTCGTGGCGGCGGGGATCATCGGCCTCTTCACGCTTTACCGGTCGCCACACAAGGTCCGTGCGTTGATTGGCGTTGTGGTGATGGCCGCCCTGGTCAGCAGCGTCATGCCCCAGAAGTTTTGGGATCGAATGGCGACGATTACGGCATCGAGCGAAAGCGTGGACGAATCGGTCAGGGGCCGGTTCTACTTCTGGGCAGTGGCTCAGGAGATGGCGAAGGCGAAGCCTCTTACCGGCGTCGGATTCAACGGATTTCAACGGTCGTACGCAACGTACGACACGGCGCAAGACTTTGGCGAGGACCGATCGGTTCACAGCGTCTGGTTCGGGCTGCTCTCTGAGCTCGGGTATCCCGGCCTGCTCCTGTTCGTCGCCATCCTGCTTTCTGGCATCTGGAGCTGTCGGCAGGTCGGCGCCACTGCAAAACGTGACCCGTCACGGTCGGAGCTGGGCCACTACGCACAGGCGCTCAGCACCAGCTTCGTCGTCTTCGCGGCGGGCGGCACGTTCCTGCCGGCCCAATACAATGAGATGTTCTGGCACTTCGTCGGCATGACCATCGCTCTGCACGCTATCGCGACCGGAGAAGAAGCGAGCGCGGAAGTCACGGTAACTGACGCTTCCACCGAGATGCAGCCGGAGCTCGCTGAAGCGTGAGCGAACACACGGTCGGGCCGCGCGTCTCGTTCGTGATTCCCGTAAGGGACGATGCGGACCGGCTGCGGCACTGCCTGACCGCTATCGCGGCGAACGCCTTTCCGTCGGGAGCCGTCCAGGTCATCGTCGCCGACAACGGTTCGTCGGATCGGTCGGCTCAGGTGGCCATCGAGGCTGGCGCCACGGTCCAGCACGTGCCTGGCTGTCGAGTGTCGGAAGCGCGGAATCGCGCGGCTGCAAAAGCGTCGGGCGCCATCATCGCGTTCGTGGACGCGGATCACGAGATTTCATCTACGTGGCTTGAAGCAGCCGCCGACGCGCTGACGGAACAGCGCGTCGGCGCAGTCGGTGCCCTCTGTAGACCGCCGTCGAATGGGACATGGGTGCAGCAGATGTACGGCGTGCTGAGGGGCCGTACCGTGGGCCGATCCGATGTCGCTTGGCTGGGCGCGGGAAACATGGCGGTCAGCAAGGAGGCTTTCTTTTCGGTCGGCGGTTTCGACCAGACGCTGGAGACGTGCGAGGACGTCGATCTCTGCCAGCGGCTGCGGGCGCGCGGCTGGCGTGTCGTTGGTGATGACCGGCTTCACAACGTGCACTTTGGCGATCCCGCCACGCTCGGGCATCTGTTCAGAGCCGAACGCTGGCGCGGGCGGGACAATCTTAAAGTGACGTTTCGTCAAGGGTGGACCTGGCGCGACCTGCCGAGTGCACTCGTGCCAATCGCGGAGGGGTTGCTGCTCCTGGCGGCGCTTGCGTGCCTGCTTGCATCACGCTGGATTGGCATCGGGAGCCTGGTCGCCGCCGCGATCGCCGCGGGCCTCGCAGTCTCTCCATCACTGGCCCGAGCGATCCGCATGGTCGTGTCGGGCCGTCTTTGGACCCCGAGGATGATGGCACAGGCCGCGCTGGTCGCGCTCACGTTCGATTTGGCGCGGTCAGTGGCGCTCCTTGGGCGCGCCGGACATCATCGCCGGGTCAATCAGGCGGAAGCGCGGTTGTCGGCGTGAAGCCTCCGATCAACGTCCTCGAGCTTCGCAGTGTGAGGGGCACCGGTGGAGGGCCCGAGAAGACCATTCTCCAGAGTGCCGCGCGAACCGACCCGTCGCGGTTCCGCGTGGTGGTCTGTTACGTTCGCGATCGTCGCGACGAGGTGTTCGCGATCGATGCGAAGGCGGCTGCGCTGGGCGTTCAGTACGTCAACGTGTGGGAACGAAACTCATTCGACCCCGCAGTCTGGCCGGCCCTCCGTCGGCTGATTCGCGAGCATCGGATCGACATCGTCCACAGCCACGACTACAAGACCAATCTTCTGGCGTATCTGCTGGCGAAGGCCGACGGCACTGTGCCTCTCTCGACGGTCCACGGCTGGACAGGCCACTCCGCCAGGGAACGGTACCTGTACTATCCGGCCGATCAACGGCTGCTCACCCGGTTCCCACGGCTGATCGTCGTCTCCAGTCAAATCAAGGCTGTTTTGGTCGCAAAAGGCGCTGACCCGCGGCGAGTCAGCGTGGTGCTGAACGGCATCGATCAACATCTGCACGTTCGCGACAGTCCTCTGCAGGCGGAGGTCAGACGCGAATTGAGCCTCGAGCCCTGTGCGCAGGTCATCGGGTCGGTGGGGCGCATCGAACCACAGAAGCGCTTCGACCTTCTCATCGACGCGGTGGCCGCGCTCGTGCCCAAGTACCCGCGCCTCAGGCTCGTGATCGCCGGAGCCGGCAGTCAGTCTGAATCCATCAGTGCCTACGCGACAGCCCGATTGCCGCCTGGAGTATGTCGCCTCCTCGGCAATCGTGACGACGCGATACGGCTGCATCATGCGTTCGACTGTTATGTGCAGTCTTCGGTGTACGAAGGCACGTCGAACAGCGTGCTCGAGGCCATGGCGATGGAGACGCCGATCGTGGCGACCGATGTCGGGGGCACCAGCGAAATGATCGCGAACGAGGCCCACGGTCTGATTGTTCCGCCCAATGATGTCAACGCGCTGGCTCTCGCGATCGACCGCACGCTGTCCGATCGGGTCGGGACCGCAGCACGAGTGTCAGCCGCTCGACGTCGGGTGGAAGGCGATCTTTCATTTGATCATCGGATGCAGTGCGTCGAAACGATTTACGACGATCTCGTGCCCAGGGCCTGAAGCGGGCGCGGACAGATGCTCGTTATCACGACTTGCCTAGCAGGTTCTTGACACCGCGAAGGAATGAATCCGGCAACATCGACAGGCAGTAATACTTCGCGGCGCGCACGTTCAGCCTGTGCAGCATGGATCTGCGCAACGCGTTGCGCGCCTGGGGGTACAGCCCCCGGCTGAAATACTGGTAGCCCACGGACAGACTTCGCCTGGATACCTCGCTGTCGATCAGTCGCGTGTCACTCTTCGTCAGTTGATAGTGCTCCCGGACGGTCTCAAGGACGGCCAACTCCCCTTCGACTTGCGTGATGTACTCCGCGCTGATACTGCCATGGTGCTTGCGAATAGTGACCAGTGGTTTCCGGCAATACAACGCCGGTCCCGTGAGTGCCAGCCGCAAAATGAATTCCCACTCGAGCGACCCGATTCGTCGTTGAATGTACCTCGTCATGCAGCCCGTCCTGGCCAACACCTCTCTCTTGAACACCAACGCGCCAATAAATATCGGCTGCTCTTGAAGCAAATACTGGAAGAGGTGTTCCTTGATGAGGACGCACTCAGCATCGGCCTGATGCTGCGTCACCGTGTCGATCAGTTGCAGGGTCGAGGATTTTGTATAGATGGCGGAGGTGTCTTCGTCCCGAATATGGAAATCAGAAAACGCAAACGTCGCGCTGACGTGCTCGTGAAGATTCGTGAGCATGTACTCCAGGTACTCACGCTCCCAGAGGTCATCGCTGTCGAGCAGGGCAATGTGTTGACCACGCGCACGTTCCAGGCCCTTGTCTCGAGCGATGTCTGGTCCGCTGTTCTGAATGCTGATCACACCTCCGGCCAGACCGCAATGTTTCAGTGTGGATTCTGCAATATCTCTCGAATCGTCAGTGGAGCCATCGTCGACGATGATCAACTCGAAGTCTCTGAACGACTGCTGCGACACCGACTGGATGCATTCCACAATGAACTTTTCCCGATTGTAGACGGGCACGATGATCGACACCTGGGGTGGCATTCTGTTCCTACGCTCTGCACGAAAGCCCCGGTTAGTCCGCAGGGAGAGCGACAGGGTATATTGACCGACATCGTGACATGAGCGCGGACATCCTACTCGTAACCGAACTCTTTCCGCCAGCCGTGGGCGGCAGCGCCGCGCTCTTCGCCAATGTCTATGGAAGGATGCCTGCCGTCAAGGTGACGGTGCTTGCCGACCCCGTTGCGTCGTATTCATCTGCGTCCTTGGCGGGACTAGCTCGGCAGTGGATCCGAATCGAGTCCCGGAAGCGCGGCGTGCTTTCGTTCGGGGAAGCCCGCCAAATCTGGCGAGTCGCGAGAGCGATTCGCGCCCATACGCGCCACAACCCGAGGATGTTCGTTCACGCCGCCCGTCCCTTGCCAGAGGGGCTGCCCGCGCTTGTTTCGCGCTACCTGTCACCCCGCTCGGCGCGCTATGTCTGCTGGGCGCACGGTGAGGACCTCGCCGCGGCACTGACCTCGCGTGAGCATGCCTGGCTGGCACGGCGCGTGTGCCGAAACGCCTCCACCATGATCGCGAACAGCAAGTTCACGGCCGGCCTTATCGGAAGCCTTGGGGTGCCGGCACACCGAGTGCGGACTGTCTACCCGGGCGTCGACGTGGACCGATTCAGGCCGGACATCGATGCGACCGCTGCCCGGTTGCAGTTGGCATCCTCGGATGGTCCGGTCCTTCTGTCGGTGGGGCGACTCCAGCGGCGCAAGGGCCATGACCTCGTGATTGAAGCCATCGCGCTTCTCCACGGCGAATTCCCTGGACTGCAGTACCTGATCGCCGGCGACGGACAGGAGCGGGCTCGGCTCGAAGATCTTGCCCGCGCCCGTGCCGTCCAGCAACATGTCCGTTTTCTTGGCGGTGTTTCCGACGATCAACTGCCGAGCCTCTACGCCGCGTGCGATATTTTCCTGATGCCAACGCGTCAAGACGCTTCCGACGTCGAGGGATTCGGCATTGTGTTCCTGGAGGCGGCCGCGACAGGAAAGCCTTCGATCGGCGGCAGAAATGGCGGCGTGCCGGAGGCGGTTGCGGACGGAGAGACCGGCTTGCTCGTGGAAGGAACGAACAGTGGCGAACTTGCGAATGCGATTCGAACGCTCGCCAGGTCGCCGACATTGCGAGCGGCCATGGGAGCAGCGGGCCGGCGGCGGGTCGTGCAGTCGTTTACATGGGAGCGGGCCGCTCAAGAGGTCGAGGCGCTCCATCGCGAACTGGCATTTGACACCTGACCTGCCTCAAGCCTCCGTTCTCGTCTGGCCTAAAGAGCGTAACAGCCGACCGATGATGCGCTTATGCAGCGGTCTCCGGGGCTCTCTCCAAAGAGCCGTCCATGGATGCTCATGCCAGGCCACATCGTGGATGGGACCAGCCACTTTGCGGAACACAGCTGTCCTGCCTCCGATGACGCCATGAAAGTTCCATCGCACCGTATCGGCGACCAAAAAGTCGCGGAGAATGGCGACCGGCCGAAGTTGCGTGTCATCCAACATCATCAAGCCACCCACTCGGAGTCGTTCCGCAGTGTGATGCCAGTCGAGAATGGGCCAGGGGAACGTATGCTTCCCGTCGATCAGGACGATATCGAGCTCGCCGGACGCTGTTGGCAAATAAGACTCCGATGACTCCACGACAAAGGTCACGCGAGAGAGATCGATGTTGGTCTGACGCGCGTACTTACGAATCTCGCTGACCTCGGTTGAATCAGGAGTGACTGAAGTATGACTGGCCTCGCCGAGGGCGAAGATCAACGTCGACGCCCCTGAACCGGTTTCGAGCGTCGTCATTCCCGGTTTGATCAAGCGAATCAGGGCGCGACCAAAATCGGGCGAGATCCCCCAGTTCTGCCGGCCTTCGAGATTCGCGTATCCAGCCAACTCCGACGCCGGCAATGCCGACCTGTCGAGATGCGGTGTGCTTACCTCCGTGTCGATGCGATGAAATGGGGGCTTGTCAGCAAAGATCCGATCGATGATCGCGAGTTGGTCCATCAAGGTTCTCCGAAGCCCGGCTTTTCACGTTGGAGCGACAACCGAATTGCCCGCACCTCGCCAAGCGTCTTCTTCACGTCAAACACGCCATTTCAGGCGGCTTCTACTACTGCCCTTCCGTCCAGCAAACTGATCATCGTGAACGGGAGACTGCAAAGATCCGGTATACGTGTGTTCCATTCAGAATCATCGGAGAGATGAAGAGCTGCCCTGCCGGATGACAAACACGTGGACAACCGGCTGAGGTTCATAGGAGTTGGACCAATCGGCTTTGATCGCTGAAACAAACAGCGAGCTGGTGTCCGCGTCGAAGTAGGCGCCGCCGAACATGTACAGCGCGTTCGCCTTGCCGGGAATCGGGCTGATCGTGTTGACGGGGACTACCGATGTCGGGTTGAACGACCATGGGTTGACGCGCCCCTGTGCGGCTTGGGCCAGGTCCGCCGGGTCGTAAACCCATAGGTGAGGCACCGAGGTACCGCTGGCATCACCGACTGACTCGGAGACCGGCGCACTGTTCTGACCATGTGGGCACACCGTGGGGCCGTACCACATATGGGTGAGCGTATCGCCATCCTCGTAGGGATACCCCGGAATCGTGGTGGCCAACTGGCCCAGGAAAACTATTCCACTCTTCGTCGGAAGATCCACCCACGCGGCCGCCGACATCACGTCGATCGAAGTGAACATTGGCGCACCAGGCTGAGTCTTGCCACCCAAAGACGAATTGTATGGCACGTTCCAGTCGCAGAACCTGTAGTTCGCGTCGCGACCCTGCTTGTTGTTGATGTCGTGGTAGATCAACCGCTGGCAGGCAATTGAGACGTGAGATGTCCCCGGCACGTCGGCCGGTGTCCCATTCGACGGCAACTGGCCGGCCGCCAGCATGGCACCCCAAGGAGACGAAGCGTTGCCAGACGTGATAGGGGCTCCGACACCAAATGTGTTGCCGTTCGTATATTGTGTGAACGACGTCGGAACGGTCAGCATGTACCCCCGGGTCTTCTGCGAGTGCTCTTGAGTGCGCCACGGTCCGTAGGCCTGGACGCTCCCGTCCGCATTGAGCACCGATGTGCCGATGGACGGATCGTGGATCCCGGCCACGTTGTATGGGTCCCCGTACGCCCAGTAGAGCTGGTTGTTCGCCCAATGCAGGCCACGTGTCGCGGCGACATTGGTGCTCTTTATGAGGCGCTTGCCCCTGTAGACGTCTCCCCAGTTCTTGATCAGCACGGCGCGTGGCGCAGTTGCTACACTCGGTCCGTATCCCGGATAGCTCACCTCGTATACAGGGTCGGCGTTCGGCGAAGCGCCAGTCAGGAGAAACCTAAGCTCGCCGTTGACTCTCCGGGCCGTCATGGCTGCGCCTGACCACCCGAAACGAAGAAGGGGGCTTTCAACATATGCCGGGAGCGTGAAGAGCCCGGCGTACTGGAAATCACTGGCGATCAGGACCTGCTTGCCGGTCACGATCCGGGGGTTCTGAGGCGTCGGCGGGATCTGAGCCTCCAGGACTGACGAAACAATGCCGAACTTGGATTGCAGCACTGATGACGCGCCAACGCCGGCAGCAACCGACCCAAGAAAACGGCGTCTGGTGACGGCGCTGCGGCTTACGTCTGTGGTTCGCGACGAATTCTTTTTGCCTTTTTTCATAACGGGTACCCTTCTGGACGACTCGATACGGAGCAACTATGATGCCGTGCGCAATGCCATGCAAGCGCGTGGGTCTGTTGACCCTCGACAAGTCCTGGCGAGCTGACCAGAACCTACAGAATCGTATTGCCGAACCAAGTAGTGTCCGTCCACCGGCCGACAGATGACGCCGACCACTTCTGCTAAGATTCCGAAGCAGTCATTTTAGCCTCCACGAACGTTCAGCCCACCGCCCGAACGAATGGTGCGTTATGAAGATTTCCGTCTATACCTCGGTCCGGAACGGAATCTTCTTTGACTTTCACGT
This sequence comes from uncultured Acidobacteriota bacterium, assembly GCA_963712905.1. Taxonomy (GTDB): domain Bacteria; phylum Acidobacteriota; class Vicinamibacteria; order Vicinamibacterales; family CAVVIG01; genus CAVQJU01. The sequence continues at coordinate 308,251 of CAVQJU010000009.1, read as the reverse complement.
GGCCCAGATGCTGCGACACCACCTGCCGCTCGCCGATGAAATTGTCGTCAACGAGGGCTATTCGGACGACGGCACATACGAACGAATCAAGGACATCGATCCGAAGATTCGGATCGTGCGAAATCAGTGGGACCGATCTCAACCGGGAGCCTGGTGGCGCACCTTCGGTGACGACGCACGGAAACTCTGCACGGGGGATTGGTGCGTCAAGGTTGACTGCGACGAGTTCATTCCTGAGTGGGAGTTCGATCGCCTGCGCACGCTTCTCGCAACAACGGACCGAAGCGTTCTGCCCATGCGGTTCATGAACTTCTACGCGAACTACCGAGTGTACAATCCCAAGGCGCTCCCGCAGTGGAAATTCACGCTCCATCGTAACGTCCCAGACGCCGAAGTCGTGGGCGACGGCGCGAATGTCATGCTGAAGTCGGAGGCGTGGGGCGACGTGCCGGAAGACGCCATCGTGTGTCATCACTTCGGGGCGGTGCGCCACGCGGCACGCCTTCGTCAGAAGTGGCGGAATGACGGGGCGATGAAGCGCAAACGGCCCACGTTCGACCGGCTGCCGGCGTTCATCTATGACTTGATGCCACATTCCTGGTTCGACCCGGACTTTCTGGACGATCTGCGCATCTACGACGGGCCTTTCGTACAGGCCGTGCGCGACGATCCTGCCGAATTCACCCGCGACAATATGAAGACGTACGAAGCGCTCAAGAAACGGGCGGCCCAGTCGGAGGGCGCCTTCACAGGTGCCTCGCAATAAGCGCGGCGGCGAGTACCACGCACACGACCGCGGCGGCGGCGCCCAGCCAGACGAGGCGTTGCTTGGCCTGCTGCTTCTGGGTCACGAAGTGTTCTTCTGGCCCAAAATGCGCGCAGACTTCGCTCTGGGCTGCCTGCGCCGCAGGATGCGCAAGAAACCACGAATGCAGCAGTCCTGACGACAGCATCACGATGACCGGCCGCGCCAGGGAGCGAGTGGCCGAGCGCTCGAGCGTCTCGACGGCCGTCCTGAAGAAGAACTGGCCTCTCTCGACAAAAGGCGCCCGGTGGTCGCCGTCCGCATACAGCGCCGCGAGATAGAACGCGTCGCTCTTACGAATCTCCTGAGCCGCCCACGTTTCAGTCGGGAACTCGAGCCTCTCCGGTTTCTCCAGATACGGGTACTCGTGAGTCGCCATCCAGTCTGCGTAATGCAGCAGGCTGGCGCGGGCATAGGCGAACATGGGGTCACGTTCACTGCGCTCTTCCTTGTAATTCAGATACTTCCCCAACGACTGCAGGAACATCGTGTAGAACCAGCGGCGCTCCGGCTCGTCGAGGTGGCGCTCGTCGATGTCCTCCTGAGGATTAATGACGCGGCGGATGAGCCGCTCGGCTTTTTCCAAGAACCGCGGGTCGCCCGTCAAACGATGGCCGTCGATGAGTGCATTGAGCGAGTTGGCCGGGCCACGGCCTGGACCATGATACGTACCCCCGTCTGCCGATGCCGTCGCGCTCCCCGTGTCGGCGGTACTGAGCCACCGGAGCAGGGTCCGCCGCCCATCGTCTATGCTGAGAACGTACTCGGCGGAGTTGACGACGGTCTCGCGGCAGGCCTCGTCGCCGGTCAGGAAGTAGCACAGCATCAGACCGGTCGTATAGTTGTGGTCCGCCGATGGACCTCCGCCGCCTGTGCGGCCCCGATCCGATCGCGGATAGGTCCGGTGCGTGGCGGTGCCCGCGTCCCCATAGTGGTAGGTGTGCCAGAACAGGCCGTGGTTATAGGCGGACTTGTCGCGGGTCGTGTGGTAGATGTCGATGTCCACGACGTGCGCCGCGAGATCGGCCATCAACGCGCCCCATCGGTGATCGCCGGTCCTGGCGAACTGATAGAAGAACCCCGCGACCGTGTCGTACTGATTGTTGTAGTGCGAGACCAGCGGCATGGGACCCGTGCGACGGACCGCTTCATGGTCCCCATAGACCTCCCCAAAATGGCGCCAGCCGTATTCGTCCACCACCTCGCGTTTGTGCTCGAAGCGGTCCGGACCTTCAACGGCGGTGCTGATGAGGCGGCCGTGCATCGGATCGATTTCGCTCAAGAAGGGAATCGCCGCCGTCGAGTAGCACCAGGCAGGGTCGGCATGCCACAGCGGGCGCACGCGACACCATTCGAGTGGCTCGGCCGTCACCGCGTCGGCGCCAAACGAGAAGAAACACTCATGGGTCTTCTGCTCGCCACCCTGGATCTCGTGGACATCCCCGTACTGTTTCGGGAAGAGGCCGACGGTGAGTGCGCGCCCCGATGCGCCGATTGCCTTGGGGAAGTTCTGCCAGAACCCGGGCAACACGGCCGCCACGTGTTTACCGCCGACGTCGAGCGCGACGATTGGGGTCGCCCGTTTGCCGACCCGCTCTCCGCCCTCTGCAACCATCCGATAGCCACGAAAGGCGTTCGGCACCACGCCAAGTCGGTTGACGTGGTTCGTGCTCCGCCAATTCTCGCCACCACTGGAGTCCTGGTAGATCTCGACGGACGATGCACACGATTCCCACGGCGCGCCCGCCTCTGGTGAGCATCTGATGACGGCCGGTCCAGGATCGGGCGCGAGCACCAGAGACAGCGAAACGTCCCGAACGAAGATGGAGCCGGGATCGCCGAGATCCCAGAATCCGCCGGGATGGACGGCCGCTCTCGGATTTCTGAGCGTCACGAGCAGTCGCACCGCGGGCAACCCGGCGAAGAAGTGCGCGCGCAGTTCCATCTCCAGGGACTCGTCGCGGTTACGCCGGACTGCACCCCGGATCAACACGCACGCCCGACGCGGTCCTGTGACTTCAAGGGACACGGAGTTGACCTCGGTCACACATCGGACGCCGTTCTCGTCTTCGACGCAGAGCCCACTCAGACTTCGATCGAGCACGGGCAGGTCTCCGATCGTCACGTCTGAAAACGGGACGTGCGGCCCCGGTTCGACGTGGAATCGTGCCGCACCGGTATCGATCCACACGCCGTCGCCGGATCGCGTCACGGTGACCGCGGGAACATCAGGGACTTCTCCCGTTGTCGGAACCAGATGGACGCTCTGCGACTCGGGCGACAGATCCGCGTTTCCGTCCACGAGAAGCCATCGCACGGAGCCGTCGGACCAACAGTCGAGCGCGCGTGTCTGCACCGAGCGGCGACGTCCATCGAGGCCCACGATCGACCAGGCCCGCGATGGCACGAATCGGCCACGTGGCAGAGGAACGCCCACCGTAAATGGCTCGCCCTTTCGAACGGGGCGCGCGGCGCCCGGAAATGACGCCGACAGCTTGATGGCGTCCACGCCCGGATGTTGATCGGACAAACTCACCGTGAGAGCCTCAGGCCATAGTAGAGTGCTAACCGCTGCTCTGGAGTCAACGCTGCTCACATGCGGGAAGCCGTCAAACGTGTCGCTCGCATCGTCGCCCTCGTTCTGATTTCGCCAGCCCTGCTGTCCTACTGGATTCGCGCGAGCGTGCTCGGGCCTGACCGCGCGCTCGAAGGCTCGAGTCAGGCCCTCTCCCTGGTTCCCGGAATCTGCGGACAGTACCTCCGCCAGGCGTTTTTCGCCCACACGCTGAGCGGCTGTCATTCCACGGCGACGATTTCGTTCGGCACGCTCTTCTCCCAGTGCGGCGCTCGCCTTGACGAACGCGCCTACGTCGGACCAGGTTGTTCCCTGGGCCTGGTTCACCTCGAACGCGACGTGCTCCTCGGCGCCGGCGTGCACGTCACGAGCGGACGCCATACCCATGGCACGAGCCAGGCCGGCGCTCCGATTCGCAGTCAGGCCATGACCAGAACCCTGGTGCGTATCGGCGCCGGCACGTGGATCGGCAGCGGCGCCATCGTCATGGCCGACGTGGGCAAGAACAGCGTCGTCGGCGCGGGATCGGTGGTGACCGAGGCCATCCCGGACGACGTCGTGGCCGCCGGCGTGCCTGCGCGGATCATCCGACATCGCTCAAATCCTTAGGCGTCAACGGTGCTCCGCAACAGCCAGTAGTCCTTCATCAACAGGAAGCGTCCGATGACCAGCGCGTCGATCGCGGACGAGAACACGGTCCGTACCGCGTCACGCGGCGTGCACGCGGCCGGCTCGTTCATCCCGCACAACGGCGTGTTGATCAACCCGGGCACGCCGCTCCGCTCGCGATGCATTTCGAGCAGCTTGAACAGCGCGGGCGATTGATCCTCGGTCACCATCTGCACCGGAATCGCCTGGCGCTGATCGACCGAGGCGCGCAGCCGATCGCGCCACTCCCCCTTGACGGGCGCCTGCAGCGTGACGAATGGTGAGGCCCCCGGCGCCTCGAGACAGTCGCGCATCGCGGTGGCGGTCATCGACACCGGCAGCGGATCGTCGATCGACGCATGGCGGAGAAAACGGTTGATGTTCTCGCGCGCGTACCGGTTCGCGGGATCGCACAGGATGCCGCGTGTCTCGGCGGAACGCGGCCCGAAGCCCATCGGTCCCTGAAACCAGGCGACCACCGACCCATGCGACAGCATGCGCGAGATTCTGGCCAGCAGGCGCGACCAGTCCGGTTCGTACAGGTAATCGAGCCGGCAGTTGTCGAGGGCGAGCTTGATGTCCTGCTCGGAGAAATCGGGGCCGAGCGCCAGACTTCTCAGGAGCGCCGCCGGCGCCATGCCGCCGTTGAGCGCGGCGCCGACAGCTCGGCCGGCCGCCTCGGGCACTGCCGCAACGACGGCCGCGTCGCCGAGCGCCTTCGCAAGACCGGTCACGAGCCCGCGGCTCGACAGCAGGCTGCCCGTCAGCCCGACGCGCGCGACTCCCGCGCGCGCCGCCATCTGCGCGGCCATGTCGATCACGGCCGCGCTCACACGCGCGCAGAAGCTGGCGGCGAGCGCCTGGCGGTCCTGCTGCAGGCGGACGTTGAGCGCGGCGTCCGTTGCGAGTGTGGCCGCGTTCCCGCGCAACGGCGCAATCGCACGGTCGAACAGCTCGTCGTTGAGTACGAAACCCCGGTCCGACTCCCACGTCATCGCGCGTTCGAATACCAGCGAGGGCACGCCACCCCAGAGGGCCCCGAGATGTTCGATCGCGTCGTACCGGGGGGACGCGCCGAAGCCGAGCGCATCGGCCATTCGCCGTATCGCGCAGGACAGTCGGTGTGCACCGGGCAGCAGAGTCAGTCGCGCGCCGCGACGTTCCAAGATCGCCGATTCGCCGCTTTCCGGTCCCAGCACGATCACGAGCAAGTCCTCGTCCTGGCACACGGCGGCGAGCTGGCGCGCATCCGCGAGCGCGGGAAGGACCGACTCGTGCGGACGCGTGCGCAGTTCGCGCTCGAGTGTCTCGTCAGCGGCGCCGGCGAACAGTCGGCTTGCCTCCGCCAATGAATCGTCTCGCGGGTCGTCCTCTCGCGACCGTTCATCGTCCACGACGATGACGCGATCGATCTCGGCACAGGTCAGAGAGGCTCTCGTAAGACACGCGTCAATCGCCGAGAGCGGATAGCCGCCCATGTGACGGTAGCCGATGTGCCGCACGCGGGCAAAGCTCTCCTCGGCCGCGGCCGCGATCACGGCGCCGTCAATCGACACGGCGGCCGCCGCGTGGCGCTCCCTGCCGCTGATACCCAGAACCTTCATCGCGTGCTACTCACTGACGTCCCGACGGGTGCGCGACGAGACAGTCGCCGATGGCCAGGTAGTCGAGGTTGCCCTGCAGGAACGCCCGGATCGCATCGTCGGGCGAACAGACGATCGGTTCCTCGTGCATGTTGAAGCTGGTATTGATGAGCGACGGAATACCCGTGATCTGGTGATACTCCGTGAGGATCTTGTAGAAGCTCGGATTCGATGTCGCGCTCACGAGCTGCGGTCTGGCCGTACCGTCGACATGCACGGCGGCCGGCGAGTCGCGCGTCATCGACTCGGTGCAGTCGAAGGTCAGCGTCATGAACAACGCGGCGTGCTCTGCCCCCTCGACGTTGCGATAACACTGGTGGCGCTTTTCGAACAGCGTGGCCGGCGCAAACGGCATGAACTCGGTCCGGCCGAGTCGCTGGTTCAGCCACTGGTTCACGGCCGGCTCTTTGGCGTGGTACAGAATCGAGCGGTTGCCAAGCGCGCGCGGCCCGTACTCCATCCGGCCGTTGAAACGCGCGACGACCTTCCCCGCCGCGATCAGTGCAGCAACTTTGGGTTCGATCGGCGTGTACTTCGTGAACGCAAGCTGAGCGCGCGTGAGCGCGTCGGCGATCTCGTCCGGCGTAAACGCTGGACCGAGGAACACGTCCGCGAGTGGCCTCGACAGCTTGTTTGCGGCGCCGTTGCCGGCGAACTCGAGGAGCGCCGCGCCCGTGCCGCAGCCGCCGTCACCCATGTTCGGGTGGATGAAGATGCCCTGCACGCCCGGCAGCTCCTTCAGCCGCTGATTCAGCTTGACGTTGGCGGCGACGCCGCCCGAGAGCACGAGGTTCTTGAGCCCCGTCTTCTGAATGTAGTGGCCCACATAATTGCAGGCCACGCGCTCGAGTACGTGTTGGTACGCTGCGGCCACGTCGATCTTCGGGAATTGGGTAGCCAGCAGCCGCGAGAAGTACACGTTGTTGACTTCGAGAATCCGGAAGTTCCCGTCCTCCTGAGCGAATCGCGACAACAGCACGTCACGGAGGACGGTGGGATCGCCATAGGCGGCGAGACCCACGATCTTCCCTTCGTGCCGACTCGGCTGGAAACCAAGCGCCGAGGTGACCGACTCGTAAAACGTTCCGAGCGAATGCGGGTACTGCAGGCAGTGGATGCGCTCGATTGCCCCATTGCGGCCGATACCGATGCTACCAGCCAAGCCAGAGCCGTAGCCGTCGAGCGTGACGATCAGCGCTTCGTCGAAGCCGCTGGTGTAGTACGCGTTCGCCGCATGGCTTGCGTGATGCTCGACACGCTTGAGCCGAGGGGTCAGACCGAAATCGTCCAGCGCCGATTCCAGCTCCTCATGCCATTTGCGGTGAAACGCCGACGCGTCGCGGCCCCATTGGGTCGAGCCTCTCTTCGCCACGTTCCGCGACACCACGCTTTCGTTGGCAAGAAACTTGTACGCCAGCGTTTTCGCGAACCCTTTGTCCATCCGCTCGTTGGGATCGCGGAGACCTGGAATCTCGCCAGTCCGGTGGGGCACCCGCTCGCGAGCGGCTTTAATCCCGGCGCTGGTCTCAGGAGACTCGGCATCGTCGAGGAACTCGCGCTCGTTTGCGAGGTTGCGCTCGAAAAGCCGGGTCTCTTCCTGCCACCCGAGAAACGGATACACGACGGACTGAACATCCGCTGGATCGGTTCGGGTGGCCTGCAGCGCGTCGGCAAGCGCGCGCCACGGAAAACCGTCCTGCAGCTTAACGCGGGTGAAACGTTCTTCGGCCGCGGCGTACGTGATCTCCCCGTCCTCGACAACGGTGACGGTCGAATCCTTGTCGAGCGGCGAGAGCCCGATCACTTTCATGAGAGATGCTCCTGACAAGAGGCGAGAGATTTCAGAAGAGCTTCAGGCGTGCTGGCCACACCGCCCAGCTCGCCGAGGAAGAAGTCGCAGTACGCGCGGACCCGGTCGAGGAACTGACCGAGTTCCGCCGTCGTTCGTACGTAAGGCGTGCAGCCCGGCTCCACCGAGGGACTGTGCATCGTCAGCGAGAAGGTTCGCACGCCCCTTCGAAGCAAGCTCAGGGTAAGCGCCTTCATTTCTTCGAGCGTGGACCCTTCCGGCGACAACATGATCCTGTTGACCACGCGAAGGCGGGACAGGATGCCGACGATCCGCGTCCGTTCAAGCGATGGATGAGAAGCCATCCGGTGCAGCCGCGGCGCCATTGACCCCGCGACGCCTGTGTAATCAGTCGAGCACGGGATCTCGAGCAGGCGCCGCTTGGACCCAAAGAAGAACGGCGTGGTGTCGAACGCCTCGAACGAGGGTCCCCCCTCAGACGCGTAGGTCATGCGGGGGTTGACGCTGACGTCAATCGTGAAGCCCAACGCCTCCAACGCCGACGCCGTCGTCGGCCCGAACCCGTACCGGCCAGCCTTGTAAACCGTCGGGAGGCGGCCGAACGATTCGGCGATTTGGTGCGACAGCACCCGTATCTTTTCGGTCTCGAGCGCTGCGCCCAGGCAGCACCCGAAGCTATTGCGTGTGGTGAGTTCCTCTGACAGCGGCGGATTCACCCACGGGTGCAGGTGCGCGCCAACGCGCGCACGGCCCTGGTCGGCGAACTCCTTGAGCGGCGCAAAGCCGTCGGCCTGGCTGGCGATCGGAAAATCGACGACGTAGGTCGGGACGATCTGACGGGTCGACAACACGTTCTGGAGCCGGTCGATGTGCCGCATCGCGAGCACGCTGGTGTTGGTCCGAGAATTCGGCGCGTTCCAGTCGAACTCCTCTTCGGTGTCCACGATCACAAACAGCTGAGGCGACGCGTCCGCGCAGATCTGCACGCGCTCGTCCCCGTTCTGGTTCACCTCTCGCCTGGTATGCCCGCTGATGAAATCGTAAGTGGGCGACCGGACCGCGCGCGGCAATCGCAGTCTCGATGCTCCGATAAGTGTCTTCATCTCAGTCGTTTCCATCGTGTCGTCACAGAGCAGAGCTCGCGGTACGTTGCTTGCCCCCTGTGTCGGCATCATGGGCCGATTCCGGGGTGCGTTCACCTGCTGCGCGTGTTTCATCCTGCTGCTCTTCGCACACAGCGCCGCGGCTGCCAGTCTGACGATTGCGTGGGACCCTGAATCCGCGGCCGCCGGCTTTCTGGTCTCCTATGGGACCCAATCCGGCGTGTACACCAATAGCGTCAACGCTGGTCTCCACACCTCGCAGGAGGTCAGCGGCCTCGCTGACGGCACCATGTACTACTTCGTCGTCCGCGCCTACGATTCCGCCGGCACCATGAGCCTTCCGTCGTTCGAAGTGTCAGGCTTGACGTCCGGCACGCCGAGCGCCCGGCCCGTCATCCAGTGCCCGACGCCCGTTGCCTCGTCGACGACCCGTAATCCGGTGGTCGTCGCCTTCTCTCCGGCGGTTTCCGGCGGCACCGCACCCGTGAGTGCATCGTGCACACCTGCGTCGGGTTCGCTTTTCCCGGTCGGCTCGACGCCAGCCACGTGCACGGCGACCGACGCCCTGCGGTTCAGCACGTCGTGCAGCACGTCAGTGGTCGTCACGTACACTCCCCCGGCGCCTGCGGCGCCGCCCGCCATCATCTGTCCAGCCCCGTCGGCCACCTCACCCCTTGGCAAGCGGGTCGTCCTGACGTTTGCGCCAACAGTCTCCGGCGGCACCGCGCCGGTCTCGTCGATCTGTGTGCCCTCGTCCGGCTCGCTGTTTCCTGTCGGCGTCACCACATTGAGCTGCAGCGCCGTCGATGGCAAGAGTCTGCGCGCCTCGTGCACGTCGGCTGCAATCGTGTTGCCGCCGGCACAAGCACCCACGATTCCGCCGCTTTCGATTTCGTGCCCGCTCATCGCTCCGTTCGAGTCGCACAGCCGCAACCCCGTGAAAGTGGATTTCAGCCCGACAATCACAGGCGGCGTCGCTCCCGTCAGCACGAGTTGCGTCCCACGCTCTGGGTCGTCCTTCTCGGTTGGCACCACGGCGGTCAGGTGCACCGCGACTGACACGCAGCGGCAGGTCGATTCCTGCGCGACGTCGGTGATCGTCACCAGGCCCGGGCGCACGGCAAGCGGCGTGCGACGACGCGTTGGCCTCATGGGATCGCCCGCACGATCGACGGGCCGACGCGCGTCGCGATCGACACCGGCAGCTTCTTCCACACCTTGATCGCGAGTTGAAACTTGGGATTGGTGGGACTCGCGTTCGGGAGCGCCGCACCGTGCAGCAGCCTATACTCCCAATGCAGCGGCACCGGCCTGGCGCCCCACTGCTCTTTGAATTTGTACGTCCCCTCGTGCGGGGTCGAGCGTCCGAAATCGAGCACGTCGCAACCGTCGGCGACCGCGCGTTCGATGACGCTCCAATACAGCAGGTGATTCGGACACAACGCGCTGTAATCGCGGACCGACGAGGCCCAGGGCACTTCAACGCCACAGCCGGTTCGATAGGTGATTCCCGCTGCCACCGGCACCCCTTTCAACCGGACGACATGAATCTGCGTCCTCTCGGGGAAGGTCTTCAAGACCTCCTCAAAGAACCGACGTCCGTATACCGGGGTGCCGAGGTCGCGCATGTTGCGCGCGAACACGCGGTAGAAATCGGCCAGCAGCTCGACGCCGCCGTGCTCGCTCGTCAACTCTGACTTCTGCGCCTTCCGAATCTGGTTGCGGACTTTGCGATCGAGCCGATCCCACATCCCCGTTTCGAGCCGCAGCTGCATCGCGACCTTATGCGCCTTGCAGGGAAGCGCGGGACACCGGCGGGCCACATGCCGCAGCTCGACGTGACGGCAGCGCCGCTCACGCGCGACTTCTGTCGCGGCGGCCACGAGCAGATCGGCTGCGTAGGGCGAATCGGCCGCGATGCCTCCATAGTTCAGGAACGGCAACGACGTCAGCGAGCAGCCGAACACGAGGCTGTTGATGAACACGAGTGGCAGCACGCCGGCGATGCGGACGCCGTCGCGGGCCACCAGGTAGATTGATTCGTGGCCGAAGGCCCGCGCGAACACGCCGCGCCACGCCCAGACGTGGTACCCGCTTGCGTCCGGATGGCGGGCCACGAAGCGATCCCACTCGGAGGCATCGCGATCGACCGCGATGGCCACGGCGAGGGGCCGCCGGCCGACCGGGCGGTACACGGCAGGATCGATAATGCCCATCTCAGGCCGTCCGTGCCGACGCTTCGGTCGTGTGGAGGTTCAGGACGTCTGCGACCGACGTGAATCGGAACTCGCGGAGCAGTCGCCGCAGCCGACCGGGCGTCCGGTCGAGGCCCGTGTAGTGCCGGATCCGGCTGGCCCTGCCGACGGCGAATCGCGGCTGGCCCGGATCGAGTTCCCAGGGATGCACATAGAACACGACCGGCTTCCGCTCCAGGCGATTCACTCTGCCGATCCCCCAGCGCGTCCACGCATAGGGCAGCAGGCGGAAGTAGCCCCCGCCGGCAATCGGCAGGTTGACACCCCCCAACCGCGCGGTCGACGCGGGCATTTCGATCAGCGTCCCCGATTTCGTGCGAAGCACATGCGCATGGCGTTGGGCGTTCGGAATCCCGTAGCGATCGTGATGAATCGGGAAGATGCTCGCGTCGTACACGAAGCCTTCCTCGACGAGAATGTCGAGCGCCCACAGGCTGGATTCGATAATCGAATAGCTCGGCGCACGGAATCCGAGCACGGGCGAGCCGGAGGCCTGCTCGAGGATGGTCTTCGAGACGCGCACGTCCTCACGAAACTGGGCCGGCGTCAACGTGTAGAGGAGCTGATGGTGGTAACCGTGAGACGCGATTTCGTGGCCCGCCCCGGCGATCTCACGGACGAGCGCGGGAAATCGCTCAGCCACCCACCCGAGCACGAAGAAGGTCGAACGCACGCCTGCGCGTTCGAAGAGATCCAGCACCCGCTGCGTGTTCGACACGACGCGGCTCTCGAAGCCGTCCCAGCCGGCGCGCGACACGACGCGGTCGAAGGCCGAGACCTGAAAGTAGTCTTCGACGTCGACGCTCATGGCGTTGACGATCTCGCCGCCCGCTGGTGCGCGTATGGTCATTGCGCACCGCGGCGCAGGAGGACGGTCTTGACCGTCTCGAGCACGATGACGAGGTCGAGCGAGAACGACAGGTTCTTGATGTAGTACAGGTCGTACTGGAGCTTCTCGATCGCATCCTCGACGCTGGCGCCATACGTGTAGCGGACCTGCGCCCAGCCTGTCAGTCCCGGCTTCAGGACGTGACGCTGGCCATAGAAAGGAATCTTCGCGGTGAGCTCTTCGACAAAATTCGGACGCTCGGGCCTGGGGCCGACGAAGCTCATGTCACCGCCCAGCACGTTCCACAGCTGCGGCAGCTCGTCGAGACGCGCCCGTCGCAGAAAGCGGCCGATCGGCGTCACGCGCGAATCGTGTTTCGCGCTCCACACCGGCCCGCTCGCCGCCTCGGCGTCCAGCCACATCGAGCGGAACTTATGAACCGGGAACGTGCGGCCGTTGAGACCGACGCGCTCCTGGTGGTAGAGCACCGGCCCACGCGACGTCACCTTCACGAGCAGTGCGACGACCGCCATCACCGGCAAGCCCACCACCAGAGCGGCCAGCGACAGCACCACGTCGAACGCTCGCTTGACGGCCGTCGATACGCGCGTCTTGCGGAAGCCGTCGGCGAAGATGAACCAGCTCGGGCGGAGGTTCTCAACGGCGATCTTGCCGGTGTATTCCTCGTAGACGGATGCCAGATGATCGAAGTTGACGCCGTTCTGCAGGCGGATATCGAGCAGCCGATCCATCGGCAACCGGCCGCGGGCCTCGCTCAGGCTCACCACGACGCGGTCAACGTTGTGTCGCTGAACGAGCGACGGGATATCGTCGATCGTCCCGATGACGCCGGGGTTGATCACCGGGGCGCCGACCCGTGACGGATCGGGATCCACGAACCCGACGATTTCGACGCCCAGCTCCTGCCGCCGTTCGAACAGCTCGCGCGCCAGCGCAACGCTTGCGGGGTTCGTGCCGACGAGCAGCAATCGCTCGCGCGGCGCGACGTGCTTGGTCAACCAGGTGAAGACGAGCCGCCAGGCGAGGATCAGCGAGATGATGAGCACCGCGGCGTACAGAAAGACACCGCGACCGATCACCCAGTCAGGCAGCCAGAAATAGATCACCGCGAGGATCAACGACGTCGCGCCAAGAGCCTGAAGCAGCCGCACCAGGAGATCGCGCGTGTCGACGATCGTCCGCAGGTCGTACAGATCAGCGTAGTGCAGGCACACCTGACAGACGACGACGATCAGCAGGACGCGAAGAATGCCGTCGGCGTCGGCCTGGAGGGTCCAGGCGCCGTCCTGCAGGCGCAGGTAGCTGCCGAGCGCAACGGCGAACGCCAACACGCCCGTCTCGCCCGCCAGCAGCACCACTGTTCGCCATGTGCGCGTTACCATGAATCGCGTACCATCACCATCACTCAGCGCGAGCGCAGCCCGAACCGCTTCCTGGGCGCCGGGGCCTGTCGCGGCGCGCGATCGTAATCACCGTAGTAGTGGCCGTACTCGTGCGCGAGCACACCGCGCTCGTCGCGGTTCAGAATGACGCCCAGAATCCTCTCGGCGCCGATCGCGGCCGCCGCTCGCTTCACGAGCGGGTACGGAGTCGTGCTCGCGCTGATGACGAGCAGCGCCTTGTCGATCATGCCGGCCAGCAGATTGGCGTCGGGTATCAGGGCGACGGGCGGCGTGTCGACGATCACCCAGTCGAACTGCTCCATCGCATCGGCCAGCAGCTGCTTCATCGTGTCGGACACGAGAGCGCTCATCGGGTCGGAGGTCGGCTGCCCCGCCGTCAGCACCCAGAGGTTGCGCGAGACGTTTTGAACCGGCAGCCGGCCGCCGCTCGGAAGCCGCAGGTTGTCGACCAGGCCATGATCGTTCTGCAGGCCGAACATCTCGTGCACGCTCGGGCGGCGCAGATCCGCGTCTATCAACAGCACGCGTCGATCGAAGGAGTGACTCAGCGTCAACGCGAGGTTCGTCGCGGTCAGTGTCTTTCCTTCGGCCGCCACGGCGCTGCCGATCATCACGCTGCGGACGCCGCGCTGCCTCTGGGCGTGGTGCAGCACGGCCGCCACGCGCCGACACTGCTCCACCAGCCCGGTGTCGGCCTGATCGCCCAGGACAATCTTGTCCATCAGGTGGGCCGGGAACCGGCAGGTCGCGACCGCGTCAGATGCCGGGGCCGCGAGGGGCGGTGGCGCCGGGCGAACATCGTCGGCGTCGAAGTACCAGGTTTGCAGCACCTCGTCGCCACTCTTCACAGCCGGCATGGTTGCCGGGTTGGTCGCCGGCGGCACCAGGCGCGAACGATCGAGCGCATCAACCAGTCGGGTCATTTCAACGCGTCCTCAGAAGAAGGAAAACCGACGCGGCCGGCTCAAGCCGCTGAAGAGCGGCCGGGGATCGGCGATCGCCTCAGCCCGGGGGGCGGGCGGCGCCGATCCCCGGCCTCCCTGTGCCGGCGCTGGCCGACCGATCGCAAAGTCGCGGCACACCTCGAGGATCAGATCGCGGTTGATCGGCTTCTCGCCGGCGGCGAGGCCGGAGACAAGCGCGTTGTCGCAGATGACGCTGGTCACTCTCGGGATGCCGCACGAATGTTCGTGAATGGCGGTGACAGCGTCGCGCGTGAAGAGCGCGTCCGCATTCCCGCCGGCCACGCGCACGCGCGCGGCGATGTACGCCGCCGTATCGCGCAGAACGAGCGGCGGCAGCTCGCACCGGAGCGCGACGCGCTGCTTCAACTGCCGCAGTTGCGGTTCATCGAGTCGTCCGGCCAGCTCGGGCTGGCCGACGAGTGCGACGGCCACGGACCGGCCGTTCGACTCGGTATTGGTCAACAGCCGGACTTCCTCGAGCAGCTCGTGCGGCAGGCTTTGCGCCTCGTCCACGACGAGCGCCAGAACGCCGCCGCCCGCCGCCCGCGAGACGAGCGCTCGTTCGAGCTCGCGAAGGAACGCGCTCTTCGAGGTTGTCGCGTCAGGTCCGAAGCCGAACCCCGATGCGATGTACTCGTAGAACTCCTGCCGCGTCAGCGTGGGGTTGGACAAATGCACGATCGTCGCGTTGTGGCCGCTGGCGGCCTGCAACGCCGCCCGCACGAGCGTTGTCTTCCCGGTGCCGGCTTCTCCGAACAGCACCGTGACGCCGGAGCGGCCGGTCAGGCCGTAGCCCAGGTGCATCAGGGCCTCGCGATGGCCCTTCGAGAGGAAGAGGAAGCGCGGGTCCGGCGACAGGTCGAACGGCCGCTCTCGCAGGCCGTAATACTGCTCGTACATCGCTATCTCAACAGTCTCCACGCCAGGGTGGCCACGCCGATGAGCAGCGCGGCTGCGGCGCCGACCGAAGCGGACGCCGGGTGGCGCCGCTTCGCGCGCGATGGCCGCCGAATGTTCGGGAACGTCGCGATCACGGGTAAGTTCAGCACGAGCCGCACGTCCTCTTCAGAGCGCACCGAGCGGTCGAGGTATTCGCTGCCGCCCGCCAACGCGATCCCGGCCGCCAGCGCGATGGCCAGACCGAGCAGATACAGCTTCGGCCGATCCGGGCTCGCGGGCTTTTCGGGCAACCGGGCCGGGTCGAGGACCTTGAACTGCTCGCCGATCTGTCGCCGCTCGAGGTTGGCGGAGATCTGCGACTCCTGCTTCTTCGCGAGCAGCGTCTGATAGGACTGCTGGATGGTGCTGTAGTCGCGCGTCAGCTCCGTGAGCTCCGACTCCCGCGTCGGCGCCGCCTCGAGGCGCCGCTGGTATTCGGCCAGCACGGCACGGAGGCGCTCTTCTTCCGCGGTCTTGGACGCGATCGCGCGGTCGAGAGTGGCCGTCTCCGCCTTCGCCTCTTCGAGACGAGATCGACGGACCTTCTCCGCAGCGCTCGCCGGCGGATCAGCCGAGAGCGATCGCTCCCCGCTCTCCGTGTCCACACGCCGCTGCAGCTCGGCAATCGCGCGCTTCAGCCGCAGGACCTCGGGGTGCTTAGGCTTGAGCCGGCCGAGCAGCGCCTGCAGGTTCAGCTGGGCGATCCGGAGCTGCTCGGGGGCGTTTCCGGCGGCCGGATCGTCCGGGCTCGCCGGCCGGATGCCGAGGGTATCCAGTGTCTCAGGCACCGAGTTGTCGGCGACCAGACGCTCGAGCCCCTGCCGCCGATCGCGATCGCGATTCAGCGAGTCCAGCAGCGCCTGCAGCTGCATCTCCGAGTTGTGGACCCCCTGCATGTTCGCATCGCTCTGCGTCGGCAGCTGCCCGTTGTTCTTGCGCCTGTACTCCTCGAGCCGCTTCTCGTTCTCGATCAACCTGTGACGGGCTTCCTCGAGCTGCGACTCGAGGAACTGGTTCGTCCCTTCGGCCAGCGCCTCGCGGTCGCGCAGGCTTTCGTCGATGAAGAACGAGGCGAGCCGTTCCGTGACGCGCATCGCGATGCGCGGATCGCTGGCGGTGTAGCTGACGCGGAAGGCGTCGCCCTTCACGATCGCGAGGTCGATGTCCTTCCGCATCCCACCGACGACGTCCTCCATGAGGTCGGTCTTGCGACGATCGGCGTACAGGTTGAAGTCCTGGATGATCCGCTCCAGCCGCGTCCGACTGAGAATCTGCTGGCTGATCGACTGAAGCCGATCTTCGATCCGCGTGGTCACGGTGGAGCGCACGTAGCTCTCGGGCACGCGCTGCGGCACGACGAGGATCAGCGTGTCTGACCGGTAGAGGTTCGGCAGACGGTACGTAACAAGGGAGGCGGCCGGCGCGATGACGAGGAAGGGCAGGACGATCCGCCACTTGTGCCGCCACACGATCTGCAGCAGTACTTCCGGCGTGTATTGTTTGCCTGGAATCATGGCGATCAGGGCTCCTTCGGAGCGCGAACATCGTGGACGAGGGGCAGGGATACGCTCAAGCCGATCATGGCGGTCCGGCGTGAGAAGCGCGGCACGAGATTCAGCGTGCTCGAACCCGGCGGCACCTCATAGTGGTAATGGCCGTACTGGCCGAACACCGCGAGCGTGCGCGTGAGCGCGAGATCGAGCCGCGACGTGGCGCTGTAGGCGTGGAACCGATCCGATCCGAATCCGACCGTCCCGTTCGTATACCCGACGCCCGTTGACCACCTGGCGCGCCACGAGAGCTGACCCGCCAGGCCCGCATCGATCGAATCGGTGAGCAAGGGCGCGCGGAATCCGACTGTGAACTCCGTGTCGCGGTTGTAGCCCACCCAGGAGCTCCACGTGCGCTCGAAGCCACGGGTGAGCCGCGCCGAGCCGTTCACGCGGTAATGCGTCTCGCCGACGTAACGTATCGCGGACGTCGACGTCGAAAACGAGAGCGCCGTACGTCGCGCAAACGACAGCGTGTCGCCGTAGTCGACGCCCGCGTCAATCGTCTGATTCACGAGGGGCGCCCCGGCGGCGAACGCGTACTCGTTCTGTTCGCGGCCGTACTGGAGGTGCAGTCCAAGGGCCCGGCTCAGGCGATGCCGGAGGCCGACGCTACCGCCCCAGGTCTGCAGGTTGTTCTCCGGCGCATCGGGCATCCGCCAATCGCGGCCGTCGGCCGTCGCGAACACGCTGGTCTGCTTCGACAGGTTGCCCGTCACACCGATCGCCGCGCCCAGCCCGATGTTGGGCTCGGCGACTGTCGCGTACCCGAAGCCGGGCCCGATCGGTCCCACCGTGCCGCTGCCGGCGTCGAGGAACGGCGCAAACTGGAAGAACGGTGAGTACTGGACGGCGCCGCTGGCATTCAGAACCAGCCTGGACGCCACCGGTGTGCTCAATGACGAAGCCACCTGGTATGCCGCGGTCGTGAGGTCAGGACTGGAGGCGTATCCACGCGCCGCCGCGGCGCCGGTCAGCGCGAACTGCGTGCGGTCGCCCCGGCCGTTGTACGAGAGCGTTCCGGCGACGCCGCCCGATGGGCCGCTGACCTTGAGCCGCGGATCGAGCACCTCCGAGGACGGCACCTTGGGGTAGACATCCTGATCGTAGGCGCCCAGGAACGCACCGCTCAGGTCGAGGCCCCGACTGAGATTCTCGTCATGCTGGGCGCCAAATGCGCCCGCGTACGGACCGTTCGCGCGTTGCGCGAGCGCCGGCGAGGCGGCGCCCAGCCACATCACGAGTGAAACAGACCCCGCCGCGAAGGGTTTACGGAACAATGACGGTATCGCGGGGTTTGAGCTCGATGTTCTGCCCGAGGTTCTTGCGCGAGACGACATCCTTGTAATTGAACACGTAGCTCGTCGGACGCCCGTTCTCGGTCCGCACAATCAGGATGTTCTTCCGGTCGGCGTAGTCCTTCAGGCCGCCCGCAATCGAAATAAGCTCCAGCACCGTGGTCGGACCCACCAGCGGATACGGGCCGGGCTTGAACACTTCGCCCGTGATGAACACCTTCCGGCTGTTCATCAGCTTCACCCCAACCGAGACGCTCGGCTCTTCGAAGTACTCCTTCGAGGCCTCAATCAGGTGGTCGCGCAGCTGTATCGGCGTCAGGCCGGCCGCCTGCACGTCGTTGAGGAGCGGCAGCGAGATCTTGCCGTCGGACCGGACCGCAACGTCGCCCGTCATGTCCTTGTCGCGCCAGTACACGACCGACAGCACGTCCTCGGGACCGATGACGTAGTCGGCGGGAACCGCCGCCGCGGCCGCGGCGCCGCCTGTCGCCGCGACAGCATCGGCCGGGGGCGCAGCGGCCGGCGGCTGCTGCGCGGCCGCGCGCGTCGACACCAGACCGGCAACCAGCCACAGCGCCAGCGTGAGGTTAGCGATATTCCTTGAACGGAATCTGTAAGTCATGCTTTCTCAGGAAATTAAGAAACCGTTTGTAGTCGCGTGATTCCATGTTGAAGAGTCGCGACACGACCTTGTAGTTGCCATGAGCCTCTTCGAGCCCCCGGCGGACGACGTCGCGCACGTTGGCGCGGGTGATCTCGCGCTCGATGAAGCGCGGGTACACCGTGGTCCAGAACGACTCGCGCTGTTCGAGCATCCTCTTGTACAGGTCGTCGGTGACCGTTCGCCGCCGTTCGCGCTTCGGCCTCAGCGAGATGGAATCCTGCGCCGTGATCTCCCACGACAGATGCTCGACATCGATGACGGTGCCCTGCGCCGTCACGATCATGCGCTCGAGGACGTTCTCGAGTTCGCGGACGTTCCCCGGCCACGAGTAGTCGGTGAGCGCCTTCATCGCGGCCGGCGAGACGCGCGCGATCGGCAACCGGTTGTTCGCGGCGAACTGCGCGCGAAAATGGTCGACGAGCGCCGGGATGTCGTCCGGCCGCTCGCGCAGCGGCGGGACGTTCAGATGAATGACGTTCAGCCGGTAGAACAGATCCTTGCGGAACGTCCCCTGCCCGATCATCCCGCCAAGGTCACGGTTCGTGGCCGCTATCACCCTGACGTCGACGTGACCTGGCGGCGCCATCGGCGCCCACCTTCTGGAACTCGCCGGTTTCCAGGAACCGAAGGAGCAACCCCTGCATGCGCAGCGTCATCTCGCCGATTTCGTCGAGAAATGCCGTCCCCATGTGGGCTGATTCGAGCTTGCCGGGCTTGTCGCGATACGCACCCGTGAAGCTCCCTTTGACGTGGCCGAAGAGCTCGGATTCGAGGAGCGTCTCGGGGATACCCGCGCAATTGACCGGCGTGAACACGTCCGAAGCGCGGGGCCCGCGAAGGTGGATGGAGCGGGCGACGATTTCCTTTCCCACACCGCTCTCGCCTGTAATCAGCACCTTCGCGTCGGATCGCGCCACGCGGTCGATTTCCTGCCGGAGCCCGACCATCGCGGCACTCTGCCCGATCAATTGCACGTCCGTCTTCAGCCGCGTGTTGAAACTGCTGAGTTGAGCCCCAGCTTCGACCATGTCTCTCATATCGCTATGTCGTCCCGAAACGTTCGAGCAGTTGACGGTGCGCCGGCGTGATCGCCACGAACGTGGCGCCGGCGCCGTAACCCGTTTCGCTCCCGCGCTCCACAAACGGAAACACGCGGCGCACGTCGATGTCTGCCGCGAGCGGCGCGCCCGACAGGTTCAGGCGTAGGCAACCGCGCGTGCCGGCGTCGATGGGCTGGCTTGCGCGAAGAAGTACGCCCACCACGCTGATATCGATCACCTGCACATCAACCGTACTCGGCCACGTCGCCGGTTGCCGGTGGAGCTCCGTCCTCACTGCACGTCGACGTTCCTGCATGTCAACCGAAACTGCAACAAAGTCGCCACGATCAGGTTGGCCTTTGTCTGGCTATCTAAGACCCATGTAGAGAGAAGGTTGGGGCGCTCAGGACGTCTGGGAATGTCGCCGGGAGGAAGACTACGGTCTGGAAGCGCCGAATTCGCAGGACGGAAATCCGGGAAAACCAGAATCCGAATCGCGTCAATCCATCTGGGCTTCGGCGATCAGGCTGGCCACCAGGGTGGTCACACTCTCCGACGGCGACACAAACTCGACACCGATCGCGTAGAGCGCCTGGGGCTCCTGACCGATCCGCGTCAGACAGCGCACGCAGGTCTCGATTCGCACCGGCCGGCCCTCGACCGTCAGTTGCAGGGAACGGAGCGACCCGACGGGCGCCGGCATCGAGGTTTCGATGAGTGCCCCGGTGGAACTGATGTTCACGACGAGGGCAGGCTGCGCGATTTCGAGAGTGCCTCGCAAGCGGCCGATCAACTTCGGACCGGACGCCCGCGCGACGGTCAGCGAGCGAACTCATGGGAGCCGCGTCTTATGTCGCGAGGCACTCGCGAACACCGTGGCACGTCGGAATGAGCCTGTGCTGAATGACACTGGGAGACAGCCGGCTGCAAACGCATTGCCAGCCTCTTCACTACTGGGTCGGATTCGGCATCCTGGCTTCGTCGTTCCAGGCGCACGTCTCGAAGCCCGTTGGTCCCGTCGAACTGACGACGGCAATCGCAGCGTCACAAGACGTCCATAATGTTCGAACAACGACCTCCGGCGCCCTCGGCCAGTCATGAGACATAGGGAATCTACTGTCTTGCCCACGCCTCTGAGGCTCTTCTACGCTCGTAGTGCCGCGCATCGCGCGAATTCGGCCTGAGCCATGCATTCGATGCTGCGAATCGTGGAGCCCGAGCCTGGCTTCTCGAGCCGCTCGCCTGGACAAGCTGCCTCGGGCGTAATAGCTGACCTGATGAATGAGTCGAAGGACGACCCGCTTTCGTACTTCGGTCCGCCGACCGTCGTTGAGTCGATGGACGACCCGCTCTTGTACTTCCGTCCGGAGTCCGACGCCACCGTTGTGGAATTCGCAGACGATGGGGAGCACGTCTCTGGCGACACCGCGGAGCAGAAGCGTCTCCTCGTGGCCCAGGTCGGTTCGGAAGGCTCAACAATCGAGCCGATTGCTTTGGAAGTCCCGCGCGAAGAGCTCAAAGAGACCCACGTTATCAAGGACTCCGTGGCAGCGGCCAGTGCACTGAGGAGCGAGGTGGACTCGCTGAGCGCGCGTGTCACCCAGATTGGGGCCGAATTCAGCAGGGTTCAGGAAACCGCGCGCGCCGCGCTCGAGCGCGGCGCGACCGTAGAGCTGAGACTTGGGGCAATCGAGTCGCGGCTTGGCCCACTCGGCGACCTTGAAGATGTGCGTCGGGAGATAGAGAAACGGTTTGACGCGCTGAACGCCTTGACCCACGAGGTGAGAGCCAACTCCGATGCCGTCAACCGTCAGCAGGGGCGGGTCGCAGTGCGGCGCAGCTCGCTGAGTATGCACGTGGCCGAAGCGATGGCAGACCTTCGGGTTCCGAAAGCCATCGGGCCGATCAAACATGTCGTGGTCGCGGCGGTTTTCACCGTTCTGGCTCTCATGAGCGCGTTCGTACTCCATTCCGTCTGGAGAACAGCCGACCTAATCGGCCCGTCGGTCGTCACGGCACCCGTTCCGTCGACTGCTGTGCCCGATCTGCCGAGCGACACTTCGGCGACGACTTCGTCTGAAGGTTCGTTCGACTCCGCAACGACGGTGCGGAGCCTGACGAGTACTCGACAGGCGGCCTCTGTTGACTTCGAGACGCCAGCGACGCGACGAGCTACCGAATTCGTTGGGACTCTCTTGATACGCTCGACTCCCAACAAGGCAGACGTGCACATCGACCGCGAGCGCGTTGGAGAAACGCCGCTCGTCTTGCGACGGTTGCGGGCGGGGTCGCATGCGATTTGGATTGATCACGAGGGATACCAGCGTTGGACGGCCGGGGTGAACGTGCGGGCGGAGGAGCTCACACGGGTAACGGTGACGCTCCAGGCCGAGCCCGGTCGCTGAAGGCGAATCCGTCTCGGGTCGAGCTCCGCGGTAACGAGAAGTTAGAGCTCAACTTGTCTGTTCTGGGCAATGCCCCCACGAACCGCGAGGCCAGCGCCACGCACGGCTTTCCCGCGCGTCACTTCCGGCTCGCTCAACAGCTCACGTTCCGCCTCTGTCTGGCAACGGCGTGCCGAATGAACTAGCCTGAAGACCTTGATGCGGGTCCTCTTCCTCTGCTCTCAACCGCCCAACGCCGCCGCGAATGGAGGCCTCAACGACTGCACCACCACTTGACGGCCCTGTCCAGTGCTCATGAGGTTGTCCTGGCGTTCGTCTCGTCCGGTTCAGACGAACAAGACGCTCTTGCTCTGAGCGAGCCGTGTCAGCGCGCCATGCGCCTGACGGCTCATCGAAGGCGCGTAGGTCACAGCCGAGTAGGTCTCGACCCGATCACCCGGCTCGCTGACCTCGTCCGGTCTCCGCGGCCCGCGTACGTTCAGGAGTGGCGCGATCCAGACCTGATCGCCCAGATTCGATCCTTCAGGCGCACGGGCCGTTCGACTGCGTGTGGGTCGAGCGAGCATATTTGGCGAGCGCGGCGCGTGCGGCCGGAATCAGAGCCACGATCGTGGACGTTGATGACGTTGAGTCCCAGTCCTTCGGGAGGCACGTCCGTAGCCTTGGTCGATACAAGTCCCGACCCATCGATCAGGCCGAATTAGTGAAGATCCGCGTTTATGAGTGGAGCCTCACCTTCCGCTATCCGGCGGTGCTCGTTTGTAAAGATGAGGATCGGCACCTTTTCGCCCATCCATCGCCGGTGCACGCGCTGCCAAACGGCACTGTGGTACCTCCTCGACCACGTGTTAACCCGGCTCCGACCGTGGACCTGCTCTTCCTTGGTTCAATGGGATACTGGCCGAATGTGGATGCCGTCGAGTGGTTCGTCGACAGTGTGCTTCCTAAAATCCGCGCGCAGCGACCGTCCACAACGCTTTGTGTGGCTGGACGTTCCGCACACACGCTGACGGCTCGACTCTCGGGCGTCGATGGGTGCAGCGTCGTTTCCGACCCGGAGGCTGTCGGTCCGCTCTACGAGCAGGCGCGAGTTGTGGTCGTGCCTATGAGACTCGGTGGGGGCACCCGCATCAAGACTGTTGAGGCATTGGCTTTCCAGCGGCCGCTTGTATCGACATCGGCTGGGGCAGAAGGCCTCGGCCTCGTTAACGGGCAGCATGTCCGGATCGCGGACACGGCCGAGTCCTTTGCAGCGGCATGCCTGGATCTGTTCGCGTGGCCTGAGCACGCAGCGTCCCTCGCTGCGGCCGGACGTCAGTACGTTGAGGA
The DNA here is from genome assembly GCA_963712905.1 of uncultured Acidobacteriota bacterium. Lineage (GTDB taxonomy): Bacteria > Acidobacteriota > Vicinamibacteria > Vicinamibacterales > CAVVIG01 > CAVQJU01. Next base: position 284,969 of record CAVQJU010000009.1, on the reverse strand, counting down.
GCACTTGTCGTGGGAGAAGTGCTCGTCACGCGCGGTGGTGCTGATGGAGCAAGCGAAGTCGTTGTGACCGCTCCACGTGCGAGTACAGGATCTGCCATCCACATCGAGGAACACTGCGACGTCGAGCTGGCCGTCTCCGTCGTAATCTCCAGGCACGGAGACACCATTGCCGGCGCTCAAGCTCGCGAGAGTCGTCGCCTTCAGCGACAGGCTCGACAGCCGCGCCAGCCACCTGCCGCTCGACGGCTGAAATACCGCCACGTGGGACACGCCATCCCCGTCGTAGTCCCCCCGGTACCGGGATGTCACCTGGGTTCTCCGGGCACGACGATTTCCGATGGAGAACCCCACGTGAGCGTCAACCCGGTCTGGAAGTCCGCGCTCGACTTGAGGTACTTGCCAACGGCCGGTTCCTGGAGAGTACGTCGCCACGTCCGTCTTTCCATCACCGTCGTAGTCGCCGGGGGCAGCGAGAGTCTGGTCGGCTACTGGGAGAGTGGCCAGGGTCGTCGGCTTGCCGGAGCTCGAGTTCAGGACTTGCCACTGCCCCTGCCGAGACCGCAGATGACGTCTGACTGCTGAGCTGCGGCGACTGCGTCACGAGACATACGGAATCTACTGTATTGCGCACGCCTCTGAGGCTCTTCTACGCTCCTAGGCTCTGGCGCAATTGGCTCTGCTATCGGCTGAATTACGCTCGCGTGAGTGCAGCCGAGAGGTTCTGATCACGGCCGATTCCTGTTTCGCGGAGGGTGCCCATGCTCGTCCTGGTTTCCCTCGCTAAACGTGCCGTCGAGACCGACGACCCTGGCTCGGTCAGCCATTACTGGATTGCCGCGCATCGCGCGACGTCGGTTTGAGCCATGCCTTCGACGCTGCGAAACGTGGAGCCGGAGCCTGCCTTTGACGCTGAGGCGTTTCTCCGTTACGGTGGCGCGGAAACAGCCATCGCGACCTACCGATGTGCCGAACGGATCTATTCCCAAGGCGAAGTATCTGACAGCGTCGAGTACGTTCAGAAAGGCACCGTCAAGCTTTCGGTCGTGTCCGGCAGCGGCAACGAAGCCGTCGTCGCGATGCTCAGGTCGGGCGATTTTTTCGGCGAGAGTGCGCTGACGGGTCGTGCCGTTCGCCGGGAGAGCGCCACGGCGATGACGGCAACCACGGTACTGACGATTCCGAAGCCCCAGATGATTCGCCTGCTCCACGAGCAGCACGCCTTCTCGACCCGCTTCATCACGTACATGCTGGCCCGAAACCTCCGCATCGAACAAGACCTCGTCGATCAGTTGTTCAATTGCACCGAGAAGCGGCTCGCCCGTACGCTCCTGCTGTTGGCACACGACACGTCTGGAAGGATGCCTCGTGTGCATTCCAGAATCTCTCAACAGACACTTGCCCAAATGGTCGGCACCACGCGATCGCGCGTGAACTTCTTCATGAACAAGTTCAAGAAGCTGGGCTTGATCGAGTACCGCGGCAGCCTCAAGGTCAACGACACCCTCATGACGGCCCTCTTGGACGACCACCCAGCTGCCATGGCCAGACGCCCGGCCCCGCCACAGTGCTTCCCGCCGGGCGCCGCGCCTGGAGCGCAACGTGGCTGAAACCGAACAGTCGGTTCCTCTCCGTCTCGAAAACACGCAGACGGTCGCGACGCTCCAGGTCGCGCTGTATCAGATGATCGCCGCGCGCGACAGGGCGGAGCTTGAGCTGAGGAAGATCGAGCACGAGCTTCGCGAGGTGCGCGAGCGGTTCGAGAGCGGGTTCGCCAATGCCCCGATTGGCATGGCGCTCGTGGACATGAACGGCCGTTGGCTGCAGGTCAACGACGCACTGTGCCGGATCACCGGATATTCCGAGGCCGCGCTGAAGGCCACGACGCTCGATGCGATCACCCATCCCGAGGATCGTGATGCCGCGGCGGACGACCACGCCCGGCTCCTCGCGGGCCAGATTCCCAGCTACCAGGTCGAGCAGCGGTACGGCCACCCGTGGGGCCACTACATCTGGGGGCTGCTCACCGTGTCTCTCGTTCGCGATGGGAAAGGCCGCCCGCACCATCTCATCAAACAGGTTCTGGATATCTCCGAGCGCACGGAGCGATCCCGACAGCTCGAGTATCTCGTTGATCACGATTTCCTGACCGGGTCTGTACAACCGGAGATGGTTCGAGCGCGAGCTGGCGCGGGAAGTGGAACGGGCGGCACGGTACGGCACTCCGGGAGCCGTGCTGCTCGTCGATCTCGACCACTTCAAGGACATCAACGACAGTCTCGGCCACCGGGCCGGCGACGATCTCCTGAAGGGCGTGGCCGGTCTGCTGAAGCGTCGCGCGCGCCAGGCGGACGTGCTCGCCCGGCTGGGCGGCGATGAATTCGCGCTCCTCCTGCCCCAGACATCTCTGGACGATGCCGCCATCGTGGCGGGCGGGATTGTCAAGACCCTGAGCCGGCGAATGGCCGCAAGCGCCCACCAGTCGATCGTTGTCACCGCCAGCGTGGGCGTGGCCACCTCGGAGGGTCTGACCGACATCGAGGTACTGGCCTACGCGGACCTGGCGATGTACGAAGCCAAGGCGGCCGGTCGGAATCGCTTCGCCGTCTACCGGCCTGCCACGGGTGGCCGCGAGCGTGCGTCAGCGCGATTGATCGAGGCCGACCGCATCCGTCATGTGCTGGAAGAAGATGGCCTCCTGCTCTACGGTCAGCCGATCCTCGATCTCGCGACGAGCGATTGCCACACCTACGAACTCCTCGTCCGGCTCCCGGGCGAGGGAGGCGGCGAGCCGCTCCTGCCCAACGCGTTCCTGTATGTGGCCGAGCGCTTCGGCTTGATCCAGGCGGTGGACACCTGGGTCGTGCGACGCGCGATTCGGTTGATCGCCGAGCACGCACGCACGGGGCGCCGGCTCACGCTGAGCGTCAATCTCTCGGGAAAGTCCATCGGCGATCCGCAATTCGCGGCGGTCATCGAAACCGCGTTGGACGAAACGGCGATCGATCCCGCACAGCTGATCTTCGAGCTCACCGAGACGGCGGCGGTCGGCAATTTCGAACAGGCGCAGCTCTTCGCGACCCGATTGCGCAGTCGCGGCTGCCAGTTCGCCCTCGATGACTTCGGCGCGGGGTTCGGCTCGTTCTTCTACCTCAAGAACTTCCCGTTCGACTACATCAAGATCGATGGTGGATTCATTCGCGACCTCGTCTCGAACCCCATCGATCGGCTCGTGGTCGAAGCCATCGTGACGATCGCGCGGGGCCTCGGGAAGAAAACGGTGGCGGAGTTCGTGTCGGAGAAGAACACCGCAACCGTGCTCCATGCGATCGGCGTCGATTGTGCGCAGGGCTACTACATCGGGGCGCCGCAGCCCATTGCCGAGGTGCTTCTCCAGACGCAACCAGCGACATGCCGGGCTCAATGAGCATCCAGCCAGGCCCGGATTTTCGGCTGCTGTTCGAGTCGGCACCGGGACTGTGCCTGGTCTTGAGTCTGGACCTGCGCATTGTCGCGGCGAGCGATACCTGCCTCCGCGCGACCATGCCTCGCAGACCGTCACGTTCGATGGTCACACCAACGTCGGCTTCGAGGCGGGCGTCAACCTGTTCTTCGCTCGCCACGCCGGTCTGCAGCTGCTCTTCGATCGCGGATCACCAGACCTGGAAGGGACGAACGGGCCTTACGACGTGACGCTGCACTACATCAGCCGTCCTCCGCCGGACAATCAGGCGATACCGGTGACCGTGAATAATTCGACCCCCTGGCCAGACACGACCGGGTCGATCACGCAGTCAACCTTCGGCGTGAATGGAGTCGTGCGCGTGGGGACCTCGAGCCGTATCGACGCGACGCTCTCCGGAGGTATGAGTATTCAGCACTTGAGCGGAACCGTGCAGCCGCTCGGTTTCACGCAGTACAACCTCGGTGGCGATCTGAACGTGCACGTCGCGAGGCATGTGGCCTTGCTGTTCGGGTATCGCTATTTGGGCGGGCCCTCAGTCGATATGCCGGTTCATGTCGCCTCGGTTCTCAATCCCGAGGAAATCACGTTCGCTCAAACGATCGCCGACATCGAGCGGTGGCTGGCCCCGGCGCCTGCGCACGTGCACATCGCCGGCTGGCATGTGCTCGGGGGGGAAGGTGAGGCCCTGAAGCGCCTCCGCGAAGGCTTCATTCCCCTAGTGGTTCTTGAGGATCACCTTCAATGCCGCTTCCTTGGCGGCGTTCCCGAACGTGTCATAGGCCTTCATGACGTCCGCCAGCGCGAAGCGGTGCGTGACCAGCTTCGATGGAAGCAACCTGCCCGACTGCACGACCTTACCTGTCCGTTCAGGACGCCGCACTCGAACCCGGTCGGCAGGATATCGCTCAGCATGACGAGCCCTTCTTCGTCACTACCGGCCGGGACGTGATACAGGCTGTTGTCCGCGTGCGGAATCCGTACGTACTCGGCCTGCGTGCCATCGATCGTGTTGCCGAGAATCCATCCTCCGAACCGGCAGTGCGAGTACATGCCCTTCTTGCAGTAGTCGCACTTGCCGCACGAGGTGATACAGGAGATCAACACCCGGTCGCCGACGTGAACACCGGTCACCGCGTTGCCGACGTCCTCGACGATGCCGATGCCCTCGTGCCCGAGGATCCGGCCGGGCGTCACGCTCGGCACGTCACCCTTCAGAATGTGCAGGTCGGTCCCGCAGATGGTGGCCGACGTGAGACGGACGATGGCGTCAGTCCCCTCCTGGATTGCAGGCTTGGGCCGCTGCTGCCGCCTTTGCGCGGACATCCTTCGGCGCCGATCACCATCGCACGGTGACGATCCTCGTGTTCGGCCAGATCAAGAACGATTACGACGATTATCTCGGGACGGGCCAGCCGCTGAAGACCGAAGACAACCTGAAGGCGTTCGCCGGACGGTACCTGTTTCGAGCCACAGGCGACTGGTTCATCGGCGCACAGGGGAGCGCCGCCAACTATCAGGTGCTGGGAGCGACCCCGGAAGACGATCTGGCGCTCGAAACGCTGGGCGTGCGCGGCTTCGAGTCGGTCGCCGTGGGTGCCGTGCTGATGCACGACTCACGCAACAACGAAGACATGCCGGTGAAGGGCTGGCTGCTGAACGTCAACAACCTGGCCTATCGTGAGGCGCTCGGCGGCGCGGCGTCCTACGATGCGTATCGTGTGGATTTTCGCGCGTTCTGGGAGCACGGCGGCGGCCACGTCCTGGGGGTGCGCCAGTACAACTGGTTGACCAGCAATGCCCCATCGGCCGCGCAAGCGACGGTGATCATTCGCGGGTACAAGCAGGGTCAGTACCTCTCGCCGTACATGTCCTCGTTCGAAGTCGAAGAACGCCTGTCGTTCACGCCGCGATGGGGCGCCACGCTGTTTGGCGGCGCGGCGGGGTTGTACGGCGATGCCCCGGTCCCGCTCGATCGCAGCATCTACCCGACAATCGGCGCGGGTGTCCACTTCGTGCTCAAGCCCGTGCAGCGCATGATCGTGAATCTCGAATACGCCCGGGGCATCCAGGATAATCGCGGCATCTACCTGAAGCTGGGCTATGCCTGGTGAGCCGCCGTCCCATCGATTTCGATTCCAGAACTTCAGGCATTCGGCATCGCGGAGCCGCCAGCCATGCGCGTCTGGACGACGATCTCCGACGCCTGAAACGGACGCCTCGGCGCCGACACTAGTGGGGCGGCAGGCGACGTGCGCCCGGCGCCGGCGATTCGGCGCGTGTCCTATATGGAGGCAGACGAATGGCGACCCGTAATTTCAAATGGGCGATTGTGCTGTGCCGGTTCAGCGACAAGCCGTCCGAGACTCGTTCACGCGACTACTACGAAGATCTCTTCACCGCGAACGGCGCCGGCGGAGTCTGTGACTACTGGCGGGCGGTCACGTCGAACAACTGGGACCTGACCGGGTCGCAGGTGTTCGGCTGGTTTCAGATGGGCCACGCGTCGACGGAGGTCGCGAGCCTCTCGTTCCCCGGTCAGCGAGGCACCCTGGTGCAGTGGGGACGCGACGCGGCGGCGGCGAACGGCGTCAACCTGGCGGCGTTCGACAACGTGCTCGTCGTTCACAATTACGGCATCGATCACGGCGCGGCGAACAACGGCATCGTGATCGTGCATCAGGACCCCGCGGTCTGCGAATTCGGTTTCATCTGTCACGAGATGGGGCACGGTCACGGGCTGCCGCACTCGTTCTCCGCGAACCCCGACTTCGAATACGGCGACGGCTGGGACCTGATGAGTTTTGCGACCACCACGCCGCTGTTCAACGTGTCCTTCCGGAACGCGGCCGGCGTCGCCACCGTCGGCCTGAATGCGCGCAACCTCGAAGCGCTGGGCGCCGTTCCCACCCGGCGGTTGTGGAATGCGCCCGGGCCGGATTTCAGCGAGACAGTGATCCTGCAGCCGCTCAATCAGGCGCCGATGGGCAATCGCGGCGCGCTGGTGGCGAAAGTCCTTCCCGGTTCGACGCGCCCCGCCCGCGCCAACGGCAGCTCGTACACGATCGAGTTCCGCCGGCGCACGGGTTGGGATCGCGTGATTCCCCGCGACGCCGTCATCGTCCACGAAGTGCGATCGAACGGCCTCTCGTTCCTGCCGGTCATGGGCCTCGACCTGGTAGCCGGTGGGGACTTCGTGACGCCCGATCCGAAGGTCTTCATCAGGGTCGCAGCGATCGACGCATCGCTCGACACGGCGACCGTGAGAATCTGGGATCTGCCGGCAGGATGCCTGCGGAAAGAGGACTCGAAGCCGAAGGTGTATCTGATAGAGAACAACACGAAGCGGTGGGTCACGTCGCCTCAGGTGCTCACGGGGCTCGGCAAGACCTGGGCGGACGTGAAGTCGGTACCTGATGGCGCGCTGACCGGCATTCCCGACGGTCCGGACGTGAATCTCATTACCGTGACGGTGACGCCGTTTCCAGTGGCGGTCAATCGCGCGGCGAACGTGAGGTTTGCCTGCGTGGACTCCACGGGCGCGCCAGTGGCGGGGCAGGTCAAGGAGAACGGGGTCGTCATCGGCAACACCAACCAGACCTTCTCGCACACCTTCAGGGCGGCCAGGGTCCGTAACGGCCGCAACGACGTGGAGCTCGTCTGGCCGACGGTCACGGTTGTGGTGCCGAACTTCCCGGTCGTGCAAGTCGACTGCGGCTTCCCGTGAGGCGGAACAGTTTCGGGAGTAGGATGCGACGGAAGGCAACGCTTGACCGAGCTGTACAACACGATCGGGAGCGGTTACCAGAGGTTTCGTAAGCCGGATCCGCGCATTCAACGTGCGATTGTTCGCACCCTCGATGGCGCCGAGCGTGTGGTCAACGTCGGGGCGGGAGCCGGTTCCTACGAGCCGCGGGATCGCTTCGTCGTCGCCGTCGAACCGGCGATGACGATGATTCGGCAGCGGCCGGTTCAAGCCGCTCCCGCGGTTCAAGCGACGGCGACCGGGTTGCCGTTTCGGGACGCGGCGTTCGATGCGTCGCTCGCCATCTTGACGATTCACCACTGGCCCGGCTGGCGGCGAGGACTGTCGGAGCTCGCGCGCTGCGCCCGGAAGCGTGTGGTCCTCCTGACCTGGGACCCGTCCGCCGCCGGATTCTGGTTGGTCCACGACTACTTCCCCGAGATTCTCGCAGTTGACCGACGCATCTTCCCTGGCGTCGAGGCCATTGGCCGCGAGTTAGGCCGGCTCGAGGTTTCAGTGGTTCCAATTCCGCACGACTGCACTGACGGATTCCTCGGGGCGTATTGGCGGCGTCCGCACGAATATCTTCGGCCGTCGGTTCGGAACGCGATCTCCGCATTCGCCGGGCTCGCCAACGTACAAGAGGGACTCAGGCGGTTGCGCGACGATCTTCACTCCGGAACATGGCAGCGCCGCTACGGCGCGTTGCTGAGGCAGGAGAGCGTCGATCTTGGTTATCGTTTGCTGGTCACCCGTTAGCGTCAGATTCTTCTTTCCGTCGCGCCGAGGTGGTTGTGAAGTATCAGCGACGTGTCTCGATCGTCAGCGCATTGGCGGCGGTTCTGGGCGTCATGTGGACATCGGCCAGTGGCCAGTGGCTCGACCACAAGGCCCGATCAATACCTCGCAACGCCGACGGCAAGCCGAATCTGAAAGCCCCCGCTCCTCGCTCGGCCGATGGCAAGCCGGATCTGTCCGGCATCTGGCAGCCTGCGAGCGATCCCTCCGGCGCGCCCGGCGGGGTGGAAGGCATCATCGGGCCAAGATACCTGATCGACATCACCAGAGATCTCAAACCGGAGGACGTGCCGTTTCAACCGTGGGCCGAAGCGCTCTACAAGCAGCGCAACGCGGACTCCAGGCTCGGCAATCCGTTAATCCGGTGCCTGCCGGCCGGTGTGCCCCGGCTCAACGCGTACACGCATCCGTACAAGATCGTGCAGACACCCGAGCTCGTCGTCATCTTGTACGAGGCCGCGACGATGTTCCGGCAGATATTCGTGGACGGTCGTGGACTTCCGAAAGATCCGCAGCCAAGCTGGATGGGGTATTCCGTTGGACGCTGGGATGGAGACGTGCTCGTCGTCGAGACAGTTGGCTTCAACGATCAGACGTGGCTCGATGGCTCGGGCCACCCGCACAGCGAGGACATGCGGCTGACCGAGCGCTTTACGCGGCAGGACTTCGGCCACATGGACATACGGATAGTCGTCGATGACCCGAAGGCCTACACCAGGCCGTTGACCTACGTGCAGCCCCAGATCCTGCTTCCTGATACGGACCTCCTCGAGTACATCTGCGCGGAGAATGCCAAGCCGATTGGAGGGGGGCGATAAGGCGGACTCGACCGTCGCCGGCCGATAGCGGTCTGAAGCGCCGTTGGGCGTTGTCGGTACGCGGAGACGCGAAAATGAACACCTTGCCCCTGCAGCTCCGAGACGGACACGTATTCGTCGACCATTAGGCGGCGAGTTGTGGCTGCTCGACACCGGGGCGCCGACCAGCGTCGGCACTTTGCGCAGCCTCGCCATCGCTGGCGAGGAGTTCAGCCTTGGGACGGACTATCTTCGGTCGTTACTGCGGAGACTCTCTCGCAGTTTGTCGGTGTGCCGTGTGTCGGCCTTCTCGGCGCAGATGTTCTCGGCCGCTTCGACCACATCCTTGATACGGCAGGCGACCGGCTCACCGTTTCCACTGCCGAACTGCAGCACAGCGGCCACAGCGTTCCATTGGACGAGTTCATGGGAATTCCCATCGTCACGGCGCGTGTCGGCGACAGCGACTACCGCATGTTCTTCGACACCGGTGCGCAGACTTCCTACTTTCAGGACGATTCACTCACAAGCTTCCCCTCTGCTGGGCGGGTCACTGATTTCTACCCGGGGGTTGGTCAGTTTCAGACTGACACTCACGATGTCCCAGTCTCGCTTGGTGGCGTTGTCTTTAGTCTCCGGTGCGGCAGGTTGCCCGGCCTGCTCGGGGCGACCCTGATGATGGCCGGCACCGTTGGAATCGTCGCTGTAATCCGATTCTCAGCAATCGCAGACCTTGGCATTTTCCACTCGCCGTAGGATCGGTCCTAGAACGAAACGGCGACTAGGAATCTCGCACAATCAGCCCTTTCTTCATCGTAAGGATGCAGGTCTCGATCGTCGACCACTACATCGAGCGTCTCGGCTTTCAGCCGACTTCGGGTCCCGCCGACGATGTGTCCATCCAGCGCGGGTGTGAGTCGGGAGGGCGTCGGCATCATGCTCAAGGCGATCCTGCCAGACGTGCTTCCACAGCCAAACCACACCCGGCACGAATGGGCTCGATGGGACGTCATACGTCTACACCCTGGACCCCGACACGCTCTTCGACGCAGTTCAGCCGGCGCGGTGCGTCGTTCGTAAAAAGATTGTCGTTCATAGACGAGGGGCTGTGGGGCTTTGCAGGTCGCCGATGCCGACGGGTACGTGCTTGCCTTCTTTTGCCTCCGCGGCAAGGACGGGGCCGGGCCGGCGATCAAGTCTCGACGTCAGCGAGTCAACAAATGACCGACTGAGGGAACCGCGAAAAACACCGTCAAGGCCGCGGACGCGAGGCGAACAAATGTGCTGGGAGGGCGGAACGACATGCCCTCCACGAGGCCGATTGCCGCCCCGACAGCCACCGCGACGAGATGGTGACCCGACAAGACGCACGCCAGCATCAGCGCCCAACAGCTGACGAAACACCACGAACCGACTGCCAGCCCTGCCTTCACGCAGTCCCGATCCGCGTCCCATCCGGCCGGCGCGATGACCGGCTCGTGTCCGTACGACATCACCATCGCGCGTTCGCGGATGGGCAGGAACGCCCAGATGGTGGCAGCGGCAAACGCTCCGACCGTGAGCCACCCGGACTGCGTCCAGGGGATCCACGGGATGGCGCGCGCCGTTGCAGCCAGCGTCCCCAACGCCGACCAGGGGACGAGGTATCCGATCAGGAACAGACCGATCGCGCGATGGCGGCGCTCGGCGAAGCTGCGAATCGCCACGTCGCGCGCCTTCGTGACGATGATCGGCAGCATCATGGCGAGGACCATCGCGTGCCAGTATCCGAGCTCGGCTGCGAAGCTCAGACGATGGGCGTGCGTGCTTCCCCACCGCGTCATCCCGTGCTGCACGACGGGCACCCAGGCCGCCAGGCCGAGCCCCGGCAACCCACCATTCGGGATGCGCCCAGAGCAGCTCCCTGGGTCCAGCCACGCGATCGGCGAGGACGCTCATTCGAAGTACAGGCTGACGCGGCCGACGGTCACGTTCGCGGGCGCCTGGCCGCGCGCCGGGACGAACGAGACGCGCAGGTTGTTCGGATCCCAATCCGGGAAGCGTCGAGACGTGCGCGTACAGGTTGGTGATGTCGAGCGCGTAGTGCAGGCCGGAGCCGCTGCTGATCGCGCTCTTCTTGCTCGACTCAACCAGCCCGAACATCGGCAGCCGCCCGACGAACAGGTTCTGATGGTCCTTTGGATTCTGGCCCTCGGGCACGTTCAGGTAGACGTCGTACGACGGAGCCGGCTCGTTCGACACGAGCTTCTCGATGTTCAGGAAGACGCGGCGCATGGGGCCGCGCCGCTGCAGGCGGCGGCTCCTCGCTTCGCGGCTTTGGGCTTCGCGGCGAAACTGGCATGGGTGACGGGGCTGTTCAGCGTGAACGAGGCCCTGGTGGCGCCAACCATCTCCGTGGGTGTCTTCTTGGCTTTCTTGGTCATCTTGGCTACCGCTGGTTTGTGAATGATCGCAAGCGCCGGCGTCAGCGGATCGCTGGTGTCGTCATAAGAATACGAGAGCGGCGCGGCCTTGCGTGTTGACGACCTGCTTCGAGGACATCTTCACGGCCTTGGCCTTGGCGTTCCGGAAGTCGAACTGCACGCCGGTCAGCCATCTGCGTGACGGTGGGATTGGCGTGGCTCGAGTCCCGGTCGAGCCAGACCTGCCAGAGCCGGTCGATGTTGGCGTGGTGCAGCCAGAAGATCGGATCGAGCGCGGCGGTGAAGAACTGCTGCATCAAGCCGCCGACGGCCATGTGCATGCTGCCATGCGGCGCAAGCTCGACGGACCCGATGAGGCCGCCACCATGCATGAAGTTGGTCTGAGGGCCGCCAAAGCCGGTGCCGAAGTCGAAGCTCTGGAAGTCCGGCTCGCGGAGCGGGTTCGCGATGGCGACGTCGGCGGCATCCGCGAACTGCCTCCCGGCGTTGCAGTCGCTCGTCCGCGTGGCGACAAACAGCGCGTTCGGCGTGCCGTCGGCCTTGGTGGCCGCGCGAAACGGAACCGGCAGCAGACGCGCGTTGGGGTCTTCGGCGTCGCTGTAGTTCCAGTACGGCAGGCCCCAGTCGGACGGCCCACCGAGCTTCACCACCTCGGCGCCGACGATCGACTCGAAGAAGTGGAGATACATGCGATGCCACGACAGGAAGTACCAGGAGCCGTGCTGGCACTGGTTCCAGTATTTCTTCTGCTCGGCGCTCGACGGGAGCATGTCGCCCGGGCTGGCGAACGGATCGCTCTGCCGGACGTATTCGTGAATCGCCCCCTGGTAGCGCCAGCTGGTCGGGTCGGCGATGGGCTTCCCCTTCATCACGGTGACGGCGCGCTCGTACCACTCGAGCGTCTTGTCGGTCGTCTTCAACTTCCAGACATTTTTTCGAATGCGAGCCACGACTCACCTCCCGCATGGCATTGATCGCGCAGCAAACCGTTGAGCTCGACGGGCTGCGACCTTCGCGAACGCGTCGTTGGAAAGACCGGATTCTACAACCTAGTGCGGGAAGGTTGGCTGGCGTTTCCAGATGCTCCTCAAGCTTCTGTGAAAGGCACGCGGACTGTGATTTGAGGGGATACTACTCTCATGACCGTCGCTATCCTGGATCGCCGGGCTGTGGTCCGCCGCGGGCGGTGGCTGACGTGGAGCACCATCGGCTACAACAGCCTCGAAGCCGCGCTCTCAATAGGCGCTGGCGTGGTCGCTGGCTCAGCTGCGCTCGTAGGGTTCGGCCTCGATAGTGTTCTCGAACTGACGAGCAGCCTCGCCGGGCTCTGGCGCCTTCGCGCCGACTCCGTCCCGACACGGAGGGTTCATGCCGAACGCTTCGCGCTGCGAACTATTGGCATGTGCTTTCTCTTCCTCGCCGCCTACGTTCTGATAGACGCGATGCGGACCCTGCTTTTCCGGCAGTCTCCGCAGGAGTCCCCGATCGGAATCGCGATCGCCATTGGTTCACTAGTCGTCATGCCGTTGCTGTCGCACGCGAAGCGACGAGTCGCAGCACAACTGGCGAGTCGTGCTCTGACCGCCGAGGCGCGCCAAACCGAATTGTGCACCTATCTGTCCTGGATCTTGCTTGCAGGACTCGTGCTCAACGCGCTTTTCGGCTGGTCCTGGGCCGACCCCCTCGCGGCGTTGGTCATGGTGCCGCTCATAACATGGGAAGGTATCCAGGCCGTGCGCGGACAGACGGCGTGCGCGGACTGCTGTCCCCCGATCGATGTGTCATGAACCGGCGAACAACGGACGTTCGTAGCGTTAACGAGTACATCGCCGCCTTCCCGCCTGACGTGCGGACGATCCTCCGTAAGATTCGCGCAACGGTCGCGGCAACCGCGCCCGACGCGTCGGAGAAGATCAGTTACCGGATGCCGGCCTTCGCCCAGGACGGGATCCTGATCTACTTCGCCGCGTTCAAGAATCACATCGGCGTATTCCCGCCCGTTTCAGGCGATCCCGGCCTTGAACGATCGCTGTCGCGATACAGAGGGCCAAAGGGGAACCTCAAGTTCCCGATCGATGGGCCAGTGCCGTATCACCTGATCAAGAGGATCGTCGCGCTCCGGCTCCGGCAGAACACCGCGAAGGCCGCGAAGCGGCGAAAGAAATGAAATAAGGGGGAGCCGCCGATAACAGGTTGGCATGATCAGACTGTTCTTCGTCATGGCCGCCCTGGCTCATGCGGGCCAGACGCCAGCGCCGTCCCGGGCGTCCTGTGCCGTTCAAGCCCCCAGCGTTTTGGGGCGATCCCCGTCCGGCGTCGTACAAGTCAGCAACCTGCCGCTGATCCAGGTCGAGTGCCGGCGGTCACCTCAACGGCCCCTGCCGCAGTCCGGCCAGCAAGGCCTTCTCACGGTCGAAGCGGTCGTGTATCAGGTCACCGAACAGGCTGCCAGCACTCGCGTTCCTTCGCAGGTGACGGCATCGGGAGGCGGAGCAGATTTGCAGGAAGAATTGGTCTTCTTCTATCTCGATATACCAATCGATGACACCGAGCGCGATTCAGCAAGCCGAGCGTTTCTCGCCGATCTCGCCCGCCGGGCCGCATCGTCACCGAACGAAACCGAGCGCGCGCAGGCGGCCAGGCTTCAAGGCATGGATCCCCGGATGCTGGGGCAGATGGTTCGACAACACCGCGTTGGCCGCTTCCGTGTCGAGTTCAGGATGTTGGACGACACCCAACTCGTCGGTGTTGCAACCCTCGATCTCGAGGTGGTATTTAAGGGTACGTTCATTGACCAGCTCCTGCGATCACAGTAGCCACGATGGTTTTCACCAAACGTCTTCGCGAAGGTGTCCGTCGCGGGCGGATCACATGCAGCGTCCGAATCTGGATGCGGCCTCACGTCAAGGCGGGCGGCCGCTACCGCATGGACGAGGGGCAGATTGTCGTGGACTCGATCAGGAAGATTCGCCTGTCGGACATCACACATGACCTGGCGCGCGAATCGGGTTTCACCAGCGTGGAGGATCTGCTCGAGACGGCCAGGCACGGTCCCGGTGATAACGTCTACCTGATTCGGTTCCATTACCTTGCACCGGGCGCCTGGGATACTCCAGCGACCGGCCTCGCAGTCCTCGTCCGATACCAGGACCACATTACTCCGTCGTATTCGCGCCGCTGCTCCGGCGAGTCCTTCGAAGACCAGAGGCGGACTGACTGCACGGCGGAGCCGCCGGAGCGGAGAATGACATATGCCGTCATCGACATTCCGTCTCGAGCCCCTGCCGGGCTACGCCCCCACAATCGGGAGGCTGGTGGGCATGCTGCTCTATGCGCGCAACACCACGCTCGCCGCAGTCGAAGGACTGAGCATGGCGGAACTGGATCACCTGCAGGATGACTCGAGTAACTCGATTGGCGCCCTCCTGGCGCACATCGCGGCCGTGGAGCGCGGGTATCAGTACGTCACGTTTGAAGAGCGCCCCCCCTCTGCGGAGGAACTGGCGCTGCTGGAGCCCGCTCTGACGCTTGGCGCGGAGGCGCGCCGTACCCTTCGCAACAAGCCCCTCGAGCACTACGTTCACGAGCTCGGCGAGGCACGCCGCCACACGCTCGAGAAACTGGCCGCTCGCGACGATGGGTGGCTGGAACAGCCGCTTCGCGCCGCCCCCGCCATGAATGCCCACTTCGCGTTGTTCCATGTCGCCGAAGAGGAGATCAACCACCGCGGCCAGATCCGCTGGCTGCGCGCCCGCCTCGGCTCCGTGACACTGGGCCAGGCTGCGTCTGAACGGGCGTCAGGGCACAATTACACGGCTTGAAGTAATTCCTTCTCCGGCGGCGGCTGAGTCATACGCGCGGGAACCTCGACAATTCAGAAGGCATAGCGACTGACGCCCATTCGGCGCGATCGAACCGTGGCCTGCTTCTTGCTCACACAGGCACACGCTCGTCCGTGTTAGTCGATCATGTCGTTTTTCTATACGGTGCCAATCGGTGTGTGGCTCCTGGTGGCGGGCCTGCTCGTGTGTCTCGCCGTCTGGTGGATCCGCCGAACCCTCATCTTCGAACGGCGCGCGAGGCAAGACGCCGAATCCTCGCTCAAGCGTACGGGTCAGCTCGAAGCCCTGTCGACGGCGTTGCTGAAAAGCTACACGTCGCTCGACATCAGTGAGGCGGCTCTCACCGAGCTGCTGCCTGCCACCGAGGCGTCTACGGGCGCGATTGCGCTCGCCACAGAGGACGACACCGAACTGGCGGTGGTGCACACCCTCGGATTCGCCGAAAGCGCCGCGAACCCGCCGTCCGTCCCTCTGGCCTGGCAGACCCTGCTGACCGATGCCTGGCGGAGGCAGGAACCTGTCCTGTGGGCGTCGCAGTCCGATCGGCATCGCGCCCTCGCGCATCTCGCGGTCGATCCTCTCTTCGACGGCTGCGAGGCGGGTATCGTGTGGCCGCTGTCGGTTCCGGGCCGGGCATTCGGCGTCGTCGCGCTTGGCTTTCCGCGCGCGCATGCGTCCGAGGCGGACGAGCGGAGGTTCCTCGAAGGCGCGGCACAACGCATCGCCCAGGCGCTCGATCGCGCCGGCCGAAGCGAGCAGGCGGAGCGGGCACGGGCCGATGCCGAGGCGTACCGCGAGCGGGCGGATATCGAGCTTCGCGAGCGACAGCGAATCGAGGAGGCCCTCCGGGAAAGCGAAGTTCAGTACCGGTCGCTCGCCGCGCGGACGACCCGGCTCTATACGCTGAGCTCCGGACTTTCGCAGGCGGTCAGCCTCGAGGCCATCGCCAGGGTGATCGTCCGCCAGGGAAAACCGGTGGCCGGGGCGTCGTCCGGCCTGGTCGCGCTGTTTATCGACGGGCAATTCGAGACGCTCTACGCGGAAGACAATCCACCCCAGATCGGACCTGTCGGGCGCCAGTTTCCGGCTGAACCCGGCCTCTGCTGCACCGCCGCGGTGGAGCGTGGCGGGGCCATCTACGTCGGATCCTTTACAGAGTGGCAGCATCAATACCCCCGGTCGGCCGCCGTGGCCGCCGATGGCGGCTACGAATCGGCGGCCGTGCTGCCGTTGCTCGTCAAGGGCTCGGCAATAGGCGTGCTGGAGTTCTACTTCACGGCGCCGGTCAATTTCGACGAGGGCTATCGTGCGCTGCTGACATCAGTGGCGCAACATGCGGCACAAGCGATCGATCGCGCGCGGCTGTACGAAGCGACCCAGCAGGCGCGCGCCGACGCGGAGGCCGCGAATCGATCCAAGGACGACTTCCTCTCCATCGTCTCGCACGAGCTCCGCACTCCGTTGAGCGCGGTGCTCGGCTGGGCGTCGATGCTGCGCAGTCGCACGCTGGACGAGGCACGCGCGCCGCGGGCCATCGAGGCGATTTTCAACAACGCCACCCGGCAGGTGCACCTGATCGACGAACTGCTCGACGTGTCCCGCATCGTCGCCGGCCGGGCGTCCATGGATGTCCGCGTCGTCGATCTGGCCGAGCGCGTGAGCGCCGCGGTCGAGACCATCCTGCCGGTGGCCGAAGCCAAAGGCGTGGATGTTCGCCTCGATCCGGCGCCGGGTTGTCCCTATGTGGCCGCCGACCCGCACCGGCTCGAGCAGGTGTTCGTCAACCTGCTCGGCAACGCCGTCAAGTTCACGGCGCCGGGCGGACAGGTCACCGTGCAGATCGCGGCATCGGATGCGATGATCGACGTGCGCGTCATCGACACGGGTCGCGGCATCGATCCGGTGTTCCTGCCCCACATCTTCGAACGCTTCCGCCAGGCGGATGAGACCATCGCCCGGCGTGCAGGCGGCCTCGGGCTCGGCCTGTTCATCGCCCGGCGGCTGGTCGACGCCCATGGCGGCCGGATCCGCGCGGAAAGCGAAGGCGACGGCCTCGGCTCGACGTTCACCGTATCGCTGCCGGCGGCGGCCGATTTTCAGGCGCAAACGTTCCCGGACAAGGCATCTCCGCCGACAGACCATCGGCACACCGGCCTTCCGTCACTCTCCGGTCTTCGAGTCCTGCTCGTGGACGATGAGGCCGAGGTGCGCGACGTGATGGCGTCCGTCCTGGGCGACTGCGGCGCGCTCGTGACGTGCGTCGCCTCGGCGGTCGAGGCGCTGACGGTGCTGAAGGGCGGCCAGCGGGTCAACGTCCTGCTGTCGGACATCGCCATGCCTGGCGAAGACGGCTACGAGTTGATTCGACAGGTACGCGCGCTTTCGAATGGCGTGGCTGGCCTGCCGGCGGCGGCGGTCACGGCATTCGCCGGCGCGCAGGAGCGCGAACGCGCGCTCGCCGCCGGCTTCCAGATGCATCTCGCGAAGCCTATTCTTCCGGAAACGCTCGCCCACGCCGTGGCGAAGCTCGCAGCGGTTGACGGCGTGTGAGCTTCAGCTGACCGGCGACCCACGCCGGCGAGCAGCAGTCATCTTCCTGCGGCACGCACCGAGCGTAGCAAGACCAACTCCGATCAAGGCAAGGGTTCCGGGTTCGGGAACTCGCTGGATGTCACCCTCGACCACAATTGCTTGCCCGGAGCCAGGCATCAGCACTTCGCCATCTGCCGCGAGAAGGCCGACGGAGAACAAAGGCGAGTTCGGGGTAAACAGCGACCCGCTTTCAGTTCCGCCGAGCAGATACGTCGAGGCCGCGAAGTGCCCCTGGAGCATCGCCGAAACAAAAACGGTCGTATCTGGAAACTGGAGATTGAAGGGTGGCGCGCCGGTTTCGAGTGAAGTATTCCCCGGAGCGAGGTCGTTGATCTTGATGACTTGCTGAGTCGGCAACCCGTCATCCAGCGTCAGCCACAGCTGATCGAAAATCAGAGGGTCGGCGATCGGAAAATCATCGAGCAGGGCGTTGGGACCTGTCAGGTTCTCCACGGCGAACCCATTCGTTCCAGTCTCGATGAAGCCGTCGAAACTGAAATATCCGATTCCGAGAGTGAAGGGCTCCGCGGATGCCGGCGCCGCAAGAAACAGCAGGCAGGCAACAAGGAGGACGCCGATTCTATCTCGGTAGCTTATCTGCATGGGCCCCCTTCAGGCTCGCAAGATCTCTGCCACGACGCGGTGCAAAAGATGCCCTGATCCGATCGATCTTTCAAACACGCGACGACTAATCTCAGTCTCAGCCGACCTTGTTCTGCCCCGGAACGACCGGTCATCGCGCAAGCCAGCTTCGAACAAGCGTCTCGACGGCCTTTGGATCGTTCAGCACGCCGCCGACGGTCCAATCGATGACGCCGTCTTCAACGCCGACGAGGAACGGCGCGCGAGTCACGCCGAGTGCGGTCGCCGCCCGACGCTCAACATCGGAATAAACGCGCACGGTGCTGCCGGAGGTTGGCATGAGCGTCCGCACCCTCGCCTCGACCGACTCGCCTGAACCATCCACGACGACAACGTCTCGGCCTGCGCCCTGCTGCAGCACGCCCCAGGCGTCCAGCGACGTCAGCAGGCGGTCGCATGGCACGCAGCCTGGCGTGATGTACAGGAGGAGCCACCGGCCCG
Organism: uncultured Acidobacteriota bacterium; assembly: GCA_963712905.1. Classification (GTDB taxonomy): domain Bacteria; phylum Acidobacteriota; class Vicinamibacteria; order Vicinamibacterales; family CAVVIG01; genus CAVQJU01. The sequence goes on along the minus strand of CAVQJU010000009.1, from coordinate 266,229 downwards.
GACCGCCCAACTGACTGCTGGCCGCCGGCACGCCATCCGCCGCCACGACGGTGAACGCCGGCAGCGGATGTCGCTCGGCGCTCACCGATGCGGAGCCGAGCGCGATGGCGATGACCAGAGTCAGCATGTTGCGCATGTGTCGCGTCCTCCTGGGCCAGGCATCACGGTGTCTGGAACGTCGCGCGCGCCTCGACGAAATACGCGCCCGCAGCGAGATCGACCGTGACGCCCGCGAGACACGCTCCGCTCGCATCGCAGTTGGCGAGCGTGGCGTTCGTGACGATGGGCAGCCCTCCCACGCGCGGCTTCACCGTCACGGCGACGGTGGTTCCTGTCGGCACGCCCGACGTCGCCAGCCCGATCGCCGTTTGTCCAGGCGCAGGTAGAACCAGGTCGACGAGGCCGAGCCCGCCCTGCGGCGGCGACGGCACGGCCTGACCGGCGATCGCGGTGATGGCGACGGTCGGCGTAATGGGGTTGACGATCGGTCCTGGGCCCGGGGCTCGGGATGCGATCGGGGTGGTTTGCGACACGAGCAGCGTGTTGTTCAGCGCTTCCATGCGAATGCGGCCATCCGAGATGTCACCCTGCGCTATCGCGCCGCCGGGGCCTGCGCCTGTCGCGGTCAGACTGCCGGTTCCGGAGATCGTCGTCGCGAGCAGGCGGATCGCCCCTCCGGCGCCCCCGCCGCCCGACGATGCGCAGGCCGGATTCCCGCCGTAGCTTCCGCCCGATGCACCGTTGGCGGCGATGGTGCCGTTGATGGTAATCGTTCCGTCCGCCGCGATGAGGATCGCGCCGCCGCCGCCACCGCCGCCACCAGCGCCGCATCCCGAGCTCGCGCTGGCGGACCCGCCGCCACCGCCTCCGGATCCGCCGATGAGCGGCAACAGATCGGGCGCGCCCACGAAGCTTCCGTTCGTGCCTTGACCGCCGGCATAGTACGTGTCGTTTCCGCCCGCGCCAGCTGCCGGCCCGGATCCTGCTCCGCCCCTCTGGACGAAGTTTATGAGTTGATACGCGCCGTCCCCTCCGCGAAAGCCCCCCGGGCCTCCCAGGCCGCCCGTGCCAACGTTGTATCCCGCGATGCCGCTTTCACCGGACACCACGAACTGCACGTATTGACCGAGCGTGACATTTCCGCTGACCAGCAGCGTCACCGGCGTGTTCGCCGCATTCCGGATGAAATGGATAATCAAGCCATAGCCGCCGACATATGGCGGCCTCTCAGCGAGATTGATGCTGTTGAACACCATGACTCCATCCGGCGGCAACGGGATATCGATGGTGTTGTAGGTGCCTGTCGAGCCCGGCGGATAGCTGGCCGGATTCGCGCTGTCGAAGTTCCCGAGCGACGCGGGATTGTTCTTGCACCCGCACACATCGAGCTGCACCTGCGGCGTCACGACGACGCCGAGCCCGCATACAAACGCCAGGCTGGTGATGAGAAGGCGCCAATGCGGATGGCGAATCGATTGATTGTCTCGAGACATAGCCATAACCAATTCTCCTACTGCTTGACCTCTACACCGACAATCGGAGCCGTAACGAGCGGCAGAAGCGACGCCGGCGGCGTGCCGACGACGACGACGATTTGAGCCAGATCGCTGCCGGCACGGAGCGTGAGCGTCGCAACGCCCTGTGCGCCCGTGACGACGTGGAGCGCGACGGTCCGGCCGCCCGCCGCGACGACCGGCGTGCCGCTGACCGACGCGACATTTGGATCGGTCGTGCTGACGGCGACTGCCGTTGGCGTGCTTGCCGGATTCGACAGCAGGGTCACATTCACGTTCGGCTGGCCGCCGGCCGACGTGAACACGGTGCCGAGCACCCGCTGCTGCAGCAGCACGATCCCGACAGGACCGGCGATCACCGGAGGCTCCGTACCGGGCGCCGGTGTCCCCACGACGATTGTCAGCTGGCGGGTCTCGGTGCCGGCGCGGAACGTCAGCGTCGCGGTGCCCTGGACGCCGGTCACGATCGTGACGCTCGCGGTTCGGGCGCCCGCGGCAATCGCGACAGAGCCTGAGACGCTTGCGACATTCGCGTCGCTGGTGCTGACCGTCACCGGCGTAACGCCCGCGGCCGCAGTCGAGAGCAGCTGCAGCGTGAAAGCGGACTGCGTCGAAGGCGGAGTGATCAATCGGCCGGCTGACGGCGGGGCCAGCAGCACCAGGCCGACAGGCCTTGCGACGATCGGCGGCTCGGTTCCGGGCTCGGGCGGACCCACGACCACGGTCAACGCCCGCGTTTCGCTGCCGATTCGGAACGTCAGCGTCGCCGTTCCCGGCACACCGGTGACGATCGACACCGTGGCCACGCGGGACCCGGCCGGCACGGTGACCGGACCGGCCACGCTGACAACGCTCGCATTGCTGCTGCTCACGGAGACGGAGGCGTCGGCGGCCGCCGGGCTCGACAACAACGTGACCCCGAAAGTCGACTGGCCAGCGGGCGCCGTAAACAGGCGTCCCGCCGATGGCGGCGCGAGCAGGACGACGCCCACAGGAGCCGCGAACGTCGGCGGTGCAGTGCCGGCCGGCGGGTTACCGACGACGACCGTGAGCTGAACGAGCTCGTTGCCCACGCGAAGAGTCAGCGTCGCGGTTCCGGCGGCGCCCGCCACGATCGTGATCGTGGCGGTCCGGCTGCCTTGCGCAATCGACACGCTGCCGGGCACAGACGCGACCGCGCTGTTCGTGCTGCTGATCGCGATCGGTATGTCAGCGGCGGCGGGACTTGCGAGAATCGGCACGACCAGCGTCTGCTGGCCGTTCACCCGCGTGAAGACCTGGCCGAGCAACCGCCCCGGCACGATGACCACGCCGACCTGCGCGGCATCGGCGCTCAGGGTCTTGGCCACCACCGGGCTCACGGAGGCGACCGCCCACGCGTTCCCGCGCTCCGACGTCATGGCCACCGTCGTTGCTCCGGTGGACACACCGGTCACCGGGACGACGACCTCGGTCTGACCGGCGGTGAGAACGACGGAAGCGGACGGCACGGTCGCGACAGCCGAGTCCACGACGCTGAGCTGGATGGTCAAATCCGTCGTGAGCGCCGACGGCAACCCGAGACGCAGCAGACCAACACCGCCAAGCGGCACACCGAGCAGCCGCGGCCGCACGCGAAGCCCGGTCAGGACGGTGACGACCACCTGGTCTTGCGCAACCTGGGTACCTGAGGCGTCGCGGCCGGTCGCGACGATGGTCAATGTTGGCGTGTCCGCAGCGGCGCCGACGTTGTAAGTCGTCGCGAACGGCGGGCCGGCCACGGCCGGCAGCGCCTGGCCATTCACCGTGAACGTGATGGTCGAAAGATTCAAAGACGCGCCTGCCTTGGCTTCGAGTCTCAGCGGGGCGTTCTCGAGTACGTCACTCCCCTGCGCCGGGCTGGTGATGCCGAAGGTGCCCGTCAGGAACGTAAACGTCAGCGGCGTCGTGACCGGCTGACCGGCCGCGTCCACGATCGCGTTCTGGAACGGGTCGGTGATGGCGGAGGTCAGTTCCGTGACTCCAACCGCATCGAACGGCAACGGCGCGTCGGGGGCGAAGCGCACGGTCGCATTGCCGTCGGCGAACGTGAAGTGCCCGGCGATGGGTGCACCGCCGACGCTGACGCGGAACGACCCGGAATTGATCGTTGCCGTGTCGATCGGCTCCGTGAACGTCACCCGGATGTCGGTGCCGACCGGGACATTCACGGCGTTGTTCGCCGGGAACACCGTCGAGACCCTGGGCGGCGTCGTGTCAGGCGATTTCGTCTTGAACGTCGAGGTGAGCGCCGCCGACAGTGCGTTTCCGGCCGCGTCCCGGATTTGGACCGTCGCCTCGATCGTGAACGTCGTGTTCAGCTGCAACGACGCCGTGACGAGCGCGACTGCCCGGTCGCCATCCAGGAAGCTGTACGTCACCGGCACCGGCGAACCGCCGGTGGTCAGCCGCAGGGACGCCGACGTGACGCTCGCGCGATCGATCGGTTCGGAGAACCGCACAACGGGACTGACATCCGGCTCGACTCCGCTCACACCGGCGGCGGGTGTCACGAGCACGATATCCGGCGACACCACGTCGCGCACGTTGACGGTGACCGGCACTGCACTGCCCTGGTTGCCCGCCCCGTCCCTCGCCGTCGCGGTCAGCGTCAGCGTTCCGCCCGTCGGGGGCAGTGCCGCGAACGGCACGGTGAACGCCTCGGTGCGCAACGCTTCCGCCGGCGCAATTACACGCGTGTCCCCTGCCGTCGCCACACCGGTCGCGGCGAACGAAATCTGGACCACGCCGCCCGTGTCGGTGGCTTGCACAGTCACGGGGAGCGCACTACGCGGATCGACCTGGACGCCGGCGGCCGGACTGACGATGGACACTTGCGGCGCGATGGTATCGATGCCGACGTCGGCGAGGGTCGTCTGTCCCGCGACGACAGCCGCGACGCTGATGGCCTGCACGGTCACGCCTTGTTGAGTCGAGGTTGCCCTGAACGTGAAGAGACCTGGCGGCAGCAGCGTGAAGACATAGCTGCCGTCACTCGACGTCTGCGTGCTGAAATTCAAAACGGTGCCGCCGATGGACGCGGTGGCGGCCACCGTTGCGCCGACGACCGGCACGCCGTTCAGCCTGACGAACCCGCGCGTCAGGCCCGTGTTGCTGAAGACGACGTCCTGCGCGGCGACCTGCGAACCGTCCGGGAACAGCCCGTTGGCCACGGGTGAGCCCGCCTGGACGCCGAGGCTCGGATGGTCGGCACGCAGCGTGAACGCCTCGACCGGGATCGCGCGAGACGTGCCGTTGTCGGTCGTCGTCGATGCGAACGAGAAGCTGCCGTCGGCGGCGGTCGTCGTCTGATAGGTGCGGCCGAAGAGGATATTGCCGCTCTGGAACCTGACCGGCACCGCCCCGACCGGGGTGCTCGCGTCGGACGCGAGCGCGCGTCCCCCAATCGTGCCGGTCAGCGGCGCCAGCGGCGCCAGGGCGCTGACGCCGTCCTGCGGCACCGCGAAGTTCTCGACCTCAGCGAGTTCCTCCGGGCTCAACCCGGCGAGCGCCTCCGGCGGCAGCTGCAGCAGTCGTTCGGCGGCACCCTGTGCGGCGGGCCGCGTCGTTTCCTGCACGGCGAAGTGCATCAGGGCGACCGTGGCGCCTGGCTGAATCGTAATGGCGCTCCACTGATAGCCAAGCTCGCGAGGACCGAGCGGAATCAGGGGATCTGACGCCGCAAACGCCGCCGAGCTGACCGCACGAGCGCCATTCGAACCATCGAACACGAACGCCGTCGCCGGCAGGCCCTGCACCACGAACGGATCGCCGGGCTGCAGATCGTCTATCACCACCCAGCGATCGCGCGTCGGCTGGTCAGCCACGTCGAGCTGGCCGTCGCCGCTGGACGTGGTGATGATCGCCGGCGCCGCATCGCTGCCGTTGTCGCGGAGGATGTGGCTCGAGACCCGCACGTCGACGGTGGCCGGCGCATCGGTCGGGTTGGTCAGGATTTCCAGGTAGCGCGCGAAATACCCCGCGGCCGGCACGAAGACTTTCCGGGTGACGCTGAGGCCGCCCACGTTGTCCTGGTGTACCGAGATCTCCCGGCCCTTGTCTTCAACCGTCGCGAAGCTGGCGCCACCGAAGCGGGTGGCGGTCGCGCCGGAGATCACGTCCAGCTGCATCCCGCCCCAGGGCCTTCCCGCGTAGAGCCCGCCAAACACCTCATTCGTGCCGTGCAGGATCGAACCGTCCTTCTGGACGTCGAACGCGAAATTGTTCGCGTCCCACTTCGTGAGCGGCAGGTCAACGAGATTGTTCTGCAGGAGGATGTCGATCGTCGGCGCCGCGCCATCCTGCTGAATCGTCCCGGTGGCCTCGCCGCGGAGGTGCAGCACCGAGTTGGCGACGCTCACCGTGAAGTCGCCCACCGGGAGGTCCGCCGCCGCGTAGAAGCCGCCGTTGTTCGTCGTGCCGCCGGAACGGAAACCGCCGAAGTCTGGATTCAGGCTGCGCACCTGGACGCTCAGTCCTATCGCGCTCGAACCGTCGGGGTTGATCACTCGGCCGTCCACGCTGCCCAGCCCGACGAATTTCATGCTGGTCTGCGCCACCTGGTTCGGCGCGCTGAGGACGATCGGATTCGTGACGCGCGCCCGCAGACGATTTTGCGCGTCGTAGGCCACCAGCGTGTAGCTGCCGAATGTCAGGTTATCCGCCCTGAACGTCCCGTCCGGCGCGATCGGCACCGTCACGTTCACCTGGCCGGTGACGCCGACCGTCCCTGCCGTGACCGGCGCGTCATTGGGCGCCCTCACGGTTCCGGCGATGCTGGCCGTCGGCTGGAGCTTGACCAGGACCGCCTTCTGTTCGCCTGCCGCCAGCGTGCCGAGCGTCGTACCCGACAGGTTGCCGGCAACCGCTCTCACCGAGAAGGCTCCGACGATGACGTGATCCACGACGACAACTCCGCCGGCGCCCGACTGTGCCGAAACCACATCGCTGGCGAAGCCGCTTCCTGCGGTCACGATGACTGTGGCACCGCTGACTGGCGTGCCGTTGGCATCCTGCACAGTGACCACCACAGTCCCTTGCGGGAAGAACGTGACGTCTACGGTCTTGGTCTGCCCCTGCTGGTCGAGCGTGACGGCCGCCTGGCCGAAGCCGCGTGTCGCGGGCTCTCGAGCGAACACCGCCGACGTGCCCAGCGGCAGGAACGGCAGAACGTAGTGGCCCTGCGTATCCGTCACGGTGCTGATGTTCCCGAACGCCGTGACCGTCGCTCCAGAGACGGTGGTGATGCCGTCGGATCGATAGACCGTCCCCTGCAGCCCGCCGAAGCTGGACAGTGTCAACACCTTGACGCGCGTTGGGCGAGGCCGTCGGTCAGCTCGCCGGCGATCGATGCCACCCTGGTTCGTCAACGGATCTCTGGCCTGGACGACGAATGTCCCGAGGAACATGTTCTCCGACGGTGAACGTGCCGGTGACGGCGGTGCCGGTAACCGGCGGCGCCGCTCCGAAGATGCTGTAGCCGAGAACGGTCACCACCGCGCCGTTGACGGTGTTGCCGGCGCCATCCTTGACCGTCACGGTGACGCTGCCGCGGCCGAGGAATGCGACCGGAGCCGTGACCTCCTGGCCGCTGCTGGCGACCTCGACGGCGGTTCGCCCACGGTTGCCGTTCGTATCGCTCGATCTCGACGACGTACTTGCCGACGGCCGACCAGCGGGAACTCGTAGGTTCCGTTCGTCGAGAAAGTCGTGCTGACTGGATCCTGCTGGTTGCTCGCCTCGAACAAATCGACCTTGCACGCCGTCGGCCGCCGGGGTCACGCCATCGGCGAGCAGCACGGGCCGTGAATGAACCCGGCGGCCAGCAGCACGACGTCGACGTTCACGAAACCGTTTGCGCGGTTCATGGATCCGGTCCGAACCCGAGCAGCCGCGTCGACGGGTCGACGTCCTTGTAGCACCTTCACCGACACGAACGCGGCCGGGAGGCCCTGCGCAGCGATAACGACCCTCCGAGTCCGTTTCGACCGTCACGGTCGTCAGGAAGCCTGGTCACCGTCACCTTGGCGCCGGCGACCGGGACGAGCTGCGGATCGCGAACGATGCCGGTCACGATCCCGCCTTCGACGACGACGGTCGCGCTGCCGCGTTGAACGCCCTGGATCAACGCGCTCACGAACGCCGTGCCTCCCCCGACACCGCTGACCGAGATCGTCGCGTCGGACTGGCCGCCGGCAAACACCACGAACGGCGTCGTCGTGGCGATTGTCCCGTCGCTGGCGAAGTCGACGCGGAGACCGCCGGCGGGGGCCGGCTCGGACAGCTGGACCGCCAGATTCTTCGTCTCTCCCGCGTTGACGATCGAGCGACGGCCCGAAGGTCACCTCGGGCAGCGCCGTCACGGTCAGCGTCAGCGCGGCCGGCGCGCTGACGTTGCCGGCGAGGTCGACGGCGGTGGCCTGCACGTTGAGCAGCGCCCCGGACACGGCGTCCGCGGGAACCTGAATCGTGAACGACGTGCTCGCGGTGCCAAGCGGCGGCGACGATCGGCTTCGCATCGTGATACGACAAACGCGCCCTGGCCCTGCAGATCGATTTCCGAGACGCCGAGATCGTCTTCGGCATCGACCACGATCGTGACGCTGCGCCCTCGAACGATCTGCAGCCGGCCCGTGTCCGTGCGCAGCGCGGTGATGGTCGGCGGGACGTTGTCGCCGACCGGCAGGATCACGCGCGCGGCGCTGCCCACGTTGCCGGCGCGATCCTCGGCGGTCGCGTCCAGGACCAGGCTCTGCGGTGGACTGCTCCCGCCGGCACCGAGACCGTGAACGAAGTCACGATCGACGTCTGCGGCGGGTCGATGATGCGCGTCTGCGTCAGCGCCGCGACGCCGGTGGCTTTGAAGGTGATCGAGTGAATACCGCCCGCGTCCTGCACGGAGACCACGACGGTCGTCTGCTGGCCCGGCCCTGACCTGGGTCCCCGAGGTCGCGCCGGTGATCTTGACTGTCGGCGCGACCGCGTCGCGCACGGTGACGCTGACCGGTGCCGCATCGACAACCTGGCCCTTGGTGTCGACCACCGATCCTTGAATCGCGATCGACGATCCCGGGATCGCGTCGGCCGGCACGACGAAGCCGAACGCTTCGGTGCGATCCACGACCGCTGGAGCGATCGTCCGCGTCGCTGCGTCGAGCGGCTTCCCGGTCTGCGCCTTGAAGCTGACCTGCGCCACGCCGACATCGTCGGTCGCCCGGATCGCTGACGTCGACGTGTTCGCCGTTGGCGGGGTTGAGATTCGCCGGCGGCACCACGATCGTCGCCGTCGGCGGCAGATCGGGCGTGATAGGCACGAACCTGCTGACAGACGGGCCGCGGCTGCCCGACGTGTCGGTGGCAATCGGCGGACACCTTGATCTGATCGCCCGGGCTGCCGAGTGCGGGCACCGCCTGGAAGCTGAAGACGAACGGCGCCTGCACGGTCGCCGAGAAAACGTCGTTCAGGAAGAAGTCGACAAACGCGACATCGAATGCGCCGACGGTCGCCGTCACGCTCGTGACCGTGTTCTCGATGACCGTGCCGTTGCCTGCGGCCACGAGCTGAACGATGGACGGTGGCGTCCCGTTCGTGGTCGTGAAGGTGTAGTCGAGCCCCTGGGTTTGGGCGTTCGAAGAGAGATCCACCGCCGCCGGCGACTGCACGTGGTACACGGCCCCCGGGGCCAGCGGCAGGTTCGGCGTGAAGACCGCCACGGTGTTGCCGAACAGGAAATCGAGGCGCCCCGCCACCGGGCCGGCTGCCGACGACAGCGCCAGTGTCGGCGGCCGCCCTGAACTTCGCCGGATCGATGGCCTCGTTGAACAGGATCCGAATCGGCGTGTAGATGCTGGCGCCCGCGGTCGCCGGAGCGGGGCTGATCTCGAGCGTCACCGGCGCGATGGTGTCGGCGGTCGTGAAGCCGGCGACGAACTCGGCTCTCATCGACGTGGCCGACCCGGTCCTGGAGCGCTTTGACGCGCAGCGAATACTTCGTCTGCTCCTTCAACTGCGCAAGCGGCGTGAACGTGATGGTCGTGTCGCCGTCTGACTGAACAACACCGCCGGCGACGACTCCGGCGGAATCGGAGAGCGTGACGTTCGAGCCGTTGACCTGTGCGGGATCGACCGGCTCGGACATCACCACGCGGATGACCGAGGTCTTCGGAACGCCCGTCGCCGACGGCGCAGGCGCTATCGGTGCGCAACGACAGGCGCCGAGGCATCGAGCGTGATGTCGCCCAGGTCGCTGACACCGGCCAGCGTTCCGGTCTTCCGCGCCAGCCCCGTGCCGATCGGGTCCTGGAGCGCCAGCGTGTACGGGCCGAGCGGAAGCGTCTCGAACGCAAATGTGCCGTCCGCTTTCGTTTCGGTGAAGAAATGCTTGCCGTCGATGACCACCTCGGCAGGTGATGCCGGCGGCCGCCTTGCCGCTGCTCTCGAGCAGCACTCGACCGCTCACGCTGCCGGTGGGCTCGAGCACGATTTCGACTTGCCTGGATTCGCCCGGATTGAGCCGGTCGCTGACCACTCCCCTGGTGGTGAAGCCCGGAGCGGCCGACGCTGTGACGGTGAATGATCTCGCCGACACGTCGGGGAACGAGAAGTGCCCGTTAGCTGTCGGCGAAGCCGTCACGTTTGACGAATCGGAATACCCAGCAGCGACACTTTTGCCCCCGGAGACGGGGCGCCGTTGAACAGGACCGTTCCGCTGATCTGACTGACACCTGCCAGCACGATTTGCACCTGGGCCGCGTCGCCGTCGAAGTCGATCGAGCCGATCGCCGATCCCGATTCGAGCCCGGTCTGAGGGTCGGCAACGACCAGCACGCGTCCGAGAGGCAGGTGATCGATGGCGAACGCGCCGTCTGCGCCCGCCGTCACTGTCAGGGATCCTGGCTCGCAGGTACCCACGCAGACCTTTGCGTTGCCGGCAGGAGTGCCGTTCGCGTAGAAGACGACGCCTTCGAGCCGGCCAAACGACGGCCGCTGGACCGAGACGACGAGCGGTACGTCGACCGCCTGGCCGGGCTGCGTGATCTCGCCCTGTGCCTGCGCCATCCCCTGGACGTCCGTGTTCTGCGCCATGAGCGCAAAGGTGCCGACCGCAGCCCCCGGGAACGAGAAGCCGCCGTCGATACTGCTCGTCGTCGTCAGACCGATCGACCGTCCGGAGCGGGTCGTCTGGCTGAATGCGATCCGCCACCCCTTGAGCGGCGCCTGCGTTCCCGATTCCACGACCCGCCCGGTCACGACGGCGAGCGCGTCCTCGGTAATGTTCGCCGGCACGTCCTGGCCCGCCAGAAATATCTGGCCGGTCGCGGCGCCGTGCCCGGCCGTGGAGGCCTCGAACGCGTCGACGGTGAAAACGCCGAGCGGAATGAGGTCCTGCGTGTAGTTGCCTGCGCTGTCGGTGACATTGAACCCGATCGCGCCGTCGGCGTTGCTGATGACCACTTCGGCGTTGGCGGCCGGCGATCCGTCGGGGCGATGGACGAACCCGTGCACCGAGCCCGTGGCGGTCGCCAGGTACACGTTCAGGGCGACCGGCTCGCCGTCGCTGACGATCTTGCCGGACGCCACGCCGGCAAATCCGTTCTGCTGCGTGCCGACCGCGGTGACCACGAACGGACCTTCGGTGAACGCATCGCCGCCCGTGAACCGCGCGACGCCCAGCTCGCCGCCGCTCAGCCCGGTAAACAGCACAACGCTTTTGTTCGGATACTCGATCTGCTTGACCTGCACCCTCGCTCCGGGAATGAGCGTCTGCGCGTCGCTCGCGAACACTCGCACGACGAGGTCGGCAAGGCCGAGGAGTTTGATCTCGACGTCCGCCTGCTCGCCCGCCCTCACCGACCCGCGCAGGCGCGCGGTCCGGCCGGTAGAAGTCGGCATTCTCGAAGGCCGTGAGCGTGTAGTTGCCGGCGTTCACGACAGCAAAACGGAAGGCGCCGTCGGTGTCGGTCGTGGCGATCGCCTCCTGAATGCCCTGCGGGATCGTCGTGCACGACATTTCGCCCAGCGAACTCTCCGCGCAGAATGTCTTGAACTCGTCCGACTTGTATTTGACGATGACGCCTTCGCCGACCGGCGTGCCGTCGGGCTTCGAAGCACCTTCGCCGGCTACCTGGCTCGTCGGCTGCAGCTTGAGCGTCACGTCCAGCGTGGTCGGGGGCGACGGCATCGTCGCGTCGAGCGCGATCGGATCCGGGCTGAACTGACCGGCCGCCCGGATCGTGAACGGGCCCGTCCACAGACCGCCCATCGAGAACTTGCCGGTCTTGAAATCGGTGTCCGTGATCAGGAAATTCTGGACGTACTGGAAATCGACGCCGACGCGGCCGCCCGGCCACGACAACCTGATCGCCCGACAGGCTCACGCGGGCCTTGATCGGCGTGTTGCTCGCGTCCACCACCGTTCCGTTGACCGCCGCCGCCATTGCCGCCGCGGAACATCAGGTCCGCTTTGACCGTCTGGCCGTTGAACTTGACGCTGACGTCCACCAGGTTGCCGTCGCTGAAATCGGCCCTGAAGGCCGTCAGCCGGTAGGTCCCGATCGGGATCTCCGCCATCTGAAAATGGCCGCCGTCGTCGGAGACGGCCTGTCCCACGATCTCGATCCGCCCACCCTCAATCGGCACCTTGTAGAGATAGACAGAAATGCCCGGCACAGCCGTCGTGCCGTCGGCGAGGAACAGGGTGCCGGCCACGGCGCCGACCGAGTCGAGAACGATGGTGGCCGAGACTTCCTCGCCCACCCGCGTGATATCGACATCCACGCGGCCGCTGGTACCGAGCGCGTCGCTGACCGCGACGATGGTCCGGCGGCCGAGCGGCACGTCGGGCAGCGTGAAATGGCCCGTCGCATCCGTCGTCACCAGGCTCCGTCCGCCGCCGACGTGTGCGCCCGGCACACCGGCGCCGGATGCGTCCAGCACGACGCCCTTGACCGAACCGAGGCCACCGTAGATCACGACGTTCACGTTGGCGACGCCGTCGGCCGCGAGCTGCAGGCTGGCCTCTCCCTCCTGCAGCGTGGCCTGATCGAAGGACTGCACGCGCAGCCGGCCGGCCGGCACGCCCGGCGACGGCGAAGGCGCCGTCCGCGTCGGTCGTCGCCGAGCGCGACAGCGCAGTCCGCGCCAGGGACGCCCGGACAGCCGACGCCAGGCTGGCTGAGCCCCGTGTAGTAGACGATGACCGGAAGCCCGGCGAGCGATTCGGTGCCCGTGCTGCGCAGCACGTGCCCGGTTATCGTGCCTTTGCGGACGACGATTTCCTTCGGGCTGTCGGCCGTCAGCAGCACGAAGTCGCGCGTGGTCGTGGCGCCGGCGAACGGGATGGTCTCGCTGATGGCAATTTGCGCGTTCGCCACGGTGTTGACGGCCTCGACGAAGATGTTGCCGACGGGAACCCTGCGCGACGGTGAAGCGGCCATCGGCGTCGCTGGTCGCGGCGTACACGCTGTTGTCGGTCAGGCTGGTGATCTTGATCGCCGTGTCCTTCAGCGGTTTGCCGTCCTCGCCGAGCGTCCGGCCCTGCAGCGTGCCGCGGCCGAGCATGACGATGTCGACGTTCAACCGCTGGCCGTTCCGCGCGACGGTGAATCGCAGGTCGCGGAATTCGTCGGTCTCCGGATCGACGGCGAGAATGCGGGGCGCGCCCAGCACGTAGTCCCACGAGTACCTGCCGTCCGCGTCGGCGCTCTTCGAGCTGATGCCGACCCAGTGGATTTCGTCGTCCTCACCGGGACAGGCGTAGAACAGGCGCACGCTGGCGAAGGGCACCGGCGTGCCGTCGGCCCGGAGCACGCGCCCGGACACGACGCCGCCAAGGTCTGCGGCCGTGATCTCGATCGGCGAGGTCTGGCTGGCCATCGACCTGGCCGCGCAGATCGGCGACATCCTGAATGGTGAGCGTGCGCGGGACGAACGGACCGATCGGATCGCGCAGCGCGAGGAACGCGATCCGGCCGTCCGGCTGCAGCGCGACGCCGACGACCTGGTTGCCGTCGGCCAGGTAGTGGCCGTGATGTCCTCGGCCTTGAACTTGTCCTGGACGCTCTCCGGGGTCACTTCCTCGCTGAACAGCACCGCGACGATGCGGCCCGGAGCCCAGCGGCCCGTGGTCTTCCCGGCATCGACACAGACCTGATCCGCCTGCCACCTGCTGCACGACGCCGACAATCGACGGCGGCGGGTCGGCAATCGCGATGACAGCCGGTCCGGCCGCAGCGCCAGTCGGCGCCCGTCTCGACCGACAAGGCGATAGGGGTCGGCCGGGGCGAACGACAGCGCCGGCAGTTGCGCCGGGCTGACGTTGTCGAAAACGATCTGGCGCAGGTGTCCCTGGGCATCGGGCACGACGATGCTGAGCGTGTATGGCGCGAGTCGGGACGCCGGCGACGCGGCTCGAGCTGGATCGTGAAGTCGCCCGGCTCGGGCGCGGCGATGATCGCCATCTGCGCGGTCGGCGGCCCCCCGGGGCTCGCGAACTGGAGGTAGTCGCCGAACGGAATCTCCTTGATGACCTTCCCGCCGCTCGCCGTCCGCCGAGCCGCCGGCCCTGCGCCATCGACGAGGCTCAGCGGAGACCGGCAGCGAGCCGTTCGCCGAGAGCAGCACCGAGATGTGTCCCGGCCGGTACGAGATCTTCCGCGCCATGTCGTGGTGGAAGGCGGCGGCGCCGGCGGCTGGCCAGATCGGTCGTCAGCAGCGCCGCGACCGCCTGCGCGAAGACGTCGCCGCGCACCGAGCGGCGGCGCAGCTCGTCGAAGCCGGCGAAATCCGTTCTGGCGAACTCGAGATCGTCCGGCTTGGTGATGCGCGCCGGGAGCCGCGCGTAGTCGCTGCCGATGAAGTCCATCAGCAGCTGCGTCGCGCTGTCGCGCAGCGGCTCGTGCAGGCTGACGCGGAAGCCCGGCCTCGGCCACCTCGATGGCGCGATCGAGACGATCTTCTTCGAGAAGCGCTGGACGTCCGTCGGCAGCGCCGCCGCCGGCGCCGTCGCGACCGCCCACGCCTTGCCGAGCAGGCCGATCGCCGCGTCCGCAGGTCGAGCGGCAGCGCGCCGGCTTCCTTCGGCAGGACGAGCGAATCGGGCGACAGCGGCACGCCGAGCTCGCCGACCGCGGTCTTCAGCGCGAACCGGCCGGCGACGTTCTCGTCGGAGTCGAGCGTCGCGGCGGTGACCTTGCCGGTGACCTTCGAGATCGAGATCGAAGCTGACCGTCGCGAGTCGCCCGGCGCGATCGTCTCGATCTGCGCGGGTCGGCTCGCCGACGATCGTCGCGCCGCTGACGTTGCGCGGAAACAGGTTCAGGCTGACGAAGTTCGCCGGCGACGCGGTCGTGTTCGTGACCGTCACGTCGAGCGTGTACGGCTCGCCGGCGTTGACGACCTCGGGGTGCGTGAACGTCAGCGTGAAGGTCGGATTCCGCACGAGCACCGCGCCGGCGGCGCGGCCGCGCACGGTCACCGGGCCGATCGGCAGCCCGTGCAGCGTCCCGGTGATCTCCATCTCGACGACGTGGCTGCCCTCGCGGCGGCCTTCGACGAGGAACTCGGCGTTGCCGGTCTCGCCGGGCCCGATGCGTGCAGATGTCGTCGGCCGTGCCGAGCTTGCCGTCCGGGCCGGGCTGCACGACCGGCTGCATGCGCGAGCACTTCGCCGCGCTCGGTGCGGCCCATGCGCAGCGGATCGTCGGCGAGCCGACGACGGTGTCGTTGCCGGGCGGCAGCACGATCTCCGCCTTCAGGTCGGTGACGACGAGATTCGAGCCGGCGGGCGCGACGTTGCCGACCATCAGCATCACGCTGAAGAACTGGTTCAGGAAGCCGATGTCGCCCGGGATCGACGACGACGCCGGGGATCGGCGGCACGAAGAAGTTCTGTCCTTTGACGTCCGGAACCTTCAGCGTGAAGCCGAGCACGCTCAGGTTCGGGATCTGCGTCTGCATCCGCTTGAGCGTGTCGGGGATGATCGTCTGCAGGCTTGGCAGACCGGGCGGCGACCCGATACCCGGCAAGCGTGACTCTGTTCGCCGACACGTCGTTCGCGCCCAGCAGCGTGGGCAGCACGACCGGGAAGTTGATCGGCACCTTCTTGTCCTTCAATCGCGAACGCCGCGGTGAAGTTGTAGGCCTGGAAGCTCGACTTGTCGAAGACGATCCCCTTCTCGCGGATCTCGGCCGCGGTCAGCGGCCGCGCCGTGACCTGGGTGACGAGCAGCTTCTCGATGACGTCGATGACGGCGCTCTCCGGCGTGCCGCGCAGGAGCACCTCGCCGTTGCTGACCAGCCGGATGTTGTCGAGCGTGTGCATGCCGGCCACGGTCAGCGGCGGGATGTTGAACGGCGTGTTCGGCTTGGCCGTCAGCTCGATCGGCGTCGGGAAGGTCGGTCCGCGCAGCGTCGCCTTGATCACCGCGTCGGGCGCGAACGGCGGCAGGTTGCCCGGCACCTGCGGCGCGACGAACACGTGCTGACGATGGTCGCGATGTCCTTGGGAACGGTCTGCTGCGCGGGCTCGACCTTGAGGCCGATGCCGTAGAGGAGGATGTCTTCCTTCGCGAGGAAGCGGCTATCGCGCGCCAGAGATTGCGCGCTCAACGGCACAACGGCCGCAAGAACGAGAAGTGCCGACGCACACGACCGCACGGCTGCGCGGACGATCGTCGTCGCAGCCCCTGCGCCCTTTGCGTCGCCTTCTGCTCTATCTCGGAACATCCCCTTGCTCAACGTGTACGGCAACTCGTAAACGGCTACGGCGCACTACACTGCGCCGGCGTCGCGTCCTTGATCACGAAAATTGAAAACTGAACCGCCCCCGATGCAGCGCCGGGAGAAGCTTTGAGGCTTCCAACGGCGATGGCGTGTTCATCGCCATCGCCAAGGGAGAAGAGGCTCCAACCCCTGTCGACGGCCTGATATTCCAGATTGCCTCCCGTCTGGCGCAGAAGAACCGTTCCGGACACAGGGAATCTGGGGCCACCGGGGGCGCCATATGGTTCGACGTACAGGCGATAGCACGCATTGTCTGCGGGCAGGGCGAAGCGGAAGAACTGCCAGTTATCGAGTTTGTTACCTGCGGCCTTGAACACGAACTGGTCGCCCTCCGGCAGCGATTGGCACCGCGTCAGATCTGTCGCAAGGTCAGGCGGCGGTGCCGGCGTCGGGCCCAGGACCGAGCAGTCGCTGGGATACTGAATTGCTCCATGAACGTCCGACGTCTCGCCTTTGGCCGACCCGCTGCCCCCGCTTGCCGACAAGGTGATCTTCGTGTGCAGCGGCGCGCCGGTCTTACCCCATTCATCGCCATCGGCGACGCCTTGAATCGCGGCGACTTGCGCCAAAAGACTGGCGGGGCGTGAATCGGCAGCCTTCAAGAACTTCATGTATGAAAAAATCGTCATGAACGACGGCGAACGCGCCATCAGGCGGATCGCCGTGTCCGTCGTTGCAAAATGTCCGTTGTTGGCGAAGTTGAAGATGAGCGTTGCCACTGACCACTCCGAATCCGGTCCGGTGTGGAGGGCGTTTATATCGAGCGCAGCGAAGATTCCTCGCGTATTGGTGGGGTGTTGAACTCCTGTGGTGTCGGCGTAGTACGTGTGACCATCCGGCTGGCAATTGGTCCCGGTACATTTCCGTAAATCCACCAGCTTCGGATTCGCAGCAACCACGAGGCCGGCGAACGCGTCCGCAAACCCTTCATCGAATGCGGAGGGCGGATCGAGAGCATCGTCCGCGGCATGCCGCTCGCCGAGCGAATCGATACGGCCGATGTTGTGCATCAGATAGTGACCGTACTCGTGGAGAACGACCGTCGCGTCGAATTCGTCGGTGTCGTAGTCTTCCCAACCGCTGAGATGGATGGTGCTCGTCGCGGGTTCGAAGTACGCCCCTTTGTCCAGGTTGACGGGGTCCGGCCCCCAATCGAACGTCAGGGGCGGGAGCGTCACGGTCGAATCAGCAGCCTTGACGAAGGTCTCCGCCGCATAAGCCATATCGAGGATGGCGAACGGCGCAGCATCCCGGCTGGTATATCCGCCATCCCAGGCAGAGGTCGCCACGAAGTCCTTCGTCACCCGCACGTTGCCGGTTCGAACGAAGAAATCCACAAAGCGCGTCAGGCAGTCAGGCTCCGGCTGCGGACACGGTCCGATTCCGCCCCCACTGACGACTCTCGCGCGAGGGTTGCTGGCAGAACCGAGTTCGGCCTTCACGCGCAGTGTGAGACTCGCATTAGACGGCCCATGCAACGCGTAGTAACCCTTGTCATCGGTGTGCCCGCGCGCAACGACGCGATTCGATGCATCGCGTAACTCAACGACGGCGCCGCGAACAGGATGGTCGCCCTTTCGGTCGTAGTTGAGAAACGCCTCGTAAGCCCCCGGCTGGGTCGGATCCGTGACGATGTCAATCGGGTATCGCGTGTATTTGATGGTCCCAGTCAGATTCGGCGCCTCGGTCGTAATCACATCGATCCCACCGTTCCATGCCACGTAGACGTACGGACGCTCTGGATCGACCTGGATGCGATCGACCTCGGCGTAAGGGCGCTTGTAGACGATACGGTTCGCGACGGCGGCGAACGGATTCGACACGTCGACGACGTAGAACGCGTCCTGACCCGGCCCCGTCGAGGCGCCCACGTACAGGCGGCGGCCGTCTCGGGATACGGCGACCTGCCGAACCAGGAGGCCGACTGGGAACGAGGTGACCGGGGCTGGGTTATCTGTGTCGGTGACGTCGACAATCGTGATGCCCGCGCGCCCGCCGACGTACGCGAAGGCGAACACCTCGTCGTCGTCGTACTGACCGTCGTTGTTCCTGTCGACAAGGATGTCGCTGGCGTACGCCACCTGGTGGGCCTGCGTGCCGCCGCCTGCCGACGGCCCGTTGTCGACGGCCACGGAAGCGATCAGCGAGAGATTGGGATCGAGGACGTCGAGCGTCGTGCCCCCTCCGTAGTTGTTGTTCAACCCGAGCAGGCGATCGCCGGCCGCCGCCACGACGTCCGTGAAGTCGCCTGAATAGAGGCCCTCGGTTTGCCGATCCGCCGGAAGCACATCGGGAACATTGGCGCCGACATCCACGCCGGCAATTCCAACCTCACGAATCGCCATGTACGCCGCGTAGCCGGTCGTCGTCTTGAGAAAGGCGGCGCCGCCGGCGCCGAGGTTCATCGTCCGGAACGTGCCGTGCTGGAAGCCGCCGCTCACGGCCGGATTCGTCGTGATCTTCTTCGCCGACAGCGTGCACGGCACCTCGGGGTTCGTGACGTCGTAGAGCATGAGGCTCGAATCGTCCGTGTTCGAGGCCGTGCCGACGGCAAGGCTGCCAGTGAACCTGTTGCCGAACATGTGCGTGTTGCAGGACGTCAGGGGCGCATGGACCAGAAAGGACGCGTCCATCTGCAGCGCGAGCCGGCGCGTCCGATGGCCGCCACCCGCCTGGCCGAGCTCGAGGGGGCTGCTAGGCGTGGTGACATCGATCGCGTGCAGCTTGAATCCACTTTCGTTGCTGCTCGTCGCCAGCAGCGAAATGCGCGGCTTTGCATTGCTGTCGAAGTCGTGCAGAACCTGAATGTCGTCAAATGGAATCGGCGTTCCGTCGATGTTGAGCTCTGAATACGTCGCTTCGACGCTCGGAGCAAAAGTCGTCACCGGGATCGTACGAACCGGAATTCGAATCATCGGGTCCAGCGGGTCCCGAATCGAAATCGGACGGCCGAGCAGATCGACGACGCCGACGAGGGACAGCGTGAACGTCTCACCAAGCGGCAGCGGATTCTTCGGGATGAACCCTATGATGCTGTCCACTCCGTTCAAGGTCTCGTTTCCGAACACGACAGTGCCGGCGACAGGCTGCCCGTGCGAGTCGAGGAGTTTCAGATACGTGCGCGCACTGTTCCGTTCGATTGGCGCCGACAATGAAATGTCGAGCGACGCCGATGGGTCCATGTCCGAGAACGACGCCACGCTCGTGAGCAAGTCGGACTCGGCACTGTTGGTGTCGTAAACGTTGATGACCGTCGTGTCGGTCCTCGCCGGCACCGGACCGAGCAACTGACGGACCGTCGCCTTCGTCTTGTGGTTGACGACGGTCACACGGAACTGCGGCAACTGCGTCTCGTCCAGGAACCCGTCCAGGTGCTGGACTTTGAGCCTGTAGACACTGTCGACGGCGGCGTCGTCGTGGGTCAGCTGGAAGCCACCGTCAGCGATCAGGTTGACGTTGCCTGCCACGTCGAGCAACGTGATCGTATCGACGAGGACCAGTTGGTATGTCACCGGTGTCGTCGGTGGTGTCACCGGTTGGCGATGGTAAATCTCGATCCAGGCCTTGATCGCACCACCGGTCCTCTGAACCCCAGGTTCGCCCGGTGGCAACGTGGCGTTGTACGCGTCGATCTCGTCCGGCGTGGGATCGATGCTGGCGCGCATCCCGGTAAACAGCATGTTGCCGCCGCCGGCGTCGTACGGCGCGACAGACGACGGCGTCAGGGGGACCTTCACACCGGCCGTCGTCACCGCCCAGACGTCGAACCCGTCCGCGAGAGTGCCCTCGACCAGCAACTTCACGAGCGGCACATTGACGGGCGCAGGCAGACCGTTGACGAGTTTCCGGGTCAGAGCTTCCGCGAGCTGCTTGTGGGTCTGCCGGTTCTCGATGACGATCGATCGGTAGTCCCCGGCGAGGTTCGTGATCGATACGGCGACGAACGAACGGCTCGCCTTCTGAACGAGCGCCGGGGCAATGGTGCGCGCGGTGCCGTCGAGCGCCAGCGCCTGGACCGACACCGGATCGTTCCCACCACCTTCGATGCTGATGCGCGCCGGAAACGGCCGATAGAAGTGGCGCGGCAGTCCCGGGTGGGCTGGACTGGTGTTGGTCACGACCAGCTCGACGTCGGCTGGGACGATCGCGGCGGGATCGACGCTGACCACGACCTGATTGGGGACACCGGTAACCTTCCCGCTCAGCACCGGGACGCAGAACGTCGTCGATGCCAGCAGAATCTCGCTGAGCGCAGCGTCCATGCCGGCCACAATGGCACCTGGCGAGCTGGTGCCGCTCAGGTAGGCCCCGACGGAGTTCGCCGCGACAGCCTCGGCCGTCAGCAGGAAGGCCGCATCGAGTGCCTCGGGATTCCGGATGACGCCGCCGGCACCCGTCAGCACGCTGAGCTCCTTGTTCGCCTTCAGGAACCCGTACACGCCCGCCGCGGCCACACCCGGGCACGGCGGCGACGACGTAGCAATCTTTCCGTCGATGACGCGCGCGGTGTCGGCCACGTCGTACAACGTCTCTCCGGCATACGGCAGCTGCCGTACGACCATCCACCGGTTGGCCTCGTGGTCGTTCGGCCCGGCGGGGATGCTGACGTTCAGGTAGAGCTGCGGCTTCTTCCCGCCATAGTCGAGCTTCAGCCCCCCGCTGTAGCTGAAGTACTGCCGCTGCTCATCGGTCAGCAGAGGAACGGGAAAGTCCGCTTCGGCGGCCGGCGTCACGGTCACGACCGCGCCGTCAGGAAACGTCCCGTTCTGCACGTCCACACCGATTCCGGCCGGACCGTCGATGTGGCCGCCCGCGCTCGTCACCGCCTGGGAGACGCTGCCATCCGCGTTGACCTGTCGGAAGGCGGGCAGCGCCGCGACCGTCTCATTGCCTGCCGCGTCCCGGATGACGATCTGGAGCTTGTCGGTAATCCCGGCCGAAACTTTGACAACGAATCCGCCGTTTGGATCCAGCACGACCGGCGTGAACGTTCCCCTGGTGACGTTCTTGATGAACACCGTGTCGTGCGCGCCGGCCGTCCCCTGGGTCGCGGTAATGGTTGTCTTGAAGTCAGTGCCGGGAATCGTCGCCGCAATGGTCCCCGCTGGCGGAGGCGGCGGCGCAACCGTGTCGAGGCTCGTGAACGTCGTGGCAAACACCGACGGCAGCGATCGTCCGAACGGATCCTTGATGGCCTGGGTCAACGTCAGCGTGTACGCCGTATTGGGCTGGAGCGCGTCCACCGCACGGAACGTCGCGACGGTGTTGTTCGACGTCATCGCCAGCGCGCCGATGACGATGCCGGCGCTCGAGGTGAGCTGAACGGTCTGGAGTGTCGCGGTTGCCGGATCGATCGGGCTGGAGAAATGGATGACGATGGGATCGGCGAGGGCGATGTTCACGGCGCCGTTCGACGGCGTGACCGACGTCACAGTCGGCGGCCGGGCCAGCAGCGCGAGGTCGAGCGCGATCACCTGCCTCGGCACCGAAGTGGCCCCCTGCACGCTGACGCTGTCGGTCTTCTCCATATCGAGAGCCGTAAGCGTGACGTCTCCGAGGGCAATTGCAGAAATGTGGCGGCCCGTCGTCGATTGCGACAGCGACACAATCGACAGGTTGCTGCTCGTGAGCAGCGCGCCGGCGAAGGGATTCCCGCCCGCCCCGGTGACGATGCCGGCTGCGAACGCCACCGGGTTCACCGCGCGCAGAAACACATAGCGCCCCGGCGTCCTGACACCTTCGAACGTCACGTCTGTCCCCGCCAGCGTCGTCTGGGTCACGAGTCGATCGTTGACGGCTGCCGCCACGCCAACCAGGACGAACCGCGTCTCGCCTCGCAGCTCCTGCATGCGCGCAAAGAGGAAGGTATCGGTATCGCCCGCCGCCGCGGGGCGCGGAATGGAAAGCGTCGCCGGCGCGGCCAGCACATTGGCGAACGAGACCGATGCGGCCCCCATCAATTCGAAACCAGGCGGCACCGCGGCGCCGAGTTCGCCGGCGGCAATCCGCCTGAGCTCGAGCGGCAGTGTTGCCGCCACGCTACCGGCCGCCACGTCGAGACGTTCCCCGGTCGGCGCCGTGACGCTTCCGCCATCGCCGCCCACCAGCGTGATTTCGTGAACCGCCTCCTCGGGCGCCCGCAGCTCGACGGTGATGATGCCCTTCTGGAGCGAGAGCGGCTCGAATGCCAGGCTGGGCGAGACGGGAAAACCGGCCGCCATCACCGGCGAGGCGCCGCCAGGAATCTGGTACAGCACCAGGTCCTGTTCGACCGGCTCGAGGTGCAGCTCCGCGAGGGAGACAAACTGATAGAACTCGATGATCCTCGCCTTGACGATAGTGCCGCTCGACAGTCGAACGCCGGTCGTTGTCACCGTTCCGCGCACGTCGGACTTGACGCCTGGTTTGTAAAAGATGACGCGCGGCTGCGGATCCACGACGGCCGTCACGTCGAGCGGAATCAGGGCAGGATCAACTCCCGCGATGAGATCTCCGGGCGCCGGCTGCGGCGGTACGGCCGGAACCGCATCGGCGACGAGCCACGCGTACTGGCCGGCAACCGGAACGGTCCCTTCGAGCGCGGCTTTGTCCTGCGCGAGAGTGCCCGTCCCCGCCGCACGCCACGAACGGACCTGGTCGTCCCATCGGGCGAACACGACCGATGTGCCGGCCTTCAGGTTGAATGGATTCGGAGCCGTGAGCGTGACTCCGTCCGCCAGCACGGTTCCGTGGGGGGCGACGTCGACGATCGCGATCGGCGTCCACCCGACCGGCAGCAGGCCGGCCAGCGCCTGACGGCTGAGCGGCGACAGCGTCATCGTCGTGTTCGCGGCCAGCGCGCCTGGCGGAATCCTGAGCGTAGCGTCGGGACCGCCGAGCGCCGGGTCGGCCAGCGATGGATCTTCCAGCGCGGATACTTCACGCCGCCACACCTGCAGGAAGGACAGGCCGTCGCCCTTCACCACTCCTCCTGAAAGCGCCGTGATCGCCACGCCGGGCGCAACGGTTGCGAGGCGTGCATCGACGACCTCGACGGCGACCCGTGATTTGACGAGCGCCACTCGATCGAGGGCCGACCACCCGTCCCGGGTAATCGACACCGTCCCGGTTCCTTCGGTTGCGTGAATCACGTACCGGCCGTGGGAGTCTGAAACAGTCGTTTGCGCGTACGGCACGCCGCGGGCGTCCTTGCCGACAAGCGCGACACTCGCGCCCGCGAGGGGCAGCCCGCTGCCGTCGTCGACCACTTTTCCCGTGACGACCCCTTCCCCGGCGGCAACGATGTCGATGTCCTTCGAAGAGAAAGCTTGCAGACCCGAAAAGTCGGAAGCGCGCGCTTCGACGCGAAGCCGTGTGCCGGCAACCACCCCCGGTGGAACCGTCAGCACAGCGGTGTAAGGCGTTTCCAAAACCGTCGCGATCGGAGTGCCGTCGAGGAAGAAGCGGACCGACTCGATGCCTATTGCGTCGTTCGCGGTTGCGGAAATGGGAACCGCCGTTCCGGGCTGAGCAGTTGACGGTGCGGTAAGAGCCACGGTGGGCGGCGTCGTGTCGGCCGCCTGCACGATCAAGACCGCGACGGTGCTGGTCGCTCGATTGCCGGCGCCGTCTATCGCCTGCGCGGAAACTGTCAGCGACGCGCCCACGGGGGCATTGGCCGGAACGACGTACGTCGCCTCGTACGGCGTCGCCGTGAGCGAAGCGAAGACGGTGCCGTTCGTCAACAGAATCACCGACGCGACACCGACGTTGTCAGACGCCGTCGCCGCGATCGTCAGCACCGCGCCGGGCGCCGCCTGCGGCGGCGCTTTCAGCGCCACGGCCGGCTTCACCGTATCGGGTTCGGCAACGATCGTGACTTCGGCGGTGGCCGTCCCGGTGTTGCCGGCGGCATCGCGCGCCCTGGCGCCGATCGCCAGCGTCGCCCCTGGCGTCGCGAAGTCGGGTACGGTGACGAGACGCTGGTACGGCGGCGCTGACACTTCAATCGGATCGGCGCCGTTGACGTCGAGCGTGACGGAGGCGACCCCGACGTTGTCGGTTACGCTCGCGACCATCATGACCTGTGCGCCGGGCAGCGCTTCCCTGGGGCCGCTGAGAGACACGACCGGCGGAACCCTGTCCGCAACAGCCGTCAGCGCGGCCGTCGTCGTGGCCGTCTGACTGCCGCCCCGGCCATCGCTGACGGTCAGCGATATTGTGTACGTGCCGGCCTGAGTGTAAATGTGCGACGGCTTCGGATTGGTGCTCGTCGCGGAGCCGTCGCCGAAGTCCCATGAGTACGTCAGTGTGTCGCCGTCCGGATCGTTCGAGGCAGTCCCGTCAACGAGCACCGCCACATTCGTTTCGCCCGTATAGGGCCCACCCGGGCTCGCGGTCGGCGCGTGGTTCGGCCCCGAACCTGCATCCGAGACTGTTACCGTGAACGCCTGAATCGCCTTGCCGCCGTGCCCATCGGTCACGTCGAGGCTGACACTCTGCGGGCCGGTTTGTGCGGCCGTGGGCGTCCAGGTAATCAGCCCGGTCGCGCTCACCGTCATTCCGCTCGGCGTCCTGTGTGAGTTGGTAGCTCAGCGCATCGCCATCGGGATCGCTGGCGACGACCTGGTAGGCATACGGCGACCCGGCCGTGCCCACGCCGATCGCCGAGGACGTGATCACCGGCGGGCGGTTGGCCGCCGCCACGGTGACCGTGAACGCCTGCGTCGCTTTCCCGCCGCGTCCATCCGTCACGTCGAGGCTGACGCTCTGCGGACCGGTCTGCCCCGCCGCGGGCGTCCAGGCAATCAACCCCGTCGCGCTGACCGTCATCCCGCTCGGCGCTTGTGTGAGCTGGTAGCTCAGGGCGTCACCATCGGGATCGGTCGCGACGATCTGGTAGGCATACGGCGACGCTTCCGCGCCGACCCCGATCGCTGAAGACGTGATTACCGGCGGGCGATTCGCTGCCGCCACGGTGACCGTGAACGCCTGCGTCGCTTTCCCGCCGCGCCCGTCCGTTACGTCGAGGCTGACGCTCTGGGGGCCGGTCTGTGCGGCCGTCGGCGTCCAGGCAATCAACCCGGTCGCGCTGACCGTCATCCCGCTCGGCGCTTGTGTGAGCTGGTAGCTCAGGGCGTCACCATCGGGATCGGTCGCGACGATCTGGTAGGCATACGGCGACGCTTCCGCGCCGACCCCGATCGTCGAAGACGTGATCACCGGCGGGCGATTCGCCGCGGCCACGGTGATCGTGAACGCCTGCGTCGCCTTGCCGCCGCGCCCGTCCGTCACGTCGAGGCTGACGCTCTGCGGGCCGGTCTGTGCGGCCGTCGGCGTCCACGCAATCAACCCGGTCGCGCTCACCGTCATCCCGCTCGGCGCCTGCGTGAGTTGGTAGCTCAGCGCATCGCCATCGGGATCGGTGGCCACGACCTGGTAGGCATACGCAGACCCGGCCGTGCCGACGCCGATCGCCGAAGACGTGATCACCGGCGGGCGATTGGCCGCCGCCACGGTGACCGTGAACGTCTGCGTCGCCTTGCCGCCGCGTCCGTCCGTCACGTCGAGGCTGACGCTCTGGGGGCCGGTCTGTGCGGCCGTCGGCGTCCAGGCAATCAACCCGGTCGCGCTCACCGTCATCCCGCTCGGCGCCTGGGTAAGTTGGTAGGTCAGCGCGTCGCCATCGGGATCGGTGGCCACGACCTGGTAGCTGTACGCGGAGCCGGCCGTGCCCACGCCGATCGCCGAAGACGTGATCACCGGCGGGCGATTGGCCGCCGCCACGGTGACCGTGAACGTCTGCGTCGCCTTGCCGCCGCGCCCGTCCGTCACGTCGAGGCTGACACTCTGCGGGCCGGTCTGTGCGGCCGTCGGCGTCCAGGCAATCAACCCGGTCGCGCTGACCGTCATCCCGCTCGGCGCTTGTGTGAGCTGGTAGCTCAGGGCGTCACCATCGGGATCGGTCGCGACGATCTGGTAGGCATACGGCGACGCTTCCGCACCGGTGCCGATCGCCGAGGAGGTGATCACCGGCGGACGATTGGCCGCGGCCACGGTGACCGTGAACGCCTGGGTCGCCTTCCCGCCGCGTCCGTCCATCACGTCGAGGCTGACGCTCTGGGGGCCGGTCTGTGCGGCCGTCGGCGTCCAGGCAATCAACCCGGTCGCGCTCACCGTCATCCCGCTCGGCGCCTGCGTGAGTTGATAGCTCAATGCATCACCATCGGGATCGGTGGCCACGACCTGATAGGCATACGCAGACCCGGCCGTGCCAACGCCGATCGCCGAGGACGTGATCACCGGCGGACGATTGGCCGCGGCCACGGTCACGGCAAACGACTGTGTCGCTTTGCCGCCGCGCCCATCGGTCACATCGAGGCTGACGCTCTGCGGGCCGGTCTGCGCGGCGGTGGGTGTCCAGGCGATCAAACCCGTCGCACTCACTGTCATCCCCGCCGGCGCCTGAGTGAGCGCGAATTGCAGTCCGTCGCCGTCAGGGTCGGTTGCCTGCACCTGGTAGGTGCAGGGTTGTCCCACGATTGCCGCGGTGATCGCGACCGACGTGATGAGAGGCGGCTGATTGGCTGGCGGGGATGTCCCGACGTTTATCCCATTCGCAAGCATCGCCGCCTGCACGCCGGTCTTCACCGTCACCGACCGAAATCCGCTCGCCGCCGTCGCGCTGACGGCGATCTGTGCCGTCGCACTCGTCGGCGAAAGCACGGTCACGAGGCCGAAACCGCCCGCCGCTCCACCGCCGACCGACACGCCTGGTCCGAAGCTCGCCTGCGTCGCGCCCTGGACGAAGTTCGTGTACTGGGTGGCGATCGCGATGGATGTCGTTGAACCTGGCAGGACGCTACCCGGTGTGAGCGAGACGATGCGGGCCTGAGGATTGACCGTCAGGCTGGCCTTGTTCGTACTGGCAAACGCGACCCCCGTGGTCGTGCGGCCGGAGATCGAGACGAGATACGCGGTCGGTACATTGACCGAGATAGAGGCGGGGATCTGAAACGTGACGCGCCGCGTGGTGCCCAGCACCGTGGCAACGGCACTCGCCTGCGTCGAACTGGAAGCTCCGCCCGAAGCCGGCTCCACGACGACCGTGACGTCCGCGGGCGCGATCGTGCCGGCAGGAAAACCCGAACCGGTCACGCTGATGCTCTGAATGCCGGGCTGGCCGGCGCTCGGCGACGCCGCAGAACTCAGCGACACCCCAGACTGTGCGTGACCTGAAAGAGAAGCCGCAATCGTGAATGCGATCGTGACCAGGAGATGCCTGCGAGGCATCAAACGATTCTCATTGGGTGGTCTGCGGACTCGCCACAACGTGAGCGCCACACTATGCCCGACTCAAAGAGCGAGCACAACAGTAATCAGGCCGATTTCGCGGTCCACGCTCGAAAACATTCACTGCGCTTCGCAGAATTTTTTCGTGGAGCGGTCTCGACGTACTAAAGTCAACCGCACGACGAACATTGCGTCGCGCAGAACTTGCGGTACGACAATGTTGTTACTGGCGAGGAGTCAGAGAGAAGAGTGGGATTCAGCGAGCGCAGACGAAGTTCTCGGCGCGATCGATGCTGCCGGTCCCTTTGTATCTGGCAATCTGCGGATACGGACAGAGCGGACGCGTCCGCGTGACGCGCCCTTCGATCACTTGCGAGGCGAGGATCTCGGACGGGGCCTTCCCCTGCTCGCGCCACTGCTCGAGAGCGGCGAGCATGTCGAACTCGTTGGGACCGTCCCCGCCGCCGCAGTGTCCCATCCCCGGCACCATGAACAGGCGGACGGCCCCTGCCACCTTGTCTCCGCCCATCGTCTTCATGACGCCGTTGTAGTAGTTGACCGACTCGCGCGGCGGAATATTCTGATCCGCCCAGCCGTGGTACATCAGGAGCTTTCCGCCGCGGCTGACAAACGGCGTGAGGTCGGTTGACGTGGCGGCCAGGATGCCGCGATCGGCCTGACGCGCCGCTTCGAGCTGCCGGCCGACATCGAGCGTCCGGTAGTCCCAGTTGGGATCCTTCATGACCACGAACCGGAGGAGATCGTTGTACATGGAATGCGGCTGGCCACCGGCGACCGAGCCCCACTGCAGTTCGCTCCCGGGTTCGAGGCCGCTTGAAATCTGTGCGCCCGTCTTCGGGTCGACAACGGGCGCGTAGATGCGGCGCGCGGCAGCGACCTGCGCCTTCGTCAGGCACCCGGGTCCATCACCGGTCTTGCACTCGAGCGCCGCCGGGTCGAACCGGCACGCCGATGGGTCGGCGATCAGGCCGTCCTTCAGCCCGTCGAGCGCGTCGCAGGTGTCGAGCGCCGCCTGGTGCAGCACCTGGTACTTGCCGGCGGGAATGAAGCTCTCCGGGCTGACATGTGTCGCCTGCGCCATGCCGAGCGTCTGAAACGCCACGTCGGTCCGGTTGTATCCAGGCGCGCCCGCGATGATGCCGTCGAAATCTCCGGGAAAGCGCTGCGCTTCCATGAAGGACATCCGGCCGCCGCCCGAGCAGCCGTTGAAATACGACAGACGCGGCTTCTCTCCGTAAAGCGCCGCAACCGTCGCCTTGCCCTGCACCGCGGTTTCGTGGACCGAGCGATACCCGAAATCGATCAGCTTCTCCGGGTGGCCCATCACAAAGCTGGCGTCCGTCCCCGTGTGCCCGGTGTCGGTCGAGGCCGCCGCATAGCCGCGGCGCAGCGCGTCGCCGAGCGGTCCGTATTGAATTGACCCGCCCCAGGCACCGTTGCCGACCTGCAGAAACTTGCCGTTCCAACCCGACATCGGCAGCCAGACTTCAGATTTGATGTCCGAATCCGCCGACGGCGCGATCTTCAGCGTCACGCGACAGAACGCCGGAAGCGCCGCCGCGGCCTTTGCAGCCGCCGCGCCTCCGCCCGGCGGCACGAACCTCCCTGCCCCGACGGCCTGACTCAGCGTGACTGCCGTGTCCGGAAGGGAGAGCGAGCGGGCCAGGTTCTCACAGGCCGCAGCGGAAGCCGCCCGGTTTTCCGCCGACACCACCGGGAACAGGGCGAGCGCACATGCGAAGGCCGTCGCCGCCGCGGTTCGCATGATCAGACGTTCACCTGGCGCGCGATGAACGCTTTGACCATCTCGCGAGCGCGATCGGTCTGCGGCCCCGGCCTGGCCACCCATTCGTGCTCGCAGCCTTCGAAGACGTGGAACTCGCAGGCGCCGCCGGCCTTCTTGTAGGTCGCGGCGAACTGTTCCTGAACGGCCGGACGCACGTTGTCGTCGAGCGCGCCCTGCATGATCAGCAGCGGGACCAGGCTCACCGGTTCGCGCCGCTCCAGGATCTCCTGCGGGTTGCTTTCGTGGATCGTGTCCCACGGCTTGAAGAACGTGGTGTGGTTCTTCACCATGACGTCGCGCTTCAGCGCCTCCGCGTTCTGGAAGCGCGCGACAGGGTTGCTGACGGGCGAGCGCATCGCGGCATACGCGATGGTCGCGTCAACGTTCGCGGCCTCAGGAAGCGAATGGGCGCTGTAGCGCGGATCGCGCGGCCGCATGCCGAGCAGCTCCGCGACGTGGCCGCCGCTCGAGCTCCCGTACACCCCGATTTTTGACGGATCGCCCCGCCACGACGCGCCCTTCGCCTTGAGCCAGCGCACGGCGAAGTTGGCGTCCTGGATGCTCGCGGGGTACGGCGCTTCAGGCGCGAGCGTCATGTCGATGGCAACCACCAGCAGCCCGCTGGCCGCCAGGGCACGGTCCATCGGTTCCTCGGCGAACCGATCCTTGTTGTTCCACGCGCCGCCGTGCAGATCGAGCACGATGGGAAAGGGTCCGGGTCCCTTCGGCTGGTAGACCCGGGCCATCAGCATCCGGCCCGCCGCATTGCGCCGCAGTTCCGTCTCGCTGACGTCGAGGTCGAATCTGGCGCCGGGATCGTAGGCCGCCTTCGAACTGGCGGCCGCGGCGGCCACGGCGTCGAACGAAAGTGCCAGGAGGGTGGCTTTCGTGAGAAACGCGCGACGGCCGAGCGGAGCATCGGTCATGCCGGACCTCCTTGGGAGACCTTCGCGGTCGTGCCCTGGGCGACGACATGACTATCCGACAAACACGCCGCGACCGCAATGCCCTTTTGTCAGGCTCGAGCCCAGCGGCGTCCCGACACGAGGTGAAGGAGCGCCACAAACAGGGCGGCGCCGATGATCGACCACACGATCGGAAACGGCTTGCCGCTGACGTGAAGCACCAGCGGCTCGGCCAGCCGGAGTTGATGGGCCACCCACGGCCCAAGCAGCGCGCCGATGAAACCGAGGGCGACCGAGGCGATGAGCCCGCCCGGCCCGCCGCCGGCGAGTGCCTTGCCGACGGCGCCGCAGACGGCGGCGATCAGGATCAGGACCAGGAGCTCTTGTATCGTGAACGTCATTTTTCAATCTCCTCTGTAATGGTCGGTTTGCCGGACGCCACAGACAGCATGATGCCCATGCCGATGGCCACGAGGACGCCGATGCCGACCCAGATGGGCGCTACGCGGCCCAGCACACCGGTCTGCCATAAGGCGAGACCGATCCCCAGCACCAGCACGAAGTATCCGACGAGAAACAGATGGATGAATCGCATGCCCGCCATGATAGACGGCGGCCCTGCGCACTCGACGTTCACTTGTGCACAGGCCTTGCGTAGCGTCATCCTCAGGAATTGACCGCGTCGCCGAAGAGCGAAACGCCGATGCGCCGCTCGGCGGCCTGACCGGTACGTCCTCTGCGCTCGCGCCGCTCTTCGCACTGCAGGCAACGTACCGCGAACGGCTGTGCGCGCAGACGCCGCCCGGGAATCTTGCCGGCACACTCACAACACGACCCGTGCTCGCCCGCGTCGAGACGGCCGAGCGCCTCATCGATGCGGACCAGAGTCTCCGCCCTCATCTGCAGCAGAGCCAGGTCGACGTCTGACTGGATGTCGGCGTCGGAGAGTTCAAGGTCATCGCGCACCCCGCTCGCCCGGTCGGTGCGCCCGTCGCGGATGCGACCGTGGACCTCATTCTGGATGGCGTGCTGGCGTTCGCTCAGCATCTGCCTCACGCGCGTATTTCGTTTGGTGGTGTTGGTCATGTTCCGCTCCTGCGTCACACAGCATGCAGGACACGCCTCCGGGCCCCTGTGCCGTTGTGAACAGCTCCCGCTCCCGCTGTCACGTAACGTACTGGCACAGGAGCATCACGACATGAACGCAAATACTCAGGACAATCGGGACTACGGTTTCGCCATCGGACTGCTCGCAGGAACGTTCGTCGGCGCGGGTCTGATCATGTGGTTCGCACCGCGAGTGCGTTCAGAGGTCCGCCAGCGCCTCGCCGAGTCGGCAGCAGACCTGGGCAAGCGCGCTTCCGAGCAGTACGAGCAGGCCGGCACCCGAGTCGGTGAAGCGGTCGACGAGGTCGCCCGGAAGGGTCAGGGCGTGCGCGACAACGTCGCCGATACGGTGGCGCGCGGAGCCCGCGAGGTCGAGCGCTTCGCGACGGCCGCCAAAGGCAAGGCGTGATCGGAGAAGCTGAAATGATGCAGACCTTCGACCCGGCGCGCCTGGCGGCGCTCGAGCGGCTGATGGCTCGAGCCGATCCAGCGGACCTGCCTCGACGCGCCCATGTCTATCGGTGCATGGGCGATCCCGATCGACGGGAGACGCGCCTTCCACGGATCCTCACCGGCTGGCTGCAGCGACGCCACCTCGACGTCGATCGCTACGAACCGGCAGCGGCGGCCACGCGGACGGCAAAACGCGCCGGTCGGCTGTCGAATCCGAACCTGCGCGTGCTGCGGCCGACGGGCACCGGCTGAGCGGTGTGCAATCGGGGACACCCGCGCCAGACACCAGCCTCTACGATCATCATCGCGTCGGCCGTTCTCGCTCCCTGGTCCGGGGCCCTTCAGAAAGAGTGTCAGATGAAAAGAATGATCGTCGCCGCGGCGATGAGTATGTCCGTGATGTCGGCAGCGGCAAACGCGTCAGCCGATACGCTGGTGCTGAAAGACGGCACACGCATCGAGGGTACGGTCGTCGGGGTGGTCGAACGGACCATCACGTTCCGGCGAGCCGATGGCGTGTCGCATCAGTATCCGGCCGGCGACATCGCCGCGCTGGAGTTCGTCACGCCCGAGCGTGCGAGCGCACGAGCCCCCGGCGGCCGCGGCCTCGTCGTGCCGGCCGGGACCGAGCTCGTCGTTCGAACGACCGAGATCATCGACTCGCGGGACGCCCGCACCAATCAGACGTTCGCGGCCCTCGTCGAGCAGGACGTCGAGAACGGGTCGGGTCACGTGATCGTGCCCGGAGGGTCCCACACGCGGCTGATCATCAGACATCTGTCGCCGGGCGGCACGATTGGCAGCCCCGAGATGGCGCTGGACATCCAATCGATGGTCATCGACGGCCGGACGTACCAGATCAACACGACCGACCTGACGCTCCAGGGCGACACGGGCATCGGCAAGAACAAGCGGACGGCGGAGACGACCGGAGGGGGCGCTCTGCTTGGCACCGTCATCGGCGCGATCGCCGGCGGCGGCAAGGGCGCGGCCATCGGTGCGGCGGTCGGCGCGGCGGGCGGGGCGGGTGTGCAGGTGCTCACGCGCGGCCACGACGTGCGCGTGCCGGCGGAGACCATCCTCAGGTTCCGCCTGGACAAGGATGTGTCGCTGCAGCCTGAACGATAGAGCGATTCCGGAAACGCGGTTACGACGCAATTGAGGAGGACATATGTTGACCATCCTGCTCGTTCTGGCGGTGCTGATGCTGCTCGGTGTTTTTCCGGCATGGCCCCATAGTCGCCGCTGGGGTTACGGTCCGAGCGGCGGGTTGGGCCTGGTCGTGCTGGTGCTGTTGATCCTGCTCCTGACCGGCCGAATCTCAGGACGCGTGATGACGCGCTGGCTTCGTCGCGTCATCGCGGTGCTGGCGTGCGCCGTGCTCGCCGCCGGCGCCGCCGGGGCCGGCGCCGAGCTGTTCGCCATCAGCGCGCTGTACCGCGTCTACTTCAATCGCGAGAACCTGCCCGACCCCGCGCCCTTTACGCGGTTCGTCTTTCCGACCATCGGCCACATCTACGACGCGAACGGCCAGTCACTGATCGAACTCGCCCGCGAGCAGCGGGAGGTCACGCATTACGATGACATCCCGGCGATCGTGCGCGACGCGATCCTCGCGACGGAAGACAAACGCTTCTTCTCACACAACGGCGTGGATTACCTCAGCGTCCCCCGGGTGCTCGGCAAGATCAGGGTCGGCGCCCTCCTGGGGCGACTCGCCACGGGCGGACGCCACGACAACACCAGCGGTCCCGCGATCTTCCCGCAGGGCGGGTCCACGATTACCCAGCAGCTAGTACGTGGCGCCTTTCTCAGAGGACAGACGTCTCAGGAAAACAGCTACCAGCTCCGGAACACCGGCCTCGTGCCGCGTGCGCTGTCCCTGGTGGTTGGCGCGCGGAACGTCAACATGGTGCTGCGCAAACGCGAAGAGATGCGCCTCTCGATCTGGATCGAAGAACGGATGCGCCAGGAGTTCGGATCGAAGCGCCGCGCGAAGGAAGAGATCTTTGCCCGCTACGCCAGCTTCGTGTACATGAGCAACGGCCAGTACGGACTGGCGAGAGCGGCAGATTACTATTTCGGCCGGCCCCTCTCCACGTTCACCGAGGCGGACGCCGACAAGGCGGCGCTCCTGGCAGGTATAGCAAAATCGCCACGGGACTACGCCCCCACCGCGGGCGACACTCGACCCATCCTGCGCCGCCGAAACCAGATCCTGGCCCTCATGGCCGCGCAGGGCTCCATTTCCCGCGATCAGATGATCGCGGCCTGGCAGCAGCCCCTTCCGCAGGCCGTTGAGCGCGTGTCGGGGCCTTTTCAGTCGTCTGCCGTGGTCGAACACGTTCTGGACGAACTGAACCGCCTGCACACTGATCTGAGCATTGAAGACCTCTTGCAGGGGCACATCCAGGTCCAGTCGACCGTTGATGCCCGCGCGCAGCGGATCGTGAGCGCCGCCCTCGAGCACGGGTTGGCGCGGTACGAGCAACGACACCCGCCCGCGCGCGGAGTTGTCCAGGGCTCGGTCGTCGTGCTGAGGAACCGCGACGGCAGCATCCTGGCCGAAACGGGCGGCCGGCAGCTCTATCAGGGCCGCTCTACGTCGTACAGCGACTTCAACCGCGTCAGGAAGGCCATGCGGCAACCGGGGTCGGCCATGAAGCCCATCGTGTACCTGGCGGCGTTCCGGAGCGGAAGCTTCACGCTGGAGACCCTCGTGCCGGACGAGCCGATCAGCGTGCCGAGCGGCGACGACAGCGACCCGAAATGGATTTCGAACTACGACGGCAAGTTCAAAGGCCTGATTCCGATCCGGGAAGCGCTGGCCGAGTCGAGAAACGCCGTCGCAATCTGGATCACGGCGCAGGTCGGGATCGACGCCGTCCTCCGGACGTCGCGCAGTCTCGGCGTGCAGACGCCATTGCAGCGCTATGCGACGACGGCGCTGGGTGCCTCGGAGATCACGTTGCTGGAACTCGCGACAGCCTATCGGACGATCGCTTCCGGCGTCCTCGTGCAACCGTACGTAATTCGGAAGATCGTCCACGACTCCGGCGACGTCGCAGGCGAGGATGAATACCACGGCCCGGCCGTTTCTGTCGTCGACGAAGCGCTCTCGCTCGTTCAGGAGGGCTTGCGGGGTGTCGTGCGCATTCCGACGGGTACCGCGCATGCACTGGACTCGCGAGGGTTTCCCATTCCCGTGATGGGCAAGACGGGCACGACGAACGAGTTTCGAGATGCGCTCTTCGTCGGGTCGACGTACGGTGTGGACGGCATCACTGTCGCCGTCCGGATCGGTTTTGACGACAATCGCTCACTCGGCGGGAAAGAAACCGGGGGACGGTTGGCCCTGCCGGTCTTTCAGGAACTGATGCTCGGGTTGTACCGCGACAAGATCGTCGGGGCGGTGCCGTCGTTTCCGGCGCCGATGGAACAACGCATCACACGCTATCTGGAAGGCGACGCCGCGGCGCCCGTCGTGGGCGAAGCGGTGTCCGGGGCCACGACCATCGCCCTGCCGAGACACGCCTCGCCCGAGGAATCCGACTGGCTCCTCCACCACGCGACGAACGTCCGCGCCCTCAGCCCTTGACCTTGATCTTCGGTCCGATGGTCAACCGGTTGACCACGCTGTGCACGCCTTCGGTACCCTTCGCCACTTTCGTCGCCTGGGCACGTCCGGCTTCCCCGAGCACGGTGCCCTTCAGCGTCACCACATGTTTGCGGCTGTCCACGCTGATGTCGCTGCCCTTCAGCAGGTCCTCGTCCACGAAGCGCGCGTGGACACGGCCCGTGATCCATTCGTCGGTCATCACTTCGCCGGTCTTGCTCAAGCCGTCCTTCGTCTTGTCGGCGGTCACCGTCGCACCTTTGACAACGGCGTCTTTCGCTTTTTCGGCGCCATCGACGGTCTTCTCGGTGACCGTCTGCGGCGACGCCGTCGCTCGTGCAGCGGCGGGCGCCGCGGCGAGACTCCACAGGGCGATTGCGGGGATGGCGATCCAGGTAGCAGTAACAGGCTTCATATGCTCTTCTCCACGGTTAGGTGAGATGCGAGTCTGACCGATCGTGGCCCTGTGGCCTGTGCAATCGGGCACAGGGCACTCAGGACGCCAGCCATACAGTGGACACGGTCGATCGACCCGACCGAGGTGCACACATGAAGATCATCACGTCGTTTGGCTTGGCACTGCTCGCGGCGACGCTGTTCGCCGCATGCTCTCAGGACGTCCAGGCCATGGACGCCCGTCAGATCGAACAGCAGTACGGCGTGGCCGGCGCCTTCTCCGACACGGTCCTGACCTCAGATGGCCCGATCAAGGGCATGCGGGTGCCCATCACGCTCGCGAACGGCCACGCCGGACACCTGTTCATTCCGCAACGGCAGGCCAACGACGCACAGGCCGTCTACCTTCAGGACGAGCAGGGGCTTCACCCTGTCCAGCTCGGCAGCAACGTGAGCCGTGCGGATCTGGCCCGCTCGCCGGTTGTCGTCGAATCGCGAGCGGCGCCTCGCGCCAACAAACGTTCGTGGGAAAAGGAAGCGCTGATCATCGGCGGAAGCGCCGGCGCAGGAACCGCGATCGGCGCGCTGGCCGGCGGGAAGAAGGGCGCTGCGGTTGGCGCGACGGCCGGCGGCGTGGGCGGGCTGATTTACGACCTCGTCACACGGGACAAGAAATAGTCGCGAAGACCGCGTGTGCAATTGGACACACGCGGGCAGCGAGAGTGCGCCTAGTCTGGTCAGCATGATGAAAACAGTCACGACGCTCACATGTTGCCTCGCGGTTGCCGGTGCGGTTTCACTCGGCGCCCAGTCGAGCGAAACGACAACCAAGACGAAAATCGAAGTGGAGAACGGGAAGAAGATGAAAGTCGAGGGCTGCGTGGCGAAGGACGCCGACAACGCGTTCGTCCTGACGCAGGTGACCGACAAGACCGGCACACTCCATCGCTACGTGCTGGTGTCGGACGACGAGGACTTCTCGAAGGTCGTTGGCCACCGCGTGCAGATCGAAGGCATCGCCGCCGATCGCGGTCACGGTAAGGTGGAGATCAAGACCGAGACGAAAACCGACGGCCCGACCGAAGACACGCACTCCAAGACCGAGGGCCCCGGCCCGTACCTTGGCGTGAAACAGATGAAGATGGTCGCCGGGTCCTGCCCGTAAACTGCCCGAGCGGTTGTTGGCGGCATCCCCCGCCGACGGCCGCGCCCCCATCGGTCGATTCTTCCCTCTTCAACGATTTGCGCATGCGGTAATCTCTGCCAGGCAGGCGGCGGCCCTGTCGGCTTGTCGCGCCCGCCACACCAGGAGGCACGCGTGGCTGATCAGAGGGACACCGCAACTGGGTTCTCACGCAGGCAGTTCCTCGGCCGGGCCGGTGCGCTCAGCATCGGCGGCGCCCTGAGGGGCACGCCGTTGTCGGCACAGGGACAGCGGCCTTCAGCCGACGGCGCCACCGCGGACCTGGCCCTGCTCCTCGTCAACGGCCGGATCCACACGATGGATCAGAACAATCGCGTGGTGTCACAGGCGCTGATCCGGAACGGCCGCTTTGCCGGGGTGGGCAACAACGTGGCTGTCCGCGGCAACGTCAGGCGGGTCGATTTGAAGCAGAAAACGGTGATCCCGGGCCTCATCGACGCGCACAACCACATCGTGCTCGTCGGCAATCGCCCCGGATGGCACACGCCGCTCGAGCACGTCTTCACCATTCCCGAGGCCATCGACGCGCTGAAAGCGCGCAGCGCGGGCGTCCCTGCCGCCGAGTTCGTCACAACCATCGGACCCATCTCGGCCATGCAGTTTGCGGAGCGCCGGCTGCCTGATCTGGCCGAACTCGATGCCGTCGGACGCCCGGTCTACATCCAGGCCGCGCAGGGCGGCGCGAGGACGAACAGCCAGGGAAAGGCGTGGCTCGAAGCCCGGGGCGTAATGGTCGCCTCAGACGGCGCCATCACGGGACCTTCGCTGGGAACCGCCCTGCTGGCGCTTCGCAAGGAGCTCCTGACGCCCGAGACCAGAAAGCGGTCCGCGCTCGGCGCCCTCGAGTACTACGCGAGGCTCGGCGTGACCACGCATCGCGACTGCGGCGCGTTTCACTCGGACGAGCCGTCCGGCGGCCTCGCCAGCGAGAACACCTACACGATGCACAACCCGTTTCTCGCGCTCCACCGCGAGGGGAAGATGCCGGCCCGGCTGCGGATTGAATTCCTGCACCAGGACGCGCCCACGGCCAACCCGCCGCTGCCGACGCTCTCACAGCGCCTGAGGAACTCGTTTCCGTTCTTCGGCGACGACTGGATGAGGACCGGCGGCATTGCGCGAGTTCACCGGTGGAGGCATCGAGGGACTGCGCGCGATCGCCAGGGCCGGCTGGCGCGCCGAGGATCACGCGCTGAACCTGGCGGGCGTCACCAACCTGATCAAGGACCGCGAGACGGTGAACGCGGAAATTCCGCTGGCCGATCTGCGCTGGATCATCTCGCACGTCCCCGAGTTCCCCGTGGACCTGGCCAACCGCATGCACGCCATGGGCATGGGCGTTCTGCTCGGCTGGGGACCGCTCCGCAACGGCACCAACGTCGGGCCGCCGTACCGGACGCTGATGAACCATCCGATCAGGAAGGGCTTCCACTCCGACGGCGGCGACATCAC
The DNA here is from genome assembly GCA_963712905.1 of uncultured Acidobacteriota bacterium. Classification (GTDB taxonomy): domain Bacteria; phylum Acidobacteriota; class Vicinamibacteria; order Vicinamibacterales; family CAVVIG01; genus CAVQJU01. The sequence continues at coordinate 227,703 of CAVQJU010000009.1, read as the reverse complement.
CGTCATCAATCCGTGGCTCAACTTCTACACGATCATCACCGGCCGGAATCTTGCCGGCCAGCCGATCCTCGGCGATCAGACGCTCACGCGGCAGGAAATGCTCTGGCTCGCCACCGCGGCCAACAAGTGGTTCATCCGCGAGGACGACATCGGCTCGATCGAAGTGGGTAACCACGCCGACCTCGCGGTCCTGGACCGCGACTGCTTCACCGTCTCCGACGAGGACCTCAAACGCACCCGTTCGCTCGCGACCATCGTCGGGGGCTCGGTCGTGCACAACGAAGGGATCGTGTAGCCGGGAGTCCGGTTATCGGACGTGTTCCGAGTGGTCCACGTGCGGGACGCCGAGATCGACCATGCCCATCAGGCCGCCGTCGGCGTGGTCGAGGATGTGGCAGTGGAACATCCAGCTCCCCTGCCGGTCGTCGTACTGCACGACCAGGCGAACCGTCTGCTCGAAGGGCACGTTGACGGTGTCCTTCCACTCGAGCGGCCGAACCGGCTGGCCCTTTTCGTCGAGCACCTGGAAGAAGAACCCGTGCAGGTGGAACGGGTGCGACCACTTGGTCTTGTTGACGATGGTCCACACCTGCGTCTCGCCGGGCTTCGCCGCGATGGAATGGTTTTTCGCGAACGGCACGCCGTTCACGCCGTACACGAACGTCCCGTTCCCGAGCTGCGCGATCGTGAACTCGATGTTCACGCTCGTGGCGCCGGCGGTGCTGAGCGGCTCAATCGTCCGCCGGGCGCCGAGCAGCGCCGGCACCGGCGGCCCGGCGTAGGCCGGCGTGTCGGCCAGGGCGATGACGATCAGATCGTCGGCGCTCCTGAACTCGACGCTGCCGTATCCCCTGTTATACGGAATCGTCCGGACGATGATCTCGCGGCCGGGCGCGCGGCGCGGCACCAGGATCACGTCGGCGCGCTCGCCGGGCGCCAGCACGAGCGTGTCGGACTCGACGGGGTACTCCATGAAGCCGCCGTCGCCGCCAATCCGCGTGAGCAGCTCGCCGTCGAGATCGATCCCGAAGAACCGGCTCTTCGCGGCGTTGACGATGCGCCAGCGCTGGGGCGCGCCGGCGCGAGCGTCGATTCGCGGGCGGACGCGGCCGTTGACCAGCACGAGGTTGCCCTCGCGACCGAACGCCATGCCGGTAGACCCGCCGCTGTCCGGCGACTCGAGGTGGCCGTGATCGTCGAGGCCGATGTCGCTCAGCACGAGCACCGTCTGATCGGCGACGTTCACCGGATCGGCCGGATCTTCGACGAGCAGCGCCCCGTAGAGGCCGAACCCGACCTGCGCGGCCGACATGACGTGGGGGTGATACCAGAAGAGACCCGCGTCGGGCAGGACGAAGTCGTAGGTGAACGTTCCCCCGTTCGGAACCGGCGGCTGCGACACTTCGGGGACGCCGTCCATCTGAATCGGCACCCGCAGGCCGTGCCAGTGGATCGTCGTCTCCTGCGGCAGGCGATTCGAGAAGTGCACGATCAGACGATCGCCGACGCGCGCGCGCACGAGCGGTCCGGGAATGCCGCCGTTGTACGTCCATGCGTCAACCCGTTTGCCCGGCGTCAGTTCGATGGACGCGACGCGCGCCTCTATATTGATTTCGACGATGCGAGGATCGGAATTGAGGTCGGGCGCCTCGGCGAGCCTGAGGTCTTTGTCCCAGCCGGGCGGCTGAAGGCTGAGCTCCGCCCGGGCGGGCGATGCGGCCAGCGCGAGCGTGGCCGCCACCAGGCAGATTCCCGCGCGCGCACCCCAGGCGCTAAACATGTATTTAAAATATACTTTATAAGGTGCCTCCGTGCAACTGACACAATTCTCCGACTATTCGCTTCGCCTGCTGCTCTACCTCGCGGCCCATCCGGATCGCCTCGTGCCGGTAGACGAGGTGAGCCGGGCGTACGGCGTCTCCCACCACCACCTTGTAAAAATTGTTCAGCTGCTGGTGGACCGGCAGTTCGTCGCCAGCACGCGCGGGCGCGGGGGCGGCCTGCGGCTGAACCGGCCGCCGGCCGAGATCAACGTCGGCGCGCTGGTGCGCCTCACCGAGCCGCACTTCGATCTTGTCGAATGCTTCGATCGGACAACGAACACGTGCCCCATCGAACCGGCCTGCGGGCTGAAGCAGGTGCTGCGCGACGCCCGGCGCGCGTTTCTCGATGTCCTCGACGGGCGCACGCTGGCCGACTTCCTGCCGCGCGCGCCCGAGCTCATCCGGTTGTGGCAACGGCCACGGCATTAGCGGGCCGTCGACGACAACGTAGAACACAGAGCACGCGGAGCACGCTGAGACGCTCGACGCGGCGCCGCGTGCTCTGCGTTGATCGTTCTGCCGTTTACCTCCGGTGAACGGCCGGTCGCCGCGAGCGGGCGGGCACGACGACATCTGCGATGACCACTTCCGGCGGGTGCGACGCGTCCGCGGCCTGCTGGTTGATGCCGCCTTGCGCCAGCAACGTCAGCGTCTCGTCAGCCGCTTTTTCCTCGTCCAGCGTGGCCTGCAGGAGGTCCGCCGCTTTGAGGTGTCCCATGTCGCGAGCCCACGCCACGAGCGTGCCGTACGCGGCGATCTCGTAGTGCTCGGCCCGCTGGCCCGCCGCGATCAGGCAGGCATCCCTGGTCGCTTCGTCGAAGTCCTCTTCCATGGTCGCCTTGCCTTCGTTGATGATGCCGGCGATGCCATCGCAGTGCTTCCCGCGGACCTGCTCGCCGAGGCTGTCGAACACCTGCTCGAGCCGCTGCACGTGCCCGAGCGTTTCCTTGAGGTGCGTCTCGAAAGCCGCGCGCAACTGCGGCGAGCATGCGGCGCGCGTAAGCTTCGGCAGCGCCCTGGTCAGCTGTTTCTCGGCGTCATAGGCATCGCGCAGTTCGTCGAGGAACGCGTCGTGCAGTCTTCCCGTCTCTGCCATGGCCCATCTCCTCGCACTGCTGTGGTGTCCCCAGCCCGATAAGCTGCCTCTGCCTGGTTGCAAGCGATGTTCCGGCGGTGCGCTGGCCGAGGTCCCGATCCTTGCGTCCGCTGGATGGGAAAGGACAGGTGCGACGTCATGGCTCGACCTTTGAAGACTTCGAATGCTTCTCATACAGGGACCACGACGCCGTACTGGCTCGAGGGCCCCGGATTGCCGGCGTTTCCGCCGCTCGATGCGGACACACGCGCGGACGTCGTGGTCATCGGTGGAGGGATCACCGGGTTGACGGCCGCGTACCTGCTCGCGGCCGAAGGCCGTACGGTTGTGCTGCTCGAGCGCGGCCGATGCGTCGAGGCGGACACAGCACACACCAGCGCACATCTCACAATGGTCACCGACATGCCGTTGACCCGGCTCGTCGACGACATCGGCGACTCCCGGGCACGGGCCACTTGGGATTCGGGCCTCGCCGCCATCGCCCGGATTGAGGCCATCGTGCGCGACGAACAGATCGACTGCGGGTTCGAGCGCGTGCCGGGATACTTTCACGCATCGCGACCAGACGAAGACAAGACGCGCTTCGAACAGCAGGCTTCGATCGCGAGCGCGCTCGGCTTCAATGCCGACGTCGTCGAGCCCGAGCCGCTCGTCGGCGGGCCCGGCGTCAGGTTCGAGCATCAGGCTCGCTTTCACCCGCGCAGATATCTGGCGCTCCCGGACGGCCCGCTCGCCCGTGCGCGCCAACGGACACACCGTGACGTGCCGGGATATCGTGCTGGCCACTCACAACCCGCCGGCGACGACCACACTCTTTCAGTCCAGGCTGGCATTTCCGGTGGAGAGCTTCAAGCGGCCGGACACGGCCGATCTTCGGATATTTCCGCGTGGCGGCCGACCCTCGCGAATCGCACATCGCGGTCCAGCACCGGGCGGTTCTCGATCATCTCGATGCCATCAGGGACACGCTACGGTCGATTGAGGGGGGCCGCGCCGTGCCGATCGCGACCGGCGGACGCCGGTCCGCCGCGTGGGGTCAGCCCTGGCTGACGGCGCTCATCAGGATGCGCGCGCGCGAACGGTGCGACGGCGGCGGCCGTCTCTACTCGGAGGGCAGCCGCTCGTGAGCGCCCCGATGTATCACGACATCGTCGCCGCGGGAGCCGAAGACACGAGCGGGTTCGCCGGCCGCGACGCCGCGCTCTACAAAGTGACCCCGCGGCAGTTCGATGCACATCTCGACGCCATCCTGCACTCGGGCGGTCAGGCTGCCGCCCGCAGCGTCGTCCCGACCTTCGATGATGGCGGCGTCGGAGCGATGACTGCCGCAGACGCCCTCGAGCGGCGCGGCCTGGTGGGTAACTTTTTCATCACCGTGAATTACATCGGTACGCCCGGCTTCGTCACACGACGCGGTCTGACCGACCTCAAGCGCCGCGGGCATCGCATCGGGAGCCACTCGTGCTCGCACCCGCTGCGGATGGGCCACTGCGGGTGGTCCCAGCTCATTCACGAGTGGACGCACAGCCGGGCTGTATTGAGCGACATCCCGTCAGAAGACATCCGGATCGGATCGATTCCCGGCGGCGATTTCGCGCCGGCCGTCGCGAGGGCGGCGGCGGAGGCCGGATATACCGTGCTTTTTACCTCCGAACCTACGCCCGCGCCACGCGAAGCCTACGGCGTGACCCTGTTCGGCCGATTCGCCATCCGTCGTTGGACGACCGCCGAAAAAGCGGCAGCGCTCGCGACCGGCCGATTCGGTCCCTGCGCGCAGGAGGCGCTCATCTGGAACGCGAAGAAACTGATGAAGCGCCTCGGGGGCGAGCAGTATCTGACGCTCCGGCGAGCGTTGCTTCGTCACGGCGACCAGGTGCGGTGGGGCGACGACGCGTGGTCGTGAGCGTGGTATGCGACGTGCATCCCCATCTGCCATGTCGCGCCTTCCGTGTCGGGTTCTGTACACCATCGCCGGCGCAATCACGTCGATTGTCGTGCCCGGGGGTCTGCTGCTGCTGAGATTGGCGTCGAGCTCATCTGGTTCGATCCAAGACGAACTGATCGGCAGCGGCCTGACCTACGCGTACGTGTCCCTTGCCTCGGCCATTGCTGTCATGGCGTTTGGATATTCCATCGGTGGCCAGGCGGACGCGCTGCGCACGCTGGCCTCCACGGATCCGCTCACGAACCTCCTCAACCGGCGGGCGATTGAGAGCCGGCTCCAGTCCGAATGGGAGCGCGCGAGACGCTACGGCCTGCCCCTGTCGCTCCTCATGATCGACCTCGACGGGTTCAAGCGTGTGAACGATCTCGGCGGGCACGCAGCGGGGGATCGCGTCCTGCGCGGCGCCGCGACGGCGATCACCAGCACGCTGCGCGCGAGCGATTACGGCGCGCGCTGGGGAGGCGACGAGTTCATGATCGTCGCACCGCACACGACGCGCCAGGCGGCCAGGCAACTGGCGGATCGGGTGGCGCGCCGGATCGCTCAACACGGATGGAGCGATGACGTGGCCACCACCGCATCGATTGGCATCGTGACGCTCGAGCGCGGCGTTCTCGAGGGCGCTGCACCGGCACGCCTGATCGACGAGGCGGATCGCGCGCTCTATGCCGCGAAGGACATGTCGCGCGGCATGACCCACTAAGCGCGCGTTCTGGCACTTCAGTTGCTACATCCGAAGCCGTGGCTTCATACCTGGTAACTGGAGGCGCGGGCTTCATCGGTTCTCATCTGGCTGCAGAGTTGTTGCGGCGCGGACAGCGGGTCCGGATCGTTGACAACCTCGTCACTGGCAATCTCGCGAATCTGGCGGAGGCGCCGTCGGCCGAGTTTCTCGAGGGCGACCTGGCCAATGCTGAGGTCGCCGAACGCGCCGTGGACGGAATCGACTACGTGCTCCATCAGGCGGCGATCCCTTCCGTTCCCCGCTCCGTGAAGGATCCCGCGACCTCGAACCGGGCCAACATCACCGCGACACTCAACGTCCTCGTGGCCGCTCAGCGAGCCGGCGTCAAGCGCCTCGTGTACGCGGCTTCATCGTCCGCGTACGGCAACACGGCGACCCTGCCGAAGCGCGAAGACATGCAGCCGAACCCGCTGTCGCCGTACGCGCTGCAGAAGCTTGTCGGCGAGCAGTACTGCCAGATGTTCACGCGCCTCTACGGCTTCCCGACTGTGTGCCTCCGGTATTTCAACGTCTTCGGGCCGCGCCAGGATCCCGGTTCGCCGTACTCGGGCGTCATCTCGTTGTTCGCGGCGGCTCTGCTCTCTGGTCGGCAGCCCACGATTTACGGCGACGGCGAGCAGACGCGCGACTTCACATACGTCGCCAACGTCGTGGACGGCGTGCTGCGAGCGTGCGAGGCGCCTGATGCCGTTGGCGAGGTGATCAACATGGCCACCGGAGGGCGGATCTCGCTGAACGACCTCCTGCGCCTCATGAACCGCCTGTCGGGCACGCAGATTCAAGCGATTTACGGGCCGTCTCGCACCGGCGACGTGCACGATTCCCAGGCCGATATCTCCAAGGCGGCTGCCCTCCTGGGCTACGAGCCGACCGTGCCCCTGAGCGACGGTCTGAAGCTGACACTCGACTGGTTCAAGGCTGCCCGGCTCGACCATGCACGGGCGTCCTGAGCGTCAGCCGCGGTTCTAAGCGCCTGCCATGGCTGCCGTGCGCGTCGCGCTCATCGCGGATCTCCACTGCACCACGACGTCGCACGGGGCGTTCCAGACGCTCTTCTCGGGCATCGTCGAGGCCGCCGATCTGCTGCTGATTGCAGGCGACCTCACCGACAGGGGCCTCCCGGAGGAGGCGCACGTGCTCGCTCGCGAGCTCAGCTCCGTGCGGATACCTGTCGTCGCCGTGCTGGGCAACCACGACGTCGAATCGTGTAAGCAAGCCGACGTCGCCCTCGTCCTCAAGGATGCCGGCGTCTCGGTTCTCGATGGCGACGCGTGCGAGGTGCTGGGCGTCGGCATCGCGGGCGCAAAAGGATTCGGCGGCGGGTTCGGCAAGCGCGCGCTCGCACCGTGGGGTGAAACGGTTCTCAAGGAGTTTGCGCGCGAAGCGGTCGAAGAGGCGCTCAAGCTCGAAAAGGCGCTGACTCGCCTCCGCACCAGACACGTTGTCGCGCTGATGCACTACGCGCCCGTCGAGGAAACGGTGAGCGGCGAGCCCCTCGAGATCTATCCGTTCCTCGGCTCGAGCCGCCTCGAGGATCCGATCAACCGCTTCCCGGTCTCGCTGGTCGTGCACGGCCATGCACACCAGGGGCGCGCCGAGGGAAGAACGTCGAAGGGCGTGCCCGTCTACAACGTGTCGATGCCGCTGCTGACCCGCACGTTTCCCGACCGGCTGCCATTCCGCGTGTTCAACCTGGCGGAGACCGCATGACTCCGTGCAGCGAGGGCGCGTCGGCGTTCTACCTCAACGCGCTGGAACGGCTGTCGCTGTCGAACATACCCTTCCTTGTCGGCGGGGCTTTCGCGCTCGGCCACTACACAGGCATCGAGCGCCTCACGAAAGATCTCGATCTGTTCCTTTGCGAGGCGGACGTTCCACGGGCCCTCGATCTCTTTCGAGCCGCCGGCTACGCCACGGACCTGACCTTCCCTCACTGGCTCGCGAAGGCGTCCTGCGGCGCCGAATACGTGGACTTGATCTTCGGTTCAGGCAACGGCGTCGCCGTCGTCGACGAGATGTGGTTCGCCCACGCCGTCAGCGCGGAAGTCCTCGGGGTGCCGGTACTCCTGTGCCCGCCGGAGGAAACCATCTGGTCCAAGGCGTTCGTTCAGGAACGCGAGCGATTCGACGGCGCCGACGTGCTGCATCTGTTGCGCGGACAGGGGCCGTCACTCGACTGGCATCGGCTGATGGATCGGTTCGGGCCCCACTGGCGCGTGCTGTTCGCCCATCTCGTGATGTTCGGGTTCGTCTACCCCGGCCGCCGCCACCACATTCCGCGCTGGGTGACAGACGCGCTGCTCGCGCGATTCGCTGCCGATCGCGACAACGACGAGGTGCCGGACACTGTCTGCAACGGCACGCTGCTCTCGCGCGAACAGTACGTCTTCGATCTCAACGACCTTTCGTACGACGACGCCCGCGTCGAACCGCGGGGCCGGCTGACGCCCCGCGAAGTGAGCATCTGGACCGCCGCGATCGACGGCGAGAAGTAGCGCGCGCACGTCCCGCCGCGATTCAGCGCCTGGCCCGGGCGGTGTACGGATCAGGCTGGCCGTCGGGCTGACCCGGCGCTGGATTGCCGACAGTGCCCGGACGAGTGTCGCCGGCCCCAACTGGACTTCCTCTGCGCCGGGCCTTGCCCTTCTCGATCTCCTGCACGAGGTACGGCACGAGCAGGCCGACAACGACGCCGACCGCGATGATGATCGCCCACGTGGTTTCAGATTCAGACATCGCGTCCCCCTCAGCTTCGCCGGCGTTTTCGTGGAACCTTTGCGCCGGCCCGACGTGCTTCGCTCAACCCAATCGCAATCGCCTGTTTCCGGCTCGTGACTTTCTTTCCGGATCCGCCCGACCGCAGCGTGCCCCGCTTTCGCTCGTGCATCGCCCGCTCGACTTTTTTCGACGCTTTCCTGCCGTACTTCGCCATGTGCAGCCCTTCCGTGGACAGTCGCTTCTGGCCTTGGTGCACAGCGAATGCCAAGGGACGATGGCGTCTCCTTTGCAGCTTGCGACGGGCGACCGTGAACTCATCAGGCTGTCGGGCCGCGAGCACGCGACGACTATCGTGGAAGCCATCAGCCTCGGCGCGGTGAACTACGTGATCAAGCCCGCCGACCCCGAGGGTCTCGGTGAAATCGCGCTCGACGCCGCGCTCAAGCAGGCCATCGACAGGAACCGGTCCGTGATCGACGGCCCGGCGATCCGGCCGCAGCCGAACGACGTGTGGGCGAGCGATGCGCAAGGTCTGGTGATGATCGAGCGGGTCGCCGACAGCGACGTGACGGTCCTCGTCCGCGGCGAAAGCGGCGTCGGCAAGGAACTGGTCGCGCGCGCCATTCACGATCGCTCTCCGCGGAGCGCCAGGCCATTCGTCTACGTGAACTGCGCCGCCCTTGACCGACGACCTGCTGGAGAGCGAGCTGTTCGGACACGAAAAGGGATCGTTTACGGGCGCCTCGGCGCTGCGCATCGGCAAGTTCGAGCACGCGCACATGGGCACGCTGATGCTCGACGAAATCGGCGAGATGAAGCGGCGCTGCAGGGCAAGCTGCTGCCGTTCTCGCCATGCTGCAGGCCGAGCGCGATCTGATCATCCCGACCCTGCATCGCGTTCACTGGAACCGGCGCAAGGCAGCGCCGCTGCTCGGAATCAGCTACAAGACGCTCCTCAACAAGATCAAAGAGCACGGCATCATCCAGGAATAGCAGGGTCGCGCCCAGTCTCAGCGGCCGGGAGGCGGGGCGCCGCCGGCGGCGCCCCCGAGCACGGGCTGCCGGAACCCGATGATGACGTACGCCAGCGTCGGCGTTGACGATCCGCCGATGCGCGCCGGACGGAACCGCCACTGGCGAAGCGCCGTGAGCGCGGCCTCGTCGAAACCGGCGCTCGCCTGAAGGACACGGTTCTCCGTCGGCTGGCCGGACAGATCGATGATCGTTTCGATCATGACCATCCCGGCATCGCGTGCGCGAGGCGGAAAGACCGGTGGCGCGGTCGAGAACGGGAACGGTGTCGAATCCGCCTCCGAACCGACATCGCGCGGCAGATCGCCGAGCGTCGGACCGATGAGCGCCGGCGCTCGAAACACAGCCGCGACGAGCACCGTGGAATCGATTGTTCTGAATCGCGGCCGTCCCGGCGGCGGGGGCGGCTCGATCTCGACTTCAGCCGGAGCGAACTGCCACGTCTTCGTCGCCGCGATCAGCGAGTCCGTGTAAGGCTGCGTCGTCCTCAGTGCCTTCGCCGCGCGGACCGTCCCCTGGCTCGTCACATCCAGCTCGAGCATCACTTCTCCGCCGCCGACGACGGTGAGAGGCGGAAGCGGCGGCAACGCACCCGCGCGGTACCTGGCCGGATGAAACGCTGGAGCCGCTATCACGGTCAGCTGCGCTGTTGCGAGCGCACCAATCAGCAGCAACGCGAGAACGCCAACCTGATGCGTTGCGTTGTCAACGTGCGGAAGAGATTTGATCGACATGCGTCGGCTCCTGCCTCAGCCTTGTTTCGTAAGGGTACACGAGTTGCACCGTGATCGTCTGGTTGACGAATTCAACCGACCAGGGAGGCATCGTGACCAAGGCGAGGCGCGGTTTCGCAGTAATGGATCGTGAGAAGCAACGTGAGATCGCCAGCAAGGGCGGCCGGGCCGCGCATCTGAAGGGCACGGCCCACCGCTGGACTGAGGAGGAAGCAAAGGAAGCGGGCCGCAAAGGTGGCGCGGCCAGCCATCGCAACGGCCATCGGACCGCGGTTCGCGCCACGGACGACGCGGCGGAAGAGTTCGAGCCCAACGGTGACGGTGCCGGCACAGAAGAGGCGTCGCCAAACGAGGCCACTGAAGAGACGACAACGCTGAGGAATGGAGGATGAGATGTTGAGAGCCAAGTGGCTCGGTGTTGTGTATGCGGTCGCGACACTCGCGGTGTTCGCGCCCGGAACAGCTTCCGCGCAGCCGGCTGACAAGCGGACGTTCTTCACGTTCAGCGGCAACGTGGACATGCCGGGCATAGCTCTTCCCGCAGGGAAGTACGAGTTCCGCATCGCCAACCCCGACAGCAGCCGGAACGTGATCCAGGTGCGCAGCGGTGACGGAAAGAAGACGTTCGGCCTCTTCCTGACACACAGCGCACAACGCGTGACGGCATCGGACGAAGCCGAAGTCCGATTCCTCGAAGCGGGCGCCGGCGCGCCGCCGGCGATCAAAACCTGGTGGTATCCGGGCGAGCGAACCGGCTACGAGTTCGTCTACCCGAAGGCGCAGGCCCGCCGCCTGGCCCAGCGAACGCGGCAACCCGTGCTGACGACGCGGAACGAAACGGCGACGACGCGTGACACGTCCAACAGCACGGAACTGACGCGCATCTCGCCGAGCGGCAGTGAGAGCCAGGTGAGTGACAACGAACTGCCAGATGCCGATCCGGCGGGGTCGCGGCAGCCTGGCCAGCGCGCTGACAGCGGCTCGGTGCCGCCTCCGTCCCCGGCACCCGCGGGCACCTCGGCGCGCGCGCGCACGCAGCTCCCGCAGACGGCCAGCGCCACGCCTCTCGTCGCGCTGTTGGGTCTGATGATGCTCACGATTGCGGTGGCCATGCACCAGCTCCGCAGGCGTGTGCTGTAAGGCGATGGGCGAGCGCGGCTGCCCCCCAGCGCGCTCGCCCATCGGTCGCCGCCGATGATGCACACCGCGTCGCCACTCATCGCTGCACTTGTCACGTTGTGTCTCGTCCCTGGGGCCGGGGCGCAGGATGTCCCGGTCTTCACGGCGGAATCATCACTCGTCGTCCTGCACGTTACCGTCAAGGACAAGCAGAATCACTACGTCGGCGGCCTTCCGAAGGAAGCCTTCGAGGTGTTCGAAGACGGCAAACCGCAGGAGGTGTCGCTGTTCACCGCTGAGGACGCGCCAGTCACCGTCGGGCTGCTCATCGACAACAGCGGAAGCATGCACAGCAACCGCGAGCTCGTCCTCGCAGCGGCCACGGCCTTCGTCGAGCGCAGCAATCACAGCGACGAAGTGTTCGGGCTGACGTTCAACGAGAACGTCCACGCGGCCCTGCCCCGGGACACGCCGTTCACCAGCGACGTGCAGGTCCTCCGGAGTGCGCTGGCGGACACGGTCGGCGCCCGAGGCCGGACGGCCCTCTACGACGCCATCGCCGACGGGATCGAGTATCTCAGTGCGGGGCAGTACGAGCGCAAGGTCCTGGTGGTCGTCAGCGACGGCGGCGACAACGCCAGCGAGACGACATTCGAAGAAATCCTCGACAAGGTGCGGGCGTCCAACGTCGTGATCCACGCGGTGGGCCTCGTGGATCCTGTCGAATCGGACTCGAACCCGAAGCGTCTCCGCCAGCTCGCGGAAGCCAGCGGAGGGCTGAGTTTCCGGCCCGGCAACGCCCGGCAGGTGCGCGACGCCATCGAGCGGGTGGCGCTCGACATCCGCAGTGCCTACACCGTCGGGTACTCGCCGGCGGAAACCGCCGCCGGCGGATTTCGCCGCATCCGCGCCGGGGTTCGCACGCCTGACGGGAAAAGTGTCGCCGTGAGAACGCGAGCGGGGTACATGGCCAGCCCAAGACGCACGGACCGCCAGCATGGCGAGTGAAACAACAAGGAATCGGCTCAAGGTCGTCGAGCGCCTGCTGATCCTCGGCGGCGTCGTGTGTCTCTGCTGGTTCGTGTTCGTCGTCGCCCGGGCCTGGCGCTATCAGTCGCGCCAGCTTCCCACCGCCTCGAGCGCGCCGGCCAGCCAGGCACCGCTGGAAGACGCGCCGGTGCCTCCGCCCGCCGGGCCAAGCGCCCTGCCGATAGGCGAGCCGATGGGCCGGATCGAGGTACCGCGCCTGCACGTGTCGGCGGCCGTCGCCAACGGCGACGATGACGGGACGCTGAGGGTGGCCATCGGACACCTGCCGGACACGCCCTTCCCGTGGGAAGCCGGCAACAGCGCCCTCGCCGGCCATCGCGACACGTTCTTCCGTCAACTGCGGAACATCCGCGTGGGCGACGACATGCGCGTCGCCACGCCCTACGGCGACTTCACGTACCAGGTCTCGCGCACGCTGATCGTCACCCCTGATGAGCTGTCGGTGCTCGAACCAACCGCGGAACCGACGCTGACGCTCGTCACCTGCTATCCCTTCTCGTACGTCGGCCACGCGCCGAAGCGCTTCATCGTCCAGGCGGTCCGGGTGGCTGCACTTTCAGGACTCACCAGCGTCGAAGCTGATCTGGTCGCGCAGCGACGCCAGCCCACTACGGCAATCCGTTCCATGGCGCACACGGCGCGGGTGTGCTGAACGATACAGGCGGAACCCAGCGGAGGGTCTAGTCTGGCTCCACGATGAAAATCCCCCTCGTGGTCAACGCGAGCCGTCCACGGGCGATCCCGCTGCAGACAACGATGTGGAATGGAGGAGCAGATGGTGAAAGCGAAATTGCTAGGTAGTGTGTATGCGCTTGCGACACTCGCTGTGCTCGCGCCGGGGATGGCCTCAGCTCAGCCGGCTGACAAGCGAACGTTCTTCACGTTCAGCGGCAAGGTGGAAATGCCCGGCGTCGCGCTACCGGCCGGGAAATACGAGTTCCGCATCATCAACCCCGACACCAGCCGCAACGTGATTCAGGTGCGCAGCGGGGACGGGAAGAAGAACTTCGGCCTGTTCGCGACGCACAGCGCACAGCGCGTGACGGCGGCGGACGAAGCCGAAGTCCGATTCCTCGAAGCGGGCGCCGGCGCGCCGCCGGCGATCAAGACCTGGTGGTATCCGGGCGAACGCACCGGCTACGAATTCGTCTATCCGAAGGCCCAGGCCCGGCGCCTCGCCCAGCGGACGCGGCAGCCTGTACCTGACGACGCGGAACGAGACGGCGAGCACGAGCAACACGAACGCGAACGCCGGCGAACTGACGCGCATCTCCCCGACCGGAAGCGAGAGCCAGGTGAGCGAGAACGAAGCGGCAGAAGCAGACCCCGGCGGTTCGAAGCAGGCGGGTGAACGTGCCGACAGCGGTTCGGTGCCGCCTCCCTCTCCGGCGCCCGCCGGCACGGTGGCGCGCGCGCGGACGCAGCTCCCGCAGACAGCCAGCGCCACACCGCTCATCGCGCTGATGGGTCTGTTGATGCTCGGGGCAGCGGCGACCGCGCGCCAGCTCCGTAGGCGTATGCTGTAAGGCGATGGGCGAGCGCGATGCCCCCCAGCGCGCTCGCCCATCGGGCGTCCGATGATGCACACCGCGTCGTCACTCCTCGCAGTTCTTGTCGTGCTGTGCCTCGCCCCGCGGGCCGGGGCCCAGGACAAAGACACCCCGGTCTTCACCGCGGAATCGTCGCTGGTCGTCCTGCACGTTACCGTGAAGGACAAACAGAATCACTATGTCGGCGGCCTCTCAAAGGAAGCCTTCGAGGTGTTCGAAGACGGCAGGCCGCAGGAGGTGTCGCTCTTCACGACTGAAGACGCACCAGTCACCGTTGGGCTGCTCATCGACAGTAGCGGGAGCATGCACGGCAACCGCGAGCTCGTCCTCGCGGCGGCCACGGCGTTTGTCGAACGCAGCAACCGCAGCGACGAAGTGTTCGGGCTGACGTTCAACGAGAACGTCCGCGCGGCCCTGCCCCGGGACATGCCGTTCACCAGCGACGTGCAGGTCCTGCGGAGTGCGCTGGCAGACACGGTCGGCGCCCGAGGCCGGACGGCGCTCTACGACGCCATCGCCGACGGGATCGAGTATCTCAGCGCGGGACAGTACGAGCGCAAGGTCCTGGTCGTCGTCAGCGACGGCGGCGACAACGCGAGCGAGACGACATTCGAAGAAATCCTCGACAAGGTGCGGGCGTCCAACGTCGTGATTCACGCGGTGGGCCTCGTGGACCCTGTCGAGTCGGACTCAAACCCGAAGCGTCTCCGCCAGATCGCGGAAGCGAGCGGCGGGCTTATGTTCCGGCCCGGCAATGCCCGGCAGGTGCGCGAGGCCATCGAGCGGGTGGCGCTCGACATCCGCAGCGCCTACACCGTCGGTTATTCGCCGGCGGAAACCGCCGCCGGCGGATTTCGCCGCATCCGCGCCGGGGTTCGCACGCCTGACGGGAAAAGCGTCGTCGTGAGAACGCGAGCGGGGTACATGGCCAGCCCAAGACGTACGGATCGACAGCATGGCGAGTGAAATGGCCAGGAGTCGGCTCACGATGGTCGAGCGGCTGCTGATCCTCGGCGCAGTGGTGTCTCTTAGCTGGTGCGTGTTCGTCATCGCCCGGGCCTGGCGCTATCAGTCGCGCGAGCTTCCCACCACCTCCAGCGCGCCGGCCAACCCGACACCCTTCGAAGGGACGACCGCGCAGACGGCCGTGCCCTCGACGGCCGGGCCAAGCGTCCTGCCGATAGGCGAGCCGATGGGCCGGATCGAGGTACCGCGCCTGCACGTGTCGGCGGCCGTGGCCAACGGCGACGACGACGGGACGCTGAGCGTCGCCATTGGACACCTGCCGGACACGCCCTTCCCGTGGGAAGCCGGCAACAGCGCCCTCGCCGGCCATCGCGACACGTTCTTCCGTCAACTGCGGAACATCCGCGTGGGCGACGACATGCGCGTCGCCACGCCCTACGGCGACTTCACGTACCAGGTCTCGCGCACGCTGATCGTCACCCCTGATGACCTGTCGGTGCTCGAACCGACCGCGGAACCGACGCTGACGCTCGTCACCTGCTATCCTTTCTCGTACGTCGGCCACGCGCCGAAGCGCTTCATCGTCCAGGCCGTGCGGGTGCCTGCCTTCTAGGACACATGAAGCAAATCGAAGGGACTATCCCGTAAGCACCATCAGCCCCCTGGCCGGACAACGCGCTGGAGCATCCACGCTCGTGGATGTCCAGGCGCTCGTGTCCGCCTACTACGATCGACAACCGGACCCGTCTGAGCCCGGACAGCGTGTCGCGTTCGGCACCTCCGGGCATCGCGGCTCCTCGTTCGATGCCACCTTCAACGAGCGGCACATCTGCGCGATCGCTCAGGCCATCTGCGAGTACCGGGCGGCGCATCAGATCGACGGGCCGCTGTTCGCGGGCGCGGACACGCACGCCCTGTCGCGGCCGGCGCTCGCTACCGCCGTTGAGGTATTCGCGGCAAACGGCGTGCACGTCATGTTGTCCACCGGCGACGAGTTCACACCGACACCAGCCGTTTCGCATGCGATCCTCGTCCACAACCGCGGACGCACCGGGGGTCTGGCCGACGGCGTCGTCGTCACGCCATCCCATAATCCACCTCGCGACGGCGGGTTCAGGTACAACTCCCCGGGCGGCGGGCCGGCGGATCCCGCGATCACCCGGTGGGTCGAGAACAGGGCGAACGAGCTCCTCGGCCGGAAAGTGCGCGACGTGAAGCGCCTCCCGACAGCGGAGGCGTTTCGCTCCCCCACGATTCATCGCCACGATTACCTCGACGCCTACACTCGGGAGATCTCTCAGGTCATCGACGTCGACGCGATTCGGGGCGCAACGCTCTCGCTGGGCGTCGATCCGCTCGGCGGCGCCGGCGTCCACTACTGGCACCGCATCGCGGAACGCCACGGCCTGAATCTCGTGAGCGTCAACGACGTGGTCGACCCCACGTTCAGCTTCATGACGCTCGACTGGGACGGGCAAATCCGGATGGATCCCTCTTCCCCATACGCGATGCGCGGGTTGATCGACCTCAGAGAGCGTTTCGACCTCGCGTTCGCGTGCGACACGGATCACGACCGGCACGGTATTGTCACCAAGGCGGGCCTGCTGCCGCCGAATCACTACCTCTCATCAGCGATCGCCTACCTCTTCGCGCATCGTCCCCGCTGGCGCCCCGACGCCGGAGTCGGCAAGACCGTCGTGAGCAGCGCGATGATCGATCGGGTGACGCGGGCGGCTCAACGACCGCTCTACGAGACGCCGGTCGGTTTCAAGTGGTTCGTGGACGGCCTGCTGGACGGGTCGCTGGGCTTTGGCGGCGAGGAAAGCGCCGGCGCGTCGTGCCTGCGCCTGGACGGGTCGGCATGGTCCACCGACAAGGACGGCATCGTGCTGGCCCTGCTGGCGGCAGAGATGACCGCCCGCATGGGCCGCGACCCCGCGGAGATCTATCGCGGCCTCACGCGCGAGTTCGGCGATCCGCACTACGATCGGATCGAAGCGCCGGTTTCGGCCGCGGGCAAGGCGGCGCTGCTGCGCCTGTCGCCCGACGCCATTCGCTCGACGAAGCTGGCCGGCGAGCCGATCCAGGCGATCCTCACCAAAGCCCCCGGCAACAACGCCGATCTTGGCGGCGTGAAGGTGATCGCCGAGAGCGGCTGGTTCGCGGCGAGGCCTTCAGGCACAGAGAGTATCTACAAGATCTACGCGGAGAGTTTTCTCGGCGTGGATCACCTGCGACGCATCCAGTCCGAAGCGACGGTCATCGTGGACGCGGCGCTCGCCCCTAATCCCTAACCTCCAACCTCTAGCCTCTCCCGCAATCCCCCCGCTATACTTTCGCCGGAGGCGGCATGCACTTGAAGGCGCTCGGAGGGGGAATTCTCGGCACTGCTGGCGACGGCGGCCAGCCCGGCCGCGGCGAAGGACGCCGCGCCGCTGACTGCCCTCGACTACATCGAAATTCAGCAGCTGGTGAACCGCTACGCGTTCGCGATCGACAACTGCACGAACAACGGCTACGACTACGCCGACCTCTACACGCCGACGGCGTGTTCTACTGGGGCGTCGGCAGCCGACAAGTCGGTCGGACGCGAAGAGCTCGCGGAGGCCGCGGGCGGCGGCAAGAACGGCTGCAAGAAGCTCGAGCGCGCGACCGTGGAAAATCCGGTCGCCACGCATACAACCGTCAACCTGATCATCGAACCGTCGCCGGAGGGCGCGACCGGGAAGTCGTACCTCATGTATCCAGGCGTCATGGGCACGCACTCCGACCCGTCGCACACCGGTCACGTCGGCGGGTACCAGGACGTCTACGTGAAGACGGCGAAGGGCTGGCGCTTCAAGTCGCGCCTCCACGTCTTCCCGCCCGACGTACCGGGAACCGTGGACATCGCGAAGGTCTACGGGCCGCCCTCAGGCGATGTCGTCGGCTCCTCCGGAACGGTCAGCCCCATCGTCGCCAACCTGGATGCGTCGACGGCCTTCTACGTCGGGCTCCTCGGGCTGACGTCCGATACGCCGACCATCGCATCCGCGAAGGACACGCCGCCGCCGCCCATTCTCAGGCTCGAAGGCACGCCCGATGGCCGCATGCGGTGGAATCACGTACCGTACCCCGGCAGCGGCTGGCGTTCGGAGTTCCTGGAGTTCACCGAGATCGAACGCTCGGCGGCGCAGTTGCGGATCCAGGATCCGGGCACGGCCACCATCGTTCTGCGGGTGAGGAACATCGACGCGCTCGTCGCGAAGCTGAAGCAGGCCGGCACGCCCGTTCTCACGCGCGGCGGCGCGCCCGTGACGATGCAGGCGGCGACGGGCACCTATCGGGCGATCATTGTCAGGGATCCCGATGGCCACTTCGTCGAGTTCAGGCAGCCGGACCAGATTCCCGCCGACGCGCCGCCAGGCGACGTGATCGGCGGGCACGTGCGCATCGCCATCGCCGACACCGACGCGACGATGCGCCTCTATCGAGATCTTCTGGGGTTCCAGCCCCGCCTCGGCTTGTTCTCGGGCGACAAGGCGTTCGTCGCGCTGACGGGCCTGGCGGACGGCGCGCAGTACCGGCTGACCAACGCGCCCGTTCCCGGGCGGCCGGAACTGACGCTCGAATTCATCGAGTTCAGGGGCGTGGACCGCAAGCCGCTGCGCTCCCGCATCCAGGATCCGGGGTCGGTGCGCCTCAGCTTCAACGTCCGCGATCTGGACGCGGCGGTCGCGAAGTTCACGAGCACAGGCGGCGCCGTCGTGACGACGGGCGGGAAGCCGGTGAGCCTCGGACAGGGTGCGCCGTACATCCTCGTCAGGGATCTGAACAACTTCTACATCATCCTCAGGCAGCAGGCGCCTCGATAGGCGGGTCCGGACGGTGTCACAAGGAGCACGTATGTTGAATTCGAAAACCCTGCTCGCCGCGACTCTTGGTGCGGCTCTCCTGATGCCATCCGCGGCGCGCGCGCAGCAGGCCGGGGCGCCGGCGGGAAAGCCCAACATGGAACTGACCGCGCTGGACTACTTCCAGATCCAGCAGCTGGTGTCGAGATATGCGCAGGCCATCGACACCTGCTCCAACAGCGGCTACGACTACGCCGACCTGTTCACCGCCGACGGATTCTTCGCGCCGTTCGCCAACGGGCAAATCGGACGCAAGGCCCAGGGCCGCGAAGCGCTGGCCGTGGCCTCGGGAGGCGGCGCCAAGGGCTGCACGGGCGCGGGCTGGATCAAGCAGGGCGTGCACCACATCTACGTCAACCACATCATCGACCCCACGCCGGAGGGGGCCAGAGGCACGGTCAACATGCTGATGATCGGGCTGGGCGGCGATCCCAACAAGATCGAGCACGACGGGTACTACGAGGACACGTACGAGAAGACGCCGCAGGGCTGGCGCTTCAAGTCGCGTGTCCACCACACGACGTGGGTGCCGCCGTCTGCTCAGAAGTAGGGCGGGGCTTTCAGCCCCGCCGACACTCGCGGGCCTGAAAGGCCCGCGCTACTGGGCTGCGGGCGTCCCCGGTTTCGCGGTAACGAACGTCCGCGTCTTGAAGCGCCAGCCCTCGGCGGTCTTCACGTACGTGTCGTCGTAGTGTCCGACCAGGAACACCTTGCCGGGTTTGCCCGGCGCGTCGATGTCAACCACGACGAGGTATTCCTTGCCGGTCGCGCCGCCCTGCGACGGGTCGATGACGTGGTTCGCGATGAAGTGCCTCGCGTACTGCGGGCCATGCGGTTGCGCGACGGCCAGCTTCGCGAGGTTATCCCGTCCTTCGGTGACCGGCTGGCGGAAAACAGCATCCGGCGTGAACAGGTTCGCATACGACGCGCCTTCGTCCGTGTCGGCGTCGAGAGCGAACGGATACCGGGCGACCAGGTCCTGGATGCCGATGTAGTCCTCGGCAGTCAGCGATGGTGCGGCGGGTTTCGCGGCCGGCGCCGTTGCTTTCTTCGCCGTTGAAAGGGCGACGAGAGGCGCGAGCGCGGCTGGAGGCGGCTGCACGGGCTCGCCGGACTTGGAGTCGTAGTAGGTCCGCTGCTTGAACCTCCAGCCGGCCGGCGTCTTCGCGTAGACATCGTCATACCGCCCGCCGTGCTCGATGACGCTCGGTTTCCCGTCCTGCCCCAGCTTGAAGATCGCCACGTAGGTGTGGCCCACGGCGCCGCCGTCCGGCGTGGGTTCGATCACGACGTTGGTCGCGTAATGGCTGACGTAGAGCGGTCCACGCAGGCCGCCGCGCGCGAGCGCAGCCAGCTTCTCGCGACCCTGATACGAGCGGCCCGCCGGCCCCTGGTTCGTGCCGGTGAAGATGCCGTCCGGCGTGTAGAGGTCGGCGTACGCAAACCCGTTGTCCGCCCCGCTGTCGAGCGCCCAGCCGTAGTGATGGACCAGTTGCTGGATCTGCAGGTAGTCGAGCGTCGTGAGCGCGCTGGCCGACGAGCTTGGTGGGGCCGACTGCGGGACAACGCCAAGCGGCGAGGAGGATAGCGGCGGGTGGCCGCCATTGATCGGGCCATTCGGCGCGGCGCCGGCCACAGCGGATCCAGCCGCCGGCAGGTCGGATGGAATGAACTGGCGCGTCTTGAACCGCCAGCCGGCCGGCGTCCTCTGATAAGTGTCCTCGTAGTGTCCGCCGCCGAAGATGTCGTTTTCGTGTCCGGGCTCCCCCATCCGCAGCTGCAGCAGGTACTCCTTGCCTCTCGCGCCGTCGGCGGTCGGCTCGATGACGTGGTTCATCAGGAAGTGAAACTGCGATTGCGGGCCTCGCTGGAAACGGCGCGCCACCGCCGCGAGCGCGTCGCGGCCGGTCGTCGCCTTGCCGGTCCGGTCGAGGAACGCGCCGTCCGGCGCGAACAGGTCGGCGTACATGTTGCCGTTGTCGGCGCCCGTGTCGACGGCGTATCCGTAGCGCGCGACCAGCTGCCGGATCTCGACGTAATCGAGCGGCGTCAGCGCCTGAACCTTCGACGCCGCCTGCTTCGCGCCCTTCTGCTGCGCGTGGAGGCCCGTGCCACCGGCAGTCAGGGCCAGCAGACCGGCGGCCAGCACAACGGGCACAATCTTACGCATCGCGGTCCTCTCTGGTGATCGGTGATCAGTGATCAGTGATCAGTGAACGGTGGCCGCTTCTTCCTTCGGCGAGAGATACGTGCGCGACTTGAACTTCCAGCCGGCGGGCGTCTTCGTGTAGACGTCCTCGTAGTGTCCGCCGCTCGTGTTCGGCTCGCGGCCGGGCAGGTACACCTTGCCCGACGCGCCGTCCGCCGCCGGCTCGATGACGACCTTGGTGAAGGCGTGGCTCATCGCGTTTGCTCGTGGCGCCGCGTTCGGCTTGCAGAACGGCTCGCTCGTGACGAGCGACTCGAGCTTTTCGCGGCCGGTCATGGTCCCGCGCGGGCCGCTGATGAACGAACCGTCGGCCGCGAAGAGGCTCGCGTACTCGGCGGCCTTGCAGCCATCGAGGAACGTCACGTAGTTGTCGCTCAACTGCCGGATCTCGGCGCGGTCCTTGTCGGTCAGCGTCTTGTTCTGCGCGGACGCAGCAGCAGCGACGGACAGGCACAAGCCCAGCGCCAGGCCAACATTCCATTTCGACATGCGGTCTCCTCCAGGTGTAGGGCGGCCCTTTCAGGGCCGCCGAAAGGCGGGGCTGAAAGCCCCGCCCTACGAGTTACTACTGCGGCGGCTGTGATGCCTGCGACGGTTGCGACGGCTGCGACGGTGTTTCGGTGACCCCTGTCAGCTTCTGAAAGAGCGCAACGGCGGCCGGCACCGCGCTCGCGCCCCGGCGCGCCAGCGCCGCGTCGAGCGGCGTTCGCCCCTGCCGGTTCTTCGCTCGCACGTCCGCACCCTTGTCCACGAGGAACTGGATGATCACGTCGGAGCCCCGCGTCGCCGCCGCGTGCAGGACCGTGTCGCCGGCGTCGTTGGCGGCGCGCACGTCCACGCCGGCATCGAGGCATATCTGCATCGCCTCGACGGCGTCCTTCACCGAGCCGCGATCGCGCGTGGGGATCGCGGCGTTACCGTCGCGCCAGCCGAATCCGGCCGCGAGCATCAGCGCCGTCGTGTGGTTCTTCTGGGTGATTTTCGGGTCGGCGCCGTACTTCACCAGCAGGCGCATCACGCCCAGATCACCGGACTTGGCCGCCCGCATGAACGGCGTGGCGCCCTCGCCGAGCGACGGATCGCCGCCCGTGTGGTGACGCTGCATCACCGGGGTCGTGAGGCGCGCGTTGGGATCGGCGCCGTAGTCGAGCAGCTTCGCCACGATGTCCAGGCCGGTCAGGCGATCGGTGAGCTTCGGATCCGGCCGGCCGAACATCCACGACAGTGTGTTCATGTCGACGGTGGCGTAGAGCGCGGCCATGCCGGTCTCGTCCGCGAGATTGGGATCGGCGCCGGCCTCGATCAGGACCGCGGCCGTGTCGTAATGAACGTTGATGATCGCGTAGACCAGCGCGGTGGTGCCGTCGGGGTCGACGAGATCGAGGTTCGCGCCGGCGTCGGCGAGCGTCCGCGCCGCCTCAACCGAACCCTGCCGCGCCGCATACATGAGCGGCGTCCACCGGCCCCTGGGCAGCGCGCTCAGGCCCGCCTGGCGCCGCGGAAAATCGGGGACGGCCGACCGGGCGTCGAGCTCGGCGCCATGCTCGATGAGCAGTTGCGCCACGGCCGCGTGGTTGGTCCCCGCCGCCCACATCAACGCGGTTTCCCCCTGCCAGGGCTCGCGTGCGTTGACGTCGGCTCCGTGGCGCAGCAGGCACTGCACGGCCGCCACACTCCCCGACCGTGTCGCGGTCATCAGGACAGGTTCCGCCTGGGATGAGCTCGCATTCGGATCGGCGCCGGCCTCGATCAGCAGTTCGAGGATCGCCGCGCTGCCGTTGGCGGCAGCGAGCGCGAGCGGGGTCACCCCGTAGCGATTGACCACGTCGGCGTGCGCGCCGGCTCGCAGCAGCCGCCTGACCTCGTCCGCATCGTCGGCACGCGCCGCCCAGTGCAGTGCGGTCGTGCCGTCGGCCTCGCGCGCGTTCACGTCGGTCGCGGCGGCCGCACGGGCGGCTCCTGCCGGCAGGACGGCCAGCGCGATCGCGAGCCAGAGGGCGCTCTTCATCACAGTTCGAGGCGGCCGGTGCTGGCGCCGAGGCTGTCGATCGGCGCGCCGAACTTGTGCGCGATGTCCACCCAGAGGTTGCCGACCGGCGTGCGCGGCGCCGGCAGGATGTGCCGGTTGCCCGTCCCGACGCCGCCGCCAACGGCGACCAGCGGCAGCGGGTCGGTCGCGTGCGCGTTGCCGTTGCCCATCCCGGCGCCGTAGAACACGAGCGAGTGATCGAGCAGCGAGCCGTCGCCGTCGGGCATCTTGTGCAGCTTCTCGACGAACTTGCCGAACTGCTGCGCGTGGAAGATGTTGATGCGGGCGTTCCGCGCCATCTTCTCGGGGTCGTTGCCGTGGTGCGAGATCGTGTGGTGCGGCTCGTCCACGTCCACCTGCGGATACGTCCGCTGGCTCGCTTCGCGCGACATCATGAACGTGAAGACACGGGTGATGTCGGCCTGATACGCCGCCGCCAGCAGGTCGAACATGAGCGCGACGTGCTCCTCGAACACTTCGGGGATGCCGAGCGGCGCGTCAAGGGTCGTCACGCTGGTGCTGTTCTGCGCCTCCGTGCGCTGGATGCGGCGTTCGATCTCGCGGACGTATTCGAGATATTCGGTCAGTCGCGCGCGATCGCGCGCGCCGAGGTCCCTCTGCAGGGCGCTCGCGTCGTCCGCGATCGAGTCGAGGACGCTCTTGTTCCGTTTCATGCGCTGACGCCGCTGCTCGGCCGTGCCGGGCCGCCCGAACATCCGCTCGAACACGACGCGCGGGTTGATCTCCATCGGCAGCGGCGTGGTCGGCGTCGCCCAGGAAATCGTGTCCATGTAGGCGCAGCTGAACCCCGGGGTGCAGCCGCCGACGAAGCCCGTGAAGTCCTCGGTCGCGACTTCGAGCGACGGAAACGGCGTCTCCTGCCCGATCTGCTTGGCGACGATCTGATCGATCGTGACGCCCGCGAGCACGTCCTGCGCCTCGGTCTGCTTCGCGTAGACGCCTGTCAGCCAGCCGGCGGCCGCCACGGCGTGGTCGCCGATCGTCGTGCCGGCGCGGGCGAGGTTGCCCACCACGACCACCTGGCTCTGGTACGGCTCGAGACACTTGAGGATGGGCGAGAGCTGGATGTTCGAGCCCGACTGCGCCGGAATCCACTGATCCATGACGGCGCCGTTCGGGAAGTAGACGAACCCGAGCCGCCGCTGCGGGTTCGCGGCCGTCTGCGCGAGCAGCGTGCGGGCCGGCACCATCGCGTCGAGCAGCGGCAATGCGAGCGTGGCGCCGACTCCACGGAGGAACGTGCGGCGGGGAATGTGCTTCTTTGTGATGAACATGATTTCTCTCGAACTTGGAACTGAGAAGTTAGAAGTTAGAACTGGAGTTCAGTTCTTAGTTCTCAGTTCTTAGTTCTCAGTTCCTTTCATTCGCATCTGGAACGGCGCGCTGTTGACGATCCCGAGCACGAGCGATGAAAAACGGTAATCCTGCTTCGACGAATCGCGGACGATCGCGCGAACCGCCGGCATGTCGTAATCCTCGACGCCGCGGCCCAGCGCGTAGGTCAGCATTTTCTGCGTCATCGTGCGGACGAAGACGTCGGGCCGTTTGAGCAGCGCGTGGCGAAGCGTGACGACGCCGTCCACGTTCGTGCCGTCCACGAACTGGCCCGACGCGTCGATCGGCTCGCCGGCGTCGCGGGCCCGCCAGGCGCCGACGGCGTCGAAGTTCTCGAGCGTGAACCCGATCGGGTCCATCACCTTGTGGCAGCTCGCGCACACGGGGTTGGCCCGGTGCTCTTCCATCTTCGCGCGCATTGTCAGCGGCTTGTTGCCTTCCTCGTTCTCCTTGAGCGGCGGGACGGCCTGCGGCGGCGGCGGCGGCGGCGTGCCGAGCAGGTTCTCGAGGATCCACTTGCCGCGCACGACGGGCGACGTGCGGTCCGCGTGCGAGGTGACGAGGAGGATGCTGCCCTTCCCGAGCAGCCCCTTCCGGGCATCGTCCGTCAGCGTCACGCGGCGGAACTGATCCCCGCGCACGCCCGGTATGCCGTAGTGAATGGCGAGCCGCTCGTTCAGGAACGTGTAGTCCGCCGTGATCAAATCGACGACGTTGCGGTCCTCGCGCATGATGCTCTCGAAGAACATCTCGGTTTCCTGGCGGAACGCCTGGCGCAGGTTGTCGTCGAAATCCGGGAACTCGTTGGAGTTGGGCGCCATGCTGCGAAGGTTGCGCACCTGCAGCCACTGCCCGGCGAAGTTGCTGACGAGCGCGCGCGACTTCGGATCGGCGAGCATCCGGCGCACCTGCTGATCGAGCACCTGCGGGTTCTTCAGCCGGCCCTGGCTCGCGACGGTCAGGAGCTCCTCGTCCGGAATGCTGCTCCAGAGGAAGAACGAGAGGCGGGACGCCAGCTCGAGATGGCTGATCCGGTACGCCTCGCCCGGCACGGCGCCGGCCCCTCGACCCTGCTCGGGGCCGCCCTGAGCCTGTCGAAGGCGGCGGATCCTGCTCGATACGGAACACGAACTTCGGCGTGGCCAGGATGCGCTGCAGCCCGAGCTGAATGCCGGTGTCGAACGTCCCTTCGCGGCGTCCGGCCTCGAAGAACGCCATGAGCGGCTCGATCTCGCCTTTCGCGAGCGGGCGGCGGTATGCCCGGCGGGCCAGGGTCGAGAGAATCGTTCGCGCGCATCCTGCTTCGTCCCTGGCGCTGGCGGGAGGCACGTGAAGATCCGCCGGCGGCTGGGAGTATCGCCGGGCCCGGTCGCGTCGTACGGCCCGAGGATGTTCACCGTCTGGACGTGCGGCCGCCCTGTCTGCTCGAACGTGTCGGCCGAGCTGCGCAGGTACGGCTGCAGACGCACGGTGCCGAGCGCCGGCGACCGCTGGACGAACGTGACGCCCACCGAACGCGGGCCAGCCTTGATCGGCACGCGAACCTGAAGCCGCGAGTCGATTTCGTCGCTGCCGGTGGTCGGGTTCCTTCCCATCAGCAGCAGGTCGGCGCGGCCGCCGATCGGCGCGAGGTGCACGCGCTGTCCGTCAACCGCGATTTCGAGCTGCTGCTCCCACTCCATCCCGCGAATCGCGTTCAGGTTGGTGCGAAGCAGCTTCACCTGGATGACGTAGGTGGCGTCGAGCGGGAAATTGTGGCGAACGATCGTGCCGCCGACCGTTCCGAGCGGCAGGCCTTCGACGTGCTGGTCCTGGGAGAGGTCGTGCCGGACGTGGTAGCTCTCCGAGCCGGGGCTGGTGTCGCGGTCGCCGACGGCCAGCGCGCTGATTTCATCGGCCGCGTTCAGATACCGCTCGATCAGCACGGGCGAGACGCCGAGCACGTCGGCGACGTTGTCGAAGCCGAACGCGGAGTCGTCCGGCGGGAGCAGCGAGGCGACGTTCACGTTCAGATCCAGCAGGTCGCGGATCGTGTTGGCGTACTCGGAACGGTTCAGGCGATGAACGGCCGGGCGGCCTGGATTCGGATGGGCGGCCGCATGGCTGTCCAATTCCTTCTCCAGCCAGCCGGTGAGCCGGTCATACGTGGCCTGATCGGGACGGCGCGCCGAAGGCGGCGGCATCGCCCCGGTGCGCAGGCGCCGGACGACCTTTTCCCAGACATCCGGCGAGTCGCCGATTTTCGCCAGGTCCATCGCCTCGAGGCTCAACCCGCCGGTCTTGAGCCGGTCGTTGTGGCACGTGAAGCAGTACTGCGTGAGGACCGGCCGAGCCTCCATCGCCGGCGTCTGCGTGCGGACGGAGGGTGCGGTCCCCACGACGAGAACCATTGCGGACGCGACCACGCACACTATCGCCCTCATAGCACTTAACGCGTTCAAATTATACGACTTCGGGCGGGCCACACACCGTCCCCAAAATGGGTATACTCACGGCCCATGCGCGTGTGTTGCCTCGTAATTCTCGCGGGTTCCCTCATTTCGGTATCCGTCGGTGCCCAGGAGCGGGCCGGGGGCCCTCCCCCGCCGGCGGCGCACCAGAACCTGCAGGTGTTGGCGAAGGACATCCCTCAACCTGAGCTGACCCAGGTGATGCAGGGGTTTGCCCAGGGACTGGGGGTTCAGTGCACGTATTGCCACGCGCCGGCGCCCGCCCCCGAAGGCGGCGGACGCTTTGGCGGAGGCGGGGGCCGGGGGCGCGGCGGTCCGGCGGCGCTCGACTTCCCGTCCGATCAGCTCCCCGCGAAGAAAAAGGCGCGCGAGATGATGCTGATGGTGCGCGACCTCAACGCGAGGATTCCGACGGCTGTGTCCAAGTCAGCCGACGCGACCGCCCGGGTCGGGTGCGCGACCTGCCACGGCGGCGTCGCCATTCCGAAGCCCCTCGGCGACATCCTCGATCAGACGGCCGCCGAAAAAGGCGCGCCGGCCGCGATCGCGCAATACAAGGAGCTACGCAAGCAGTACTTCGGCTCGCGCGCGTACGATTTCAGCGAGGGCAGCCTCGTCGCGCTCGCCCAGCGCGCCACGACGAAAGCGCCGGCCGACGCACTCGCCTGGCTGGAGCTGAACCTCGAGTACTTCCCGCTGTCCGCCCGGACGTTTGTCGCGATGTCCCAGGTGCAGCAGCGGGCGAACGACAAGGACGCGGCGGTGAAGAGCCTGGAGAGAGCCCTCGAGCTCGATCCACAGAACGCGCAGGCCCGCCGCCTGCTCGATCAGCTGAAGCCGGCGAAATAACAGTCAGCAGTCGGCAGTCAGCAGTCGACAGTCACGGGCGCGGGTCGAACGGCGCGCGGCCCTGTTTGTCGTGGATCGACCGATCCGCTCCCCTCGACAGCAGCAGCTTGACGACCGGGTCTGACTCGCCGGCCTGACCGGCGAGATGCAATGCCGTCTGCCCGAGCGCGTTCACGGCGTTGACGTCGGCGCCGCGATCCAGACACAAGGCGATCGCCTCGAGCGCGGCTTTTTCGGCGTCGGCGCCGGCCACGCCGCGCGCCGGCGTCGCGGCAAACATCAGCGCCGTGGCGCCGTTTGCGGCCTGCCGTCTTGGATCCGCGCCGCTGTCGAGAAGCAGCCGCATGGCAGCCACGTCGCGCGACCGGGCGGCCCGCATCAGCGGCGTCGCGCCGGCGCCGAGCTGGCCGTCGCCGATGTTGTGGTACCGCGCCAGGATCGGTGTTTTCAGCGGCGCGTTGGGGTCGCCTCCTCGCGTGAGGATCTGCTTGAGCAGGTCGAGGTCCTCGACGCTGCCCGACGCCTTGCGCGTCGGCCGGTTGATCATCAGCGGCTGCGTGTGCATGTCCACGAGCGCGTAGACGGCCGCCATGCCCGCGGCATCTCCCGGATTGGGATCCGCTGCACGCTGTACCAGCAGCGCCGCGACGTCGTAGTGCCCGTTGATGATGGCCGTCACCATCGCGGTGGTGCCATCGGGATCGGTCAAGTTCAGGGCGGCGCCCCGGTCGACCAGCACCCGCGCTGACGCGAGCGAACCCTGCCGCGCGGCGAACATCAGCGGCGTGAGGTTTCCCCTTGGCAGCACCGTGTTCACCATCGTCGCCAGGTTGAACCGGAACCTCGCGAATTCGAGCGGCACCGAGCGGGCATCCAGTTCGGCGCCGGAGTCAATCAACAGTTGCACGACGTCCGGATGGTCCTCGGCGGCGGCCCACATCAGCGCCGTCTCGCCGAACCACTGCTCGCGGGAGTTCACGCCGGCGCCGTGGTCCAGCAGCGTTTTGACGGCGGCAAGGCTACCCGTCCGCGCGGCGGTCATCAGCGCCGTCGCACCCTCTGGCGACGCGCTGTTGGCGTCGGCCCCGGCGTCCAGGAGCGCGTCGACGATCCCGGCGTTGCCGTTTGTCGCGGCCAGCGCGAGCGGCGTGACGCCGTAGCGGTTCGTCGCGCTGACGTCGGCCCCCGCCTTGATCAGCGCGGCCACCGTCGGGCGATCGTCCGACCGCACGGCCCAGTGCAGCGCCGTGGTCCCGTCCGCCTCGCGCGCGTTCGCGTCGGCGCGTTGCGCGAGAAGCGTGCGAACGACGGCGGGCTGCCCCGCCTTCGCGGCTTCAATCAGCCTCGCGTCGACGTCGGCCGCACGAACCGCAGGGACTGAACAAAAGACAAAAACCACAAAGATCACAAAGACCACAAAGAAAGACAGTCTTGCTTTGTGATCTTCGTGACCTTTGTGGTTCATGATCGTGGGGTTCAGAGGTCGAGCCGCCCCGTGCTTACGCCGAAACGATCGAGCTGAAGGCCGAACTTGTCAGCGACGCTCAGCATCAGGTTGGCGTTCGGCGAGTGTTCCGGCGCCACGAGGTGCCGGTTGCCCTTCACGCCGCCCGCCGCGCCGCCGGCCACGATGTGCGGCAGCGGATACGGTGTGTGCCCGTTGCCGTTGCTCATCCCGCTGCCGTAGACGAGCAGCGAGCGATCGAGGACCGTGCCGTCGCCATCCGGAAGCGCCCGCAGACGCTCGAGAAATTTCGCGAACAGGCCGGCGTGATAGGCGTTGACCCTCGCGTGCTCCGCGATCCGCTCGGGGATGTTCCCATGATGCGAGATGGTGTGGTGCGGCTCGCTGACGCCGATCTGCGGATACGTGCGCTGGCTGAATTCCCGCGCCATCATGAACGTGAACACGCGCGTCAGGTCGGCCTGCCAGGCCAGGGCCAGCAGGTCGAACATCAGCCCGACGTGGTCTTCGAACGAGTCGGGTACGCCGATCGGCGCATCCGGGATCGTCAGCTCGCCGGTCTGCTTCTCGGCGCGTTCGATCCGCCGCTCGATCTCGCGGACATCGTCCAGGTACTCGCTCAGGCGCGCCCGGTCCCTGGGGCCCAGCATGGTGTGGAGATCGGCGAGATCGTCGCTGATGAAATCGAGGATGCTCCGGTCTTTCTGCATCCGCGCGAGCCGCTGCGCCTTCGTTCCCGCCCGCCCGAACATCCGCTCGAACACGACGCGCGGGTTGATCTCCATCGGCAGCGGCGTTGTCGGCGTCTGCCAGTTGAGGCTGTTCACGTACGCGCAGGCGTAGCCCGGCGAACACGCACCGATGAGGCCGGTGAAATCCTCAGTGGCCACTTCGAGCGACGGGAACGTCGTGTCCTGCCCGATCGCCCTGGCCACCACCTGATCGATCGTGACGCCGACCTGAAAGTCGGGTCCTTCGGTCCGCTTGGGAGGCGTGCCCGCGAGCCACGACGCCGCCGCGCCCGCGTGCTGCGTTTCGAAGCCGGCCTCCGGCCGGGCCAGGTTGCTGACAACGACCAGCGAGTCCCGCAGGGCCTCGAGCGGCTTCAGGATCGGCGTGAACTCGAACCCGGCGCCCTCTTTCGCGGGCGTCCACTGGTCCATGATGACGCCGTGCGGCACGTAGACGAACCCCAGACGCCGCAGCGGCGCGCCGGCGGCTTTCGCCGTCGCCGTGAACGCCGGCACCATCGCGTCGAGGAACGGCAGCCCGAGCGCGACGCCCACACCACGGAGAAAGGTGCGACGCGGCAGCGAGCGTTTGTGAATGAACATCCCTGGTCCTTGTAGGGCGGGGCTTTTAGCCCCGCCTTCGCGGCCCTGAAAGGGCCGCGCTACTAGTCTACGCGCCGCCGCTGCGCATGAGAAACGGCCGGCTACGAACGATTCCTAGAATCAGCGCCGACAACCGGTAATCGTCCCGGGCCGCGTCCCTGACGATGCCGCGGACGACGGGCATATCGTGGTAGCTGAGCCCGCGGCCGAGCGCGTACACGAGCAGCTTGCCGGTCAGCGTCCTCACGAACATCTCGGGCTGCCGCAGGATCGCCTGCCGGAGCGTGACGACGCCGTCGACCTGGGTGCCATCGACGAGCTGTCCCGACGCGTCGATCGGCGACCCTTCGTCTCGCGTGCGCCACGCGCCGACCGCGTCGAAATTCTCGAGCGCCAGTCCCAGCGGATCCATCAGCTTGTGGCAGCCCGCGCACGCCGGGCTCGCCCGGTGCTGTTCGAGCCGCTCGCGGACCGAATGCGGCTGCGAGGTCGCGCTCTTCTCTTCGAGCGCCGGCACATCGGGCGGCGGCGGGGGCGGTGGCGTGCCGAGCAGGTTGTCGAGAATCCACTTGCCCCGGACGACGGGCGAGGTCCGGCCTGCGTGAGACGTCACGAGCAGAATCGCGCCCTTGCCGAGCAGACCCTTGCGAGCGTCGTCTGCGACATCGACGCGGCGGAACCGGCTGCCGTAGATGTTCGGCATGCCGTAATGCCGGGCCAGCCGCTCGTTGACGAACGTGTAGTCGCCGCTCAGCAGGTCGAGCGCGCTGCGCTGCTCGCGGAGCACGCTCTCGAAGAACAGCTCCGCCTCGCGCTGAAACGCCTGGCGAAGGTTGTCGTCGAAGTCGGGGAACTCGTTCTGATCGGGCTGCGTGCTCTTCAGGTTGCGCAGGTAGAGCCACTGCCCGGCGAAGTTGTCCACGAGGGCCCGGCTTTTCGCGTCGGCGAGCATGCGCCGCACCTGGCGATCGAGGACGGCCGGGTCCTTCAACCTGCCCTGGCTGGCCACGCTGAGCAGCTCATCGTCCGGGATCGAGCTCCAGAGGAAGAACGACAGCCGCGACGCGAGCTCGAGGTCGCTGACGGCGTGCATCGCGCCGCCTGCCACAGCCCCTCGGCCCGGCTCGGGGCCGCGCTCGCCGCGGAACACGAACTTCGCGCTGGCGAGGATGCCGCGCAGCGCGAACTGGACGCCGGAGTCGAAGCTGCCGTCCCGTCGGCCGCTCTCGTAGAGGCGCATCAGGCGCGCCATGTCGGCGTCTGACACCGGCCGCCGGTATGCCCGGCGGGCCAGCGTCGACACGATTCGGGTCGCGCAGGTCTTCTCGTCCGCGCTCCGCGATGGACGGCACTCGAACACCCGGCGGCGGCTGGGTGTCTCGCCCGAAGCGGTGGCGCCGAAAGGACCGGTGATCGTGAAGCTCTCGATGTGCGGCAGGCCCGTGTGATCGGTCGCGTCCACGTTGCTGCGCAGGAACGGCTGCAGGCGGTGGCCGCCTTGCGCGTCGGTCCGCTGCACGAAGGTCGCGGTGACGTTGTGCGGGCCGGCCGCAATCGGGACGCGGACGACGAGGCGCGCGTCGAGCGCTTCGGCGATCTCCTCGGCGTTCTCCGGGAGGATCGCGAAATCCGCGGGCCCGCCCATCGGAACGAGGTGCACGCGCGCGCCGTCCACCGAGATCTCGAGCTGCTGGGGATACTCCAGGCCGCGGACGGATCCGAGGTTGGTCTGCAGCAGCTTCACCTTGATCACGTATTCGCCGTCGAGCGGCAGGGTGGGCCGTGCCATCAGCCCCCCGCGCGTGCCGATGGGCAGCCCGTCGACATGATCGGACTGCGACGTGTCGCTGCGCACGTGATAGGTGAACGAGGCGGGCAGGATCGCCGGATCGCCGACAGCCAGGGCGCTCACCTGGTCGGCCGCCGACAGATATCGCTCCATCAGGGCCGGCGACACGCCGAGGGCATCCGCGACGTTGTCGAAGCCTGCGCTCGAGTCGTCTGGCGGGAGCAGCGCCGCCGCGTCCACGTCGAGCGCCAGCAGATCGCGGATCGCGTTGGCGTATTCGGCGCGATTGAGCCGGTGCAGCAGCGGGCCGCCCGGATCGGGATGCTCGGCTTCCGCGCGGTCGAGCGCGCCTTCGAGCCGCGCCGCCAGGGCGCTCGCCGCCGCTGGGTCGGGTCGGGGCCGGCCCGCGGGCGGCATCATCCCGCTTTGCAACTTCTGGACGACCTTCTCCCAGACCTCGGCGCGGCCGGCGACGTTGGCGAGATCGGCGTTCTCGAGGGTCAGCCCCGCCGTCTTCAAGCGGTCGCTATGGCAGGCGACGCAGTATTGATTGAGCAGCGCCGACGTTTCCCGCGGGGCCGCCGGAGGCGGCGCCTGCGCAAGAACCACCGGCCAGAGCCAGCACGCGGCGCCCGCCGCGAATGCCCACCGCTTCACGGCTGGCGGGGCCCGAGCTTCGAAGGCACGAACGTCCGCGTCCTGATGCGCCAGCCCGCCGGCGTTCGGACGTACACGTCCTCGTAGCGGCCGCCGCTCTGTATGACGCCAGGGTGTCCGTTTTCCTCAACTTCGATCCAGACCAGGTACACGCGCCCTGTGGCGCCTTCAGGCGCGGGTTGGATGATGTGGTTGGTCACGTAGTCGCGCACATACGCGGGTCCACGGTGTGCCAGATCCCCCATCGCGAACGCCGCGAGTTGCTCGCGGCCCTTCACCTCATGCCCCTGGCCCGTCTTCGACGTGAATCGGCCATCGGCGGTGAAAAGCTGCGCGAATGCAATGCCGTTGTCCGCTGCCGTGTCCAGCGCGAACGACGTGCGTGCGACCAGCTGCTGGATTTCGACGTAGTCCATGGCGGTCAGCGCGGGCGCCGCGGCCGAGGATGCCACGGCCATGCTTGAAACGATTGCAAGCGTCGCGATCCACCTCGTCATGGCTGCGACCCTGATCTTGGAGTTACCAACCGGCGTGTTTTGAATCGCCAGCCCTCGGGCGTCTTCTCGTACGTCTCCTCGTAGTGGCCGCCGAGGAAGATCGTGCTCGGCTTCCCGTTCTCGCCGTTGTCGATCACGATCAGATATTCCTTGCCTTTCACGCCGTCCGGCGTCGGCTCGATGACGTGATTGGTCAGGTAATGGCGCACGTAATCCGGACCGCGCGGCTGCTGGTGCGCGAGCGCCACCATCTGATCGTGGCCCACCGCCCCGGCAAACGCCGCGTCGGGCGTGTAGAGCTTCGCGTAGGGCTCGCCGTTCTCGCCGGTGCCGTATCCGGAGTCCAGCGCGTGGCCGTAACTCGACACCAGCTGCTGAATCTCGATGTAGTCCATGGCCGTCAGCGTCGTCTGCCTCGTCGGCGGCGTGAAACGCGCCGGCGGCGCGGGGCCGGCGATGGCCTTCGGGTCGGCGTCGGCGGGGATGCGGGGCGGCGGCAGCGGCGCCGGGAACAGGCCGCTTCGCGACGGGACGAAGTCGCGCTTCCTGAAGCGCCAGCCGTCCTCCGTCTTCACGTACACGTCCTCGTAGTGGCCGCCCGTCCGCGCCAGCTCGCCGTTCTTGCGGCCGATTTGCGCCCATTGGTCAATCGGACCGGCGCCACGGCCCTGCGGGGCGGC
This sequence comes from uncultured Acidobacteriota bacterium, assembly GCA_963712905.1. Lineage (GTDB taxonomy): Bacteria > Acidobacteriota > Vicinamibacteria > Vicinamibacterales > CAVVIG01 > CAVQJU01. The sequence continues at coordinate 193,717 of CAVQJU010000009.1, read as the reverse complement.
GGCAGGATCCCGTGGGATATCGAAATTGAGCTCGACGAGGTATTGCCGCCCGACGGCGCCCTGCGGCGTCGGCTCGATCACGTGATTCATGATGTAGTGCACGGTGTTCGCGGGCCCGAGGCGCGCCCCGCGGGCCAGCGCCGCCAGCTGCTCGCGGCCTCTTGCGTAAGGCCGCATGAATTCACCGTCGGCCGCGAACAGGTCCGCGTAGTCGTAGCCGTTGTTGCTGCCCGTGTCCACGGCGAACGCGTAACGGTTCACCAGTTGCTTGATCTCGATGTAGTCGAGGGCGGTGAGCGCCATCGGCTTCGGCGGACGCTTCGCCGCCTTTTGCGACGACACCGCGGCCTGCGCGAGCACCGCGAGTCCGAGCGTGACGACAAGTACGGCCTTCGAACGATTCATCGTCTTTGGTTCCAGGTAGCGCGGCCCTTTCAGGGCCGCGGAGGCGGGGCTGAAAGCCCCGCCCTACAGGTTTTGCAACGTGGTCTTAGTACCACAACGCCGATAGCCGGGCAAGACGCCTCCGGCTCGCGTCAGTTTGCGCTGGCCCGCGGAAGGTTGGTCAGGTTCGCCTTGATGATGAACAGGTTCGTGTCGACGACATAACGCGCCTGCCACTCCGACTTGCCGGCGATCTTCTCGAGCTGGCGCTGAATGGCCTCAGCGGCCCTCAGGATCTGGTCCCGTTGCTCGAGGCTGAGCACAAGCTTCACGTCCTTCATGTTCCCTCCGGCAGACCTCCGAGTTCCGCGAATCAATCCGACAGAAGTATAGGGCCGCTTCCTTTCAGTAGAATGTGGGGCTATGACAAGGGTATGGGTGCTCACGGCGCTCGTCGTGGCCGGCGCGGCTTCGCTCCAGGTCACAAGGCTCTCCGGGCAGGCTCCGGCCGAGGGCCCGAAAGTCGTCGAACTGCAGAAACTGAAGGACAACCTCTACCTCCTGACCGGCGGCGGCGGGAACACCGCGGTCTTCGTCACCGATCTTGGCGTCGTGCTCGTCGACACCAAGCTGGCGGGCTGGGGGCAGCCGATCCTCGACAAGATCAAGTCCGTGACGAACAAGCCGGTCACGACGATCATCAACACGCACGCGCACGGCGACCACACGGGCAGCAACGAGTTCTTCCCGACGTCGGTCGAAATCGTGGCCCAGCAGAACACCCGGCTCAACATGGATCGCCAGGAGGCGTTCAAGGGCCTCAAGGTGAACTACCTGCCCAAGCTGATGTTCAAGGAAAAGATGACGCTCGGGGGCGGCAAGGACCGCGTTGATCTTTACTATTTCGGCGCCGGCCACACGAACGGCGACGCGTGGGTCGTGTTCCCGGCTCTCCGGATCGTCCACGCCGGCGACATGCTGGGCTCGAAACAGCCGCCTCCGATTGACCTCGCCAACGGCGGCAGCGGTCTCGCCTACCCCGACACGCTTGCGAAGGCCGCCGCCGGCCTCAAGAACATCGACACGATCATCCCCGGTCACGGTCCGCTGATGACGATGAAAGATCTCGAGGAGTACGCGCGTTTCTGCCGCGACTTCCGCGACGGTGCGGTGTCCGGATTCGGTCACGGGATGTCAATTGGGGAGAGCGTGGACAGCTGGAAGGTGCCGGCCGGCAAGTACGCCGGCTACACGGCGCCCGTCGACCGGGCAACAGCCAGCACACGCGCTATTTTCGGCGAGCTCACGAAGTAGGGCGGCCCTTTCAGGGCCGCCGGACGGGCCAGCATCTGCCGCGGCCCTGAAAGGGCCGCGCTACTGGCGGGCCATCAACTGCCGCAGCAGGGCGACCGTGCTCTCGCGTGGGCCTGCCGGGCCGCGGCCGCGGGCGCCGCGTCCACCGCCGGCGTCACCCGCCCCGAGCGCGACATCGAGCGGCGTCCGGCCCTGCCGGTCCTTCACGTCGAGCTTCGCGCCCCGCTCAGCCAGGAACGACACGATGCTGTCGGCCTGCGTGACGGCGAGGTGCAGCGCGGTCTGGCCGTTCGCATCGGCGGCGTTGATGTCGGCGCCGCGATCCAGGCACAGCCGGATCGCTTCGATCGCCGTCTTGTCCGACTTGCGCCGCGCGGGACCGGTCGCAAACAGCAGCGGCGTCGTCCCCGCCCGCGTCGTCAGCGTCAGGTCCGCGCCGCCATCGAGCAACAGCCGCATGAGCGCGACGTCGCCGCTCCTCGCAGCCCGCATGAGCGGCGTCGCGCCCTCGCCGAGGTTCGGATCGCCGCCGTTGTGCTGCCGCTGGAGCAGGGGCGCTTTGAGCCGCGCGTTGACGGTCGCCCCGTGCGCGAGGAGCCGGCGGACGATCTCGACGCCGTCCACGCTGCCGCTGACGCGCGTCGGCGGACGATTGATCAGCGGATCGGCGGTATGCATGTCCACGGCGGCATAGAGGGCCGCCATGCCCGCCGTGTCGGCGACGTTGGGGTCGGCGCCCTTGTCGAGCAGCGCCGAAGCCACCTCGTGGTGCCCGTTGATGATCGCGATCACGAGCGCGCTCATGCCGTCCGGATCGGTCGAGGTTCAGGTTCGCGCCCGCGTCCGCCAGCGCGCGCGCGGCGCCGAGCGCTCCCTGGCGGGCCGCGAACATCAACGGCGTCAGGCCGCCGCGCGGCATCGCCGTGGTCACCATGGTCGCGAAATCGACCGGCACCTTCGGCAGGTCCACCAGATCCGATCGCGCGTCGATGTTCGCGCCTCTGGCGACGAGCAGCCTGGTGACGTCCGCGTGGTCTTCCGCCGCCGCCCACATCAGCGCCGTCTCGCCGAACGAGCCCTCCTTCGCGTTCACGTTGACCGGTTGCTCGAGCAGCAGACGTCACCGCGTCGGATCCTGCCGGTTCGGGCAGCCGTCATCAGGACGGTCTCCCCGGTGGGCGTCGCGGCGTTCGGATCGGCGCCTGCCTTGAGCAGCGCGGCCATTGTCGCGGCGTTGCCGTTTGTGGCCGCCAGCGCAAGCGGCGTCACGCCGTAGCGGTTGGCGGCGTCCGCGTTGGCGCCCGCGCGAATCAGCAGTTGCGTGGTCTCGAGATCGTCGCTGCGGACCGCCCAGTGGAGGGCCGTCGTACCGTCGGCCTCGCGGGCGTTGGCGTCGGCGTGCTGCTGTGAGAGCAGCTGCGCGAGCCACCGCGGGCTGTCCGCTGCCTCACGGCGGCGATGAGCTGCGCGTCAGCGTCCGGCGGCCGCGTGAACCGCAACCGCCGCGTAAAGCAGCAGTGCGCAGGACCACAGGGCCGAGGACCAGGGACGGACCAGGGACCAGGAACCAAGGGCCATGGACTAAAGCTCGAGCCGGCCGGTGCTGATGCCGAAGGTCTCGACGTTGACGCCGAACTTGGCGCCGACGTCCAGCAAGACGTTGGCCATCGGCGTCTGGTCCGGCGCGACGAGATGCCGGTCGCCCTTGACGAGGCCGGCGCCCTGGCCGATCACTGCGAGCGGCAGCGGGCGACGGCGTGTGCCCGTTGCCGTTGCTCATGCCGCTGCCGTAGACGATCAGCGAATGATCGAGCAGCGTCCCGTCGCCGTCCTGCGTCGACCGCAGACGCTGCAGGAATCTGGCGAACAGCTGCATGTGGTAGACGTTGATGCTTCGCGTGACCGGCGATCTTGTCCGGCTTGTTCCCGTGGTGCGAGATCGAATGATGCGGCTCGGTCACGCCGATCTGCGGATACGTCCGCTGGCTGACTTCGCGCGCCATCATGAACGTGAACACCCGGGTCAGATCCGCCTCGTAGGCCAGCGCCAGCAGGTCGAACAGCACGGCGACGTGCTCCTCGAACGATTCCGGAACGCCGACCGGCGCGCCCGGCACGGCGAGCTGCGTGTCGGCCTGCTGCTCGGTCCGCTGAATCCGGCGCTCGACCTCGCGCACGTGACCGAGGTACTCGTCGAGCCGCGCCTTGTCGGTCGGCCCGAGGTCGCTCGACAGATCGGCCAGGTCGGCCTTGACCAGATCGAGCACGCTGCGGTCGGTGCGCATGCGCGCGAGGCGCTCTTCGCGGGTGTTGCCGCCGCCGAACATCCGGTCGAACAGCGTCCGCGGGTTGATCTCCATCGGCAGCGGCGTCGTCGGCGTCTGCCAGTTGAGCGTGTTCATGTACGCGCAGCTGTAGCCGGGATCGCAGGCGCCGACCAGGCCGGTGAAGTCCTCGGTCGCGACCTCGAGCGACGGGAAACGTCGTGTCCTGCCCGATGGCCTGCGCGACCAGCTGATCGATGGTCGTGCCCGCGCGGAAATCCGGACCGTCGGTCCGCTTCGGCGACATGCCGGTCAGCCATCCGACCCGGACGCCGTCGCGTGACTGCCGTTGCTCGGCGGCGCCGTGAGGTTGCTGACGACGACGAGCGAGTCGCGGAACGGCTCGAGCGGCTTGAGGATCGGCGGGAGTTCGAAACCCGCGCTGGCGCCCTGCGGCGTCCAGTCGTCCATGATGACGCCGTGCGGGATGTAGACGAACCCCAGGCGGCGCTGCGGCGCCGCGGCCGTCCTGGCGAGCGCCGTCGCGGCCGGAATCATCGACTCGAGCAGCGGCAGCGCCAGCGTGGCCCCGGCGGCGCGGAGGAACGTCCGGCGCGGCAGCGATTTCCTCGATGAACATGAACATCTCGACTCCGACTCAGCAGCCCGAACTCCAGCAGCTCAGCTGACGTCGGCGGCTCTGAAAGTGCCAGCTACCTTCTAAGTTGCCAGCCTTCGTCCGCATCTGAAACGGCACGCTGTTGACGATGCCCAGCACGAGCGACGAGAAGCGATAGTCGCTGCGCCGGCCGCGCCGCGCACGATCGCGCGGACCGCGGGCATGTCGTACGGCGACGAGGCCCCGGCCCAGCGCGTACGTCAGCATCTTCTCGGTCATCGTCGACGACGAACGATCTCGGGCCGCTGCAGCAGCGCGCGGCGCAGCGACACGACGCCGTCGATCGGCGTGCCGTCCGCGAGCTGACCCGACGCGTCGATCGGCGTCGCCGTCGTCGCGACGTCCGCCAGGCGCCGACGGCGTCGAAGTTCTCGAGCGCGAAGCCGAGCGGGTCCATGACCTTGTGGCACGACGGCGCACGCGGGATTCGAGCGGTGCTCCTCCATCCGCTCGCGCAGCGACTGCGGCTTGCCGTCGTCCTGGTTGTCCTTGAGCGGCGGGCACGTCCGCCGGCGGCGGCGGCGGCGGCGTGCCGAGCAGGTTGTCCAGAATCCACTTGCCGCGCACGACCGGCGAGGTTCGATCGGCGTGCGACGTCACCATGCAGGATGCTGCCCTGCCCGAGCAGCCCCTTCCGCGCTTCGTCGTGCACCGGGACGCGGCGGAACTGGCTGCCGTAGACGTGCGGAATCCCGTAGTGCTTCGCGAGCCGCTCGTTGACGAACGTGTAGTCGGCGGTCATCAGCTCGAGGACGCTGCGGTCCTCGCGCATGATGCTGCCGAAGAACAGCTCCGTCTCGCGCTGCAGGCCCTGCCGCAGGTTGTCGTCGAAATCGGGGAACTCGTTCTTGTCGGGCTCGAAGCCGCGCAGGTTGCGCAGGTACAGCCACTGGCCGGCGAAGTTGCTCGACGAGCGCGTCCGCGCGTTCGGATCCGCGAGCATCCGGCGCACCTGCTGTTCGAGGACGGCCGGATCCTTCAGCCGGCCCTGCGCCGCGAGCGTCGAGCGAGCTCGTCGTCGGGGATGCTGCTCCAGAGAAAGAACGACAGCCGCGACGCCAGCTCGAGGTCGCTGATCCGGTACGTCGAACCAGGCGCCGCCTGCGCCGGATCGCTTTCGACGCGGAACGCGAACTTCGGGCTCGCGAGAATCGCCCGCAGCGCCAGCTCGATACCGTGTTCGAACGTACCCTCGCTTCGGCCCGTCTCGTAAAACGCGATCAGACGGCCCATCTCCGGCGTCGTGACCGGACGCCGGAACGCCCGCCGCGCGAGCGTGGCGATAATGTTCTCCGCGCAGGCCGCTTTCGCTTGGCGCGCGCAGCGGGAACGCAGGAGAAGATGCGCCGCCGGCTCGGCGTGTCGCCGGACCCGGTCGCGTTGAACGGGCCCGTGATCGAGAAGCTCTCGATGTGCGGCAGGCCCGTGTGATCGGTCGCGATGAGCGTGCTCCGCAGGAACGACTGCAGGTGGTTGCCGCGCTGCGCCGAAGACTTCTGCAGGAACGTCACCCCGACCGCGCGCGGGCCGGCCTTCGGCCTGCACGCGAACCTGCAGGCGCGCTTCGATGCGCATTGGCCACGTCGGTCGCGTTCTCGGGCGCCGCCGACGTACTCGGCCGCGCCGCCGACCGGCGCCAGATGCATCCGCTCGCCGTCGATGACGATCTCGAGCTGGTCCGGATACTCGATGCCCCGGATCGATCCGAGGTTGGTCTGCAGGAGCTTCACCTTGAACGACGTACTCGCCGTCGAGCGGGAACGTGGGACGCACCAGGAGACCACCGCGCGTGCCGAGCGGCAGGCCTTCGACGTGCTCCATCTGCGAGGCGTCCCCGCGCACGTGAAACGTCTGCGAGCTCGGACCCATCGCGGGGCTGCCGACCGCGAGCGCGCTGATCTTGCCGGCCGCGGTCAGATAGCTTTCGAGCAGCGCAGGCGAGGTGCCGAGCACGTCGGCGATGTTGTCGAAGCCGTAGCTCGAATCGTCTGGCGGCAGCAGCGTCGCCGGATCGATGTCCAGCGCGAGCAGATCGCGGATCGCGTTCGCGTATTCCGCCCGGTTCAGGCGATGGACCAGCGGACGGCCGGCGTTCGGCTGCGCGAGCGCGGCACGATCCAGCGTCGTCTCGAGCCATCCGGCGAGGGCGTCATAGGTTGCCGGATCCGGTCGCGGCAGTCCCTGCGGGGGCATCGCGCCGCTCCGCAACTTCCGCACCACCTTCTCCCAGACCGCAGGATCGTGGGCGACCATGGCGCCGTCCATACCTTCGAGCACGATGCCCGCTGCCTTGACGCGAGCGCTGTGACAGCCCACGCAGTAGCGATCCACGACCGGCCGCAGGCTGGATGCGTCGCGCGATGGCGCGGCCGGCACCTGCGGCTGTCCCGCGGCGTTTACGGCCGCGACCACGGACGGGATCCACAAACACACGGCGATGACGAGGGAGAAGCGTCTGAGCACCAACCGCAATTTTAGCATCAGACTTTAGGAGTAAAATTCGGGCCATCAGGTTCACAGTGTCGCGGCCACGGCTCGAAGCTCGGCTCCTGGCGACGGCGCTCGTGCTCGCGATTGCATTAGCCCGTTCTGGGCACGCCGCCGCGCAGGCCACGGCCCCGTGCACCGGCCCCGACTGCGCGGACCGCGATCGCCTCTGGATTCCGGCCGGACGGATCCACGATATCAAGAACCAGTTCGTCGCCGGCGTGCGGCAGTTCACGGAGGCCGTCGCGGGCACGTTCGGCGACGAAGGCCCGAAGCTGTCGGCGAGCCTCGACGTGATGCGGCAAACGCTCGCGCAGTGGGACGCCGCCATCCGGGCATACGAGTCGATGGTGGCCGCGCTGCCCGGGAACAATGCCAGCGCGGAAGCCAGAGTCGCGCTTGGCACGGTGTACCTCGACCGCGACCGGCGTGACGATGCGCTGCGCGAGTTCGCCGCGGCGGTTCGCCTCGATCCGCGCCGCGCGGATGCACACAGCCTCAGCGGCGTGGCGTACGCGCTGAACGGCAAGCCCGTCGAGGCCGTCGAGGCGTTTCGCCGAGCACTGGCGCTCGACCCCGGCAACACCCTGACGCTCTACGCACTCGCGCAGCAACTCAGCAAAACGCCGGGCCGTGGAGAAGAAGACGTGCTGCGACGATTCCAGGAGATGTCGTGGCCGCGGCTCCGCACGGCCCGCGGCTCCCAGGCGTCGGCCCCCTTCGAGCGAGTGAGCCTGCTCCGCCAGGTAGCCGGCGTATCTCCAATCTTCCCGCTGCACGCCTATCGGGCGGGCGTTGCACGGCTACTCGCAGGTCAGTACGACGCCGCCATCGAAGAGTTCGCACGCGTGGCCGCCGGCGACGCGCTGACGGCTGGAGGCGCCATCGCCGACCACGCGTCCGCGCTCCGGCGCGGGCAATTGCCGGCGGCGGTCGAGGGGCTCGAAAAGCTCGCTTCGGAACGCACCGCGGCCCCGTCTCGCGCGGAAGCCCTGCGCGCTCTCGGCGTCGCGTATTGGGTGGCCGGCCGGTTCGACCTGAGCGCGGCCCGGCTGGACGAGGCAATCCAGCTCGCGCCGCAGGACGAGCGAGCGCGCGTGGCCCTGGCCGATGTCCTGGTCGAGGCCGGCAGGCCTGCCGAAGCCGGGCAGGCGCTCGCCTCCGCCGTCGCCGCCATCCCCGACTCCGGGCAGGCTCACTTCCGCCTGGGCCAGCTGCATCTGTCGCAGTCGCTCTTTCCACCGGCCGTGCGCGAGCTCGAGGCGGCGGCCGCGCTCAGTCCTGTGGCGGGGCTCGACCGGCTCTACGAAATGATCGGCGGCGCGTACGCCAGCCAGGCCAGCTTCGACAACGCCGTCACCGCTTACCAGGCGCGAATCGACGTCAACCCGAACAACGCCGACGCGCACAAATCGCTCGGCGAAATCTACGCGCTCCAGGGCCGGCACGACGAGGCGCTCGCCGAGTTCGCGGCGACGCTGCTGATCGATCCGAAAAGCGTGGGCGCGCTGGTCGGCGCAAGCCAGGTCTTCTTGCGGCTCGGCCGGTTCGAGGAGGCACTCGATCTCTCGACGCAGGCGCTCGCGCTCGACAACCGTCTGAAGGATGCCCGCTACGCGCTCGCCATGTCGCTCATGCGGCTCGGTCGGCAGGACGAGGGTCGGCGCGAGCTCGCGACCTTCGAGCGCATGCAGGCCGAGGTGATGGCCGCGACGACCCGCCAGTCCGACCTGAACACCATCCGGCGGGACGCGGCGCAGCGCCTGAAGGACAACGACTACTCCGCCGCGGCAACGCTCCTCCGTCAGGCCGCCTCGCTCGATCCCGCTTCAGCCGGCATCCGGCGCGACCTGGGCCTCGCGCTCGTCAAGTCCCGGCAGTACGACGAGGCGGTCGCGGTGCTCAACGACGCAATCCAGCTCGAGGACACCGCCGACGCGCATCAGCTGCTCGCTGACACGTACAAGGCTCTGGGACGGGATGCTGAAAGCGAGGCGCAGGCGGCGCTCGCGGCGCGTGCTACCGGCCGCGCGAGGGCGGAGCGTCTGCAGAAGCTGAGCGGGGCCCGCTGAGCCGGAACCCCTGTCCCTCGCGCGCCACGTAGAACCGGTCGGCCTGCAGGTCGGCGGCCGGCTCGACGAGGCCGCTCGGCCACTGAATCTGGACACGCGCGCCTGTCGCTGCGCCCAGGCCGAAATGCGCTCGCCGATCGTTGTTCGACAGGTAACTGCCGCCGCCGCGAATCTCCGTGCTCTGCGTGCGGTCGCCCGCCGTGACGCGAACCCGGGCGCCAATCGCGTCGCGATTGCTCTTCGCGCCGACGAGCTGCAGCGTCACCCAGTGATTGCCAGAGGGCGTGTCGTTGCGGAGCAGCGTCGGCCGGTCGTCGAGGTTGACCACCAGCACGTCGATGTCGCCGTCGTTGTCGTAGTCGCCGAATGCCGCGCCGCGGCTCGACCGCTCGAGCAGCACTCCTCCGCCCACCTGATCCGTGATTTCCTGAAACCGTTTGTTCCCCAGGTTCCGGAACACCTGCTTTCGCTGGCGGTATTTCGTGCCCAGGCCGTGCGTATCCACCTCGGGATAAATATGGCCGTTCGCGACGAACAGATCGAGCAGGCCGTTGTTGTCGAAGTCCACGAACCCGACGCCCCAACCGAGATACTTGCCCGCGCCGGCGGCCACACCCGACGCGTAGCTCGCGTCGGTGAAGAACCCACGCCCGCTGTTCTCGTAGAGCGTCGTGTAATCGTGCGAGAAGTGCGTGACGACGACGCCGAAGTGGCCGTCGCGGTTGTAGTCGGCCGGCGTCGGCGCCCATCCCCGACTGCTCGCGCCCGTCGCCGCTCAGCGCGACGCCCGAGACCAGCCCGGTTTCCGAGAACGTGCCGTTGTGGTTGTTGTGAAACAGGAAGTTCGGCGTCGTGTCGTTCGCCACGAAGATGTCGGGCCAGCCGTCCTCGTCGAGGTCGGTGAATAGCACGCCGAAGCCGTAGTACCCCGGGTCCGTGATGCCGGCAGCGCGCGTCACGTTGGTGAAACCGCCGCGTCCGTTGTTGTGGAACAGCACGTCCGCCTCGCCCTTGAGCCCTTTCGGACCGCACGAGACGTCCACCGTCATGAAGCGGCACCCAGCGGTCTCTCCCCGCTTCGCGATCGTCCGCTCGTCGAACGCCACGTAGTGAGCGACGTACAGGTCCACGTAGCCGTCGCGGTCGTAGTCGCCGAACGCGCAGCCCGTGCTCCACCCGGCGTCCGCGACGCCGGCCTGACGGGTGACGTCGGCGAACGTGCCATTGCCGCCGTTCCGGTACAGCGCGTTCCCTCCCACGGCGCTCGTGACGTACACATCGTCGAAGCCGTCGTTGTCGTAGTCGGCGACGCAGACGCCCATGCCCCACCCGCGACGAGCGAAACCGCTGCGGGCCGTGACGTCGGTGAACTTGCCGCGGCCGTCGTTCCGATACAGCGCGGCGAGCGGGTCGCCGCCGGTCTTCGAGCGCTCGCGCGTGGAACCGTTGACGATCAGGAGGTCGAGGTTGCCGTCGTTGTCGTAGTCGAACCAGGCGGCGCCGCTGCCGACCTCGTCGATGATGTAGTCCTTGGCTGGTCCGCCGCCGATGTTCAGGAGGGTGACGCCGGCCTGCGCCGCGACGTCAACGAGTTTGAGGGCGACGTCCGCCGCGCGAGGATAGGCGGCAGCGAGGAAGAGAAGAAGGGCGAGCGCGGCCGCCGCGCTCGCCCTCACTGGCACTAGAAGTCGAACTGCCCGCTGATCTTGAACAGACGGCCGTCGATGATGCGCTGCGGCGTGCGCCACACCGCGATACGCGGCGTTCTCCTGGATGACCGTGCTCGACGTTCAGCATGTTGTAGATGTCGAGGTTCACCATCGCTCGCCTGCCGTTGAGCACCTTGAACGCCTTCGAGATGCGCCAGTCGAGCTGGTTGGCGCGCTCGCCGTACATCGTGCCCGGCGCGACCAGGTTGACGGTCACGTTCGCCGCGCCGCCCGAGAGCGGGCGGCCCGAGCGAGGGCTGAATCTGCGCGTTGAGCGCCGTGTAGTTTGCCGCGATCTGCGGGCCCGGGCACGCTCTGGAACGTCGCGGCCAGGTTGACGTCGATCTTCGGCAGCAGATACGTCCCCAGGAACTTGGCCTGCGTCTGGCCCATCAGATTCGTCTCGACGTGACAGTACGGCACGGTCGCCGGGGTCGTCTGCGGGGCCAGGCGTTCGCTCGAGCTGGGACGCGAGCACCGCACAGTTGTCGGTCATCGTCTGGCCGACGCTGAACCCGCCCTGCAGCAGCAGGCCGTTCTTCAGGCGCGCGTTGACGCTGACGTCCATGCCGTTCCAGTGCTCGATCTGCTCGCCGAGGTTGCGCGACATGTTCGTGTAGTTGACGCCCTGCCCGACGAACGCCGGGTTGAGGTTGTAGAGGTTGGGGATCGACGTAGCCGCCCCCGCCCGGCAGCCGCGAGTCGAGCGGAGCGGTGATGCTGAACTTGTCGAAGGAGGACGCGTCTGCCAGACGGTGTTCTCGATGGTCTGGAAGTTACCGAACCAGCGGCGGTAGTAGCCGACGTCCAGACCCACGCGCGACGTGAGCTGGTGCGACGACGCTCGTCGAGAACTCCCAGTTGTAGCCGCGGTTCCCGTAGCCGAAGCGCGTGTCGTTGTTGAACTGGGCCGCCGACGTCGGCTGGCCGAAGAGGAGGCTCGACGCGATGCCGCAGGTGTCGGCCCCGGAGTTCGCCTGCAGGTTCAGCAGGTTGCAGTCCGGGATGAAATTCCGGTTCGTGTCGGTCCAGCTCCGCGTGATGGTGTTGACGATGCCGGCCGGGTTGCCGATGGTGCTGACGCCGATCGGATACTTGCCGACGCTGACCTTGAGCGCCGTCTTGCCGTTGCCGAACAGGTCGTACGACTCGCCGATTCTGACCGTGACGTCCTTGACGTTGATGCCGGTCACGGCCGGGAACGTCAGGTTGCGGGTCGGCACCCACATGGCCGGACCGAGAGTCTGCACGGGGTACCCGCCGATGAACTGGTCGTACCGCGCGCCGAGGTTGAGGGTGAGGCGATTGATGCGTCCAGCGATCCTGCACGAACAGGCCGATCTCGCCCTTGACCTGGCTCTCGCCCTGCGTCGGCGTGCCGTACTGCGTGATCTGGTTGGGCACGCCGAGGTTGAACCGGTAGTAGAGATTGGAGTCGTTCGAGATGGTCGAGCTCTTCGCGTGTCGGACCACGTGTCGCTGAATCCGGTCTTGAACGCGTGCGCGCCGGTCACGTACGACAGCGTCGTCACGGCCGTGTTGATGTTCTGATCGGTGAACCCCATCGTGCCGCTGACGCCGCCGTCGCCGCCCCGGCCCCGATACTGGAAGTTCGTGGACTGCTCGAGCACGGGGATCATCGGTGTTCCAGGGCGCCGACAGGTCGGGCTGGTTGCCGAACGCCTCGCCGCGGTTGGCGTAGCGCACCTCGAGCAGCATCTTGCTCGAGATCGGCGACGTCCAGCCGGCCTGCACCAGATACAGCGTCGGGAACCGGTACGCGACGACGGACTCCGGCGAGACGCCCGCGCGGGTGTCGTCCCATACCGCGGGTCTGATTGTCCAGGTAGAGCGAGAACTTGTTCCGCTGGCTGGCCTGCCAGGTGAGGCGGCCGTCGATCGCCCTTCTGCGTGATCGCGAAGAACCGCCTGGTCGGCGGGGTTGGCAACGTACGTCCACTTGGTCGGATCGCCCGCGTTCGCGTTCGAGAAGAGGCCGGCGATGTAGTTCTGGTTCGTCTGCACACGGCCCGACGCGAAGAACCACAGCTTGTCGCGCATGATGCGGACCGCCGCCCGACGGGTTGATGTCGTAGGCCAGCTTCATCTTGTTGGGCGCCGGCAGCCCCCGTGCCTTCAGATCCTGCGGTCAGGTTGTCGGACTGCCACCCGGAGTTCACGCCGGTGGCGAAGATCGACCCCCTGAAGGTGTTGCCGCCTTCCTTCGGCACGAGGTTGATGCGCAGGCCGCCGAACGCCAGCTCCGCCGAGATGGCGCCGTAGTCGACCGTCGTCTCCTGCGTCGCGCCGGTGTCGGGCACGAAGTTGGAGAACTCGCCGGGCGACAGCACGTTGCCGAGCCGGACGCCGTCGAGCTGCAGGCGCGTGTCGCTCGTGCGGCCGCCGTGGATCGAGAAGGTGGTGTTCTGGAGGTTGTTCGTGCCGCCGACGTCCTGCAGGCCGCCGCGCCCCGGCTGGGAGGCGTTCACGCCCGGCAGGAGGACGATCTCGTTGATGTGGCTGCGGCCGGCCGGAATCGCGTCCAGGACTTCCTGCGAGAAGACGCGCTGCCGCTGCGAGCTCTGGAGGTCGACGATCGGGCTCTCGCTGCGTGACGGTGATCGTTTCCGACACGTTGCCGACCGCATCAGATCGGCGTTGATCGTGGCGACGAACGTGCCCGCCAGCTCGATGCCCTCGCGCTTGACCGTGCTGAACCCGGCCAGCGTGAACGTGACCGAATACGATGCCGGGCCGCAGGTTCTCAATCTTGTACTGGCCGCTGGCGTCCGTGGTCGACGGACCGGACCTTTTCGATGAGAACCGGGCTCGAGCCGCCTCGACCGACACGCCGGGCAGGACGGCGCCGGACGTGTCCTTGACGGTACCGGAAATCGAGGCGCCGCCGACGGCCTGGGCGCGCGCGGCCGACGGCAACAAAGCGAGTACAGCCAGCGTCAACGCCAGCCGTTTTAAACACGTCATACGGTGTATACCTCCGCTAAACAAAGTGAAAGATTCTAGGCGGCTGGAGAAAGGCAAGTCAAGGAGAGAACCACCCGCATTTGGCGCAAAACGGGTTCGGATCCGCCGGAATGGATATCGTGCCGTCCTCGTAGCCGGGAAAAATGGTGCCGGTAAAAGTGTGGTAGTCCGAAGAAGGCACTCCCAGAAAAGTCCAGGTGAAGTTCGCGGTCAGCGTCAGCGTACCAACCTGCACGCTTCCGCCGGGTGCGAAGACGTTCCACGTGCTGACGTCGGTCCCGCTGCCCATGCCGACCGCGGCGTTGACGTTCGCCGTCAGTGTACCGCCGACCAGCTGCAGGTCGCGCACCGCTCCGCCGCTGCAGCGGACACCCGGCACGCGGCTCGCCTGGCAGCTTGAAAGCGTCATGGACACGGCGGCGCCGCTGGCCGTGCCGGAGTAGGCGCAGCTGGTGCCGTTGCCCTGCGACGTCACCGTCGCCTCGAGGGACGCGCCGTTTTGTTTGAGTGCGGTCAGGAAGACGTCACGGCCGCCGCCGGCACCCGTCTGCACCAGGCTGCCGACGCATTCGCCTCCGCTGGCCGAGGCGAGCGTCGAGTTGGCGAGCCACGCGCCGGCCACGGTCGAAGCCGATGGCGCCGTCGGCGAATCGGCGCAGGCGGTCGAGAATACCGACACGAGCGCGGCGAAGAGAACGGCGATGGCAAATCGTCCGAGAGGTCCGAGAGGTCCGAGAGGTCTAACGACCACTCTGCTATTGGGATTCCGGCGATTCGACATCAGCAAGCTCTCACGCCCATTGGACCTCTCGGACCCCTTGGACCCCTGGGACCTCTCGGACCCCTTGGACCTCTGGGACCCCTCGGACCTCTCGGACCTCATCTACTGTTTGAAGTACGCCGGCAGGTCCTTTTTCGTGTCCCGGAGGATTTCGACAATCGCCTGCCGGTCCGCGCGCGAGAGCGTCGCGTATTTCTTGCTGGTGTCGCGGCCGGACAACACCTGCCACATCCGTTGATAGACGGCGTTCCGGGCGTCGGGCGGCAGGGCGTCGAACGCACGCGTGTAGATCATGTAGCTGCATGGATACTTCATCAGGCGCCGATCGAGATCCAGCTGGCGCAGCGACCGGCCCTTGCTGTCGCGCGGACCCTGGGCCGAGAACTTCTCAGCGAAACCCGACGACCCGCGGATGCTGCCGGCAAAGGGCGCCTCGTCCACAAACAGCAGGTAGTCCACCAGGTCTGCCGCCGCCTCCCGCATCCGCGCGGCCGCGTCGGGGTTCCCCCGCTCGGCGGCGGCCAGGCGCGCTTCCCAGCCCAGGCGCGTCAGCAGGTTCGTCATGTGGGTCTGGTGCTCGAGCACCATCAGCGCGACGACGTCGCTGTAGGGGGAGAGATACGTCTTGAGATCGAACTTTCCGTCGAGCGACGCCAGCACGGGTGAGGTGGGCCTGGGCTGCACGTCCACCTTGCCCGGCACGATGACTGGCACGTTGCCCATGTGGCGGAGCGTGCCGGGCTTGCCGGTCACGTACCACCCACCCCAGCGCTCGGCCAGCGGGCTCCGGTGATCGGCGACAAAGCCGTTCGCGTACGCGTTCTTGTCGTCGGACATCGGGAACGTGCTGAGCGCCAAGATCCCCGGCACGCCGAGCGTATCCCACGAGAGGTGGCACGCGAGGCACGTGTCGTCGCGCGTCAGTTTCGGCTTCGCCGCGGGCTTCTGCGCGAGCGTGTAGAAGACGACGCCCTGCGCCGGATCCTGCGCCGCCAGCTCGAGCGCGTCGCTGCCGTGCACGACGCCGACCGACACCACGTCGTTGAAGTAGATCGCCCTCGGGTTGCGCGGGTTGATGAGCTTGGCTTCGAAGCTCGTCTCCGAAAATACGAGCGTCTGCGATTCGATCGGGACATCGAGCGCCGCCAGCACGGACTTGAGGTACCCGTTGGGACCGTCGAACTGGAGCGCGACGCTCCCGTCCTGCAGGCGGCGATTGAGCTCGTAGACCGGGTCGGCCACCGGTCCTTTCGTGTAGGCGATGGCGGCGTGATCGCGCGAGGCGACGAACACGTCCCGGCGTTGTGCGAGCGCGGCCGCGGCCCCCGCGAGCGCGGTTGCGGCGAGCGCCGCAAGCCAGATGGTGGAGTGTCCGCGTCGTCTCACTTCACTTCGAATTTACTCCTTGTCCGGCCGCGGCGTCCACGGCGGCCGGCTCCGTGGCCCTGGCGCCGCTGAGAATGTGAGGCACGGCGTAGTTGCCTTCGTGACACGCGAACTCCAGCACCGCCTCGCCGTCGTTCATCGTCAGCGGCATGGAGAACGTCCACGGTTTTGTCCACGTCGCGGGATCGTCGACGGTGACCGTCCACTCGAGACGGTCGGCGGCCGTGCGCGTGAAGCGCTCGACGAGACGGAACGTGTCAGCGTTCGCGTTCCTGTACACGCTCCGGTCCTTGAAGCGCGTCGTCTCGACGACGAGGGCGTTGTTTTCCCAGTGCCCCCGGGCATCGCCCATTTCGAGCCGGATGCCCGCGGGGACGTGCGGCCGGCCGTCGAGCGCAATCAGCCGCGTGTCGTGCACCAGCTCGTAGCGGATGGCGACGACCCCTGGCGCCTGCACGATCTGATAGGAATTGCCGAGGATGTGGGGCAGCATCGATCCGGGAATCCCGCGCGTGATGCACCGATCCCACAGGCCGAAATCCTCGATGGTGTCGAACGGACCCTCGCCGAAGCTGCCGCCAGTGCGCTGCCTCGAGTTGAAGATGCCGCCGAGCGTGGTGTCGAGCGAGGCTTCGAAGGACGCGTCGTAATTCGCGACGCGCCGCTGGGCCGCGGGAGTCCTCGACGGAATCCTGCCGTCGGGCGGATCGACCAGGAACCACGCGCGGCTTCCCCGCGTGACCTCGAGCGGGTCGCGAAACTGGTACGGTCCGACGGCGGCAGGACGCTCGAGAAACTGCTTGAGCCGCTTCGCCCGTAACGCGGCCAATTCGGCTTCCGAGACGTCCTCGAGGCGCCGCCCCTTGAACTCGTCAGGCCGCTCGAGCGGGGTATTCGCTTCGTACTTGTTCGTGTAGTTGCCCTGCAGGTCCGGATCGCCCCACGGCGTCCGGGGAGGCGCGTACGGCGCACCGGCCGCGACCACCGCGCTCAGCCCTACCGTGGCGAGTAACAGCACCCTCATGTTCAGAATTGTGACTCCACTATGAAAAAGACCTTCGTGACCCTCGTGCCTTCGTGATTAACAGGGGATGGCAACCGCGATCACCGGTCATTTCTTCGCCTTGTCGTCGTCGGGGGCGCCGGTTCCAGCCGATCCGATCAGCAGCGTTTTACCGTTGGGCAGCGTCAGATCGCGTCCGTTCGCGCGCAACGCGCCATCCTTCGCCTGATACCCGTCGACGACGACCTCGGTGCCGGGCAGCAGCGAATTCTTCGTCAGGCCCCGCCTGAAGAGCGTGTTCGGTGTGCCGGCTTCGATCATCCATTCCTCCACCGTGCCGTCCGGCTTCTTCACCGAGACGTGAATCCACGCGTGGGGATTGATCCACTCCATCTTCGTGACCGTGCCCTGAAACCTGATCGGCTTGTTCGCGTCGAATTCCGAGGCAAATGCGTGGTGGGCCGCAAGAGGCACGGCGCACAGCACCGGCAGGAGACAGACACCGGCCGCCGCGATGGAGCGCCTCGTTCGCATCGGGTTCATCTCGTCCCCCCTTTCGTCTGTCGCGCGCGCGCGCCGGCCAGCAAATGGACGATGTCGTAGTTGTCCTCGTGGCAGGCATATTCGTACATCTGCTCGCCCGGATCGATCCTGGTCCAGGGAATCACCGCGGTCCACGGCTTCGTCCAGGTTGTCGGGTCCTCGACCGTGAACTCGTAGTTGATCGTGTCCTCGGCGACCCGTGTAAAGCGTTCGGTGATGCGAAAGGTTGCGGCGCTGGCGCCCTGAAAGATCACCCCGTCGTCGGTTCTGAAATTCGTGGTCTCGAGCACCAGGGTGTTGCCGTCAAAGCGGCCGCGCGTGTCCCCCAGCCACTGGCGAAGGCTCTTGTTGAGATGCGGCCGCCCGTCGAGCGGGATGATGCGCGCGCTGTGAATCATCTCCGGATTGATGACCACGTAGCCGGGGCTCTGGAAGATCTGAAAGTCGTTGTTGTAGATGGTCGGCAGGTACGGCGGCGAATCCGTGCGAATGATGCACCGTACCGGAAGCGACAGTTCCTCTGGCCCATCGGGCAGCCCGGCGTTGAAGCGGGCGACCGCCGCGGCCCGATCCGCCCTGGCCTTCTGCCGTTCCGGTGTCAGGGGCACCAACGGAGGAAAGCGCCCGTCGGGCGGATCGACAATCAGCGACGTCCGGCGGTCCGCCGTGATCTTCAACCGGCGAGAGTCCATCCAATGATCGTTGTATGCCCGGTTGACGTCGACCTCTGGGCCTCCGTCGCGGCGATCGCGTGTCAGGTTGTTGGCCAGCGTCGCCTGGAATTCGGCCGCTTCCTCGTCGTTGAGCACCTCTTTCGAGCCGACCTCGCCCGGCCGCTGCAGCGGCGTGCTGGTGGCATCGTTCCAGACGCCCTGGAGATCAGGATCGCCCCACGGCGTGCGGAAGGTCTTCGCCGCGGGCTTTGCCTTCCCCGCTTTCCTTCCCGCCGGCGCCTGCCCCGCCACCACAGGCAGGGAGAAGACGACGGCGAGGACGGCAAGCTGGGTGAAGAATCGATGACGCATGATTCACCTCTTGCGGAGCACTCCGTACAGCAGTTCTTCGGTGAACGGCACGCACTTGAATTCCAGGAGCTGAATGTTCTTTTCCATCCGGCGATAGAGCGGAAAGCTCATCTTCCATGGCCGCGTGAACACCTTGGGATCCTCGATCGTCGCCTCGTACATCAGATGGTAGGGGCTGACGGGCGTATAGCGTTCGACGACATGCAGCGCATCGCTATGGAAGTCGCCGGCCCGATCGAGCCACGTCTCCTCGCGGATGCCGGTCACGTCGACGACAAGCGTGTCGCCTTCCCAGCGGCCGCGCGACCAGCCCATCCACGCATCCGCCGGCCCCTCGTCCTTCCAGTTCATGCGGATCGTGCGGGTCGCGCTCGTGAACTCGTACGCGATCAGGATGTACGGCGCCGATCCCTGAACGATTTGGAATGGAAACGGCATGTAAGTCGCGCGCGGCACACCGGGCAGATAACATTTGAGCTCCGGGTCGCCCAGCGCGTGCCATTTCTTGTCGTCGGTGACATCGACCTTCATCCGCTCGTCGAAGTTCTTCTTCTTCTTCGCCAGGGCCCAGGGCTGATACGGAATCTCACCGCCCTCGACGATGCTCTGCCCAGCCGGCCCGGCGCCGTAAGCGCCCATGATTTCCGGGTGAGGGCCGGCCTGCGCCTCGTGGTCCTGCACGTCCCAATTCGCGGTGACGAACGCCTGCCAGATGCCGTTCAAGTCGGGATGGCCGTCGAGGCGGGGTGCCCTGTAGGAAGGAGAGGCGGCGGACCCACGGCCCGGAGGCGCCTGTTGACCGGCGAACGGCCTGGCGGCCAGCCAGAGCACGGCGAGCAGACCGCACGTCAGCGCACGCTTCATGTGAAGCCTCCGACGAAGCCTCCGATGTTTACGCGCCGGTCAGACGACGAAGGAGCGCGACCGTTTCTTCGTTTCTCTCGCGGTTTCGCAGCACCGTGTCGAGCGGCGTGCGCCCCTGTTTATTCTTCACGTCGAGCTTCGCCCCGTGTTCGGCGAGATACCGCACGATGGCGGGCGAACCGAGCGCGCTGTGGACCGCCGTATCGCCCGCGGCGTTCACGGCGTTGATATCGACGCCCTTGTCCAGGCACAACGCGATGACGTCGAGCGCGTTCTGCATCGTCCCGCGGTCGTAGCTGTTGCCGGCGAGATTGATGCTGGCGGCGAGGTGAATCGGCGTGTTGCCGTTCTTCTGGGCCAGCATCGGATCGGCGCCGGCCGCCAGCAGCAGCCGCATCACCAGCGACATCGCCGCCACGGGCCGCGCGCATGAACGGCGTCGCGCCTTCGGCCAGCCGCGCGATCGCCGGCGTTGTACATGCCGCTTCAGCATCCGGTCTTGAGCCGCGCGTTCGGGTCGGCGCCGTGGGCGAGCAGCATCTTGACGGCGCCGACGCTGCCGTCGATCACCGTCGCGGGGCAGCTCAGGCCGCCCGAACGACGTCGGCATCGTGTGCATGTCGACCGCCGAGTACAGCGGCGTCGCGCCGGTCCGGTCCGCGAGATTGACGTTCGCGCCTTTTTCCACCAGCAGCGTCGGCGACGTCGTAGTGGCCGTTGATGATGGCGAACATCAGCGCCGAGCGTGCCGTCGGGATCGACCGCGTCGAGATCGGCGCCGGCGTCGGCGAGCGCCGTCGCCGCTGCGAGCGCGCCCTGCCGCGCCGCGTACATCAGCGCCGTCCATCCGCCCTTCGGCAGCACGCGTCTGGCCGACGTAGGACGCGCCTTCCTCGAGCTTGTCGCCGATGACGCCGGGCGGCGTGTGCGGATAGTCGGTGACGATGGACCGGGCGTTGACGTCTGGCGCCGGCCGCGGCGAGCGCCCGCACGGCGTCCGCGCGATTGTCGAGCGCCGCCCACATCAACGCCGTCGTGCCGGTGCGGCGCTCGGCCGCGTTCACGTTCGCCGGCATGCGGCGAGCAGCTTCACGGCGTCCACGTTGCCGGTGCGCGCCGCCAGCATCAGCGAGCGTCTGGCCGTCGGGCAGCGCGGCGTCCGCCGCGCTCACGCTGGCGCCGGCCTTCAGCAGCGCGTCGAGGACAGCGGCGTTGCCGGTGCGCGCCGCAAGCGACAGCGGCGTCGCCCCGTACCGGTTCACGGCGTTGACGATCCGCGCCGGCGCCGACCAGCAGGTCGATGGTCTGCACGTCGGCCGATCGCGCGGCCCAGTGCAGCGCCGTGGTCCCGTCCGCCTCGCGCGCGTTGACGTCCACGCGCTGCTGCAGCAGCGCACGCACCGCCGTCGGGTTGGCCGCCCGCACCGCCGACACCAGATCCGGTGTCGAAGGCGCGGCGCCAAGCGTCGCAGCGGCGGCGAACGCAATCAGCCAGGTCATCCTGCGCATCTTCACTGTAGCGCGGCCCTTTCAGGGCCGCCGACACGCGGGCCTGAAAGGCCCGCGCTACGACTGCCGTTCAGAAGAAATCGACCGTGCCGGTGCTCTCGCCGAACGTGTCGAGCGTGCGCGCCGAACTTGTTGGCGACGGTCAGCCACAGGTTGCCGATCTCGGTCTTCTGCGGCAGCACGATGTGGCGGTTGCCCGTGCCGACGCCCCCGCCGACCGCGAGCATCGGCAGCGGATCGGTGGCGTGGACGTTCGAGTTGCCCATGCCGCTGCCGTAGAAGAGCAGCGAGTGTCGAGCAGCGACCCGTCGCCGTCCGGCGTGTTGCGCAGCTTCTCGAGGAACTTCGCGAACAGCTGCACGCAGTAGCACGTTGATCTTCGCGGCGCGCGCGACCTTCTCGGCCTGGTCGCCGTGGTGCGAGACGACGTGCCACGGATCGGGGACGCCGATCTCGGCGAACGTCCGCTGGCTGCCCTCGCGCGACATCATGAACGTGAAGACGCGGGTCAGATCGGCCTGGAACGCCATCGCGAGCAGGTCGAACATCAGCGCCGTGTGCTCGTCGAACGACTCGGGAATGCCGAGCGGCTTGTCGATCGACCGCGAGCTCCGTGCGGTGCTGCGTCTCGGTCTGCTGGATCCGCCGTTCGATCTCGCGGACGTTGTCGAGATAGTCGGCCACGCGCGCGCGATCGCGCACGCCGAGCCGCGCCTGCAGCGCCCGCGCCTCGCCGACGATCGAATCGAGGATGCTCGCGGTCCTCCTGCGCATGCCGGCGCCGCTCGGCCTCGGACCCGCCGTCGCCGAACAGCCGCTCGAACGCCGTGCGCGGGTTGATCTCCATCGGCAGCGGCGTCGTCGGCGACGCCCACGAGATCGTGTTCATGTAGGCGCAGCTGTAGCCGGGCGTGCAGCCGCCGACGTAGCCGGTGAAGTCCTCGGTGGCGAACTCGAGCGACGGGAACGGCGACGCCTGGCCGATCTGCTTCGCGAGCACCTGATCGATCGTCGTGCCGATCCGGTAGTCCTGCGCCCTCGGTCCGCTTGGGGATCGCGCCGCTCAGCCAGCCCGACGCCGCCGCCGCGTGCATCTCGGTCGGCGCCGCCCGCGCGCTTCAGGTTGCTGACGACGACCAGCGAGTCCTTGAATCCGGCTCGAGCGGCCTGCAGCGTCGGCGACAGCTCGAAGCCGCCGCCGGCCGCCGCGGGCGTCCACGACGCCATGTCCGCGCCGTGCGGCATGTAGATGAAGCCGGCGCGCGACGGCGCGGCGCCCGGCTGTCTTCGCCAGCGCCGTGCGCCGCCGGCACCATGGCATCGAGCAGCGGCAGCGCCAGCGTCGCGCCCATGCCGCGCAGGAACGTCCGCCGCGGCAGGTGACATCCTGGTGATGAACATGAAGTCTCCTTGAGCTTACTCCCCGCGCTGAGCTCGCCTGTCAGTTCGCGCATCTGAAACGGCACGCTGCTGACGATGCCCGAGACGAGGGCGGAGAACCGGTAATCCTGCCCGCGCGGCGTCCCGCACGATTCCGCGCACGGCCGGCATGTCCTGGTGCGTGAGGCCGCGGCCGAGCGCGTAGATCAGCAGCTTTTCCGTCAGCGTCTGGACGAACACGTCGGGGCGCTTCAGCAGGGCCTTGCCGCAGGCCGGCCACGCCGTCCACCTTCGCGCCGTCGGCCAGCACGTCGGCCGTGTCGAGCGGCGACCCCGGCCTCGTTCGTCGTGCGCCAGGCGCCCACCACGTCGAAGTTCTCGAGCGCGAACCCGATCGGGTCCATCGCCTTGTGGCAGCCGCGCAGGCGGGGTTGGTCCGGTGCTGCTCCATCTGCTCGCGCATCGTGCGGGGCGGCGCCCCGGGCTCGTCTTCCTCGCAGCGCCGGCACGTCGGGCGGCGGCGGCGGCGGCGGCGCGCCGAGCAGGTTCTCGAGCACCCACTTGCCGCGCAGGACCGGCGACGTCGTCGTCGCGTGCGAGGTGACCAGCAGCACGGCGCCCTTGCCGAGCAGTCCGCGCCGCGCGTCGTCGGTCAGCGTGCACGCGGCGGAAGTGCGCTGCCGAACGACGTCCGGCATGCCGTAGTGCTTCGCCAGCCGCTCGTTGACGAACGTGTAGTCGGCGGTCATCAGATCGAGCACGCTGCGGTCTTCGCGCACGATGCTGGCGAAGAACAGCTCGGCCTCGCGCCGGAACGCCTGGCGCAGGTTGTCGTCGAAGTCCGGGAACGTGTCCGGGTTGGGCACGATGCCGCGCAGGTTGCGCAGCTGCAGCCACTGGCCGGCGAAGTTCTCGACGAGCGCGTCGACACGCGGGTCGGCCAGCATGCGCCGCACCTGCTGCGCCAGCACCGCCGGCTGGCGAGCTGTCCGCCGGCCGCGGACCGCAGGAGTTCCTCGTCGGGGATGCTGCTCCAGAGGAAGAACGACAGCCGCGACGCCAGCTCGACGTCGTCACGCGGTACGGCGTGCCGGGCGCGATGCCCGCCGGCTCGCGCTCCGGCCGGAAGACGAACGACGGGCTGGCGAGGATGCGCCGCAGCGCGAACTCGACGCCGGTCTCGAAGCTCCCGCGCGCCCGTTCCTGCTGGTAGAACGAGAGCAGAGTCGGTCGACTTCGGCGTTCGACACGCGGCCGGCGGTAGGCCCGGCGCGCCAGCGTCGAGACGATCCGCGTGGCACAGGCCGTCTCGTCGGCTCAGTCGCGTTCGCGCCGGGCGGCAGAGGAACACGTGCGGGCTCGGCGCGCTGCCGCGCGCCTTCGCGTTGAACGGTCCCTGGACGCGTGATCGACTGCACGTGCGGCGCGCCCTCGGCCGCGAACGGGTTGTCGAAGTCGCGAAGGAACGGCTGCAGCCGCGAGGTCGCCAGGAGGCGCGGCGCCTCGTCGAGAAACGCCGCCACGAGCGTCGTGCCGGCCGGCCTTGACGAAGAGGCGCACGCGCAGCCGCTTCGCTTCGATCGCGTCGGATGTGTCGGTCGGGTTCTTCTGCAGCGCGCACGAGATCGTCGGGGCCGCCGAACTCGGCGAGCAGCACGCGCTCGCCGTCGAGCGTCAGCTCGACCTGATGGGGGTCCTGGAGGCCCGCGCATGGCGCTCAGGTTCGTCCGGTACAGCCGCACCTGGAAGTCGTACTCGCCGTCGAGCGGAAACGTGTGTCGCGCCGCATGCCGCCGAACGTGCCGAGCGGCAGGCCGTCGAGGTGCTGGTCCTGCGACAGATCCTGCCGGACCGAGTAGGTGTCGCTGCCGGCGCCGAGGCGCGGGTCGCCGACGGCCACGGCGCTGATCTTCCGCGCGGCCGACGAGATACGCCTGCAGCAGCGCCGGCGAGCTGCCCAGCGCGTCCGCCACGTTGTCGAATCCGTACGCCGCGTCGTCGGGCGGCAGGAGCGACGACACGTCGACGTCGAGCCCGAGCAGATCGCGGATCGCGTTGGCGTACTCGGCGCGGTTCAGCCGATGCAGCACGGGACGGCCCGGGTTGGGATGCGCCGCCGCGGCGGCGTCGAGCTGGCTTTCGAGCCACTCGATCGGCGCCGTCGTAGGTCGCGCGATCGGGCCGGCGCGCGCCGAGCGGCGGCATGACGCCGAGCCGCAGCTTCCGGACGACCTTCTCCCAGGTCTCCGCGTCGTGCGCCACGTCAACCGCGTCGAGGCCCTCGAGCGACAGGCCGCCGGTCCTGCAGGCGCTGGTTGTGACAGGTGACGCAATACTGGCGGAGCGTCGCGTCGGGGTTGGCGGGGGCGGCCGCCTGAGGCGCGCGCGGAGTCAGGGCGACGGCGCACACGGTGAGCGCCGCCAGCAGCACGGCGTGCGATCGGCTCATCTGGCCAGCATCTTCTGCAATTTCAGCTGGTATTCAGGATACGTCGAATCCCTGCCGCCACGCGTCGCCTCGAAGGGCAGACCCATCCGTGCGGCGAACTCGCGGAGCTGCGGGTTCGCGCCGGGCAGATAGTGCGGAACGTAGCCGTCGGGCCGGCCCGCGATCTCGTCGACGATCTCTCCGTGGATCGGCTCGAGCTGCTGGCCGAGGTCCAGCATGTAGTTGGTCGTCCGCATCAGCGGCTCCTCGAGATACACCGGGTCGGACACCACGCTGATGATCGTCAACACGTCGCCGTGCCGGATGAAATGCTCGGTCAGCGCAGCGCGATCGCTGGTCGGCACGCCGTTGCGCTGAATGAAGCCCATCTTCACGTGCGTCGTCTCGACGGTCAGCATGTTGCCCTGCCACGTGCCGGTCGAGAATCCCTGCCAGGTGTGCGCCGCGTACTCGGGCGGATGCGGACGGCCGTCCATCCAGATCATGCGGAACGTGCCGTTGTTGCCCGGCGCGCGATAGATCCTGAACGCCACCACCTGCTGCGTGTCGTCGTCCACGATCTTCGAGATGCGCACGCTGCCCGCGCGGCCGTACACGGACGGCCCCGGAATCGTCTGCCGTTCGCGCGCACTCAGGATCGAGGCGTCCCAGGTGTCGGCCTTGCGGCGCGCGGCCTCGTTGAGGGGCAGACCCGTGTAGTCGCCGATGGCGAGGCCGCCGGGCAGCGCATCGTTGCGATGCAGCTGATCTTCGTGAAGGCGGACCGCCCATTCGCCGGAGAAATCAACCTGCGCCCACACGCGTGCACACGGCATCGTCACGCCGATGAACATCAGCAGACCCGTGGCCGCCGCCCGTGAGCCGCGCATGTGCCCTCCTGAGGCGCAATTATAGGGTGCACACCTTCGCGCGGAAAGGTCTTCGTGAAGTTGTGCAAAGTCTGCCTCCGCGAAGACACGATTTGCGTCGAGAAAGCACGTGACATCGCGATAGCCGCGTCGTACATTTTTTTGGCCGAGGTGCGATTCATGGGACGAGCGGTTCGTGCGTTTTTCGTTGTGTGCCTGCTGACGCCCGCCGCGGCGGTCGCTCAAGATCTCGCCGCGCCGGCTCCTGCCGGCCAGGTGCGCGTCATCGTGACACTTCGCGACGATGCGAAGCTCGATTCGTACGCGAGCGCGTTCGCCGCGGACGAGCGCCTTCAGGACCGCGCGCGTTTCGGCTACCACTCCAGGCCCGTGCTGGGCGCGATCATGACGCTCGAGCGGCGGCACGGCTTTCGGGCGCGCGCCTTCTATAGCAGCGCCATCCGCGGATTCGCGGCCACGATGACGCCGGCGATGGCCGCGCGCCTCGCCGCCGACCCGCTGGTCGGGGCGGTCGAAGCCGACGATCCGATTTCGCTGCCCCCGACGGAGCGCGCCGCAGCCGAGAGCACGCAGATTGTCGACTGGGGCATCACGAAGATCGGCGCCGATCAGACGCTGGCGCATTCGGGCGATGGAACCGGGACGGTGGGCGGCGTCAACGTCTACGTCATCGACACGGGCGTCGATCCGTCGCACCCCGACATCAATCTCGTGAACCACGTCAGCTTCGTGCAGAACGAACCGAACGCCGACTGCAACGGGCACGGCACGGGCGTCGCGGGCATCATCGCCGGACGCGACAACGACGTCTTCACGGTCGGCGTTGTCCCGGGTGCGCCGGTCACCGGCGTGAAGGTGCTCACCTGCGCCGGCGTCACGTTCCCCTCGATCATCGTGCAGGGCATCGACTGGGTGACGGCAAACGCCGTGAAGCCGGCCGTCGCCAACATGAGCCTGGGCTCGTTGATCAGGATCGCCGCCGTGGATACGGCCGTCCGGAATTCGGCGGCCTCCGGCATCTTCTACGCGCTGGCGGCGGGCAACGGCAACCCCTACAACAACAACGCCCCGCTGAACGCCTGCAACACGTCGCCGGCCGGCGCCGGTTACAGCGCAAACGGCGTGAACGGCATCATGACCGCGGCGGCCACGGACGAGGCCGACGTCGAGGCGTCGTTCAGCAACTACGGCCCGTGCGTGGACGTCTGGGCGCCCGGCGTCGCGGTCAACGCTCCCTGGCTGATGTCGGAAGGCGGCCTCATCACCGCGTCGGGCACCTCGTTCTCGTCGCCCTATGTGGCCGGTGCGGGTGCCTACCTGCTGTCGCGGATTCCGACGCTGCCGCCGTGGCTCGTCGAGTTCCTGATCAAAGTGACCGTCGACGCTCCCGGCACGACCAGCTTCGACGGGGCCGCGGTCCGGCGACTGCAGATCCGATTGTTCCAGTAGCGCGGATGCCCCGTAGCGCGGGCCTTTCAGGCCCGCGGGCCATGGCGGCCCTGAAAGGGCCGCCCTACTTCCGCGGTACGAGCACAGAGCCGAGCGCGCCCATGTCGGGTGTCCCGGTGAGGTCCAGCCCGAGCGGCACGCCGTGGATCGTCCGGTAGGAGTCGCCGAGCGGGATCGCGGCGCCCGCCTTGACGCCGGGCGATCCGGGTTCCAGGCGGAAATCGCCCGCGGCCGCGTTCACGAACTTCGGCGAGGCGATCAGGTTGTGCCCCTCCGTCAGCTGCCCGCGTTCGATCGCGGCCGAGACGCCGCCGGCCATCAGCGTCGGCATCGCGTCGTACAGCATGTAGGTGGTCACAACTTTCGGCGCGCCCGCGCCGTCAAACGCCATCGCCGCCCGTTTCACGCGCGCGATGATGTTGTTGACCGCGCTGAGCGTACCCGGGCTCTGGGGCGCCTGGATGCCGCCGTCGACGTCCACGATCGTGTTGTTGACGATGATGCGCTCGATGCCGCCGGCCGCGAAGATCGCCGCGCCACCCGCCCAGGGATTGCCGACAGCGTTGTCCGAGGTCGTGTGGTGGATGTTGGTAATCACGTTGCCGGCGATCAGCGCGCCGCCCGGCGCGCCTTCGTCGTAGCTCCACACGCCAATCCCGAATTCGCAGTCCGAGACGCGGTTGTTCACGAACACGACCCGCGCGGCGCCGTACTGGGCGCCGAGGCAGTTGCCCGGCCCGCCGCTCCCCGGGCGCATGTTGGACACGACGTTCGACGACATCACCACATCCGCGGACTGCTTGGCCCAGAACCCGCTCTGGCGGTTGTGCGTCGCGACGTTGCGGGCGATGTAGACGTGGTGCAGCCGCGGCCCGTTCCGTCCGCCGTTGACCTGCACGCCATCGCCCGAGCAGCGCGTGAACGTGCTGTCGAGAATCCAGACGTGGTGGCTCACGCCGACGGTCACGCAGTGGCTGTCCACGTCGGTCTTCACGTTCATGTCGCCGACGTCGTGCATCGACGTCCGCAGGACGACGATGTTGTGCACCTCGCCGCCCATGTACGGGCCGAGGCCCACGCCCCCGCCGACCAGTTCCGTGTCGCGAACGACCACGTGATGCGTGGCGCCGGCGGCGCGCGTGTCCCTGATCACCCAGCCCACGCCGGAGCCGCCCTCCACGATCAGGTACGACCCCGACAGCTCGCTGATCCCCGTGAAATTCCCGCCCTTGATGAAGACCGGAGCCGCCGCCGTGCCCTGCGCTTCGATGGTGTTCGGCGAGCTGTGCGCCCTGGCGTACTTGCCGCGAACCGTCACCACCGCCCCGGCCGGCAGGATGTTGGGAATAGTCCGCCGCGGCCGGTCCGGCGTGCCGTACGGGTTCTTGTCGTCGCTGCCTTTGGCTTCGTCGACCATGTAGAAGCCGCGGACCGGCGCCGCCCACGGCTTGGGCGCGGGCGGTGCGACCTGGGTGATGCCGAACGCCGGCGCGGGCACGCCCAGGGGCGGCGTCCACTGGGCGCCGGCAGGAATTGCACAGAACGTCACGGCGAACACCGCTGCGGCGACTCGGGGAATAGACACGTTACTGGTTGTCTTACCACATCTCGGTTACTCTGGGATCATGTCAACGAAACGCCTGTTCGCGTGCGCAATGGCCATTGTGTGCATGCCTGCATTCGCGCGCGCGCAGGATCGCAGCGCGAGCGTCGGCGGCGGCGTCTCCGCGTTCAACATGGATTCGCACACCTCGGTCGCCTACACCGCCTCGGTCGATTTCCGGTTCACGCGTGTGGTGGGACTCGAGCTCGAGGGGACATTTGTTCCATCGCTCAATGCGCCGTATCCAGGCAACGAATTCATCGCGGCGTCCGGCGGGGACATCTTGTTCCCCAGCATCCCCAGCATCCCGACCTTCCCCTCCTTGTTCAGCCTGTCGAACGAGGGTGGACGCGTGGCGATCTGGTCGAACAACGTGCGCGTGGCCATTCCCACCACCGCGGCCCGGCTCGAGCCGTTCTTCGTCGCGGGCGGCGGTGTGGCCGCGGTCAAGCACACGGCCGACTTGACGCTGTCGTTGCCGTCGCTCGGCATCGGCATTCCAGGCATTTCGCAGGGGGCCCGCACCTTGACGCAGCCGTTGTCCACATCCTCGGTCGGACTCGCGCTGACGCTCGGCGGCGGCCTGGGCATCCGGGCCACGGATCACTTGCGGATCGACGCGGACCTCCGGCTGATCAGAATCATCGACAACGACGATCAGAACGTCGGCCGATTCGGCGTCGCCGTCGGGTACCGCTTCTAATAAGACGAAGCCACAGAGGCACTGAGGGCACAGAGGTCTTTTCCGGAAAAGCCCTCCGTGGTCTCGGTGCCTCTGTGGCTTTTTCTGTGTCGGTTTACCAGGTAAGGACCATCGCCCAGGGCACGATCGCCCCGAAAACGCAGGCGACGGTCAGCGCGGCCAGAATCAGGTGCTGGGAGAGCACGTGGAGGGTGGTGCCGCCGATGATGGCCACCGACTTCCCGACGGCCAGCGCGGCGCTGGCCCCGAAGACGGCCGCGCACCAGGCCAGGAGCGGGTTCGCTTCGATGGAGGGGCCGAACCGCACAATCCCCAGGTAGGTCTGGGCCCCGTCGGCGATCTGGACGGCCACAAACAACAGCAGAGCCCAGTAGGCACGGGACTTCGACCCGGGAAGGGTCAACGTGAACGACGTACGCACCCGTTCCGCCATCGTGACCGTCGCGATCCGCAATCCATGTGCCCGGCGCCACCCTCTAAATATCAGAGGGTCCGGGAGATAAGTCTGCCTCGGAGCAGCCATTGGTCGCTACCAGTCAAGATTCTCCGTAATGCGCGTGCCATCCCTGCGAAACGCGTCGGACAGCAGCCGGATGCGCCGGCGCGCCTCGCCAAGGTCGTGGTTCCCCAGCGTGATGTTCAACAGGTCCACGTACCACGGCAGCTTCATATCGCTTATGACGTAGGCTTCGACGATTTCGTGCGCGACGGGCAACGTCGTGTTCTTTGACACATCGTGGACATCCCGGTTCCCGGCCTGGCGCAGTTTCTGATACTCCTCGGCCAGCAGCCGCTCGAAAAGCTCGGGCGTAAAACGATCCCCGGCCCTGGCGCCCGACGGGTCGTCGTCGGTCAACGACGCGCCCTTGTGCAGCCATTCCCACAGGATGCTCAGCCGGATTTCACCGGTCGCCATGTCTTCCATCAGGTAGAGCACGTCGTCGTTGCCGAAGAAGTCCGCGGGCTTGAGCGCCGCGGCCTGAAGTCCCTGGCCGAACGCGTTGCCGTACTGCAGCGCGACGCTCAGCAGGTCCCGGGCGCCGCGCACGGTGCGCGGCGCCGGCTCGAGCGCCGTCAGCCCATCGGCGTCGGCCGCCGTGTACGTGAGCGGCGGGAACTTGCGGCCGAGCTGGTTGTCCTGACCGGCCTTCTCCCACACGGGCCTGACGATGTGCACCATCTTCCAGTGCGCCACCCACTTTCCACTCGCGCCCTCGCGCTGCTCGCGCTCGCCGCCGGCGACGGCCCGCTTCATGCCGGCCTCGACACCCGCCGCGGAGCCGACCGGGATGTTCGGTTCCATCCCGCCCTGCCAGAGCGTGAACTGGCCGAGCATGTCGGGCGCGTTCACGGCGCGCCGCACGCGGTCCTCGTACACCCGCATGTAGCCGTACGTCATCGTGATCGCGTCGATGTTGGCGTTGACGAACGCCGGATCCCACGCCATCGCGTCGGCGACGCTGTTGATGTAGTCCCAGCGGCCGGTGTTGAACCCGATGAAATGCTTCCCGAGGGCCGCGCGGATTTCCATCAGCTGGAAGCACGCCTCGAGCTGCTCGACCAGAACGTAGACTTTGATCGCGCCGGCTGCGAGCCCGACGTGCCCCTCGAGCGCCGAGAGGATGTCGTTCCACAGCGCCGCTTCCTCGGCCGTCTGAATCTTCGGCAGATAGAGCGCCAGCGACGCGTTCGACCGGGCGAGCGGCTGGTGGTTGTTCACGACGTAGAGCGCGGTGTCGACGATGGACGCCGAGAAGCCGGAGCCGGCGGCGTGACGGATGTGGCGGTCGTCGAGGTGGAGGCCGCGGGGCCGGAACAGCTTGGTCGTGAAGTCGAGCTGCGCGCGCCAGTCCTGAATGGTGTCGCGTCCGAGGAACTCGCGCGCCCAGCGGTTCATCTCGCCGGCGACCTGCTCGGCGGCGGACAGGAACACGGGATCGCGGCGGATCGCGAGCTTCAGGTTCCGCTGGTTGTCCAGCGACATCGTGGACACCTGGCCCAGCGCATCCTCGCCGTCGAACATCCAGCCGTCGGCGCCGGACAGCAGCGCGTGCGCGACGTTCCGGATGCCCGCCTCGACGCTGGCGTTGGGTTTCGCGGCCGGCCCTGTGCCCTGGATCCACTGGCGCCGCAGGTCGGCCGGAATCTCGCTGCCGGCGAACGCGCCGTCCCTCGCCTCCTGCACCTTGATGCGCGTGCGCGGGATGTATGCGTCCGGATCGAGGAAGGCGATCCGCTGTTTGTCACGGGCTCGTTGTGCGCGCCGCGCGATTCTCGCAGCCATCACCGTCTTGCGATCGGCGTCGAGCCCCGCAAGCGCGTCGAGCGCCGCGACCGCCTCCGGTGTGAGGACGTCCTTGTACTCGTTCTCGAGATTGCCGCGAACCTGGAGCCGCCACCCGCTCATTGATCACCCGCGGCGCATTTCGAAACGCTCCGTGCCTCTGTGGCCACGTAGGACTACTTCGCGGTCGCGGGGACAGCCATCGGCGCGCGGCCGGGAACCGCCGCAAACCGCAGCGCGAAGATGAGGCCTGCGGCGATCAACGCGAGCAGCGCGCTGCCCATCAGCACGGCCGTCCAGGCGCCCGTGCTTTCGAAGATCAGCGTGGCCACCCAGCCGCCGAAGATGGACGCCACGCCCTTCGCGCTGTACAACACGCCGTAGTTCGACGTCGCGTCGCGCGTGCCGTAGTAGTCGGCGAGCATGGCGGGGAACAACGAGTAGATCTCGCCCCACGTGAAAAAAGTCAGCACGAGCGTGATGGCAAACCACGTGCCGGACATGCGGCCGACCGTGGTCACGAGCAGCAGGCATAAGGCCTGGAGGAGGAACGCGACGATCAGGGCCGCCTCGCGTCCCGTCTTGTCCGACACCCAGCCCCAGAATACCCGGCTGGCGCCGTTGGCCACGGCGTTGAGCGAGGCGGCCACGGTCAGCGCGCCCGCGGCAATGCCCCACGAGCCGGCGATGAGCCCCGTGTTGAGCGTGAGCAGCAGTCCGCCTGTGGCCATCATGACGAACGCGGCGTACATCATCCAGAACTGTGTCGTGCGCACCATCTCGCCGGTCGTGAAATGCTGCGTGCGCGGAAGCCCCGCGGCGCCGGACACCTTCGCGGCCGCGGGGCCGGCCGGCGCCTGGGAGGGGTGCCGAAGGACCTGCGCGACGATCAGGATGACGAGACCTTGAATGACGCCGGTCCAGAGAAAGGTCGCACGGTACCCGTCGCTCTTCAGCATCGCGGCGATGAAGGGGATGAAGAGGCCCGCGCCGCCGCCGAAGCCGGCCGCCATGATGCCCGAGGCCAATCCCCGCCGTGTCGTAAACCACTTGAGCGCCGAGCCGATCGATCCGCCGTAAACCAGCGCGGCGCCGACGCCGGCCATGATGTACAGCGTGTAAAGCATGGGCAGGCTCGTGGCGTAGCCCATCCCTCCCCAGCCGATTCCGCAAAGCACGCCGGCGATGCTGATGAACAGGCGCGGTCCCATCCGGTCGATGAGCCATCCCTGGCAAGGTTGCGCCCACGTCTGGCAAATGATGAAGAGCGTGGCCGCCAGTTGAATGTCCGAGAGCTTCCACCCGGTGCCGAGCTGCAGCGGCTTGACGAACAGTGTCCACGCGTACTGCAGGTTGGCGATCATGATCATCGCGATGACCGACGCGCTCAGCTGGAACCACCGGTTGTGGATGTTCATCGCGCGATCTCCATCGACGACGGGACTATGGCAGCCATGAGGTTGCCATAATCTGTCTCACAACAGCGGAATCGTCAACCGAGGTGAGGGGCGGCGGCCGGCGTCCGGGCGGCAGTCCGAGACCGCTGCCCGCCGCAGTACATGTCCGTGGCATCGCAGCCCTCGACCTCTACCTGGACCGTGGTGTGCGTGATGTGGAACCGCTCCTCGATGTCGCGAACGACCGCGCGGAGCACCTGCTGCCCCTCGCGCACGCTCTGCTCCGCCACGACGATATGGCAGCTGCAGGCGACGACTCCGGGGCCGACCATCCAGACGTGGAGATCGTGCACGTCGAGGACGCCTTCGACGTTCTTCATCGCGGCGATGACGGCCGGCATGTCGGTGCCGACCGGCGTCCCTTCGAGCAGCACCGTCGCGCTTTCGCTCAGGACGCCGTAGCTGCTGTAGAGAATCAGCGCGGCGATCACGAGCGAGACGATCGGATCGGCCGAGAGCGACCCGGTCGTGGCGATGATGATGCCCGCCACGACCACGCCGAGCGCCGACACCGCGTCGCCAATCTGGTGGAGGTACGCGCTCCGGATGTTGATGTCGTGCTTCGCGCCCTGGTGCAGCCATTTGCCGATGACCAGGTTCACGACGATCGCTCCGGCCGCGAGGCCGATCATCAGGCCGCCGCTGGCGGGCTCGGGATGCTGGATGCGAACGATCGCCTCCCACCCGATGAACAAGGCGATCAGGACGAGCGAGACGGCGTTGATGAGCGCCGCGAAGACGCCCACCCGGTGATAGCCGAACGTCATCCGCTCGTGTGACGGCTTGCCGGCCATCCACAGCGCGTACCAGCTGAGGCCCAGCGTCGCCGCGTCGGCCAGGTTGTGGCCCGCGTCCGACAGCAGCGCGAGGCTGTTGCCCCACCACCCGCCGATCGCCTCGGCCAGGACGTACGCGAGCGTCAGCATGACGGCCGCGGCCAGGGTCCGAGTGGACACATCGCCCGGATGCGGATGTGCGTGCGTGTGCGCGTGCGTGTGGGCCATCCCTCTGGTCAGAATACCAGACCCGGATCGGGAGTAGGGCGGGCCTTTCGGGCCCGCCTCGCGGGGCTGAAAGCCCCGCGCTACGGTTCCCGAGACGTTCGGCTTCGGGCGATCACGCCGGCGAGGCCGAGGATCCCGGCGATGCGGCTCACCCAATCGAGCCAGCCGGCCGGCCGGCGGAACGGCTCGCGGTCGCCCAGGCGGCCGTATTCGGCGGCCAGCTGCAGGAGCACCGCGTCGCCGTACGCGCGGCCATCGCGGCCGTAGACGACCGTCCGCCGCGCGCGGACCGCGTCGAGGACTCCCCGTTCGCTGACCTCCGTCACGAAGACATAAGTCCGGCATAAGCCCATCGGGCCGAGGCCGTGAAAGTCTGAAGACCCGATGGCGGCGAGCGGCGCGCGGGCCGCGAAGGTCTCGTAGTCGCGCTGCACATCCTCCTTGAGAAGGAGCTCCGGGACGAGCACGCTCGGGTGGCAGATTTCGGAGCCGTCGAGCCGCTGCATCGCGGGCATGTCGAAGCCTTCCCAGAAGTCCGGGTCGGGATGCGCGGCGATCGCGACGCCGCCCTGGCGATGCACCTCGTCGATGGCGTCGGCGGCGCTCTGCATGAAGCTGACGGTCGTCGTGATGCCGGCGGCGATGAGGTGGTAGCTCGGCCGGACGATTTCCTCGCCGACCAGCACGATCGGGCCGCCCACCATGCGCGAAAACCGTCGTCCCACGTGCGCGTCCCATGTTTCGTTGTGCGCCGTGATGGCGAACGCGTCGAGTCCCTGGCGCCCGGCTTCGAGGACGAGTCCCCACGGCGTCAGCGCGCCGTCGCTCCACATCGAGCTGTGATTGTGGAAATCGACGGCGAGGACGCGATAGCCGCCGAGCGTGAGCGGCGGGTTGCGCCGCGGCCGATCGGCGAACGTGCCCGCGACGATCGCGGCGGCCACGAGCAGGCACGAGGCTGGCCGCGGGATCACGGCACGATCCGTCCGACGATCACGGGCCACACCGCGATGCCGAAGAAGTAGACGGCGCCGCCGGTCAAGCCGATTGCCCGCTGGACGATCAGATCGCGTGCGCTCTCGGGCGCCCGCAACACGTCGCGAAAGAACCGATAGTCGACGTAAGCCGACCAGACCAGCACGCTCACCACCGTCGTCTTCACGAAGTCCAGGAGAAGCTGCGGGGGCGCACCGGCCTGGAACGGCGTGAGCAGGCACCGCAGCGCGGCAAAAGCCAGCATCCACCAGAGCCATGGCGCGTTTCCCGCGAAGAAACGATCGGCGGCCGGCGCAAACGCCAGCTGACGGGGGGCGCGCCGGTACGCGACCGCGAACGCCAGAAGTTGGAACGCCGGCAGGAACGCGAACGACACCATTCCATCGGCGATCAGCCGCACGCTCAGCCGCCCCGACGTCCACATCGAGACGACGCAGCCGCAGACGAACAGGAACGCGAAGGGCCGCCGGACGACGACCCAGAGGACGGAACGATCCTTCATCACGAAGTCAGGAAGGCCACGAAGAAACACGAAGAGCTCTTTGGATCAAGAGTGCTTCGTGTTCTTCGCGTCTTCGTGATAAACGGCGCCGGGAAATCAGCGCAGGTTCTTGTTGAAGAACGCGAGCGTCCGCTCCCACGCGAGCTTGGCCGACGCTTCGTCGTAGCGCGGCGTCGTGTCGTTGTGGAAGCCGTGCTGCGCGCCTTTGTACTCGAACTTCTCGAAGGTCTTGTTGTTCGCCTTGAGCGCGGCCTCGTACGGCGCGATGCCGGCTCCCACGCCCGTGTCGATGGACGCGTCGGCGTACTGCAGCATCAGCGGCGCCGTGATCTTCGCCGCGTCCTCGGCGCTCGGCTGGCGGCCGTAGAACGGCACGCCCGCGTTGAGGTCGTTGCCGAGCCGCACGGCGAGCTGGTTCACGATGCCGCCGCCGAAGCAGAACCCGATCGCGCCGAGCTTGCCGTTGCTTTCGGGCCGCGCCTTCAGCCATTTCGCCGAGGCGACGAAGTCTTCGGTCATCTTGGGGCCGTTCACGGACCGGAATTTCACGGCGCCCTCTTCGTCGTTGCCGGGGAACCCGCCGACCGAGGTCAGGCCGTCGGGCGCGTAGGCGATGAAGTTCGCGACGGCGAATCGCCGCGCGACGTCCTCGACGTAGGGGTTCAGCCCGCGGTTCTCGTGGATGACGAGGACGGCCGGCAGCTTGCCGGCGGCGCTCGCCGGACGCGCGAAGTACCCTTTGATCGACCCGTTGCCGTCGGGCGACGCGACCGTCTCGTAGCTCACCTTGATGCGGGGATCGTCTTTCTTCACCTGTTCGGCCCACGCATAGTTCGGCCGGAGGGTTTCGAAGATGGCCGCGGCGGTCAGGCCGCCGACCGCGAATTTCTTGGCGCGATCGAGGAAGTCCCGGCGGTTGATGTCGCCGTGCTGATACTCGTGGAAGAGATCGAGGAGCTCCTGCGGGTAGTCAGATGCTTTCTTCCGTTCCATGGGACTGCTCCTTTGTTGATGGCTGCTGCCGCTTCAGGCACTGAATTTACGGCAACGACCGCACGCAAGTTTACGTGAAACTTGATTTTCGCCTTTTGTTCGCTTATGCTGCCGCCTTCGTTTTCTAAGCGAGGGAGGCCGCCATGGACGAAAAAGCACTGTTTCTCGGGTTCTGGGAGAAGGAAGCGCCCGCGATGCGCAAGGTGATCTCGAGGATTCCCCAGGCTAAGTCGGACTATCGGGGAGACCCGAAGGCCCGCACGGCGCGCGAGATCGCGTGGCTGCTCGTCCAGGAGGAGATCCTCCTCTGCAAAGGCCTTGAGAAGGGCGTGCTCGAGTGGGAAGACGTTCCGACTCCGGCCACGATGGCCGAGATCCTCGACACATACGACAAGAATCACGACGTGATCACGAAACGGCTGCACGCGCTGCCGGCGGCGAGGTGGGAGCAGGTCGTGCCGTTCATGTTCCAGGGCACCGAGGTCATGAAGGAAACCGGCTACGGCAACGCATGGGGATTCTTCTTCGACGCGATTCATCACCGCGGCCAGCTCTCGACTTACCTGCGTCCGATGGGCGCCAAAGTGCCGTCGATCTACGGCCCGAGCGGCGACGAGCAGTCCTAGCGGCGGACGACTTCGGTGAAGTCGAGATACCGATGGCCATCGACGATGACGGTGTGCGCGGTCAGTTCGTAGGCGCCATCGGGCGTCTTGACCGTCTCGGTCACACGCTCGACACGCACTGACGAGACGGCAGGCCCTTCGCGGAGTCCTTCGCGGATCACGCGTCCGCTCATCGTCGGCGGCACGGGAACGCCGAGCAGTTGCAGCAGCGTGGGAGCGAGGTCCACGTTCCCTGTCGGGATCTCGCTCGTGGCGTTTTCGCGGAAATCAGGCCCGGCGGCGATCAGCGTGTTGTGGATGTCATACGGGCTCGACGTCCCGTGCCCGGCGACGCCCTCCTCGGTGGTCTTCCCGGCGAAGCCGGCGTCGTTTGCTTCGCGCGTCCAGTTGGCGGACACCAGGATGTCGCCCGACCGCGCGTGGTTCCAGCGCGCCACGTCGAACGACAGCGTGCCGGGCACGATGCCCTCGAACGCCGCGCCGCCGGCGGGCTGTCCGGTGGCCGCGTTCTGCGCGAGTCGCCGGGGCCGCGTGAAAATCGCCCCCACTTCCGGCCGCCGCTGGAGCGCGGTCACGATCGCCTGCAGCCTGGCGGGGTCGTCGTGGTTGCGGAGGTAGACGGCGCCCTCGGCGACGACGATGTCGGGCGAGCCATCGGCCAGCTTCTTCGCGAACGGCTCGACGAGCGCGGCAAGATGTAGCGCGCCCGTGTGCGTCGAGAACCCGTGATCGGATGTGACGATGATATTGGTCTGGCCGAGACGGCCCTGCGCGCGCAGCGTGTCCTCGATCCGGCCGATGCCGGCGTCCACCAGCGTCAGCGATCGGCGCGTCAGGGGAGCGCCGATCCCGTTGGCGTGCGCCGTGCCGTCCGGATCGTTGAGCCACATCAGCGTGACGTCGGGGCCGAGCTGTTCGATGCCGAACTTCAGGTAGGCGTCGATGGCGCGCTGGTTCCGCGGATCGTTCGGCGTAGCCGCCGGAGGCGCCGGCCCGAGCGCGGCCAGCACGCGTGCACCCAGTTCGGGCGGCAGTGTGTAGTCGTAGTGAATGACCGCGCCGTTGCCGGCCGTGTGGTTGAGCAGCAGCGACGAACCCGTCGAGCCGGAGCTGACACCGAGCAGCTTCTTCCCCGCCCGCTGCAGGATTTCGCCGAGCGTCGGCGCGGTCAGGAGCTCGCCCTCGGCGCGCGCGACCGCCTCGAGATTGGCACGCTCGCCCGTGTCGAGACCGCGCAAGGCGTTGGCTGACGGCACGTAGATCTCGTTGCCCAGCAGCCCGTGCGTCTCGGGATAGGCGCCCGTGACGAACGACGACGCGTTCACGCGGGTCACCGTCGGGAACACGGCGTGATGGGCGTTGAACACGATGCCCCGCTGCCCCAGCCGCGTGAGCCTGGGCATCACGTCGGCCGTCACGTAATCTGGGCGCAGGCCATCGACGACGATGACGAGGTGCGTCCGCGGCGGAGGCTGTTGTGCCCGCGGGCTGCCACGCCACATCGCCAGTACTGCAATCGCGACCACCGCCAGCACGACGCGCGCGACCTTCATCGGTGCGATCTCCTTCGGAGTCTCTGCTTTCATGCTAGTCCGCCGGCCTCGCCCGGCCTGCTGATCTATGAAGGTTTTACGCACGATTTACCCCACGCCTCTTGTACGCGGCTCGAGATTTGGTACGGTGTCGCGCAGGCGTCGGACTGGAGATGGGCATGATTCATCCCGTTCCACGCGGCGAGCGCGGCGATCTGATTGCCGCCTTGTCGCTCGTCGCGTTGCTCGTGGTTTCAATGGCCATCGCCGCAAGGGCGGCGGCCTGGCTCTAGCGCCCCTGCGTTACCGCCGACGCCGGCGACTCCGACAGGAGCGCGACTTCCGGATACTGCCGCGCGAAGTAGTTCACTTCCCACTCCGAGGCGAACAGGATGACGCGCCGATCCTGGCGGTCGGCGGCCAGCGCGGCGCCGCCGCCAAGCGACGGCATCGCCGCGTCAGGATTCGCCAGCCACCGCGCGGCGGTGTACGACGCAGGCTCGACCTGGACCTCGACGTTGTATTCGCTGCCGAGGCGGCTGGCGATCACGTCGAACTGCAGGGCGCCGACCACGCCGACGATGGGCTCGCGGCGGCCGCTCGTGAGGTAGAACACCTGCATCAGCCCCTCCTCCTCGAGCTGCCGCAGGCCCTCGTCGAACTGTTTATAGCGCTGGTCCTGCAGGCGCACGCGGCCGAAGTGCTCCGCCGGAAAGCGCGGGACTTCCATGAAGCGCAGCGGCGCGCCCGTGTGCAGGGTGTCGCCGATGGCGAACTGGCCGGGATTGACGAGGCCGAGGATGTCGCCGGCGTACGCGACGCTGATCGTCTCGCGCTCGCGGCCGAAGAACCGGTACGCGCGCGAGGCGCGGATGGGCTTCCCGACCCGGCTGTTGAGCAGCGTCATGTCCTTTTCGAAGCGGCCCGAGCAGACGCGGACGAACGCCACGCGATCGCGGTGGCGCGGATCCATGTTCGCCTGGATCTTGAAGACGAACCCCGAGAACCGCTCGTCAATCGGGCTGACCTCCCCCGCGTCGCTCTGGCGCGCCTGCGGCGGCGGCGCCATCTCGACCAGCGCGCGCAGGAACGGCTCGAGGCCGAAGTTGGTCAGCGCGCTCCCGAAAAACACGGGCGTCTGCCTGCCGGCCAGATACTCCGAGGCGTCGAACGGCGTGCCCGCCGCGCCGATCACGTCCAGCGACTCCCTGAACTGCGCGTACGCCTCGGCGCCGATCATCTCCTGCGCGGCCGGGTCGTCGAGCGACGACACGTCCACGGGCGCCCGGAACTGTCCCTGCGCCTCGCGCTCGTACAACAGGAGCTTCTTCTGATGGATGTCGTACACGCCCCGGAACCGCTCGGCGCTGCCGATCGGCCAGTTGACCGGCGCCGCGTGAATCCCGAGCGTGCGCTCGAGGTCGTCCAGCAGTTCCATCGGATCCTTCGCCGGCCGATCGAACTTGTTGATGAACGTGAGGATCGGCAGACGGTGTCGCTTCGACACCTCGAAGAGCTTGCGCGTCTGATCCTCGACGCCGTTGGCCGCGTCGATGACCATCACGACGCTGTCGGCGGCAATCAGCGCGCGGTACGTGTCTTCGCTGAAGTCCTTGTGACCCGGCGTGTCGATGAGCGACATCCGCCGTCCGTCGATCTCGAACTCGAGCGCCGCCGACGTGATCGAAATGCCGCGTTCCTGCTCGAGCGCCATCCAGTCCGACGTCGCGTGGCGCCGGGCCTTGCGTCCGCGCACGGCGCCGGCCAGCTCGATCGCCCCCGCGTACAGCAGCAGCTTTTCAGTCAGCGTCGTCTTGCCGGCGTCCGGGTGCGAGATGATCGCGAACGTGCGTCGGCGAGCGACTTCGCGCTCGAGTTCTGTCAGCTCGGCCGATACGGGTTCCATCTCTTCAATTGTACTGCGCGTTGCATAATCTGAAAGGCCGCCTACCTTGATTTTGCAACGTATCCTAAGGCGGCACGAGGCGGCCCGACGTTTCGAAGCGGCGGTAGTTCGAATACGTGGCGACGCACTCGATGCGCTCCCGCCGGGGCACCAAGATCGCTGGCGACCCTGGCGGCGCGACGTTCAGGATCGCCTGCTGCTCGTACGTTTCGGACATGCGGGCCGGCACGTTGAGACCGAGCTTCGCGTCAAGCCGGTAATCCACCTGGAGCGCGGCCGTGGTGTTGGTGGCGGCGTCCTTGATGATCAGGCTCGTACGCACGACGGCTCCATCCGCTTGCCCAATCCACACCGTGCCCGTCGACACCAGATCGAGATTCGGCGTTTGAATGAGCGTCGGCCGGGCGCGTTCGGCAAACGCCACCTTCCAGACCTCGACTCCGTTGACCCGCTCGGCGGCTTGTATCGTGAACGCAAAGCGGGGCTGGAACACGGGATCCAGAAACTGCAGGACCAGAGTCGGATCGTTGAAGTTGCGGTAAATGCGGCCGATGTTGAACCGCGCGCCTTCATCGCGCAACAGCCGCAGCCGCGCCCTGCTGTCCGGGCTGTCGGCGGCGAGCACCGAGTCGAGCCGCGCCTTGCTGTCTGGAATGGCCGTACCGTCCACGGCCAGGACGTTGCGGGCAGTCAGCCACGACCGCTGTTCCGGCAGCCACGCGAAGAGGGTCTCCGACCGCAGCTTCCGCTGCGTTCTCGAGCGCACTCTGCCACGGGCGTCGGTCAGCACGTCCTTCTGTTCGTACGCCTCGTCGCTGATGATGATGGCGAACTCGTCCTCGAAGCGCCGGACGTACTCACCAACGCGCTCGAGAATCGGCAGGGGCGGGGGCAGGCCGGCGGACTGTGCGGCAGGGGCGGCAAGCAGCAGGAGCGCCAGCGGCACCAACACGGCACTACCAGTACGCGATGAGCCGGCCGGCGGCAATCGCGGTCAGCCAGCAGGCCAGGGACAGCCCGCCCATTACAGCCAGCCGGCGATGTTCGCGCGGCGACAGCTCGCGCTGTCCCCGGGCCTGCCAGGCCTCGGATCGGCGGATCGCCAGCACGTTGATCAGCGCGAGCAGAATCGCCGGGAACTTGATCGCAAGAAAAGGATTGCCCACGTATTCCGTGGCCTTGGTGACCAGCAGGCCGACGCCGGTAGCGGCTGCGATCAGAAATCCCGTGACCGCGACCGGAACGGTGGCCTCGGCGAGCGCCGCGAGCGGGATCCGTCGCCCCACGCCCACCAGCCGCAGATCGAGCACGAGAACCGAGCCGAAGAGCGACGCGACGCCCAGGATGTGCGCGAGGTTGACGATCGCGTACGTCCAGACGCCCGACTCGCGCATGAAGTGGCCGAGGGCGGAGCCCTGCAGCCACTTCGCCGCATCGAGCAGAGCCTGGTGCTCTAACACGCTTTTCCGGAGTAGCGTCCGGCATCAGCCGGACGTCCGTACGTCAGCTGCGGTCGGGGTAGACGTTGAAGACCTTGTCGCCCCACGTCAGCCGCTCGGTCTTGATCTCGTACCGATCGCTGTCGCGGTGACGATGGCCGTGGGCGGTCACCTTGGCGCCGACCGGGATCATGCCGTCCTTGAGACCGGCCTGCTGGCTGCGCGGCGGCGGCGCCAGCACGACGTTCCACGTGTGACCGTCGGTGCCCTTGATGGTCATATTCGCGTGCGGACCGGCGAGACTCACGGATTGCTCGACCGTGCCGGTGATTTCGAACTCAGCGTCCAGATAGCCACCCCAGCCGTGGTGGGCGCTGACGGAACGCGCCGACAGCAGCACGACAATGCCGAATGCAGCGGCGATGAGCGTGCCGAAGCGGCGACCAGACAACGTGCGCATGGCGAACCTCCTCGTTCCATTCTACGCCGCCCAGAACGGCGGAAGTCTAGTAACATGCGCCCCACTCGGGGAG
Organism: uncultured Acidobacteriota bacterium; assembly: GCA_963712905.1. Lineage (GTDB taxonomy): Bacteria > Acidobacteriota > Vicinamibacteria > Vicinamibacterales > CAVVIG01 > CAVQJU01. The sequence continues at coordinate 150,987 of CAVQJU010000009.1, read as the reverse complement.
ACCTCATGAGGACAACCAAGGCGCGCGTGGCCCTGACGCTGGCGGCCGCGGCGGCCTCCGCTCTGGTGACTACAAAGGCTCAGACGCCGCTCGCACGCCCGGCGTTCCCGGGCCAGACCAACGCGCCGCCCCCTTCGAAACCATCGCCGCCGTTTACGATCGAGACGATCACCAACCGGCTCAGCAGCCCATGGTCCGTCGCCTTCCTCCCCGACGGCAATTTCCTCGTGAGCGAGAGCGTCGGCGCGATTCGGATCATCCGGCCCGACGGTGTGGTCTCACTGCCGATTGCCGGCGTGCCGGGCGTCAAGGTGGTCGGGGCGCAGGGCCTGCACGACGTCGTCCTCGACCCGGATTTCGCCAGGAACCGGCTGCTCTATCTCACCTACTTCGCGCCGCCGCGCGGCGAGGCGCCCGGGCTCTGGCCGCTCGAGTTCTTCTACGAGCGCGTCTGGACGAAATCGCTCGCCGAACGCCGGACGATGAGCATCGGGATGGAGCGCGTGGCTCGTGCGCGCCTGAGCGACGATGACCGCAGCCTCCAGGACGTCGAGGTCATCCTCGACGGCGGCGGCGAGCGCCGCATCGTGCTGGCGCCGGACGGCACGGTGCTCGTCACCGGCGCGGATCGCTTCCGCTTCTACGATTCGGACCTCGACGGCGTCGAGCACGATTTCACGGACAACCCCGACATCCGCCGGAACTTCTCCGGCCGCGTCGTCCGCATCAACCGCGACGGGTCGATCCCGAAAGACAACCCGTGGCTCGGCCGGGCGACCGTCCTGCCGGAGACGTACGCGCACGGGCTGCGCGACCCGGAAGGCGCCGCGATCAACCCCGCGACGGGTGAATTGTGGGTCGCCGATCACGGGCCGCAGGGCGGCGACGAGATCAATATCATCCGCCCGGGGCGCGACTACGGATGGCCTGACGTGTCGTACGGGCGGCAGTACGACGCGCGGCGCACGGACGGACGGAAGAACGTGCCCGTCGGCAACGGCGCGTCTTCGATGAAAGGCGTGGAGGAACCTATCTACTTCTGGGATCCGGACATCGGCACCTCGGGCATGATGTTCTATACCGGCGATCGGTTCCCGGAATGGAAAGGCAACCTGTTCATCGGCGGGCTGCCCGCGCAATACCTGGCGCGTCTCGTCGTCAGCGGCGAACGCATTGTCGCGGAGGAGAAGCTGCTGGCCGACGGGAAGCAGCGCATCCGCGACATCCGCCAGGGACCGGATGGGCTGGTGTACGTGCTCGCCGGCAACCAGTTGTTGCGGTTGAAACCGCAGTAGCGCGGGCCTTTCAGGCCCGCGGACTTGGCGGCCCTGAAAGGGCCGCCCTACGATGGTCGAGGTAGCTGGAGGATGAGTATGAAGAAGGTTCTGATCGCGCTCTTCGGGTGCACAGCGCTCGGGATCGCCGCGTTTGCGGCGCAGTCGTCGAATCCGCCGGCACAGCAAACGCCGCCTCCCGCTCCGGGCACGGCCACTGCCCCACGCGCCGATCCATACGCGAACAACGCCGCGCCCGGCACGCTGACCTTTCCGCTGGCCGCGCCGGCCGGCAAGGACAGCAACGCGAAGATGGTCGCACCTCCCGGCGCTGTCAATCAGGGACCGTTCGATCCGTCGACGTGGAAGTACGGCCCTGCGTTCAACCCGCCGCCGGGCGCGAAGATCTGGAACCCGGTGAAGCTGAAGATGATGCAGGGCGGCAAAGTGTCGGGCGGCACGCTCTTCAGCGCGACTGACCCGGCCACCTACTGTGCGATGGCCAATGCCGGCTACGATTTCATCTGGACCGAGATGCAGCACGACGCGCGCGACTGGGAGGAAGCGTCGCGCATGTGGCGCACGTGCCCGAACGCCAGGGCCGTGCCCGGCGTCCGCGTCGCCTACACCGACGAACGCGAAATCCAGCACGCGCTCGACTCGGGCGCCCTCGTGCTGGTCGTCCCCACGGTCGACACGGTGGCCGAGGCGATCGAAGCGCGCAACTGGGCGTACTTTCCGCCGCTCGGACGCCGCAGCAACGGCGGCGGCCAGGCGTTCGACGGCACGATGTGGGGCGGCGTGCCCGGCGGCTACCGCCAGACGATCAACGACAACCTCGTGCTGGTGCTCATGATCGAAACGCTCGAAGGCCTGAAGAACGCCGACGAGATCGCGAAGGTGCCCGGCGTCACGGCGGTCTTCGCGGCGAGCGGCGACCTCGGGAATTTTTCGGGCTACCGGCAGGGCACGCCCGACTACGAGCGGGCGATCAACATCGTGCACGACGCGGCAATCAAGGCCGGCATCCGTCTCTGCGGTCCGATCGCGTGGCGCGACCGCGCGGACTTCACCTGTTTCCAGGCCGGCAGCGAGACGGCGGCCATCGCCCGGGGTGTCGCGGCAGAGCTCGGCCCGCTCGCCAACACCCAAGGGAAACCCGAGATCGGGCCGTTCGCTGAAAAACGCGCGAACTGACGGGAGTACCGTAAAGTACTGCGAAAGGAAGACTTAGCGACTCCTGAATTCCTCGACATTGGATCTAATTGACTCTAAACGACTCTAGAGTCATACTATCGCCCATGTCGTCACCGTCGGATTCAGGAGAATCTCGTTCAATGAAGTTCAGGCTCGCTGGTGCTCTCGCTCTAACGTTGGCCCTCGCGCCGCTGGCTCTCGCACAAACGCCAGGCGGCACTGTCACTGGCGCTGTTCGCGACGAGCAGGGCGCTGCCGTTCCCGGCTCCGAAGTCACGGTCCGCGGATCGGACGCAACGTTCAGGTTCACCACGACTGCAGAGGGCACGTTCCGTTTCCTCGACCTGCCGCCCGGACCTTATAAGTTGTCCGCGGCACTGTCGGGATTCCAGCCCGCTTCGCGCGACGTCGTCGTCGCCGTGGGCAAGACCGTCGTCGCGCCGCTCGAGCTTCGCGTGGCGCCGGTCGCAGAGTCTGTCACCGTCTCGGCCGCCGCGCCGATTGTGGATCCCACGGAAACCGGCACGTCCACGACCTTTTCTCTCGAAGAGCTGACCACGATTCCGACGTCACGCGATCCCTTTGCCGCGCTGCGCACGGTGCCCGGCGTGTTGCTCGACCGCGTGAACATCGGCGGCAACGAAACCGGCCAGGCGCCGAGCATGGTGTCGAAAGGCACGCGCCCGCAGGACACGGTCTGGTCGCTCGACGGCATCGTCATCACCGACATGGCGGCGGCCGGCCTGCCGCCGACGTACTTCAACTTCGACAATTTTCAGGAAATCCAGGTGTCGACCGCCGGCCAGGACATCTCGCAGGCGACCGGCGGCGTCGGCGTCAACCTCGTGACCCGGCGCGGTACCAATCAGTTCCACGGCGGGGCGCGCGGCTACTTCGCGAACGACTCGTTCGAGGCGTCCAATGTCCCGGCCGAGCTGCAGGGGACGGTGACGCCGGACACGGCCGATCACACCAAGCAGGTGTCGGATGCCGGGGCCGAGTTCGGCGGGCCCATCCGATCGAATCGCGCCTGGTTCTACGCATCGTATTCGTCCCAGGACATCCAGCTCTACCGCAAGTCCGGTTCGTTCGTGGACAAGACGGTGCTGAAGAACCCCGAAGTGAAACTGAACTGGCAGGCCACGCCGAAGGACATGCTGAGCTTCGTGTACTTCAACGGCTCGAAGACGAAGGACTACCGGAGCCCCGCCGTGGCGGGCATCCTCACGGACGCCCCGACGGCGACCTTTCATCAGGACAACGCCTACACCGACTTCCCCCTGCAGGGTCTCTGGAAGATCGCGGACGACCGCGTCGTCAGCCCGAACCTCTTCCTGTCCGCGAAGTACGCCTACTACAACACCGGCAATGCCCTGACGCCCATGGGCGGCATGGACATGCAGGCCGGACGCAGCCTGACGACCGCGCAGTCGTACGGCTCGATCAACCAGGCCATCAGCGAGCGCCCGCAGCAGACGGTCCGCGCGAGCGCGCACTCGTTCGTCAGGACGGCCGGCCTGGCCCACGACCTCGAAGTCGGCTCGGGCTACCGGACGACCGACTCGACGATGTTCACCGAGTGGCCGGGCAACGGCATCCTCGGGATGGAGAACTCGCCGACCGACTTCCGCGCCCAGGTATTCCGCCAGGGCAACGGCGTCAACCGCGCGAATTACTTCGACGCGTTCATCGGCGACACGATCTCGAAGGGCCGCGCGACGATCAACGTGGGCCTTCGTTTCGACCATCAGTCGGGACGCGCGCTCGAGAGCACGATCGAGGGCAACCCGGCGTTCCCCGACCTGGTGCCCGGGCTGACGTTCGCCGGCTACGACTCGCCGTTCACCTGGAACACGTTTTCACCGCGAGCCGGCATTGCCTTTGCGCTCGACGAGCACAGCCGGACGGTCGCGCGAGCGTCCTACAGCCGGTATGCGAGCCAGCTCAGCCCGACCACGATCGGCGGCATCAACCCCGCCACGGCGGTCGGCTCGGCGACGTATCGCTGGGTGGACACCAACCACGACCACTTCGCGCAGGCAAGCGAGGTGCTGACGAACCAGCGCCTGACGCAGGGCGGAGGGTTCAACCCGGCGAATCCGACGGCGGTCACGTCGGCGAACCAGATCGATCCGAACCTGAAGGCGCCGAGAACCGACAGCTTCGTCTTCGGCGTGGACCGCGAGCTGATGCCGCACACGGTGCTGCAGGTGAACTACAGCTACACGCGCACGACCGATCTGTTCGGCAACTACACCGCGAACATCACGCCGCGCGTGGGCGTCACGCTGGCTGACTACACCGCCGGGCCGACGCTCACCGGCACCCTGCCCGACGGCGCGAGCTACAGCGTGCCGACGTTTGTCGCCAACGGCGCCAAGGTCATCGCGGGCGGCGGCGGGTTCCTGACGACCACGGTGCCCGGCTACTCCACCGACTACCACGGCGTCGAGGTCGCGTTCGTGAAGCGGCTGTCGAACAAATGGATGGGCCGCGTCGGCTTCTCGCTGAACAACGCCCGCGATCACTTCGAGTCCGACGCCGGCCGCTACGACACGAACGGCAACCCGACACCGACGCTGAACGAGCCGCTGGTGGACGGCGGGCAGTTTGCGCCGTCGAGCAGCGCGAGCAGCGGTTCGGGCACCGTCTACATGAACGCGCGCTGGCAGTTCGACGCCAACGGGATGTACCAGGCGCCGCTCGGCATCGAGGCCAGCGGCAACGTCTTCGGCCGGCAGGGCTACCCCTTCCCGCTCTTCCGCCAGCAGGCGCTGGGCGGCGAATCCCTGCCGGTGCTCGTTACTCCGACGATCGACTATTTCCGGTACGACAACGTGTGGGACACGGACCTGCGCGCCGCGCGGGCGTTCAAGCTCCAGACGGTCACGCTGCGCGTCGTCGGCGACGTCTTCAACCTGTTCAACGCGAACACGGTGCTCGTGCGGAACAACAACCTCGGGTCGACGACGTTCAACCAGATCGCGCAGAACCTGAGCCCGCGGATCTTCCGGCTTGGCCTCGAGGTCAAGTTCTAGGACTGATTCGACCGTTTGTTTTTCACGAAGGCACGAAGATCACGAGCATTTCCAAAGAAGATCTTCGTGTCCTTCGTGTCTTCGTGATAAGCCGGTTTCGCTAACCAGGTCCGCCGCTACTTACCAACTCCAAACTCTCGCACGGGCTCCCGGCCTTCGACCGGGCCGCCCGTGTAGACTTCCATCCCCATCGTGCGCGGCGGAATCGGCAGGCCCCTGGCCAGCGCGCTGGCCACGTCGCGTTCGTAGGCCCGCTCGCCGCTCAGCGCGTTGCCGACGGCTCCGTTGCCTTCGTGGCACGAGTACTCGTAGAGCTGGTAACCCGGCTGCTGGGTGATCGTGAAGCGGATCGTAAACGGCGCCGTGTACATCACCGGGTCGTCCACGCGGATGCGGTAGTCGATCATCTGCGGGTCGATGCGGGTGAAACGTTCGGTCAGCTTCAGCTTCTCGCTGTTCGGCCCGCTGAACCCGACGCGATCCGTGAAGTTCGTCGTCTCGACGACGAGGGTGTCGCCTTCCCAGCGGCCGCGCGCGTCGCCCATGTACTGGCGCACGCCGGCGCCCACGTGCGGACGGCCATCGAGCGGGATGACGCGGGTGTCGTGGATCATCTCGTAGCTGATGATGACCTCGTTCGGCGTCTGCATGATCCGGAGGCCGTTGCCGTAGAGCACCGGGAAGATCCCGCCGACCCCGCGCGTGATGCAGCGGTCGTAGAGGCTGAAGTCCTCGAAGCCGTTGAACGGGCGGTTTCCGAAGGTCCCGACGCCGAACGACTCGCGCTGCTTCGCGAGCCCGGCCGGAGTGAGCGGCGGCATCTGGCCGTCCGGCGGGTCCACGAGGAACGACGTGTAGCCGAACGTGCGCACGCCGAACTCGTTTCGCAGGACCGTCTCCTGGTTGACGGCGCGGTCCCGCGACGCCTCGTCGCCGCCCGCCCGCCGGGCGAACTCCTCCGGCGTCAGCGACTCGCGATCCTTCTGCGTCGCCGGCCGCGTTGTCGGGATGCCGCGCATGTCGTCGCTCGTCCAGATGCCCGACAGGTCCGGATGTCCCCAGGACGTCCGCGGCGCCTTCCAGTTCGGGTCCTTCACCTTCGCCGCCGTGTTCTCGGCCGGCACCGAGCGCAGCTTCGACGGCGTGCGCGTGGGCCCCGGACCGAACTGTGCCACCACGCGGCCCGCCATTACCGTCGCCAGAGACAGACATAGCAGAGTGATCGAGACTCTGTGTTTCATGCGGTCATTTTACGACAGGCGTGCTTCGTGTTCTTCGTGACTTCGTGATGAACGAGCACACCAGAAGTGTATGCTGTGTCGCACCTGAGGAGTGCCCATGCTGAAGCCGATTAGCCGGTGTCTCTTGTTCGTCGCACTGACGCTCGCCGCTTCGGCGGCGTTCGCCCAGCCGCGTAATCTCGACATCTACTGGGTGGACGTGGAAGGCGGCGCGGCGACGCTCGTGGTGTCGCCATCCGGAGAGTCGCTGCTCATCGACTCCGGCTGGGAAGTCGGCGACCGGGACGCGAAGCGGATTTACGCCGCGGCCCAGCGGGCCGGCCTGACGAAGATCGACTATTTCATCCTCAGCCACTTTCACGCGGACCACGCGGGCGGGCTCGTCGCGCTCGCGAAGCTCCTGCCGATCGGACACTGCTTCGACCGCGGCGACTTCATCGAGCCGGCGAACCAGAAATGGCGCGACAACTACCTCAATGTCTGCGGCAGCAAGCGGACGATCCTCAAGGCCGGCGACAGGATTCCGATCCGGGGCCTGCAGGTGGACATCGTGGCGTCTGACGGCCGCCTCATCGCACAGCCGGTGAACGGAGGCGGCCAGGCGAATCCGCTCTGCGCCACCGCGGAGAACAAGCCGAAAGACGTGCCCGAGAACCAGCTGATGGTCGGTGCGCTCCTCACCTACGGCAAGTTCACGTTCCTCGACCTGGCTGATCTCGACTGGGAAAAGGAAATGGAGTTCACCTGCCCGGTCAACAAGCTGGGACAGATCAGCATCTGGCAGGCCGGGCGCCACGGCGCGCTCGACGGGGCCGGCGCGCCGGGGTTTCTCTACGCGGTCAAACCGCAGGTCGTCGTCGTGAACAACGGGCCGCGCAAGGGGCTGGGCGGACCATCGCCGGGCGCGGAGCGATCGAAGTACGTCCACTACGATCGCATTGCGAAGACACCCGACATCGAGGGCATCTGGCAGGGGCACCTGTCGCTGCTCGACCGGGAACACAACGCTCCCGAGTCCAACATCGCGAACCTCGAGGACACGGCCGACTGTCAGGGCCACACCATCCGCGCGTCGGTCTCCCAGAGCGGGACGTTCACGGTGACGAACGACCGCAACGGGCTGACGAGGACTTACACGGCGCGCGGGACGGCTGCCGCATCGCAGGCGCCCGCGGCGCAGGCTGCCCCGGACGCCACCTTCTACGCCGTGTCGTACGTCGAAGTCATGGCGAACGCCGTGTCCAGGGCCGTCGCCGCGCTCAAGCAGTATCGCGAGGCGAACCGCGCGCGCGACGGGTTCATCCGCTTCGACATCTTCGAGCAGGTGGGCCGGCCCGGACACTTCGCGCTCTTCGAAGCCTGGCGCGATGCGGCGGCGTTCGACGCGCGTGGCGCGTCACAAAAACAGCTGGTGGACGCGCTGGCCCCGATTCGCGTGAGCGACTACGACCAGCGTCCGTATAAGACGATATCCGTCGGTGCGGCGCCGCCTCCGGCGAACGGCCGGGCGGTGTCCGTCGTGTCGCACGTGGACGTCGCGCCCGATCCCCGTGTCGCCGGCATGCTCAGGCAGCTCGCGGAAGCCAGCCGCATGGAAGACGGTAACGTCCGGTTCGACGTCGTGCAGCACACCATGCGGGCGAACCACTTCACGGTCGTCGAAACCTGGCGCGACCAGAAGGCGTTCGACGCGCACGTCGCTGCCGCGCACACACGGAAGTATCGCGACGAGCTCCAGCCGATGACCGGCAGTCCGCTGGACGAACGGGTTTACAAGGCGGTTGAATGATTCGGGGCGCCCATTTTTCACGAAGTCACGAAGACCACGAAGGATCCTTATTAGAAGATGCTTCGTGGACTCCGTGTCTTCGTGACTAGCAGGCGTTGAGCCTCGCTACACCCACTGGGGTGTAGGCGTGATGACCGGTTCCGGCGTCCGGCCCGGGTCGGGGCGGCCGGTGCCCTCGAGACGGCTGATCGCCCGGACCGTCATGTCGTGGTCGCAGAGCATCTGACACGACAGACGCACGCCGGTCAGGCCCTTGGCCTCCAGCACCTGTTTCTCCGCCATCGTCATCGCCGAGGGCTCCCCGGCGACGAACTCGACACGACACGTCGTGCATCGGGCGTTGCCGCCGCACGCGTGCATGATGTCGACCTTCGCATCCTGCTCTATCGCGAGCACCAGCCGCTTGTCGGCCGGCACATCGAACGTTCCATAACCTTCAACAGTCAACTTAGACATGCCGCAATTCTAGTCTACGCGGCACGCAAAGTGCTCGAAGTGGGATCACACAACGTGCTGGGGTGGGATCACACAAAGGGCTCTCATGCGATCACGCAAAGGCCTTCCGTGGGAACGCGCAAAGTGTTCGGGAGAGCCGTGTGGGCCTTGGAAACCGTGACCACCTGGCACTTTGCGCGATCGCTTGAAGCACGTTGCGCGATCACACCGAGAGATGTGCCCTGACCACATCGTCCGTGAGTTCGCCGATCGTGCCGCCGGCAACGCAGCGGCCTTTCTCGAGAATGCAGAACTCGCTGGCGACGCGGCGGGCGAACGGCAGCTTCTGCTCGACCAGCAGGACGGTCACGCCCCCGCGATTCAGCTCGAGGATCACGTCGCCAATCTCATGAACGATGTTGGGCTGGATGCCTTCCGTGGGCTCGTCGAGGATGAGCAGCGTGGGTTCGAGCACCAGCGCGCGGCCGATGGCGAGTTGCTGCTGCTGCCCGCCCGACAGGTCGCCGCCGCGCCGGTTGAGCATCTGTTTGAGCACGGGGAACAGCTCGAAGATCTTCGGCGGAACCGTGCGTGCGCCGTTCTTGCGGATGCCGAGGCCGACGCGCAGGTTCTCCTCGACGGTGAGCTGCGCGAAAATCTCGCGGCCCTGCGGCACGTAGCCGATGCCGAGCCGGGCGCGCGCCTCGGCCGGCAGCCCGGTCAGCGAGGTTGCCGTCGAACGTCATCTCGCCGGACGTGACGCGCAGCAGGCCCATGATGCACTTGAGCAGCGTCGTCTTCCCCATGCCGTTGCGGCCCATGAGGCATGTCCGCGAGCCCTTCGGCACGACGAGATCGACGTCCCACAGCGTGTGGCTGCCGCCGTACGACTGGTTGAGCGCCTTGACGGCCAGCGTGCTCATTCGCCGAGATAGACCTCGATGACGCGCTGGTCGTTCTGCACGTGATCCATGTCGCCTTCGGCCAGCACGCGGCCTTCGTGGAGCACCGTGACGACGCCGCGCAATCGAACGCACGAAATCCATGTCGTGTTCAACGACGATGACCGTGTGCTCGGCCTTGAGCGACAGCAGGAGCTCGGCGGTGCGTTCTGTCTCCTGCGGCGTCATGCCGGCGACCGGCTCGTCGACGAGCAGCACGTCCGGCTCCTGCATGAGCAGCATCCCGATCTCCAGCCACTGCTTCTGCCCGTGCGACAGCGCGCCGGCCAGCATGGCGCCGCTCGCTCGTCAGGCCGATGACCTCGAGCACGTCGCGGATGTGATCGCTCTGGGCGCGCGACAGCCGCGCGAGCAGCGCCTTGAGAAACCGCTTGTCACCCCAGAGCGACAGCTCGAGGTTCTCGAACACCGTCAGCCGCTCGAACACCGTCGGCTTCTGGAACTTGCGGCCGATGCCCGCCTGGGCGATCTCCGGCTCGGACAACTCGAGCAGGTTGATCTTCCCGAAAAACGCCGAGCCGTGATCCGGCCGCGTCTTCCCGGTCACCACGTCCATCATCGTCGTCTTGCCGGCGCCGTTGGGGCCGATGATGCAGCGCAGTTCGCCCGTCTCGATCTTGAGCGAGAGCGCGTTCAGCGCCTTGAAGCCGTCGAAGCTGACGGTCAGGTCCGTGAGCTCGAGGATCGTCCCTCGAAGCAGTTCGGGTGGAAGCGGCTCGATCATCGCGCGTCGCTCGCTCCCGGGACGAGGCCCATGAGGCCACGGGGCAGGAACAGCGTGGTCAGGACGAACATCGCGCCCAGCGCGTAGAGCCACACCTCGGGCAGCGCGCCGGTGAAAAACGTCTTCGCGTAGTTGACGAGCACGGCGCCGGCCACCGCCCCGACGAGCGTTCCGCGCCCGCCCACGGCGACCCAGATCACGACTTCGATCGAGTTGATGGGCGCGAACTCGCTCGGGTTGATGATGCCGACCTGCGGCACATACAGCGCTCCGGCGATCCCGGCCAGTGACCGCCGAAAAGACGAACGTCCAGAGCTTGTACGACTCCACGCGGTAGCCCAGGAACCTGGTCCGGCTCTCGGCGTCGCGGATGGCGCGGATGACACGGCCGGCGCGTGACGTCGTAATCGCGCGGCATGCGAGATAGGCGGCCGCGAGCGCCGCCGCCGTTGCCACGAAGAGCACGACCCGGGTGCTGTCCTTGTGCAGGTCGAAGCCGAGGAGGTCCTTGAAATCCGTGAAGCCGTTGTTGCCGCCGAAGCCCATGTCGTTCCGGAAGAACGCCAGCATCATCGCGTAGCTGAGCGCCTGCGTCATGATCGACAGGTAGACGCCGGTCACGCGCGACCGGAACGCGAGCCACCCGAACACCAGCGCGAGCAGCGCCGGCACGAGCACCACCATCAGCATCGCGAACCAGAAGTGATTGAAGCCGTACCAGAACCAGGGCAGCTTGTCCCAGTTCAGGAACACCATGAAGTCGGGCAGCACCGGGTTGCCGTAGACGCCGCGCGCCCCGATCTGCCGCATCAGGTACATGCCCATGGCGTACCCGCCAAGCGTGAAGAACGCGGCGTGCCCGAGGCTGAGGATGCCGCAGTAGCCCCAGACCAGATCGACCGCCATCGCGAGCATCGCGTAGCAGAGATACTTGCCGATCAGCGTCAGAAGATAGGTTGAGACGTGGAACGGCGAGGACGCGGGCACGAGCTGGTTCAGGATCGGCACCGCAATGGCGGCCGCCAGCAGCAGGCCGACGAGCGATGTGCCGCCCGGGTCCTCGACGATCGAGGCCCACGGCCCCCGCGCTTCGTCCCCTGCCGGCACTACTGGTTCTCCGCCGCGCGGCCGGTCTGCGGGAACAACCCGCGGGGACGGCTCTGGATGAAGAGGATGAGCGCCACGAGCACGAAGATCTTGCCGAGCACCGCGCCCGCGTACGGTTCGAGCAGCTTGTTGACGATGCCCATCGACATCCCGCCGATCAGCGTGCCCCACAGGTTTCCGACGCCGCCGAACACCACGACCATGAACGAGTCGATGATGTAAGACTGCCCGAGATTCGGGCCCACGTTGGTGAGCTGGCTCAGCGCCACGCCCGCCACGCCCGCGATGCCCGAACCGAGGCCGAACGTCATCGCATCCACCCACTCGCTGCGGATGCCCATGGCCCGCGCCATCGCGCGGTTCTGCGAGACGGCGCGGATTTCGAGCCCGAGCTTCGTGCGCCGGAGCACGGCCAGCAGAATCGCAAACACGATCATCGTGAAGATCACGATGTACAGGCGGTTGTAGGTAATCGCGAGCGCGTCGCCGAGTTGCAGGGTGCCGCTCATCCAGGCCGGCGTCTCCACCTCGCGGTTGTTGGCCGTGAAGATCGATCGCACGAGCTGCTGCAGCACCAGGCTCACACCGAAGGTCGCCAGCAGCGTCTCGAGCGGGCGCCCGTACAGGAAGCGGATGATCGACCGCTCGAGGATCACGCCGGCGAGCCCGGCCACGAGGAACGCCGCCGGAATGGCGACCAGAATCGAGGCCCCGATGTGCTGCGGCATCAACGTCTGCACGACGTACGTCGTGTACGCGCCCAGCATCATCAGCTCGCCATGCGCCATGTTGATGACGCCCATCACGCCGAACGTGATGGCGAGGCCGATCGCGGCGAGCACGAGGACCGATCCGAGGCTGAGGCCGAAGAACAGGGTCTCGACGCCGCCGTAGAGCGTCCGCGCGCGATCGATGCGCGAAACGGCGGCCGCGGCGGCGGCACGGACCGATTCGTCCGGCTCGACATAGCTGCCGTCGGCGTTCTTGTCCAGGAGCAGCGCGAGCCGGTTGCGCACCTGCTGGCGCGGACGGCCGGCGAGCACGCCGATGGCGGCGAGGCGTTCGGTGCTGTCGGTGCCGTCGAGCGCCGTGAGCCCGAGCCCGATGTCGATTTCCGCCTTGACCCGGCCGTCGGTCTCGACGCCGGCCCGTTCCTTGAGCAGCGCCGCGCCCGATTCGTCGAGCGACCGCAGCATTTCGGTCACGGCCGCCAGCCGGACGCCGGGATCGGGATTGGCGAGATCGAAGCGCGCAACGGCGATGCGCAGCGACCGGCGCAGGCGGTTGTTGGTCCCGATCTTCGTCAGTGCATCGGTCGGCGACGGGCCCGCGTCTTTGAGCGTGAGGGGATCGACCAGTTCGAGCGACGCGGCGTTCTCGCCGGCCGGTTTGGTGATGAAGACGGCCATGTCGGACGAGCGGAAATAGAGCCGATCGTCCAGAAGCGCGGAGAGGACGTCGTGGGCGCGGGGGTGCCGGCTCTCGATCAGCTGGCCGGCAATCTGCTCCTTGTCCGCGAAGCTGGCCTCGCGCAGCTCCCCCAGCCTGGCGAGAAACGCCTCGTCTGGGGTCTGCGCGAGCGCCGGAGAGGAACACAGAACGGCGGCGAGCAGCAGCCATAGCAGCTGCCTGCCCGCCGCGCGCCATCTCACTTGTAGTTTTGTCCTGAGCACACCTTGGTCTTGGAATTATAGTTGCCGCACTTGAGCGTCACCCAGTCCGCCTGGATGTCCTTGCTGCCGGGCAGGTAGTCGGACCACGCATCGCCGGGAACCACCGGCGTCTTCGAGACGACGTCGAACTGGCCGTCGGCTTTCACTTCGCCGATGTAGACCGGCTTGGTGATGTGGTGATTCGGAAGCATCTTGGCGATGCCGCCGGTGAGGTTCGGCACCTCGAGGCCCGGCAGGGCCGCGAGCACCTTCTCCACGTCGGTCGTACCGGCCTTCTGCACGGCCTTCACCCAGAGGTTGAAGCCGATGTAGTGCGCCTCCATCGGGTCGTTCGTCGTCCGCTTGGGATTCTTGATGTAGGCCTTCCACTGCGCGATGAACGCGGTGTTCGCGGGCGTCTTGATGCTCTCGAAGTAGTTCCACGCCGCGAGGTGGCCGACCAGCGGCTTGGCGTCGAGGCCCGACAGCTCCTCTTCGCCGACCGAAAAGGCCACGACCGGGATGTCCTCCGCTGAGATCTTCTGGTTGCCGAGCTCCTTGTAGAACGGCACGTTGGCGTCGCCGTTGATCGTCGAAACCACCGCCGTCTTCTTGCCCTGTGAGCCGAAGCGCTTGATCGCCGCGACGCGCGTCTGCCAGTCGGAGTAGCCGAACGGCGTGTAGTTGATCGAGATGTCGATCGGCGCGACGCCCTTCGAGAGCAGGTAGGCTTCGAGGATCTTGTTGGTGGTGCGGGGGTAGACGTAGTCGGTCCCTTCGAGCACCCACCGCTTCACCGCCAGGTCCTTCATCAGGTAGTCCACCGCCGGAATCGCCTGCTGGTTGGGCGCGGCGCCGGTGTAGATGACGTTCTTCGACGATTCCTCGCCCTCGTACTGGACGGGATAGAAGAGCAGGCCGTTGTCCTTTTCGAACACGGGCAGGACGGACTTTCTGGACACCGAGGTCCAGCATCCGAACGTGACGGCGACCTTGTCCTTCTCCAGCAGCTCGCGCGCCTTCTCGGCGAAGAGCGGCCAGTCCGACGCCGGATCGACGACGACAGCTTCGAGCTTCTTGCCGAGCAGCCCGCCTTTCTTGTTCTGCTCCGCGATGAGCATCAGGACCGTGTCCTTCAGCGTCGTCTCGCTGATGGCCATCGTGCCCGACAGCGAATGGAGGACACCGACCTTGATCGTGCCCTGGGCCGACATCGACACCGTCAATGCCAGGCCCGCGGCCGCCACCCACGCCGCCAGACGTATCTGCGTATTCTTCATGTTGCGCTCCTTGGGTTGTCGAAGTGTGATCACGCGCTCAGATCTGCAGCTGGATGCCGACGCCCACCTGGGTGTTGTTCTTCATGACGGCGTCGAAGCGGGTGTCCTTGTAGAAGAACATCACGCGTGCGTTGAAGTCCTTGATGATGTAGTTGAAGTTGAACTCGGTCGTCTTCTGGTTGTAGTCCGTGTCGAGCGGCGTGAGGCCCTTGGAGAAGTTCGCCTGCGCGTACTTGCCCATGACCTGGAACTTGCCGGTCATGCCCATCGCCGGTGGAAAGAGGAAGCTGGCCAGGCCGTAGGCGCCGTCGCTCTCGCCGTACCGTGCGTTGTAGCCGCCCAGCTGGCTGTAGTTGTTGTACTGACTCTCCACCGTGAACGCGCCGCCGCCCTTCACCTTCTTCTCGAACAGGAAATCCACGTTCCAGGCCGACTTGTCGCTCCCCTGGATCTGCCCGGCGATGCCGATGGCCAGGAGGTTCTTGGCGCCGTAGTAGGTGCCGTTCAGGTAGTAGCCGTCCTCGGCGTCCCAGAAGTCCACCTGCGCGCGGCCCGCCGTGATCACGGTGCTGGTGCCGGTCGCCGTCGCGCCGTCGAAGACGCCGCCGGACAGCTTGACCTTCTTGAACTGGCCCCAGTACAGGAACCCGTTGTCGCGGCCGGCGGACACGAACGGGTAGCCGTCCTGGATGCCGTCGGTGAACACGGCCCACTCGTTCGCGTAGTACGGGCCGTACATGTTGGCGCGGTCGCTCGGGGGCAGCATGCGGCCGACCCAGAAGTTGACCGCCGGCGACATCTCGAACTGCGCCGCGGCGTCGAGCACGTTGATGTGATTGCTGCTGTCGTACTCCGTGTTGAACATGTACTTGATCTTCGGAGCCGCCGTGCCGCTCACGTACAGCCGGACGCTGTTGAGCGGGAACGTGTCGGTGTCGTCGCCGCCCTCAGGAGACGTGTGCACGTAGCTTGTCTGCACGCCCGCGCCCACGGTGGGCAGGGCCGGCGGACTCTGCGCCGATGACGGCGTAGCGGAGATCAGGACACCCAGCAGCAGCGCGGGTATCAGGCGCGGCTCCGTCCATCGGTGGAACGCTCGAACACATCTCATGTGCATTGTTCACTCACCCTCTCGTCGCGCGCGAAGCGCATCGAATGAATCTCCGTGTTGTTCGAACGGCAAAACAACAAGACGCGGAGTTTCGTGTGACGCGGCGAAGTGCAAACGAAGATCCACGTGTCGGGATCGACGACACACGATTTATCAGGGAAATTCTTCTGAATACATGAACTGGCGCGTCACGTATCTGTAACGTCGAGGCCGCGGCCATACACGGACGTAGGGCTCGAGGCGAATGGCGCGCGGTGGCGCGCGGGCGGGGCCGGAAAACGTTCGATCGACGCGCCAGCTCTGACCGTGCTGACATGTTGTTGGTCGTCCCTCGATCGCACGCAATGTAAGAATCGAGGCTCAGGTACTACACACTTGTCGGAGCGCCTTGTTCTTCTACAATGGAGAGCACATGCGCGCGTCGCGCCTCGCCTGCCTCGTCGTCCTGCTGGGAGTCGTCACGCTATCGGCACAGCGGGTCGATCCGGTCGATCGCCCAAAGGAACCGATGAACACGATCGCTGAGCAGTACGTGAAGCTCGTGCTGGCTGTCGGCCAGCACGACGCGGACTACGTCGACTCGTTCTTCGGTGCGCCCGAGTGGAAGGCCGAGGCGGAGCGGCAGAAGCTCTCCCTGGCGGAAATCGACGCGCAAGCCGAGCGGCTCGTCGGCCGCATGCCCGAACTATCCGCCGCCGAACAGCGCGACCCGCTGTTCGCGCTGAGGCGCGAGTACCTGCGGCGGCAGCTGGCCTCGCTCCGCGCACGCGTCCGGATGCTCCAGGGCGGCAAGCTGACGTTCGACGAGGAATCGCAGGCCCTCTACGACGCGGTGGCCCCCGTGCACCCCGACTCGTACTTCCAGGCCACCATCGACGAACTGGCGCGGCTGCTCCCCGGCGACGGTCCGTTGGTCCAGCGATTCGACGCCTTCCGCCAGAAGTTCGTGATCCCGTCCGATCGGCTGGGGCGGGTCTTCGACCGCGCCATCGCCGAGTGCCGCAGCCGCACGCTGCCGCATGTGCGCCTCCCCGACACCGAGAGCTTCACGGTCGAATACGTCACGAACAAGCCGTGGAGCGGGTACAACTGGTACCAGGGCCGCTACCGCAGCGTCATCCAGGTCAACACGGACCTGCCGATCTACATCGATCGCGCGATCGATCTCGCCTGCCACGAAGGCTATCCCGGGCACCATGTCTACAACGCCCTGCTCGAGCAGCGGCTCGTCCGCGATCGCGGCTGGGTGGAGTTCTCCGTGTACGCGCTCTTCTCGCCGCAGTCGCTCATCGCCGAGGGCACGGCCAACTACGGCATCGAGGTGGCCTTTCCCGGAGAGGAACGCGTGGCATTCGAACGCGAGGTGCTCTACCCGCTGGCGGGGCTCGACACCTCGCAGGCCGCCATGTACGGCCGGGTCCAGGCGCTCGTCGACAAGCTCGCCTATTCCGGCAACGAGGCCGCGCGAAAGTACCTGAACGGCGTGGTCGATCGCGCGGGCGCCGTGGACTGGCTGTCGCGGTACGCGCTGATGTCGCCGGCGAGGGCCGAGCAGCGCACGCGCTTCTACGACACGTACCGCAGCTACGTGATCAACTACAACCTGGGCAAGGATCTCGTGAAGCAGTTCGTCGAGTCGCGCGGGGGCACCGCCGCGCAGCCCGCCCGCCGCTGGGACGAGTTCGTCAGCCTCCTGGCCTCGCCGCGGCTTCCCTCCGGTCTGCGTTGACCACGTACGAAGCCACAGAGGCACAGAGGACACAGAGAAGACTTGATCTCTGTGAGCTCTGTGAGCTCTGTGAGCTCTGTGAGCTCTGTGCCTCCGTGGCCACGTTTGTCGTGCGGTTTTTCCGCGGTGTGACATGCCGATGCCCGAGATCGTCCGCACGCTGACGGCCGACCGCGGCGACGCGGGGCTGCGCGTCGATCTGGTGCTGCGCCGTCACCTGACGGATGTGCGGGCCGCCACCCGAACGCGCGTCCAGTCGTGGATCGACGGCGGCCAGGTCCGCATCAACGGCCGCATCGTGTCGCGCCCGTCCGCGCGCGCGGCATACGGGGACGCCATCTCGGTGACGCTCACGGCCGAGCGCAGCAGCGTGGCGTATCCCGGCGACACGGACCACGGCACCGAGAGCGCGCCGCTCGATATCGTTTACGAAGACGACCAGCTCCTGGCGGTGAACAAGCCGGCCGGTGTGGTGGTACACCCCACCTACAAGAATGCCGCCGGCACGCTCATGAGCGCGCTTCGCCTGTATGCGCGCCGGTGGCCCGCCGGTCAGCGTCCCTCGCTCGTCGGGCGCCTCGACAAGCTCACGTCCGGCGTTCTGATCGTCGCGAAAACCGCGGTGGTCCACGCGGCGCTGCAGCGCGAGCTGGGCTCGAATCGGAGCGAGAAGGACTACCTGGCCGTCGTCTACGGACGGGTAAAGGCCCGGGGCATCATCGATCTTCGGCTGGGCTTCGACGGAAACGATCGGCGACGGATGGTCGCGTCCGCCGCCGCCGGCCAGCCCAGCGTGACGATGTTCGTGCGGGTGGCGCGCGCGGGCGGGCTGTCTCTGGTCCGCTGCCGGCTCTCGACCGGGCGCCGGCACCAGATCCGCGCGCACCTGGCGGCGCGCGGCTGGCCGATCGTGGGCGACCCGGTGTATCTGACGCCGGCGCCAGACGGCACGCCGCGCTGGTCGCGAATCGGCGACGCGGCGCTGGCCGAAATCGTGCGGACGTTTCCGCGCCAGGCCCTCCACGCGCGCCGGATCGCATTCACGCATCCGGCCACGGGTGAACGCCTCTCGCTCGAAGCGCCCGTCCCCGAGGACATCAAGAAACTGCTGGTGGCTGCCGGCGTTGACCTCGCACAAGCTGGCCGGGCTTCAGGGTAAGATGCACCGGACTTATGGGCGTGCTGGTCTGGCTCGAATCGCTGCCGTTATCGGTCTGGGTGCATGAGTCGCCCTCGGTGTGGGCTCAGCCGACGGTGCTGACGCTTCACACCATGGGAATGGCGGTGCTGGTCGGCGCAAGCTGGGTGCTCGACCTCCGCCTGCTCGGCATCAACCGGAACGTTCCGCTGTCCGCCTTCCGCTGGGTATTCCCTGCCGTGACGGTCGGCCTGGTCGTCAACCTCATCACCGGCGTCCTGCTCTTCGTCGGGCGCGCGACCACCTGGGGGATAGCGATCCCGTTTTTCATCAAGATGGCCTTCGTCATCGCCAGCGCGGCCACATTGATGCCGCTCCGCTCGTACGTGCTTCAGAGCGACCCGCAGCATGGCGAGGTCGGCGGCAATGCGCGTCTTATGGCAATTGCCTCTATCCTCATGTGGGCCGCTGCCATCACCGCGGGCCGTCTGCTCGCCTACCTGGTCCCATAGGCGCGTCATGCCGTCGATCACATCCTTCAACCTCGCGCATCTCCACCTGCTGCTGAACCACGTGCCGACGGTCGGCGCGGTCGTCGCCCTGGGACTTCTCATCGTCGCCTTTATCCGGCGCGACGAGCCGTTGAAGCTTGTGGGCCTGGAAGTGCTCTTTGCGATCGCGGTCCTGACGCTTCCTGCCTACATGACTGGCGTCGCGGCCTTTCAGAAGCTGCGGGACCAGCCTGGTATCTCGGAGGCGACAATCCGCCTGCATCAGGACGTCGCGCTCTTTGGCTTCACCTGGATGGAGTTCGCCGGGTTCGTCGGCTGGGTTGCGCTCTGGCAGGCGCGGCGTCGAGGGCGCGCCGCGACAGGCATGGTGGCCGTCGCGACGGCACTGACGATTGTCGCGGTTGTGGTGATGGCTCAGGCGGCGAATCTCGGCGGCGACATCCGCCATCCCGAGATCCGGGCTGGTCTTTCCGCCGGCGCTGCCGCGCCCGCAATCGATCCGGAGCAGTTCACGGCGTCGAAAGTCAGCTACGTCATGGTGAACAGCTCGTGGGTCTGGCCTGCCTCCGAGACCGTGCACTTCCTGGGTCTCTCCCTGACGTTCGGCGTGCTGCTCGCCGTGAACCTGCGGATACTCGGGGTGATGAAGCAGATCCCGTTTGCAGACGTGCACCGGCTCCTGCCGTGGGGCATGCTGGGCTTCGGCGCCAATCTCATCACCGGGATGCTGTTCTTCGTCGGGCAGCCGAAGCAGTACATCGACAGCGCGCCGTTCTATTGGAAGGTCGTGTTCCTGATGATCGCCGGCGCGAACTTTCTGTATCTGACGGTGTTCAGAAAGGCCTGGGCCCCCCGCGACAATGCCCTTTATGGCGAGTGGAACGCGAGCCTCGCCGACAAGACAATGGCCATCGTGTCGCTTTTCTCGTGGCTCGCCGTGCTCTATGGGGGCCGGATGCTTCCCTTCATCGGCCACGCCTTCTGACGCTGAGGAATAGTGGCGTTCAATGTTTATGTCGTCGTCGTCGTTGCGCTGCTGATTGTCGGCGTGGTCGGGTACGTGATCGATCGCAGCGCCTGACCCGACCAACGCTTGCAGCGTCGAACCGCCTGTTGCTAGGATCCACCCGGGAAGACAATGGAGTTGCAACGATGACGATACGAAACGCTCGCCTGGTCGTATTGTGCGGATTCCTGGCGGCCGGCAGCGTCGGGCTGCAGGCCCATCATGCGGTGGCGGGCGTGTACGACCTGAATAAAGAGGTGGTCCTGGAGGGCCGGCTCAAGAAGTTGAACTTTACGAACCCGCACGCGAGCATCGAGCTCACTGTTCCGAACAAGGATGGCACGTTCACCGAGTGGGTGCTGACCACCGCCTCCATCACGACTCTGACGCGGGAGGGAATCAACAAGACCTCCATGAAGCCCGGCGAGATCCTCAAGGTGACGGTCCTTCCGGCGAGGAACGGGAACCCGGCGGGATTCATCAGAAATCTCCAGCTCGGCGACCGCGACATCAAGCTCTTCTTCGGCGACAGCCGCGACTGACGGAATACCCTCGGAGTTGGCCATGGTTGATCGACGATCTCCCGCGATAAGTGCGTTCACCGTTCTCGTCGCCCTGGGGGCCCTGGGGGCCCCGGGGACGATGACCAGCGCGACCGCCCGGGGTCAGGCGGCTCCGACTCCAGGGGCTCCGGCTGCCGGCGCGCAGGGCCGAGGCGGGTTCGGCGGTCGCGGACCGGCGTTTACGCCCACGCCTGGCGCCAAAGACCTGAAGACGGTCCTCTACAACTGGACCTGGCACATGGGGATGCTGCGGAGCGGGAACGAGTCCGAGCTCGTGAAGACGCTCGAGTACCAGGCTGACGGCGGCACGATCCAGGTCAACGGCCAGCCTTGCGCGCTGCAGAAATATCGGATCAGCGCCAACTACCAGGTCCCGGGATACCGGATACAAATCGAGTGCACGCGCCCGGATGGCCAGGTGTACAAGAACGTCGAGACGATGAGCGGACAGTACGCCTGGGACGAAGACATTCCCGGCGCGGAAATCGTTCCCGGCAAGGGCAAGGCCACGCCACGGCCCGACACGTTCCAGGAGCGGTGGATCCGTCTCTGGGCCAGCCCCCACGGTGCGCCGAAGGCCGCCATCGCCGGCGCGGCCGGTCTGCCGCTGTCCGAGTCCTTCGGTCAGAACCCCGCCGTCCTGATCGATCGCCAGGCAGCAGCCGGCGCGAAGGCGACGACGACGTTGTCGTGGCAGGGGGAGAAAGCCGTCGTCACGTATCCGATCCCGGGAGTGCCTGGGGCGACGGCGACGGCGACGCTCGACAGCGGTTTCCTGCCGGAGCGCGTGGTCGTGAAGAACGGAACGAACACGACGGAGTTCGTCTACGGCAGCTTCGAGGACTGGAACAATCCCCTGTTCAAGATCGAGGCTCTGTACGCCGGCACGATCGTCGAGCGCCGGAACGGCACCGTCGTTCGCGACCTGAAGACGAAGGTGACCGAGATCGGCCAGGTGTACGTCGTCGTGCCAGTACCGGACAGCGTGCAGAAGAGCCGCCAGTAAGTAACGTCAAGCGAGGATTGCAATGAAGGCAACCATGGTGGCACTCGTTCTCAGCGTCATGGTCGGTGCTGGGGCCACACCAGTGGCAGCGCAATTCGGCCCTCCACCCCCGCCGGCGGATCCGAACGCGCCGGTGCCGAAGTTAGCCAACGGAAAGCCTGATCTGTCAGGTTCCTGGCAAGGGGTCGCGGGCGGTCAGCAGGGTTCCGGCGGCGACATGTTCCGGCGGTGCACGCCGTTCCAGACCAAGAACTGCATGGAGTGGACCAATCAGAGCGAGGACTGGGTGTTCATGTCGGCAACCCGGCTCGATCAGCGTCAGCCGCTGTACAAGCCCGAGCACTGGGACAAGATGATCGAGCTCGACCAGTGGACGAACAAGTACGACCCGGTCATGACCTGCCTCCCGCTCGGAATTCCGAGGCAGGGTCCGCCCGCGCGAATCTTCCAGACCGAGAACGACATCACGATGCTCTACAGGGGCGGTGGCGACGGCGGCGGCGGGTACGCGGAGTTCCGCATGATCCCGCTCGACGGCAAGCCCCACGATCCCAAACGGGCGGCTCAGTACACGTACATGGGGTACACCGTCGGCCGCTGGGAAGGCGACACACTGGTCCTCGACTCGATCGGCTTCAGCGATGAGACCTGGCTGGGGCGCGGCGGCTTCTTCCACTCCGACCAGATGCGCGTCATCGAGAAGTTCACGCGCAAAGGCAACGAGATCCTCTACGAAGTGACGGTCGAGGACCCGGAGGTCCTGGTCAAGCCGTGGGTCATGCCTTCACGGACCTTGCGGCTTTCAAGCGCCAATACGATCATCCCCGAGCGGGGAAGCTGCAGCGCGGACACGGAACTGAAAGAGGTCAGCAGCCAGTTTCGGCACTAGCTGCGAAGTGAGAACCTGGAAGTGAGAAGGAAGCACTTGAGCCTCGAAGCGACTTCTCAGTTCTCAGTTCGTCAGTATTCTCCGTTCTACGTCTCTACGTTCCATCGTCGCACCTCAGGCGGGAGCGGTCAGCGGACTTCCCTTGGGTACGATCATGAACGCCAGGAAACGCGCGCCGGCGTCTGGCTTCGCCGATCCGCCAGTCGTGTGAACGGCGCCAAACGGTTCGAAGAACGTACCACCCGCCGGCACGACCCGTTCGGCCTGGTTGTCGATGGCAAACCGGAGCTGTCCTTCCACGACGTACCCGAGCACCGGCCCGGGATGACGATGCGCCGGGCCTGAACCGCGGCCGGCCGCGTTGTTCAACTCGACAAGCACCACCTCGAACCCCTCGAGTGGACCCGTCAGCGCGTGCCGCGCCAGCTCGCCGCCGGGTCGCGGGGCGGGTGTCTGAGCGTCGAGACCGACTGGCAGCAATGCCGCCGCGAGTCCTAGGAATGTCCGGCGATTCTGATTGGTCATAGTCTCCCCTTCACGGTGCCCCTGCCGATTGGACGCCTGCAAGAGTATGCGCGGTTATCGCGTCGCCGAAGGCCCCGGTGTGAGACCGCCTTTGTCAGCGATAAGTTCAACGGACTGAGGGTTATAGGCTCTTGCGCGGCCGTAGCGCCCTGACTAGACTTCGTATGGCATCTTGCTACGATACGAGACGAGGGAATGAGAACCGGAATCGCGACGGCAGCCGGTACTGCTCTGCCTCGCCGTAGCAAACGATCGCTGGTCCGAAGGGCGGGCACAATCGGCCCCTCCGCCGCCGGCGCCTGCAAACGCACAGGCCCCCGGGGTGACGCCGGGGACGCCGCGCGCGCTTATCGATCAGTATTGTCTGGGCTGCCACAGCGATCGGATGAAAGCCGGCGGCCTCGCCCTGTCGCAACTCAACCTCGACGCCCCTGGCGAGAATGCCGAGACCGCCGAGAAGGTCATCCGCAAACTGCGCGGCGGCCTCATGCCGCCAGCCGGCGCCCGGCGCCCGGATCGGCAAAGTACGGCCGACTTCGTCTCGTGGCTCGAGAATGAAATCGATACCCACGCGACGGTGTCTCATCCCGGACGCGTGCCCCTGCGCCGCCTGAATCGCAGGGAATACGCCAACGCCGTCCGCGATTTGATCGGATTGAACATCGACGCGAAGGCGTGGCTGCCGGACGACAACGTCAAGGGCCATTTCGACAACGACGCCGCCGCCCTGCAGGTCTCGCCCAACTTCGTCGATCAGTACATCTACGCCGCACGGGCGGTCGCGCTCGAGGCGATCGGCAACCCCAGGGCGCCCGCCGAGACGATCACCTACGGCGACCCCGCCAACATGGTGATCTCCCTGCCGCCGTCCGGCGACCCCGGCACCGGCAGGCAGCAGCATTACATCGAAGGGATGCCGTTCGGCACGCGCGGCGGCTTCAGCGCCGAGCACAACTTCCCCGCGGACGGCGAGTACGAGCTCACGATCGGCGACATGGCGCTCGCGCGCGAAGTGCCGCGGATGGAATTCGAAAACACCGTGATCGCCCTGCTCGACGGCAAAGAGTTCTATCGCACGACGATCGGCGGCGAGACCGACCACAAAGCGATCGATCAGCGGCTGGATCCCGCCGTCGAAGAGATCAACGGACGGCTGCGCAAGATCCGCTTCCGCGCCACGCAGGGCCAGCACAAGCTGGCGATCACCTTTCTGCATCGCAGCTTCGCCGAGAGCGACGAGCGTGTTCGCACCATCGCGATCGAGGGCGGTCAGGAGCGCATCCAGGCCGCGCATGCCCTGCAGATCCGCGGGCCGCTCGCGGTCGCCGGCATGAGCGCGTCGGCCAGCCGCGCGAAGATCTTCATTTGCCTGCCCACCGGACCACGCGACGAGGCGACTTGCGCGAACAGGATCGTCGCGAACCTCGCGCGGCACGCCTTCCGGCGCCCGGTGACCGCTGAAGACCTCACGCCGTTGATGGCGTTCTACAAAGCGGGCTCGGCGAGCGGAGGTTTCGAAGGCGGCGTGCGCGACGCGCTCAGCGCCATCCTGGCGAGCCCGCATTTTCTCTATCGCGCGGAATCAGGCGTCGGCACGAGCGCGACCCGCACGCTGTCCGATCTGGAGCTGGCGTCGCGGCTGTCCTTCTTCCTGTGGAGCAGCCTGCCGGACGAGGAACTGCTGAAGCTCGCCACCGATTCGCGCCTGAGCAAACCCGACGTTCTCACCGGACAGGTGAGCCGGATGCTCGCGGACCCGCGCGCCAGGTCTTTGAGTGACGATTTCGCGTTCCAATGGCTCCACCTGTCCAAGCTGGACGAGATCACTCCGGACAGAACCCAGTTCCCGCAGGCGAGCCGGCTGCTGGATCCCCGCGGGATGTTCAAGGAAGAACTGCGGTTGTTCATCGACAGCGTCCTTCGCAGCGATCGAAGCGCGCTCGCGCTGCTGACGGCGAACTACACCTTCCTCAACGAACGCCTGGCGATGCACTACGGCATCGAGACGGTCAAGGGCAGCCACTTCCGCCAGGTGACGCTCGACAACCCGGCGCGTTATGGCCTGTTGGGCAAGGGCGCCATCCTGATGTTGACCGCGTATCCGAATCGCACTTCGCCCGTACTGCGCGGCGCCTGGATACTCGATCGCCTTCTCGGCGCGCCGCCGCCCGAGCCGCCTCTCAACGTCCCGACGCTGCCGGAAAACAAGCGCGGCCAGCCGGCGCGGACGCTGCGGGCGAGGCTCGAGCAGCACCGCGCGAATCCGACGTGCGCCGCGTGCCACGGCGCGATGGATCCGCTCGGGCTCGCGCTCGAGAATTTCAGCGCGGTCGGGCAGTTCCGGGCGAACGACCCGGACACGCTCACGCCAATCGACCCCGCCGCTCAACTGCCGGACGGCACGGCGATCAGCGGACCTGACGATCTGCGCCGCGCGCTCGTCGCCCGGCCCGATCATCAGTTCGTCCAGACGCTCACGGAAAACCTGTTGACCTACGCGCTCGGCCGCAGCCTCGACTATCGGGACATGCCCGCGGTCCGCCGCATCGTCCGTCAGGCGGCGGCCGACGACTACCGCTTCAAGTCCATCGTCCTCGGCGTTGTGTCGAGCGATGCGTTTCGTAAGAGAGAGGGGTCCTAGTAATGTTCCTGACGCGCAAACATCTGTCGCGGCGCGAGGTCCTCAAGGGGGCCGGCGCGACCATCGCTCTCCCCCTGCTGGACGCGATGATCCCGGCACGGACCGCGCTGGCGCAGACGGTCGCCGCGGCCAGCCCGCGCCTGGGCTTCGTGTACTTTCCCCATGGCGCGCTCCAGGAGGAATGGACGCCGACGCAGACCGGCCGGGACTTCGACTTCCCGTTCATCCTCAAGCCCCTGGAGTCCATGCGCGAGCACGTGACTGTCGTCAGCGGCCTGCGCAACAAGGGCGGTGAAAGCTCCAGCCCGCACGGCATCATCGAAGAGACGTGGCTGAACTGCGTCAGCCCGCGCAAGCGCGATCCGAAGACCGGCGTCGGCATCACGGCCGACCAGATCGCCGCGAAGTATCTCGGCAACGATACGTCGCTCCGCTCGATGGAGCTCTGCGCCGAGCCGGGCGGCATGATCTCGTTCCGGACACCGAACCAGCCGCTGCCGATGGAGAGCAACCCGCGGAAGGTGTTCTTCGGCATGTTCGGCCAGGGCGACACAAATGAGGAACGTCGCGACATTCTGAAGACGACGGACAGCCTGCTCGACTACGTGAAGGAATCGACGGCGAAGCTGACGCGCAAGCTCGACGCGGCCGACCGGACAAGGGTGAGCGACTACCTGGACTCAGTGCGCGAGATCGAGCTCCGCGTGCAGAAGCTCGAGCAAAACGCACAGTCGGTCGATTTGCCCGGTGCGCCCCTTGGGCCGCCGGAGGATTTCGGCGAGCTCGTCGGCGTCCAGTTCGAAATGTTCGCGCTTGCCTGGCAGACGAATCGGACCCGAGTGGTCACGATGAAGATGGTCGAAGAAGCCAGCATGCGCACGTACCCGAACCTGGACGTCCATGAGGCGTTCCACCCGACGTCCCACTGGGGCGGATTTCCGGACCGCGTGGCCAACCTGAGAAAGATCCAGAACTACCACACCGCGGTGTTCGCGAAGTTCGTGCAGCGCCTCAGGGACATGAAAGAAGGCGACGGATCGGTGCTCGATCATTCGATCATCCTGTTCGGCAGCAACATGGCCAACAGCGACGCGCACAACAACGACCCGCTGCCGCAGGCGTTGATTGGCCGTGGCGGCGGCCTCAAGGGCAACCAGCACCTGCACTACAAGCAGGACACCCCGCACGCGAACATCCTGGTGACTATGCTCGACCGCGCGGGCGTGCCGGCCAGCGAGACCGAGAAGTTCGCCGACACGACCGGAGCGTTCTCGGAAGTATGAGCAGAGGCCTGCACTACATCGTTCTTGTTGCGCTGCTGCTCGGTGTCACGGTCAGCGCTCAAAAGGCGACCCGCACGTCCGACGTCAACCGTCGAAATCCCGATGGCAGCACGCCGCTGCAGTGGGCGGTCTACAAGGGCAACGTCGCCGAGGCCAGGCGCCTCCTGCGCGCCGGGGCCGACGTGTCGCTGGCCAACAACTACGGCGCCACGCCGATGAGCCTCGCAGCGGAAGTCGGCAACACCGACATGCTGAAGCTGCTGCTCGAAGTGGGCGCGAACGTGGACTCCCCCAATCCCGACGGGCAAACCGCACTCCAGGCGGTAGCGCGAACCGGCAACGTGGAAGCCGCTCAGCTGTTGCTGAGCCGCGGCGCCACCGTCGATGCGAGGGAAACGTGGGGCGGACAGACCGCGCTGATGTGGGCATCCGCGCGGCGGCATCCGGAGATGATGCAGCTGCTGATCTCGAAGGGCGCCGACGTCAACGCCCGCTCCATCGACCGCGACTATCAGCGCCACGTGACGGCCGAGGGGCGTCCCAAGAGCCTGGACAGCGGTGGATTGACGCCGCTGCTCTACGCCGCCCGCGAGAACTGCGGGGCGTGCGTGCACGTGCTGCTCGAGAACAAGGCGGATATCGATCTGCCGGATCCCGACGGCGTCTCGCCGCTGCTCCTCGCGATCATGAACGCGAACTGGGACCTGGCGAAGCAGCTGATTGCCGCCGGCGCCGATGTCAATCAGTGGGACATCTATGGAGAAGCGCCGCTGTTGACGGCGGTGGACCTGCGCAACCGGATCGACGGCGGGCGGGCATCCATCGATCCGACGAACACGACCAGGGGTCTGGCGATCGTCAGCCTGCTGCTCGAACGCGGCGCCGATCCGAACATGCAGCTGCTGTTCAAGCCCGCGAACGTGCGCGGCGGGGACACGACGTTTACGCGGGGCGCCACGCCCCTGATTCGCGCGGCCACCAACGGCGACCTCGAGGTCGTGAAGCTCCTGCTCGCGCATGGCGCCGACGCCACCGTCTACATGGCGGATCGGCAGACGCCGATTCATGCCGCGCTCTCCGGTCGCGCCGCGGAGCCGCAGGCGCTGGAATTGATCACCTTGCTGCAGAAGGCCGGCACCGACGTGAACGTGGTTGCGCTGGTCAACCACCCCGAGGAGATTCGGGGCGGCACGGCGCTCCACTACGCGGTCCGCAAGCGATACAAAGACGTCATCAAGCTCCTCGCGTCGTTCTCTATCGACATGAACGCCGTGGACCAGGACGGCCTCACCGCGCTGGACTACACGCAGTCCAGGGGATTCATGCCGTTCATGGCGTTGCAGACTCCGCTGTTCAAAGAGGAAGCGGCGCTGCTCCGCGAGCTGGGCGCGACCAGGCTGCTGGATCGAAGCGCCGTCTGGCCGGTCCTTGGTCCCCCGCAGGGTGTCTGGGAAGACATCTGGCCTCTTGGCGAGTCTCCAGTTCATGACCCCGTCTACAAGCGCACGATCGACTGATCCCGTCGCGGGCGACCTGACGGCCGTAGCGTCCGCCTTCAGGCGGACGTCACGACGACGTTTTCTCCAGCTGAGCGCGGCTGCTCTCGGCGGCGCGCTGCTGCCCGCAACCGGTTTTACCCAGACGCGCGTCTCGACCAGCGATCTCGGCGGCGCCACGCTGCTCCAGGGTGCGGGATGTAACGTGATCGCGATGCCCGGCCCTGAGGGCGCCTTGATGATCGACGGCGGCCTTGCCGCCAATGCCGACGCGCTGCTTGCGGCGGTCAGAAGCGCGACATCTTCTCCACGCATCCACACGCTCGTCAACACGCACTGGCATCCGGAGCAGACGGGCGCCAACGAAGCCGTCGGTCGCGCGGGCGGCGTCATCTTCGCCCACGAAAAAACAAAAGTCTATTTGTCCAACGCGGTCTACTCGGTCACGTTCAAAGGGCGCCGGCCCGCGCTGCCCCAGGCTGCGCGACCCACCCGCACCACGCGCGGCGACGGCTCGATGGAATTCGCCGGGCAGCGGATCGACTACGGTTACATGCCCGCAGCGCACACGGACTCGGATCTCTTCGTCCATTTTCCGGGGATGAACCTGCTGGCGGCCGGCGGGGTCGTGTCAGCGGAGGAATGGCCGCTGCTCGACTACCGCAACGGCGCCTGGCTGGGCGGCCGCGTCCGCGCGCTCGAGCGGCTTGCGGACCTGGTCAAGCCCGACACCCGCGTCGTGCCTGCCAATGGGCGGGTGATGGCCGGAAGCGAAATCGTGCGCCACAGAGACATGTATCAGAAGCTCTTCAAGACCATGATTGGCTATCTGAACATGGGGCTCGGTCCCGAAGACGCCGTGCAGCGAAACCCGCTCAAGGAATACCAGCCGGAATTCGGCGACCCGTCGGCCTTCACGTATGGCGCCCTCAAGAGCATGATGATCGCCTACGTGCCGGACTGAGGTTCGTTTGAGTGATTCGGGAACATTCATCATGAAATCATTCGCACATCTCGTCCTCGCATTCTTCGCGTGCGCTCTGACCGCGTCGACGTCCACGGCGGCCGACCTGCTGCTCGCCATCAACAAGGGCGACAACACGCTGGCAATCGTCGACGCCACAACACTGAAAGTGCTGGGCACGGCTGCCACGGGTCCGGATCCGCACGAGGTGGTGGCCTCGTCTGACGGGAAGCTGGCGTACATCACGAATTACAACGCCGGCAACGGCTTCGCGAACAGCATTTCCGTGGTCGATCTCGTGACCAGGACGGCGCTGCCCCCCATCGATATCGGTGCGCTCGGCAGGCCTCATGGCATCACGATCGCCGGCGGGAAGATCTACTTCACGGCAGAGGGCGCTAAGGTCGTCGGCCGATACGATCCGTCAACTCGAAAAGTCGACTGGGTGATCGGCACAGGTCAAGACGGCACGCACATGGTCATCGCGTCCGGCGATCAAAGGCGCCTGTTCACGACGAATGTCGCGTCCGCGACTGTCTGCATTCTCGAGCAGATCACTGTGGCGAGGCGCGGCGGTCCTCCCGGAGCTCCGCCGCCCGGGGCTGCCGGCCGCGGGCCGACCGGTCGCGGCTCGAACGGCTTCCCGCCGTCGGCAACCGATTGGAACGTCACCGTTGTTCCCGTCGGCACCGGTGCCGAAGGATTTGATCTGTCTCCGAACGGCAGGGAGCTCTGGGTGGCCAACGCTCGGGCTGGCAGCATCTCGATTGTCGATGTCGCCGCGAAAAAGTCGACGGAGACACTGATGGTGGCGTTCCGGAGCGCCAACCGGCTGAAGTTCACCCCGGACGGGAAGCACGCCCTCATCTCCGATCTCGGTGGCACCGACGTGATCGTGATGGACGTGGCGACCCGCAAGGAAATCACGCGGATCGATGTCGGCGGCGGTGCGGCCGGCATCCAGATGTCGCCGGACGGAACGCGTGCGTTTGTCGCAGTTGGCTCTCAGAACGGTGTCGCGATCGTCGATCTGAAGACGTTTCAGGTCAGCGGCCGGATTTCGACCGGTCCCGGCCCCGATGGCCTCGCCTGGGTGACGGGGAGCTAGTCCGAACTCGCCGACCCCTCCTCGCCTTCGCCGCACACAAGACCGTTCTCACGCCATTCGAAAGAGGGACGGAAACGCCCTGTTGTTTTCCCACAGGAAGTGTGTCATTATTCCTGTGGGAATCCCAATAGAGAGATGCCAGGCAGAGACGTGAAAGACACGGACGTTCGACAGGGCACGCTGGCGCTGATGGTGCTCAAGACCCTGGATGTGCTTGGCCCCCTGCACGGCTACGGGATCGCCCGGCGCATCGAGCAGATCAGCGGGGATCTGCTGACGGTCAATCAGGGGACTCTCTACCCGGTGCTGCTCAAGCTCGCGCAGGAAGGTTCGATCGCGTCCGAATGGGGCGCGTCCGAGAACAACCGCAAGGCGCGCTTCTATCGGCTGACACGGCAGGGCCGCAAGCAATTGCAGGCAGAAGCCCGGAGCTGGGAACAGACGGCGGCGATCATCGAACGATTCTTTGCCGTGAAGGCGCAGGACCTGAAATGAAGACACTGAGGCGGCTCTTCCGGCGGTTGACCTCGTGGGCGACGTCTGCGCGGGACGAAGAAATCCTGCGGGCCGAAATCGAAGAACACATCGCCATGCAGACAGCAGAGAATCTTCGAGCGGGCCTGTCGCCCATCGAAGCCCGGCGGCAGGCGCTGCTGAAGTTCGGCAACGTGGAAGCCATCAAGGAAACCTATCGAGACCAGAGAGGACTCCCGTTCATGGAAACGCTCCTGCGCGATACGCGCCATGCGATCCGGCGCATGCGAAAGGCTCCCGCCTTCACGGCTGCCGTCATCGTGACGCTGGCGCTCGGTATCGGCGCGAACACCGCCATCTTCGGCGTGATTGACAGCATCTTGATCAGGCCGCTCGCGTATCCGCACGCGGAGGCCCTGGTCAGCGTCTGGCACACGGCGCCGGGTTGCCGGGCGTCCCCGGCAGCATCGGGTGTTCTCCTTCCATGTATTTCACGTACCGCGAGGAGAACCGGACCTTTCGAGCAGTTCGGATTGTGGAAGTCGGACGGCGCAAGCGTCACCGGGATTGCCGAGCCCGAGATGCCTCGGGCGCTCTTCGTGACCTACGGCGTCCTGGATGCCGTGGGCGTGAAGCCGCTTCTGGGCCGCTGGTTTTCGCAGGCGGACGACACGCCGGGCTCGGCCGAGACGGTCATGCTCACCTACGGCTACTGGCAGCGCCGCTTCGCGGGCGACCCATCCATCGTCGGGCGCACGCTGACGATCGATTCGAGGCCGCACACGGTGATCGGCGTGATGCCGGAGGAATTCCGTTTTCAGCGCGATCCCGGAACTGATTCTTCCTCAGCGGTTCGACCGGAACGAGCAGTTTCTGGGACCCTTCGGCTCCCGGGCGTATTGCGCGGCTCAAACCCGGCGTCACCATCGAGCAGGCCAACGCCGATGTGGCTCGCATGCTGGGCGTCTGGTTGAATGCGTGGCCTCCGACCGCCGGGAATGGATCGCACGGTATTTCAGAACGCTCGCCTGGCGCCCAGGCTTCAGCCCCTGAAGCAGGAAATCGTCGGAGACATCGGCACGGCGCTCTGGGTGGTGATGGGGACGCTGGGGCTGGTGCTGTTGATCGCCTGCGCGAACGTGGCCAATCTGTTGCTCGTGCGCGCCGAGGCCCGCCAGCAGGAACTCGCGATCCGGGCCGCGCTCGGCGCCGGCTGGGGACGAATCGCGCGCGAAATGCTCGTCGAAAGCATGACGCTGGGAGTGCTGGGCGGCGCGCTGGGTCTCGGCCTGGCGTATGCGGCGTTGCGGATCCTGGTCGCGAAAGGTCCGGACACCCTGCCGCGGCTGCACGAAATCGGCATCGATCCGTTCGTGCTGGCGTTCGCCGCTCGGTGTGTCGTTGCTGTCGGGCGCGCTCTTCGGCGTCATACCGGTCTTGAAATACGCAGGACCCGGTGTCGCGACCGCGCTGCGCGGTGTCGGCCGGACGTTCAGCCAGGGCCGGGAGCGCCACCGGGCGCGCAACACGCTGGTCGTGGTGCAGGTGGCGCTCGCGCTCGTGCTGCTCGTCAGCTCCGGCCTGATGATTCGCACGTTTCAGCAGTTGCGCCGCGTGCAGCCGGGATTCACGCACCCCGAAGAGATCCTGATACTGCATTCCATGATCCCGGGGGCGATTGCAGAGGAGCCCGAGCGCGTGATGCGGATGCAGCACGAGATTCTGGATAAGCTCGCCGCCATTCCCGGCGTCACGTCGGTGGGGTTTGGCAGCGCCGCGCCGCTCGAATCGTTTCTGGGCGCGCCGGCAACCCGGTCTATGCCGAGGACAAGAGGCTCGCGGAAGGCCAGGTTCCGCGCCATCCGGCAAATCCGCAAGATCGCACCGGGATTCTTCAAGACGATGGGCACGCGTGTCGTGGCGGGACGCGACTTTACCTGGACCGACCTGTACGAGAAACGGCGCGTCGCCATGGTGTCGGAGAATCTGGCGCGGGAGTGGTGGGGCGATCCGCGTGCTGCGCTCGGCAAGCGGATTCGCGAAGCCGGCGCCTGCCGATCCCTGGCGCGAAATCGTGGGCGTCGTCGAAAACGTGTACGACAACGGCGTGCAGGTGAAGCCGCCCGAGTTCGCATACTGGCCGGCCCTGATGGACCGATACATCTGGGGCGGCGACAACGGATTCGCCGTCGAGCGCCGGCATGTTCGCGATCCGCTCCACCCGCGCGGGCACGGAGGGCTTGCTGGCAGAGGCGCAGCAAGCCATCTGGTCCGTGAACGGCAGGCAGCCGGTGTTCCTCGTCACCACACTGAAGGCGCTCTACGACCAGTCCATGGCACGGACGTCGTTCACGCTCGTGATGCTGGCCATCGCCGGAGGGATGGCCCTGGTGATCGGCATCGTGGGCATCTACGGCGTGATCGCCTACGTGGTGTCGCAGAGGACCCGCGAGATCGGCATCCGGACGGCGTTGGGCGCGCAGCCGGCGGAATTATTGGGGATGTTCGTGCGCCATGGTCTGTGGCTGGCTGGGGTCGGCGCCGCCCTGGGGCTGG
The DNA here is from genome assembly GCA_963712905.1 of uncultured Acidobacteriota bacterium. Classification (GTDB taxonomy): domain Bacteria; phylum Acidobacteriota; class Vicinamibacteria; order Vicinamibacterales; family CAVVIG01; genus CAVQJU01. The sequence goes on along the minus strand of CAVQJU010000009.1, from coordinate 117,287 downwards.
TGGCTGCCGCCGGACTCACGCGTCTGATGTCGTCTTTGTTGTTTGGCGTCACCGCGCTCGACCCGGTGACGTACGCGGCTGTTTCGGCGCTGCTCGATCGCCGCTGCCGTGCTGGCCAGCTATCTTCCCGCGCGCCGGGCCATTGCCGTCGATCCAGTCCAGGCGCTGCGGGCGGACTAGCGCATCGTGCCCCAAGGGATTACTTGTCCAGGTGCACCCGGTCCTTCTCGTTCTCGTTGCAGACCGACTCCAGGATGTCGGTGTCCGGCTGCAGCAGCTCGGTGACCGTGATGGTGAAAGGCGTCGTGTACATCCTGGGATCGTCGATGGTCACGCTCAGGTCCATGTGGCCGAAGTCACGCCGGTAGAACCGCTCCCGAATGCGCAGCGACTCGCTATGGGGATGGCCGCCGGAGTCGAGCCAGGTTTCTGCGTTGAATCCCGCCGCGTCGACGATCAGCGTATCGCCCTCCCATCGGCCGACTGAGTAGCCGCCCCACGTGGGCTGCGGATCGGCCGGCAGCGGGCGGCCGTCCGTGTAGATCTGCCGATGCGTGTTGTCCACCTCGTAGAGCACCGCGATGACGCCGGGCGTCTGAAAGATCTTGAACGGCGCGTAGCTGTTGATGTCGGTGCGCGGCAGCCCTTGAGGCAGGCAGCGCGCGGACGAACTGTTGGCCTTTCTCGTGGCGTTCTGCCGGAACAGCTCCGCCGCTGCCGGACGCATGGGATTTCTGTCCGGCGGGAAGTCCACCAGGATGTCGAGGAAGTATTTGGAAAACGAACTCGGATCGTCGCCGGGCACGCTGAACGCCTTCACGCCGGGACCGAACAGGCGCTCGTTCTGCTCGGGAGAACCGTATGCGGTCCGCCACACGCCCGACAGGTCGGGCTTGCCGTTGGCGGCACGCGGCGTCTTCGCAGACAGATTAGGTTTGCCGTCAGCGCCGCGCGGCGTCCCCGGCGTCGGATAGTTCAACCACTGGCCAGGTGCGAACAACAGCGCGCCGGCAAAGAGGAACCCGAGCCGTCTCGTCAGGTCGATCTTCGTCAACTGACAATCACTTCGCCGCCGGAGCGGGCGGGGCAATCGTGGCCGGATCCCAGTGCTCGTCGGCCTTGCCGTTGACGAACCGCCAGGTATCGAACCAGCTCGTGTAGTACTCCTTGCCGGGCGTCCGCGGATCCGGGAATTTGCGCGGCGTGAGCACCGTGACGTACTCGTCGTCGGCCATCACCGCGACGATTTCCGCGGTCAGCTTGTCGCACTTGTCGATGCGCTTGACCTTCAGGACCTTCGTGAAAAACGTGATGACACCATCGAGCCCAGACGCCGCGTTGGGGTTGTGCTGATGGTAGGCCGGGGTCAGCCACTCGCCGGCGCGATCCCACTGCCCGCACTGCAGCAGCTCGCGCTGGATGTGCAGCGCCGCCTGCTTGTTCCGGTTGAGCGCCGGAACCGGATCCTTGAACAGGGCCTCTGGATCCTTCACGCCGACCACCGGTTCCTGGGCACGAAGCGCGGAGCCTGTTGACAAGAGCACGGCAAGCAAAACAAACATTCGCGTTTTCATGGGCTGGATTCTAACGCAGCCCGGCGCCTGGAATCATCTATTAAGAGCGCGCAACAATATCTCCTTCCCGAAATAAACACGTGCTGATGGCGGGCCGTTTCGTTTGCCTGCGGCGATCGATCAGCGGGGTCGCCAGAACGGGCGACGGTGCGATATCGGCTGCTGAAGCTGGAGTCGCCTAGGCGGCTTAGGGTCCATCGTCCGTTTCCTGAAATGGCGCACTCGCCGCAATTTACTTGACAAGCCCTTCTTCAGGAGCGAGACTCGCGGCTTCGCGATCGGCTTCGACCATGCGATCGGCGCCCTCCCAGTCAACGACACCTGCGACCGGCCTAAAGTGCCCTGCCCGACTGGCGGATGTCTGTTTGCCCCCCGACGAGGTGCGTGCGCTCCTGACCGCCCGGCCAACCCTTTTCCCTGAGTGGACCCGAAGCGAATTACATCCGCGGTACGCACGAATCCTGCGGCGCCCCTGCAAGAGTCTTCAGCTTCACGCCAGAGAGGGTTTTATGAACACGCCCCCGCGCTCACTCGTTCCCTGCATGATCTCCGTCCTCGCGTTTGCCACCGTCGGCTCGCCGACTGTGGCGCAGGCGCATATCACCAAGGTCCAAATCACCGCTACGGAAACGCCGACGTTCGGCGGCTACTCGTGGCCGGGTGTCGGACAGTACCGAGAAAATTGTGGGCAAAGCGTTCGGAGAGGTCGATCCCTCCGACCCGAAGAACGCCGGGATCGTGGACATCGAGCTGGCCCCGCGCAATGTCAGAGGTAACGTCGAATACTCGTTCGATTTCTACATCCTCAAGCCGATCGACTTGAGCAAGGGCGCTCACAAAGTGATGTACGAGCCGCCGAACCGCGGCGGCAAGACGTGGGGAAACTTCGGTCGCATGCCCGGCGGCAACGACCCCGGCTCGGTCACGGACCCGACGGTGCTGGCAAACGCCTTCCTCATGCCCCGCGGTTACACGATGGTGTGGAGCGGGTGGGACAAATCCGCCGGGACCAGCACGGCGAACTTCAACGCGACCATCACGCTGCCGATCGCCAGGAACCCGAACGGCTCGGCCATCACCGGGCCGGCCTACGAGTACATCGTGACATCGCGAAGGAGGGGTCCCGAGAATACTCTGCCCCACGCGAACGTGGGGCAGAGTCCTGTAGTCTAGGAGCAGCTCTGAGCCACGACTTTCACGGATTCGACCATGATCGCCGGCGGGCGCACGACTTTCGAATCAGGCGGGCTGTCCTTGCCTGCGTTCGCCGGTTCCTGTACCGGCCCGGTCACTTCGACCTTCTTGTTCACGTTCGCCGCAAAGTCTGATTGCGACGGCCCATTGAGGAGGTAGCATCCCTGCCGACCCACCCTCGACCTTGCTCAGGACAAATACGCTGCCCCCATCAGTCGTCTTCGCCTGCGCCACACAGCCGGTAAGCGTTGACTTGGGCGCCTGCGCCTGGGCTGGTGGTTGCGCTGGAGCCTGCTCCTGCGCGAAGACGCCTACCGTGCCGGCAAGCGTGCAGGCAACTATCGTCGAGGTGATATATCGCATGACAACTCCTTTGAACGAGTTTCCAACTACCGACACTCGTTCGAGTGGGAGCATTATTCCTGCCACAACCGAAATACGCCGCGCCTGCGGGCGCGCAGTGCTGAAGAGATCGCGAGGGAAGAGCCTCACATCGTGAACTTTCTTCACGATGAAATGGCATGACGCGTATTGACGCAGTTCAGCTGCGCCGCAGGCCGGGCCGATCGACGCTGATCAGTTCCCGCACACCACATGCGTACGGCCAGCCCGCGGGAACGTCTACGGCAGCAGTACAGGTGGCTCGCGGCCCGACACCGGGTTCTTGTAGTGGAACGGCACGACGTACACGGTTGGAAACGGAGCAGCTATCGAGCCGCGAAGCGGACGATCGGGAGGGAACGCCTTGGCCATCGCGACCTGAGGCGCGGTGGGAGGCGTTTTGACGCGAACCCAGCCGCCGCGCGACGGTGCGCTCCAGACGTAATCGAGGTCCATGCCCGACAGCTTCCACGTTCCGTTCTCGTCCACGGACGTGTTCTCGTAGATCCCGGAAATCCAGGTTCCCTCGCCTCCAGCCGGACCGCCCAACTGAAACAGCCGCGCACGAATCTTCGCGCTTCGCGCGTCCGCCGACACGTGGATGACCGGCTGCACGACCTGGTGAAGCGTGAGGAAGTTCGGCGACTTGGGATTCGGGTACCGCAGCTTCAGCGACTGCCGGATCCGCTCCCGGCCGACGTAAGCGCCGACGTAGGAGAGCTCCTTCCAGCCGTCGCGCGAGAAGATGTCCGCCGTCTCGTCCCACGCGAACTCGTCGACGTAGTAGCCGTAGGCCGTGGCGAGGTTTTCGGATGCGTGATAGGCCTTGCTGCGATCCACCGAGCGTTCCGTCTCCGCGAGGAGCGACGCGAGCGCGGCAGGAGTCTTTACGACAGCCGTCTTCCCCGCTGTTGCCTTGTCCGCCGTAGCGCGACCCGCGAAGGCAGAAGCCGCCGTTTTCGTTCCCTCCGGGTACTGCGGAGGGCGGCCCGTCACCGGATGATCGAAGTGGAATGGCGCGATGTGAAAGCGGGGATAGACCTCGTATGTCTCTGTCGGCGGCCGGTCGGGAGGGAACTCGCGGCTCGGTCCAGGCGTGGGTTGCGCGTCCTTCGCCCAGCCTTTCTCCGCGTCGACGATGAAGCGCGGGTAGACGTGCATGGCTGTGAACTTCCAGGTGCCGTCCTGCTTCACAAACTCGTTTTCGTAAATCGACTGGCTCCAGAGCGCCCGGCCGCCGGTTTGTTCCGGTCATGCCGATCTCTGTGCCGCGCGCGCGAGCGGTGCGGCCGTCCGGCAGCACGGTCACGATGGTCTGCAGGTGGATATGATCGTTGATCTCCCCCTCGGCGAGTCCCGCCGGGCCGAGCGCGTTCAGCCCGCGACGGATGCTCGCGCGTCCTGCGTAGACGCCCTGCAGGCCGATCTCCATCGTGCCATCAGCGGTAAACAGATCCGTGACGTCGTCCCACATCTTTCGATCGACGTAGTAGCCATACGCGTGCTGGAGATTCGTGACCTCGATCTCATCGCTCAGCCGCTGGGCACGCGCGGCGAGGTCCGCCATCCGGCTGCCCAGCAAAGGGAGCGTCGGCGGTCCCGTGGGCGAGGGCGCTGGCGCGGGCAGGTCCAGGATCGGTTTGCCGACGCGCGACGCTTCGAAATGGAATGGCGCCGGCTCGTTCGTCGCCTTCCAGCCGGGATCCTCATACCGGCCCGAATACTGCGGGATGTAGCGGACCTCCTTGAACTTCCAGACGCCGTTCTCGCGGACGTACTGATTCTCGTAGACGCCACCGGCCCATGAGGCTGAAGTGCCGTAGCCGCCGAGCATCGCCATGATGTGCCAGCGGCCCTTCGCCGACTGGCCGTCGGCGGCGAGGGTCACGACCGGCTGCATCGAGATGTGCGGGTAGAGGCGTCCGTCCTTGAGGCCGAGTTGCCCGCCTCCCACCTCTTTCAGAAACAGCGCGCGAATCCCTTCCCGATCGAGCGCGCCCTGCGCGTAGTGACCGACGCCGGTGTCAGCGAAGAGATCCGCGAAGTCGTGCCACAGGCCCAGCTCCGCATAGTGGCCGTACGCATGCTGCAGGCGCTTGATCGCCGAGATCGCTTCGACGCGCTCGGTCAGCGCCTCGAGCCGGGCAATGCGCTCCGCCTCCGCTGAAAGCTCCGGCGAGGCCGGTCGCTGCAGCGCGGACAGGTCGGCATCGGCGCCTCGGGCGGCAATTCCCGCGATACACCCGGCCGCGAGGGTCAGTACTGCGAAGGTCCGGTTGCGTGTCACCGTGGCGGCCGTGCCGACGATGTCGTTGGTTTCTGCTGCGTTGCGGACGGCTCGATCCGCAGGACGCCGCCGTTCTCGTGATCGACGAGCACGTAGAGGAGCTCGTCGGGGCCTTGCCGGACGTCGCGGATACGCATCCGCAGCGGCACCAGCAGCGCCTCGCGGCGGAGCTCTTCCAGCTTGTCGTTGACGAGCACGCGCTCGAGGTGGCCTGTTCCGGGGATCTCACCGGTCCGTTGTCCGCCGACGAAGATGTCGCCCTTCCATTTAGCGAGCTTGTTTCCCGTGTAGAACGTCATGCCGGACAGGGAAATGGACGGCGTCCAGTACACGACCGGCGATTCCATCCCTTCCTTCGAGAACACCGGCGACTGCCAGGGGCCCGGGATAGGTGCGTCCAAGGCTCACGATCGGCCAGCCGTAGTTGGCGCCGGGCTTCAGAAGGTTGATTTCGTCGCCGCCGTTCGGACCCATTTCGCTCTGCCACATCGCGCCCGGTCACCGGATGGGCGGCGAGCCCGAGCGCGTTGCGGTGGCCGAGCGTATAGATCTCCGGCTTGTGTCCGGCACGGCCGACGAACGGATTGTCCGCCGGGACCGTGCCGTCGTCGTTCAGGCGCAGCACTTTGCCCGAATAGCTGTTCGGATCCTGCGAACTGCTGCCGTTCCCGCTGCTCGGCGTCGTCATGTAGAGTTTGCCGTCGCGCCCCCACGCGATCCGCGATGGCCCGCTGACGCCCGCGCCGGAGCTGAAGATGTCCGCGAGATCGGTGATCGCGGCGCCGTCGAAGCGGCCGCGAGCCACGGTCAGCGCCGCCTGCCGCTCGGCGCCGGCCGGCTTCAGGTACGTGAAGTAGATGAAGCGGTTGGCCGGCAAACTGCGGATGAAGCAGCACGTCCAGCAGCCCCGATCGGCCCTGGACGCGCACTGCAGGGACGCCGGGAACGGGTTTCGGATCCAGCACGCCGTCGCGGACGATCCGGAGGCGCCCTTCCTTCTCCGTGACGAGCAGGGTTCCGTCAGGTAGGAACGCCAGGCTCCACGGATTGACCAGGCCGCGCGCGACCGGCACGACGCGGATCCGCATCACTTCGGCGGTGTCGAATTCGACAGCCTCGGCGGGAATCGGCTGCGGCTCGAATCCGGCCGGGGCGATTGGCGTCCCGTTCTCGAACGGAACCGTCTGTTGAGCGGCACCGGTGAGCGCGGCCGCGAAACATGCGCAGGCGACGCCCAGGCCGATGATCGATGCGCCCGCACGGCGCCGTGAGATCCACATGTCAAGCCACCTCATACGACTATCGCGGGGACGACGTGTTTTTCGGAGGCCATTCGGGCCAGGCGTTGCCGGCTGTGGCCTCGATTGGAACCGGACCCTGCAGCGAGAATCCCGGGACACGACCCGCCGGCGGAGGAGGCGGTGGCGGCTGGTGGTCGGCGGCCGTCGTGCACCGCATCTCGTTCCATCCCACGTGCGCGGTGACGTGCTTGTAGAACGTCGGCAGTTCGCCGTCAGCCCAGTCCTCGTGGAGGATGTTGAATTTCAGCGTGTCGCCCTCGATGCTGAAGTCGTCGAGCGCCGCCATCGTGTACGGGTTGTCGCACGTGCCGCAGACCATGCCGCGCAGCTTGCCGCCCACCTTCTTGACGATGAAGAACTGTTTGGGCGCGCCGACACCGAATCCCAGCCACACGCCAACGACATCTTTCTCCGTCAGCTTCGACTTCCACGGACCCGGCTGAATGTAAGGCAGGCCGTCCGCGCCGTCGGGATTACGGCGAAGCGGATTGCCCGGCACCGGCGGCCCCTTTGGGAGAACGGACACCATCGCCGGGATCGGGTCCGGGCCGCGCGGATCCTTGATCAGGACGCGTTCGAACGAGCCGCCTCCCGGGGCGCCGCTCGTGCCGGTCACGGTCAGGCGCCCCTGGCTGAACTTCGCGAGCGCCTTGTCCTTATACGCCGTGCTCCCGTCCGACTTGACGTGGGTCACCTCGAACCTGATGCCGTCTGGTCCGAACGTCCCATCCACGAACGCCAGCGTCGTCGCATCGGCGCAGTACGTGCAGTAGATCCCCCTGACCGTCGCGCCTCGAATCGAGAACTCGTACGTGTGAGCCCCGCCGCTGTCCGTCCTCCAGCCGCCGCGATAGTCATCAGCGTTCTGACCCGCTGCCGAGTTCGCGAACGCGATTGCGGCAACGAGCATGACAGCTTGTTTCATGGGGCCGTTATTGTAACGCGCCGAGGATGCTGTCTCACGCCTCATCCCTTCACAACGTAGCCCTTCTGCTGCAGCAACTCGCGCACGCGTTCGCGCAGGTCGCCCTGAAGCTCGACGTAGCCGTCCCCGGCCGCGCCGCCCGTACCGCAGGCGCGTTTGAGCTCCTGGCTGAGATCTTTCAGGAACGCGGCGTTATTCGGCAGGCCGTCGACGACGGTGACCATCTTGCCGCCGCGCCCCTTCTTCTCCATGCGCAGCTTGGCCACGATGGCGCCCGGCCTGGCGGGCACGGACGCGGCGGCCGTGCGCGTGCTGCACTTGCAGTCGCGCTGGGGCCAGCCGCAGCCCGGGCACATCCCGCCGCTGCCGGTCGAGTAGACGAGTTTGCTGTTGTTACCCGCCATTACGGCAGTCCCTTCGGCGGGACGATCGCTTCATCCGTCCTGACCGTAAACTGCCTGAAATTGCCGTATGTCGCCGCCCCGGAGAGACGGTAGTTCCGTTTCTTGGCTACGTACTGCTCGCGCATTTCCACCGGGACCAGGAACCCCAGCAGCGGCTCGGACTGGTAGCTCACCTGCATGGTGGAGTCGACCGTCGGGGTCTCGATCGTGATCTCGGTCATCAGCACGCGGCCCGTGTCCGGCTCCACCCAGACGCGGCCCTGCGACCGCGCGACGCCCCGCCGATCGCGCGCGTCGATGAGCGGCGGCGACCCGACCTCGCGGAACGTCAGCACCAGGACGTCGACCGCAATCGCAAAGTTGGACGCTTTCGGCATCCCCTTCTGAACACCCGCGTTCGCGTCGTCCATCGTGAACTTGAAACGGGGCTGGTATCGCGGGTGCATGAACGACAGCGCCAGGACCGGCACGTTGACGTTCCGCTCGATGTTGCCGATGTTGTAGCGCGAGCTCTCCCGCATGATCTCGCCGGCCCGATTCTTCGCGGCGACCGACGGGTTCATGAACAGCTTGACCAGCCGCTCGCTCCGATCGCGCACGGCACCGCCGTCCACCTCGAACACGTCGCGGAACTGCACGAAGCCCTCGCCGTCCACGCCTTCGGCGCGCACCAGCAGCAGGTCGGACTTGAGCTCACGGCGCGTCAGCTGCGGACGGTCGGAGATGTCGCCTATCTGGGAATAGTGTTCTTCGGCCACGATGCCGGACAGCTCGTTCTCGTAGCGGACGACGTAGTCGCCCACGCGGGCCAGGACCTCGGTGAGCGTCGGACCGCTGGCGGCCCTCGCCGTCAACGTCGTCGAGGCGAGGAGGAGCGCGACGAACACAGGTCGGGTGGGGCGGGTAGGCCCGGTGGGTCGGGTAGGCCGGGTGGGTCGGGTGGGTCGGGTGGGTAAAGCGGGACGGCGAAAGTTCACGTGATTCCTACCCTACCAGACCCACCAGCCCTACCTGACCTACCTGACCTACCTGACCTACCTGGCCTCCGGAGGCCGCGGAGCAGCCTGCAGGAGCACCAGGAACAGGTTGTTCGGGTCGCGGACGATGGCGACCTTCGTGGTGGAGCCGCCGCGCCCAGGGAGTTCAACCGTATTGCCGCCGGTCGAGACGACGGCGCCGCCGTCGCGCTTCAGCATGGCAACTGCTTCGTCCACATCGCGCACCTGCAGCTGCATGCGCGTCGAGCCCGGATCCTGAATCGAGCCGCGGACGGCCCGGCGATCGACGCCCTTGAAATCGAGGAAATCGAGCCGGAGGCCTGTCGTCGGGACTTGCGCGGTGCTCAGGCGGTACTGTCCGCCCTTCACGCCCAGGAGATCGAGGACGGCCTTGTCGCTGTTGAACGTTCCGGGTGTCAGGCCGCGAACGCCGAGAGCGTCCCAGTACAGTTGCATCGCCTTCTCGGCATCTTCGACGGTGAGCCGCACGCGAACGCCGATGACATTGGGTGGATCCGGAACGGTGGCCGGCGGCACCGGGTCGGGCTGGGTCAGCTGAACGAAGTGTCCATCCGGATCCTTGACGATGACCGCGCGGACCTTCGGCGACGTGCCGAACGAGACCGGGACGCCGCCGGTCGTCACGACCGGCGCGCCCAACTGCTTGACGCGGGCGAACGCGGCGTCCACGTCGCGGACGACCACGATGAGCGTGAACGCGCCGGCGTCCTGGATGCGCCGCTCCAGCGGCTTGCCCCCGGCGTTCTTGATCTCGACGATCTCGACGCCCGTGCGCATCGCCGGCGGCCGGCCAATCGACCAGCGGATCTGCGCGTCGGGAAGGCCGAACATGTTCCGCAGCGCCAGGTTCGCGTCGGCGTTGGCCGGCGCCCCGGTCACGTCGAGGCCGATGCCGTCGCGGTAGAACGCGATCGCCTTCTCGAGGTCGCCGACGATCGGGCTGAAGAAGTTCCCCGATCCGACGATCACACCGCTCGGAGCCGGTCCCGCCGGCGGTGGGGGCACTGCCGGCGTCTGCGCCCAGACGAGGGCAGATGCCAGCAACACGGTCATCACGACTGCAAGCGTCTTCATTTTCGGCATTAGCTTTTCTACGGTCGTCTGTTTATCACGAAGCCACGAAGACCACGAAAACCCTGGTCTAATCCACGCCGAACGCGAGCAGCACGTTGCCCGGACGGCCGACGAGGCCCCCGTAGCCTGAGTTGATGTACAGCATGCCGTCCACGACCGCGGCGCCGGGGCCGTCCATGGTTGCGCCTCTCGCCTTGACGCCGTTGACGGTGTCGAAGTCCCGGTTCGTGTCGAACTGCCACACGATCGTCCCATCGTCGCTCGCGTAGGCGCGGATGCCGCCGTCGCCTGACCCGGAGAAGACGATGCCGGGAACCGCGGTCAGCGCGGCGCCCTGCGCGGCGCTGCAGCCGCGGCCCGTGCCGCACAGCTTGTCGGCGGGCGCCTTCGACCAGACTTCCTGGCCCGTGTCGATCTTCACGGCGCGCATGCCGCCCGGCGTCTTCGACAGCGTGCCGTTGACGCCGAAATAGACGTTCTTCTCGTCGACGGCGCCGCCCCACTGCCCGCCGAGGCCGCTGCCCTCGCTCGTCCGGTATTGCCACACGAGCGCGCCGGCCTTGTCGGGATCGAAGGCATAGGCCATACCGGACTTCGACTGGATGACGAGGATGTCCGACCCGTTCGTGCGCTTCGCCAGCATCGGCGAGGCGGAGAAGTCGTGGTCGGGCCCCTGCTTCGCGGGGCAGCGCGGGTTGTCGGGGTTCTCGGCCTGGCAGCCCATCATCCAGACGTCGGGCACGCCGGGCTGTGCGACCCACTTCACCATGCCGGTGTCGAGATCCATCGCCAGGACGGCGTCGGTCGTTTTCTGCTGCGGGTCGGAGTAGCCGTTGCCGGTGGCGATATACAGGACGCGACGCCGCGCGTCGATCGTCGGCGCGGCCCAGATGCCGGCTCCGGACGGCCCCCACGTCTGTACCCCTTCCTTCGTGAGGCCGCGCTTCTTCGGCTCGTCCGCGATCGTGTACGTCTTCCACACGACCGCGCCGGTGTTGGCGTCGAGCGCCGTGACGCTGCCGCGGAACGTGCAGCACTCGTAGTTCGGCCGGGCTCCCGCCGCCTCTTCGCCGATCCCGGCCATCGGGACGTAGACCCGGCCGTTGTAATACGCCGGCGATCCGGTTGCGCGCGCCAGGGGATGATCCTCGACCTTGCGCGTCCAGAGCTGCTTGCCGCTATTGGCGTCGACACCGTACGCGGTGCCCTCGAAGTCGGTGAAGAAGATCGCGAACGGCGCGGTGCCTCTCTCGCCTTTGTACGCGCCAACCGACACGGCGCTCCGGATGCCGGACTGCGCGTGGAACGCCCAGTAGGTGCAGCCGGTCTTCGCGTTGATCGAGAACACCTCGCCGCTCTCGCTGGCGACGAACAGGCGTCCGCCGACAACCGTCGGCTGCGACCGCGCGGAGGTCACGCCGGGAAGCCCGAACGCCCACTTCAGCTTCAGCTGGGGCACGAGCGGCGCGGTCAGACGGCCCTTGTCCGCGGGCACGTAGCGCGTGTTCGTGACCGTGCCGCCGAATCCGTTCCAGTTCGATCCTTTGCCGGGATCGGTCATCGGCGGCGCCGGCGACGTGCAGCGGCCGACATTCGAGAGCGGCGGCGCCGTGCCGAACGCGCGGCCCGCGAGGAACTCGGCAACCGCTTTCTTCTCCGCGTCGCTCAGTCCGCTCGCCTGCCGGAACATGTTGCCGGTCGTCAGCGCCGTGACAATGGCCTCCGGCGAAAACTGACCGAGCGTCTCGCGACCGGGCGCGCGCGTGTCGGGAGCCGGGTTCGCGTGACAGGTGGCACACGTCTTCTGGTACACCGCCGCGCCATCCGGCGCCTGCGCCGACGCGACAGCACACGAACCGGCGATGACGACCGTCGCAATACTCACTCGTAGTGTCATGGTTGAGCCCTTTGCCCTCTGCCCTCTGCCCTTTGCCCTTTGCCCTATTTATCCCATCGGCTTCGACGCGTCGCGCCCGCCGGCGGAGAGCCAGTGATAGCGCGCCGTGTCGAGCCCGGCGTAATCCGGATCGAGGTAGATGAAGCACCGCTGAATGAGGAAGTCGCGCACTTCGAACACGTCGCACCAGCGGCCGGCGTGCGACACGCCCGCGCGCCACGGGCCTTCCTTGTGCACGCCCGCGCTCGTTCCCTCGACCGCGAACACGTCGGTGCCCGTCATGATGAAGTTGAACGTGGCGTAGTCGTGCAGAATGCTCTTGATGTTGCCGCCGAAGTCCGTGAAGAGCTGGCCGATCTGCTGCTTGCCGTTCGCCAGCCCCCACTTCGGGAAGAACACCTGCGCGTCGTCGGCGAAGAGATCCAGGATGCTGGCGCCGGTCGAGGTGACGCCCTTGTTGTCGAACGCCTTGAGGTACTCGAGCGCGACCGACTTCCGCTGCTCGTCGGTCATCGTGAGTTTGCTGACCGCCACCGCTATCCCTCCAGTTCCTTCTGCCGCTTGTCCCAGTCGCGCATGAACCGGAAGACGTTCTCGGCGGGCGGGATCGGCGCAAACGTTTCCAGCCAGCGAACCGGTGTCGTGCCGACGTTGACGAACGTGTGGACGCAGCCAACGCTGGTCCAGAGCACGTCGCCGGGCTTCGCGAGATACGTCTGGCCGTCCATGGTGCCCTGCACCTCGCCTTCGAGGATGAAATAGGCCTCCTCGAACGTGTGGTCGTGCAGGGCGATGCTGACGCCCGGCTGGTACTCGATGAACAGCATCCGGTGATGGCGCGATCCGAAGTGCTCGTCGATCATCCACTTCAGAAAGACGCCTTCGAGCCCCGGCCCCACGTTCGTGCGCTCGGCCACCGGCGGAATCTGGCCGGCATCGAAGTGTCCCAGCAGGTTGCCCCGCAGGTCGTTCAGATCGAGCCGCGGCCCATCGGCCGGCGCGGCGCCGCCTTTCTGGAAGAACGTGTCGCGCTCCTTGCCGGCGGCCTTGGGCTGGGGCGCCGCCATCTGGAACCAGCGAACCGGCGTCGATCCGGCATTGCGCCACGCATGCAGCGCTCCGACCTTGACGACGCCGTAGTCGCCGCTGCGCAGCCTGTAGGTCTGGTCGTTGATGGCGACGATCGCCTCGCCCGAAAGGATGTAGAAGCCTTCCTCGAACGAGTGGACGTGCGGCGCGATGGCGCCGCCCGGAGCGAGCTCGTCGATGCTCAGGCCGGTGTGGACCGAGCCCGTCGTGTGGTTGACGAGCCAGGCGTGGGTGTAGCCCTGGCTGTGGCCGGCAAAGACCGGGTGGGCGCCGAGGGCGCTCGCGTCGAACTTACCGAAAGAATGCATGGATTAACCGCCCGCAAGCATACAACGGGCGCTACTTGCCGACCATATGCGGGAGATCCTTTTCGTTCTCGCACATGAACTCGATCAGCTCGTCGTCGGCCACGAGGTTCTTGGGGATCGTGACGGTCCACGGCCTCGTGTACGCCTGCGGGTCGTCGATGGTGATCCGGATCTCCATGTGGCCGAAGTCGCGGCGCGTGAACCGCTCGGTGACGCGCAGGGCCTCGCTGTGCGGGAGCCCGCCATCGTCCAGCCAGGTCACGTCGTTGAGCCCTACGGTGTCGACCACGAAGGTGTTGCCCTCCCACTTGCCCACCGAGTAGCCGAGCCAGGCCGGCTGCGGATTCGCCGGCAGCGGACGGCCGTCGGTGAAGATCTGGCGATAGTGGTTGTAGGCCTCGAACAGCACGACGGTGACCGCGGGCGTCTGGATGATCTTGGTCGGGGTGCCCAGCGCGTCGAAATCCGTCACGCCGTGGGAAATGCAGCGCTCGGACGGCCGGCCCTTCCCGTTGTTCGCCCGCCGTTCGTCGTACAGCGCCTTCGTGGCAGGCCTGAACGGGACCTCGACACCGTCCGCCGCCAGGTTCTGGAGCCAGCGTCCGCTCGGCGTCAGCCAGATTCCCGAGAGATCGATTTTGCCGTCGGCGGCCTTCGGCGCCGGCGCGTTCAGGTTCGGCTTGCCGTCGGCCGTGCGCGGGATGCCGGGCGTGGGATACCCAATCCACTGCGCGGCAGCGGGGACGGACCAGACAACCAGGCATGCAATCAGCGCGAACCAGCTCCGCATGGATGTCGCTCCGATCCCCAGCCTCCAGCCCCTAACCTCTAACCTCTAACCTCTATTTCGCGCCGGCCCGTTCCTCCGCGCGTGTAGCACTGAGCATGTTCCGCACGGCGTAGTTCCCTTCGTGGCACGCGTACTCGAACACCGGCTCATCGTCGTTGACGGTCAGCGGGATCGCGAACGTCCACGGTTTCGTCCACGTGGTGGCGTCGTCCACGGTCACCCGCCAGTCGAGCCGGGTCGGCGAGAGGCGCGTGAAGCGCTCGGTCAGCTTCAGCGCGGCGGCGCTCGCGTTGCGATAGACGCTGCGCTCGCGGAAGTTGGTGGTTTCGACGACGAGGGTGTCGCCGTCCCAGTGACCACGCGCGTCGCCCATGTCCATCTGGATGCTTCTGCCGACATGAGGCCGGCCCGAGCCTGTCGAGGGGTCGAGCGGGATGAGGCGCGTTTCGTGAATCATTTCGTAGCGGATGCCCACCCAGCCCTGCCCCTGCACGATCTGGTACGAGTCGCCGTAGATGGCCGGCAGCATGGAGCCCGGGAACCCGCGCGTGATGCAGCGATCGTAGAGGCTGAAATCGTCCTGGCTGTTGAAGGGGCCGTTGCTGAAACTGCTGCCGCCGCGGCGCGCCGTCCGGATGCGCTGCTGCGCTTCGGGCGTCACCGGAGGGATCTTGCCGTCCGGCGGATCGACGACGAACCACGCCGAGGTGCCCTTGAGGATCTCGTTGTTGTCGCGGAACTCGGCCGGCCCCCCGATGCGCCCCTCGGGGTCGCCGCCGTTAAACGGCGCGCGCTCGATGGAGTTGGTCTGCCGATCTTTCAGAATCTTCGAGAGCTCCGCGGCGTTGATGTCCTCGAGCCGCCGGCCCTCGAGCTCGGGCGGCCGCTCGAACGGCGTGCCCTGCTCGTACTTGTTGGTGTAGTTGCCAGAGATGTCCGGGTCGCCCCAGGCCGTGCGTGGGGCCTTGTAGGTTTTGGCGCCGGGCCTCGCAGGAGTTTGCGCCCCGACCGTCACAATCGTCAGCGCAAGCACGCTACTAAGCACGGCCGGCCATTGCTGTCGCATCGAGCCTCCTGTCGTCCGGCTGAAGCCGGACGCTACGATCGTCCCCAGCCCCTGGCCCCCAGCCTCCAGCCTCTACTTGGCCGCCTTCTCTGCCTCGCGTGCGGCGCTCAGCATGTTCCGCATCCCGTAGTTGCCCTCGTGGCACGCGTACTCGAAGGGCTGCTGGCTGTCGTCCTTCTTTGTCAAATCCATCGCGTACGTCCATGGGCGCGTCCACGTCTGCGGATCGTCGAGCGTGACCGACCACTCGACCATATCAGGCGCGACGCGCCGGAAGCGCTCGATGATCTTCAGGTTCTCGCTGGCGTTTCGATACAGCATGCGGCGATCGAAGTTCGTGGTTTCGACCACGAGCGTGTCGCCCTCCCAGTGGCCTTTCGCGTCGCCCATCAGCGAGCGGATCCTGCTGCTCGGGTGCGGACGGTTGTCGAGCGGGATGACGCGCGCCTCGTGAATCATCTCGTAGCGGATGCCCACCCAGCCCTGTCCCTGCACGATCTGGTACGCATTGCCGTAAATGGCCGGCATCATCGAGCCGGGAACGCCGCGCGAGATGCAGCGGTCGTAGAGGCTGAAATCCAGGTACGTGTTGAACGGGCCGTTGCCGAAGCTGCTGCCGCCGGCCGGTGGGCGCCGGTTCTGCGCTTCGGGGACGAGCGGCGGCACCACGCCGTCCGCCGGATCGACCACGAGCCACGCGCGGCTGTTCTTCGCGCCGAAATTCTCGAACCAGTGCACGGGGTTGCTGCCGGGCAGCACACCAAGGTTGGGCGCTCGCGCGACCGCCTGATCGTTGCGCTCTTTCCTGATCTCCTCGAGCTCTGAATCGCTGATGTCATCGAGCTTCTTGCCCGCGAACGTGCTGGGCCGCTCGAGCGGAATGCCGCTCTCGTCGTTGTTCGTGTAGACGCCGGCCAGATCGGGATCCCCCCACGGCGTTCGGGGAGCCTTGTAGGCTTTCGCGGGCGCCTTCGGGGCCGCGGGTCTGGTGTCGGGCCGGGCCGTCTGGGCGACTGCTGGACTGGCGGTCATGATGTTCATCATCAGGACGGCGACGGCGCTCGCGATCACGGTTCTCACGCAGGATCTCCTTGTTGCTCAGCCAGTTATCTTACCCGAACCAAATGCCGCGGACGCCGCTTCGCCACTATGATATCCCCCGGCATGCGCGACGGCACGCTGGCGGTGCTCACGGTTGCCTGCGTTCTGACGTGGGGATGCGGCGGCTCCGGGCAACCGCGTGAAACGAGCGCCGCGCGCGCACCCGAGTGGTTCACGGAAGCGGCGGAGACGAGCGGCCTCCGCTTCGCGCACTTCAACGGCATGTCGGGCGATCTGCTGATGCCTGAAATCCTGGGACCGGGCGCGGCCCTCTTCGACTACGACAACGACGGCGACCTCGACGTCTTCGTGCCGCAGGGACAAATGCTCGGCGCGGGCAAGACGATCAGCCAGGCGCTGTTTCCGCCGCGGATGCCGCCGCCGCTGTCCGGCCGGCTGTTTCGGAACGACCTGGAGGTCCGTCCAGATGGCACGAGGTCGCTGCATTTCACCGACGTGACGGCGCAGAGCGGCATCGCCGCGACCGGGTACGGCATGGGCGTCGGCACGGGCGATTTCGACAATGATGGCTTCATCGATCTGTACCTGACGTCTTTCGGCGCGAACCAGATGCTCCGCAACAACGGCGACGGCACGTTCACCGACGTGACCAAGAAGAGCGGCACGTCCATGACCGGGTGGAGCGTGTCCGCGGTGTTCGTGGACTACGACCGCGACGGCTGGATGGATTTGTACGTGGGCAGCTACCTGCGCTACACCGTCGAGGGCGCCACGCCGTGCTTCAGCCCGTCCGGCGCCCGCGACTACTGCACGCCGAACACCTACAAGCCGCTGCCGGGCCGCCTGTTCCACAACAACCGCGACGGCACGTTCGCCGACGTGACAGCGAGGAGCCGCATCGCCAGCGAGTTCGGCCCGGCCCTCGGCGTGAGCGCGGCAGACTTCAACGGCGACGGCTGGGTCGATCTGTACGTCGCGAACGACAGCCAGCCGAACCAGCTGTGGATCAACCAGCACGACGGCACGTTCAGGAACACGGCGCTGCTCGCGGGGGCGGCGCTCACGCAGGAGGGCAAGGCCGAAGCGAGCATGGGCGCCGACGCCGGCGACTTCGACAACGACGGCGACGAGGATCTCTTCATCACCGAACAGACCGGCGAAGGGCACAACCTGTACGTCAATGACGGGATGGGGTCGTTCACCGATCAGAGCGCGCGATCGGGGATCGCCGCCGCCAGCCTCGGCTTCACAGGCTTCGGCACCGCCTGGTTCGACTACGACAACGACGGGTGGCTCGATCTGTTGACGGTCAACGGCGCGGTGCAGACGATCCAGGCGCTGGCAGACGCGCGCGATCCGTTTCCGCTTCACCAGCGCAAGCAGCTGTTCCGCAATCTCGGCAACGGACGCTTCGAGGAGGTGTCGGCATCCGGCGGCGCCGCGTTCCAGCTCTCCGAGGTCGGCCGCGGCGCGGCGTTCGGCGACATCGACAACGACGGCGACACCGACATCGTCATCTCGAACAACAACGGTCCTGTCCGGCTGCTGCTGAACAACGTCGGCAACAGGAAGCACTGGCTCGGCCTCCGGCTTGTGCCTGACGTAGGGCGGGGCTTTCAGCCCCGCCAAAACGGCGGCCCTGAAAGGGCCGCCCTACAGGGAGCGCGCGTCGCAATCGTACGGAAAACCGGGCCCACTCTCTGGCGCCGGGCGCGGGTGGACGGCAGCTACGCGTCGGCGAACGATCCGCGCGTGCTCGCGGGGCTTGGAGATTCAACCGAAGCGCCGACCGTTCGCGTGACGTGGCCGGATGGCCGGACGGAGGAATTTCCGAACGTGGCCATCGATCGCTACACGACGCTGGCGGAGGGCCGCGCGCGATGACGTCGCGACGGCGCTTCCTGCGAACGCTGCTCGGATCCGGCGCAACGGCGGTCGTCGCCGGGTGGCCGGCCGGCGCCGCGGACGCGCCGCTCTTCACGGAGGTGCCGCCATCGGTCAGCGGGATCACCTGGGTCCATGACAACGCGATGTCGCCGGCACGCTTTCTCCCCGAATCTCTCGGCCCCGGCTGCGCGTTCCTCGACTATGACAACGACGGGTGGATGGACCTCTACCTGGTCAACAGCGGGCCGTCGGATTTCTACAAACCGGCCAGGCCGCTCAGGAACGCGCTCTACCGCAACAACCGCGACGGCACGTTCACCGACGTCACGGACAAGGCGGGCGTGGCGGGCGGCACGTTCGGCATGGGCGTGGCCGTCGGCGACTACGACAACGACGGCTTTCCCGACATGTTCGTCACCGCGTACGGCCGATCGATTCTGTATCGGAACAACCGTGACGGCACGTTCACCGACGTGACGGCGAAGGCCGGGCTCGAGGCGGCAGCGGGGATGCCGGCCTGGACGACCAGCGCCGTGTGGTTCGACTACGACAACGACGGCCGGCTCGATTTGTTCGTCGGCAGCTACGTCCAATATCAACTGAGCCAGGGCCTGCTGTGCGCGGAGAAGAAGAAGGACGGCAGCCTCTACTACCACTACTGCATCCCGCACCTCTTCAAGCCGACGCCGAGCGCGCTCTTCCACAACAACGGCGACGGGACCTTCCGCCAGGTCAGCGGCCAGACGGCCATCGGGCGCACGCCCGGCAAGGCGCTCGGCGTCGTCGCGACCGACATCAACAACGACGGCCTCATCGATCTGATCGTGGCCAACGATACGGCGCCGAACTTCCTGTTCCTCAACCGCGGGAAGGACGTCTGGCGGGAAAACGGCGTCGTGGCCGGGATGGCCTTCAGCGCCTCGGGCAACCTGCGCTCGGGCATGGGCGTCGACGCGGCGGACTTCAACGGCGACGGCTGGCAGGACGTGTTCATCGCCAACATCGACCACGAGATGTTCTCGCTGTACGAAAGCCACGCCGGCGCGTTCTTCACCGACGGCGCGCCTGATCACGGCCTCGCACAGGCCACGCGGCTCCTGAGCGGCTGGGGCGCGAAGCTCGCGGACTTCGACAACGACGGCTTCGTGGACCTGTTGATCGCGAACGGTCACCCGGACGACACCATCGCCTTGAGGGCGCCCGACGTCAGCTACAAGGAGCCGCTGCTGCTGTTCCGCCACGACGGCCGGCGGCTGCGCAACGTGAGCCGCGAAGCCGGGCCCGCGTTCGCAAAGACGTTCGCGGCGCGCGGCCTCGCCGTCGGCGACTTCGACAACGACGGGCGCGTGGACGTCCTCGTCGGCTGCAACGGCGGCGCGCCCGTCCTGCTGCGCAACTCGGCGCCGGCCGGAAACCACTGGGCGGGCGTCAGGCTGCAGGGAGTCCGCTGCAATCGCGACGCGATCGGCGCGAAGCTCACCTGGTCGGCAGGCGGCGTCCGCCGTTCCAGGCAGAAGAACGCCGGCGGCAGCTACCTGTCGTCGCACGATCCCCGCGAAGTGCTCGGCCTCGGCCGCGCCACCGCGCTCGACTGGCTGGACGTCACGTGGCCCGCGCCGGCGGCGAAGACCGAGCGGTTCACGAACGTCCCGATCGATCGCTACGTCACCATCGTCGAGGGCAAGGGGATCCAGGCGTGACCCGCGTCCTGCGGCCCGGCCTGCTCGCGCTCGTCTTCGTCCTCGGTTGCGGGGGCAAGCCGCAGCAGCCGCCAGCGAAAAAAGACGCCGGCGTTCGCGCCGTCGAGTTGCCTGATATCTCCAGGGCGGCCGCGCCCGTCCAGGCACAGTTGCGCGAACAATATGCCGCGCTGCAACAGCAGGTTGGCAGTCCTGGCTTGCCTCCGGCGGCGCTGGCCGCGGCGTACGGCGAGATGGGCCGGCTGTTCATGGCCACCGAGTTCCAGGATCAGGCCGAACGTTGCTTCGGCAACGCGCAGGTGCTCGAGCCGAACGAGATGCGCTGGCCCTACTACGTCGGCCACGTCGCGCGAATGAAGAACGATCCGGCCAGAGCCGCTGCGCTGTTCGAACGCGCGCTGGCGCTGCAGCCCGATCACGTCCCGAGCCTCGTGTGGCTCGCCGAGATGCGCCTCGTCGAGGGACGCGCGGACACCGCGGAATCGCTTCTGACGAAAGCGCTGGCGCTGCAGCCGCGCGAAGCCGCCGTCCTCTACCGGCTGGGCCGCGCGAAACTCGAGGGCCGGGACTACGCAGCCGCCGCGAAGAACCTCGAGGCCGCGCTGACACTGCGGCCCGCCTCGTCGAGCATTCACTATCCGCTGGCGCTCGCCTACCGCGGCCTGGGCGACACAACGCGCGCCGAGGCGCAGATGCGTCTGCGTGGCAACGTGGACGTGCCTCCGGCCGATCCGCTGATGCAGCAGGTCGGTGGGCTCCTGCAGAACGCCGCAGCCGCCGAGGTCCGCGGCGCCGAAGCCCTCGGGAAAAGGCAGTGGCCCGAGGCCGTCACGTACTTGCGCCAGGCCATTCAGGCGGCGCCAGACAACGCGTTCACGCGGCTCAACCTTGGCACCGCGCTGTTCGAGTCCGGCGACGCCGCGGGCGCCCTCGAGCAGTTTCAGGCCGCCGTCCGGCTGTCACCCGATCTGGCCAAGGCCCACTACGGCGTCGGCATCGTGATGGAGGCGGCGGGCCGCGACCGCGAAGCCATCGAGGCTTTCTCGGCTTCCGTCAGGAGCGACCCGTCATCGCTCGAAGCGCGCATGAGCCTAGCCGATGCGCTGCGGCGAAACGGGCGAATGGAGGAATCGCTGCCGCACTACGCCGAGGTGATCAAGGCCGGCCCCGCGATCTCCCAGGCGCGGTTTGGCTACGCCATGGCGCTCGTGCGCCTGCGGCGCTTTCAGGAAGCCCGCGATCGCCTGGCCGATGCGGCGAAGACTTTTCCCGATCAGCCCGGCCTGTCGCACGCCCTCGCACGGCTGCTCGCGGCCGCGCCCGATTCGCACGTTCGCGATGGTCAACAGGCGATGGCGATCGTGCAGGGCCTGCTCAAGGTGCAGCGCACGCTCGAGTTGAGGCAGACGATGGCGATGACGCTGGCGGAGTTGGGGGAATACGAAGAGGCCGCAAACTGGCAGCGCGAGGCAATGACCGCCGCGCAGCAATCAGGCCGTGAAGACCTGATGCCGCGCCTCCAGAAAAATCTGAAGCTCTACGAGAACCGCCAGCCGTGCCGCACACCGTGGCCCGACGACGATCCGGTGTTTCATCCGCGGCCTACACGTTGAGGGGCCGGGTGAGTCAGGTAGGCCTGGTGGGTCGGGTAGGTTTTCCCCACCCGGCCCACCCGACCTACCCGACCTACCTGCCCTCAGAATCGCACTAGAAGTCGAACTGCGCGCTGATCTTGATGAACCGCGCCTGGAGAATCAGGTTCGGCACCTGCCACACGGCTGTTCCACCGGGAACCGGCGTGTAACCGTTGTCCTGCCCCGTGATCGTGTCCGAGTTGAAGGTATTGTAGATATCCAGGCCGATCAGAGTCCGCGTGCGTCCGGCCTTGATCAATTTCGAGAACTTGAGGTCGAGCTGATGCAGCCGGCCGCCGTTCTCCTCTCCAGGCTCGATGATGTGGTAGCCGTTGAGGCCGGGAAGCATCTGCAGGCCGCCGACACCGGGCAGGAAGGGCGCGTTCAGGCGGGCCTCGACGTTCACACCGGGCAGGTCCTGATACGTGCCGGCCAACAAAACGTCGATCTTCGGGATGTTGTAACCTGCGTTCGCCTTCACCTGGGTGAGAAACACACCGTCCCGCTTGCAGTATTGAGTGGGGATGGTGGTGAAGAAGAACGGGCTGAAGAAGTTATTGCTCTCGTACGCCACCTCGGGCAGCTTCGCGATGATCTCGCAATTATCGCTGGAGGTGCGCCCCGTGCTGAACCCGCCCCCCGCGAAGAAGCCTGCCTGCAGGCGCCAGTTGAGGTTGAGGTCCACGCCGTTCCAATGCTGCGTCTGGCGCCCGACGTCGTCCGACAGCTTGACGACGTTCGCGTTTGTGACGAACCCGCCGAAACCCACGGACGGCTTGACGACGGGGAAGCCCGTCACCGTGTAACCGCCGCCGCCCGGCAAGCGCGAATCCGCCGGGACCGGGATGTTGATATAGCTGAAATCGGTCGCGGTGTTGAGTGCCTGGTTGTCCACGACCTGGAAGTTGCCGTACCAACGGCGGAAGAAGCCGATGTCCAGCGCCATCCGCGGACTCAGCTGGTGCTGCACGCCGGCCGAGAACTCCCAGTTGTACCCGCGCTTGCCCCACCCAGTCTGGAAATTCGGATCGAACTTGAGCTGGTCCAGGAGCGCCGCAACGTCGTTCGAGCCGAAGTTCGGGTTCGCGAGCGCTCCGCATTCTCCGTTCGCGCCCGGCGTCCGGTTCGAGAGATCGCAATCCGGGATGTAGTTGTGGTTGCGGTCGTCCCACGTCCGCGTCGTGTTGCCAAAGCCGACCGCGGCAGACACCGGGTTCGGGTCCGGCACGATGGCGAACGACGTGCCGAAGCCCTGCAGATACTTGTTGAGGCTGATCTTGAGCGCCGTCCGGCCGTTGCCGCGCAGGTCGTATGCATACCCCATCTTCGGCGTGACATCGGACCAGCTCACCTGCTGGGACTCCGGGAAGTTCACATTCCTCGACGGTGCGTAGGTGGTCGGTCCCAGCGTGCTCGCCGGATAGAAGCTGCCGGCGTGATCGTAGCGGACGCCCAGCATGATCGTGGAACGGCCTCTCGACCACTTGTCCTGCGCGAAGAGGCCGAAATCGTGGGCGACGTTGGTGCTGGTGGTATAGGGCGTTACGTACTCCGTGACCAGCGACGGCGTGGGCGCCGCGCCAACCGGCGTGAAGAACGTGTACTGAATCGGCTGGCGCGTGTAGGTCGTGGCGTCGGAGTATCCCCACGCGTCGTTGACGCCCATCTTGAGTGCGTGGGCGCCGCTGATGTAGGACGCGGTGAAGCGCCAGTGGAACGTCTCGTTGATGTTGTTGCTGTAGGTTGCCGCGCCGCGATACGTCATGCCTGGCCGATACGCGCCGGGCCCCTGGTCGATTGCGGATATCATCCCGGGCGCGAGCGTTGACGGATCCATGGCACCCCACCGCTCGATGCGGTGAATCGCGGTCCCTTCGAGCAGCAGTTTGCTGGTGACCGGCGACGTCCAATCCACTTCGATCGGGCGCTGCAGCGGGAACCGCTGGTCGTTGCCGGCCTCCGGCGCGGTCAGCGTGCTGACGCCGAACGGACAGAAGCAGTTGCTCTGGATGTTGTAGAGGAAGCCGATCTTGTTCTTGGCGTTCGCCTGCCACGTGACGCGCGCCTGGTAGTCCTGCCAGGAGCGGTTGAGCGCCGCGGGCCGCGAGGTGTCGGGCACGTATGCCCACGCGTTCGGGTTGTTCTCGTTCTTGTTGTAAAACTGATTCGGGACCAGCGTGTTGGCGCCCTGGCTGCGGCCGGACAGGTAGAACCACAGCTTGTCCTTCGCGAGGGGACCGCCGAAGCCCGGGTTGAAGTCCCAGTTCTTCACGATGCCGCCAGGCGTGGCGAGGCCGGCCTGCTTCAGCCGGTCCGTGTAGTTGCTCCCCTGCATCGAGCTGTTCGCGAAGTTGGCGAAAACCGTTCCTGCGAACTGGTTGCCGCCGTCCTTGGCGATGAAGTTGATGCGAATGCCCCCGGTGGACAGGCTGGCGTCAACGGCGGAGGTATCGAACGCGATTTCGCCGACGCCCGCCGCGTTGGGAATCGTGCCGCCGCCCCACCCGCCGCCGATCATCGTGCTCAGCGAGATGCCGTTCATGGTCAGGCGCTGGTCCTGCGTCTGGCCACCGTGGATGCCGAGCGCCAGCGTATTCGGGCCGAGCGCGCCGCCGACGTCCTGGTTGGCGAGGCCGCCGGTCGTGAGCGTGACGCCGGGAATCAGCACGCCGAGGTTGAACATGTTGCGGCCGGTTGGCAGCGCGTCGACTTGCGCGTGCGTCATGACGGTCTGTCGCGTGGTCGCCTGCAGGTCCACGACCGGCGGTTCGCCGGTGACGGTGATCGTTTCGGACACGCTGCCGACCTTCATGTCCGCGTTGAGGGTGATGTTGAAGGACCCGACCACCTCGAGACCGTCACGCTTGACGGTGCTGAACCCGGTCAGCGCGAACGTCACGGTGTACGTGCCGGGCAGGAGTTCCGTGATGCGGTACTGGCCGCTGCCGTCGGTGACGGCGGTCCGGACTTTTTCGATCAGCACCGGGCTCGACGCTTCGACCGTCACGCCCGGCAGCACCGCGCCGGACGCGTCCTTGACGACTCCCCCGATCGACGCACGGGTCTGGGCATACGCAGCCCAGGGACTCGCCGCGACGAGGGCGACAGCCAGAACAGCCTGCTTCCATCCACGCATGATTCCTCCTAAGGCGGCTACACCAATAGCGAGAAAACCAGCCCAGTCGAGGGCTGTTGGCGGCACTTACCCTGCGCCTTGCCGGAAAGCCTGTCCAATACATCTTTGGACCGCGAGCCATACGGAACTGGTATAGAATCCCCGGCCATGGATTTCCGCCACCTGCGTGCCTTCATCACCGTCGCGGAAGAAGCCAGCGTAACCAAAGCCGCCGAGCGGCTCCACATCTCGCAACCACCGCTGAGCCGGCACATCAAACAGCTCGAGGATGAGCTCGGCATCACGCTGTTCATCCGTCATCGTCAGGGCGTCACGCTGACGGACGCCGGGCAGCGCCTGCTCGAGAAGGCCCGCGCGCTGGCGGCGGCGGCCTCCGACTTCTACGAGAGCGCCAACCAGACGACGCGGCACGATGCCAACAAGGTCCGCCTCGGCATCGGCTGGGGGCTCTGGGACACGGTCAACCGCATTCGCGTGGCATCGGCGACCCAGTTCGGCCACCTGACGATCGAAGCGACCGACGTGATGTGCGCGGAACAGTACAACCATCAGCTCCAGGACGGATCGCTCGACGTCGTCTTCGGGCGGCCCCACTTCGATCCCGAGATCGCCGAAGCGGTGCCGCTGTATCAGGAGCGCATGCTGGCCGTGTTGAGCTCGGACAGCCCGCTGGCGGCGAACAAGACGCTGAGCATCCGCGACCTCGCGTCCGAGCCGCTGCTCCTCTACGACCGGCACATCGCGCCATACCTCTACGACAAGGTCCTCGACCTGTATTCGAAGGCGGGCGTGACGCCGCGCATGGTCCCCACGCCCGAGGCGGGTCCGTACAACCAGGCCGGCCTGATGCTGGTCGCCTCGGGCAAGGGCGTCTACGTGTGCATGGGCATTCCGCTGACGAGCCCGCGGCCGCTCAGCGGCATCGCGGTCGTGCCGATCAGCGATCCCGACGCGACGATGGACATCTGCGTCGCGTGGCGCAAGGGCGAGACGTCCGCCGTCGTGCGTCAGTTCCTGAATTGCGTGTGGCAGATCTTCCCGGAAGCCGAGCGCACGCCGGTCGCCGTCAAAACGGCGCGCCGCGCGTCATGATCGTCAGCCGCGTCGTCGATCTGCTCGATCCCTCGCTGAACACGTTCGCGAACGTCGATCTGGACGAGGCGCGGCGCCGCGTGCTGCGCGGCGACCCGGCGTCGGTTCGCGCCATCGACGGATCCTTTGCCCTGGTCGCCTCCGAGGGCATCACGGTCCGCATGGCGCGGTCGATGGATCGCCCGCTGCGGTATTTCCTGGCCAAGCGCCACGAAGGTCCGGCCCTCTACGTCGCCGACCGCATCGACACATTGCACGCCGCGCTCGAGGCCGACGGTTTGTCCGCCCAGTTCCACCCGAGCTACACGCGCATGGTGCCGGCCCACTACGTCGTCGACCTGGCGCTCGTGGGTTGTCCCGATCCGGATCCCGTCTACACGCGTTTCTTCACGCCGCAGCGGGGCTCGCTCCCGGAGGATCTCGACGAGATCGGCCGCCGCTACATCGGCGCGCTCGCCAGCGAGATCGGCAAGTGGCTGATGCGAATCGACGCGGGTTCAAAGACCGATCCGGTCGGCGTCGCGTTCTCTGGAGGCATCGACAGCGGCTCGGTGTTTCTTGTGACCTACCACACCATGCTCCGCCTGGGCCTGTCGCCAACACGGCTCAAGGCGTTCGTGCTGGACGCCGACGGCCCGGACGTCGAACAGGCGCGCGCGTTCCTGTCGGCCGTCGGTCTGTCGCTCTTCCTCGAGGAGATTCCCGCGGCGGCCGGCGACATGGATCCCTGCGAAACCGTCCGCGTCCTCGAGGACTACAAGCCGCTCGACGTCGAATGCGCGACGATGGGCCTGAAGCTGTGCCGCGGGGTGCGGGAGCGCTATCCGGAGTGGCGTCATCTGGCGGACGGCGATGGCGGCGACGAGAACCTGAAGGACTACCCCATCGAGGAGAACACGGAACTGACGATCCGGAGCGTCGTGGACAACCTGATGCTGTACCAGGAAGGCTGGGGAGTCGGCCGCATCAAGCACTCGCTGACCTACAGCGGCGGCCTGAGTCGCAGTTACGTGCGAACGTACGCGCCGGCGCGCCGCTACGAGTTCCAGGGGTTCAGCCCGTACACGCGCCCGGACGTCATGGAAGTGGCCGAGGGGATTCCGTTCGCGGCGCTGACGCGCTACGACGTGCCGACGCTCTACTCGCTCAAGGGCGACATCGTCCGGCGCGGCGTGCAAGCCGTCACGGGCATCGACATGCCCGTGTTCCCGAAGCGGCGTTTCCAGCACGGCGCCATGCCCGCCGAGGCGATGCACGCGCGCATCGGCGACTCAGAGGCCGGCTACCGCCGCACCTTCCACGCGTTGTATGGATGAGGAATTGCAGAATTGCAGAATCGCAGGATTGCAGGATTGCAGGATTGCGGCGGTCATCTATCCGAGCGACCTGCCTGACCGTGGCCCACTCGGCGAGCCGTTAGGCTCGATGCCGCGAAGATAGCCCGCAATTCACGACTCTCGCCGAGCAGCGTCGGGCCAATGACCACGTTGGGCAAACCGCTTTCGGCGAGCAGTTCCAGCCAGAACTCGGATTCGTCCGCCTCTTCCAGCACGATTCCGATTCGGGCCACGAACTCCGCGTGCGAACGCGAGCGGCAGGCACTCCGATAATTGGCGGCGATACCGGTTCCGCTCTTCAACAACTGGCGCCCAATGACATCGGTCGCCGGGAGACGCGGCAACCCGCCGACAAAGCGGATGACGTCGAGAGCGAAACGCTTGGTCCGCGTCTTGAGTTCCTCGGCTCGAGGATTCACTCACGGCGCACGTTTGCAAGACCGGTGCTCACCAGACCGCCCGACTATCCCGCCACTGATTGCAAATCCTGCAATCCTGCAATCCTACTAATCCCGCAATTCTTATCTCGCCAACTTCTTGAGAATGCGCTTCTGATTGCCGAGGATGCGCTTCTGGTTCCGCTCGATGCGACCCTGATTGCGGAGAATCTTGCCCTGGTTCGCGAGAATCGATCGCTGATTTGCCGCCGTTGCCGCCGCTTTTGCCATCATCGACCTCCTGGTCGCTGCATTCTACGCCGGATGAGCAGTTTTCCCCAGACGAAGCCCACGAGCACGAACGGCAGGACGAACAGGACGAGCAGGATCGGCCGCGGGCGCAGATCGTAGGTGGCGTCGGTGGACGCCTGCACGTCGGCCGCGCCGAGCGGGCCGTCGACGGTCACGCGCACGCCGAACGGGCCTTCGTGATCCATGAGGAGCGCGACAAATTGCCGCGCAGGATCGGCGTTGACGGGCGCGGCGCGTCCCGACTGTGCCGCGGCTGCCCGATCGAGCGGTCTGATCGCCACCACGACCCGCGTGCCGGCGGGAATCGCCGGCCCCGCATCCGGCCTGGCGGGCTGCAGCATCACCCAGAACTGGCCCGCCGCCGACCCATCGTCGGTCGCATCAGGGTCGGCCCAGATCGAGATGCGATACGCGCCGGCGATCTGATCCGACAGGATCGGGAACGGCGGCCCGCTATGGGCGGACGCGACAGCCTGAGCCGCTGTTATCACGATGAGCGTACGTAGCCACAGAGGCACAGAGACACGGAGGATTCGACGCGGGCGGGCCTGCGGAGCAGGCCGGGTTGCCGGCTGGGAAGACGCACAGGTGAGCAAGGACCGGGTTTCTACGAGGCTCACGTGTGCGTCTTCCCGGCCGGCAGTCGCCGCTTCGCGGCGCCGCGTCGAATCGTCCTCATAGCCCTCTGCCACGCCGTACGTTTCTCTGTGCCTCTGTGCCTCTGTGGCCCCGCACGTGATCGTCTTCGCGCCGTGCCACCGCACCCGCCTGCGATCCACGCCGACTGAACCGCTGCGGTCGCTGTCGACGGACGTAGCCACGGAGGCACCGAGATCACAGAGGCTGCTCTCTTCAGAAAGAACCCCCTGTGGCCTCTGTGTCTCTGTGGCTCCGTCCGTGGTCACGATCCCAGCGTGCTGCGTGATCATCCAGCGAATCCCAGGCCGCGCATGTCCATGGGCTGCGCCAGCATCCACAGCGCGAGCGCCGTAAGGACCGCCACGAGGAGCGCCCACGGCGCCGCCGCCCGGGCCGCACGCGCCAGGTAGTCGCGCTCGGCGAAGCGGAACGAGGCGGCAAACGACCCCATCGAGCCGAGCAGCACCAAGCCGCCCTGAATCGGAAACACGGAACCGGGCCGCATGCCCGTCAGCTTCCACAGCGGATCGCCCAGCACCGGCGAGTCGAACACGAGGGCGACGGCACGCTGCGTCACCGGAACAATGACGAACGCGCCCGTCAGGAAATGGAATCCGTAGTGGGCCAGCCACATCCCGAAGCCGAACGGCACGAGCGCGTACGAAAAGTTGACGGCGATTTCGGCCACGGAGCGCTGCCGATCGGCGGTCAGGGCTCTGGTGACGGCTGCCGCGGATCCGAGCAGCACGAACGGCGCGACGAGCAGCACGGCGGCGAACAGCGCGGCGAGCGCCGGGCCTTCCGTGACGCCACCGAGCGCGCTCGAGAACCACGCCTCGACGTCGCGACCGGCCCCGGTCATGCCGAACGCGTTCAACAGGCTCCCGAATGTGAACACCACGACCAGTGCCGCGATGTCCCGGCGTTGCGCGAATCGCCCAATCCCGGACCGGCGGCCGCTGTCCGCCAGCTCGGCGCCCGGCACGCGGCCGGCCAGCGCGATGTTGTCGTGCGGGCAGGCGTGCACGCAATCGAGGCACAACGTGCAGTCCATGTTGCCGACCTTCAACGGCAGGAACAGCCGCAGCTCGCAGCCACGCGCCAGCACGACCTCGGGCGCCTCAGGCGCGCGCCGTCCCTTGATGCAGTCCGCCGTCCGGCATGTGCGGCACGTGCCGGTATCCTTCACTCGCAGCTCAAGCGGCGACATCGTCGAGGCGACGAAATTGAACTGGCCGATCGGGCAGAGATACTTGCAGAAGGAGGCGCCCGTAAAGACGGTGTCCACGACAAGGGCGGACGCGAAGTATGTGATTACCAGGTACGCCGTCGCGCCCGGCAGGGCCCAGAGATCGAACAGCTCGTAGCAGAACAGGACCGCCACAAACAGCGCGACGCCGATCCATTTGGTGCGCAGCCAGCGAGGAAAAACCAGCCAGGGCTGCCTGACCCGCCGGCCGGCGTCGCGCACGAGCACGAACGGACAGCCGGCGCAGAACAGGTTCCCCGCCGCGAGCAGCGCGATCACCAGCAGGCCGCGGTAGTGCACCCACGTGAGGACGGTGGCGAGTTGTGTGGGATCTGTACGGGCGCCGAGGAGGCCGTCAGCGACGACGGCCAGGGCCAGGAGCAGCAGAACCAGCTGCATCGCGGTTCGGGCGTGACGCCACCGGAGAAAGCGTCCGACACCCGGCCACGAGAGAACGTCTATGCGGCGACCCCCCGGTGCCACGCGCACGTGCACTGAAACTTCGGGGATTCTTCGGCCGGCGGAAACAGGTGGTAATACATCCCGATGATCATCGGGATGAACACGATGGTGTTGTAGAACAGGTGCAGCTCGACGCGAGGCACCCACAGCTGGATGATGCTCGTCGGCACGGGACGGCCGAGCAGGTTGTGGCCGCTCGTGGCCTGGACGAGGAGCAGGAAGTGCTCGATGTGATGGAAGAACTGGATCCCGAGCGCGAGCGTCCACCACTGGCGGTCTCGTGCTCCGGTGAACCCGGGCCGGAACAGCCACAGCCCCGCCAGCATCACGAGCGCGTAGACGTAATGCAGCGTTTCGGACTTGATCAGCCAGGGATAGTAGAGGCCGAGCAGGCCGCGCGCGTCCGGCACCGGCCATCCCAGCGCATAGATCTGGAACGCCTGGAACAGGTGCTCGGCCCAGTGCGCGAGCACGATGACCATGAAGGTTCGCAGGGCCAGTTCGTGATACGGGCCATTGAGGCGCTCGACGAACGTCGTGCCGCGTTCGCTCTGGAGCGCCCCGGCATGGGCGGCGTACATGTGCACTAGTATAGGGCGAGTCTGGCCGGCCCCGGCCATCGTATAAATGCACTATCTGACCGCGTACCCGGAAGCGCCGGCGGCGCGCGACCGCTTCATCATCGATCTTCGAGGTCCACGGCCGCAGCACGATCCGTGGCAGTTCCAGGATCTGGCGATCGAAGACGAACCCACGGAGCGGGGCGGCGTCGCGCGCGTCGGGACCATCTTCCTCACGGGCCGCGAGTGTCCCTGGCGCTGCGCGATGTGCGACCTCTGGCGCTTCACGACCCGCGACGATACGCCCGCCGGGGCCATCCCGGCACAAGTCGAGGCGGCGCTGCGAGCGTGGCGGGATCGCGGCGAGCAGATCTCGCGGCTGAAACTCTACAACGCGTCGAACTTCTTCGATCCCCGGGCCGTGCCCGAGAGCGATTACGGCGCGATCGGCGCGCAACTCGGCGACATCGATCAGGTGATCGTCGAGTCGCATCCATCGCTTATCGGCGCCCGAGTCGACCGGTTCCTCAACGCGCTCGGCGGCACGCGCCTCGAGGTGGCCATGGGCCTCGAGACCGCGCATCCGGCTGCGCTCGACGCGCTCAACAAGCGCATGACCCTCGACGACTTCGCACGGGCAGCCGACGATCTGCGACGCCGCAACGTGTCCGTCCGCGTCTTCGTGCTCATCGGCCCGCCGTTTGTGCCCGCTGCCGAGCAGGACGCGTGGCTGCTCAAGTCCGTCGCGTTCGCCGAAGCCTGCGGAGCCGCCGTCATCTCGCTGATCCCGGCGCGAGCCGGCAACGGCACGATGGAGGCGCTCACCGCGCAGAAGCTGTTTCAGCCGCCGACGCCGGAAGACGTCGACCGAAGCATGAAGCTGGTACTGGCACGATCCGCCAGTCCGAGCCCCGGCCCCAGGCCCCCAGCCCCCAGAATCCTGCTCGACCCCTGGGCCCATGCAAATTGACGCCGACGTCGCCGTCGTCGGGTCCGGTTTCGCCGGCTCGCTGACGGCGCTGTGCCTGCGGGCGTGCGGGAAGCGCGTGGTGATGGTCGAGCGCGGGCGTCATCCCCGCTTTGCCATCGGCGAATCGTCCACGCCGCTGGCCAACCTGCTGATCGAGGAGCTCGCCGCGCGCTACGACCTGCCGCGCGTCGGCGTGTTCTCGAAGTGGGGCACGTGGCAGCGCGCGCGTCCGGACGTCGGCGGCGGCCTCAAGCGCGGGTTCTCCTTCTATTTCCACCGCCTCGGCGAGCCGTTTGCGGACGATGGCGAGCATGCGAGGCAGCTGCTCATGGCGGCGAGTCCGCACGATGACATCGGCGACACGCACTGGTACCGGCCCGACTTCGACCACAACCTTGTCCGCGAGGCGGAGGAATCCGGCGCGGTGCACCTCGACGAGACCGAGCTCACCGGCGTCGATCTCGACGGCGATGGCGCGCGACTCCACGGCACCCGGCGCGGGCAGCCCGTCCGCATCGACGCGTCGTTTGTCGTCGACGCGAGCGGCCCTCGCGGATTCCTCGTGCGGGCGCTCGGTCTCGAAGCGCCGCCGCTCACCTGGCTGCCGCCCACTCAAGGGCTGTACACGCACTTCGAGCGCGTCGGGCGGTGGGAGGATCTCGTGAGATCCGATGGTGCGCCGTATCCGCCGGATCTCGCAGCGCTGCACCACGTGTTTCCGGGCGGGTGGATCTGGGTGCTGCGCTTCTCGAACGGCATCACGAGCGCGGGCGCCGCGCTGACCGATCCTGTCGCCGCCAGTCTGGGCGCCGCGGATGGCGCTCCGGCCTGGGATCGCCTGCTCGCGATGCTTCCAACGGTCCGCGAGCAATTCGGCCAGGCTCGCGCGGTCCTCCCGTGGATCCACGCGCCGCGGATCGCGTTCCGCACGAGACGCGTGTGCGGCGCGAAATGGGCGCTGCTGCCGTCAGCGGCGGGGGTCATCGACCCGCTGCTGTCCACGGGCTTCCCGCTCACGCTGCTCGGCATCGGGCGCCTGCTCGAGCTGATCGAGCACACGTCGCCAGGCGCGGAACGGGCCGCCGCCCTTGGCCGCTACGAGCGCACGACACTCGACGAACTGGACGCGACCGAGCAGCTCGTCGCCGCCCTCTACGCGAACATGAGCGACATCCCGCTGTTCAAGCGACTGACGCTTCTCTACTTCGCCGCGGCAAGCTACGCGGAAACCGCGCGGCGGCTCGGACGTCCGGATCTTGCGCCCGGCTTCCTGCTGTCAGCCCATCCTGACTTTGGCCCGGAGTTGCTCGCCTGCGCGGCGGCGGCCGCCGCCACTCCCGGCGGGCCCTTGCGAGAGGCGCTCCTCGGCCGGATCGATCGGGCCATCGCGCCGTTCGATGTCGCTGGCCTGCGCGACCCGTCGCGCCGGGACTGGTATCCGGTTCTCGCCGGGGATCTGTTCGCGAACGCGTCGAAGCTTCAGGCGACGGCGGGAGAGCTCGTCGCGCTGCTCGAGCGCTGCGGTTTCGCCGCAAGAAGCGACTCGATGAACAGCGAAACGGGGCCGACCAGAAACAGGGCGTAGAACGGCGCGTACACGACCTCGGCCAGCCGCAGCAGCATCTCGACAAACGCCACGATGAACACGACGACGAGCTGCGCCCATCGCGGGCCGACGGTGGTCTTCGGATCGGTCACCATGAAGAAGATGAACAGCTGATACATCGGCCCGGTGATCGGCGCCACGCTCGCGAGCCAGGGGTTGCCCGTTACCGCGCTCCGAACGACCGAGAACAGCAGGAACGATGCAACGTACGTTGCGCTGATGTGCAGGCGGCCGACCCGCCACACGATCACGGCGCCGAGCACCCAGATGACCACCATGGGCCACAGGGTGTTGCCCCACTGGATGCTGAGCAGCGAGACCGTCGCAGGCGCCAGAAACAGCTCGGCGCTCACGCCGAAGTTCGACGGGTTCCAGAGATGCCGGCCCTTGTACCTCAGCACGTACTTCGACACGATTGAAATCAGGCTCGCGAGCGCATACGCCCACAGAAAGGGCGAACGCACCAGGATGCCGACGCTGATGCCCGTGATGTAGGCGCTGGCGAGGTGCGGGAACCGCCCGTACGTCAGCCGCCCGAGCACGAGTTCGGCGACAATCGCCACGGCAATAGCGAGCCCGGTTCGCGAATAGCCCTCGAGGATGCCGAACGACAGGTGGGCAGCGATCAGGATCCCCGTGATGAGGATCGGCCCGAGGAAGCGGTTGTCGAACGTGAATCGCTTCGTCATTCGGGTTCGACGATGCGGGTGAGCGCATCGACCGTGGGGTTGTCGATCGTCTGACGTTTGCCGGACGGCCACCGAATCACGACCTGGTCAACGGACGTCGATGCGCCGAGGCCGTAATGCAGCCGGCGGTCGTTCTGCGCGCTGAAGCCGCTCCCGCCGCTGACCTCCTGCACCTGCGTGCGACCGGCCCATCGCAGTTCCACGCGGGCGCCGATCGCGCTCCGGTTGCTGGCGCGGCCCTCGAGGTCGAAGGCGATCCAGTGCCGGCCCGGCTGGACGCGGTTCTTGTACACGAGCAAGGGGCCCCGCTGGTTGGCGACGATGACATCCAGCGCGCCGGTGTTCGACAGATCGGCGAGCGCTACCGCGCGCCCGTCGAACGTGTCCGTTACGCCCACGACCTGGGCGACGTCGGTGAAGCGGCCGAGGCCGTCGTTCATCCACACCCGCTTGCGCTGGTAGCCCGACAGGCTGCGGCCGCGCATGGCCGGCCAGTTTTTCGCGTCGCCGATGATGGCGCTGTGCCCGGTGGCGATTACGGCGAAGTCGTACCAGTAGCTGCTGCGTTCCCCTGCCGAAACGTAGCCGTTGGTCAGGTACAGGTCGAGCGTGCCGTCGTTGTTGAGATCGCCGAACTGCGCGCCCCAGCTCCAGCCGCCGAGGTCCACGCCCAGGCTCGACGCGAGGTCTTCGTACTCACCGGCGCTCCCTTTTTCGGGACCCAGAGGTCGTTCGCCTGCACGAGCACGCCCGGCTCGGAGATGTTCGTCTTGTAGATCGACAGGCGGCCGTCGTTGAAGATGTCGCCGAACGCGGCGTTCATCCCGCTCTTGGGAGTCAGCGCGACCCGCGCGTCACGCCCGGCTTCGACGAACCCCTTGCCGCCCTGGTTGCGATACAGCTGCGGGATGCCGTAATCGTTCGCCAGGAACAGATCCGGATAGCCCGTGCCGGAGAGGTCTGCCGCGGCAGCGGCCAGCGTCCACCGCCGGGAGGTCAACCCAAGCTTCAGAGCGACTTCGTTGAATGTTCCGTCACCGAGGTTGTGGAACAAGTACTTGCGGCCGCCGTTTTCAGCGTACTCGAAGCTCTCTGGCATGATGCGCGTGGTCTTCAGATGCCAGAGGTCGACGTCTTCGGACCAATAGCCGGCGAGGAACAGATCGAGACGGCCGTCGCGGTCGTAGTCGAACCAGACAGCGGCGTTGGCGTTCACCCAGCGCGGGAGACCGGCCTTCTCGCCCACGGGCGTGAAACCGCGGCCGGCGTCGTTGTGAAAGAGCTCCGGCCGGCCGTACTTGTAGAGGAAGAGATCGTCGAAGCCGTCGTTGTCGTAGTCGCCCCACACGGCGCCCATCGACACACCGGTGCCGTTCCGGTTGACGTCGGCGACGCCCATCGCGGCCGCGACGTCCTTGAACGTGCCGTCGCCCTGGTTCCGGTAGAGGTGGTTCAGGCTGCCTTCGCCGCTGTTTGTGACGTAGAAGTCCGGCCAGCCGTCGCGATCGAAATCTGCAACGGCCACCGCGGCGCCCACCGACGCCACCTGCGGCATGATGTGTTCGAGCTGCGCGTCGAATGTCGGGCCCTCGTGCATCGCGTCGACGCCGAGCCGCTTCGCTGATTCGTCGAGCGCGAAGCCGAAACGGGCGACGCTGTCCGTCCGGCCAGAGCCGGACGCTACGACTGACGCGGCGCCCGCCGAGGCACGCCGGTTCAGCACCACCACGGCCGCGAGCGACGCCAGAAGCACCACCGACCAGGCCAGCCACAGCGCCCGCTGGCGCAGGAGTGCATTCACCGCAGGCCGCCCAGAAACGCGCGCGGCGTGACGAATCGCGTGTGATACGTCTGCCAGTCCCGTGCGTGCTGCCGGTAGACGGGGTCTTGTTCCAGCTCGAGATCCGCCGAGGCCGCCTTGTAATCGGGATGCTGATGGCGCGGGAGCGGCAGCACGGTCTTCGAGTAGCTCGTGTTGTAGTCGCCGTCCTTCACCCAGCCGTCGCCGATGAGGACAAAATCCCTGACCATGCCGGGCCCGGGCGCTGCCGGCGCGGAAAACGCCAGCCGCAGTTCGTCGCCGGCGTTCATGATGACGTACCGATCGTCGACCGACGCCAGCAGCTCACCCACCTCGCCGTACCGCGTGTAATAGCCGGCGAGGTCGCGCCAGCGCTGGCCCACGTTGGCCAGTTGATCGTAGTGCGGCGTCTCGGGCACGTCGTGCTTCACGTAGTCCGTCTTCGAAAACCCACGATAACGCAGCTCGACGCGCGCCGGCTGTAACCGGTTCATGTTAGGCGCCGGGCCGCCGGCGCTCTCGGCGACGGCCAGCGAATCCCAGTAGATCTCCAGGTTCGTGCGCAGCCGGAGCCGCTTCGGCCGCGCGATGCCCGCGCGGGCCACGCGCGACAGGTCGATCAGGATCGTCTTGTTCTTGCCGGCCGGGAACCCGAGGTCGGGCGCCGCCACGATCCACCGCCCCGACGGGTCCTGCGCTTCGAGCGACAGCCCGCGCGGCTCGATGCCGGCCTGGCCAATCGCGACGTTGATGCTGCTGTCGGTCGGGTAGATGAAGCCGTTCGCGATGAGCCATCTGTCTTGTAGCGCGGCCCTTTCAGCGCCGCGGCCGCGGGGCTGAAAGCCCCGCGCTACAAGATCATCGACCTCGAACTCGACAAAATGATCGCTCGCGACACCCTGATAAGGGCCGCGCACGAACGTGGCCAGGTACCGGCCGTCCTGCTTCGCCACCAGATCCGTGACGTCGGTCCCGGTATCGTCCCACGCGCGGGCAATCGGCCGCGGCCGCTTCGTCGCGCGCACGGCCAGCGCCGGCGCTTCCCGGGCAAAGCGCTCGTCCACGAAGACGTCCTGATCGGCGGGGTGATCGATCGCGAGCATCGACACGTGATCGACGAAGTGCGTCTCCCACAGCTCCGCGGTGATCCGCACGTCGTACAACCCGTCCCGCGCGGCGAGCTGATCTCCGCGAATCCTGATCCAGTCCTCGGTCTGCGTGACGCCGGCCGTGTCCTGGGCGTTGATGCGGAGGCCGAGCGGCGACCGCCAGAGGAAGTCCGTCACGAACCGCATGCCCGTCCCGTCGTAGGTGAAGACCCACGGGCAGGATCCCTTGAGCCGCTGCTCCGCGAGGACAGCCTGATCGGCCGCGCGGTCGAAGTCGGCCTGCATGATGCCGTTCGGCCAGAAGATCCGCGCGACGTCGATCGCCGTCCGCGCCCCGAGGCCGAAATGGGCCGGCGCGCCCGTGAGCACCTGCTTCTGCGTCAGCAGCCCGGAGCGGATTTCGATCTCGCCGCCCACGCCGAACGAGTTAATCCGCTGGTCGCCGGCCGTCGGCTGCGCGCGCGGACGCATGACGGCCCAGTGATAGCCCTTCGTGCCGCTCCCGGCGAGCACCACCGGCTGACCGCTGGACGTGCCCACCAGGTCGAGCTGGCCGTCCCCGTTGACATCGATCACGCCGAAGACGCTCACGTCCTGCAGCGCCGCGTCGGCCGGGGCGAACGGCCGGAGCGTGTTCGTCTCGTCGCCCAGCCAGACCCGCGAGCGCCCGCCGCCCGACACCACCATGTCGAGCGCGCCGTTGTTGTCCAGGTCCGCGAGGAAGATCGCGTACGTCAATGGACCGGCCGAATCGATGCGATCGGTCCAGTTGGCCAGCGTCTGCTGCTCCAGGCCCGCGGCGCCGAACGACAGCCGGCGTATCACCCCGGAGCGATCGAGCGCCACGAGATCGAGAGACCCGTCCCCGTTGACGTCACCCGCGCTCAAGGCGACCACGCCCGACAGGCCGGCCAGCGACATCTCGCGAAACTCACCGCCCTGCTGGTTTTCGAAGGCGTGAAGGTCGCCGCTCTCGCCGACCATCGCCGCATCGGGGTCCCCGTCGCCGTCGAGGTCGGCCCAGACGAACGCCCGCGCCCCGGCCACGGACCGAAACGGACGCATCTGGCGCCACGTGCCGTCGCCGTTGTTCCGCAGCACCAGCGGGGTGGCGCCGCGGACGCCGACGATCAGATCGAGGTCGCCATCCATCTCGATGTCGGCGGCCCACACGCCGAGGCAATCCGCGTTGATGCTCCCGGCCTTGGGCGTCGCGTCCTCGAACCGGCCGTCGTCCCGCTGCACGTAGAGGCGCACGCCACCCCGGCCGGCGACCGCGAAGTCCATTCGGAAATCCCGGTTCCAGTCGATCGCTACGATGCTGTTCGCGGAAGGAACCGCCCCCGCCCCTGCGCCTGGCCACGGCAGGCCCCGGGCCGGCGGCGCCCCCACACGAATCTCGCGGTTGTCGGCGGCGACCGGCACCGGCGGCGCCGCGCCGTCGAGCGAAACGGCGAACGCCACGGAAGCCGCCAGTGCGGCGCCAGGCAGCGCGGCTCGCGTGAACGTCAGGGCCTGGTCGGCAGGCGACGGGTTCGGCGACGGCGACGCCAGCCGAAGGAAGCGGCCGAACGGCTCCGCGATGAGCTCCGTGGGCGTACGGACCAGCGCCAGGCTTTCACGGAAGACCGTGGAACGGACCAGGACGTTTCGCAGAAACGCCACGCTCCGCGCCGCGTCGGGTGAATTGCCCGCGTCAACGGCCTGGCGGAGCGCGCGGAACTGTTCCTGGGCGGAGGCAGGCCACCCCGCCGACACCCCGTCGAGCCGCATCGTCGAGTCGCGCAGGGCGGCCGTGTCGCCGCGCTTGGCCGAGAGCCGAGCGCGTTCGAGCAGCGCCGCCAGGTTGTCGGGCCGCCGCTGCAGGATCTGCTCGAACTGCTGCTGTGCCTCGGCGTCCGCTCCCGATCCGCCTGCGCGTTCGATTTCCTCGGCGAGCGCGTACCGCGCGCGCAGACCGGTGCGGTCGAGATCGACGGCGCGGCGCAGGTGGGCGATGCCCGGCTCGAGCTGACCGCGAGAGGTCTCCAGGCGCCCTTGCAGCAGGGCCAGATCGCTCGATCCGGGCAGCAGCGCCACCGCCCTGGCGACCGGCTCCGTCGCCGCGTCGAATTCGCCGAGCCGCAGGTGCGCGAGGCCGAGGTTCGCCCAGGCTGCGGGCTCGCCGGGCGCCAGTACCGCGGCCTTCGAGAACTCCCGCTTCGCATCGTCGAGGAGGCCGACCTGCAGCTGGGCGAGGCCGCGGTAGAAGCTGGACGCCGTTTGCTCGTAGGCCGGGGAGCCGGCGGCAGGCAGATCGGCGTTGGCGCGGCGGGCGAAGAAGTAATACGCGCCCACGCCGGCGGCAACCAGCGCGAGCGCCAGCCCAGCCGCCGCGATCCACGTCGCACGCATGAATCAGGTCTCGATGTCCCGGCGCATCGTCTCGGCGGCCGAGATGACGGCGACGATGGTGATGACCGCCATGAAGATGATGTACAGGGCGATGGCGCCAGGTCCGTAGGTCGGCAGCAGCGCCGTGGCGATGAGCGGAGAGAAGCCGCCCGCTACGGCCGCCGACAGCTGAGCGCCGAGCGAGGCGCCGCTGTAGCGGACGCTCGTGCCGAAGAGCTCCGAGAAGAACGCGCCCTGGGGCGCGTACATCGGGGCGTGCGAGGTCAGGAACACGAGCAGCAGCGCGAGAGTCGCGAGCGCCGTCGAGCCGGTGTCGAACAGCCAGAACAGCGGGTACGCGAGGATGGCCGTCATCACCGCGCCGAACAGGTAGACCGGACGACGGCCGACGCGGTCAGTCAGGGCGCCGTAGGCCGGAATCGCGATGAGCTCGCACGCCGAGGCCAGCATGATCCCGTTGAGCGCGACGTTGCGATCGATGTGGGAGTGCTGGGTCGCATAGACCAGCATGAACGCGCTGTAGATATAGAACGACCCGTTTTCGGCGCAGCGGGCGCCGGCCGCCTGCAGCACTTCCTTCGGATGCGTCTTGAGGACTTCGATAATCGGCCGACGCGCCTCGCTCTTCGTGCCTTTCATCTTCTGGAACGCCGGGGTTTCCATGATCCGGAGGCGGATCATCAGCCCGACGACAACCAGGACGACGCTGATCAGGAACGGCACGCGCCAGCCCCAGGCCAGGAACTGGTCCGGCGGCATCCGGCTGAAGAGCGTGAACACAATCGTGGATGTCAGCAACCCGGCCGGCACGCCGATCTGCGGCCAGCTGCCGTAGAAACCGCGCTGGTTGGCCGGCGCATGCTCGACGGCCATCAGCACCGCGCCGCCCCACTCGCCGCCGACGCCGAATCCCTGCACGAGGCGAAGCAGGACCAGGAGGACGGCCGCCCACGGGCCGATGGTTTCGTAGGTCGGCAGCAGACCTATGAGCGCGGTCGCGACGCCCATGATCACCAGCGTGAAGACCAGCATCGACTTGCGGCCCACCTTGTCGCCGTAGTGGCCGACCACGATGCCGCCGATCGGACGCGCCACGAAGCCGACGGTATAGGTGCCGAACGCGGCCATCGTGCCCGCCAGCGGGTCGAAGTTCGGGAAGAAGAGTCTGTTGAACACCAGTGCGGCGGCCGTGTTGTAGAGGAAGAAGTCGTACCACTCGATCGTCGTGCCGATCAGGCTGGCAAACGCGATGAGTCTGATCGGGCTCTTGTGGCTGCTCAACTAGTCCCTCCAGGGCATCCGGCACGGCACGGTGCGGGGCCTCATCGTAATGCCCCGCCTCGGCCAGCGTCCAGCGCAGGGTCGGCGGCGGTGCCCATGAATTCAAGCGGTTCATCCGGCCGCCACGGCGTGCGGCACGGCTTTCCCGCTTCATACAGGCGCAGGTTATCGGCCATGATCCCCGCGACACCGAGGCCTGCCGTTCGCTCGGCCGCGGCCATGGCGTCCCGCTGCCACGTGACCGCGGCGCCGAACTGCCCGACTTCGGCCTGGGCCATCGCCATGGTCTCGAGCGCGTCGGAGGTGCGGACGCCCTTGTCGATCAGGCCCTGGATAATCGCAAGCGCGCGCCGGCCGTCACGCACGCGATCGTCGGGTGCGGCGGCGAGGAGGCGGGCCGTCGCGTTGGCGAAGGCGGCCTGGGCCGGGTCGTCGCGCATCGCCGTCTCGAGACGCTCGCGCGCCTCCGCGTACCGGCGCAGCCGGATGAGCGACGCCGCGTAGCCGAATCGCGCCTCGGGCACGCGCGGATCGGAGGTGACGATGTGTTCGTAGTGCGCGAGCGACGCCTGGAACTGTCCGCTGCGCCTCAGCATGTCGGCGAGTTGCAGGCGCGGCTCCACGTAGCCGGGCTCCGCCTTGATCGCGGCCGCCCAGTGTTCGACCGCCTGCTGCGGCTGGCCGCTCGACGCCAGGATGAGGCCGAGGCTGTAGTGCGCCTTGGCGAAGGCCGGCGAGAGCCTGATGGCCTGCTCGAACTGGTCCACCGCTCCACGCGTATCGCCCTTGAGCGCCAGCGCGGTGCCCAGCTTGTGGTGGAGCGACGGCTCCTCCGGTGCGAGCGCGAGGCCTTTCCGAAAACTGTCCGCCGCCGCGTCCCAGTCCGCCCTGTCGAGGGCGTCGGCGCCCGCCACCTCGTACACGAGCGCGCTGTGCAGCAGGCCGTCGAGCTCGTGCATGAGCGGATCGTCGGGTTTGATGTCGAGGGTGCCCCGTTGCTGCATGTGCGCGGTCGCCCTGGCCGCGTCCCCGAGACCCCGGTACGCGAGAGCCAGCGGATAGTGAACGATCGTGGCCTTCGGATCGTGAGAGAGCGCGCGTTCGAGCACCTCCACAGCGCGCGCGTAGTC
Source organism: uncultured Acidobacteriota bacterium (assembly GCA_963712905.1). Classification (GTDB taxonomy): domain Bacteria; phylum Acidobacteriota; class Vicinamibacteria; order Vicinamibacterales; family CAVVIG01; genus CAVQJU01. Next base: position 75,551 of record CAVQJU010000009.1, on the reverse strand, counting down.
CTGCCGCGCGAGCGCCGACCGTCCAAGGCCGAACTCGGCGATCACCAGCCGCGGCTGGACAGCCAGCGCGGCGACGAAGTGCGGCTCGGCAGCCTCCGGCTTGCCCTCATCGAGCCGCGCGTTGCCGAGCCACACGAGCGTCGGTACGTCGGCCGGCTGCAGCACGCGCGCCCGCTCGAACGCGGCCGCCGACTTCGCCGCGTCCCCCTTGAGGCGGTACACGTGGCCCAGGTAGTACGGCCAGCGGTGCTGGGCTGGAGACAGGGCCTCCGCGTTGAGTAGCGCCGACTCCGCTTCGTTCCGGAACTCGGCCGCCATCAGCAGCATGCCCATGCGGCCGTACGCGTCGCCGAGATCGACCGGCCTGATGTCCCTGGTGTCGATGCTGCGGGTCAGGGCGGCATAGCCCTCGCGCAGCTGTTCCTGGACCGAAGGCGCCGCGTGCGACAGGTCGGGCAGCGTGAGGCGGCGCAGGTCGGCGGGACGCGGCTTGGATGAAGACGAGCACGCGGACGCGACCCATAAAACGAAAAACGCAAAACGGAAAACGCAAAACGGCAACCCTGCCCGTTTCTGCATCTTCCGTCTTGCGTTCTGAGGTTCTACGTTCCGCGTTCTACGTTCTACGTTCTGCGTTCGACGTTCCGCCCGACGACATCCCACCCGGGCGGCTAGTACTTCTTGCGCAGGTGGCCGTAGAGCAGCTCTTCGGAGAACTCCACGCACTTGAACTCCAGCAGCTGGAAGTTCTTCTCGGTGTGCTTGTAGAGCACCGTGCTGAGCTTCCAGGGACGCGTGAAGAGCTTCGCGTCCTCGATGGTCGCCTCGTAGTTGATGTGATCCGCGTCGGTCAGCGTATAGCGCTCGACGATGTGGGTCGTGTCGGTGGTGTAGTTGCCGGCGCGGTCGAGCCACGCGTTGCCGTTGAGGCCCGTGACATCGACGACCAGCACGTCTCCTTCCCACTTGCCGTTGGACCAGCCCATCCAGCTGTCCACGGGCGCTTCGGTCGGCTTGCCCATGTTGACGACGCGGTTGGCCGACGCGTACTCGTAGGCGAACAGGACATTCTGGGGGCTCTGGACGATCTGGAACGGGAACGGCATGTAGGTCGCGCGCGGGAGGCCCGGCATGTAGCACTTGACCTCGGGGTCGAGCGTCAAGCGGTTGCGCGCGTTGTCGTCGCGCTTGGCCTTTGCGGCCGGCGTGTACGGGATGTCGCCGCCTTCGACGATGCCCTGGCCGGCCGGGATCGCGCCGGTCGCGCCCAGCTGATAGAACGGCCCGGCCGACGCGCCGTGGTCCTCGAGGTTCCAGTTCGAGTTGACCATGACCTGCCAGATGCCGTTCAAGTTCGGCTTGCCGTCCGCCGTACGCGGCACGCGCGCGGCGGCAGGCGCAGCGCCGCGGCCCGCGGGCGCCTGGCCGCGCAGCACGGCGGGCACGACCGCCAGCGACACCACGGCAGCGGCGCCGGTCGCAATCAACATACCTCTGAACGCATTTCGCATGGACCGATCTCCTCGTGAAACCCGCTCCGGCCGACCCACGACGAAGACGTGGGGTCGAGCTCGGGCGGCCCTTACTTAATTCATGTCTGAACCAAGATTTCGAACAAACTTCTACCCGAAGTCGAGCGCCGGTGTCAACGTGGAGAGGTCACTGAAAGCGCGGGAGGGAGAGGGACGGGATGCCCTGGAGCGCATACCCCCAAGGCATCCCATACCGACAGTCTCAGGCAACAGAGCGGCGGGCCGCTATTCCTTGCGTTCGTCCGGCGCGCCAGTGCCCTGGGAGCCGACGAAGAGCTTCTTGCCGTCCTTGAAGGTGATATCGCGGCCGTTCGCGCGGTTCGCGCCGTCTTTCGCCTGATACCCTTCGATGACGATCTCGGTGCCCGGGAGCAGCGAATTCTTCGTCCAGCCGCGGCGGAGGAGTGCGTTCGGCGCGCCGGCTTCGACCATCCAGTTGGTGACCGTGCCGTCGGAGTTCTTCACGTCGATGTAAATCCACGCGTGCGGATTGATCCACTCCATCTTCGTCACCGTTCCCGTAAGCTTGACCGGCTTCTTGGCGTCAAACTCGGCGGCGAAGGAGTGGTGGGCGAGTACCGGCACGGCCGCCAGGAGCAAACCGAGACCGGCAATCATCAAGGACAACTTCGTTCGCATCGAAAACCTCCCGCTAGTTAGTGCTTGGGCCTATCTTAGTCGATGTTGGCTGACTCTCCAACATCCGACAGATTATCGGTCAATGCCTTAGCGGCCCACAGTTTACAACCCCCAACCCGGAGAAGTCACCTACCCGTTTGAGGGGCCGCCGTCCCCGTCTGCTCCTCGGCGCGGGCGGCGCTGAGGATATTGTGCAGGCCGTAGTTGCCTTCATGGCAGGCGTACTCGAAGGGCGCCTGCGTCACGTCCTTCGTCAGGTTCATGGCGAAGGTCCACGGCCTGGCCCACGTCGCGGCATCCTCGAAGGTGACCGACCACTCGACCCGGTTCGGCCCGACGGGCTTGAACCGCTCGACGATTCGCAGCTTCTCGCTCGCGCCGCGATTGGCCGCCTGAGGGAGGAAATTGGTGGTCTCGACGACCAGCGTGCTGCCGTCCCAGCGTCCACGCGCATCGCCCATGTACGTCTGGATCTTCGCCCCGACGTGCTCGCGCTGATCGAGCGGAATGATGCGGGTTTCGTGGATCATTTCGTAGCGGATGGCCACAAAGCCCGGGCTCTGGTGGATCTGATACGAATTGCCGTAGATGGCCGGCATCATCGAACCCGGCAGGCCGCGCGTGATGCACTGGTCGTACAGGCTGCGATCCTCGTACGAATCCGCCGGACCTCGGCCGGTGCGCGCCGCGGCGCGTGCGGCGGCCCGCTGCTCCGCTTCGCGGGTGGTCGGCGGGATCCGTCCGTCCGCGGGATCCGTGATCAGCCACGGCCGGCTGTTCTTCGCGTCGTAGTGTTCGTACCAGTGCACCGGGCCGGCGCCCGTTTCCGCTCCGCCGATGCCTGGCGCGCGCGCCACGCTCGCCTCGTTCCGCGCCTTGACGATTTCGGTGAACTCGGACTCGTCAACGTCATCCAGCTTCTTGCCGTCGAACTGGCTCGGCCGCTCGACGGGAATGCCGTTTTCGTCCTTGTTGGTGTAGACACCCGCGAGATCCGGGTCGCCCCACGGCGTCCGCGGCGGCGTGTAGGCCTTCGCCGGCGCTTTCTTCGGCGCAGCCGCCGGAGTCTGCGCGGCCATCGGCATCGAACCAAATACGAACGCGAGGACGATCGCCAGCCGCATCGTCACAACGGATCGCTTCATGAGGACTCTCCTTTCGAGCTGCCCAACATTGTAGCCCGCATCTCCTGCCAGGCCTGGCGGGCCTCGTCCACCGACCCTTCGTCTTCGATCGTCGTGATGTCGCCGGGATCGCGGTCCAGGACGACGGCCCTGAGGACGCGGCGCATGATCTTGCCGCTGCGCGTCTTGGGCAGCATCGACACGAAGTTCAGGTCGCCGACGACCGCCACGGGGCCCAGCTCGCGCCTGACGGTCTCGAGGAGCGCGCGGCGCAGCTCATCCGACGACGCGTGGCCGTGCTTGAGCAGGACGAAGGCCGACACCACCTCTCCCCTTGTCTCGTCGGGCCGGCCGATGACGCCGCACTCGGCCACGGACGGGTGTTTGAGGAACGCGCTCTCCACTTCGATGGTGCCGATGCGATGCCCCGCGATCTTGATGATCTCGTCCGCGCGCCCGCCGAACCAGACGTAGCCGTCCTCGTCCACGTGCGCGGAGTCGCCCGTGTAGTAGACGTCCGGGATCTTCTGCCAGTAGTCGCGCCCGTACCGCTCGGGCTCGCCCCAGAGCGACGGCGTCAGCCCAGGGAACGGGCGCCGAATCGTCATGATCCCCTTCTCGTTCGGCCCGCACGGCTGGCCGTCGAGCGTCATCACGGCTGCGTCGATGCCGGGAAGCGGGATGGCCGCCGACCCGGGCTTGATCGGCAGCAGATCGATGCCGTAGGGATTGCCGAACGCGGGACCGCCTGTCTCGGTCTGCCACATGTGATCGATCACCGGCGCGCGGTTCTTGAGAATCCGGTTCTGCAGCCAGTCCCACGCGGGTGCGTTCAGCACCTCGCCGGCACACACCACGCGTTCGAGCCGCGAGTGGTCCACGCGCAGCAGCGGCTCGTCGCCGTACCGCATCAGCATCCGGACGGCGGTCGGCGACGTGAAGATTCCGGTCACGCCGAACTCCTCGACCGCCGCGCGCCAGTTGCCCTCGGGCCGCGGGTGGTCGAGCGCGCCCTCGAACACCACCGACGTGCAGCCGATCAGGAGCGGCGCGTACACCATGTAGCTGTGGCCGACGATCCAGCCGATGTCGGAGGTCGCCCACCAGACGTCGGCCGGCGTCATGCCGAAGCACCACCGGCCCATGCTGACGACGTGCACCTGGTAGCCGCCGTGCGTGTGGACGGCAAGCTTCGGCTTCGCGGTCGTGCCGGACGTGGCGAGAATCCAGGCCGGCTCGTTGGCTTCCATCTTCTCGACGTCGCTCGACTGCCCCTCGCCGCGCGCGAGAAAGTCATCCCAGCCGACTTCGCGGCCGCTTCCGTCCGGCTCAAGCCGGACGCTACGGTCGCCCGGGCCACGGCGCCACACGATTACGTGCTCGACGGACGCCCCGCCGACCTTCAACGCCTCGTTGACGATCGGCGTGAGCGCGATGTCCTTGCCCTTGCGGTACGTGACGTCGGCCGTGAACACGAGCCGCGACCCGCTCGCGGCGATACGGTCGCCGAGCGCGTTCGCACCGAACCCGGCAAAGACCACGGAGTGGATCGCGCCGATGCGCACCGTCGCCAGCATCAACATGATGGCTTCGGCGGAGGTCGGCATGTAGATCGTGAGGCGATCGCCCTTGCGAATGCCGAACGCGCGGAGCGCGGCCGCGATGCGCTTCACCTCGAAGAGCAGCTGCGCGTACGTGTAGACCGCCCGCTCGCCGCGTTCGTTGAAGTAGATGAGAGCCGCGTGCCCGCCGCGGCCGTGCGCGACGTGGTGGTCCAGGGCGTTCCAGGCGAGGTTGGTCTGCGCGCCGATGAACCAGCGGAACGTCGGCGGCGTCCACTCGAAGACGCGGTCCCACGGTCGGAACCAGGGCAGCTCGCGCGCGGCCCGCTCCCAGAACGCCTCGGGGTCGCGGCGCCCGTCCTCGATCCAGCGATTGACGACCGGCGTGATCAGAGTGCCCGCGCTCACGGGCGCGAGTATACGTTAGAGCAGTTTCCGTCCCACGTCCCTGGGCCTTGGTTCCCAGTCCGTTCCTGGTCCTGGGTCCGTTCGCGGGGCCGTCGTCCTGTTTCCACGCAAGTACGCATCTGCTCAGGACCGCAGACCGCCGCACCAGTGGACCAGGGACAAAGGACGGACCAAGAACAAGGGACCAAGACCCAAGGACTCGCGGCAATACCGAAACGAGAGACGTTACGGCGGCGTGAGGCACCCGCGCCCGGTCGTCTGCCAGGGCAGGTCGCGAAACTCCATGCGGCCCCGCTCGGCGGTCCGGTCGAGGTCGGCCGATCTGGCGTTACAGCGGTCGCGGTTCGGGCCCGAGAAACGGATGCGGAACCGCTCGCCGGGATTGACATGCCTCGGCGTCAGCTCGAACGATGTCCCCAGCGACGACAACGGCACCTCGTGCCGGTCAGGCACGACGTCTCTGAACGTCACGTCCGCCGGACACTGCAACGGCGCCGCCGTCGGACCGCGGTAGCCGGCGCAGCGCGCCTGGTCATCGAGGACGGCGAGTTGAGCGGCGTTCCACACGTCTACCGACAGCACGCCGTCGGTCGCGAACAGCACAGGGTTGACGAACACCACGAAGGTGACGCCACCCACCGGCGCCGGCGCCACCACCCCGACGATGCACGCAGCCATCCCGCACACGAAACCAAGCAGCGCCAGCAATCGCAGGGGCGGCCCTGTTCGCATATCAGACTATCTACGGCACCTGGGCCGTGATCACATCCTCCGACACGGTCGTGCTCCCGTTGACCAGGAAGAATCCGGTCGTCACCGTCGTGCCGTGCGGCAGCGTGGTGCTCAAGAGCGGCACGTCCGTCAACACAAACGGCGCCGAGTGAAACAGCGGCGCCAGCGTCGTGGACAAGCCGGCCGGCGTCACCCACGTCACCGAGCCGTTCACGGCGAACACCCAGTAGGCATCCAGCGCATCGGTATAGGTCGTCGGCGAAATGCTGATCGTGAGGTTGTACGGCCCGGCGGTCGTCACGTTCGGCGGCGCCGGATGCTGGCCGTTCACCTTCAGCGTGATCACGGGCACCGCCGACAGGATGCTGACCGGCGTCGACCGTGTGTTGTTGGTCTCGTTGGACTCGCCGACCGCGGCCCGATCGTCCGCGATCGCGCAGATGAACGTCGCGCCGAGCGGCGCGCCGGGCGGAATCGACACGAGGGTATCCATGGTGCTCGACCCGCCAGCGGCCACAGAGAGCCCGCGGCTGCCGATCAGCGTGTCGTCCGTCGTGCAGACGTTGTCGCTCGAGAGGTACAGCCCGAGGCGGAAGGGGCCCGAGAGGGCGGTGCCGGTGTTCACGACGGTGTTCGACATGACGAACGACTCGCCCGGATTCATATTCGCCGGACCGGACAGCGCCGACACCGCGAGGTCGGCGACACCGCCGGACACGACAGTAATCCGCATGGCGTCCCAGCCGTCGCTGTCGTTGTCCGCCGCATTGCCGTCGGTCGCGTTGTCGTAGACCACGCCGAGGTAATAGGTGCCGGGCGGCGTATTCGCGGGAATCGTCACGGCCGCCATGGTGATCGTGGCCGCCGACACGCCCGCGAAATTCCAGCTGTAGACCTGGGTGCCCAGGAACGTATCGCTGGCGTCGACATCGTCATTGGACGACAGGTAGATGCTGAAGGTGAAGTTCGCGTTGCGCGAGGCCGTGCTGGTGTTGGCGGCGACGTGGGTCAGACCCGAAAGGATCTGGCCGGCGCTCACCGTGCCCGCGCCGGCGACGTGGAGCGGCTGGAGGTTGAAAACCGATCCCTGCGCGCTCAACGGATCGAACGTGCCATTGAGGTAGTCCACCCAGCCCTGCCATTGCCGCGTGTACTCGGCATAGGAGAAGCGATCGGACGTGGACGTGACCGCGTGCGTGAGGCGGTTGCTGGCGGCGTCCATGTCGTACGCGCCGCTGCCGCTCATGCCGCCCCAGACGGCGCCGAGGCAGCCGTGGAGCGGCGTGAAGAGCCCGAGCCTGTTCGTGTCGGGACAGATGTTGAATGAGCCGTTCCAGAAGTACATGCCGGCGCCGGTGTGCAGCCTGCCGCCGCAGCTTTCCGCGGGGTAGCTCGCGCTGCTGTAGGCCGACGTCGTTGCGAACGAGCAGTTGCCGTTGAACGACCACCCGAACCAGCCCGTCAGGAAACCCGCCGCGCGATCGAGCGCGACGGCGCCGATGTCGTAGTTGAAGTCTTCGCTGACGGTCCAGCCCGTGTTCGATCCGAGGGCGGTCGAGTGCGCCCAGCCGAACGAGTTGACGATCGACGGCGGACCGAAGAGCGAGCCGAGCCCGTCCCAGGCCGGGTACACCCACACCTCGTTGGCCCAGGTGTTCGTGTCCGTGTCGTATACGCAGTGGCCCGCCGTCAGCACAACGTTCGCGTCGCGCATGCTGCCCGAACAGACGAAGTAGTCCGTCCCGAAGCGCATGAGGAGCTTCACGTTCATGCGATACGGAAACAACGCCCGCGTCGCGGGCGACAGCAGCGCCATCGCGCCCATGCTCGCGGGGAGCACTTCGCTGCCCACCCCGCCGTCGGTGCCGCGATAACCTCCGCCCGATCCGGATGCCGCGCCAAGGGCGACGCTGATGTCCCGCGGCGCGATCGTCTGCTGTCCGGTCGCGGTGTTGTACATCACACCCTGCACCGGTCCGGTAAGCGCAGGACGAACCGCGCTCCTGTCCGGATTGGGCGGCATTGGTTTCGGAGGGATCTGATCGATCGGCGGGTGATTGGGCGCCGCGGCGGGACCGTGGATGGACGGATGAAACGCTTCCGGGCTGGCGCCGGTGTCGGTCGCCGCCACAACGGGCGCGGGCGCGGAGTCCTGGCCGCCTGCTTGTACTGTTCTCGCTATGCACAACGCGAAAAGCAGGGACACCGCGATCGATAAGGCTGATCGAGCTCGTGAAGAAACCATGACGGGCACACCAGCCCTTCGTGGAGGAGTCGGAGCTTAACAGACGGTATTTCGATGATCAAACGCTTAGTGGCGATGGTGCTGTAACCGTTTCATGACAGGTTTGTAATCGGTTCTGATGTTACGCTCTTGGCGTGACGATACGCAGCGGCCCATTCAAGGCGTTCCGGATTTCTGACAGCGGCGGCGCCGTGGCCGGCGCGATCGTGGACACCACGCTCGACGAGCTCAGCAGTGGCGACGTCGTGATCGCGGCGGCGTACTCGAGCGTCAACTACAAGGACGCGCTCGCCGCGACAGGCGCCGCGAAGATCCTCAAGCGCATGCCGCTCATCGGCGGCATCGACGTCGCCGGTACCGTGGCGTCGAGCACCGACGCGCGGTTTCGCGAAGGCGACGCGGTGCTCGTCACCGGTTACGATCTCGGCGTCGCCAACGACGGAGGCTACTCCGCTTACGTGCGAGTGCCCGCCGACTGGGTGGTGAGGATTCCTGCCGGCCTGACCGCGCGCGACGCGATGACGCTCGGCACGGCCGGGTTCACTGCCGCGCGGTCCGTCATCCGCCTCGAGCAGAACGGCCTCGCACCGGGCTCAGGGCCCGTCATCGTCACGGGCGCGACCGGCGGCGTCGGCAGCATTGCGGTCGCCATCCTCGCCGGCCTCGGCTACCAGGTGACCGCGATGACCGGCAAGGACGCCGAGCACGGATATCTGAAGTCGCTGGGCGCCGCGGAGATCCTGCCGCGGTCGGCGGCCCAGAAGAGCTCGCGGCCGCTCGAGAAGGCGACGTGGGCGGGCGCGGTCGATCCGGTCGGCGGCGAGACGCTCGCGTGGCTCACCCGGACGATGAACTACGGCGCGAGCATCGCCAACTCCGGGCTGACGGGCGGCACCGAGCTCCACACCACCGTGGTGCCGTTCATCCTCCGCGGCGTCAACCTGCTCGGGATCGACTCGGTGACGTGTCCGATGGCGCCGCGCCTCGAGATCTGGCGACGCCTCGCGACAGACATGAAGCCGAAAATGCTCGCGTCGATCGCCCGCGAGATCGACCTGGCGGGCCTGCCCGATGCGTTTGCGACGCTGGCCGCCGGCAACGCCCGCGGCCGCTTCATCGTCAAGCTGTAGCGCGGGCCTTTCAGGCCCGCGGCGAGGCGGCCCTGAAAGGGCCGCCCTACGAACTCCCCTACTGCCCCCGCGGGGCCGGTTTCGACAGATACGCCTTCGACGCCGCCTCGTCCTTGAGCGGCGTGACCTTGTCGGGATCGATGCGCACCATCAGGTAGTCGATGTGGTCGTCGATCTTCGTGAACAAGTGACCGGTCCCGGCCGGAATGACGACGACGTCGCCGGCCTTGAGCTGGTAGGTGACGCCGTTGCGGATGGCCGACCCGTTGTTGCCGGGCCCGTTGAACTCGCGCACGGTCAGCTGCGTGGCTGGACGGCGCTGCCTGTTCGTGATGTCGGGCCCTACCATCAGCGTCGCCGTGCCGTCCACGATGTGATAGACCTCGCTGACCTGATCGTGCTCGGCGACGGAATCGGGCGCCGGCGCGTCCAGCTTGCCGCGATGGACCATGCCGATGCCGACGTGCGCCTTGCCGATCTCGACATCCCGCACCTGCTGATCCAGCAGCTTCTCGTCGATCGCCTTCTTCGTATACGCCTGCAGTTCACTGAGGGGGATGTACTGTCCGGCGCACATGTAACACGTGGGCTGCGGGTCGGTGGGATTGAGCCTGGCCTGCGCCGCCAGCGCGGCAACGGCGCACAACGCTCCGGCGATGCCGAGCACGATGGTCTGTTTCATGATGAGCCTCGCTGTCCGTCATTTGTTGGGAAGAAATTCTACGGCCACGACGGCCTTGTCGGCGGCCGGCCGGGCGCCGTCGCGCCACGTGATGTAGACCGGTATCGGCTGCGCCAGGACGCCGCACTTGACGCCGCCGTCCAGGTCGTTCCGGTACGAGATGAAATCCACCTCGTTCAGCCGCCCGACCAGCGGACCGGGCGCGCCGGCTTCCGCCAGATGAAACGTGGCCTTGCCGCCGGCCGGGCAATCGATGCGATCGAGCGTACCCTCGGCGCGAGCCTCGCCAGAGAGGACCACGCGGTAATCGGGTTTGAATCGCGGCCGGCCGTCATCCGGCGGGCGCGGCAGATCGATGCCTGGGACGGGAATCGACTTCGAGCCTGAGGCGGCGAGGAGCGCCATGACGTCGTCTTTCGCACCTGTGCGCTGGCGGTTCTCCGCGTTGACGATGTAGGTCATGAGGCTGCGGGCGGAGTCGCGCACGCCGGGCGGATACAAGCCGGTCATCAACGGCCCGATGACCGTGCGGGCGGCCGCGAAGTCGTCACGCCGGGCCAGGATCTGCGCCTGGATGAACGCGTAGTCGTAGCGGCCGGGCGCCAGCGCCCGTGCGTGCGCGATCGCCGCGGCGGCTTCGGCCGTGGGATCGTCCGGGCCCGGCAGATCCAGGGCCGCACGATGGGCGAGCACATTCGGCATCTCCGCGCGGTCGCCACCCACCGTGTCCAGCTGCCGGCGCGCGGCCTGAATGAGGCTGACGTTCGCCGAGCCGGCGATGCCGACGCCGGCCAGGTCGGCCATGGCCATCGCAGCGCTGTAGGCCACGAGCCAGTCGTCGCTCTTGCCGAGCGCGATCAGGCGTTTTTCGGCGCTGCCGTACTGGCTGCGGCCCATGTCGAGCTGTGCCATCGCGACGGCCGCGCGCGGGCTGTCCGGGTCGGCCTTGAGCGCCAGGTCGAGTTGCACGGCCGCTTCGTCGTACTGCTGCCGCTGCACAAGGTAGGCGCCGAGATATGCCGCGACGTCGCCCGGTGAAACCGGGACGGGCGCCACAGGCAGCGCGGTGATCTTCTCCGTAAATTCGAGAACGACCGTGTTGAACAGGTTGCGCTGCAGGTACTGCTGCAGGTCCTGCTCCATCCGCGCGGTGCCGAACGTCTCCTCCCACGCGCGCGCCTCCGGAACGCCATTGGCCACGCTGCGCAGGTACGCCGAGAGCTGCGTCACGCGGCTGGGCTCGCCGTTGAGCACCATGTGCGTCAGCGCCCAGGATTCCGCGTAGAACACCGACGCCCGGGCCGCCTCGTTGTAGAGCGGCGACCGCTGGTCCACCTTCAGCAGATCCGCGAGGGGCACGCGGCCGGCGTTCCTCAGCAGCTGCAGGTGCTCGCCGATCGCCACGCCGATCTGCGCCTGCCTGCCGCCGCCCATCAGCCGGAAGGTGCTGTAGAACTCCGCCAGCCCTTCGTTCAGCCACACGGGCGGGTTCGACATGACGTTGGACACGATGAGATGCGCGTACTCGTGAAAGATGATCCGGTCGGTGGCGACGCCGCCGCTCTGCACGAGGATGTAATTGAGATTGGCGCCCGGGGCGAAGAACCCTGCCACGTCCGTGCGCCGCTTGCCCTGGTAGGTCGGCTTGAACGGGGCGAAGGCCCTCTCGTTCGGGAACACGATGATGATCGTCGGCACGGCCGCAGCCGTCGCCCGTTCGCTGATGGCGCGGCTCAGGGCTTCGCGAAACCCTTCGAACTTGACCGCCATGTCTCGCAGCTCGCGCGCGCTCACGTCGCCGACGACGGTGAAGTTGGGGCTGTCGAGCCGGCGCCACTCGGCGGCGCACGGCGCGGCCGCGAGGATCACGGCAAGGGCGACCAGCACGCTGCGAACACGATCACGCAGCCACAGAGGCACAGAGGGCCCGGAGCATTCTTCTTCAGGAGAGATCCTCTGTGCTCTCTGTGTCTCTGTGGCTTCGTACGTGGATGGCATCGGCTCTATCGCTTCGCCACAGTTGCGCCCCACTCTTCCGGTGCAACGTCGGCGATGTGCTGCGAGAACGTCCACCAGTGGCCGAAGGGATCCTGCACGGTGCACTGCCGCTCGCCGAAGGGCATGTCCGCCGGCTCCATCAGCACCCGCGCACCAGCCTGCTTCGCCCGCTCGAACTGGGCGTTCACATCAGGGACGTGCACGACGACGTACTGGGACGGCCCGTTTCCATCGGGCGCTTTCATCGGCCCACCCTGCCGGCCGATCATGATGGCGCACTCGGCGGCCTCGAGTTGCGCGTGGCCGATCACCCCGTCGCGTTCGGCACGGAGGCGTTCCTTGAAACCGAACGCGCCGCACAGCCACTCGATCGCCTTGCCGACGTCCTCGTAGATCAGGACCGGAACGACCGTCGCGGTTGGCGCTGAACGATTCGTGCTCATGGAATCATTCCGGTGCGGGCACGTGAATCCGGTTTCGGGAGTCCACGGATACTAGCATGGCGCACTGGAGCGCCGGTGAGCGGCCTGCCATGAGCCTGTCGAAGGGCGATTCAGAGTCGTCCGGCTGAAGCCGGACGCTACGAATGACGTGCGTAAATGACGGGCGTACACGAGAACGCCGGCCCTGAAACAGGGCCGGCGTGTTGGGTCGAACGGGAGACGGGCCGGCTTACTTCGCCTTGCGTCCTTCGACGTTGCCCGCCGTCTTCGGATCGGGACGGCCGAACCTGGCGTTGTCGATCGCGACGTTCGGTTCGTAGCTCGTGAACGTCCAGTCGTCGCGCTCGCTGACCCACGCGTAGCTGTACTTGAACGGCATCTTCACGCCGGCGACGTCGCGGTAGTCGTCGTAGTCCACCTGCGTCGGGATGCGGCCGACCATCGTGTTCGCGTAGCGGATGTAGCGTTTCAGCAGCCCCGTCTTCTTGTCGAAGTAGAGCGAGCCGATCATGCCCGTCGGCGAGCTGCCCTGCAGGACGTCGACGTCCACGCCGTCAATCGTCTGACCGAAGCTGACGCGCCAGGTCGTGAAGAACGGCCGAATCTTCCACGGGAACGCCATGACCGCGTCGAACTTCGCGCCCTCGAGCAGCGTCGCCGTCAGCGGGTACTGCGGCGTGACGGTGAGCGGCAGCTGCCACCACGCGGCGGTGCCGTCGTAGGCCCGGACGACGTCGCCTTCCTGCTGGTGCACGAACGTCGCGACCTGGCCGGTGCTCTTCGCGTAGATTTCCGCCGGGTTGCCCTCGCCCACCTCGCCGAACAGCAGGCTCTTGCCTTTGGCGGTGTAGCTCGTGAGGGCGTTGACCTTTGCCGCTCCGCCTTCGGCCTCGATGAGCCGAGCGAAGATCTGATCGACGGTCTTGGTGGCGTTCGTGTCGCGCACCAGGATGTCCGGCGGCGTCACCACCGCCTCGCCGTACGCGAAATCGAGCGGCGGCGTAACGGCCGGGCTCAGCTGGCCCCGATGGCACGTCCAGCACGTCACGACCTGCCGGCCGCCGAAATTCGTCTTGTTGATGTTCTGCACCATCTGGACCATCGCGCGGGCGGTCCGCTTCCGGGCCGTCTGCGGCGACCCGGTGTCGTCCTCCCACTTCGGGTCGGACGTGCCGGCGCCCGTGTGGCAGTTGCCGCAGCACAGGCTCAGCGACGTGGTGAAAACGCCCATCGTGCCCATGAACTCGTCGACCGGGATGCCCTTGAGCACCTGGATGTTCTTGAACACCGCTTCGGACATCTGCGGCCTCGCCGTCGCGGCCGCGGCCTGCGCCGCCTGCTTGAGGGCCGGGGCCGCATGAAGCGGCACGGCCGTACCAGGAGCAAACGTCTCGAACGTCGCTCCCGGCGCCGGCGACGGCGCCGGGTGGAGGCTTGTTGCGAACGTAATGCTGGTCAGCCAGGCCACGGTCAGTGCCGTGGCGCCGAAAACCAGTCCTTTCGACCAGGACTTCATCGGTGTTCTCCTCTCAGCTCTGAAAGTCGGCGGTCTTCACGACGAGCGCTCCGCCCGCGTCGAGCGCGCGCCGGATCGCCTCGGGCGTCCGGTCGGCCGCGATTGGGACTCCGACGAGAATCTTGCCGTCCGACACTTCCGGATCGTACAGCGAGTTCGCGCGGCTCGGCAGCCGCGCCGCGACGAGCAGCGACACCACGGTCGTAAGTATCGCCGACAGCATCGTCATCTCGAAGATGATAACCAGATATGGCCACCACGCGACGATGGGCATGCCGCCGACGTTGATCGGCCAGGCGCGCGAGGTCCCGGTCACCAGGAGCACCGAGGCGATGAACCCGAAAAGGCCCCCGACGGCGGCCAGGCGGAACAGCAGGAGCGAGTGATCGCGCTGGCTGAACTCGAACGCCTCGAAAGGCTCGGCCGAGATCACGGTGATCTCCTTTTCGGGCACACCGGCCCGCCGGAGCGCCGTGAACGCGCGCTGCGCGGCCGAAGGCTCGGCGTAGAGGCCGTAGACCGCGGTGCTCGAGGCCATCAGGGATGCGTCCTCCAGAGCGTCGCCGCTTCGTCCGGCGTCTCCTGCGGCTGGGACAACTCGGGTTGCTCGCCCACCTTGAGCTCCCAGATCGAGATGATCGGCACGAACTTCGAGAAGAGCGTGTAGAGCAGGCCCATGGCGCCGAAGGTCGCCACCAGCAGCAGGATTTCGGGCATCCGCGGGCGATAGGACCCCCACGAATACGAAAGGTACTTGTGGCTCAGCGTCGGCACGATGATGAGGAACCGCTCGAGCCACATGCCGACGACGACGCCGCACGACGCGATCACGCAGCCGGTCACCGTCCGGAGCCTCCTGAACGACAGGATGCAGAGCGGCGCCACGAAGTTGCAGACGACCATCGTCCAGTACAGCGGCGCGAACGATCCGGTCTGCGTGGTCCAGAACACGGCCATCTCGGCCGACTCGTTGCCGTACCACGTCGTCAGGCGCTCGGCGAAGACGAAGTATCCCCACAGCAGGCTCATCATCAGGAGGAGCTTGCCGAGGTTCTCGAAGTGCACCGGGTGCAGGTACGCCTCGAGGTGGAGGAACTTCCGGAGCGCGGCCATGGCGATGATGAGCGCGGCGATGCCGCTGAAGATCGCGCCGGCCACGAAATACGGCCCGAAGATCGTCGAGTGCCACATCGGCACGATGGCCATCGAGAAGTCGAACGACACGATCGTGTGCACGGAGACGGCGACCGGAATGATGGCGATCGCCATGATCTGCATGGCGGTTTCGAGACGGTGCCATTGCTTCGTCGTGCCTCGCCAGCCGAGCGCGAGCGCGCCGTACACCTTGCTCCGGAATCCCGTCGTCCTGTCGCGTACGAGCGCGAAGTCTGGAATCGTCGGCAGGTAGAGGAACAGGAGGCTGCCGGTCAGGTACGTCGAGATCGCGAAGAAGTCCCAGACCAGCGGCGACCGGAAGTTCGGCCAGATTTGCCGCTCGGTCGGATACGGCATCAGCCAGAAGAACAGCCACGGGCGACCGAGGTGCACGATCGGGAACATCGCACCGATCATCAGCGCGAACGCCGTGATGACCTCGGCGCAGCGCGTGACGGGCCGCCGCCACCCGGCGTTCACAAGGCGCAGAATCGCGGAAATCAGCGTGCCGGCGTGGCTGATGCCGATCCAGAAAACAAAATTTGTGATGTCGAACGCCCAGAACACGGGCCAGTTGAGACCCCACACGCCGATGCCGCGATCGACCTGGTAGGCAAACGATCCGACGCCGAGCAGGACGACGCCGAAGAGCACGATCACCAGCGCGTAGAACTTCCAGGACGTCTCGAGCAGCGGACGGAGCAGATCCTCCGTCATGGTCGCCGGCACGCCGGTCGCCGGGCGGGAAGCGGCACCCGTCATGCGGACGCCTGCGACTTGAGATACGTGACGTTCGGCAGCGTGCCGAGGTCTTCGAGGAGCTTCTCGCCGCGCGCCGACCGCGACAGCCGCGAAGCCTGGCTCTCCGGATCGTTCAGGTCGCCGAAGACGATGGCGGTGGCCGGGCACGACTGCGCGCACGCGGGCTTCAGCTCGCCGTCCTTCATCTCGCGGTTTTCGGACTTGGCCAGCTGCGTCGTCGCCTTGATCCGCTGCACGCAGAACGTGCACTTTTCCATGACCCCGACTTCGCGGACCGAGACGTCCGGGTTGAGCTGGAGATGCAGGGGCTTCTCCCAGATCGGATTGAAGAAGTTGAAGAACCGGACGTTGTACGAGCACGCGTTGGCGCAGTAACGGGTCCCGATGCAGCGGTTGTACACCTGGGCGTTCAGGCCTTCTTCGGTGTGGTGGCTCGCGTAGGTCGGGCACACCGGCTCGCACGGGGCCGCGTCGCACTGCTGGCAGAGCACCGGCCGGAACTTCAGCCGGACGTCGGGGAACTCGCCCTCCCAGTACCGTTCGACGCGCAGCCAGTGCATGGCGCGGCCGCGCGCGGCTTCGGCGGCGCCGACGGTCGGGATGTTGTTCTCGGCGTGACAGGCGACCACGCACGCCTCGCACCCCGTGCAGCGATCCAGATCGACGACCATTCCCCAGCGGTGTGCCATAGCCTTCTCAGCGGTGCGTGTGCGCGGCTTCGGTCAGCGACGCGCCAAATCGGATCAGCCCGCCGTCGGGCTCGGCGACGCGCGTGATCTTCACCCGGGTCGCCGCCCACGCGAGCGCACCCGTTTCCTGCTCGACCGACGGCCCGAGCACCTTGACCGGATTGCTCCCGCGTCCGCTCGCGTAGCGCGTGAACGTCTCGTGCCCCTGTCCGACGGGCATCGCGAGGACATCCGGCGCGATGCCTGGCGAATGCAGGGCCGGCGCGCGCACCGTCCCGTGCGCCGAGCCAATCTCGACGATGTCGCCGTCGCCGATGCCGAGCCGGCGCGCGGTCTGCGGGTTGATCTCCACCCAGACGCTCCACATCGCCGTGGAGATGGGATCCGGCATCTCCTGCAGCCACGGCAGGTGCGCCAGCGACCCGTCGAGAAACGCCTGCGAGGCATACGGCAGGAAATGGAACGGATACGCCGCCGCGTCACCATCGAACACCGCGTCGCGCACGATCTCCTTCTGCCCTTTGCTCTCGGCGGGCCCTTTGCCCTCTGCCTTCTGCCCTGTGCCCTTCAGTTCGACCCAACCCTGTTTCGTCGCGACCGCCCAGGCCTCTTCGCCGATCGTCGCCTGCAACATCTGATCGAACGACGCCCACGGCAATTCGGGCTTGACGGGCGCGGCGAGCTTCTTCGCGACGTCGAGCAGCACGTCCGGCGTCGCGCGTGTCTGGTAGAGCGGCTTCATCGCCGGGCCCGCGACCGTCGCCACAGCCACGGTCGCGCCCGACTCGGGCCGCGCCTCGGTCCACGATTCGAGAAACGCGTGGTCGGGCAGTATCAGATCCGCGAGAACGCTCGTGTCGTCCACGAAGCTGGCGAAGCTGACGACAAACGGCACCTTGAGCAGGGCTTCCTTCACGCGCCAGCCCGGCGGCGTCGCGTACACCGGGTTGACACGATCGAGGAGGAGCACCTGCACGGGCTTGTCCGCGGCGAGAATATCCGCGGCGGCAGTTCGCAGGGCTTTCCCCGTACCCGGTGCGGAACCGGCCTGGGGCGTGAACGAGACGCCGCCCGGCGTGCCCACGCTGCCGAGCAGCGCGTTGAGCGCGTTGACGGCGAGCGCCTGAAACAGGCCGTTGGACTGCGCGAGCGCCGCGCCGCCGATGATGGCCACAGAGGGCCGCTGATCGGCCAGCTCGCGCGCGAGGCGCTCGACGCGCGCGGCCTTCACGCTCGTTTTCTGCTCGACGGCCTCCGGCGCGTAGTCGGCGAGGCCCCTGGCCCACCCGTCGACGAGCGCGCCCGCGCGGCCGGCCGCATCCGCGGGCCGCAGTTTCTCGCGCAGGATGACGTGCGCCAGGCCGAGCGCGAGGACGCCTTCGGTACCGGGCCGGATCGCGACCCATTCGTCCGCGCTCGCGCCGGTCAGCGACATGCGCGGTTCCACCTGGACGAACGCGCCGCGAATACCGGGCCGGCCCTGCCGCATGCGGCCGTAGGCGCCCGTGTGCGCGACGGGGCTGTTCCACGTGCCCAGGAAATCCGCGCCGAACGAAATCGCATAACGCGAGGCCGCGAGGTCGAAGGTCGGCAGCTGCGCGCGGCCGAAGCTCATCTCGTTCGCGCGACGGAGGACATCGTCGCTGAAGAGCTCGAACGTGGTGGGCGGCGGCGCGCCAAAGCGCGCGAGGAAGAGCGCCGTCAGATCGCGGCGCGCACTCGAGCCGGGCCGCGTCCAGCATGCCAGCCCCGACTGCGTCTTCGACGCGGCGAGCGCGTCGAGCTGGCCGACCAGCTCCGCGATGGCGGCGTCCCACGTGATCGGCTGAAAATCGTTGCTGCCGCGCGCGCCCCGGCGCTTGAGCGGCTGCGTGATCCGATCAGGGTGATACGCGATCTGAATCGCCGCCTGGCCGCGCGGGCAGAGCGTCCCATGGTTGACCGGGTGGGTCGGGTTGCCCTCGAGCTTCTTCGCGACGCTCATCGTCACGACGCCGGCCTGGCCTTCGCGCACCACGTCCACGTCGCTCTGCATCACGCGGACGGTCGTTCCGCAGCCGGCGCTGCACTGCGGGCAGACGCCGTTCTTGATTTCCGCGAGGCCCGGCGTCAGATCTTCGTCGGGCACGAACCGGATCAGCTCGTGCTCGGGGTTGCCGCAGCTCGCGAGCGTGACCGCCCCGCCCGTCACCGCCGTCAGCTTGATGAAATTTCGACGATCCATGGTCTGCGGGTGCCTCAGAAGTGACAGGTGAGGCAGTCGTTCGACGCCTTCCGCTCGCGGTGACAATCCACGCAGAATCCCATCGAGTGGTCCACCTTCCGCTCGGCGACCGTCATCTTCGCGACATCACCGTGGCAGCTCGTGCACTCGACCTTGGCCCGGATGTGCGGCGCGTGGTTGAACCGGACATGTGCTTCGGGCGTGAAACCGTAGACCCGCTGCCACGGCAGGTCGACGTTCTTCTTGTAGTAGTCGTTCGTGATCTTCATGATCAGCGGCCGATCGGTCGCGATCGAGTCGTGGCAGATCATGCAGGTCTTCACGCCCGGGATGCCGGCGGAGGGCCCCTTCTCCACCGACTCGTGGCACGTCTCCGTGCACTTGAGCATCGCCTTCTCGATGTGCGTCTGGTGCGGAAACGGAATGGGCTGCTGCGCCGAGGCGCGCATGCCGAAGAAGTCCCGCACGGCGGCCATGTTCGTGGAGTGTGCCGTCGTGAAGACCTTCGACGCGGGCGGCGCCGGCGTACACGCGGACGCGCACACCGCAACTCCCAGACTGACGATCCATCTGCGTGGGCGCATCCGCCGGCGCTACTTCTTCGCGATGCTGTGCAGGTAGTTCACGACATTCCAGATGTCGGGGTCCATCATCTTGGTCTTCATCGGCTTCATGTCGAACTTGGGGCCGATGCCTTCCTTGATGCTCGTGAAGATCTCGCCGTCGGTCGAACCGTGATCCCAGGTGGCGTCCACCAGGTTCGGCGGGTGGGTGTCCTTCGGCGCGAGCGCGCCGTTCCCCGTGCCGTCTTCGTTGTGGCAGAACTTGCAGTACTTGCCGTACGCCGTTTTTCCGGCGGCAATCGACTCGGGCGACGACTTCACCGGGTTCTTGATCTTGGCCGCTTCGGCGTTCTTGACGCCCTGTGCGCTGGCCGACGCGGCGAATGAAACGAGAAATGCGGCGGCGGCCGCGACGATGATCGATCGCGAAACGCGGTTCCTGCTGGCGAAGCTAGACACGAAATCTCCTCCTGTTCGGCGCTCGAATTCTACCCCACTGCCCCCGGTGAACGCCACGCGGCGCCGTTCAGTGTGACCGCACAGCGCCGGCACAATCCGTGCGCCGTGCCCGCGCGCGACGGGTGCACCATCATCACCACGTGATCGCCGGGCCGCAGCGACGTTTTCGTCCAGCCGTCGCTCGTGAGCGCGCTCGGACTCCCCAGTTCGACGGTGTACGTCCGCCCCGCGAACGGTCCGCTGGCGACGTCGATGTACACGTGGCAGTGCGGGTTCGTCCACGCGAAGCCCGCCACGAGTCCGTTGACTGCGACCGTTTCGCCGGCCGCGTACGTCGCGGCCGCGCTGTGATGCGCGGAAGCGGTCGACGCGGCGGCGAGGGACACCATCACAAGGACGAGCGCCCGCGCCGGCAGCCTGGTCACTGCGCCGCTTACTTCGGCTCCGACATCTTCACGGTCTTCAGCGTCGCCGCGGTCGTCGGCAGCGGCGTCTTGCCCGCAGGGTACTTGTTGACACTGAGTACGAATGCCATCACGTCCGCGTACTGATCGGGCTTGAGCGTGCCCGGTGCATTGGACGGCATGTCCATCGAGATCTTGTCGAAGAGCTCGGCCGCGGTCATTCCCTTCCAGCCGTTGATGAAATCCTTACCCGAAATCGCCGGGCCACCCGTGCTGGAGCCTTCCAGCTTGTCGCCGTGGCAGGTCGCACAGGAATCGGCGTAGACCTTTTCCCCACGCTTCGCCTGCTCGTCGGCGTAGATGCCGTCCACGGCGGTCGCCGGCGCCTGCGCGCGGACGGTCGAAAACCCGACCGTAAACGTCGTAATTGTGAGGGCTGCGAGAACGGACGGTATGCGCTTCATACCGTTATTTTACTTACACGCAGGGCAAACCATTTACAGACACGGTCCAGTCGAGGCTGGACGGCGCTGTACAGCGCTAAGGGCCTGCCAGATCGGGCGTCCGGCTAAAGCCGGACGCTACGTACGGGTCGGGATCTTCTGCTCGAGCCAGCCGCGAATCGCGTCGAACACCTCGCGGCGGTTGTTCTCGAGCATCATGAAGTGCCCGTTGCCGAGGATGCCCTTGTCTTTCAGGTTGAACTCCTCGGCATCCACGCCCGCCTGCTTCAGGAACGCGACCACGGGCGCACCGTTTCTGCCCGACCGCTCGGCGACGACGTAAATCGTCGGGATGTTCTGGAGGTTCTTGAGCTTCCGCGCGGGATCGGCCTGGAGCTTGTACGTCGCGCCCCCCGCGCCCGGTACGTCGCGCGTGGCGAGCTGCGACGGATCCGCAGCCGGCGGATCGTAGACCATCGGCACGTCGGTGAGCCCCCACGGCGTCCCCGCCGCGAACGGCTGGCCGCCGCCCTCGACGTTGATGATCGCTTTCACCAGGTTCGGGCGCTCGTTCGCGACGATCCAGCTGAACGGCCCGCCCGCCGAATGCACCTGGATGATCGCGGGGCCGATCTTCTCGAGCAGCTCCGCGCCGCGGCTCGCCCACAGCGTGTGGGCGAACACGTTGTCCTGCGGCGCGGCGTTCTGCCCGGCGAGCACCTGGTCGAGGATCGGGTCGCCGAGATCGCCCGTGCCGGGCCACTGGTGGTTCGGCCCGACCGCCGCGCGCCGCGTGTCGCCCGCAATGGCGGCGTAGCTCACGTTGCCGCCGATCGGCCCGAGCGAGTCGGGGTGATACGGCGAGCGCCCGTGTCCCGGCCGGTCGACGAGGTAGACGCGGTAGCCTTCCTGCACGTAGTAGTGCGCCCAGCCGGCTTTTTCGCCGACGCCCATGTAGTGCAGCGCCGTGCCGCCGCCGCCGTGCACGAGCACGATCGGATACGGGTGGCGCACCTGCGCGGGCGTGAAGTACTGCACGAACATCTGGCCGGTGACGATCGTGCCGTACGGCATCTTCTTGTGATCGGTGCCGACCCAGAAGTAGCCGGTATCGGCGAGCTTCATGGCCGTCGAATCTTCTTTTTTCGCCGGCGGCTTCGGGTTCGACGCCTTCGCGTTCCCGTTCACGTTCTTGTCAATCCAGGAGAGAATCGGCTTCAGCACCTCGCGGTTGTTCTTCTCGACCATCATCATGTGGCCGTTGCCCTTGATGCCGAGCGTGACCAGGCGCATCTCCTCGGCCTTGCACCCCGCCTGCTTGAAGTACGCGACGCCGCCGGGGTTGCCCGGCGAAGCAAACGACGCTTCGGCCGTGACGATGACGATCGGGATGTTCTGCAGGTTCTTCAGCTTGCGCGCCGGCTCTTCCTGCAGCTGGTACGCGTTGACGCCCGGCTCGGGCGACTCGACGCGCTTCAGCTTGATCTCGGACGGATCCGACACCGGCGGATCGTACGCGACGGGAATCGTGGACATGCCCCAGACGTTGGCGCCGCCAAACGCCTGGCCGCCGCCTTCGATCGCGACGATGCCTTTCACGAGGTTCGGACGGATTTCGGCAACGAGCCAGCCGAACGGCCCGCCGGCCGAATGCGTCATGATGATCGACGGACCGATCTTGTCGAGCAGCATCGCGCCGCGCTGACGCCAGACCATGTGCTGGCTGTCGGGCCCGCCCGCGGGCATCCCCGTGGCGCCGAGCACCGCGGGTGCCGCGGGAGGCGGCGGTGCCGGCACGATCGCGGGCGCTGCCCCGCGTCCCGCTCCGCCACGTCCACCCGCGCCGGGCGGCGGCGCACCGAAACCGCCCGCCTGCACGTACGAACCGCCCTGCGAGGCGACGAGCTGATCGAGATCGCGGGAGCCGAGCTCGCCCGTCCCCGGCCACTGGTTGTGCAGCTTGCGCAAATCATTTGCCGCGGGCCGCGCGGGGTTGGGCGGCGTGAACTGCCCCGACATCTGTTCGAGCGGCAGGTTCTGCGCGGGGAACGGGCCGTCCACGTCCGGATGAAACGGCGACCGGCCGTGGCCCGGGCGATCGACCACGTAGACCTTGTAGCCTTCCTCGAGGAGAATCTGGGTCCAGCCGCGGCGTCCGTCCGGCGTGCCCATCCAGTCGAGCCCCTGCCCGCCGCCGCCGTGGACGAGCACGATCGGATACGGGTGGCGCACCTGCGCCGGAATGAACGACTCGACGTACATCTGCTTCCCGTTCACGAACGACCCGCGCGCCAGCTCGATCCGCTCGACGCCCACGAAGAAATAGCTCCACTCGGCGAGGTCGAGCGGCGCGAGCGCCGGGCCGGCGGCCCCGCTCGTCTGCGCCGCTGCGGCCTGCGCCGGGCTGCCCAGCATCCATCCGGGAATCGAGACGCCTGCGGCGAGCACGCCAGAGGCGCGGCGAATGAAGCCGCGGCGGTTCACGCGGCCAGCGGCGTACTCGCTGTAGAGATCGAGAAGACGTGAATCAACGGGAGGGTTCTGGGACATGGGTCTGGTCCTGATGGTGTAGCGCGGGGCTTTCAGCCCCGCGGACGCGGCCCTGAAAGGGCCGCGCTCCATTCGACAGCGATCTAACTCGCCTTACACGGAGCGGGATACCACTTCGACGCGTCGGCTTCCTTCTTGAAATGCGTGCTCGTGATGAAGGTCTGCTGCAGGTACTTCGGATCCTCCACGATCGTGGTCACGGTGAACCACTGATCGCCGTTCGACTCGTTGTGGCGATCGAAATACTCGGTCACCACGGCGTTCTCGCTGTAGGGGACGCCGTTCTTGCGCAGGTAGCCTTCCTTCAGGCGCGTGGTCACGGCCTTCAGCGATCCGCCCCGCGGGGGCGGCGGAGCGCCCCGTCCCGCAGCCGCCTGCTGCGTGCCGCCGGCGGGAGCCGGAGGTGGTGGACCACCTCGGCCCGGGGGAGGGCCGGCCATTTCCCACGTGGCCGCCGAATAACCCTGCCAGCTCGGCTCGCCGCCTGGCGTGCCGGTGAAGTGCAGGAGCCGGGTCTGCTGGCCCGCATCCGTCTCGATCTTCAGCGTCGTGTCGTCCTGCCAGGAGATGTGCAGACGGCCCGGCACGCGCATGATGTTGCCGGCGCCGTACGACTTGCAGGCGTTGCCGGCAGCCGTGTCCTTCGCCGGATCCCAGGCGTCGGCCACGGCGCGCGCTGCGGCGTTGAGCGGGACGCTCGCGTAGTCGCCCTTGGGCGGCGTCACCATGCGGAAACGCCAGTCCTCTGTCACGACCGACACCCAGTTGCCCGTGAGGTCGACCGGCGACAGGGCGCGCGCGCTGCCCGGCGCCGGCGCGGCCGCAGGCTGCTGCGCGGCCAGCGATCGGCCGAGCAGCGCAAGTGCAAAGACGACCGCGCACAGACGGAGAATACGAATCATGCTGCCCTCAATGTAGGGCGGCCCTTTCAGGGCCGCCGACGCGGCGCTGAAAGCGCCGCGCTACTTCTTTGCCTTGCTCAGATCCTTGTACACGGCCTCGATGAACTGGTCCGTCGTCCAGAAACCGCTCGTCGCGCCCCAGCGCGCGTCGTAGTCGAGCGTCGGCTTGCCGGCCTTGACCTGTTCGAGCGTCTGCCCGCGCTTGACGCCGTCCTGAATGCGGTCGCGGATGATCGTGATCATGTCCCGATACTCGAGCAGGTCGGCTTCGTCGGTCAGGCGGCCGTGGCCCGGGATGATGTACGTGCCGCCTTCCTGCATCGCCTTCGGGATCGCGATGTCGAGCATGTTGTTCAGCGCCGCGATGATCCCGGTGATGTTGCCGCCGCGCGCGGAATCGATGAACGGGTACGTCGTCGTCACGAACAGGTCGCCGGCGACGATCACGTCCGACTTGCGGAAGTACACGATGCTGTCGCCGTCGGTGTGCGCCGCGGGCTGGTGGATGACCTGCAGCGACTCCCCGTTGAAGAAGAGTTCTTTCTGCTTCGAGATGTAGGTGTCGGTCGGCCACGCGGTCGTCGGGAACGGCGCCTGCTGCCCCGTGGGCGCGCTCATGCGGTTCAGGACGTTTTCGTGCGCGATGATGCCGGCGCCTACGCCCGCGCCGGCTCCCACGTTGCCGCCGGCGATCGTGCTCCCCAGCTTCCCGATGAAGTCGTTGCCGCCGACGTGATCCGGGTGCACGTGGGTGTTCACGATGTAGCGAATCGGCTTGTTGCTCAGCGTGCGGATGGCGGCCACCACTTTCTCGGCGTTGGCCGCGAGCCCGGTGTCTACCAGCAGCACGCCGTCGTCGCCCACTTGCAGCGCGATGTTGCCGCCGGCGCCGACCAGCATGTGGACGTTGCCCTGCACGTGCAGGATGTGGAGATCGGCGTCCGCAGCCGCGGGGGCCGCGCCGCGCCCGCCGCGCCCGCCGCCGCCGGCCTGCTGCGGAGCCTGCCGGGCTTCGCCCTGTACACCCGAATACACGAGCGAGGCGATCGCGACAGCCGCCAGCGCGGCCAGCTTCGAGCCATTTCTCTGCATGCGCGGACTCCTACCGGCCGGCCGCCGTGGCCGGCGTCATATTCTGCAGCTTCAGCATGTACTCCGGATACATCGTCTCGGCGCCGCCGCGGGTCGGCTCGAACGGGAGCTTTTCCTTGACCGCGAACTCGCGCAGAAACGTGTTCGAGCCCGGCAGGTGATGGGGCACGTAGCCCTGCTCGCGTTGGATTTCGGCTACGTACTGACAGGGATACGGCGCGATCTGCTGATGCGGATCAAGCCCCCAGTTCGTCGTCCGCACGAACGGCTCGGTCAGATACACCGGATCGGTGATGACCGCGATCAGCGTCAGGTAGTTGTCGTGGCGCACGAAATGCTCGGTGAGCACGGCCTTGTCGCTGCGCGGGATGCCGTTGCGGCGAATCCACCCCATCTTCAGATGCGTGGTCGTCACCGTCAGCATGTCGCCTTCCCACTTGCCGGTCGAGAAGCCTTGCCACGTGTGCGCGGCGTACTCGGGTGGATGCGGGCGGCCGTCCATCCAGATCGTCCGCTCGGGCTGCTGCCACGAGATGTGCGTGTGGTACGCCACGAGCTGCTGCGAGGGGCCATCGAACTCGCGCCAGATGCGCAGGTTGGCGGGGCCCCGCGGCGAGTAGTCGGCGGGGTGCGGCTTGCACTGATGTTCGGGCAGCGTGAGGATCGACGCGTCCCAGCTGTCCCCGTGCAGGCGGCCTGCGTCATTGATCGGCAGGCCGAGATAGTCGCCGATGTCGGGCCCGGGAATGCGCTCCGGCTGATCCTCGTGGAACCGCGGCGCCCACTCGCCCGACAGATCGGTGCCGATGGTGGGTCCCGGCGGGCCCTGCGCGAGCACGGGGACGACGACGCTGGCGGCCGCGGCGACCAGCAGCGCGGAAACGAACGCGGTCGAATGTTTGTGTGCCATGTCAGTTCAGGATCCGGCGTGACGGCGCCCGGCGGGCGACATTTGGCGCCATTTTACGATTAGTGCACCCCGAACACCAGAAACCCGTTTGACATAGGTTGTTGCGTAATCGGTATCGCCGGTTCAAAAGGATTTTCCAAAGAACTGGAGCACGCGGCCCCAGTACATAACGCCGACCCAGAGGAACAGCGACACTGCGGCGCTCACTTTCGCTCCGGACGGCGCCTCCTCCCCTGCCTCGACCCCGTCCGCCGCACGCTTGAGGCCCGAAACGTAATAAAGGAAGGCGTTCAGGCAGGCGAGGAGGATAAAGAACATCTTGGCAACAAACGACAGGCTGAGCGGCGGCCCGATGTATTGACGGGGGTTCCCGGCGATGAAGACGATGCCGCTGGCGAGGCTCAGCGCGAACCCGAGCAGAGCCCATGGCATCAGGCGCTGCAGCGGCGCCACGGGCAGCCGCTTGGCCACGCCGAGCAGACGCAGGTCGAGAATCCCGGCAAAACCCACCAGCATGGCCATGCCGATGAAATGCAGGCTCTCGCAGACGGGGAGGATCCAGCTGGCCGTCATGTCAGAAGCACGATTCTAGAAGTACGCCATATAGCGCCCGGCGGTGATGGCGCCGAACCAGCACAGGATCGAAGCCGCGGCCAGATAGCGGCTCGACGCGTCAACGGGGGCGGCATCGACGCCGGCGGACCGGAACACGCGGCGCCGGATCGCGATCGTCACCGCCGCGGCGAGAAACACCAGGGTCATCTTGACGAGATAGGCCGGGTTCTCGAGCTTCGCGGTGGCGTCGCTGAAGAACAGCACGGCGCCCGACGCGGCGTTGACGGCAAATGCAATCCAGATCACCGTGAAAAACGTGTCGAAAGGCGCCAGGGGAATCCGGCGCCCGACGCCGAGAATCCGAAGGTCAATCGCCACGCTCGGTCCCACGGTGAACGACAGGCCGACGGTGTGGAGAAACAGCAGCATCGGGTAGCCCCAGAGAGACGGCGATTCCTTCAACCAGAGCGCCCACCCGCTGCCTTCGATCGACTGCAGCCAGCCCATCATGACTCGTTGAACCTGTTGATCAGGTACGCGGCCACGCCCACGATCAGCACCGCGGCCGTCACGACGAGGCAAACGGTGAGCCAGAGAGGCAACAGCATCTCAGCGAGATACCCTTTCGTAAAAGCTGCCGGCCGCTCCGTTGTCGCGGCCGGGCGATCTGGGTCGCAGCTCGTTGTACTCCGTACTCTTCCAGTTGATACGCGCCATTAAAACGCGTTGCCGATGAACGGCAGCATGTGGCCACAGTACAGAACGGCGGCCCACAGGAAGATCGCCGACGCCGCCGCGATCTTCGACGGCAGCGGCGCATCGTCTCCTGGTCCGATGGCCCACACGTCGTCTTCGAGCATGAAGTACAGAAGGTTGATCCCGCCGAGCACCACGAAGAGGATCTTCCAGTAGAACGCCTTGTTGTGGATGTACTGCGGGAGCGCGGCCATGAAGAACAGCAGGCCTGTCACGAGGTTCATGCCGAACCCGAGCATCCCGAGGGGCAGCAGTTGATAAACGGCGGCGTACGGCACGCGCCTGACCATGCCGAGCAGCCGCAGATCGACGATCAGCACCACGCTGAACAGGAGGCTCAGGCCGATGAAGTGCAGCGTCTCAGCCGTCGGCCACACCCACGGATGTCCCGACACGAACATGCCGATCGCCTGCGCGGTGCCTGCCGCGGCCTCCCCGCCGGCCGGCTCCGCCACGCGAATCTCGGCGTGGTGAATCTCGCCGCCAAGCTCGGCCGCCCGCGCCATCAGCCCGAACGCCACAACCGCGAACAGCAGCACGACGGGCAGCTGCCAGCGGTCGAGCCTTGGCACGCGCCGCCACTGCCAGAGCGCCAGCCAGGCGAGAAAGCCGGTCATCTCCATGAACACGAACGCCAGCAGCGCGGCGTCCTCGTGCGCGCGAACGGCGCGTGGCGAGATGTCTGGCCGATCCTGGACGACCGCCTCGGCCGCGTTCCCGGACAGGTAGGCCGCGATGGCGACCACGGCCACGACGAAAAACATCACGAGGCCGGCACGCGTGAGATCGTCGTGCCGCTTCAGCCGGGCGACGACGAACAGCGCGAGCGCGAAGCCGAACCCCACCGTCGGCACGTGGTTGAGCCACATGTGCGCGTGGGCCGGATTCGACAACATCTGGAGCATCTTGAGCTCGTGGGGCGGCCCTTTCAGGGCCGCCTCCGCGGGGCTGAAAGCCCCGCGCTACATTACAACCCGCTGACCGGCCCTACGTACGCGAGCAGACGGCCCGCGGTAATCGCGCCCAGCCAGCACACGAGCGACGCCGCGGCCAGCGCCTTCGCGCCGGACGTCACCCGGGCGGGCTCGGCTTCAGGACCGCGGAACACCCGCGCATCGATCGAGCGCCGGACGATGACGGCCGCGAAGATGAACGCCATCTTCACGAAGAAGTCGGGGTTCGCCAGCTTGGTCGTGGCATCGGCGAGGAGCAGGATCGTGCCGGTGGCTGCGTTGACGCCGAACGCCACCCACAGGAGCGGCAGGAACCTGCGCATCGGCGCCAGCGGAAGCGCCGGCGCGAAGCCGAGGATCCGGAGGTCGATACCCGCCGCGAGGCCCACGACCACGGCCATCCCGCAGGTGTGCAGGAGCAGGACGCCCGGGTACGCGAAGAGCGATCGCGACTCGCGGACCCAGGTCGAGAACCCGGTTTGCTCGAGGTAGGCGAAGAACTCCAACTACTACTACTGCTTCGCCGGCACTTCGACCGGCGGATCGATCTTGCAGGGCGAGGGATTCCATTTCGCCCCGTCTTTCTCCAGCTTGAAATGCGTGCTCGTGATGAACGGCACCTGCAGATATTTCGGATCCTCGACGACCGTCCGCACCAGCAGCATGACGTCTCCGTTGGGCTCGGGGCCGACCTTGTCGAAGTATTCCGTGATCGTCGCGGTCTCGCTGTAGGGCACACCGTTCTTGCGCAGGTAGGCCTCGCGGAAGTTCGTCGTGACCACGTGCAGCGCGCCGCCGCGCGGCGGCGCGGCCGCACCCCGCCCGCCACCACCGCCACCACCGCCGCCCCGGCCGCCCCGGCCGGCCGGCGGCGGGACGGGAATGCCGTTCCGATCGACCGCGACCGACTGGCCCGCGATCTCCCAATCGGCGGCGGAATAGCCCTGCCACGTCTTCTGGGTCTTGGCGCCCGCCGCCGGCGCCCTGTTGGCGAAGTTCAGCAGGCGCGTCTGCGTGCCCGCGTCGAATTCGAGCTTGAGCGTCGTGTCGTCCTGCCACGTGATGTGCATCCGGCCGGGCATCCGCATGATGCCGCCCACGCCGTACGGCTTGCAGGCAAGCCCGCCCGCCTCGTCTTTCGCCAGGTTCCAGGAATCGGCGACACGCCGGCCTTCGTCGTTGATCGGTACGCTCGCGTAGTCGCCCTTCGGCGGCGTCAGCATGCGCCAGCGCCAGTCTTCGGTGATGAGGGCCACCCAGTAGCCGGTGATGTCGATGGGCGCGATCGTCCGCGGCGTGCGCGGCGGCGCCGGCGGCGTGGAGGCTTGTCCGGCCGGTGGCTGCTGCGCGGCCAGCCCCGTTCCGGCGGCAAGCGCAATCGCGAACGCGAACGCGATTCGGTTGTTCATCCAATCACTCCTACCGGACGACCGGTTTGCCCTTGGGGTTCGAGAGGTCCTTGAAGACCGCCTCGACGAATCCTGCGGTGGTTACGAAGCCGGTGTCCGACCCGTAGTGGAGGTCGTAGTCGAGCGTCGGCCTGGCCGCCTTGACCTGGTCGATCGTCATGCCGCGTTTGATCATGTCCTGGACGCGGTCGCGCACGATCGTCACCATGTCGCGGTACTCGAGGACGTCGGCCTCGTCGCAGATGCGTCCGTGCCCGGGGATGACGAACGTGCCGCCTTCCTGCTGATGGGCCGGCACGGCGATGTCGAGGATGCGATTGAGTGCGTTCAGCTCGCCCTGCACGCTTCCGCCGTTCGCCTGGTCGATGTACGGGTACGAGGTCGTCACGAACACGTCGCCGGCGACGAGGACGTCCGACTTGCGCAGGTAGACGATCGAATCGCCGTCGGTGTGGGCGGCCACGTCGTGAAACAGCATCACGGCTTCGCCGTTGAAGTAGATGTCCTTCTCTTCGGGGAAGTACGTATCGGTCGGCCACGATGCCGTGGGCAGCTTGTTGGCCGGCGCGCTCATCCGGGTGAGCACGTTCTCGTGCGCGAGAATCTCGGCCGGCCCGCCGTTGGTCTTGCTGCCGGCCTTGGCGACGGCTTCGTTGCCGCCCGTGTGATCGGGATGGAAGTGCGTGTTGAGCACCCACCGGATCGGCTTGTTCGAGAGCTTCTTGATCGCGGCGATCACCCGGTCGGCGTTCTGCGCCAGCCCGGTATCGACGACCAGCACGCCATCGTCGCCGACCTGCACCGCGATGTTGCCGCCGGCGCCGACGAGCATGTAGACGTTGCCCTGCACGTGAATCGACGCGAGCTCGGCGTTGCCGGGCGCAGGACGCGCGGCCGGCGCCTGAGTGGACACGCGCGGGCCGAGGGCCACCGCGCCGAGCACCACGAACGATGCGATCAACTTGTTGTGACGGATCATCAATTCGTCCCGTTCCTTAAAGAGGCAGCTTCCCAACCGGGGCGCCCGCCGGCTTGGGCGGCTTTGGCAGTGTCTTCAGTTTGGCCTGGTACTCCGGGTAGGTCGTCTCGGCGCCGCCCTTGGCGGCATCGACGGGCACGCCGTACCGATAGGCGAAGTCGCCATCGAACGGGCTCCTGCCGGGGAGGTAGTGCGGGACGGCGCTGTGCGGGCGATCGACGATCTCGTCGACGTATTCGCACGGCCACAGCCAGTTGCCGCCGGAGCGCTCGTTGAGCACGAACTCCTCGCTGCGCCACAGAGGTTCAGCGAGATAGACCGGGTCGGTCCACTGCACCAGGTGCGTCATGATGCTGCCGTGCCGGATGAAGTGCTCGATCATCGTGGACTTCTCGCTGTTCGGCACGCCGTTGCGGCGAATCCACTCCTGCTTGATGTGCGTGGTGTAGACGGTGAGGATGTCGCCGTCCCATTTGCCGGTCGAAAACCCCTGCCACGTGTGCGGCGCGAATTCGGGCGGGTGCGGGCGGCCGTCCATCCAGATCGTACGGCTCTGCTCGTACGTGTTGAGATACACCTGAAGAGCGACAAGCTGCTGGGTCTGCGGATCCTTGTCTTCCGAGACGCGGAACTGAATCGGGCCGTGAAGAATGTAGGGCGCGTTGTGCACCTTGCACTGATGCTCGCGCAGCGTCAGGCGCGACGCGTCCCAGCTGTCGGCCGCGAGCCGGGCGCCATCGGTCAACGGCAGTCCCGTGTAGTCGCCAAGCTCGGGCCCGGGAATGCGGTCGATCTGATCTTCGTGATACCGCGGGCTCCACTCCCCGACGAGGCTCACCTGGGCCTGCGCCGTCGCGGAGAGCGCCAGCACGGCGACGCCGGCCAGGACTCCGCGCTTCGTCAAATTCCTCATCGAGCTGCTCCTATCCGCCGAACCCAATCCACCGGCCGCCCCACGCGACCGCAAACCACAGGCCCACCGACACGAGGGCGACCGACCTGCTCGCTGCAGGAGACACGTGGGCGGCGTCAGCCAGCGAGACTTTCCTGCGCACCGTGAACGTGAACAGCAGCGCGAGCACGAGGGCGATCATCTTGATCCAGAACGCGGGGCTCGCGTAGCACTTGGTCGCCTCGGATGTGTACAGCGACACGCCGGACACGAGCATCACGATCAGGCTCCCGACAAACCACGGATGCGCGTCCTTCGCCAGCTGCGCCACCGGCGTCTCGCGCAGGCCGAGCCCCATCATCCGCATGTCCACGATCAGCACGGCGCCGCCAATCACCGCGAGCGCGGCGAGGTGGAAGTACTCGATGATGGGGAACGCGTACTGCGAGTTGCGGATGGCGACGCCGAGCGCCGTCGCCTCCGACCATTTCGCCAACTCCCACAACATGTGCTGGAATCCCCTGCGTCCCGGCCTCCCCTACTGGGGAGCCTCGGGCGCCTCGCAGCCGGCGAGCGTGCTGATGATGTGCGACTGATCCGGCCTGTCGCAGTCGAACCAGTTGTAGGCGATCATGCGGCCGCAGAAGATGATCGTCATCCAGAGCACGAGCGACGCGTAGCCGGCGAAGCGCGCCGAGCGCGGCGGGACCGGATCCTTGTCCCACGTCTGGATGCCCCGCGGGTGAAATACCCACGCGTTCAGGCCGGCCAGCACGAGCAGCAGCAGCTTCACGCGGAAGAAGATGTTCTGATACGAGCGTATCGGGATCGCGTAGAACAGCAGGATGCCGCTGATCACCATCAGGACGAACCCGAACGTCGTCCACGGCAGGATGCGCCTGGCGATTTGCGAAACGGGAACGTTCGTGAACGACAGGCCCGTCAGGCGGAGGTCGAGCACCACCGCCATGCCGACAAACAGGCACAGCGCCCAGACATGAATGGATTCGACGATGGGATAGCCGTAGAGCGATTCGTGGAGGGCCACGCTCCAGGGCGTGTCCGCCATCCATTTGACAAAGCCGAGCAATATTTTCCTATCCCGTTCCCGGGAAGACCCCCGCTGAGGCTCATACGATCGAACCTGACAAAACGTTTACGCGGGCGAAAGGCGCCCAAGATACTCGCACAAGGGCGGTTACGACGCAAAAAACGGGCAAATATCCGACCGCCGCGATAGACTGCGGATATGCGGAGGGTTCGGGCGGTCCTGATTCTGTGCGTGGCGCTGGCCTATGCCGGCGCGCCGCTGGCGCTCGATGCCTGCGCACGGTCGTGTGCCAGCGTTGCGCCCGCATGTCACCACGAATCGGCGGCATCCGCGCACATCGGACACCTGCCCGACCTCTGCGGCCACGAACACGACGTGGTGCAGGCCGCCACGCCCGGCGCCAAAGGCTCGAAGGTCTCCGCGCCAGTCGCCAACCTCCCGGCCGCGCGGCCCGCGGTTACGGCGGGAGTGTTCCATCGCGACCCGCGTGATCCCAGCCGGCCGCCGCTCGTCCGTCTGTCGATAACGACCGCTCCCCTGCGGATCTAAACCCCTTCGCAACTGTTCGCTGAATCTCCTCGAACACGAGCGGAGGACTGTCTCATGGTGCGATCCATCGTCTGTGCAGTGGCGGTGCTGACATCGGTCAGCGCGGCTGCACAGGAACACGACCATTCCAAGATGATCATGACGCCGGCACAGGGCTGGCAGTTCATGCAGGACGGCGTGATCCACTTGGAATACAACGATCAGGGAAGCCCCCGGGGCGGCCGCGAATTCGTCGCGCCGAACTGGTGGATGCTGATGGCCCAGCGAACGACCTCTCGCGGGACCATCGTGCTGTCGGGCATGCTGAGCCTCGATGCGGCCACGGTCGGCAGCGACGGCTACCGCGAGATCTTCCAGGCCGGCGAAGTCTTCAACGGACAGCCCATCGTCGATCGCCAGCATCCGCACGACCTGTTCATGCAGACCGCGGCGACATGGAGCACGACGGTGTCGGGCTCGACGGCGCTCTCGATCACCGGCGCGGCATCGGGCTCCCCCGCGCTCGGCCCGGTGGCGTTCATGCACCGCGCGTCGGCGTTCGACAACCCGATGGCGCCGCTCAGTCATCACGCGTTCGACGCGACGCACATCTCGTTCGGTGTGGTCACCGGCGGCGTCAGCCGCGGCCGGTGGACGGTCGAAGCGTCGATGTTCAACGGGCGCGAGCCGGACGAACACCGGTGGGATTTCGATTTCGGCCCGCTCGACTCGGTAGCGGGCCGCGTGTGGTTCAAACCGAACGCCGAGTGGGCGATCCAGGTTTCGACGGGCCATCTCGTGGAACCCGAGCAGGCCGAGCCGGGCGACATCGAGCGAACGACAGCCACCCTGTCGTGGACGCGCACGCGCGGACACGACGTGTCATCGATCACGGCCGGCTATGGCCGGAACGATACGAGCCACGGCGATCGCCAGGCTGCTTTTTTCGAAGCCGCCCGCCACACTGGTCGCCACACGGTCTACTCGCGGCTCGAGGTACTCCAGCCGGAATTCGCCGAGACCAGCAGCCCGGTCACCGCATTGACGGTCGGCGGCGTGCGTAACGTGTTCACCGGATCCGGGCTCGAAGGCGGGTTTGGCGGCGGCGTGACGTTCCACTTTCCTCCCGCGGCGCTCGAGCCCGACTACGGCGCGCACCCGGTGTCTTTTCAGATCTTCTTCCGCCTCCGTCGCGCTGCGCCGATAATGAAGATGCCATGAGGCGCCGCGTCATCCCGCTCATCGCAGCCGTGCTGCTGCTGCCGCCGGCCATCGTCTGGGGCATCGGGCTGTGGGTGGCGCGGACCGACGGCTTCAGTGCGCGCGAGGAACCGCGGATCTTTGAACGGATGATGGCGCGAACGGCGCGGCGCTGGGCGGTGCCGGTTGCGGCGCGCGACGCCGCCAACCCGATCGTTTTCTCACCGGAGGTGTGGGCCGAGGGCCGTGCGCACTTCGCCGACCACTGCGCCTCATGCCATGCCAACGACGGCAGCGGCGCAACGGATCTCGGCCGGAACATGTTTCCGCGGGCGCCCGACATGCGGCTGCCGGATACGCAGAATCTGACCGACGGCGAAATCTACTGGGTCATCGCCAACGGTATCCGCCTGACCGGCATGCCGGCCTGGGGCCCCGGCGGGCCCGACGATGCCGACACGTGGAAGCTCGTGCACTTCGTCAGACGGCTCAAGGACCTGACCGCCGCCGACCTCAAGACGATGAAGGCGCTGAACCCGCGATCGCCCGAGGAATACGAAGAGGAGCGCGCGGACCAGCAATTCCTGTCCGGCGAAACGCCCGAGGCGGCGTCGCCAGGACCCCACCATCACGATTAGAATAGGGGTATATGAAACAGCTCGCTCGCGCCGCCGCCGCACTGGTTCTCGCACTGGCCTTCTGCGTCCCCGCGTTCGCGCACGGGACCAACGCCCACGTCCGTGGCGTCGTGACACAGGTGACGGCCAAGTCCGTTACCGTGCAGCTGGCCGACAACACCACCAAGACGCTCACCCTCAACGCCAAGACCACGTTCGAGCGCGCCGGCAAGCCCGCCGCGATGACCGACCTGAAGGTCGGCGACCGCGTCGTGATCGACGTGCCGAAGAATTCGAGCGAGGCGCTCGAAGTGCAGATCGGCACGGCGCCCAAAGCCGCGACGAAGTAGCGCGGCCCTTTCAGGGCCGCGAAGAAGAAGAAAACGAGGAGAAGCTGACCATGACCCGCAGTCGACTTCGTGTGATCCTGGGCGCGCTGGTCTGCGCGTTCGTGTTCTCGACGTTCACGACATTCGCGACATTCGCCACAGGGCAGACCGCCAAGGGCGAGCACGCCTTCAAGGGCGTCGTGCAGAAGATCGACGAAAAAGCCAAGTCGCTGACCGTAGACGGCGAAAACGTCCCGGGCTGGATGATGGCGATGACAATGTCCTATACCGCCGACAAGGAAGAGGTCTTCAAGACGGTGAAGGCCGGCGATCAGATTACCGCGACGGTAAAGGACGGCGACTTCAAGACGTTGTACAACGTCAAGGTCGTGCCGAAGGACGCGCCGAAGAAGTAATCAGCGCTGGCTCGAGGGCGGCGTGACGCCGTTCATCCGGGCATACACGACCATCTGCCCGTAGTGGTCGTAGCTGTGGAACGCGATGCCGGCGGCCACGGCCACGCGCGGCTGCGAGCCAAAATACGTGCGGAGCGGATCCAGCTGGTTCTTCTCGTTGAGTGACGCCATCGCCTTTCTGGCGTAGGCGATCGACGCCTTGAGATAGTCCACCACCTGCGGCTTCCCCTGGACGGTGTCCGGCCCGTTGTCACCCGCGCCCGGACCGTAAGGCGATCGCTCCTCGAGCACGATGGCGGCGGTCATGTAGATCATGGTCGCCGCGTGCCTGACCTGCTCCCCGAACGTCCGTACGCCCTCGAACGCCGCGCCGGCCGGTCGGAAGTCGTACTTGTCCGCCGGCATCGCTTCCGCGAGGCTCACCAGATCGTGTTCGACCAGATCCAGGTGCTTCTGGTACATGTCCGTCACCGGGTCCACACCCTGCATCGTGACATGAACCTGCGCCGCCAGAAACATTGCAGGCACGCCGGGCTCACTCCCCGTCTCATCCACGTGATGCCCGGCATCCACGTTCACCAGGCCGGTCGCCTGGAGCTGTCGCCGACGAGGCCATCCCGAGATCAACTCAATCCCGCCAGTAGCCGGCAGCGGCCGCGACGGCAACGGCCAGCACGAGGATGCCGACCGACACCGGACCTGGCGGCAGGTCGAGTTGAAACGCCACGACGAGCCCGGCCCAGAGGGCGGCCACGCCGAAGCCGGCCGATAGCAGGAACGTCGTGCGGATGCGGCGCGCCACCAGCAGCGCCGCCATCGCGGGCAGCGTCAGCAGCGAAAACGTCAGTAATGCGCCAATTTCGTGAACCGCCATCGCCGCAGGCACGCCGATGGTCAGGTTGAGCCCCGTCGACCAGAGCCGGGTCCTGACGCCGGCGACTTCGGCGGCCTCGACGTCGAACGTCACGAGCAAGAACCGGCGGCCGAACGCCAGATGCACGACGCCCACGGAGAGGGCAACCACCACCAGCGCCGCTGCGTGGCCGGGACTGACGGCCAGCACGTTACCGTACAAAAGGCGAAGCGTATCTGTATCGGCCGTCGCCGCTCCCGCCAGGATCAGGACGATGCCGGATGAGGCCGCCGCATAGGCCCAGCCGATGATCGATTCGGCGGGCACGCGATGCGGCAGCGGCAGGACACCGAGCACGACGGCCGTCCCGATCGTCACCGCCACCGCCACCAGTTCCGGAGGCCACCCGAACCCCTGCGCGACGACGATCCCGACGGCCGCCACATTGGCTAGCACAAGACCGAGGAAGACCACCCGTCTGACGACGAGATAGACGCCGACCACGGCAAGCGGGAGGCTGGCCGCCACCGACGCCAACAGCGCGAGGCGCATGAACGCGGCGTCAAACATCGGATTGGCCCGAGCCCGACACGAGCGTTCGCTGCCCGCTCACCCGCCCGAGATGAACCGGCACGCCGTACAGATCGCTCAGCCGTTCTTCGGTGAGGATCCGATCGACCGCGCCGTGAAGCACGCGCTGGCCGGCGATGAGCATGATCGACGCGGCGAAATTCAGGACCAGGGGAAGCACGTGCGTGACGAACAGAATCGTCACGCCCTGCGTGCGGTGCAGATCGCGCAGAAACTCGAGAATCGCCACCTCCCCGCCGAGGTCCATGCCGGCGGTTGGCTCGTCGAGCACGAGCACGTCGGCGTGCGCGGCGAGCGCCCGGGCCAGCAGCACGCGCTGTTGCTGGCCGCCGGACAGGTCGCGGAAGAGCCGCGGCGCGAGCGCCTCGGCCCCGACCCGCTCGAGCGCCGCGCGTGCGTCCCGCGCATGCCGGCCGGCATGCCCCAACGGGGCGGATCGCGCGGCGGGCCCCAT
This sequence comes from uncultured Acidobacteriota bacterium, assembly GCA_963712905.1. Taxonomy (GTDB): domain Bacteria; phylum Acidobacteriota; class Vicinamibacteria; order Vicinamibacterales; family CAVVIG01; genus CAVQJU01. Next base: position 37,804 of record CAVQJU010000009.1, on the reverse strand, counting down.
CATGACGACTTCGAGCGCCGTGATCGGCAGGATCGGCTCCAGCCGATCCCGCTGCGGCATGTAGCTGACAGTGAGCGCGGGATCGCGGACGACGTGACCTTCGAGCGGCGCGTTCAGCCCAAGAATCGTCCGTACCAGCGTCGTCTTGCCGCTGCCGTTGGGTCCGACGATACCCAGGATGTCGCCGCGACCGATCTCGAACGACAGATCGCGAAGCACCGCGCGGCGGCGATAGCCGACATTCAGACGTTCGCCACGAATGACGACCTCGGGTTCCGGCACGATGCGACGTATCGTCGCACGGCGGTCCCGGCGGGCGCCAATGATGCCGAGACTACGGCATCCTGCACGCCCCCCAAGACGGGTCAGAAGCCGGCGACGACGCTGATGCGCGCGGTCCGCGGAATCGTGGGGTGCGTATGGTAGTCCTCGACGCCGCCGAGGGGCTCTCCAGGCAGGCGCGACGCATAGAAGTAGTCGATGTCAGAGTCGGGCGCGTTGAACAGGTTGAACACGGACAGGTTGACGCGGACGTTCTTCGCCATCTGGTAGCCGGCCTCCAGGTTCACGAGGCTCGTCGCCTTCGACTGGCGGGAGCCGTCCTCGATCAGCGCACGGGGACCGAAATAGCGCCATCGCAGGCTCCCGTAGGCCCGATGGAAGTTGTTGAGGCTCCCACCCGCGGACACCACCGTCCCCACGGCCTCGGGGACGAACGCCCCCGCCGGGTCGTACGTCGTGAACCGCGAGTGCGACGCCGACACGTCGAGGTCGAACACCAGCCAGGGCCGTGGGCTGTAGTAGTTGGTCCACTCGACGCCGTATCGCTTGCTCGGACGGCTCGGTTCGGACGCTCCCGTATCGCCGGCGAACACCAGCTCCGAGTCGAGCCGAAGCGTCCAGAGAGTCACGGTGCTCTGCAGATGTGGAACGGCAACGGTCCGTACGCCGACCTCCGCGCCCTTCGCGCGGACCAGGGGCGTCACGCGATCGACCGGGTTGCCGTCGGCGTCCTGCGTGATTGTCGTGCCGCGCGCGTCGTTGCTGTGAAAGCCCGTCCCGGCGTTCACGTAGAGCTCGGTGCCGCGGAACGGTCCGATAATCGCGCCGCCCTTGGGACTGGCCAGGCCGCCGCTGGCCGTCCCGCTGTTCAGCGGGTCGAGCGCCTCGACGCCAAATCGCGCCGCGTCGGCCCGCAGACCGACGATCGTTCGAAGCCGGGGGCCCCACTCGACCTCGTTCTGTGCGTACACTCCGGCCTGCGTCTCGACGACTGCCGCCTGGTTCACCGTGTCGAGGCGCACGCGCGCCTGTGAGTGATACAGGCCGACGTTCGCGATGTCGTCGTTGCGGACCTGGACGCCGAAGGTGTTCTGCACCGGCCGCCCGCCCCACCGTGTCGCCCGCCGGTGCACGAGCTTCGCGCCGGTGATGAAGCGGTGATCGGCCTGGTCGATCTGGTCGCCGCGATTCGGATCGTCGAGGAAGTACGTGAAGTTTGAAAACAGCCGCAGGTCGTAGCCTATCCCGTAGGCCGTGAGCTTGGTCAGCGTCGTCCCCGTGCCGCGCTGCCAGTCGACGGACCCGCTGTACCGGTAGCTGCGGCCGCCATCGGACGCATCGACGGCGCCGAACCGGCTGACGAGACCGTCCGTGATGGCGCGCTGCGCGAGCTGGCCTGTCGAGTTCCACTCGCCGTGATAGACCATGCCGGTCACCGCGAGCGCGTTGACGGATCCGCCGCGGCTGTACCGGACGACGGCGTTGACCTTCCGGTAATCGTCGGGGTTCACCCACGGCCCATCGTGGTGGGCCACTTCCACTGCGCCGAGCAGATGGCCTGAGCCGACAACCGGCGATGCGGCCAGCAGAACCCGGCCGAACCCCTGACCGCCGGCATCGACATGCGCGATGGGACGGTCGAGCATCGTCGCGTAGTTGACGTTGGTGGAGCCGGCCGTCGCGAAGTCTCCCTGATCGGCGAAGTACGGGCCTTTCGAAAACTGCACGCCGGTCACGAGTTCCGGAATCATGAAGCTCGTGTCCGAATAGCCCTGGCCATGCGCGTGCGTCGGCATGTTGACGGGCAGGCCGGCGACCGTCTGCGCGAGATCCGTCCCGTGATCGAGGTTGAACCCGCGCAGGAAGTACTGGTTGGCCTTGCCCTCGCCGCTGTGCTGGGTGGCGATGAGTCCGGGCACCGTCTCGAGCACCTCTCCCGTGCGCATCAGCGGCCGGACGTCGAGCTGCTGTGCCGTGATGGCGCCCTGGCTGGCCGACTGCGCGATGCCGACGAGATTTTCGGCCGGGTTCTCGACATCTGCCAGGTTCGTGAACGTGCGTCTACCAGTCACCGTCACCTCGGCGTTGAGGGCGAGCTGCAGCACCGCGTTGACGGTGAGCCGACCCGCCACCACGTCCACCGTGCGCACCGACGACCCGAAGTTGATCAGCGAAAACGACAGCTCGTACCGGCCCGGCGGTACACCACTGAACGTGTAGTCTCCCGAGGCGCTCGAGTTTGTTTCGCGCGACGGCCCGCCGCGCGGCGCGCGAAGCTGGACGGCCACGCCCGGCAGCGCACCACCCGTCTGATCGGTCACCTTGCCGGTCAGATCCGCGGTACCCTGGGCAGCCGCCCACCCGGGGGCCGCGCACACGAGAAGCACCAACGCCCAGAGATTTCGCACGTCATAGGCATTCTACGGCGCGGAGCGGGTAGCGGATGTATAGAGGCTGCCCGGATGTAGCGCGGGGCTTTCAGCCCCGCGCGCGGCCCTGAAAGGGCCGCGCTACTTCGCGGTGTGGAACGCGAGCGTGACCCAGAAGCTCTCCCATTCCGGGCCCGGTGGGAATGCCTTGGGCAGGCGCATCATGTGAACGGTCTTCACGAGCCACGCGCCGTCGCGATCGATCGGAAGGGTCGCCCTGCCCTGCGCGTCAGTCTGACGCGGGATCTCGCCGCCGTCGACCGCCGCGCTGACGGCCGCGTTCGGCACGGGCCGGCCGTTGACCAGCAATTGAACCGTCAGGGTCCCTCCGGCGCGAACCGACGTCGGGTCGGTGGCCGGCACCAGTTCCGCTTTGACGCCGACGGCTCGCGTCAGGTGCGCCGCGCTTCCTTCCCCGTTGCGGATCGCCAGCTTGGCGTAGCGCGAATACCTTTCCTTGGCCGGCCTGTCGCCCTCGCCGGCGGCCCTCCGCTCGGCGAGCGCTTCGGTGAGCCCTTCTTCTCGCAGGTAGTCGTTGAACTCGTCCGCCTTCATCTCGATGACGCGCGGCGCGACCCGCATCACGGCGAGAAACGCGCCCGTCGCCGGCAGGGTGACATCGGCCACCATCGCGAGATCGCGCCGCTCGAACACTTTGGGGACGGGAACCGCGGCGGACGGCCCGATGATGCGCCAGTCGTCGAACCAGTTCGCCGGCGTCTTGAAATCCTCGCGCTTCGGGAAGTGCTCGCCGACGCCCGCGCTGATGCCGAACGGCGTTCCCGGATCCGGGCTCCAGCTGGATGCGCCGAGCCAGAAATCATGCGCCGAAAGAGGGACGGCCGCGAACGCAAGCGCGATCACGCCGAGAACGCCGAAGCCAACTCGTGTGCGCATGAGACCGCCTTGCCCCTACTTCTTGTTCTTCTTCGCCGGCCTTATCTCGCTCTTCTCGAACCTGGCTTTCTGGCGCTCGTCATCCTCGACCGCTTTGCGATCGCCCGGATACCAGTATTCCAGGTGACAGGCTTCGCAGGCCTTGTCGAGCGTCTCGCCCGCTTCGAAGAGCTCCTTGGTGTCCCGCTTGTCCGCGATCTCCATCACCGAAAGCGCGACGTTCCGCAGCGCCTGGATTTTCGCGTCCCACAACACCGGGTCCGCGTCCACCTTGGCCTGAATCTGCTCCGGCGACAGTTCCGGCGGGTTGGGGCCGGTGCTGTTGTTGACGTCGCCGGGCGGCGCGAACGGCCGCGGGAGCTTCAGCAGGTAGATAGCTTCGGCCAACGTCACCGCGCCGATCTTCACCTTCTCCCAGTCTTCGTCGGTCTTCGGGAAAACTTCCTTCACGCCTGTCTTGGTCGACTCGTAGGTCACCGCGTCGAAGATGTTGTCGGAGATCGGGTCGATCGTGTACCGCATCAGCTCCTTGACCGAGACGACGGCCTTCATCTCGGTGCGGCCGAGCGAGCCCGCCGCCGGCGGCGCCGGCGCGGGCTTCGAAGACGTGCAGCTGGCCGTCATCAGCGCCATGGCGTAGACAAGTGCGGCGGCGATCAGGAGGCGTTTACTGCCACTCGACATGGGAGTACCTTACACCAGAGCCCGGGCCCCGCACAGGCTCACGATTTCCTGTCACTTCAGGCCGACGGAAATCGTACACAGGATCTGCCTCGGCCTACCGGGGTCCGCCGTTTCGCCGTCGGCATTCCAGTAGTACTCCTCGTTGAACAGGTTGCGCGCCGCGAGCGTTGCCCGCAGCGGGCCGTGCCGCCAGGTGACCGCCGCGTCGACCAGCGTGTACGGGTCGATCTTGAAGGTGTTCTCCCGGTTGGCCTCGACCGCGCTGGTGCTCTTGATGTTGACGGTCGCGTCCACCGACGGCGTCGGCCTGAAGCTCGCGCCCCAGTTGACGACGTAGTCGGGCGCAATCGGCAGCCCGTTGCCCGTCAGCACCTCGTCGCCGTCTTCACTCTCGATGACGAACTCGCCGAACCGGCTGTGATAGAACGACGCGTTCACGTACGCCGACACTTTCGGCGTGATGTCCACGCTGAGGCCGGTTTCGACGCCGTCGTACTTCAGTTCGCCGGCGTTGGTCGGGAAGAAGAACGGCCCCTGCCGCTGGCTGAGGACGACGCCGTTCTCTGTCATGTGGAAGTAGGTGGCCTCGAACGACACCCGGCCGTTGACCGCGTTCCCTTTCAAGCCGACTTCGCTGTTGGAGATGTCCTCGGGCTGCAGCTTCACCTCCACGTTGGCCGGCGTGAGGCTGCTCGGCGCGCGCGGAGGAAGAAAGGCCTGCGAGTACGCGCCGTAGACGTTGACCGACGGCCGGCCGGCGGCTTCGGCGCCGAGCAGCCGGTACGTCGCGCTGATCTTCGGGCTGAACGCGCTGAAGGTGTCCTCGGCAACGGCGCCGCTGCCGCGCTGGTTGTCGAGCGACATGTGGTCGTAGCGTCCGCCGCCGGTGAACACCCAGCGGGGATGGGGTTCGATCATGTACTGCGCGAACAGCCCGGTGACGCCCAGGTGGTAAGTCCGGAGCGGCTGCGGGTCGTGCATCCATTCCGACTCCGGCGGAATGACCGGGTTCAGGTAGTTGATCGGGATGCCTTCGTTCTCTTCGTCGGTGAACAGGAAGTCGGAGAACAGCGTGCCGCCGGTGTGCTCGTACATCCCGCCGACGACAAGCGAGTTCTTGACGTTGCCGATCTTCGGCGTGAACTCGGCGCGCAGTTCCTCGTAGGCGATCTTCTCCTTCAGGTCCTGGTCGAAGGGGTACATCATCACCGTGTGGGCGACCGGATCGAACGGCGAGCCGATGAAGTCGCCGTCGTGGATGAACTGCTGCTGGACGTCGCGATAGCCGAACACTTCGACGATGCGCGTGGTTGGTTTCGGCTGCCAGGTGTAGTTGAACGTGAACCGGCTCTCGCCCTGGTGGTAATTGGGGCCCGGGATGTTGAAATTGGTGAGCCGGTTGAACCGCGGGTCGAAGATGTGCAGCAGCTGCCCTTCCATGATCGGTTCGTTGGTGGGCGTGCTGTTGTCCGAATCGACGTAGTTGAAGCTGACGGTGCCGAACGACTTCGCGTTCGGCGAAAACGTGAGCTTGCCGAACACGGCGGTGTTGCCGTCCGAGTAGTCGCCGCCCGTCTTCGTATCGAAGTAGCCGGTGTTGCGCTCCTTCCCGATCGAGGCGTAGAACCCGCCCCAGTTCGAGAGCGGTCCGGACGCGCGCGCCAGGCCCTTGGCCGTCCCCTGCTGGCCGGCCGTGAAATCCACGTTGAACTCCGGTTTCGCCGTCGGGTTGGCGGTCAGGATGTTCACGGAACCGCCGATGGCGGTCCGCCCGAAAAGCGCCGAGTTGGGCCCGCGGACGACCTCGATGTTGGTGGCGTCGTTGATCGTCAGGCCGATGACCCGCGACCCGTTGCGGGAGGTGGCCTGCGGCACGCCGTCGATGAGCAGCAGCGTGTTGGTGAATTCGGGGTCGCCTCTCGGCATGCCGCGCAGCATCACCGATTCGAAGATGCCGAGCTGCGTGCTGACCACCGCGCCCGGCACGTGGCTGATCGCCTGCGTCAGCGTGAGGTCGCCGCGGCTCTCGATCGTGGCGCGGCTGACGATGTCGGTCTGTGCGGGGACGTCGCCAATGCTGAGCGGCGTCTTGGTGGCCGTCACCTGGACGCGCTCCATGAAGTTCGGCGTCACGTCGAGCTCGACGTCGATCTGCGCGGTGTCGCCGGCGCGGACCTGGACGGCGCCAACGTGGGCGTCGAAGTACCCGGGGGCCCGGACGACCAGCATCACCGATCCGGGCGGAACGCTCTCGATGCGGAACCGGCCGGTCTGGTTGGACACGGCGGTCAGGCTGGTGCCCTCCAGGCTGACGACGGCCCCGGGAACTGGCTGCCCGCTCTGCCTGACGGCCACCGAGCCGGCCACGGCGCCCGGTGCGCTTCCCTGGACGGCCTGCGCCAGGGCCGGCGCGGCCGGCACCAACGACGTGGCGAAGACAATGGCTGTCGCGAACCGGCACACTCGACGCGCTCTGAATCTCATCAGGCTCCCTCTGGTTGGAGTCAACGGTCGCGGGACGTTAACACCGCACACGAGGGCCTGAATCCCCCGGGAGGGTCACCTGTGGGGGTGTTACCGGTTAGTGACGGGTCATTGACCGGGAGTGACCGGCCTCAGAACGTCGTCGTGATGCGGGCGTCGAAGTCGAGCGTGCGCATGCGCCAGGTCGGGCGCACACGGAAGCGGCCAATGCGAAAATCGACGCCGGCCGCCAGATCTCCCGAGTGGGTGTTGGAGAACCAGCCGCCGCCCACGATGACGTTGGTCACCGCGTCCAGGCTGTACGAGCTCCAGAGGGTTGCTTCGACGGACGCCCGGCTGCCGGACGAGGCCACGACCATGGTCTCGGCGATGAGGTCCGGCACGCGGTGCGACGCGACCTCCTTGAGGTAGCGGCCGCCGAAGACGACGGCCGGCGACAGCTGGACCGAGGTGAAGCCGACCACGAGCCCCGTTTCCGTACGTTCGCGGCGCCGCACCATGCGGTTCAGGGCCCGTCCGTTGGGCGGGTCGTTGGGCACCATGAGATCCTCGACCCGGATATCGCCGAACGTCCGGGTGAGCCATGGTGTTTTGCCCAATACGTCGGAGCGATCCCTGGCCGACAGCCGCTGCTCGCCGAACCAGCGCTGCAGTTCGTCCGCCGCATACAGGACGTATCCCTCGCACGGGTACGGCTCGCGGGCTGGAAGGGGTGACGGCCCGCACATGCGGACGGCCGACGCGTCGCGGGTATTCATGTACGACGTCCGGTACCACCCCCAGGTCGAGCCGCTGTCGCGGATTCCCCACTGCACTTTGCGCCCGTCGGTGCTGTCGATGGCCGGCGTGAAACGGCCGTCGCCGTCGATGTCCGGCGCCATCGCATGCGAGCCCCGCTCGACGAGGATTGTCAGCGGCAGCGGCAGGGCCTCCTCTTTCGCCGCGGTGTACCGGTTCGGAGGGATGCTGCCGTCGTGTGCGTTTGCGATGACGCTGTGAACCTGGAGCGTTCGCCGGACCCGGATTTCGTCGATCGGCAGGTCGTCGAGCCCCACGTCTTCCGTCAGCCACAAGACGAGGTACAGACGTTCCAGGTCGTGCGGGTGGTCGTCGTGCACGCGGTACGGCAGCCAGCCGCCCTTGATGGTGAACGCGTTGAACACGTAGTAACACCAGTACTCGACGACGACCTCGGTCCGTCCTTCCTTCAGCCTGGGAAAGACCCGGTAGGCGACTGCGGCGCCCTGCAACTTCTCGGCGCGCGTCAGGGTGCGGTACTGCGCGACTCGCGCCTGCCAGGTTGCGAGGCCGCCCCCGGCGCCGGACGGCGCCATCGAACTGGTCGGGAAGTAGTCCTCATCCGGGTGGAACACGAAGGTGGGCGCGAACGCTCGTGCGATCGCGGCCTGCTGCGGGACCGTCAGCCCGAGTTGCGGCGGCGGAGCCGCCGCAGCGGAGGTGGCAAACGCCCACGTCGCTGAAAACAGGAACGCGAACAGCTGCGCGCGCGGCGTCAACGAACGTAACTGTACAACACTACCTGAGCCGGTACAAGGCCTACGGGAGACAGCGATCCTTCTCGCCGCCCTTTTTCTCGCGGTACACGTCGTGGCACATGGAACACGCATCTGACAACGTGCCCGCCGCGTCCACGATCGCGTCCTGGTCTTTCTTCTTCGCCGCCTCGTACACGCCGACGCCGGCGGCGCGCACGCCGTTCGCGAACCGGATCCAGTCGGCGCGCTGCACCGGGGCACGCTTGCCGTTCGAGCACAGGCGGCCGGGCATGGTAATCAGTGTAGCGGACTCCGCGATGGCGAGGCCGGCGTTCTCCACCGCCACCCAGCCCCCGTACGTGCTCGTCAAGGGGTTCGGTGACGTCGCGGGGTCGGCGGCAGCGGGCTGCTTGCTGAGATCGTCCTGCGCGGCGAAGACGACATTCGATGCCGGGTAGACGATGCCGCGCATCAGCTGCAGCATGGTCGCGTTGATCTTCGGCGCGCTGGCCGGCGCGGCTGGTGCGGCCGGCTTCGGCGCGGCGCCTCCGGCTGGTGCCTGGGCCACGATTGACGAACCGGCGGCACACCACGACGCCACTGCTGCGACACAGCACAGGCGGAACAGATTTCGAACGTTCGACATCCCGGTCACCCTGTCGAAAGACATTGTCCATGATACGCGAGCGGCTCGAGCCGCTCAGAACACGAACTTGGCGGCGAGCTGGACGAAGCGCGGCGCCGCGGCTGTAATGATCTCTCCGAACGTCGGGCTCACGATATCGCCGTCTACCGCCCCCGGACCGTAGAACTGCGGATGATTGAAGAGGTTGAACGTTTCGAGACGCAGTTCGAGACTGCGGCTGGTGCCAAACGTAACGCGCTTGATGAGCGCCAGGTCGAAGTTCTCGATGCCAGGCCCATAGAAGAAACGCCTCGGCGAGTTGCCGCGCTCTCCGAGCTCGGCCAGGCTGAAGCAGTCGGTGTTGAAGCCGGGCCCCTTTGCCGGATCGTGATTGATCTTCAAATCACAGCCAGGAGCGTAATCCGGCGTGTCGACCAGGTTGTTGTTGACCCCGTTGCCGAAGGTACCGAGCAGCGAGGTGTCGGTCGGATCGTAGAGTGTGACCGGAAATCCGCTGCTGAAACGCGTCGTTCCGGAGATGGACCATCCGGTCGCCAGCTGGCTCTGCGAATCGAACCAGTGAGCGAACGGCAATTCGTAGTTGTAGCTGATCACGAAGTTGTGACGCAGGTCGAACGCCGAAGGCGCCTCGGATGCCGAGGCGTTGAAGGGATCCACCTGCTCGCCGAGATTCGACGACACGTCGACCGATTTGCTGAACGTATAGCCGGCCATAACCGTGGCCGGTCCTTTCGTGTACCGCAGATTCGTCTCGAGCGCGTTGTAGCGCGAGTAACCGATCGACGTCTGCTTCGTGACCGACCCGTAGTTGGGGCCCAGCGGGGCGCGCGTCGAATTGACGACCGTGCCGTCGGCGCGGGTGTAGACGCCGTTCTCGCCGAAGGGTCCACAGGTTGCGCTGCCGGGCGCCACCTGGCCCGGCTGGCTCACACTGAGACAGAGCCCGGGATCGCCCGGGTTCGCCTGCTGCAGCACCAGCATGTTGTGTCCGCGCGTGCCGACGTAACTGGCGGTGATGACCATGTTCGGCGCCAGCTCCCGCTGGATCGAGAACATGAAGTTGGCGGAGTACGGCGTCTTGTTTGTCGAACCGAAGAACGGATCCGCGTTCACGGGCAGAAACTGCGACCAGTCGATGTTGGTGACCGGGTTGCCCGGCGACGCGTTCAGCGGCGGGAACTGCTGTGGAAAACGCTGTCCGTTGTTGCTGCCGTCAGCCGCGGTGATGAACGGCGTGTCGAAGAGTGGCGGAGCCGGGCTGAGATAGTTGTAGCCGTACGGCGGGACGCCGTACATGATGCCCGCGGAAAGACCCTGGAAGGCGCTGTAGAACAACCCGTAGCTGGCGCGGAGACTGGTCTTGTCGTTCGGCGAGTAGGCGATGCCGAGCCGGGGTGACAGATTGCCGAACCGGGCCGGTGACAGCCCGCGAGCGATGCCCGTGTCTCCGGGAAAGACGAGGCCGGGCGGCGCACCCGGATACACCGCCGATTGCTGATTGGCCACGATGGTCTGGATCTGGTTGTCGCGCTCGTACCACGGCGCCATGATGTCCCAGCGCAGCCCGAAATTGACCGTCACGTTCGAGCGCGCGCGCCAGCTGTCCTGCGCGAACACGCCACCGTATTGATTGCGCAGATAGAAGATCCCGCCCGAGGACTGGATGTAGTTGCTCGGCACGCCGAGCAGAAAGTCGGTGAAGTCGGAGCCGGTCTCGGTACCGGCAAAGGTGAAGGTACCGTTGAACGTCGCGTTCGGCTCCAGGCGGACCTGCTGGAACTGGTACTGGCCGCCGACCTTCAAGGTGTGGGCGCCCCACACCTTCGACACGGCGTCCGCCAGATGCAGGGTATCGCCGGTCTGGTTGACGCCGGTGATGGTGACGCCCATCGTGAAAGTGTTGAACACCAGGTTCTCAACACCCTCGAACTGCGGCGCCAGAACGACGATGCCGGGAGTGCCCGCACCGGTGACGAAACCCTGTGAGGCAACCGTCACGCCGAGCCCGCCGTTCGGCCGGCCTACATCGTTGTGGTTATGGGTCAGGCTGGCGTGAAAATCGTTCACGGTGTCGTGGCCGAACGTCTTGGCGTCTTCAAACGACCACAGCTGCGCCCGGCCCAGGGTCAACGCGTCGAAGCCCGGAACGTTGGCGCCGCCCTGCTGGCCCGGATAAGGATTGCTGAGGCGGTAGTCGTCCACGAAGTAGTAGCCGGTCATCAACCCGAAACGGGAATTGCCATCGACCCGGAACGAACCCTTGTCGTCGCGCACGGTTTGCGCGAACGCCCCGGTGGAGAGCGTACTGGGGCCGGCGTTCGGTTCGGGCATGTACTGGAGGAGCTGGCGCGCCGGCGCCGAAAATGCGCGGCTCGGAACGAACGCATTGGGAAAGACACATTGCTGAGCGGTCGAGCAGCCGGGCAGATAGTACGGTTCTCCAGCGGACACCGGGTAACCAAGCCGTTGCGCGAGAACGCCAGCCCAGTACGAGCCGTTCACGTTACCCGTCAACTGGTCGGCAATGCCGGAGAGATCGCCCGCGCGCTCCGCCAATGACGGAACCGGGATATTGCCCGTCTCGATGCCCTGCGTCGTCCTCGTGGCCTGATAGTCGCCGAAAAAGAAGACCTTGCCCTTCTTGATGGGACCTCCGACCGTGCCGCCGGGCTGGTGCTGCTCGAAGGCTGCCCGCTCCGGCGAGAAATAGTTGCGGGCGTCGAGATTCGTGTTGCGGAAGAACTCGAACAGGTTGCCGTGCAGCCTGTCGCTGCCCGACTTGGTGACCACGTTGACGATGCCGCCGTTGTAGTTGCCGTACTCCGGGTCGAAGTTGTTGGTGAGCAGCCGGAACTCCTCGATCGAATCGAGGTCGGGAACGACGCCCGTTCCGCCGTTCATGCGCTCCTGGACGTCGCCGCCGTTGACGTAGAAGCCGTTCGCGGTTTCGCGCTGGCCGCTGACCGAGACGATGCCGGGGTTGAGTTCGCCGGATGGGGCGACCGGCCCTGTGACGCCTGCCATGATCACGCTGTTGGCCTGAATGGTCGTGATCGGAATGACGCCGGGTTGAATCGACAGCAGGTCCGTGTAGCTGCGGCCGTTCAGCGACAGCGTCGTCATCGTCGCGGACGGAACCACCTCGCCAAGCTGGGTGGACACAGTGTCGACGCGGACCGCGTTGACGGTGACGGTGACTTCCTCGCTCTGCGCGCCGAGCTCGAGCGTGACGTTGATTTGCAAGGCGCCGTCCGCGTCCACGGCGACGCCGGCGCGCTTCTGGGGCTTGAAACCGTCAATCTGGAACGTGACGTCGTAGCGGCCGACCGCCAGTTTGGGAAACGAATACAGCCCCTGCCCGTCGGTGATCGTCGGGAACATCGTCCCCAGCACCACATTGGTCGCGGTCACGCTCACACCGGGAACCACGCCTCCGCTCGGATCCTTGACCGTTCCGCTGAGGCTGCCGCCGACTTGTGCGGCGACTGTCGTACTCGAGCGCGCTGCAATCGCGAAAATAAAGAAGATGAAAAGACCAGATCGAAACCGATTGACCAGGACTCGCCCTCCGGATCGAACCTAGCACGCCGCTCGTGCGAAGTTAATCGTTGGCGTAGTCACGTGCCGGTCAGTGACGCGTCACTGACAGTTGATTCGTTGTGAAGCCGTAAGGTCGGTATCTGGATGCAATAAACGCGGCGCGATCACTGCACGCTGCCGGAGAAGCTCACCTGTCCGCGCCCCTGCGGTCCGTCCCACTCGACCGCGATGCGCCAGCGGCCGGCCATCGGGAACTCCCCTGCCGCGGCGTAGCGTCCCGGGACATCTGTCCGTCGAACGTCGATCGTGCCGAACATCGGCATCCCGGGCATCGGCATGCTCGCTCCGGCCTTCACCGCGCCGACATCGACCAGCGCGCCCGATTCGGACCGGAACTCGATGACGAACGCGTCCTTGCCATGCCGGAGAGCTTCGTGATCCGCCAGCAGCACGACTTGCAGCCCGCCGCTCTTCACGCTCTCGAGTTGGGTCAGCGGCGCGCTCGCACCGCCGCCACATCCGGCCGCGCTCACGGCCGCCGCCATCACCATTGCCGCACACCACCGCATCGTCTTCACATCATCTCCCGCGCAGGGGCATCAACAGAACCCGGGCATCGGCACGGACGCCACGGATGAGGGTTCCCGCCGGAAGCGCAATCGGCTTCCGGAAAAGAAACGGATGACGCTCGCGTTCCGCGTACTGGTACAGCCAGACCAGCGGCTCGATGTCGCCGTCGGGCCGCATGGCGACGACCTGCATCGATGCGCCCGCGGGCATACGATCAGGATACAGGCCGTCGAGCGTCACCGCGCGAGCGAGCTTCGTCTCGCCTGTGACGGCAATGGCGCCTTTGGGAACCGTAAAGGCGGCCGGCTTTTCAAACTTCGGAACCGGCGGCAGCGACTTGGCATTGTTGCCGCGGGTGATGCCGCCTTCCACCCAGTCCGCGACGAGGCCGATCTGCTCCTGCGTCAACCCGGTGTCGTTCCTGAAATTCCCGAAGCCTTTGACCGCGCCCCAGGGCGGCATGCGCCGCGCCAGCACGCTGTCCTTGATGGCCGACGCGTACGGCTGGGCCTCCTGGAAGGTCATCAGCGAAAACGACGTTCCACCCTCGCGATGGCACGAGGCGCAGCGCTCGTACACGATCCGCGAGATCTCCCGGTTCCATGTGATCGGCGCGCCGTTGGGGTCGTGCGCGCGCAGGTCCACGGCGGTCGCGAGCAGGACGGCCACGAAGAGAATGCGGCGTTTCATGGCAGTACAATTGATCGATGCGGGCGCTCGTACTCGGCGGCCTTCTGCTGGCACTTGGAGCCATCGGCGCATGCACACGCGCGCCCGAGGCTCCGCCGCCGGCCGCAGACGCGGCGGCGCGGCGAACCGCAAAGACGCCCGCCCCGAATCCGTCGGTCGATCTCGCCTACGTCTGCCCCATGGATCGCGAGGTCCGGTCGAGCGGTCCGGGCAAGTGTCCGCGGTGCGGCATGGCCCTGGTCGCCGGTGTCCCGGACCAGACCGAATATCACGTGGACCTCTCCGTCGCGCCGCGCCCTGCGCGGCCCAACGAGACGGTCCATCTCACGTTCGCGGTCTTCGACCCGTGGAAAGATCGGCCGGTCGACAAGTTCACCGTCGTTCACGAGAAGCTCTTCCACACGTTCATCGTCAGCCGCGACCTGCAGTTCTTCGTCCACGACCATCCGGTCTGGCGCGACGGGGCGTTCCATTTCGATATCGCGTTGCCCAAGCCTGGCATGTACCGCGTGCTTGGCGATTTCTACCCGGAAGCGGCCGCCCCGCAGCTCGTGTCCGAGACCGTTTTCGTCGCCGGCGAAGAAGCGCCGCCCGGGGTGCTCGCGCGCGACTACTCGGCAAAGGACGCCGAGAACCTGAAGGTCGAGTTCTCGACGAGCCCGGAGAACCCCGTCGCCGGCCTCACGACCCAGATTCGCGTCCACCTGTCGCCGGGCGAAGGCTTGCAGCAATATGTGGGCGCCTGGGGCCACATGCTCGCCGTGAGCGACGACCTCATCGACATGATCCACACGCATCCCTACATCGCGGACGGCAGCCCGCAGATGCAGTTCAGCCTCACATTCCCGCGGTCGCGCGTCTACCGCGTCTGGGTGCAGTTCCAGCGCAACGGCGTCGTCAACACGGCGCATTTCGACGTCCCCGTCAGCGCACATCAGAAATCGTAGCGCGGGCCTTTCAGGCCCGCGTCTGCGGCGACCCTGAAAGGGTCGCCCTACGCCTGACGGCGTCGCTTCGCCCACCAGAGCCGGATGTCCTCGCCGATCACGAACAGGCACGGCGTCATGAACAGCACGTGCAGACTCGAGGTGACCATGCCGCCGATGCTCGGCGCCGCGATCGGCTTCATGATCTCCATGCCGGCCCCGCTGGCGAACATCACCGGCAGCAGCGACAGGACGATGGCGGCCACGGTCATGAGCTTCGGCCGCAGGCGGGTGGCCGACCCTTCGATCACGGCGTCCACGTACGCCTGGCCCTCGGGACGGTGATCGAGCGCGCCGCGGATGAAGATCACCATGATGATGCCCGTCTGCACCGCCACGGCGAAGAGCGAGATGTAGCCGACGATCACGGCCGTCGTCATCGGGTAGCCGAGCAGCCACTGCAGGAACACGCCGCCCACCATCGCGAACGGCACTGACAGCAGGATGAGCACGCTCTCCCCGACCGAACGGAACGCGATGACCAGCAGGCCGAAGATGATCGCGAGCGTCAGGGGCACGATGAGTCGCATTCGAGCGCGCGCCGCGGTCGCGTACTCGTAGAGGCCGGTCCACTCGATCGAATAGCCGGCGGGCAGCGTCAGGCTCTTCGTCAGCAGCGCCTGCGCACTGTCCACGTAGTCGGGGCCTGTCACGTTCTGCAGGTCGACGTAGATGTAGCCGGCGAGCACGCCGTTGTCGTTCCGGATCATCTCCGGCATCTTTCTCACGGCGACGTCCGCGATGTCCCCGAGCGGCACGGATCGGCCGTCGCCGGTAACGACCGGCGTGTTCTTGACCTTGTCGAGGGTGTCGATGTACTCGGGCGAGTACTGCACGCCCAGCGGGATGACGGTGTTGCCGGCCTGCTTCACGCCGACGATGTTGTCGCCGCCGATGGCGTAGCGCACGGTGGTCATCGCTTCGTCCACGGTGACGCCGTGCTCGCCCATGCGCCGCAGGTCGTTCTGGATGTCGACGTAGTAGCCCTCGGAGATCCGCTCGGCGATCACGGACTTGGTGCCGGGGAGCCCCTTGAGCAGCACCTCGACCTGCTGCGAGATGTCCTCGATGACGCCGACCTCGGGCCCCTTGACCTTGATCCCCACGGGAGTCTGGATGCCCGTGCTCTGCATCATCACGCGCCCGCGAATCGGCTGCACCCAGGCGTTCACGTAGCCGATCGTCTCGGCCGCCCTGTCCATTTCCGCGACGAGCTTGTCTTTCGTCATGCCCTTGCGCCATTTCGATTTCGGCTGCAGGAGCACGGTCGTTTCGATCATCGTGAGCGGCGCCGGGTCGGTCGACGTGTCGGCCCGGCCAATCTTGCCGAAGACGCGCTCGACCTCGGGGAACGCCTTCAGTTTCTTGTCCATCTGCTGCACGATCCAGCCGGCCTCGCGATTGGGCAGGCCCGGCAGCGTCGTGGGCATGTAGAGGATGGCGCCTTCGTCGATGTCGGGCAGGAAGTCCTTGGGAAATCGCGTGAGCAGGATGGCCGCGGGGATCAGGACGAGCATGCCGGCCGCGGTGAACGCGTACCGGTAGCGAATCACGGCCCGGAGCGCGGACCTGTACCATCTGACCGCCACGCTCTCCCTGAAATCCTTCTTCGCCAGCGTGTCGTGCTTGAAGATCCACACCACAATCAGCGGCAGCAGCAGCATCGTCAGGAGCGTCGAGAACGCCATGGCGAACGTCTTGCTGTAGGCGAGCGGGTCGAACAGGCGCGCCTCGCGCTCCTCGAGGAAGAACACGGGCAGGAACGACGCCAGGATGATGAGCAGCGAGAACAGCAGCGGCTTCGCGACCGAGGCGATCGAGCGAACGAGGACGTCCTCCTTTTCACGAGGACTGATCGCTCCCCTGATCGACAGCTCCGCCGTGCAGTTCTCGACAATGACGATGGTGGCGTCGGCGATCTCGCCGATCGCGATGGCCAGGCCGGCCAGTGAAAACAGGTTGATCGTCTGGCGGAAGCCGATGAGCGGCATCGCCGTGAAAATCGTGCTGAGCAGCAGGATGGCGATCGGCCCGACGGCCGTGCGGACGTTCCGCAGGAACAGCAGCGTGACGACGATGAGCACGACGAGCTCGATGGCCAGCGTCTCGAAGAACTGCCGGAGCGTGGCCCAGATCCACGCCGAGCGATCGTAGGCGGTCACGACCTCCACGCCGGGCGGGAGCAGCGGCCGCAGCTGCGCGAGCTTCTGCTCGAGCGACCGCGTGATCGCCAGCACGTTCTGGTTCTGCTCCATGATCACGATGCCGCCGACGACTTCGCCGGCGCCGTCCAGATCGACGGTGCTCCGCCGCTGGTCGTACCCGACCTGGAGATAGCCGACGTCCTTGAGCGCGATGGGCGTTCCGTCCCGCTGCCGGCCGACGACGAGCTGGTCGAGGTGATCGACGTCCTCGGTGTTCGTCGTGCCGCGGAGCTGGTAGTCGCGGTTGGTGACCTCGATCATGCGCCCGCCGGCTTCCTGGAACACGTCCTGGACGGCGGCAATCACCTGCCGGAGCGGGATGCCCGCTTTCGCCAGGAGCGGCGGGAAGATCTTGATCTGGTACTGCTTCTCCAGCCCGCCGACCGACGCCACCTCGGCGATGCCGGGAACGGTCTGCAGCGCGGGCTTGATCTGGTTCTCGTTCACCAGGCGCAAGTCGCGAAGATCGTGGGCGCCCTCCTTGTCCACCAGCGCGTACTGGTAGATCCAGCCCATGCTGCTGGCGTTGGGCCCGAGCGTCACGCTCGCGTCCGGCGGCAGCTGCGGGCGGATGGCGCTGATCTTGTCGAGCACCATCTGCTGAACCTCCGCCCGCTTCGCGGCGTTGGCGAGGATCACGTAGATGAACGAGTAGCCCATGTGCGACGACCCGCGCAGGGACTGGATGTCAGGGGATCCGACGAGCGCGCTGATCAGCGGCTCGGTCACCTCGCGCTCGAGCAGCTGCGGGCTCCGCGGCCACTTCACGTACACGACGATTTGCGGATCGGAGATGTCGGGGATGGCGTCGAGCGAGGCGGTCCGGAGGGAGTACGCGCTGACGAGCACGCCGGCCGCGACGAGCGCCCACGCGACCGACTTCCACCGGATGACGAGCCTAATGAGTCGCGGGAGCATTCGTCGCGTCCGTCCCCTTCAGCTTGTGCTCCGCGTCGATGAAGAAGCTGCCGAAGGTGACGACCTGGGCCTCGTCTTTCACGCCGTCGAGGACCTGCGTGAACAGTTCGCCCTGCATGCCGGTGTGAATCTCGGCGGGGACGTACTGCCCGGGCTCCGTCTGAACGTAGACGATGTGGGTGTCGCCCTCTTCGATGATGGCCTCGTTCGGGACCGACAGGAACGGCCCGCGCTCGACGACGATCTCCATGACGTAGTGGGCGGCGTTCTGACGGCCGAAGGCCGTCAACCTGGCTTCAACATTCGCGCCGGCGGACGTCGGCGTCACGCGTGTGATGTACGCCTGATACATCGAGGACTTGGCGCTCGGCGGGAAGGCCCGTACGCGCTGGCCGACCTTCACCAGCGCGGCATCCGGTCCCGAAATCGACGCGCCGAGGATCTTGCCTGTCTTGTCGATGGTGCCGGCCGTGCGGACCCACGTCTGGATCAGCCTCGGAGCAACGGCGCTGACGGTCAGGGTGAGCGCGGCGGCCTGCGCCTCGTTGACGGCCGTACCCCTCGGCCCGGCAAGGCGGGTGTGCTGGCGGACATCCTGTGCCGCCGGCAACCCGGCGGCACAGGCAATCATCACGGCTGCGGCGAGCAGAAGCGCGCCGGGCCGCTCAGTGGCAGTAGTTGTCCTTGCTGTCCATGATGTGCGTGCCCCATGGGAACAGCCCGACGTTGAGGACTTTTTCGAACGTTTCCGTCTTGGCATCGATGATGATCACCGCGTTCTCGGTCGAATCCGCGAGATACAGCTTCTCGTCGGCGGTGTCGGTCGTCGCCGTTTCGAGCTGGATGTTCGACCCGAGCTTGATACGGCCCTTGGGCCGCAGCGACTTCATGTCGTACACGTAGACGAACCCGCTGGTCGAGCTTATAACAAACGCCTTGCCGGCAGCGAAGTTGATGCCGGTCATGTTCGGGCCGGCTTCGAGCGTCGCCGCCACCTTCTGCGCCTGCAGGTCGATGATCGAGATCGTCTCGTCACCGTTGTTCGGCGTGATCGCGTACTTGCCGTCGTGGCTCATGTAGATGCGCCACGGATCCTTGCCGACGCGAATAGTCTTGATGACCTTGTCCTCGCGCGGATCGATGATGCCCACCACACCCAGGTCCGTATCGGCCGCGTAGAGGAGCTTCCCGTCGTTGCTGATCTGCGCGATGTTGATGCCCTTGATCTCGCCGAGGTACTTCTCGGGATCGAGCCTCGCCACCCCCGGCACCGCCGCCACCTGGATCTTCTTCAACAGCTCGTGCCGCCGGACGTCGATGACGCCGACCCAGTGCGCGCCGTAGTTGCCGACGTACGCTTTCGACCCGTCGGGGAGGAACGTCACGTTGAGCGGTTCGGCCAGGCCCGGGATCGTCTTGATCTTCGTCAGCGACACCATGTCGATCACGGAGATGGAATCGCCGTCGGGATTGCCCTGGTAGTACCAGCGGCTGTCCGGCGAGAACGACAGGTGCTCCGGCGCGATGTCGACGTTGATGACCTTCACCAGCTGCAGCGTGCGCGCGTCGATGACGTACGCCTTGTTCGCGCGCGTGCCGCCGGTGACGACGTACCGGCCGTCCGGCGACATCATCACCATGTGCGGGTTGACGTTGTTGCCCAGGAACGTCTTGCCGACGATCTTCTTCGTTTTGATGTCCATGAACGCGATCTCGTTCGAGTCGCGGTTGACGATCATGACCACCGAAGTGGGATCCACAACTTTCACGTCGGCCGCGCGCAGGTGTACGCCTGCCAGCGTGCCGGCGACGGTCGCCGCCAGTATGGTCGCCATGAGAAAGCGCCGTGCCCGTGCCATGTTTGTCCTCCTGCCCCGTGTGAACATCAGAACCTCGCTTGCAGCCGCACGCCGGGAACCAGGAACCCATAGTCCGGTGTACCGGCCTGGCGCTCGAAGTAGTGCTGCACGTGGAGAGACAACCTCAGTTTCTCAGAAATCTGGAAGTTGTAGTAGCCCTCCACCTGCTTCTCGTTGTCGGCCGAACCGAGCATCGTCTGCGAGTAGCCCACGCCCCAGAAATCGAGCGGGCTGAAGACAGCTCCATTCTGCACCTGGAAGCCAAGGCTCCAGAAATCGTCCTTGTCGACGTCCGCGTCAGCCCGGCCGTACCGGCCGAACAACCCGAACTGGTTCGTCAGCTTCTGATCGAGGCTGAGCCCCCACGCCTGCCGGCTGCTGCCGGTGCTGTTGTCGTTGCGGAACCACACCCGGTAGTTGCCTTCCGAGAGGCCCGGCGGGCGCGCCACGTAGTCGGCCTCGATCATCGAGAAGATCGAGTCCGACAGGTTCGTCGCGTCGGTGTTGCTCTGCTGGAAACCGCCCTTCACGGCGAAGCCGTTCTTCGGGTCGAACACGCCGACGACGCCGGCGCCGTTGCTGGACAGGCCCAGCATCGGGTTGTTCACGAGCGCGTCGCTGATGAACTGGAACGTCTCGTCGTTGGCCATCGCGTTGCGATCGAAGTAATTGGCCAGGTCGAGACGTCCCGCGCTCAGGCCGAGCTTCTGCGAGAAGAGCTCGGTGCGGAGCCACGCCTCGCGCACGTTCACCTCGTTCTGCCGGACGAGGCGCGCCGTGTAGGCGTTGATCAGCGTCAGCGAGGGGATCTCCGCGTCCGGAGGAGCGCCGGACAGGCCGACGATATCCGCGAAGAAACTCGTGTACTGCGCGATGCCGGCCGAGAACAACAGGTCGGCGGACGCGAGCTGGTAGAAGTGGTTGTTGAAATCCGGGTCCCGCGGGTTGCCCCTGGTCTGGTGGGCGAACTGGGTGACGCTCGCCGCGCTGACGCCGATCTGGATGCGCTTGGCGTTCTCGTCGCCCAGCGCCTGCTCGAGCTTCTCGCTCAGCCAGGACCGGCGATACACGCGTTCGCGCTGATACGTGATCTTCTTTTCGGCGCCCGGGACGGGCTCGTCGTGCTCGTTCCCGTTCTTGTCGACGTAGACCTCGATCCGTTTGACGCGCGTCTCGGGCTCCGACAGCACCGTGCCGGCTTCGAGATCGGCGATGCGCTGCTCGAGCGTCTTGATGCGGTCGAGCAGCGCCGCCGGGTCGTTGGCGGATCCTGACGTGGCCGTGGCCGACGGCGGCGCCCCCGGCACATCGAGGGGTTCCAGCGCCACCGTCAGGGTCTGCGGCTGGTTAGCCACCGTGACCTCCTGTGACGACCGCTCGAAACCGGCCGCATCGACCAGTAGGACATACTGCCCGGGCGGCACCTGTGCAAATGTGAACGTGCCGTTCGGCGCCGACGTCGTCGTCCGGTCGGGAGCCATGCCAGGCATGTTGGCGGGCATGGCCGGGGCGCCCGGCGGCGGCAGCACCCGAAGCGTCACGTCGGCGCCGGCGATGACGCCGCCCCGAGCGTTGGACACACTGCCACCGACCGTGGCAGTTTGGGCCGACGCCCCGGCCGCCGTCAGCAGGACGGCGGCACAGGCCGCGGCCAGACAGAATCGATTCATAGTGTTTAACCTCTCCGCAGTAACCAGTTGAGCTCGTCAGAATTGGAAAATGACAGCTCGGGTTGTCGAGCGCGGTCAGCCTACTACGCCGATCCCTTATCGAATCCTTCGGGACGGTCACTTCGTGGTCACTGACGGGTCACTGACCCCGACATGACAGGTGGATCGGCGCGCTAGAAGCCAGACTCAACTAGAGTTGGGCCCGAAATGAGCTTTCTACAGCGGCCGCAGGCCACCTGGACGCGCCGGGCGCTGTTCCAGGTCCACCTGTGGACGGGAGTAGCCGTCGCAGCATACGTCTGCCTCGTTGGCGTGACCGGGGCCGTGCTCGTGTTCCGTCCCGAGATGCAGAAGGCGACCTTCGCGCAGTATTTCGAGGCCCAGAGGCCGGCCGGCCGGTCGGATGCCTCGGTTGGCGCCCTCGTGTCGAACCTCCAGGCGTCGTACCCACTCCACCAGCTCCTCGGCATCGACTACCCGACAGCCCGCCGGGGGACCTACCTGTCGTACCTGATGAAGGGCAACCAGCTGGTGACGACGTTCTCGGATCCGGTGTCCGGCGAGGTCATTGGGGAGATGCCGAAGAAGTCCTGGATCACGCGTTCCGCCGGCAGTTCCGCCAGGCCGTCAACGCAGTGCTGCCGCTGACGGTCGCCCAGACGCCTCAGTCGACGCCGCGTCCGGGGACGCGGCTGGGGACCGATGACCTGCCACGCCTCATCGCGGAATCGCGCACGTTGGCGCCCGGCGCCCGGATGGGGCGCGTCGTGATGCCGTCGGGCCCGCGCGCGCCCATTCAGCTGCTGCTCGCGTACGTCGATCACGGCGACCTCGACACGAGCGACGAGGTGTCGCTGTATTTCGATCGGTACTCGGGGCGGCTCATCGAGCGCCGGGATCAGGCGCTCCAGCGGATGAGCGCCGGCGACCTCGTGATGAAGTGGATCGGGCCGCTGCACCTCGGGTCGTTCGGCGGCCTGGGCGTGAAGAGCCTCTGGTCCGTGCTTGCCCTCAGCTTCCCGCTCCTCGCCGTCACCGGCGTCATCATGTGGTGGCGCCGCGTGATCGGGTGAGCATCACAACGTTGAACGCAGAGATCGCCGAGATCGCGGAGGATGGGGATCGCTCGACGCGGCAGGCCTGCGCAGCAGGCCAGCCGCCGCTTCGCGGGCCGCGTCGAGCGCTCCGCGATCTTTGCGATCTCCGCGTTCAACGTCGTGATCAGAACGACACCCCCGCCTGAACCTGATACGACCGCGGTGTGACAAAGTGCGTCCCGCTGAACGTCGACAGGAAGTTGTAGAGCGCCTCCGTGTTCGTCACGTTGACGACGCTGAATCGGATGCGCAGCTTGGCCCTGTCCGTGTGCAGCAGGTTGTCTGCGCCCACGCCGACGTCGAACAGGTTCCGCGGCGCCACGCGCGACGGGTTGTTCAGCGGATCGCCCGTGCCGGCAGCGGGCACGGAGAGCCGGCTCGCCGAAATCGCGCCAGGGTCGCAGGTCGTGAAGCCCGCGTTCGGTGTCGCCGCCACGCCGCCGCACGAGACACCGGCGGCGGCCTGCTGCGCCGCGGTCAGGGTCAACAGATCGAGCACGTCGCCGATCGAGCTGGCCACCAGCCCTGAATCGTAGCGCCAGTTCAGCGCCGTCCAGATGCCGCGCTGCTTGTTGACCACATACTGCAGGTTCGTCGTCACGTTGAACTTCTGATCGTGATCGATCCGGAACGAACATCCGGGTTCCTCGCAAGGCGGCTCGAGCAGCACGCCGCCCACGCCCGGAGGGAAATAGATGGCGTTGGTATGAGCCATCACGGCGAACGCGCTGAACCCGTGGTGCTCGAGCAGGTTGATGCGGCCGGTGAAGCCGTCGATCGTCGAGTGATCCCATGCGACCGGAAACACAATCGGCGTCTCGAAGAGCACGCTGAAGTCGTAGCCGTTGGTGGTGTGCTTCGTGAAGTATCCGACGTCTGCGACGAGCCATTTTCCGATCGCCTGCTGCGCGCCGAACTCGACCTGATCGCGCGTCCCGGGCAACGGCGGGTTGGCAGTGGCGCCGGTAAGCGCCTCGGCGCCGACGCCGCTCGACAACAGCAGGCCCTCGTTGTACGGCGTCTCCATGGTCCTGCCGTACGACGCCCGCAGGACCGTGCCGCCGCTTCCGACGGCGTACGACACGCCGACGCGCGGCTGCAGTTCCGTGGCCGTCGTCAACCCGTCGTAGTGATCGAGCCGCAGGCCGAGCTTGATCGTCGCGTTTCCCGCTTTGATCTCGTCCTGCGCATAAGCGGCCTGCTGCTTGATGGTCGCCGCCTGGTTGTAGACGAACGGCGATCCGCCCCGGGTCAGATCGAAGGCCAGTTGGTTCGCGTTGAAGCCAGGGTTGACGGTCAGGTCCCCGGCGCACTGAGCCTGGCTCGTGAGTGACGTGTCCGCGGAGGGGGTGCCGTCGGGGCCGAGACAAGGCGCATTGAACACCGGATCGGTGAAGCCAAGGCCGAAGTTCTCGATGAGCCTGGTGGCACTGACGGTCCCGCCAAATTTCAGATTCTGGCGGCCGGCAGTGTAGGCGACATCGGCCTTGAACCCCATGTTCCTGAGCGTGCGGTCCTGGCTCACGGTGCCCGGCTGGTCGGCAAACGGATCCGGGCTGGGCGAGTACGTCAGGTGGTCCTGCCGGACGTACGCGTTCGCCGTGAACAACGTCTTGAGGCCGATGACCTGGGAAAAACCGGGCGCAACGTTGAACGTGTTGATGTCCTGGTGCTGCGCCTGGCCGAGGGCGTCGGCGTCGAGACTGTTCGGCACGTCGAAATCCGACCGGGCCGCCTGGATGTTGAGGTGCAGCGTGCCGGCGTCGCCGGTGCGGACGTCGAGACGATCGAAGAACGACACCTGGTGCCCCGAATCGTGCAGGGCCTGAAACTCCGGCGGGTCGAGGAAGCGGTCCGTCCGCATGCCGTTCATCGACACGAAGTTGCCGACCCTGTGCGAGCCGTCACCCATGTTGACCTCGGCCGTCGGGCTGGCAAACGAACCGTAGCCGAACGAAAAGCTGCCGGTCGGCTTCGGCTGATCGAGACCGGACTTCGTGACGATGTGGACGACGAGGCTGGTCTTGTCGCCGTACTCCGCCGGGGCCACGCCGGTGATGATTTCCATCGACTGCACGGCGTCCTGCGAAATCTGGTTCGAGTACACGCGGCTCTGCTGGTCGGTGACCGGCTGGTTGTCGATCGAAAACTGCGTCTGCGCGTGATCGCCGACCGGATGGAAGAACCCGTTCGAGTCGGACACCACACCGGGCGACGCGAGGGTGACGACCTGATTCAGGCCAGCCAGTGGCTCCAGCACGAGTTTGGCGATCCGGCTCTGATCGAGGTCCGTGTGAGCGCTGGGATCGCGCTCCACCAGATCCTCAACGTGCCCGACGACGTCGATTGACGTTTCGGCGCCGGCGAGCGACAGCGTCAAGTCGAGCGTGATCGGCACGGCGCTCCGCACGTCGACGTCCCGGGCCAGCGGGTTGAAGCCCTGCGCTTCCACAGTCACGTGATACGAGTTGGGCGGCAGGTTGCTGAAGACGTAGCGGCCGGTGGCGTCGGTCGTTGCGGTCCGCGTGAAACCGCTCACCGCGTTGACAATCTTCACTTCGACCGCCTGCATCACGCCGCCGGTCGGATCCTTCACGATGCCCTGCAGCGTGCCTGCGCCGCCGAGGCCCTGCGCCCGGACATGGGTTGTTCCAAGAATTCCCGTACACATCAAAAACATGCCAAGGCTCGCGCCCCGGCGTCGCATGCCATACACCACGACAACCTCCTGTTCGAAATTCCGTATGTAGCGCGGCCCTTTCAGGGCCGCGTCCGCGGGGCTGAAGGCCCCGCGCTACACCTGAATAAAATTTGCGTTACAGGAGGTCGAGCGGTGGACCGCGTGGAGCCGCGGTCGAGAGCGCGAGGCGGCCGGCGAGCGCGAACGGCGCCGGGCGAACGGCCGCAATCGCGATGCTGACGGGAGCTGCGGCCGGCGTTGGTGTGAGGCCGGCGCGCAGCGAGCGGAGCGAATGGCAGAGCGCGCAGTGATCGTCAACCGGGCCGGACGGCAGTTGTCCGGCCTGGAGACGATGCGCGTTGTGATCGTGTTGGACCGGAAGCGGATTGCAGCCTGGATCGTCCCAGCCCGTGTGGCGGAAGTCCGCGCTGCCGATGCAGACGAGCGACGCGAGCAGCAGCGCGACGGCGCGGCTGCCGGTCCGGCGAAGCGATCTCATCGTTTGCATCAACGGATCGACTCTACGCCGGTCGCGAGTTCGCTGTCAAAACAGCGGTCATGGAGCGGCCTGAGCGCCACCCAGCATCACCGACACGCCCGTGCGAATCGTGATCGGCAGCGCGGGATAGCCGGCGGCGGCCGAATAGTCCTGATTCAGCAGGTTCTCGATGCTCGCATACCACTTGAGACGAGAAAGCACGCGGTACGATCCGCTCAGGTCGATCTTCGCGTAGCCCTTGTCCATGTTCTGGTTGGGCAGCAGCAGGCTACTGCCGAACGATGCGTCGCTCAGGAGCGTGCTGTCGTCCTGCTTGCCGGAGAAGTAGCCGGCGACCGCGATCTGCCCGAGGCCCCTCGAATACGTCAGCATCAGGTTGCCGGAATTCGCCGGCCGGCGGAACGGACGGTTGCCGACCAGCGGCGAGAACGCGCCGATCGGAACCCCAGGGAACTTCGGGTTCGTCGACGCCGGAGCGTCGAACGCTTCCGTGACCTCCGCGTCGAGAAACGTGTAGGAAGCGGCGACCCGCCAGTTCCTCGCGAACGCCGCGTCGGCCGACAGCTCCAGCCCATCGCCCGTCGTCGACTGCGAGTTGACGTAGGCGCCGAACGGGGTTGCGTTCGCGACGGCCGGCGGCACACCGGCCTGCACGAGCGCATTCTTGCCGAGGAACTCGAGCAGGTCCTCGAACGTGTTGTGGAAATACGTGGCCCTCACCCGCAGCTGCCCGCGCATGAGTCCCTGCTCGACGCCGACGTCGAGGTTCTTCGCCCGCTCCGGGCCCACGGGCCCGACCTCGAGTGCCGTTGCCTGCGCCGGCGGCAGCAGCGGCAGCAGCGAGTTGAGTTCCTGATAGATCGACGGTGCCTTGATGCCCTTGCCGGCGTTGAACGTGAGCTTCGTGTCGTTCGACCGTGCGGCCGTCGAGTTCCGCAGATAGAACGCGACCGACACGCGCGGCGACACCGCGTCGCCGTACACCGCGTTGTGCTCGTAGCCGAGGCCGCCGCTCGCGAACAGACGCCCGGCCGTGACGCGCGCCTCGCCGAACAGGCCGCCGTTGTTGCGCTCGCTCTCCGTCTTCGGACTCGACGCGCCGCCCGACTGCGTGAACCCCTGCTCGTTCTCGAATCGACCGCCGCCCGACACCGTCAGCATCGACCCGGCATGGTAGGTGACCTGCCCCGACAGCGCGTTGCGCGTGGTGTGGCCGTCGAAGAGCGACGGGTACTGTCCGCCGTAGTCGAGAATCGCCTGTCCGGTCACCGCGTACCCGTTCGCGCCGGTGATGGTCACCGTGTCGCCGAGGTAGTTGCCGCCGGACGGCCGGCCCGTGGGCGAGGGGTTGATGTAATGCGTGTTCTGCGCCATCGAGGCGAACCGGATCGTGCTCTGCCACCGGTCGTTGATCTGCGATTGCGCCGCGACGGCGCCGTACGTGAAGTCGCCCTTCTGCTTCGAATCGTCGGGAACCGCGTAGAAGAGAATGGCGTTCGGGCTGCCGTAGTTCGTGTCGGCGCGACGGATCGTGCCGCTCAGGTCCGTCCCGTGGCCGAGGGCCGCGCTGAACCGGCCCGCGTAGGTGCCGTTCGTGAATTCGTTGTTCGGGATGTCGTTGTCGGTCGTGAAGTAGCTGTAGTCGGAGAAGTAGTCGAAGCGGCCCGACGCGCCTGCGATCGCGACGTCGTTCTTCATCGTGCCGAGGTTCCCGCCGTCGATCGCATAGGTGAACTCCGGGATACGAGTTCGGCCGCGGCGCGTCGTGATGCTGACGACGCCCGACAGGCTGTCCGAACCGTAGATCACGCTGTTCGCCTCGCGGAGGACTTCGACGGAGTCGACGCCTGTAACGGACACGGACGAGAAATCGAAGCCGCCGCCGATGTCGTTGGCGGCCACGCCGTCGATGAGCACCTTGTTGAAGTTCGACGCGCCGCCCCGCACGAACAGCGAGGTCACGGCGCCGCGCTGCCCCGCCTGGACGACCTGCGCGCCAGGGACCAGCCGCAGCGCCTCGAGCACGTCCGGCTTGGCCAGCGCGTCGAGCGTGGCGGCGGCGAGGACGGTCACCGAGGCGGCGATCTGAGACGGGAGGACGCTGGTAGCCGCCGCGGTCACCGACACGCTCTGTTCGAGCGGACCGATCGGCAGGGCGAGTTCGATGTTCACGCGCCCGGAGCCGGACACGAACATCGGATCCGACGTCCGGGTTTGGAACCCGGGGGAGCTCGCTTCGATCCGATACCGGCCTGCACTCAACGCGTCGAACGTGAACGCGCCGTCGGCGTTCGAGGAGGCTTCCTTCACAGCCTTCTCACCGAGCAGCAGTTTGACGGCCGCGCCGCTCACGCGCGCGCCGAGAGGATCGACGACGGTTCCGGCGACAGTGCCGCCGTTCTGCGCCCACGATGGCGGCGCCGCCAGCAGCACCAGCGCTGCGAGAGTGAGCGATACACGCCGGACGGTGAAGGCAATGGGACGGAACGTACGAGTGGTGGAGGGCATAGCTTCCTGTTCTCCGCAGAAAGTCGAACGCGTTTGTGTCTGGGTAGGTCTCCTGGCTCGGAGGTGCAGACCGTTGGTCTGCGGCTGCTTCACCTTCCCCGGCCGATGGCCGAGTGGTCGTTCGAAGCAGCGTCCTCACTCACAGTGGCGGGACCGCGCCGGCTTTTCACCGGACTTCCCTGTTATGCCCTCGTGGGCACCCAGACAGGGACGAAACTTATACCATCTCTGGCAGGACGCCGTCCAGCGCGCGCTCCGCGAGCTGCCAGGCCGCGAGCACTTGACGCCCGTATTTCGCCTGCCGATACCACCGGCGCGGCCGCCCCGTCGCGCCCTGGATCGGCGGCTCGACGTGCGACTCGACGTATCCCTTGTTCTGCATGCGCTGCAAGGTGATGTAGACGGTGCCCCGTTTGAGCGAACCGCCCGACCGGTCGGCCAGACGAAGCGGGAACTGCTCGCCTTCCTGCAAGAGGCTCAGGATCAGCCGCTCGGTGTCTGACAGCTGCGGAATCCGTGAGGCGAAGTGCCGGTGTCCTTCCATCATGCCGGGTACCTCCAGCCAGGCACCGTAGCACGGGCACGCGCGCGCGGAGCCGGTCGAGTGGTCAACAGCGCGTCAGTGACACGTAAGTGACGTATCAGTGACGTCTTGTCAGCCGTGTCACTTACCGGACTTTGACGGCCGCCCGTACAGTTCTTCCAGCTGGCGGTCCACCTTTTCCAGCAGGGCCGGGTCGCCTGGATACCAGTACCTGAAGGTGACACGCTTCACACGCGCGATCGAGGTTGTCGCTCGCGTCCCACAGCTCCGCCGTTTTCCGTTTCTTCACGATCTCCAGCACTTCGAGCCCGACATTCCGCAAGGCCTCGATCTTCGCGTTCCACAGCACCGGATCGGCTTCGAGCTTGGCCTTGATCTGAGCGGGCGACAATTCGCTCGGCTCGGGGCCCGAGCTGTTGTTCTCGTCTCCAGGCGGCGCGAACGGGCGGGGGACTTTCAGCAGGTAGACGCCCTCCGCGATCGTCACCGCGCCGATGCGAATCTTGTCCCAGTCCGCATCGGTTTTCGGCACCCTCTCGATCGTACCGCGCTTCGTCGTCTCAATCTTCACCGCGTCGAAGATGTTGTCGGACGCGGGATCGAGCATGTCGCGCATCAGCTCCTTGACGGACACCACCGGCTTCATATCTCCCCACAGAACCGGCGCCGCGGGCGTCGCTGGCGCCGCAGCCGGCGCGGCGGGTTTCGGCGACGAACATGCCGGGAGCAGAACGGCGAAGCAGAACAATCCGGCGAGGTAACCGATCAGGTCGTTGCGAGTTTTTTTCATCCCGGCCATCCACGAAATCGACTCAGCAGTCTACTACGGCACCGAATCCACGGACGCTTACGAAACCATGAGAGGTCGCGTCGTCGCGTACGTCATCGCAGCAGTTGCTCTCGTCACGAGGGCAACGACGCTGCTCGCGCGCGGCTGCACCGCGCGCGACTCAATCGACCCATCATTCACTGACCTTGCGGTCAGTGACTTGTCACTGACTGCGGGTTGACCGGCGCAGAGGGGGGTTGAGCCAGACAGGTTGGACAGAGGCAGTCGGAGTACTGTTCCCGGAGCGCCGCGCGGCTGGCCGCGTCCAGCTTGACCTTCCAGCACCAGCAGCCGAACAGGCCCCCGCAGTCGAAGGCCTGCCCGCACTTCTGGCAGCGTTTTTCGCGGGCAAACATACCGGGCTCAGGTCTTTGGAACGGGAGGATAGGCGAAGTCCACGACCGTCGGCGCGCCGGGCTTGACGTCCACCGTCTTCGTGAGCGTCCCGAGCTTCTCATGCCACACGCTGATAGTGCGCTTGCCGGCGGGCACGTTGCCGATCGTGAACGAACCGTCGGCGCCGGTCACCGCGAAGTACGGGTGATCGACGATGCCGACCCATGCCGTCATCCAGCGGTGGACGTCGCAGCCGATTTTCAGCATTTCTTCGTCGGCCAGCTTGAAGTCGTGGGTGATGCCGGCAATTGGCTGCCCGACGTTGAAGCTGTTGCGATGGCTCGAGCTGCTGTGGACGTTATGGAGCAGGTTGTCGCTGTTCTTGACGCGCAGCATCTGGCCCACGCGCGCGCCGACGACTCGAGGCTGGTAGAAGCAGGACTTCTGATCGATGAGGACGGGTTGCGACGGAACAGGTGCCCCCGGGAACGAGCCGTCCAGTTTCACGAACGCGTTCATCAGGCCGCCATCGTCGCTCGTCGCGACCACTTCGTCGACGGGGCCGGGTTTCTTGCCGGCCCAGATCTTCGCGCACATCGGGTCCATGCCCATCCGGATGACCCGATTGCCGGGCGCCTCGCCGTTCAGCTTCACGCGGCCCCGGAGTGTGCCGGTGGCGCCCTGAGCGGCGGGTCCGGGGACCACGGCCGCCGAGAGAGTGATCAGGGTTATCGCCAGCCCGGCGATGATCGCGGCGCGATACGTCATCTCGTCATTTCTTCCTGACGCTGCCGGCCCCCTCGATCTTCTCCGCGTCCGGGGGATACCAGTACTTGAGGTGGCAAGTCTCGCAGGCGTTGTCGATGATTTCGCCGGCGTCGGACAACGCGTCCGCGTTCTTCGCGTCAATCGCCGCCAGCGCCTTCATGCCGGCATCGTGCAAACTGTCCGCCAGCTTGACCAGCGTGTCCGGGTCGTCGTCCATCACGCGTCGGATCGCCTCAGGGCTGAGCTCGATGCCGGGGTTTTCCGACTTCTCTCCGGGCTTGGCAACGGCGCGCCCGTCCATGATCAGCAGGTTCATGGCTTCGATCATCGTGATGGCCGCCCGGCGCACTTTCTTCCAGTCTTCGTCGGTTCTGGGGCGGCGTTCCTCGGTGCCCGCCTTCGTGACAATCGTCGCGACCGATTCCCAGAGGTAGTCGGCTGACGGGTCGACCATCGAGTCCATGATGTCCTTGATGGTGGCGGTCTTGCGGAACGGCGGCTCCTTCTTCGCGGGCGGGGCCGGGGCGGGCGCCGAACACGCGCCGGCAACCAGCAGCGACAGACACGCCAGCGCAAGCCAATGGAAAGTTCTCAGTCTCATTCGCAACCCTTCTCAGCGTTGAGTCACCCGAAAATGGCGAAGGGCAGGCGGGCAGGATCAACCTGCCAACCTGCCCCCAACGACTGTCGAATTTGGTCATCTGGTCATCTAATCATCTGGTCATTGATTGGGTCATTGACGGAAATGACCAGATGACCAAATGACTAAATGACCAGATTCACTCTTTAGTCGAACGTGCCGCCCCACTTCCAGCCGTCCGACGGCCGGGTGATGGTGCGCATCCGCAGGCGATGGTCCTCGGGGTTACGGCCCGGGTTGCCCGTGATGATGACGTGGTCGCCAGGTTTCAGCGTCTCACGCGTCACGCCCTGGCGGTTCAGCTGGAGACCAGCGCCCCACTCCACCGCGTACCGCACGACGTTGCCCGTCGCGTCCTTGCCCTCCACGTGCACGAACGAATGCGGGTTGCGGAACAGGAACTGCACCAGTTCGCCCTCGACCGTCTCCGTCTTGTCTTCGAAGTACGTCGCCGCGAACGAGTGATGTGCGGAAACCGGCTTCATCGTGTAGACGAAGGCCCCCACAAACGCCATAACTGTCACTGCCAGAAGCAACTTGTGTTTCATCGCCGTCCTCCAGAGCCTCTCCGGCCCCCTTGAATACGCAAACACCATAACACGACGCAGAACGATTTCTTACCTTCAGGCGGTCAATAAGCGGTCAGTGACTGGTCTGTGACCGCCGCGCACGTCCTTTTTTACGGTTTTTCAACGTTTTTGCGGCTGCTTCCCGCTCCGAGCGGCGACTTGGACAGCTGAAGTTCGCGGTGAAACAGGTAAGTAATGTCGATGGGCGTGTCGTCCATGGCCTTGACCTTCAGGACCACCTGGTAAAAGCGAGGCAGCGAGCCGCCTGTTCCCTGTCCCTTCAGGCTCGAAACGAGCTGTTTGGCCAGGTCAGGGTCGGTCAGCGCCTGCACCGCGCCCATGACGCTCGCGATCGTATTGCCGGACAAATAAAGGATCTTCCCGTTGCCGTAGAGTCCCGGCAGGTTGCTGATGAGCGCGTGGCTTTCCTCGAACTCCTGCCCGCCCTTGGGAAAGACGTCGCCGAGGAACGCCGGCTCGCCCGGCTGCGGTTTCAGGTTCTTCACGCCTTCCGGGGTGAGCACGAACGGCTGATCGATGGGCGGAATCGCCTGAATTTGGGGCTTCCCGACGGTCGAACCGACGAAGATGACGTCGCCCATCGCGATCTCGCCCATCGACAGCAGATCGCTGCGGATGGGAAAGACGTTGCGCTTGCGCTGCCCGAGAAACTGGCCGAGCAGGAACGCGGCGTTCGCGGTGCCGACGCCGGTCACGCCTGACGTCGTCGCCGCAACGGCGACGCCCTGCGCGCTGGCGTGAAACGGATCGGTCGACAGCGTGACCATGAGCGGGCGATCCGACGACAGGAGCGGGCCCCAGAGCTGCTGAAGCTCAGGCGTCCACGGCAGCTGCGCGCCGGTTTGCGCCGTCTTCTCGGCGCGCGACAGCCGGACGCCGAAGTACCCCGCGAAGACGACCGCGAGCAGGAGCGACGCCGCAAGCGCGATCTCGCGGGTGGACGCCTTCCCGCGGGCCGGTTGGGCGACGGGTTCGGGCGCGGGCACCTCGACGACGGGACGGGGCGCAAACGTCAGCGTGAAGCCGCCTTTCGGCAGATCCACCATGACCGGATCCTCCAGACCTTCGGTCCGGTGGTACTCGGTCAGCTTCTGTCGCAGCCGCCCGACGTGCATCCGCACGACCGACTCCTGCCGCGGGTCGTAGGAGGCGGGCTTGCCGAACACGTCCAGGCCGACGGTGTATTCCTTGAGGTTCTGCGCCTCACCCGAGAGGGACTTGCCCGCGAGGTAGTTGAGGAGGTTCCGGTGAACTTCCGACGTCTTGAACGCCTTGCTGGAAACGATGCGCTGAACCTGGACCTGGTTCGCGTCCAGTTCAACAACCTCGGGAACCATAACGGCCGATTGTACTTCCTGCATTCAGACCTGGGCAAAAGCGGGGGCCGGCCGGCGCCGCCCCCTCCGTGGGCACGTCCGGCTGAAGCCGGACGCTACTTTTTCGGAGCCGGCTTCGGCTTCGGCGGCGCGCCGCTTTTCACGTTGTTCTTGATGGCGGGAATCGTCTGCAGGTACGCCCAGATGGACTTGATGTCGTCGTCTGAAAACACCTTGTAGAGTTCCCACGGCATCGGCGGCAGGAGGTCTTCGCCTTCCGGTTTCTTGCCGGTTCGCAGCGTCTTGATGAACGACGCTTCGGTATAGCGGGCCTTCAGGCCGGTCTCCGGATCGGGGGACAGGTTCGCGCCGTAGCTGACACCCCAGGGCCCGGCCCACGCCGTCAGGTCGAGCGACGCGTGGATTTCGGCGTTGTTCTGCGACGGCGCCATGGTGGTCTGCGGGCGGCCCGAGAACGGCCGCTTCGGATCCGGATGTTGCTGCGGATCGAGCTTGGGCGAGTGACAGTCGTTGCAGGCCCCAACCGTCATCAGGTACTTGCCGCGCGCGATCTTCTCCGCATTCGCCGATGCCGCCGGCTTCGACTGAGCCTTCACCGCGCCCGCGCCCCACAATCCCAATCCGAGCACGCCCAGCCCGAGCACGCCCGTACGAAGAGCCCTTCTCATCATCAATCCTCCTGACGGTTGCGGGGGCGATTCTAACGGTTCAGGGTCCAGGGTTCAACGTTCAGGGTTCTCGGTGAACCTTGAACCTTGAACCTTGAACCTTGAACCCTGAACCCTGAACCCTGAACCTTGAACCTTGTTATATTCCCCCCATGCCCCAGACCATCGCCCCTTTCCTCGCTCTCGCACTGCTCGCCATCAGCCACACAGCGAACGCGGCGCCCTGCGAAAGCCTGACATCGCTTTCCCTGCCGAACGTCACGGTCACCATGGCGCAGCCCGTGGCCGCAGGCGCGTTTACGGCCCCGGGGCGTGGAGGATTGGTCACGCGATTCGAGAACGTGCCGGCCTTCTGCCGCGTGCAGGCGAGCCTCAAGCCCACGAGCGATTCCGATATCAGGATGGAGCTGTGGCTGCCCGCCGCCGCCGGTGGCTCCGGCGAGGGAGGCGGGTGGAACGGCAAGTTCCGCGGCACCGGGAACGGCGGGCTCGGCGGCGGCACGGGCGCGAACCCGAATCAGCTGGCGGCCGGCGTCCGCGCGGGGTACGCGACGGCGGGCCACAACACCGGGCACGAGGGCGACTCGAGCTACGCGCTCGATCACCCGGAGAAGATCAAGGACTTCGGCTACCGGTCCACGCACGAGATGACCGTGACGTCCAAGGCGCTCATCAAAGCCTTCTACGGCCGCGAGGCACGGCTGTCGTACATGGCGGAAGGCGGCGGCGGCACGATCGCCGCGCTCAGTTCCGCGCAGCGCTATCCCGAGGACTACGACATGATCGCGGTCACCGGCATGTCGTCGTACCTCACGCGCCACACGTTCGCGCAGATGTGGGTCTGGCAGGCGACGCACGCGGGCGCCGGGAGCTTCATCCCGCCCGACAAGTATCCGGTGCTGCACGACGCGGCGCTCGCGGCCTGCGACGCGCTCGACGGGTTGAAGGACGGCATCATCGGCGACGTGCCGCGCTGCAGGTTCGATCCCGGCGTAACGCTCTGCCAGAGTGCCGACGCCCCGACGTGCCTGACGGCGCCGCAGGTGGAGGCCGCGCGAAAGATCTACGCGGGACCGAAAAATCCGCGCACCGGCGAGGAGATCTACTCGCCGCTCTATCCGGGCAGCGAGCTGGGATGGGCGCAGCTGGCCGGCGGCGATCAGCCGCTCGGCATCCCGATCGAGTTCTTCAAGTACTACGTCCTGCGCGATCGGTCGTGGGACTACAAGACGCGGCCGATCAATTTCGACGGCGACGTGACGGCGTCGAACCGTCCGGAGATCCAGCCGGTGAACGCGGTCGATCCCGACCTGGGCCGGTTCTTCGCGCGAGGCGGAAAACTCCTGCTTGTGGACGGCTGGAACGACACGGCCGTGCCGCCCAAGGTGGCGATCAACTATTACAACGCGGTGGTGAAGAAGCTGGGCGCGAAGACGGTCAGCGCGTCGATGCGATTCTTCATGGTCCCGGGCATGGGCCACGGGCCGGGCACCACCGGCGTCGAAAACTTCAACTTCGATGCCCTCGGCCTGATCGAGCAGTGGCGGGAAGCCGGCAAGGCGCCGGACCAGCTCATCGTTTCTCATTTCCGGAATGGCGCCGAGGTCGGCAAGCGGCTGGTGTGTCAGTATCCGCAAATCGCCATGTACAAAGGAAGCGGCGACCAGGAGGCCCCTTCAAGCTACACTTGCCGGTAGCTAGCGAGGACAATTCCCCGGTGCGCCGCCGCGGAACAGGCTTTTTCGGCCTGAAACCGGCCGATTGGGTTGGCAACGAAGTTGCGACAGGTGAAACCATGACTACCAGGTTCACGACCATCGCTGCGCTGACGCTGACCGTTTTCGTGCTCGGAGTCGGGTTCGCCGACGCGGGCCAGCGGCACCAGGGAGGTGGCGGTTCTGCGGCCGTCGGACGCGCCGTCCCGCGCGGCGGCGGCGGTTCCGGTGGCGGCGGCGGCCGGCCCGGCGGAGGGGGCGGCTATCCGGGCGGCGGCGTATATCACGGCGGCGGACGCTACTACGGCGGCGCCTACTATCGACCGTACGGGTACTACGGCTACTACGGTTACCCCTACGGCTACTACCCGTACGGCTGGGGCCTGAGCGTCGGGTTCGGCTTCGGATACCCGTATGGGTACGTCGGCGGCTACTGGGGCTATCCCTATGGCGGCTACGCGTACGGCTACCCCGGCTACGCCGTTTCGACCTATGGCGGCGTGAAGATCGAAAACGCCCCGCTCGAGTCGGCCGTCTACGCCGACGGCTACTACGTCGGCACGGTGGACGACTTCAACGGGAGCTTCCAGAAGCTGAACCTGGAGCCCGGCGCACACCATATAGAAGTCATGCGGCCCGGCGGCGCGCCGCCGGCGTCGGTCGACGTCAACATTCGCGCCGGGCAGACGGTCACGTTCAGGGCGAACTAGGAACGCGATCACAACGCCGTAGCGGCCGGCTTCAGCCGGCCGGCAGAGCGTCCGCCTGAAGGCGGACGCTACGTCGTTGTGGAAGTACAATCGTCCTGTGCGTCGCGCCGTTCTGGCGTCAGGTCTTCTTCTCGCGGTCTTCCTCGCCTTTTCCCATTCGCTCCTGAGTCAGCCGGCCGCGCTCACCGTCGTGTCGAAGGACGGGCGCCGCACGCTCGCCACGACGGTTCAGAACGAGCAGGATTTCGTCGCGCTCGACGACCTCGCATCGATGTTCCAGCTCGCCGTGCGCGATGATGCGCTGGGCGTCACCGTGGCCTACAAGGGCAAGACGATCGTTCTCACGGTCGATCAGCCGCTGGCGTCGGTCTCCGGACGCCTCGTCTCGCTGCCTGCGACGCCGATCCGCAACCAGGCGCGCCGCTGGCTCGTGCCGGCCGAGTTCATCAGCCGCGCGCTCGCGCTCATCTACGATGCGAAGCTCGACCTTCGCCGCCCCGCGCGGCTGCTGATCGTCGGCGACGTCCGGGCGCCGCGCGTCCAGGTGCGCTACGAGGCGGTGGGCACCGGCGCCCGCCTGACGATCGACGCCGCGCCCCGCGCCGGCAACGCCGTCTCGCAGGACAACGATCGCATCACGATCAAGTTCGACGCCGATCTGCTGGACATAGCGGCGAACGGCCTGTTGTTGCCGGCCCAGACGCCGGCACAGGGCATCGTCTCTGCCGTGCGCCTCGCGGACGCGACGACGATCGCGGTCGATCTCGGGTCGCGGTTCTCGTCGTTCAGGGCCTCGACGCAGCAACTCGACGCGGGAACGCGGCTGGTCATCGATCTCAC
This sequence comes from uncultured Acidobacteriota bacterium, assembly GCA_963712905.1. GTDB lineage: Bacteria > Acidobacteriota > Vicinamibacteria > Vicinamibacterales > CAVVIG01 > CAVQJU01. Next base: position 688 of record CAVQJU010000009.1, on the reverse strand, counting down.
AGCGGCCACGGTGGCCGAGGCCGCGCCTGCCCCGGCGCCTGGGGCAACGCCTCCGACTGGGGGCGCGGCGTCTCCAACGGGGGCGGCGCCATCTGTGCCTCCCCCTCCTGATCTGAGCGCGCTGACGCAGACGCCCAGCTCCATCCGAACCATCGTCATCGATCCGGGCCACGGCGGCGAGGACGAGGGCGTGAAGGGCCCGGCGGGCACGAAAGAGAAAGACCTGACGCTCACGCTGGCTCGCCGCGTCAAGGCCGCGATCGAGTCGCGCCTCGGCATCCGCGTGCTGCTGACGCGGGAGGACGACCGCCGCGTGCCGATCGACGATCGGACGGCGATGGCCAACAACAACAAGTCGGATCTGTTCATCAGCCTGCACGCCAACGCGTCGTTCCGCCCCACGCTCGCCGGCGGATCGATCTACTCGGCGGCGTTCGAGGCCGGCGCCGCGCAGGCGGCGCGCGCCCTGGCGCCCGAGCGCGTGCCGGCGATCGGCGGCGGATCGCGCGAAATCGAATTCGTCCCGTGGGAGTTCGCGCAGACGGCGCACCTCGAGGAATCCGACGCCCTGGCCAAGCTGCTCCAGGCGCAGCTGCACGACCGCATTCCGCTCGCCGCCCGCCCGGTCGATTCGGCGCCGCTGCGCGTGCTCGAGTCGGCGAACATGCCCGCCATCCTCATCGAGATC
>CAVQJU010000008.1:0-661304 GCA_963712905.1 uncultured Acidobacteriota bacterium | reverse complement strand
CCAGAAGGTGGCGATACAGGCACCCTTACAGCAGGATTTGGCGCGCAGTGCGACAGGCAATTTGGCGATACGAGGAGCGTCTTGTCACCGTTCAAGCTTCGTCTACGTCACCGGCGTGCCGGCGGCGCGCTCCGACTACATCCCGCTGCCCACCGGGCCGCGCGCGGCGGCCGCGAGGCGGCCGTATCGACGGCAGGAGCAGCCTCGCCCAGGCCGGCAAGGACTACAGCACCACGGTGGGGCTGCTGCCCACGCTGGATCGGCGACGTGGAAAAGGTCGCGCGCACCGGCCAGCGGCATGCGGCGAGGGCCTGCGCGGCGCGCGCCAGGTCCGCGCCCGGTGGGCGATCCTGGTACGGTGTCGACCTCTTCCTCATGGTCGACGCGCTCCACCATGATGGATGCGCCCGTCGAGGCCTGGTCGCGTTTCGAGCGCGTCGCGGCCTGCGCTACGTCTTGCCGTCCACCGCCGCCAGCGAGACCGCCGCCGACCACGTGCGCCAACATCGGTGGCCTCCTGGAGCAACGGCTCGCGCCTGGAGTACGTCGGCGGCCAAGTACCTTCCAGGAAGAAGGGGATCGCCGGTGCAAGCCTTACCTACGACTACCTCCACCGGCGTGGTGATCTCGGGAAACCGACGAGCGGGCACCCGGCAACATCGATGCTCGCCGGGCACGTGACGCCTGGTGCGGCATCGCGGCGGCAGCCTGGGGAGAGCCAACAAGCACGGTCACGGTCTCCGCAACTGGTTCTCGTTCGATCAGATCCAGACATTGAAGATCAGGACACCGCGCCGAGGACGAGGCACGATGTCGCCTCCGAGAGCGCCTGGGCGCTGTCGGGAGGAGCAGCAGCCGGAACTGGCGCACCGCCGCGTCGAACGTTCGTCCCCGGGAAGGGCAGCTGCATCGCTCGCCTACGCCCTCGCCGCCGGGCTCCGGGGGCGGGCGCTGGAGCCTGGCTGGAGTTCGAGTCGCCCTCGGTGGACGTACAGCGGCCAGCGCGCGGGTCACCACCCCGGTGCCGGCCGCGCCACTTCCAGCGCGCGGCCGGGAAATCGCCGGCCTGTTCGCCGATCCGCGTACAAGCTCGATCAGCGACCCGGTAGTTCTTCGTCGACTCGGGATCGATCCTGGAAGACCTTGTCGACGGGCCTGGTGGCGGCCTGTCGCGCGCCTCAACGACGCCCGCGTTCGCCCGGCCCTCTCCATGGATCAGCGCCAGCTGCGCGAGGCCTGGGCAGGCCTGATCACGTCGTCCAGCGAGGCGCCCGCTTCTCGATCAATAGCGAACGCCAGTTCGCCGAAGCCTGCCGATGGCGATCCTGCTGGCGCTGAGGCCGCAACCTCGACCCGCTGGACTCGCCACTGCCGGAACCCGGCCTGGTGGATGATCCGCGCTCCGGATCTGCGTGTAAGCCGACGTCGATGGAACCTGCCGTCGCGGGGAAGAGCGCTGGGGATGATCTCCACGTAGATGCTGAGGCCGGGTTCTCGTCGATCGAGTCCGGGACGTTGAACAGGAAGGTGCGCATCCTCGGCACACGCTACAGAATGCCGGCGCGCTCGGGACGAACGTCAGCGAGAACGCGCACGCCGCCGCGCTGGACTTCCGCCGCCTGGAAAAATGGCAGGAGCCGGCGCCGCGTCCGCCTGGCCGCTGGATCCCGGCAATCGCTCAGCTTCGTGTAGGCGTACTGCAGCATCGCCCGGCTGACGTCGCTGGATCAGCAGGCGGGCGCTGCTGGATGCGCCACCACCAGCGGCAGCGAGGAGCAGCCGCCGATCTCGACGCGTACGGCGAGGCGCGGATGCGGCAATACTGGGCGCGCGCGGTTCCGTGCAGGCGACATCGAACCGTGCCGGTCCGGGCAGCTATCGTCATATTCGAATCGTTCGCCATGGTGCACCCGGTATTCCGCCATGGGCCCGACGCTGAACATGAACCGTGAAGCAACAATGATGTCGATCAAGGATGGAGCGCGGCGAGCATCACCAAATCCGGCTGCATCTTCATCGATGAAGAAGAAGCCCGCCCTTTCGCGATGATGACGGCCAGTCGGGCGGCGACGTGTACCGTTTTCGAGGATACCTGCAGCGCGAAAGCAGCACGGCGTCGCGGGACCTGCTCCGGAGAAGGTGGGATGGTGGATGAGGTACCAAGACCAGCCTTTCACAGGACACCCAGGCACCTGGTCACGTAGCACTGCAGCAGGGTAGACCAACAATGGGTGCTGCCGATTGGCGGGAAGCCGAGGGCCCAAGATGGCGCACGATCCCTTCTACTCCTCACCCATGAATTCACTAAACAGGGTGGTGGCTCACCGCAGCCCAACAGAAGTCATTAGTACAGCGCCAGGAGCAGTCTCTTCGTCGTCATCCACCAGTTGGATTTCGTGGCAGATTCCCAGAAGTCTGTCGTCGCCCGGCGAGGATTAGATCAACATGGTGGCAGCACAGCGATACAGATCCAAAGCAGTCATGCATGCAACATAAAGGCCACACAGCATCCACAAACTCTCCAAGTCATTGAGGACGCAGGCAGCATCACTCATCACCACGAACTCCAAAAGCCACCCGGTACGTGAACATCTGACTGGTCTCCCGCCACGATGGACCACGCTGGATCTGGCAGGATGATCTTGGACTCTCCTCGGACAGCTAAATTCCCACCTGGGCCCGCTGGACTGTGCCATGGCCGGGGGCTGGTTTCATGTACTCCACAATAATGGGAGCGTCGGGTCACCGGGATTCCAGAAAGATCGGATTGGCAATCTGGGCCAGGCTCCCTGGGGAGCCCACCGCCAGCACCCAGACCGGGCCAGGGCCATGCAGCCCGGGTGACCTCCCCTCCCAGCAGAGCAGCTAGCAGTCCTGAGACAGGGACACCACTGGAGCCATGACAATGGGATGATGGGGTGGTGTGTTGGCCATGGTGGCCCCATGTCCCCTCATCAATCATGCCCACCTCGCTAGGATGGAGTTTGCAGAATAAACACTTGGGACGGGGGCATGGCCGGGTACTAAACAAGGTTCTGCCCTGAATCTGGGACTACAGCAGCACCAGAGTGCACAAGGGGTTGGGGCATGTCACCACCTCATACCCAAACGTCTGTGCGCACCTGGATGGGGTGCCGCTTCACCCAGCTCCTTGATGGCAGCAAGGTGAGACACACACAAACCCCATTGATGTTGGCCAGGACCTTCACACCCCTCACGGGGCACCAACATCACTCCGAGGGTCCCCCTGGCTCTGGTGCCAAATTAACCTTCCAGTGGATGGTGAGATGGCCCTGTATGAAGCACACATCTCCTAGAAGCCCTACAAAATAACCATGGGCTTAATCATCAGACACATGTGCACAGACACAGAGTGAGGCCCACTCATGACAAATGACATTGTGAACTACATCACCAAGGTGAATGTGCAGTGACACACAATCACAGTGCATGGTGCAGGGCAGCAGCGCGGCAACCCCTGACTCACTCCACAGGCTGGGCCTTCCAGGAGAGGTCATTGGAGCCCTGATGGAGTGCAGACTCATACTAGACACCACCAGTTCAAAGACTCAAAACGCTGGGCGCTGGCTGGGGGTGTTGCACGGGAAAGTGAGGGACAACAGGCACTCCACTCAACAGAAATACAATGTGACAACAGCATTGATCTAAGCAGTTGAAGAAGTCTTGAATCATCAATATTCACCAAAATAATACATCAGGAACTGGTCCTGCCGAGAGCAGCGTTCCTGATGAAGCAGCTCCACGTCTACGTTGCAAGCACACACCATGGCTCGCCGCACCAGGAAGTCACGCCTCGCCCGCTCTTCACTCTGATCCTGCCTGGGTGGTGCAGGATCCAGAACATCAGATCGCTGACCCTGAAAGATCACAACTCGCATAACCTGGCTCCCGGTAGCAGCCCTACTCACTTGGTTCCCGCTGTGGCTCACAGGCCTTGGCGGTCAGCCGGAACCGACCATCCACTAGCAACATGAACACCTGCCTCCAGACATGAGCAGTACACCAGCCAGGTCCAGGTGGGTATGGAACAGCGTGGCCCCGCCGGGTGAGCAAGCGCGGGACCCGCACCTCCTGCTCTCCACTGGTGATGCCCTGCACAATCACGGAGCAGCAGCAGTGGACCCTGAGAAGCTGAGCTCATGACAGCGGATGCGGGAGCACGGGCAAGACGGATACCGATTAGCTACTTCATCATCTTTCTCCTTCTCTCAAATAAAGTAGTGAGACATTCACCCGCTGAATCCCGACAATACACACAGACACCAAGAACTTCAGATCATCGTCGACTCTCCCACCGAGATGGGTGCGGCGGCGCGGGCGGGCCTGCCCAAACATTAACCCGAATGCCATCCTTCACTGACCGACGGCTTGTAGAATCGCCCAACAACAACCTGAACCCCGCGCATGGGAATTCGTGGAGCTCACGAAATCCTGAAGTCACCTAACAACAACTCCCGGTGTGAGATGCTGATCTCGCAGAGTCGTCGTTTGCACCAGGCCATGGTGGTACCCCTCGCACCGCCATCATCGCCCGATGGCGAGACCCTGGGCGCGCGGCGTGCGCGATCTGTCCCCGCCCGTGCATCGATGATCTGGTGGTTCCCTGGAGACCCCAATGGCTAGCTCGGGACGCAGGACCAGTTTGATGGGGTGTGAGCAGCACAAGGTCTAACCCGTCGTCTCTCGACCTCTGAATATAATGACAAAAAGCTGGGTCTCCAATCAGTAGCTCGGTCATGAAGGCGCCGAGTACGCCACGCGGTACCGCAGCATTCTTCCTTCCACAGCACCCATGGTGTGGATCTCACGGTCATGTCAAAACGTCGCTCTCGGAAATCCTTGATCTCGATCGCATGATGGCATGCAGTCACTCACCGTAACAACAAACCAGTTGACACAATCAACATCTGACGAGCTAATCTGACCAACTGAGTCAACAGGCACCCCTTCGTCGCGTGAGCACGCTCTACCGTTCATGACCGCACACGGTCTACACCCACAGCCAAGCAGTACAAGTCCCCTGACCGGACAGCCGACCAAGCCGATCGAGACCCTGCTCGGCAGCAGCCTCGACGGCCCAGTTCTTCCGGGCACTCGGCGAACGCCCGGCCGCCGCTCGATCACATAGCTGCTCCACATCGTAACAAAACCCGAAGAATCCATCTGCACCTCTACACCATTACACACATATCATCCCAGCAGCAAACAAAATCCCGCGCTGCAACTCCATGGCAAAGTCGAGGCACATGTCTGATGTCAATGACCGGGACTGCCATCAGGCAGAGCCGATTTGACTCCCGATTGTTCCTTAAGGGTCTGTCGCGTGACAATAGCAATCCCAGCCTAGTTATCACTTGGCCCCCGATGCTACAGCATAGGCCACACAGTCAGCAGGTTGCCTTCCCGGCAGGCTGATGACACATCTGATGAGTCAAAATGCTCACCAAGCCTGGAATAATACTTGAATACAGCATGAGTCATTGACAGTGATCCTGCAGTGTCAGACATCCATAGGCCTTTGAACTCTCTCACAGGCAGGTGATTCCAAGCTAGAGAAGCAACATGCCCCCATGGTGGCATTCACAGACAGGCAGGGTGCAGGCCGCTCCTCCTGAACAGCCCATCACAGAAATGCTCACAATGACAGTCTCCAAACAAAATCAGAGCACTACTAACACACACAGCAGAACTATTCACATGGACAGGAGTTGCTCCAACCAAATTGAACAAGATGAAGGGAAATGGCTCTGCACCAGAACACCCGGGACACTGTCACTGTACCGGCCTCCATCGTGAACTGGGCCACACTAACGTGCATCTCAAAGACAACCAGGTGCCCATTAAGTACCTACATTGATGGTCACCCTCACCTGATAATAGGTACACAAAAATGTCACAGGGGGCATCTCTGATAAACAGTACCCGGCCATTTTCTGATCTGAGAACTCACAAAATACACTGCCTGGCAGCAAACAGTGACACAACCAGATATATGGGTAGCATGATGGCACAAAAACATTGAGAAATCCTCCGGTCACAGCAGCCCACGGGTCACATACAGGAACACACTGCCTCTGGCATGGGATGGGTCACTCCAATATTCAACACATAATCACACACCCTTACCAAACACATATGACCCAGTTAAGGAACACCTCACCCCAGTTTCATGCTCAATGCATACCCACAACAGAGACAGATGGAGATGCATCATCGGAACCCTGGCATCAGAGTAGCTTGGAGTACACATCCACTCCATTTTGACTAATTTGATTTGGACACTCTGAGCAGGAGCACGCCAAGCACAGAGATTAGATGTGAAAAATCCCTTGGCACTGGGTAGAATAATGGAATGTCAGTGCACACATAAAAAAGATAATGAGAACTGAGCCCGGCAACCCATAACAGGAAGCACGCTCAACACAACAGCACCACTGAGATGGTCCCAGCAGATACAAGCTGGGACATGGCTCATTAAACACAACATTCATAGTCAGCCACAATGCAGACACAAAATGAAGAAGAAAAGCATCCACCACCAGTCCTCCGGACCTCCTCGGTCACTGCAGCTCTACAGAATTTGATAACACGGAAGAGCGATGGGTGCAGATTTATCCACACCTGGTTAAGAAGCCCCTCAGGCAGCATCTCACCTGAGGCATGGACAGACAGTCTGGGCAGAGACAGACTGAGTCTGAATGCAGGTGTGCTGACGCAGCAGCAGCATGGATCTGAACCCATCTCTCCCTGGCCAGACCTCACAAGCCCGACGTGGGTGGCTGGTCTCACCAAGCAGTTGGCCAACAGGTGGCTCGCGGAGATGGTGGCGACCCACAGATGTACAGACCGGCCTCTCTTGGAGTGACAACACTAAGTAAACCTGCGGAGGCACACCGGTAAGGAAACGCCACCACCTGAGCCTGGTCAAAGTTGTCACAGCAGCCATCAAAACACAACCCTGTGATGCCATGGGTAGGGAAATTTTCACTAGCCAGCTGTCACTTCGTCCTCAAGTCACCACAGTAACCAAAAGCCTGGTGGACACCAAAGGCAGCAGTAATCTGAGGCCACCCAAAAAGTCATTCCCTAATAAAAAGCAGTACAAACAGCCATCGCCATGACGTCCCCGCCCGGCGCCCTAAAAAAAAAAAAAAAAGCCATTAAGCAGCAATGTCTCAGACAGTGAGTTGCACACACATCCTCCTTTCTCACTGTCACTGACTAATTAGCAACTATGATTGCTCCCATAACAAGGTAGCAATGAGAAGTTTACATGACACAAACTATATAACAGATAGTTCAAAGTGGTTGACACACTCCATCGATCAAATGCCTCCCTGGGCAGTGGGGTTAGGAACTTTGGTTAGGCAGATGTGAATGCTCTTCTGAAGATAACAGGCTGCCATCAACATAGACACTCGGCCATTGGACCCATGGAACTGAACAAACCAGCCCTTTCACATATCCTTCCTCCCAAGTGATTGGTGTGTGTGCCGTTCTCCAGACAGCAACAATAAACAGTCATCACCATTACATGTCATAATGAGAACAGTAACCCTAATTTGGACTCTGGGCACCCCAACTTAAAAGCAAGCCTGGGATAAGACTAGCAGCAGTGTCCAGGGTTGGTCAGACTCTGGGCCTGTTAGTTCAACATCCACCAACCACTGAGAGCTCATGTTTATTTTCTGAACTTTTATACAACTCCCACAGAGCATTCCTCTGAGCAGCAGTATAGTCAGTGAAACAAAGAGTTGAGGCAGCACCTGACCTGCTCACATCTAAAGGCCACCTCACCTGACCCCAACCCAGGTAGTGGACAGACAGAGTTACATCAAAAGCCCTATGCCCCTTCAGGTAGCTAGGCCACACAGGCCACAGCTAACAAACAGCCAACAGGTGGCTATGTTTTTGTTTTTTTTTTTTTTTTTTTTTTTGTTAGTATTACTGGTTCAGTTGCATATGTTTGGTTATAAGTACAAGTCGCTGTGAGACCACACAGGGAACGCGGAAGCGGATCGGGCCCTCAGGCTTTGAACTGTCAGCGAGTCCAGAACTACCGTTCGTCTACCCGCCGCTCGTTGAACAACAAGAGGCAGTTAGGCGCGTCGAGGACCTGTTCGCTCTCGCCGAATCGATTGAAGACCCGGCTGGCCAGCGCTCAAGCGCTGACGGGCAGGTTGTCGACCTCGATTCTCGCCCGCGCTTTCCGCGGCGAGCTCGTTCCAACTGAGGCGGAGACTGGCACGCCAAGAGGGACGCGACTACGAGCCGGCGTCCGTGCTGTTGGAGCGGTCGCAGCGGCGAGTCGATCGGCGACGAGAGCGAAACTGCCCAGCCAACTCGCTTTGCGAGCAGAAGCGTGAAGCGCACAACGGCACCACGCCGACGCATGGTCACTTCACGATAGGCTCCGCTCCAGATTCAGCCAACGCGGCGCGAATCTCGCGGAATCCAGATTCGGCTCCAGCCCGCTAGGTCGACCGCCATGGAAATAGCTCCGCAGCAATATGCTGAGCGGCAGGGCCGCCGGAAATGTTGCTGCCTCCGAGCCTGGCGTTCTTGGTCGTGCGATGCCCGCATCGACTTATGTCGGTTTCTCGAGCGCGACGTTGTCCTCCCGCAGACACCGAGCGTCTTTGGCGACCGCGAGCGCGAGGCGCGCCGCCTCTTTGATGGCCGCGTGTGTGGACTCGGTTCGAACAGCAGAATCCTCCGCGCGGGCCCGAATGTCGACGGCGCAGGCCTCCGCTTCCTCCGTCTTCGTTGCCGTTTCGACCTTCGAGGGTCGCCGCTTCACCAAAAGGGCACGCTTCTCCTTGAGGCGCGCTATTTCTGACTTCGTGTCATGAAGGCCTTGGAACCCTTGGCTGAACGGCGCCAGCTCTGGATCGGGCGGCAGTCCTTCGGCTGGACGCGGCCCGTTCTCGATGACTTCGACTGTCCAGCGAGCAGCGCTGGTATCTTCGAGCAGCAACCGTCGCCGGGAAGCGACCAGCGTCTTTTCCCACCGGCTGAGCCTCCTCAGCTCATGGTCGATCTCCTCGATTTGTTCTCGCACTTGTCTCGGAGTCATCGTGCACCTCCTCGAGCCGCGCGGATGTGCGCTGCCATGTCGGGTGGTGACGGTGGCTGCGACGGACGTCCGTGATAACGGCCGCAGCGCTGGCAAGGCGCGGCCATCACACGGAACTCCAACTCAGCAGCCCGCATCGAAGCGACCGGTTGGTCATGCGACAGCAGAGTGCGGAGTCTGGCCACACGTTCGGCACTGGACTGCTTTGCGCGGGCTGCGATAACGAGTTCTCGTGTGATGCCTGTGGCGGGTGGAACCGACAGTTGTTTGCTCATTGGATACTCTTCTTTCCGGCCGTTTCGGCCTTGACTGCTTGTTCGTAGGGAATAACACCTTCAAGAATCTGCGCGGCGTGCTCGTCGCCAAGAGCGTGAGATACAACGCCGTTGTGGAGATAGAGTCCAGCCGCGGGCCACTGAGCGCGGGGAAGCAAAGGGACGACTGGCTCGGATGGCTCCTCGATTGTCGGCCTCTCGACCGGCACGAACTGCGGGGCGATAGCTGAGTCTCCGGAGACGCGGCTTGCGACTATCGGTCTCTCGATGGGCGGCTCGTAAATCGGCTGCCGCAGGGTCAGCGCAAGCAGTTCTTTGACTCTGGCCATCATCTCGCGCAGCTCTTCCAATTGAGCGGGAATCATCCGCTTCAATGCTTCCTGCTGCGGGACCAGACGTTCGTTCTGAGTGGCGCAGCGCGCACAGCCAGCGAACTCCTTGTCGAGTCGATCCAGATACTTTTCGGCAGCGCGCAGACGGATGCCTTCGTCGGCGCTGTGCATCAGCCGCTGGAGGATTTCCCTCGGGTCATCGATGGCCGACTGAAACTGCGTCTGCTGGCCTGCTTTCTTCAAGTGGATATGACAGAACCCAGAGGGGTCCGCTGTGGTTCGACCACACTGGAGTCCCTTCTTGTCGAACGCTTGGCAGCGCGGGTTCTTAGCCACGAGACTGAGACCTCGTGTGTCGCGTGACGTCTTCCTCGGAGAGACGGTAATGTCTCGCCTCGGCATTAACCTCATAAAGTCGATCCCAGACTCGTTCTTTCAACAATGCGATGGTCGTCTTCAACATCTCTCGCTCGTCTGGGGTCATTGCTGCGACAAAGCGCTTCAATTGATCGTTCGACTTGAAGTACGCACGCTTCATACATCGATGGTCACGTTGGTGAATGGGGTGGGCAAGGACTCATTTGGTGGGAAGTCGAGGGTCGCCTGGCAACAGAGCACGCTGCGACTCTCTAACAATCTCTGATGTGCAAGAACGCTCAGAAGCAGAGCGGGCAGAGCGTTCTCAGACGGCTCAGCCCTGTTAACGTGTTTGTTAACGTGCGAGATATCGTCAATGGTGGGCGAGGCTTAGTCGGGGCGAGAGGATGTTCAATCCTCTGTGGGGTCAGGGTGAGGGTCGTTGACGACGGGCTGACGGTCGTGCCGATGACGTGTGGGAACGCATTAGCGGCTTCAGGGAACGATTAGAAGGGTGAGGTGCACGATTCGACGTTCTCACCATGATGACGTGGGAAAGCGCTACGGAAAGATGTCGAGATATGCGAAGGAATGCTTGCGACAGGGAACTCTCACGCTTCCCAAGAGACCGGCCTGAATCGACCGTCGAGGCTGGGGCTCAGCGATGTTCGTTGCACCGGTTGCACCAGTTGCACCGCTTGGCGAACATCTCTCCCGGATCCGAGCAGGCTTCCAGATCCGGTCGAGAACACGACTAATTGGTGCAAACTGGTGATCTGGTGCAAAGGGTTCTCTCCACACGACTTAGAGATTCGCATGATTTCCAAGAGTCATGAGAAGTCACCAGTCGCAAGTCAGAACGTGTCGGTCCCGCGCGAATAGCGCAATCTCACGCCGCAATACACCGTATGCCGCGAGTTTGTCGGGTCCGGTGGGAACTGCTTGGACATCTCTTTACCGAAGCTGACTTGCGTAAAGCTGATGGGTTCGTTCAGTGACTGACAATATTCCTTGTAGTCCTTGAACGCGGGTCCCGATTGCAGCTTGAACTGTGGGCCGGCGTCGCAGCGAGCCTCCAGCCACTGACCAAGCTGGTTGCTTTCTTTTCGGTATTCTTCCGTCGCGGCTTTCACGGAGGCCGGTGGATTCAGGCCCTCCGCGAGCCAGACCAGCGCGCCTTGCACGAGCCAGACCAGGATGCCTTCGGCTTCTTGTCGAAGGGCGTCTTTGAGAGTCTGGTTGGCCCGGCCTTCAAAGGACTGCGTGAAGGGCACGAGATGCATACGCCGCCAGAATCCGTTCGACGGGTCGCGGACCACGGGTTTCCGATTCGTGGATAGCCAGTAGTGTTGCGTGGGCTGAAATGTGAACTCATTCTTATAGAGGAAGCGTGCCGTGATCGGGTCGCGGCCGGTCAGGTTCTTCACTTTCGCTTCATCGAGCCGCAGGTCGCCCGACTCAGAGGCCGTCACGAGGCGACGGCCGACGAGCTTGGCGATGTCCGGGGATGCAGCCGACGAGTTGCTGTTCTTGTGTAGTTCGAAGGCACTGAACGCGAGATTATCCGCGTAGTCCTGCAGCAGCCACGAGACCGTGTTGATGAGCGTGCCTTTGCCGTTTGCACCGTCGCCCCAGCACAGGAAGAAACATTCCTCCCGGAGATCACCCGTGATGGAGTAGCCGAGTGCACGCTGAATGAACCGAATCATGGTCGGGTCATGGTTGAAGATTTCTGCCACTGTGCGTTCCCACAACGGGCAGATGGCGGAAGGGTTGTATTTCGCGCTGGTTCGTTTGCTGATTCGTTCTTCGAGTCGTGCCGGTCGAAGCGCGCCGGTTCTCAGATCCACCACACCGTTCGGGACACCAAGCACCATTGGATCGAGGTCCCAGTTGTCACCGCGATCAGAAATGAGGGGCACACTTTGAGCAATCGCGAGCGTATTGGTGATGCGGCTACGATTCTCACCGCGAATGGCCCATTTGAGGAGATGCTTTCGTCTGTCGTCATCAGAAACGGCGAGCGCCTTCTTCTGAAGGAGACGCATCGCCCTGATTACCATCTGGTTGAGCATCTGAACCGGGTCGGGTTCCCAGAGTCCGACAGGATTGGCGACGAGCCAGCGGATTTGCCTGTGGTCATATTGAATTTCGCTGGCATAGAGGTCAGCAAAGAATTCGGCGTCGCCGGCTTCGGTCGTCGGGAACTCGGCGAGCTTCGAACCGCGCTGGCCTGACCCGTAGTCAATCGCGTTCCGAATCTTCTGTTTAAGTTCGGCGTAGGTCCATGGTGGCAGACAACGGGCGTTCCATTCTTGAAGGGCCGAGAAGGACTGTTTCTCATCGAGGTCGTGACCGATCGCCACGGTCGCACAACACCTGAACGTGTGGGTATCGCCGCTTTGGCCCTCGACGGCTGGAGGTTGACGGTCGAGCCACGCCTTGGCCAGCTGAATGCGGCCGCCGACATCGAGGTCATGCGTGATGGCCGGTGCAGCCGTGCCCCGAGCCGATGCGGGCCGCTTGGGGTCAGCATCACCGAGGACGCGAACGATATCAGCCAGCGAATAGCGATGGACCGCCTCCGTGATCAGCGCGACATTGGGATGAGGAAGTCCATATTCGACCTTCACATTGACCGTGTCGGGCACGCGCAGCACGCGAGCCGGTTCGGCTGATTCGGGTTCACCGTGGAGCTTCAGAGCTAGGTCGCCCAGCCATTGACGCGCTCGTTCGAAGTCGGTGGGCACCGTCAGGTTGAGAGGCTCGGACAACACCCAATAGGCATGGAGTCCGCCGCCGGAATGCACGATGTAGGACGGCGGCAGTTCGAAGGTCTGCAGTCCGGCCAGCGCCTCCGTGACGGAGACATGCTTGAAATCGATTTCGATGTAGAGGGCCCAGAGCTTCGTGCAGTTCTCGAGCCTCCCTGACGTCGTGTCCTTCCGAGTGGCTATCGCGTGGTAGACGTTGTGCGCTCGGCCGGCGCGGTTGTTCGTCGAAGTCCATGTCGCTGCATATTCCTGAATCTCTTGCAGGCCAGCAGCGGTGAGAGGCAAAGGGACGAATTTCACCGGGGCCGGTCGCATGCCGCGCTCGTAAAAAGCGCGCAGTTCGAGACAGCCGGAGTTGTCCGGGTGAATCGCTCGCAGAAAATCCACGACGCTCGGCCGCAGACCGTCCTTGATATGGTGCGTCATCACGAGCCGGTCCGGGCTAGTCGGCTTAACCAGCTTGCCGGTTGTGAGGTCGAGTTGTCTCGGTCGCATCGGAATCTGTCTCGCTTCATCTCGCTGTGATTGGCTGCCGGACACGGTGGCGAGAACACCGTGCCCGGCCGACGGGTCACTACTCCGTCGTTGCCAAAGTCATCGGAACCTATTGAGAAGGTTCTGCAGAGTGGCGTACTTGACTGCAGCGCGACTGTGCACTCGGACGGCCTGTTGCAGTTCTCGCGGCCGTTTCGGCTGAAGGCTCTTGCGGCGCTTCGCTCGACGGAGGTCAGAGGCTTTGCTCATGACCGCACAGTTGTCATGTTGTTGGCGAGGAGTTCCTCGAGGTCGGTGCGCCGGATCCAGATGGCGCGCTGCGAAATATTCCGATCGAGGCAGGGGAGCGAGCCGGTGGTGACGAGCTGGTAGAGCCGGGCGTAGGGGAGTCCGAATTCAGCTTCCGCCGTGCGCAGGGAAATAAACTGCCCGCTATCACGAGTCTTCCGGTGCATGTCCGAAACCATCCACGCAGTCGGCTGGGCTGACGGTGTGTCAGGGCCGCTACGTGCTTTCAACTCGCGAGGGCTCTGGGGAAGAGCGCTCAACGGATGTCGCGTCTCTGGCGAGAGGCGACTGAGGTCGAAATGTTCGTTACGTCATACAGCCATTCAAATCTCAAATCGGGTGTTTGTCAACGGGGCTGAATGAGATTTTGTCCTTGTGCCCACATGTTAACCGCACGTTAACACCGGGTATGAAATGTGGGGTACGTGTGAACGTCAGGAACGATGATCGGGGTCGAAAAGTCGAACGATCTGCGAGATCCCGAATGTTCAGCAACCTCGTAAGAGGCGTTCGAATCCTCTCGCCCCGACCAATTCAAGATTCTAGCGAGGCCAGATTTCCTAGGCAATCTGGCCTCTTTGCTTTTTCGAACGGCGATTTTCCGTTAAGTGTGCCGGTCACTTGGTTTCCGAACGAGTGACCGGCGCTTCAAATCCGCCGTTTCGTCATTCAAGTACTGAGAAATGTTCGAGATTTGCTCTTGGTGGCGACACGGACCGTCGACCGTGTCCAAGATCGGGACAAGTAGAGCCCGCCGGATCGCTACCCTTACGCTACCCGACGGTGCCCGCGGAACATCGGTTGAACAACTGGAGCGAACTCGTACCTGTTGATTCTGTCGCCGTGACGATGCATCGTCATCGGAGTCGATGGTTCCGACCCACAGCTCGGATCAGACGTCCTCGCCGGAGGCGAAAATCGCGCTGTTCCGCTCGCTCTTTCGCGGGCGTGAAGACGTGTATCCGCGGCGATTCGAGAGCCGGAAGACGGGAAACTCAGGGTATGCGCCCGCCTGCGCAAACGAATGGGTGCGAGGCATCTGCGAAAAGCCGCGCATCAAGTGCGCCGAGTGTCCGAATCGTCGCTTCCTCCCCGTGACCGACGACGTGATTCGGTGGCACCTCTCCGGCTGTGACGACGCCGGAGAGCGCTTCGTAGCCGGCGTGTATCCGATGCTCCTGGATGAGACGTGCTTCCTCTTGGCTGTCGATTTCGACAAGGGCAGTTGGCTGCAGGATTCAACGGCCTTCATCGAGACCTGCCGTCGGATGGTTGCCCCCGCCGTGCTCGAGCGGTCACGCTCTGGCCGCGGCGGTCACGTCTGGCTATTGTTCGAAGAGGCCGTGCCTGCGGCTCTCGCACGAAAGGTCGGCTCCTACATCCTGACGGAGACGATGGAGAGAAGGCCGGACATCGGCTTCGACTCGTACGACCGATTCTTCCCGAATCAGGACACGTTGCCCCACGGAGGATTCGGCAATCTGATCGCGCTGCCGTTGCAGAAACACCCCCGCGGCGACGGCAACAGTGTCTTTCTTGACGAGCAGGGTGTACCGCATCGCGATCAATGGGCATTTCTCTCAACCGGTACAGCGCATCGGGCGCGCGCATCTGGAAGGGATCGCGCGCGACGCAGATCGACGTGGACGCATTCTTGGCGTGCGCCTTCCGCCGGCGGAGGACGACGAACCTGCACCATGGGCCGCGCCGCCCTCGCGTCGGCGGACGGAGCCACCGATTGTGGGGGAGCTTCCTGATTCGCTTGAACTGATCCTCGGCAACGAGATCTACATCGCCAAAGACGGTTTGGCGCCGGGTCTTCGGAACCGGTTGCTGCGTGTCGCCGCATTTCAGAATCCGGAGTTCTATAAGACCCAGGCGATGCGCCTGCCTACCTACGCCAAGCCACGAATCATCGGGTGCGCTGAAGAACATCCCCAACACATCGGTTTGCCTCGCGGATGTCTCGAAGAGGTACGTGAAGTATTGATCGACTTGAACATTCGCCCGGTCATCCGTGACGAGCGTTTCGGCGGACATCCGCTGCAGGCCACCTTTCGAGGCGAGCTCCGAACAGAGCAGAGGTTCGCGGCGGAGGCGATGCTGAAGCACGACACTGGTGTCCTGGCCGCCACGACGGCGTTCGGCAAGACAGTCGTCGCGGCCTGGCTGATCGCTCAGCGCGGCGTCAATACATTGGTGCTCGTAACATCCGCGCCAGCTCTTGGACCAATGGATCGAGCGTCTGGCGCACAGATAAACGGATCGAGTTCCAATCGCTTTATCAACTCCTGGTAGACGACGAGACTCGCAATCGAGCGATCTGCGAGGAGGTCGTTCAAGCCGTTCGGGACGGACGCTCGCCGCTCATCCTCACCGAACGCAACGAACACCTCGATCGTTTCGAGAGTGTGCTTTCGACCAGCGTTGCTCACGTTGTGGTCCTGCGAGGCGGAATGGGGAAGAAGCAGCGACGGGCAGAGTCCGAGCGGCTAGCAGCCATCCCACCGAGAAGAAGGTCGCGTCATATCTGGCGACTGGCAAATACATCGGAGAGGGATTCGACGATCCGCGACTGGACACTCTGTTTCTGACGCTTCCGGTGTCGTGGCGAGGGACGATCGCGCAGTACGTCGGCCGGCTGCATCGCCTCTACGACGGTAAGCGTGAGGTACAGGTCTACGACTACGCCGACCTCAACGTGCCGATGCTGGCGCGAATGTTCGATCGCCGGTGCCGCGGCTACGAGGCCGTCGGCTACACGATTGTCCTTCCGGCCAGCGCCATTCCGGGCTGGCCGGCAGACGTGACGTTGCCGGCCGATCCACTCTGGAAACGTGACTACGCTGCCAGCGTGCGGCGACTTGTTCGCGACGGCGTCGATACGCCGCTCGCGAACCTGTTCGTGACAGCCGCTCGTCCGATTCCTCCAGAAGCCGAAGGCGCCAAACGCGCGCGAAGTGCGTCCGAGGCGTTTCTCTATCGACGTCTGGAAACGTTGCCGGAGACACGAGGACGATTCCAGCTGAATGCCGATCTACCGATCGCGTTCGATGGCTTCGGCAGAATGGAAATCGATCTCCTCTGCGCTGATTCGCGAGTCGTCGTTGAGATCGACGGTGCGCAGCATCTCGCGGATCCGGTCGCGTACCGGCGTGACCGACGCAAGGACCAGCTACTGCAAGAGAACGGCTATCTCGTGCTGCGTTATCTCGCCGAGGACTTGGCCAAGGAACTGGACTCGGTGCTCGACGGGATTCTGCGATCGTTGAGCTCGCGCAGAACCGCGATGGTCCCGACCCATACCCTCAACGTCGTGCGCGGAAGTCGTCCGTGAGGAGCAGCCGATGGAATCGCGATCCTCGGATTCGGCCTTGATCAGCGTTCCGTTGGTGGCTCCGGTCGTCTGATGCGAATCTTCTGTTCGGTCGCGACCACGAGGCATCCAGTCCACTCTTCGACCTTCTCCGTCTGGAACACTGTCGATACGCGCTCGAACAACGCGTTGCGGCCGGGTCGCGACAGGCGCACAAGAAGGAGACCGGCGTGAGTGCCGGGCGTATACCGGCGGACATCCGAAAAATCGAGATCCTGTGTGATCAGGAAACGCTGGGCGGCTTGCGCGGCGCTCCACACGTCAGGGTCGGCTCGACCGGTCAGCTGCTCTCCGCGAACGGTATCGACGTCGTGAGCAAGTCCGGTGAGGACCGAGACGAGACGGTCGGGCAGGTTTTCGTCGAGTTTGATCTTCACCGTTTGATCGGTGTTTCGATCAGAGGCATGTCCTCCTGCGCGGAGCCAGCGGCGAACGCGATGGCCGCCCAGACGTCCTCTTCAGACAACGTCGGAAAATCGGCGAGGATTTCGGCCGTCGTGGCACCTTCAGCGAGGCTCGCGAGTACGGTCTTCAGCGTCACGCGGGTCCCTTTCAGGATCGGCTCGCCGCCCACAATCTGAGGATCTCGCACGATGCGGTCTTGGTAGTTCATAGTCCAGACCATTTTAGCGCCACCGGCGGTGTCGTCGATGGGCGGCGGTGGCTGGCGAAACCAGGGCACTGACCTCGACCCGGTAGCTACCCAGTTGCTACCCGAGTCCAGGAAACGACGAAAACATTCGGAAATCGTTGCGTCAACGCTCGGTTCGGGACCGAGGGGTCGGAGGTTCGAATCCTCTCGCCCCGACCAATAAATCGACAGAAGAGCCCATGCGAATGGGCTCTTTTTGCTGTTACGGGCGATGTTGCGTGGAGTGGTTCCGCAAATCGATCCGGATGCTCGTGGTGTTCCTGGGAATCAATTGACCCCAACCCTTCTGGTTAGGACAATGCCGCCATGCGAAGGGCTCTCTTCAAGTATTCACCTCCAGCCCGACGGCACACGCTGATCTGGTATCTCGCCTGGTCTCTGATCGTCCTCATCGCGCCTGCTGCGATGGCGCAGGATCGGGAGCTCGCGATCGAATACACAGTCAAGGTGGCCGACGTCCCCGGCCAGCTCTTTCACGTGACCACCGACATCAGGAACATCAACCAGCCCTCGCTCGACCTCTCGCTACCAGTCTGGTCCCCAGGCTGGTACGTCATCGAGAACTACGCGAAGAACATCTCTCGCTTTCGAGTGTCCGACCTGGGCGGCCGGGAGCTGCGGCCCGCGCAGGTCCGTAAGCAGACGTGGCGAATCGACACGAAGGGGGTCTCGCGCGTCACCGTCGAGTTCGATTACCTGGCGAACGTCCTCTCCGCGAATCAGGCGCGCATCGCGCCCGACTACGCGTTCTTCACGGGCACGCAGCTCTTCCTGCTGCCCGAGGGTCATCGATCGAGACCGAGCGTGGTGCGGTTCGAGGTGCCGGGCGGCTGGAAAATCGCCAGCGGCCTTGACGAAACGATCGACCCGATGGTGTTCACGGCCCCCGAGTACGACACGCTCGTCGATCAGCCGACGCTGATGGGGACGTTCGACGTCACCCGGTTCACGGTCGACGGCAAGCCGCACGACCTCGTCGCCAATCCCGCGGGTGTGTTCTCGGCGGAGAAGACCCGCACCTTGATCGGCCACCTCACGAAGCTGGGGGAAACGCAGGGCAGGATCTTCGGCGGCCTCCCGTACCAGAAATTCGTCTACTTCTATTTCTTCCGTCCCGCGGAAGCGAGTGCCAGGGTGCTGGAGCATCAGAACTCGTTCGTCGCCCTCTGGAACCCTGACGCGCCGCCGCAACCCGACGACATGGTGGGCCAGGCCGCGCACGAGTTCTTTCACGTCTGGAACGTCAAGCGCATCCGTCCGGCGCAGATGTGGCCCTACGACTACGCGAGGGAGAACGAGACGCCGCTGCTGTGGGTGTCCGAGGGCTTCACGTCCTATTACGCCAGCCTGACGTCGTATCGCGCCGGGCTGAGGGACGTCCGGAGCTTCATGGGCGACACGGCGAGGGCGATCGGGGAAGTCGAGGGCAACGAGGCACGGCGCTACATGTCCGCGTCGGACTCGTCCACGTCCACGTGGATCGACTACGCCAGTCCGCTGCCGTCCAGAATCTCCTATTACTCACAGGGACGGAACCTCGCGACGCTCCTCGACCTCTCCATTCGTCACGACACCAAGGGCGCAGCGGGCTTGGACGAGGTCATGCGGTCGCTCTTCACGGACTTCTACCAACGCGGCCGCGGATTCAGCACCGAGGATCTGATTCGTATCGTCAACCGCATCACCAGGAGCTCGTACGAACCCTTCTTCAGCCGGTACGTGGCCGGCACCGACGTGCCGCCCTACGACACGTTTCTCGGTTACGCCGGGTATCAGCTCGAACGCACGACACGAAAGATTCCCTTTCTGGGCGTGAACCTGGATACCTTGGGCCGGGTGACTGGTTTCCCTCCCGGCTCCGATGCTCCGACGTCTCGTTTACAGCAGGACGACTTCATCGTGCGCGTCGATGGTCAGACCCTCGAAGGTCAGCCAGCGGGGACGATCTTCCGTCTGCTGAACGAGAAGTTGGGTCAGAACATCAGGCTGAGGATCCGGCGCGGTGGCGAGGAACGGGAACTGGACACGACCGTCAAGTTCGTAGAGCTCGCCAACTACCGGATCGTCGAGAGCCAGTCGCCGACGGCGGAACAGTTGAAGATCCGGGAAAGCTGGCTCAACCGTTAGCCGCTTCGAGGGTTCGGCTCACGCCGCGGCCGTAGGCGTCGGGGACGGCGCACCGACGACAACGGGTTTGCGCGAGTCCCGCTTTTCGAGCCAGCGCCGGAATCGCAGTGCGGGACGCTCGACGATGTGGTACGAGGCCAGCGCCGCGGCCACCGCGAGGACGAGGTTTGCCGGGAACGTGGACCAGCCGCCCGACGAGTCGCGATTCAGGAAGATCTGCTGCCAGAGATAGAGCGAGTAGCTGAGTCCCCCGACGAATACCAGCGGAGCGGTATTCAGCACTCGTCCGAGGGGGCCGTCCGACAGCGTGATGCACCGATCCAGGCAGAGCGCGATCCCCACATTCACGAGCGTGAGGCCGCCGAGAAAGTACGCCACGGGATGGTCGTGCAAAAGGTTCGCAGCGACAACCACGAGAGGTACCGCCGCAAACCACGGAGACGCGAGCGCCTTCCGGTAGCCGGAGGTGGCGTGAAGCCACGGGCGCACACCGGCGAGCACGCAGCCGGCCGCGATCGCGTCCGCGACGGTTTCGAAGCGATGGCCGATGCCGTCGCCGGACCAGCGCATCAGCTCCCACGACGCCACGCGGATGACCGGCACGAGGAGCACCGTCAACGCCGCGACAACGTCGCGCGACGCGGGCCCGCCAGCACGAGCAGCGCCGGCCACAGCAGGTAAAACTGCTCTTCGACCGACAGCGACCAGGTGTGCCCGAAGTACCACGATCGGGCCGGATAGTAATTCGACGTGTAGGTGAGCCCGTGCGCGACGTCGTGCGGCGCCAGCTGGACCCACCCGGCGCGGCTGGCGAAGAACAGGATGACCACAAAGGTGTAGTACGCCGGAAAGATTCTCAGCGTGCGGCGCAGGTAGAAGCGGCTCAGGCTGATGCGGCCCGCCAGCGCCAGCTCATCCATCAGCAGGCCGGTGATCAGATAGCCCGGAGATCACGAAGAACACATGAACGCCGAGCTCGCCGAGGCCGAGGAAGCGGCCGCTGGCGGCGGACATCGGGAATCCGAACGTGCCCGACAGGTGCGCGAGCAGCACCATCGCGATCGAGATCGCCCGGAGGCCGTCGAGCGACGGGATGCGATTCTGATCGGCTGAGCGTGGTGTCATCACACGACCATTCAAGCGACGCCTGCGCGTGCAAGAGCCGGTCCCAATCGCCACGGAAGAGGCTGAAGATCTGAAGGACTCCGTGCGCGCCGCGCCTAAGATCCGAGGAGGTTTCTGTGCGGATGCTTCGATTTGCCCCGCTGGCGGTCGTCTTCGTGCTGGCCGGCGTGAGTGGCGGATGCTCCGGCACGGGTTCGGGCCCGACTGCCCCGACTCCCACCACCGGCAACCCACCGATCCCGGTCCCGCCGGCCGCCTCGTCCGGGCGAATCGGCAATCCCGACACGGCTGCTGACCTGACTACGTACAACCAGTCTGTGAATGTCGGGTTATCGGTCCCTGTCGAGGGGCTGATCCAGCGATTGCAGGACAGCATCACGAGGTGGGAGCTTCCCGTACCCGTCTATGTCGACCCCTCCGTAAAAGGCAACTGCGTGGAGGAGGCGCTCACTTACTGGCAATCGGTGACCGGTTTGTCCTTCGCGTTCGTCGCCGCCAGTGCGGAGCCGCGCCTCACGGTGCGCGCCGCCGGCTCGAACGAACTGAACATTGCGGCGGGCCTCGGTCTGGTCTATCGCACCTTTCCCGACAATCGCGCACGGCTGGGCGTCGTGAAAATCCTCACGAGCGACGCCACGTGCACGGCGCCCTCGGTCCTCTTTCGCCACGAACTGGGCCACACGCTCGGCATCTTCGGGCACCCGCCGGGCGGCCTCATGAGCGCGCCGATGGTCGGCTCCACCGCCAGCCAGCGGGAGATAGGCATGCTCGTGCAGCTCTACCAACTTCCCCATGGCGCCCAGATCGCCGCTGACGGAACGTGGCGAGTGGTTCACTGACGCGCCGCATCTGTCTATCGACCAGTTGGGGCGATGTAGCGACGACGTAAACAGTCGTGACTAGTGGGAGTACGACAGGAGCAGCCAGGTGGCGGCGATGGCGCAGGTGACGACAAGCATCGAGACCGCTATGACGGCCTCGAAGTTGTCCGGGCGTGGGACGGGATACTGCATCACAACCCCCAATACGCACGAGCCCACGCAAGTCTCGCACCAGGAGGCGATGGTCGATTGACCAATGTCTGACGCTGTTTCTCTGTAAACGCCTGGTGACACTCCGAAAAGGTCGTACACCCGAGTCGACGAAGTCGGAGAAAATCGGACCTTCGTCCCCCCTGCCTCCTTCTTGCTCTAGTGGCCGGCGCCGGCCGTGGTCAGCGATGCCTTGAGCTCGGCCACGGCGGCGCGTAGTTCCTGCAAATCCTGGTGCAAGGTCCGGTTCTCCGCCTCGAGCGCCTGCACGGCCAGCATCAGGATGCCCGCCTGGTCGCCGGAGTTGATCGCCGTCGGCGTCCCGACCGTGCCGGTGCCATCGTTGCCGAAGGCAGCGAAGAAGTCCTGCGCCATCGGGCCGTAGTGGCGAAACGCGTTCGCGTCGTGACCGATGTAATTCCAGCTGGTCACGTCGAGGGTGGCGAGCTTCCGCAGGATGTCCCTGGCGTTGACCGGCCGGAAGTTCTCCTTCTTCGTCTTGTCGGAGGTGAAGGTATACGCGACCTGGCCTTCGATCACCGACACGGCCGAATTGCCGAGGCGAATCTTGTTGCTGGCGTTGACGATCGCGAATGCGCCAATGGCCGTGGCGTTGCTCAGGCTTTCCGAAGACACGTCCGCCGCGAAACCCAGGGCGGTGTTGTTGCTTCCAGTCGTGTTGTTGAAGAGCGCCGTGCTGCCACTGGCGGTGTTGCGGGATCCGGTGCTGTTGTTTGAAAGCGCCACTGAGCCGCTGGCGGTGTTCGAGGACCCGGTGGCGTTTGCGTAGAGCGTCGCGTGCCCCGTGGCCGTGTTCTCGCCCCCCGAGGTGTTCAAGAAGAGCGTGTTGTGGCCGGTGGCGGTATTGCCGAATCCGGCGCTGTTGTTCAGGAGAGCCTCACTGCCTGTCGCAGTGTTGGAGGTTCCGTCGGTGTTGGAGAAGAGCGCTCGGCGGCCTGCTGCGGTATTGAAACTGCCGGTCGTGGTGAAGTTTCCGGCATCCGATCCGAGGAATGTGTTGCTGTTGCCGTAGTTGTGAAGAAACGGGCTGCCGCCCAGGGTGATCACGCCCGACGTCGCACCGGTGGAAACGGGCAGGGCGAGATTGCCGCTGGCGATGGTCTGCGTCGCGCTGAAGGTGTTGGCTCCCAGCGTCGCGCCTGAACCACCGCCAGAAGGCCAGCTCGTCTGGCAGGCGTTGTTGATGCACAGTCCACCGGACGCGTTGATCATTCCGCCCTGTACGTCCAGCTTGAAGCTCGGCGCCGTTGTCCCGATGCCCACGCTGACGATGCTATCGCCCAGCACCAGGGCGTTGCTCTGCGACACGATCGCGTTGGCGCCAATCGCGGTGGCATTGACCAGATTCCCGAACCCCACATCCGCCAGAAAACCGAGAGCGGTGTTGTTGAAGCCGTTGGCGTTGGTGAACAGCGCTAGATTGCCGGCGGCGGTGTTCTGGAAGCCGATGCTGTTGTTCAAGAGTGCGTGGTAGCCGCTCGCCATGTTGTTGGACCCGGTGCTGTTGGCGTACAGGGCCGATTGTCCGGTCGCCGTGTTGGCGCCTCCGGTGGTGTTGGAGAGTAGTGCGCCCTGGCCGGTGCCGGTGTTGTTGAATCCGGTGGTGTTGGAAAACAGCGCCCCGTTGCCGGTGGCGGTGTTGAAGGCTCCGGTGGTGTTGGCTTCGAGCGCTTCTGCGCCGCCGGCGGTGTTGTAGTGCCCGTCGGTGTTGTTCACGAGCGCGAGGTAGCCGGTCGCCGTGTTATTGCTGCCTTGGGCGTTGGAGAAGAGCGCCCGCCGGCCGGTGGCGGTGTTCTGACCGCCGGTCATCGTGAAGTTCCCGGCAAGCGTTCCGAGGAACACGTTGTTGACCCCGAACCTGTGAACAAACGAGGCGCCGCCCAGCGTGATCACGCCCGTCGCCGCGCTCGTTGAATTGGGCAGGTCGAGATTGCCGCTGCTGATGGTCTGCGTGGCGCCGAAGGTATTGGCCTGGAGTTTCGCGACACCGGTCAACCCCGCGCCGCTTCCCGCGAACGTCGGCGCCGTCTGTGTGCCGGCGAACGTATTCGCACCAAGAGTCGCCGCGCCGCTCGGGACCGGAAGATTGGTCAGGGCTGAACCGTCACCGACAAATGCCGGCGCGGTCTGTGTCCCGGTGAACGTGTTGGCGGCCAGGCCCGCCACGCCGATCGGTGCCGCCGGCGCATAGCGGAAACGCAGGCCGACGATGTGATCGGTCGCGGTCGTGGGCGAGGTAAACGCGAGCACGCTCAGGTAGCTCGCGCCCGGCACACCCAGGTGGGCGCCGATGGCGTCAGTCATGTCGATCTCGAGCAACTGGTTCGCGGTGCTGGTAAAACCCCGGGTGAACGGACCCTCGCAGTTGGACGTGACCACCTGACTCGATTGCGCGGCGCACAGGTAGAACGTGAGGACAGGAGTCGGCGACGAGGCGCCGGGGATGAGCACCAGCCTGGCGTTTTGAAACGTCTGCAGATCCCCGGGGATCGCCCACGCCAACCGCACGGCGCCGAGCGGTGTCGCTGGCCAGAAGACGTTGCTGGCCACGCCGAGACCTCCGATATCGGCCTGGGACGTTGGCGCCACCCAGATTTCATCTGCGCGGACAGGTGTTGCCGCGCCGGCAAACGACAGAGACAGAATCCACACCAAGCCGAACCGACGCCACAGGGGAGTCGCCATGTCGAGCCGCTCCTTTTCCACGTGAATCAACCGTCGAGAGGAGAGAGGATCTTAGGGACACGGGCACGTCCCAATCAACTACCAAAACCGTTCGCGCGGTAGTCGCTTCTGGAGGAGATTTCCAGTGCCGATTGTTAGAATTCGAAATCGATCTTGAGGGGAAGATGATCGCTTCTTCCCGCCCAGTCGTCGCCATCGATCACGTCCACGTGCTTCAGGTTTCTTTCCCAGCTGGCAGGCACGAAGCAGAAATCGATATGCCACGGTCGAAGCGGGTTCCGCAGATGGCGGTAGGTAGGATGCGCCTCGCGTCCGTGCGCGACACGGTGAAACGCGTGATAAGCGCTGACGAGTCCGAGGCCGGCGAATCCGGCGAGGACGCGGGCATGGCCGTCGCTTGGGTCGCCAGGCTTGTTCAGGTTTGTTCCACTGTTCAAATCGCCCATCACCACCGACGGTCCTGACCGCAGCACGTCATCGTAGGCATCCAGCGTGCGCATCACGTCGTTCACGTAGTGTGGTGTCTGGCCCCAGATGCCCAGGGCCGTGAACGACACCGGTCCCTGAACCGAGGCGCACACGAACGCCTGTCCTGCCCTCGCTCGCGACCTTGTTTTAGCCAGACGGTAGCCGTCGTGCGGGGTTCCCAACGCGATCCCTTTGCGGGCATTGATTCGACGGGCTACGAACTGCCCGGTCAACGAGAGCGTTCTTGCTGGTGCGCATTCCTGCAGGAAGACCACGTCAGGCGAGTAGCCGGCCAGGTCGGAAAGACACTTGCTCAACGAGCCGTGATGACAATTCCAGGCGATCAGACGAAGAGAGGGCATGAGAACGAGCGTCAGTTGGCAACGATCCTGACGATGTGGCCGCCCTCGCGCTCCGCGCGGAAGTCCCGGCTGGCGATTCGGCGTGGGCTGAAGCCCATTCCGGCAGCCAGTTGCTCGATCTCGGAGGCGACGTGCCTGACGAGTCTGGGGTGGTCGCCGTCGCTGCGGAGCTTCGACTCGCTCTCGCACAGCGCCATCAACTGCTGCCACTGCTTGTCGAGGTTGGTGATCCTGGGCATCGGCGGAAATGGTCTCGAGAAATTGTAGGCCAACGCGAACTCAACACGATCAGTCCAACATCAGGAACCGGGCGCCGGGACCGGCGCGTCCGGCGCGATCGGCCGGGTTGGCCAGCCGGCACCGATCCAGCGACAGGCAGCCGCAGCCGATGCATTCGGTGAGCCCGGCCTTCAGCCGTTCGAGCTCGGCCATGCGCTCCTCGATGCGCGCCGTCCAGCTGCCCGACAGCTTCGCCCAGTCCCGACGCTCGGGCACGCGATTACGCGGCAGCTTCGCGAGCTCTGCCCTGATCTCCTCCAGCGACAACCCGATGCGCTGCGCGAACACGATGAACGCGACACGGCGGATCACCGCGCGCGGGTAGCGCCGGTGGCCCGAATCCGTCCGCTCCGAATGAATCAGCCCCTGTTCTTCGTAGAAGCGCAGCGCGGATGTCGCCACGCCGCAGCGCTTCGCCACCTCGCCGATTGTCATCGCCTCCCGGGCCTCCAGCGCTTCCGGCGCCGTGCCGGCCGTCTGTCTTTCACCCATGCGCCCAGTGTCGCGCATTTCGGCCTTGACTTCAAGTGAACTTGAAGATCGACACTTGGGGAGAACCTGAATTCTTCCAAGAGGTGCACATATGCGTGAATCACATCCCGTGGCAATCGTGACCGGCGCGAGCCGGGGGCTTGGCGAGGTCGTCGCGCGCATCCTGGCCGCGCGGGGCTACGGTCTCGTGCTCAACGCCAGGCAGCCCGGGCCGCTCGGCGTCACGGCGGCTTCGATCGCCGGGTCGAGGCCGGGACAGGAGGGCGTCGTGGCCGTCGATGGCGACATCACCGACGCCGCCGTGCGGACCCGGCTCGTGGATGCCGCGCGCGGGCTGGGAGGTCTGAACCTCCTGGTGAACAACGCCTCGGAGCTTGGCGCCATCGGCCCGCTGGTGGAGTTCGACGTTCAGCGCTTCGGCCGCGTCTTTCCGGTGAACGCCGGCGCGCCGATCGCGCTGATCCAGCTGGCCGTTCCGCTCCTGGCCGAGCGGCGCGGGCTCATCGTCAACGTGACGAGCGATGCCGCGCAGGGCGCGTACGCCGGATGGGGGCCGTACGGAGCGAGCAAGGCGGCGCTGGAACTCCTGACGCGCACGCTCGCGGTGGAACTGCGGGGGAAGGGGGTGTCCGCCGTGCTCGTCGATCCGGGAGACATGCGGACCCGCATGCACCAGGAGGCGTTTCCCGGCGAAGACATCTCGGATCGGCCGCTGCCAGAGGTCACGGCGCCGTTCTGGAACTGGCTGTTCGATCAGGCGCCGGAGGCTGTCAGCGGCGAGCGGTTCGCGGCGCAGCGGGAGGACGCGCGATGGCTGCAGCAGGTGTAGTTATCAATGCCGCGAGTGAGCCCCCCGAAGCACGCGGGCTCAGGCGGGACGAGGTGCGGCTCCTGGTCTCCGACGTCGCCTCCGATGCGATCGAACACGCGCGCTTTCACGATCTGCCGCGATGGCTGGGCCCGGGCGACCTCCTGGTCGTCAATACCAGCGCGACGTTGAACGCGGCCCTCCCGGCCTCGACCGACGCCGGCGATCTATTCGAGCTGCATCTGTCCACGCAGTTGCCCGGTGGTTTCTGGACTGTCGAGGTTCGGCAGCCGGGCCCGAAGGCCTCGCTGCCGTTCGCCAACGGGCCGGCGGGCACGACGTATCGTCTGCCGGCCGGCGGCCGGGCGACCCTGCTCGCGCCGTACCCGCTGGGTGATTCGCTGGAATCGCCCTCGCGCCTGTGGATTGCCGCAGTCCACGTTCCGAACGGGTTGTTCGACTACCTTGCCGCTTACGGCGTTCCGATTCGATACGGCTACGTGAAGCGGTCGTGGCCGCTCTCGATGTATCAGACCGTCTTCGCGACGGAACCAGGAAGCGCGGAGATGCCCTCGGCCGGCCGGCCCTTTACGGCGGAACTGGTGACGAGACTCGTCTCCGGCGGCGTTCAAATCGCGCCGCTCGTCCTGCATACCGGGGTCGGCAGCCTGGAGAGCCACGAGCCGCCGTATGAGGAGTACTACCGCGTGCCTCGCATGACTGCCGAGCGTGTCAACGCCGCCAGACGCCGCGGCCGCCGCGTCGTTGCGGTCGGGACGACGGTGGTGCGTGCGCTCGAAACGGTCACCGACGAAGACGGCGACACACATCCCGGCGACGGCTGGACACGGCTCATCGTCACGCCCGACCGACCGCTCCGATCGGTCAGCGGCCTCATCACGGGGCTGCACGAGCCGCGTGCCACACATCTCGCCATGATCGAGAGCGTCAGCAACCGCGGTCACCTCGAACGCGCGTATGCCGAGGCTCGGCGCTCCGGCTATCTCTGGCACGAGTTCGGCGACTCGCACCTTATCCTTGGGACGCCGCGGAGAAGATCGCACAATGAGGCATGAGCGATCGCAAGCCGACCGTCCGCGCCGCCGCGCACGCCGACCTCGAGGCTCTTGTAACGGGCAATATTGCGCTCGCCGCCGAGTCTGAACAGATCGACCTCGACGCGAACACGCTGCGGCAGGGCATCCGGGCGCTGCTCGAGTCGCAGGCGCCGGGCCGCTACTGGGTCGCCGAGCTCGACGGCCGCGTCGTGGGGCAGCTGCTCGTGACGTTCGAGTGGAGCGACTGGCGCAACCGCATGGTGTGGTGGATTCAATCGGTGTACGTCGTGCCCGATGCGCGCGGCGGTGGCGTCCTGCGAGCGTTGTATGACGTGGCGCGTCGCGAGGCCCTGGCCGCCGGCGGGGGCGGCCTGCGCCTGTATGTGGACAACACCAATACCCGGGCCATGGCCGCGTACACCGCGCTCGGCATGAACGGCGATCACTATCGCGTGTTCGAGGACATGTTCGCCGAGCCGTGGCGTTCCTGATAGTTCCGACTAAAAGTACGCAGAAAGTGCACACAGTCGGACGCAGATCGATCGCTAAACCTGCCTCTTGATATCTCTTGCGAGACGATGGCATCGTCGTCGGATGGAAGGAGGCGACGATGATTGAAGGACTCAAGCTGACGATCCCTGGCGAAGACATTCGGCGACTGCTGAAGGAGCGCGCGCAAGCGCACATGGACCGCGCGGATCGCTGGACACGCGAACGCGCACGGACAAAGGAAGACGAAACCGAAGACGAGCCGCTGCTCCCGGACCACATGTGCGTGAACGAGGCAGAAGAGCACGAGTGGCGCGCGGAGGTGCTCGAGTTCATTCGCGAACGGATCGAACCCGGCGAAATGTACCGGCTCACACGCGCGGACCTGGAGTCGGTTGAGCTGCTGCCCGAAAAGCCCGGATGGATGGAGCAGCAGGAGTTCGAGGAACGAACAGCTGTTGGGTTTCAGCTGGAACGCATCGCCAAGGAGATGGGCCGCCGCATGCCTGCGGAATTCGCCCGGTAACTGGGTTACTCTCGAGTTTCTCTGCGGACTCTGCGTGCTCTGCGTTCGACGTTGTCGTGGCTCTCGTTAGACAGACTACCGGGGCAACCGCTCGGCAGGGATGCCAAGCGCGAGCGCGATCGAACGAAGCGACGCCTGGATCTTCTGCACGTTCGCGCTCCCGGTGCGCAGTAACTGCTTTTGCGCGGGCGTCAGCGCCTCGAGAGCGGGATCGGTAAAGGCGTAGCCCGTCCCGCCCTCCGGTCGAACGACGATCGGATCGGCCACCACCGGCGTCTTGAGGAGCGCGACGATCGCCTGTTCCAGCGTGCGGTCGAGCGATGTGTTCGAGCCGAGGTCGCGGTGCGCCTCCTCGAGGCGCGGCTTGAGCGTGGCATACAGGCGCGCGGCCCCGGCCGGATCGATGGAAGCGGCCGCCGCCGCCAGGGCGTCGTAACGCTCGTAACTGCGGGGGTCGATGACGGTCCGCGAGCCACGCTCGTTGACCTTGAAGCCTGCCGCCGGCCGCAGCACCCGCAGGTGAACCGCCGGGGTGGGGCCCTCGGCGACGTTCGCGACGACCGCGACGAAGTTGCGAATCAGACGGTCGGACGTGAGCCACGCCGCCACGACTCGGATGCGACGAGATCTGCTTCACGAGGTTGCGAACCAGCGGATCGGTTTGATCGAGCGGAGGAAGGTCGATGCGATCGCCGTTGTATCCAAGCGGCCGGTCCGACGCGGCGCTTGCCGCGGTCTTGGCAGCCGTGGTGGCGGCCGGCGGGGCCGCGCGGCGCGCCGTCGCGATGTAGATGCCCGCGACCGTCGCGACGGCCAGTCCGGCGGCCACAATCCACCACAGGGCGGCTCGCGTGGGCGGGGGCTCGCCACCCGGCGCCTCGGGGGAACGCACGAGCTCGACGTCCGACGCGTCCGGCGTTCGCATGTGCTGCTCGAGCATAAGCCTCTCCTTACGGGCGCCGTTTCGATGTGCGCTGTGCCTCCGTGTCGATCCGCTGCTGGATGTCGCCGGCGCGCTGGCTGGCTCGGAATTCGATGATTCTGAAGTCCGCGAGGCCGCGTTCGCAGAAGGGATCCGCACGCATCACGGCGTCGAGTTGTTCTCGATCCATGCCTGCGGCGACGATAACCCCGCCGTCGCGGGGGACCTTTCGCCCTGAGATGAGGAAGTGTCCCGCGTCGTAGTGTTTCTTCAGGAAGGTGACGTGTGCGGGCATCGCCGCGTCCAGGTCAGGGAGCGCCGCTTTGTAGATGAGCTCGACGACGAACATGCCTCAAGCGTGACACAGCCGGTCGGCTCCCGTCACGAACCACGGCTGAGCAGTACCCGCAGGGCCCAATACACCACGACGAGAGCCATCACAGCGAGAACGAGGTTGACCAGCGTCAGCATCACGACCCTCCGTTCGCGAAGTGTGCTTCAAACATCGTGCCCGTTGTGTGGGAATGTGGCGCGGGCCGGGTGGGCCCGCGCCACGGGAGATCGGGAGGAAAGTCGATCAGTGTTGCCCGGAGAACGCGTCGCACGACACGTTGGCGTTCCAGTTCACGAAGGTCCCGGTGGGGCTGTCCTTCCACGCCCAGACGTGCAGCGTGTAGAACGCCGGGAGGCCGAATCGATTGGGCGCATCGAAGCGATGAAACAGCTGTCCCATCAGCTCCGGCGCGGACGTGTGCGTGGCGTCCCAGGTCTCGGCCAGCACGAGGTAGTCCGCGCCGATGAGCCGGAGGCCCCCGCCGGGTTGCGGCTCATAGATCACGATCTCGGGCCGCGCCACGTCGATCGCACCGTCGCCGACCAGGTTCATGTTCACGAAATGCATGCCCATCGCGCCGAAATCCGGCCCGCTGACGCAGCCGAACAGGAGGTGATAGTCCGCCGCTTCCGCGGCGGCCACGTTGAAGAACCGCGCCGTCACCAACCGGACGGCCCTGACCAGGTCGCTCGACTGAGTCGCCTGGCCGCCGGCCGCGTCGTGTTGATGCGCCGTCGCCACCTGCGCCTGGGCGTGGACCTCCCGCGCGGGACGTCCGGGAGTGAAGCTCGTGAGCCCGAGGCCGCCGATCATCCCAACCTGCAGAACGAATCGTCCGATACTCATAGATCCTCCTGAAATGCGTGAATGGTGTGTCCGATCGCCGTCGTCTTGAGCCGTCCGCGTCCCGGCAGAAGCATCGGCACGTTTCGCCGGTATTCCTGGTAGGCCGCCCCGTGTTCGTGCACCAGGTCCCGCTCCTCGAGCTGAATCGCGAGCACGATGTAGGCGGTCGTGGCCAGGGCGAACACGAGGTGCGCCAGCGTCATGTGCGGAGTGGCCCAGAACGCGAGCACGAAGCCGAAGTACAGCGGGTGCCGTACGAACCGGTACGGCATCGGCGTCCTGAACGCGATCGCCGAGTACCGGCTTGCCGGCGAGCGCCAGCCACACCTGGCGCAGGCCGAACAGATCGAAGTGGTTGATGAGGAACGTCACGATCAGCACGAGCGCCCAGCCGCTGGCAAACAGCGTCCAGATGAACACCCGGGCGGACGTGTTCTCTACCGACCAGATCGGAATCCCGATCGGCCGCCACTGTGAGAAGAGCAGCAGCAGCGCGAGGCTGGCACACAGCACGTAGGTCGAGCGCTCGATCGGCTGTGGAACGATGCGCGTCCACCGATCCTTGAACCAGCGTCTTGCCATCACGCTGTGCTGGACGGCGAAGACGGTCAGGAGCAGACAGTTGACGGCGATGGCCGCGGCTGACAGCGTTCCGGCGCCGTCGAGCTGGGTCGGTACGGCGAAGCCGCCGACAAACGCGATGGCATACAGGAACGTGGCCAGAAAGATCAGATACGACGCGACGCCATAGGCAAAGAACAGCAGACGTTTCAGCACGGCATTTCCTCCTCTAGTTGCTTCACGACGCACCGGGAGAATCCTGATTGCCTCCCTCGCGTCGTTGTGGCACAAGGGTAGGCACCCACGACACGGAAGTCCGGGGAGTGCGCCGGGATTTCTCCGGGATTGGGCCGGGAACGCACCAGATGGCTCAGAGCGTCAGCTTCGCCGGGTATCGGTTCGACCGCGAGACCGGGCAGCTATGGTCCGGGAAGGACGAGATCCGCCTGACGCCGAAGGCGTCGGCCGTGCTGAACGTCCTCGTCGCGCGCGCCGGTCAGCCGGTTTCCAAGGAAGATCTCTTCGCGTCGGTCTGGAACGACACGGCCGTCAGCGACGACGCGCTCACGTCCTGCATCCAGGAGTTGCGGCGGGCGCTGGCCGACGACGCGAAGCAGCCGCGCTTCATCGAAACGCGGCATCGCAGGGGATACCGCTTCGCCGCCGGCCTCGACGCGGCGAGCGCGGAGGCCCTCCCCGGTTCCCGCTCGCCGGCCCACGACATCTCCGCCATCGCCGTCCTTCCGTTCGCCGACATGAGCCCGGGGCGCGACCAGGACTTTTTCTGCGAGGGTCTCGCCGAGGAGCTGATCAACGCGCTCACCCACGTGGACGGCCTGCGGGTGGCGTCACGGACCGCGTCGTTTCAATTCCGGGGCCCCGGAGCTGACGTGCGCGCGGTCGGGGCTCAACTCGGTGTTGAGACGCTGCTCGAAGGCAGCGTGCGGAAGGCCGACGATCGGCTGCGCGTTACGGTTCAGCTGATCGAGGTCGCCACGGGTTACCACCGTTGGTCCCAGCGCTTCGATCGCACGCTTGACGATGTGTTTGCCATCCAGGACGAGATCGCGGCGAGCGTGGCGGCTTCGTTGCGCGGCGACGTGCTGTCGCCGCGCGAAAAAGAGGCGCTCGTCCGGCCGCAAACCGGTGCGGCCGCCTACGAGTACTACCTGCGTGGCCGCCAGCATCTCCCGCGCCTGACGCAGGGCGACCTGCAGGCGAGCGCCGAGATGTTCGAGCGCGCGATCGAGCTCGACGCGGGCTACGCTCCGGCCTGGGCGGGCCTGGCGACGGTGCACGCCACGCTGTTCGAGTGGTTTGGCTCGAAAGAAGACAACGCCAGCCGGGCGGAACGAGCCAGCCAGCGGGCCCTCGAGCTCGCGCCTGGCCTGGCCGACGCTCACGCCGCGCGTGGTGTTGCGCTGTCGCTCTGCGGTCGATACGACGAAGCCGCGCGTGAATTCGAAAACGCCATCGCCCTCAATCCGAATCTCTTCGACGCGTACTACTACAACGCCAGGGCCAGCTTCGCCTCCGGAGACATCGCGGGGTCAGCCGACCTCTTTCGCAAGGCCGCCGACGTCCGGACGGACGATTTCCAGAGTCCCATGCTGCTAGGGCAGTCTCTCCGCATGCTTGGACGGCACGCCGAAGGCCTGGAAGCGTCGCGAGAAGGGCTCCGTCGCGCCGAGCACGCCCTCGCGCTCAACCCCAGGGACTGCCGGGCGCTCTCGCTCTCCACGGTTCATCTGCTCGAAGACGGCCAGCCCGCGCGCGCACTGGAATGGTCGCAACGGAGCCTGGCCCTTTATCCCGACGACATGGGCACCCTGGTCAACGCCGCGTGCCTGCGGGCGCGAATGGGCCTCAAGGAAGAGGCACTCGATCTGCTCGAACGTGTGTTCGCGAAGGGCTGGGGGAAACGCGACTGGGTTGAGCACGATCCGGACTACGACATCCTGCGCGACGAGCCCCGGTTCAAGAAGCTCCTGGCGAACTTGAAGTAGCGCCGGTTCAGGACGCGCGGCGGTCAGACAGCCAGGCCATCAGCCGATCCGTCGGCCAGCAGTTCACGATGCGTTCCGGTGGAATTGCCGCAAGCCTGGCGTGGGCGATGGCGGTCTCGACGTAGGAAAACTGGCCGGTGTTGTGCGCGTCGCTGTCGAGCGCGAACAGACAGCCGGCCGACAAGGCGCGGGCCGCGATGGTGTAGTCGAGATCCTGGCGTTTAGGATCGCCGTCGATCTCGACCGCCACGCGTTCGGCCGCTGCTTCCGCGAACACAGCGTTCCAATCGGCGGCCACACCACCTCGGGATCCCGAGATCCGGCCGCGCGGGTGTGCGAGCACGCGCGTCGCCGGATTGCGAACGGCGCGTAGCATCCGCGCCGTCTGGTCGGCCTGCTCCCGCAGCTTCGAGTGGGGTGCGGCGAGCACGAGCTCGAAGATGGCGGCCTCTCCGGCGGACAAATCGAGGTGGCCATCGGCATCGATGTTCGCCTCGACGCCCTTGATCAGCCTGAAGGCGCCCTTGTACGCGGCGTTCACGGCGTCAATCGCCGCGTGCTGGGCCCGCGCCTCGTCCATCGACATCCCGCTCGCAATCTTCAGCCCGTAGGAGTGATCGGTGACAGCCGCACGCGCCCAGCCCAGGGCGATCGACGCTTCGGCGATTTGGGTGAGGCTCGGAACGCCGTCGCTCCATTCCGAGTGCATCTGCATGTCGCCCCGGTAGTCGGCCGGCGTCGGCCCGCCAAGCGATACGTCCTCGAGAATCTCGCGCACGGCGGCGCGGCTGAGAAAATACGTCCGCAGTTCCCGCCGGCGCTGAATATCAGCCGCCTGCCTGCTGGATGCGACAGCCCGCTCGACCGTCTCCGATGCGCCGGTCCCGAGCACTTCGAGAATCACACGGGTCGAGGACGGTCCGATCCCGGGGATCTTGCCCAGCGTGCCGCCGGGGCCGATCAGCTCCGACAGGGGACGGTCGAGCTCGAACACGGCGGCAGCCGCGCGCTTGTAAGCGAACGTCTTCTGTTTGGACTCCTGGACGAACGCCAGATCCTGAAGCAACCCTCCGGCGACGGCGTTGACATCATGACGCACGGCGTTCGGGAACTTTGGCAGGCCGGAGCCGCGCGAGGTACGCTTCGCCATCGTTAAAGTGTGTACATGAAAGTGGCCGCCCTGTACGACATTCATGGGAACCTTCCCGCGCTCGAGGCGGTTCTCGACGAGCTCCGAGGCGAAGGCGTCGATCGTGTCGTGGTCGGCGGCGACGTGCTCCCGGGCCCGATGCCTCGCGAGACGATCGACCGTCTGCTGAGCCTCGATGTGCCCGTCGCGTTCATCTACGGAAACGGCGAAGCGGCCGTGCTCGCGCAGTTGGCGGGGCGAGAGCCCCGGAAGGTGCCGGACCCCTACCGGCCCGCCATTCACTGGACCGCCGACGAGGTTCGCGCCAGCTACGGTTCCGTGGTCGCAGGCTGGCCCATGACACACCGCGTTGACATTCCGGGAATCGGGAACGTGCTCTTCTGCCACGCGACGCCGCGGAACGAGGATGAAATCTTCACGGCGGCGACTCCCGAGGAGCGGCTGCTGCCGATCTTCAGCGGAGTGAGTGCGCCCGTCGTCGTGTGCGGACATACGCACATGCAGTTCGATCGGATGATCGGGCGCACGCGTGTCGTGAATGCAGGGAGCGTGGGCATGCCGTTCGGGGAGCCGGGCGCTGACTGGCTATTGCTTGGGGACGGCGACAGGGGCCTGCAACTCCGCCACACGACGTACGATCTGCAATCCGCGGCCGCGCGCGTCCGGGCCACGGCCTTTCCCTGGCCCGAGGACTTCGCCGCGCGCTACATCCTGCGGCCGCCGTCGGCAGCCGAAATGCTCGACGTGTTCACACGGGCGTCGATCTGACCGCCTTGATCAGAACAGCCACTTCGCGCCGAATTGCATCTGCCTCGGCGCTTTCGCGCTGAAGATCCGCCCGAAGTTCGGCGTGAACGCGATGCGGTTCGGCACGTCGAAATTCGTCCGGTTGAAGAGGTTGAAGATCTCCCAGCGGAACTGCAGGCGCGACGTCTTCCCGATCGAGACGTCGCGCTGGACGCCGATGTCCACGCTGGCGTAGCCGGGTGCGAGCACGGAGTTGCGCGGCGCGTTGCCGAACGCAAACTGCGGTTGAAGGGCGAAACAGGCCGTGTTGAACCACTGCTGCGCGGTTTGCGCGCCGCCCTCGTTCGGGTCGCAGGACTGGTCGGGGCGCTGGGCCGGGCCAGCTCCGATGTTCGCGCGATCGGTGCCGATGTTCACCGTGAACGGCGCGCCCGACTCGACGAGCACGATGCCGTTCACCTGCCAACCCGACGTCAGAGCGGCCGCGAGGCCGCTGCCGCCGGTGCCCGCCAGCGCGTAGGTGAAGCTGCCGACGAAACGATGGCGATGATCGAAGCTGGCGCGCGCCTCCTCGGCGGCCATGTTCCGGACATCCTGCGGCAGGTTGGCTTCGAACGCCGTACCGCCGGGATCCGAGGCGTCGTCGGTCGCTTTCGAGAGCGTGTAGGAGGCCGACCCTGCCATGCCGCCCGAGAGCCGCCGATCCACCCTGAGCGTGAGCCCGTTGAAGACGGAGTAGCCGTCCCACCGGATTGCCGTGATGTTCGCAAGTTGGGGAATCTCGCGCCGCGGAGCGATGGGACCCGGACCGGGCTCGGGGACGTTGCGCACCGTCGAGCTGTCGGCCCCGACGATCGCCGATCGCAGGAAGCTCACTTCAATCATCGTTCTCGGGGTGATCTCGCGCTGAACCGAGACCGAGTAATTCTTCGCGTACTCCGTGCGGAAGTCCCAGT
The DNA here is from genome assembly GCA_963712905.1 of uncultured Acidobacteriota bacterium. Lineage (GTDB taxonomy): Bacteria > Acidobacteriota > Vicinamibacteria > Vicinamibacterales > CAVVIG01 > CAVQJU01. Next base: position 624,665 of record CAVQJU010000008.1, on the reverse strand, counting down.
CCATCGTGCTGCCGCCGACGGTGCCGTTTGCCGGCGCCAGGAGCACGGTTTCGGTGTCGAGCACCGGGCGTACGGCGTCGGCGGCGGAAGTCACCGTCTTCGCGAAGAAGAACGGCAGCGTGGAGGCCAGCGCCTGCTGCACGCTGTAGGCCCACTGGTTCAGGAAGACGCCGAAGCCGGCATTGACGACGGTCTTCCCGGAATCCCCCGGGACCCAGACGACGCTGGCGCGCGGGGCGAAGCGGCGGTAGCTGGGGCGTAGCAACCCCTGCGTCCAGCCGGCATCCTTCGACGTCGTGTAACTGATCGGGATCTGGGGCAGCAGCGCGGTCGCGTCCGGCGAAATCTGTCCCTGATCGTCGCTGGCGATGACGAAGCGGGCGCCCGCCAGATCCACCGACGACAGCCGGTTGTCCACGTCGGCCATCTGGCCGTTGATCTCGTACCGCAGCCCGAGATTCAGCGTGAGGTTCGAGGTCACCTTCCAGTCGTCCTGCCCGTACACGTGGAACCAGGTGCTGCGTCCGTGTTCGTCGGCGCGGCCGATGCCGACCTGCGACGTGCTCGGGTAGCCGAGCAGGAAATCGGCGAAGGCGTTGCCCGACCACTGACCGTTGAACGCGAAGTTGCCGCGGGCGTTCGTCGGGTTGACCGGGTTGAACCGCAGGTGAAACAGGTAGCCGCCCACCTTCAAGTGGTGATCGCCGCGATCGAGCATCACGTTGTCGTAGACCTCGAAGCTGGTGTTGTCGCGGGACACGAACGATGTGGGATCGCCGATGGTGCTGAAGAGGCCGCCGAACGCCACCTGGGGGTAGCCCATGTCCCGCACGTCCTGAGTCACGCCCTGCAGTCCGGACGCGGCCGAGAAGTCCACGCCCTCGTTGGGGCTGACCTGGCCGCCGCGCGCGCGCAGGTAGCCGAAACGCAGCTCGTTCAGCCAGCTGGATCCGAATGTGTGGGTGTAGCCGAATGCGACGTTTTCGCTCGCGGTGGTCACGGTCCGGCCGAACCCGGGCACGAGCGCTTCGTTGAGCGAGCTCGTGCCGAAGGGCTGCGTGTCCTGAACGCGGAACGTGGACAGGCGGCCATAGATGTGATCGCTCGTTCCGAACCGCTGGTCGACCTTCAGGCTGAACTGGTTCATCGGGTTCAGTTCGTCCTCGACACCGAGGAGGTTCTGGACGAGGCCGGCGCCCGTCGGCAGCGGCACGCGCGCGAGGAGCGCCGAGGCGACGGGGCTGAACCGGCCGGCGGGAATCCGGTTGCCCGCAAACGGCGTGCACGTGCCGGCGGCCGTCCGCGTCTGCGGATCGCAGATCGGCGCCAACCCCGAGAAGTCGCCCGCGCGAAGCGACGCCGTCGGCACGGAGAAGAGCTGCGTCTGCGCCCTGCGAACGTGCTGGCCTTCGTAGCTGAAGAAGAAGAACGCCCGGCCCGGCGCGATCGGCCCGCCCACGTTGACCCCGTACTGGCTCTGGCGGAGGGCCGGGTTCGGCCTGGATGGATCGGCGAAGTAGTTGGGGCTGTCGAACATCTCGTGCCGCCCGAACATCAGCGCGCTGCCGTGGAAACTGTTGGAGCCGGACTTCGTGACGACGTTCACCAGCGCGGACGCTTTCCCGCCGAACTCCGCGGGGTACATCGTCTTCTGAATCTTGAATTCCTGAATCGCGTCGACCGACGGGCTGATGACGAGGTTGTTGAAGTATTCGTCGGTCACCTTGACGCCGTCGATGAGATAGATGTTGTGTCCGCCGCGCTGGCCGTAAATGTTGGGCAGCGGACCGGTCTGGCCGAGGGCCGCGCCGCGCGTGCCGCCGGGAGGAACAGTGACGCCGTCGGTCAGCTGTGCCAGCTGGATGAACTGGCGGCCGTTCAGCGGCAACTGCTCGACCTGCCGGTTGTCGATGATCGCGGCGACTTCGGCGTTGGCGGTCATGAGCAGCGGCGGTTCGGAGACCACGGTGATCTCGTCCGAGAGCTGGCCGAGCTGGAGCGTGACCGCGACGTCGATCTTCTGTCCCGCGCTGAGCATCAAGCCGCTCCGGACGAAGCGCCTGAAGCCGGACAGCTCGACCGTCAACGTGTAGTCGCCGACGGCCAGCGCCGGCATGAAGAACCGGCCGCCCGCGTCGGTAACACGCTCGAACCTGGCGCCAACTGCGCCGTTGATGACCACCACGTTTGCGCCCGGCAGGAGTCCGCCCTGCTCGTCACGCACAAAACCTGAAATCTCGGCGGTGTTGTACTGCGAAAAGCCGGCGCGCGCACTCAGCAGGATGAGGCAGAATGCCAGCAGCGCAAGCGCGCGCGAACGGCGATGGACGGCCGGGGTCAGGGCCCGCACAGGGCTAGATCGTGCCACATGTACAGACGGCGGATGCCGCATGTCGATTTTCGCCCTTCCCCTTCGACGTAGGTACAGGCGGGGGAATGGGTGCCCGGCCGTTTACAAGGGGACGAGACGATATGAGCAGGAAAGTCGGCATTACGTTGTGGGTGGTTCAGGGGCTGCTCGCGGCCCTGTTTCTGTTTGCAGGCGGCTTCAAGCTGGTCGCGTCGGCGGAGCAGATGCAGGGGCCGCCCGATCTTCCGCTCTGGTTCCTGCGGTTCATCGGCGTCTGCGAGGTGACCGGCGCTCTTGGCCTCCTGCTTCCCGGCATCTTCCGAATCCGCACGGGCCTGACGCCGCTCGCGGCCGCCGGCCTCGTGATCATCATGATCGGCGCCACCGTACTGACGGCCGCCTCGATGAGCATCGCCCTGGCGATCACGCCGCTTATCGTCGGCCTGCTCGCGGCGTGGGTCGCTTACACCCGCTGGCGGTCTGTGCCGCTGCGCGGCGCGCGGTTGACGACGTAGATGCCGGCGAGCACGAGGAGGCCGCCGCCGGCCTGCGTCGCGGTGAGCGGTTCGCCGAGCACCGGGACGAAGAGCAACGCCGAGAGCGGCACCTGCGCCAGCAGCCCGACCGACATGACCGTGGCCGGCAGGTGCCCGAGCGCGTAAACGATCGCAAAGTACGCCGCGAGCTGGCTGACCAGGCCGAGACCCGCCAGCGACGCCCACGATCGCGTCGAGTATCCGGTCAGCGGCGTCTTCAGGACCAGGCACAACACCAGCAGCGTCACCACGCTGCCGGCGATGGCGAGCGAACTGAACGTCAGCGTGTCCATGCCGGCGCGGACGCGCTCGGTCGTCGTGAGGTAGGCGGCGAAGAAGACGGCCGCCGTCAGCGCCATCAGGTCGCCCGGCGTGTCGCCGGGACCGATGCCTGTCGATCGCGCGTCAGCCAGCACGATCGCGGCGCAGCCGACCAGGGCCAGCGCCAGTCCCCACCAGAACGGCGCGCCCGGCCGCTTGTCGAAGAGCAGCCAGGCGCCCAGGCCCACGAAGACCGGCGCGTTGTTGCCGAGCAGCACGGCCGTCGTCGCTGACGTGCGGAGCACCGCCGTGTTGAAGAAGAGCAGGTCGAATCCGAAGAACGCGCCGCCCGCCACCGCCAGCCACGCCGCCCGCCGCGGCGGCGGGGCGAGGTCGCGGCGCAGCGCTCGCCACGGCAGGAGGACGGCCGCGGCGACGAGAACGCGGTAGAAGGCTGACGCGGGCCCCGAGACGCCGGCCCAGCGCACGAACACCGCCGACCAGGTAATGCCGAGGACAGCCACGACGAGCGACGTGTAGGCAAGCCAGGGGCGCGAAGAGGTGTCGGACAACGTCGGGGCCGTCAGAATATCCGATCGGCGCGTGCAGTCGCCGATTGCAGGGCCGTCGGCCGTGTAGTAGGTTTCTGCCGAATGCTCGCACGATTGCGCGCGCGCAACGAGTGGAAGTTCTTCGCGGTGCTGCCAAAGGCGGACGCGCCGCTCGCCGTTCTCTGGTGGATGCTGGTCGTGCTGCGCGGCGTGCTGCCCGCGGCCCTCGCGATTGCGATGGGCAGGCTCGTCGCCGTCGTGCAGGCTGGCGGCAGCCTGGCCGAGCCCCTCGCCCTGGTGGGGGTGCTGTTCGTGCTGCTGCAGGTGCTGGGGCCGTTGCACACGGCGGCCGGCGCCAACCTCGGCGACCGCACGGCCGCCTGGCTCTACGATCAGCTGACTGAGGCCTGCGTGCGGCCCCCGGGCATGGGACACCTCGAGGACCCGAAGCTGACGGGCGACCTCACCGTCGCGCGCGACTTCGACCTCGGGATGACGGGTCCGCCGCTTTCGACGTCGATGGATTTCACCGCGAGCGGGCTGGTCGCGATGGTCGGCGGGCTCGCTTCGGCCCTCGTCCTGTTCGGCTTCGCGTGGTGGGCGCCGATTCTCCTCGGCGGCGCGTGGCTGTCCACGCACTGGCTCCTGAAGGAGAGCGCCGTCTGGAGAGACCGCAACACCGACGAAGTGCGCGGCGCACAGCGCGACGCCGACTACGCGTTCCGCCTGGCGGTGGATCCGCCGGCGAGCAAGGAACTGCGGATGTTCGGCCTGGTGAGCTGGACGATCGAGCGCTTCGTGTCGCGGCGGACGCGCCTGCACGAGCTCCAGTACGCCGCCACGCGCCTTCGAGAGCGCCCGCTCGTCTGGAGCATGCTGATCGTCACGACGGCGAACGTCCTGGTGTTCTGGGCGCTCGCCAGCGCCGCGGCCGGCGGGCGGCTCACGCTGGGCGAAGTGGTCGCATTCGCGCAGTGCGCCGTCGGCGTGTCGATGATCGCCTTCGGCGGGCTGAGCTGGGTCCTCGATGGCTCGGCTGCGCCGGTTGCTGCGGTGCTTCGCCTCGAACAGGCGATGGCGCCGGCGGGCGCGCTCCCTTCGGGTTCACGGCCCGCAAAGGCTCTGCCGGCGCGTGAGATTCGTTTTCAGGATGTCAGTTTCGCCTACCCCGGCGGCGCGACGGTGCTCGATCGGTTCGACCTCACGATTCCCGCCGGGACTTCGCTGGCCATCGTCGGGCAGAACGGCGCCGGCAAGACGACGCTCGCGAAGCTGCTCTGCCGGCTCTACGACCCGCAGTCGGGATCGATTCACGTTGACGGCGTCGATCTGCGCGAGCTCGACGTCGCCTCCTGGCGGTCGCGGCTCGCGGCCGTGTTCCAGGATTTCATCCGGTTCGAGCTGCCGATGCGCGACAACGTCGCGCCGGCGGGCGCGCCAGACGAGGTCGTGACCGCCGCGCTCGAGGCGGCCGGTGCGGCGAACCTCGCCGGCCTAGATACCGTGCTCGCCCGCGGGTACGAGGGCGGCACGGATCTATCGGGCGGACAGTGGCAGCGCGTGGCGCTGGCGCGCGCGCTGTGCGCCGTGCGGATGGGCGCGGGCGTCGTGCTGCTGGACGAACCCACCGCGCAGCTCGACGTCCGCGGCGAAGCGGAGATCTTCCAGCGCCTGCTGACCGCCACCAGGCACTGCACGACGATCCTGATCTCCCACCGGTTCTCGACCGTGCGGCACGCCGACAGGATTTGCGTGCTCGAGCGCGGACGCGTCATCGAGCTCGGCACGCACGACGAGCTGATGGCGCGGGGCGGCCGCTACAAGACGATGTTCGACCTCCAGGCGCAGCGGTTCGGCGCGACCGAAGACGAAGAGGGAGCGGCGTATGACGTGCTCGCCTGAGGGCTTACGGAGTGGCGGTCGACGACCAGCAGAGGGGGATCGACGACCCGGCGTCGGGCTGCGCCGCGCGGTCCTGCGCGATGGCGCGCTCGACCTGGGTGCGGGTCGATTTCTCGCGGGCGCTCTTCGCGGCGGACCGGGCGAAGCGCGTGGGATCCATGGTCGTCTGAATCAGCGCGGGCGTCGAGTGCGGCACGCCTTCGATTGGGGCCAACAGGGACGCCGGCTGCGACACGATCACGGGCGTCTCCCACAGCGGGACTTCGAACAGGTCCTCGAACGGGCGCCGCTCCTGCACGTGAATCCTGAAGTCGGGCTGCCGGTTTTCGACGACAAGCCGGGGCGGCGGCTTCAGCAGGGCCGCGCGCACGCGTTCGACCGACAGGTAGGTGGTCTGGGCCGACGCGGGAACGGCCACGGCCGCGACGAGCAGGCAACCGAGACCAGCGACACGGAGGCGCACACCTATAGGACGAGGCGGCTGGCGATTCGGCCGGGTCAGGGAAGCCCCCATGGCATCGGATAAAAGCAACGACCTGCCGCCGATGCTACCGTCGATGTGGCGGCTCTGCAAGCTGGGCTACCGCTACGAGCCGGGCCTGATGGGCGTCGCCTTCGCGCTGGCGCTGCTGATGGCGCTTCCCGACGCGCTTCTGGCGCTGTGGTTCAAGTGGCTCGGCGAGGCCGTGCTGCAGCGCGACGCCGGCCTCATGCGGACGGCGGCGTTCGCGCTGGGCCTCTCCGCCACGGCAACCTGGCTGCTCGGCGTGCTGAGCTCCCGCATGCAGCGCCGGTTCCGCGACAAGATCACCATCGCCCTCGAAGCGCACGTCGCGAGGCTTCAGGCCTCGGTCGCGACGATCGCGCACCAGGAACGGCCGGACTATCTCGATCGGCTCGCGATGCTGCGCGATCAGGTGTTCGTGCTCGATCACATGTACATGTCGGTGTTCTCGACATGCGGGTGGATCGTGCGGCTCGCCGTGACGATCGCGCTGCTGATGTCGATTCACCCGGCGCTCGTGCTGCTGGCCCTGTTTGCCGCGCCGACCGCGATCACCGCGATGTGGCGCCCTGGTATCGAGCGCGTCTCGCAGCAGCGTGCGGCGCCGTTCAACCGGCTCGCGCGCCACCTGTTTACGACCGCGACCACCGCGCCGCCGGGGAAGGAAGTCCGCGTGACAGGGATCGGCGATCGCCTCATGACGGATCGCCGCGAGGCGTGGGCGTTCGGATTTGGCCCCGTTGCCGCGGTTCGCTGGCGCTCGGCCGGCTGGCACACCCTGGCATGGGCGATTTTCGGCGGCGCGTACGTCGGGGCCGTCGTGTTCGTATCGTCCTACCTGCACGCCTCGGCCGGCAACGTCCTGCTCGTCCTCGCGGCCGGCTCGCGCCTCTCGGCGTACGTCGGCGCGACCGTCGGCGAGCTCGGGTTCCTCACCGGCTTCTGGGCGTACGGGGCACGCCGGCTGGCCTGGCTGGAAGACTACGCGGCGTCGCTCGTGGCACGCGCCGATCGGCCAGTCCCCGCGCAGCTTGCCAGCGGCATCCGCCTGGATCACGTCTCGTTCGCCTATCCCGGAACCGACCGGCTCGTCCTCGACGACGTGAACCTGGAACTGCCCGCCGGGGCCGTGATCGCCGTCGTCGGGGAGAACGGCGCCGGCAAGAGCACACTGGTGAAATTGCTGGCCAAGCTCTACGAGCCGACGTCGGGCCAGATTCTCGTCGACGGCGTCGATCTGGCACGCATGAACGCCGACGACTGGCGCGCCCGGTTGACGGGCGCCTTCCAGGACTTCTTCCGCTTCGAGTTCAGGGCCCGCCACACAGTCGGCGTCGGGGACGTTCCTCGCCTGGACGACGAACCGGCTGTCGTCACCGCGGTGGCGAGGGCGGGCGCGGACGACGTGGTGGTGAGGCTTCAGGCCGGGCTGCAGACTCAGCTCGGGCCCACGTGGCCGGGCGGCGTCGAGGTGTCGTTCGGGCAATGGCAGAAGCTCGCGCTCGCGCGCGGCTTCATGCGCGACCACCCGCTGCTTCTGGTGCTGGACGAGCCGACGGCCGCGCTCGATGCCGAGACCGAGCACGCGTTGTTCGAACGGTACGCCGCGGCGGCCTCGGGCGAGGGCCGCGACACCGCGAGATCGGATGGCCGCATCACCGTTCTGGTTTCGCATCGCTTCAGCACCGTGCGCATGGCCGACATCATCGTCGTGCTGGACGGCGCGAAGGTCGTCGAGGTCGGGTCGCACGAGGATCTGATTAGCAGGGGCGGCCAATACTCAGAGCTCTACGGCATCCAGGCCGCCGCGTACCGACGATAGCCCGGCTGGTCCTTGGTCCTTAGTTCTGGGTGCTTGGTCCGTCCAGGGTCCAAGGTCCAGGGTCCTTAATCCTGCGCGATCGCGGCGGCGAAAAGGACTACGGACCCTGGACCGTGGACGGACCAAGAACCAAGGACCAAGGACGGTTTGTCTTTATACGTCGCAGAGGGCGACGGCTTCGCGGAGCGACGTCAGCGGATCGCGCGTCGGGGTGAATTCGTGCGCCAGGTAGCCCGTGAATCCGCCGTCGGCGATTGCGCCGCAGACCGCGCGCCAGTTGATTTCCTGGGTGTCGTCCAGCTCGTGGCGCCCCGGCACCCCGCCCGTGTGAAAGTGGCCGATGATGTCGCGGTTGGCGCGAATCGTCCGGATGATGTCGCCCTCCATGATCTGCATGTGGTAGATATCGAACAGCAGCTTCACCCGCGGTGACGCGACGGCGCGGATGATTGCCGCGCCGAACGCGGTGCGATCGCCCTGATAGTCCTTGTGATCGATCTTGCTGTTCAGGAGCTCGACGCAGATCGTGACGCCGTGGTCTTCGGCGATTTTCTTCACGCGGTTCAGGCCGTCCACGCAGTTGCCGATCGCCTCCTGGTCGGTCATCCCGCGCCGGTTGCCGAAGAACGTGATCACGTTGGGCACACGTTCGGCCTCGGCGCGCGGGATGAGCCGCGTGAAGTTCGCGACGATGGCGTCGTGGTTGGCTTTGACGTTCAAGCCGTCGGCGATCGAGCCGCCGCCGGCGTACCCATCGAGCACACCAGGCCGAACGGCCTGACGGCGGCCCAGTCAGATTCTTCGAGCAGGTCGATGGCGCCGAGACCGATATCGGCCGCGGCGCGGCAGAGATCCGGCAGCCCGATCGATCGATAGGTCCATCGCGTGACTGACTGGCGCAGGCGGCGATTGCGGACGACTGGCTGCGCTGAGAGAAGGGCAGAGGGCAAAGGGCAGAGGGCAAAGGGAAGAGCGGCCGCGGCGAGCGCCTGGCGCCGAGACAAGATCGCCATGGGGCGCAGTCTACTACCTGATAGACTGCGCCTGCGTTCGGAGGGTGATCTTGGCGAAGAACGGCGTGGGACGGCGCGCGGTGTTGAAGGGGGGCGCGGCCCTGCTTCTTGTCAATGGCCAGGCTTTCGGCGCGCAGGGCGACGCGGCGGCGATCCGGCCGAAAGAGGGCGATTTCCTCGTCAAGGTCGACGCGCCGGGCGCGAAACCGCTGACGCCGGACGATGTGCCGGCCGGCGGGACGCAGACCATGGCCTGGCCGCTCGATCCGATGGATGGAACGGTGCGAAACGGATCGCGGCTGAACCGCATCCTGCTGCTGCGCCTCGATCCGTCGACGCTCAGCCTCGAGACGCGTGCGCGCGCCGCCGACGGAGTGGTGGCCTACACCGCGATCTGCACGCACACGGGCTGCGAGGTCATCGACTGGCACGCCGACGAGCAGATGTTGTCCTGCCCGTGCCACTATTCCAAGTTCGACCCGAAGGACGGCGCGCGCGTCGCCGACGGCCCCGCCCCGCGGGCGCTGCCGGCGCTGCCGCTGCAGACGATCGATGGGAAGCTGGCCGTGGCGAAACCGTTCACCACGCGCGTGGGCTTCGAGCAGCCGTGATGTCGCATGCTGCGAAATTCCGAGGAGATGCCTGATGCGCACGATGAAGGTAGTCGGCGGGGCGGCGGCAACCTGCGCGGTTGCGGGCCTGCTCAACGCGTCGATGGTGACGCTGCTGTCGCAGCAGCCGGCGCCGCCGGCGCCCGTGCCCGCCATTCTTCAGAGCTATAAGCCGGTCACCGCGGAGCGTCTGAAGAAACCGGACGACGGCGACTGGCTCTCGGTGCGCCGGACCTACGACGGCTGGGGCTACAGCCCGCTCGAGCAGGTCACGCCCGGCAACGTCACGCGGCTTCAGCCCGTCTGGGTATTCGCGACCGGCGAGCGAAGCGGGCACCAGGCGCCGCCCATGGTGAACAACGGCGTGATGTTCGTCGCGACGCCGGGCAACCAGGTGATCGCGCTCGACGCGAAAACCGGTGCGCAGTTATGGCGTTATCGGCGGCCGCTCTCGGACGAAGTGATCCAGCTGCACCGCACGAGCCGCGGGGTGGGCCTCTACGGCAACAAGGTGTACTTCGCGGCGGCCGAAGCCGTCCTCGTCGCCCTCGACGCCACGACGGGCAAGGAAGTCTGGACGGCGAAGGTGGACGAGAATCGGAACGGCTACTACATGTCGGTCGCGCCCCTGGTGGCGGACGGCAAGGTGATGGTCGGCGCGTCGGGCGGCGAACTCGGCGTCCGCGGATTCATCGCGGCGTTCGACGCCGACACCGGCAAGCCGGCGTGGAAGACGTACACGGTGCCCGCGCCGGGCGAGCCCGGCAGCGCCACCTGGCCGCAGGGCGATCAGTGGAAGACCGGCGGCGGGTCGGTGTGGGTGACCGGCAATTACGATCCGGAGACGAACCTGGCGTACTGGGGGACCGGGAACGGCGGCCCGTGGATGGGCGACCAGCGTCCGGGCGACAACCTCTACACCTCGTCGACGCTGGCGATCGATGTCGCGACCGGCGCCATCAAAGGCCATCACCAGTACCACCCGAACGATTCGTGGGACTGGGACGAGGTCTCGCCGCCGATTCTCGCCGACTACACGCGCAACGGGCGGATGGTCAAGGGACTGATCGACGTGGCGCGCGACGGGTACCTGTGGTTTCTCGAGCGGTCGAACGGTCCGATCGGGTTCGTCGAGGGCACGCCGTACGTGAAGCAGAACGTGTTCAAGAGCCTCGATCCGAAGACCGGGCGGCCCGACGTCGATCCGGACCACAAGCCCGGTACGGGCAGGCAGGCGACGTTCTGCCCGTCGCTCTGGGGCGGCAAGAACTGGCCGCCGGTCGCGTTCAGCCCCAGGACGCGGCTCCTCTACATCCCGGCGAACGAAAACCTCTGCGAGACGATGACCGGCGCGCCCGTGTCGTATTCTCCGGGGCAGCGCTATGTCGGCGCGACCTATACGTTTTCCATCGCGGCAGGCGCCGACCACGTCGGCGAAGTGCAGGCGTGGAACATCGACACGGGCAAGCGCGTATGGACGCACACCTACGCCACGTCGCCGAACTGGGGCCCGATGCTCGCGACCGGAGGCGGGCTGGTATTTTCCGGCGGGACCAACGACCGCGAGTTCCACGCGTTTGACGCCAAAAACGGCAAGCTGCTGTGGAGGTTTCCGACCAACTCGGGCATCATCGGCCAGCCGACGTCGTTTCTCGCCGGCGGCCGCCAATACGTCGCCGTGCAGTCCGGGTGGGGCGTTGATTCACAGGGGATGGAGACGCAGTTGAACGCCCTACGCCCCGGCGACTTCCCGGAAGTGCCCGAGGGCGGGGCCATCTGGGTGTTTGCGATCAAGTAAGACGAAGACGACGTTGAACGCGGAGATCGCAGAGATCGCGGAGAAGCTCTAAGCGGACAAGATTTAGATGGCTTTCTCTGCGGGCTCCGCGTGCTCTGCGTTCTACGTTCTCACTTACGGCGTTTGGGGCGGGCCGCCCGCCGCTTCGGTTCGGCCGGCAGCTCCGCTTCGCGGGCGATCATGACTTCGGTGGACTTGATGATCGCGACGGCTTCGTCGCCGCGCCGCAGTTTCAGCTCCTGGATGGCGTCGCCGGTGATCACCGCCGTCAACCGCTGATCGCCGATGCGCAGGCGCACCTGCCCGAGCAGGCCGTCGCTGCGGACTTCTTCCACGAAGCCGCGCAGCCTGTTGCGGCCGCTCAGCGCGACAATCAGGCCGGTGGCGCCTGAGGGGCGGGCGCCGGGGCTGTCAGCCGGCGTCTGCCGCGCCACGAACCGGTCGACTTCGGCGTCCGCGATGCGGTGATGGCCGCCGGCGGTGTGCGTCGTGCGGATCCGTCCCTGATAGATCCACTGCTTGAGCGTCGAGTAGCCGATGCCGAGCCGATCGGCCGCCGCGCGAACGGTGAGAAGCGCCATGGGATTCAGCCTTTCGGGTGCATTCAGATAATCACCTTGAATCGTATCATGATGAAACGATTCGAAACGAATACGTCTTGATGATCAGCCAGACATGATCGCCCGCGCCGAGGCGGAGCGCGTCGCGCGCGCCCGGCGTCAGGTGGACCTGAAACCGCGCGCCGGCGTCGACGACCGCGTGCACCGTCGGACCTTCGCGCGCGAGCGACACGATCTGGCCGCGCAGAATATTTCTTGCGCTCAGGCCCCTGGGCTCCTCGACCGCGAGCAGGATGTCGCCCGCGCGGATGGCCAGGCGGACCCGATCGCCGGATTCTCCATGCGCGAGCGGGGCCTCGATCTCCGCGCCCGCGCCGGCGTCAGGGCCGGGCCCCGGCCCGAGGAGCCGGCACTGCATCGTGCCAGCCTCCGGCCGGCGTTCCACGATCACGCCGCTGAACAGGTTCTCGAACCCGGCGAGACGGGCGAGCGGCTCGGAGGCGGGCGAGTCGAGAATCTCGTGCGGCGTGCCCGTCGCGACGATCCGGCCGCCGTCGAGGAAGACGAGGCGTTCCCCGAGCGCGAACGCCTCGCGGTGCGCGTGTGTGACGTAGAGAATCGGGATGCCGTGGGCGGCGTTCCAGGCGCGCAGGTCGTCGATGATGTGCGACGCGGTCGCGTGATCGAGCGCGGTCAGCGGTTCGTCGAGCAGCAGCACGACCGGATCGGTGACGAGGGAGCGCGCGAGCGCGACGCGCTGGCGTTCGCCGCCGGAGGTGGCCGCCGGCAATCGCGACAGCACGTGCGCGATCCGGAACGACTCGGCGACGGCGTGTGCGCGCGCGCGCCGCTGGTCGGCGGGCAGGTGCGCGAGCCCATACTCGATGTTGGCCGCGACGCTCATGTGGGGGAACAGCGCGAGATGCTGAAACACGTATCCGATCTGACGCTGGCCGGCCGGCACGTGCTCGGCCGCCGCCGAGTTGTACAGGCGTCGCTCACCGACCGCGATATGGCCGGCGTCCGGCTCGATCAGGCCGGCGACTGTCCTGAGCAGCGTGCTCTTGCCGGACCCGGACTCGCCGAAAACGATCGTGATGCCCGGCGGGGCGGAGAACGAAACGTCGAGCGTGAACTCCGGCGAGAGCCGTTTCCGGACCGTGACGGCGAGCGCCCGGCCGGCCTCACTCACGTCATTCACGTCGCGTGCGACACTCAAAGGGGCGACACCGACCAGGGCCGCCGCTGCAGGGCGTAGACGGCGGCGAGGACGAGGAACGAGAAGACGAGCAGCAGCAACGCGGTCTGGTTCGCCGCCGTGTACTCAAACGCCTGCACCTGGTCGTAGATCGAGATGGAAATCGTGCGCGTGACGCCGGGCAGGTTGCCGCCGACCATCAGCACGACGCCGAACTCGCCGAGCGTGTGCGCGAAGCTCAGAACCGCGCCGGCGAGAATGCCCTCCTTTGCGAGCGGCAGCGTGATGCGGACGAAGGTCCGCCACGGCGAGGCGCCGAGCATCGCCGACGCCTCGAGCAGGGACGAATCGATGCGTGCGAACGCGGCGCTGATCGGCTGCACCGCGAACGGGAGGCTGTAGACGACCGACGCGAGCACCAGCGCCTGGAAGGTGAACGCGAGACCGTGACCGGTCCACGCGGTCCACAGCCGGCCGACCGGGCTGCGCGACCCGATGGCGAGCAGGACGTAGAACCCGAGAACGGTCGGCGGCAGCACCAGCGGCAGCGCGACGATGGCCTCGACGAGAAATGTCCAGCGCCTGCGCCTGAACGTCAGCCAGTACGCGATGGGCAGCGCGATGACGAGCAGGAGCGCCGACACAAGGGCGGCCAGCCTGACGCTCAGCGCGATGGCGGTCCAATCCATGATCAGCGGGCGGCCGCAGCCGGCCGCGGCGGAAGAAACCCGGCGTCGTTCAGCATCTGCACGATCTCGGGCCGGCCGAGAAACGCCAGGAACTGGCGCGCCGCGTCCTTGCGGCTCGACGCCTTGATGACCACGGCGGCCTGTTCGATCGTCGGATAGAACGATGCCGGCACATCAACGTACGTGCCGCTCGCGCGAAGGGCCGGCGCCAGCGCGAGCGAGAGCGCGAGCAGCCCGGCCTGGGCATTGCCCGACTGCACGAACTGCGCGGCCTGCGAGATGTTCTCGCCGAGCACGAGCTTGGCGCGGACCTGGTCGTAGAGCCGCTCGTGCGTCAGCGCGGCAACGGCCGCGCGGCCGTACGGCGCGTGTTCCGGGTTGGCGATCGCGATGCGCCGCACGCGCGCATCGGTCAGGACGGCGAGCCCGCGCCCGAGATCGAGCCCAAGATCAAGCCTGGACGCTGTGCTCGCGTACAGCACGAGCCGTCCGATGGCGTACGGCTGGAGCGTGCCCGGCTCGGTCAGGCCGGCGGCCTCCAGCCGCCGCGGGTAGTCCACGTCGGCGGAGAAGAAGAGATCGAAGGGCGCGCCGTTCTGAATCTGCGAAAAGAAGTTCCCGGACGACCCGAACGTCAGCGTGACCCGGCGGGAGGTCTCGCGCTCGAAGCGGGAAGCCAGCGCCGGCAGAACCGATTGCAGGTCGGACGCCGCCGCGACGGCGAGCGCCGGTGCGGGCGGCTGGGCGGCGGCAACGACCGCCGCTGACACCAGGACGACGAGCGTCGTAAGGCGTACAGACGTCATGCCGAATCAAACCGATTATAGCCGATTCTAGAAGACGTATTTGACGGCCAGCTGCACGACGCGCGGATCGAGGGCGGTCGTGATGGTCCCGAAGTTCGCCGCGCCCGCCACGGCGGCCGGCGCGCCGAGGTTGACTGTGTTCAGCAGGTTGAAGATCTCGGCGCGGAACTCGAGCGACTGGCCCCGGCTGACCGGCACCCGGCGGACGACCGAGAGGTCCACATCCTGGTACGAGGGCCCGCGCACCGGGTTGCGTGAGGCCGACCCGATGGTGAACTGCGGCGCAATCGAAAAGGCCGCGGTGTTGAACCAGTGGGCCGCGGTGCGCTGGCCGGCCGGCAGCGTCGGATCGCCGGCCAGGTTCGGCCGTTGCGTGCCGAAGCCGGCGAACGCGTTGAAGTTGGTGGTCTGCGTGACCGCGACCGGCACGCCGGACTGGAGGGTCACGAGGCCGACGACCATCCAGTCCCGCGCGATCGCGCCGAGGATACCGTTCGGTTCGTGCGCGCGCCCGGGCCCGAAGGGCAGATCCCAGATGGCCGACGACACGAAGACGTGCGGGATGTCGCCGGTCGAGTAGTCGCGCTCGCCGGAGCGGTTGAAGCTGTCGGCGACGGGGTAGTTGGCCACCGGTCCGGTCAGAATCGACGCGTCGAACACGGACGACGCATCGTCGACGAGCTTCGAGCGCGTGTAGGCAACCGAGTACTGCAGGCCGCGCGAGAGTCGCTGGCGCACGCTCAGCTCGAGGCCGTCGTACCGCGTCGTGCCCACGTTGTTGCGGTACACGCTGACGGTCGTGTAGGAGGGGAAGGGCTTCATCAGCTGGCCGACCGTGATCGTCGGATCGCCGAGAGACGATGAGCGCGGGACCAGGCCGAAGTACGGGTTCGGCACGCGCTGCAGCAGTGGGGAGCCAATAGCCAGCTGGCTGGTGGTCAGCTGGTTCAGGTTCGTGTCGGGCAGCCCGACGTTCGTGATGATCGACCCGACATAGGCCGCCTCGAACGTGGTGTTCCTCGAGAGCTCGCGCTGGACCGAGACGTTCCATTGCTGCACGTAGCCCGATCCCAGGCCCGCGTTGACGGAGAACACGCCCTGCCCCAGGCCCGCGCCCGGTGTCGGCGCGATGGGCGCGACGCTCGGCCCGCTCTGCAGCACGAAGGCCGGCGTCAGGTTGTCGAGCGTGCGCTGCGTCACGGTCTGGAGGAAGGGAAACGTCGGGGTCGTGAACGGCGTCGTGATGCCGGCCATTTCGATCCACACCATGCCGTAGCCCGAGCCGATGATGGTCTTGTCGGTCAGCCGGTAGGAGAGGCCGAGGCGGGGCCCGAAATTGTCTTTCTTCAGCGGCCGCACGGGCTGGTCGCCCGGGTACTCGAGCTGCTGCGTCTGCAGGTTGAACACCGCCGTCTGGCCGTTGATCTCGTTTGACGGGAAGTTGAGCGTGTACCGCAGCCCAGGATTGATCGTGAGGCGATCGCTGACTTTCCAGTCGTCCTGGATGAAGTATTCCTGGAAGCGGGCCCGCTCCTGAATCTGCGACTGCTGCAGATCGATCGAAAGATTCTGGACCTGGCCCAGGAGGAAGCTGGCGAGCGGCGTGCCCGTGTTGGCGACGTTGGGCTGGTCGGTGAACAGGTTGCTGAACGTGAACGACCCGGTCGGGGACGGCGGCTGGATGACGTCCAGGCGTTCCCACCGCCAGTCGAATCCCATCTTCAGCGAATGGCGCCCTTTGACCCACGTCAGCGAGTCGGCCACCTCAGACACGCTCGTGCGGAAGTCGGACGCCGTGTTGGCCGGCGATCCGAGCTGCTGGTAGCCGGCAATCAGGAACGTCGGCAAAGTATTCGGAAACTTCGCCGTCGAGGGAATGCCGGGGATGTTCAAGGCGTTGCCGGCGGAAGTCGTGAGCTGCGCCGCCGACCGCGCCACAGTCCGGCTGGTCTGCCCGATGCGGAGTTCGTTCAGGAGGCTGTTGGAAAACGTGCGCTGGTAGTTCGAGGCGAACGCCCACGCCGTCGTATCCTGCGGACCCAGCGTCCCCGTCGTCACGCCGCTGCCCTCGGGCAAGGGCGTCACCGGGACGAAGCCGTCGCGGAAGTAAGTCAGCCGGCCGAACAGCGAGTCGCGGTTCGACGGAAAGCGGTGGTCGATACGAACATCCCACTGGTCCTGATCGTCCACCTCGCCGACGGTGCGCGAGAAGTTGTTCGCCGTGCCCGCCGCAGTAGGCAACGGATATCGCTGCAGCAGCGACAGCGACACGGGGTCGATGCGGCCCACGGGGATCGTGTTGCCGGCAAACGGCGTGCGCACCGAGCCCACCGTCGTCGCGGGATCGTAGATGACCGGTACACGTCCGCCGATCGCCTCGGTGAAGACGCCCTGGCGCTGCAACAGGGTCGGAACGGTTGATGTCACCGTGCGGCCGATCGTCTGACGCTGACCTTGGTAGTCCACGAAGAAGAACGTGTGGTCCTTGACGATCGGGCCGCCGGCGGTACCGCCGAACTGGCTCCGGTCGTAATCCGGCTTCGTCTGGAGCGCGGTCTGGAAGTAGTTCGTGCCATTGAGCGCGTTGTTCCGGAAGAACTCGAACGCGTTGCCATGGAACGCGTTCGCCCCCGACTTCGTCGTGAGGTTGACGACGCCGCCGTTGAACCGGCCGAACTCGGCGGGCGGGCTGTTGCTCTCGATCTTGAACTCCTGGATCGCGTCGATGATCGGAAAGTAGGCGACCTGGCCGGGCTCCGGCTGCAGCACCGAGATGCCGTCGAACAGATACTCGTTCGTTCGCGGCCGGCCGCCGTTGATCCGCGGCAGCTGTGTGCCCGGAGGCAGCGCGACGCCAGGAGCGAGTGTCGCCAGCGTGATAAACGTTCGTCCGTTCAGTGGCAGCTGTACGACCTGGTCGTTTTCGATCACCGTGCCGAGGCTGGCCGATTCCGCCCGGAGCAGCGGCGTATCGCCCGTCACCGTCAGCTGCTCGCGAACATCTCCGACGCTGAGCTCGAAATCGAGCCGAATCGTCTGCCCGGTGGCGACGCGGATGGCCTCGTGCCGCATGGGCTTGAAGCCGGAGAGTTCCACGTCGATGCGATAGCCGCCCGGCGGCAGGCCGGGCGCCGTGTAGACGCCCACGGAACTCGTGGTCACCACCCGAGGCCGGTTGGTGCCGACGCTGGTTACGGTCACCGCGGCGCCCGGAACGGCGGCGCCAGCCTGGTCTCTGACGACGCCGGTTACGGTCGCGCTTCCGACCTGTGCAGACAGGGACGTTTCTTTCAAGGCCAGGGACCCCATCAGCAGACAACACACCACGGCGAACGCGCGCATTCAGCCTCCGGACGATGATTTGCGAGCGAGCGCTACTGTACTTTGCACTAAACCAGTATTCAAATCGACCTGAACCGGATTGAAATGAGCTTTATTGACGGAAAGAATCGACTCGCACCCGCCGTGGGCGGCACGCAACCGCAGGGGGCTGAATTTCTGCGCCGGAATGTCACCGTATGCCCCGATTGGGCTAGACCTTCGGGAGGTCGGTTCGTCCGATCTTCGCCAGGGGCTTAGAGCGGCTTTTGATTGGGTTTTTGACGACAACTCTGTTACCTTTTTCGGTGAATAAGACCGCCCCGTAGGCGCTGACGCGCCGGGGGCGCGAACTAGAGCTGTGCCTGCGGCGGGCGGCCGCCTGAGCTAGGGGAATAGATGCGCAATCGCGTCGTGGCGCTCGCCGGCTTCCTGGCAATCACGTGCGTCCCGCTCGGAGCGGGCCAGGCTCCCGCGCGTCCGGCCGCCGCCCCGGATCACGGCGCCGTCGTCACGAAATACTGCGTGACGTGCCATAACGACCGCGCCAAAACCGGCGGGCTCTCCCTCGAAAAAGCCGACATCGCGGCCCCGGTCGCCGCGGCTGACGTGTGGGAACGCGTGGTCCGGAAGGTGCGCGTCGGGATGATGCCGCCCCAGGGATCGCCGCAGCCCGACGCGGATGCCCGCGCGGCGCTCGTTTCGTACCTCACGACGACTCTCGACCGCGAAGCGGCGGCGCACCCGAACCCGGGCCGGCCGCTCGTGCATCGGCTGAACCGCGCCGAGTACCTCGAACGCGATTCGCGATCTGCTCGGGCTCGACGTGGACGCTTCGGCGCTGTTGCCGCCCGACGACGCGGCTTACGGGTTCGACAATATCGCCGATGCGCTGGGCGTGTCGCCCGTGCTGCTCGAGCGGTATCTGGCAGCGGCCGGCAAGATCAGCTCGCTCGCGGTCGGCGACCCGGACACCGGCCCGGCCGGCGAAGTGTTCCGCATCCGCCAGGACGCGTCGCAGGATATTCACATCGAAGGCCTGCCGGTCGGCACTGTGGGCGGGATCCTCGCGAAAACGACGCTGCCGCTCGACGGCACGTACGATTTCTCGATCAAATTGTTCCGGACGAACCTCGGCGTCGTGCGCGGGCTCGAGTACGAGCACCAGCTCGAATACACGGTGGACGGCGTGCGCGTGCACGTGTCGCGCGTGGGCGGCGAGGAGGACTTCCGCGCCAACCTGAAAAACATGACGAAGGCGGGTGACGACGTGGAGGCGCGGGCGCACGTTCGCATCCCGCTCAAAGCGGGCCCGCACGTCATCACGGCGGCGTTCCTCGAGCGGAGCGACGCGATCAACCCGCTGCGGCTCCAGCCATTCGTCCGCAGCTCGAACGACACGCTGGACACGATCGGGCACCCGCACCTCGATACGTTCACGCTCACGGGGCCGTTCAACCCGACGGGGCCGGGCGACACGCCGAGCCGCCGCAAGATTTTCGTCTGTCGTCCCTCCCAGTCCGTCACGGAAGACGCGTGCGCGCGTCGCATCGTCTCGACGCTCGCGCGCCGTGCTTACCGCGGCCAGGTGAGCAGCGCAGACCTCGAGCGCCTGCACGAGTTCTTCCTGAAGGGCCGGAAGCTGGGGACGTTCGAAACGGGGATCCAGACCGCGCTGCAGCGCATCCTCGCCAGCCCGAAGTTCTCGTTCCGGGTCGAGCGCGATCCAGCCGGCGCGCTGCCGGGGCAGATGTACCGCATCAGCGACCTCGAGCTCGCGTCGCGCCTGTCGTTCTTCCTGTGGAGCAGCATCCCGGACGATCAGCTGCTGCGCGTCGCGGCCCAGGGCACGCTGCACACGCCGGCCGTGCTCACGCAACAGGTGCGGCGCATGCTGGCCGACGAGAAGGCCGAGGCGCTCGTTTCCAACTTCGCGGGCCAGTGGCTCTACCTGCGCAACCTGAAGAGCCTGCAGCCGAACTCGCTCGAATTTCCGGACTTCGACGACAACCTGCGGCAGGCGTTCCAGCGCGAGACCGAATTGTTCTTCCGGAGCATCCTGCGGGAAGACAGAAACGTCCTCGATCTGCTGAAGGCCGACTACACGTTCCTCAACGAACGGCTCGCGAAGCACTACGGCGTGCCCAACATCTACGGCAGCCACTACCGGCGCGTCACGCTGGCCGACGACGCGCGCAAGGGGCTGCTCGGCAAGGGCGCGATTCTCATGGTCACGTCGCACGCGGACCGCACCTCGCCTGTCGTGCGCGGCAAGTGGGTGCTCGACAACCTCCTGAGCGCGCCCGTGCCGCCGATGCCGAACAACGTGCCGCCGCTCAACGAAGACGCGAACCGCGGCGGCAAGATTCTGACGATGCGCGAGCGCATGGAAGAGCACCGCAAGAACCCGGTGTGCGCGGCGTGCCACAAGATCATGGACCCCATCGGGCTGTCGATGGAGAACTTCGACGCCGTCGGCGCGTGGCGCACGCGCGATGGCGGGACGCTCGGGAGCCCCATCAACGCCTCGGGCGAGTTGCTCGACGGCACGAAGGTGGACGGCGTGGTCACGCTGCGGCAGGCGCTGCTACGCCAGTCCGATCTCTTCGTCGGCACGGTGGCCGAGAAGCTGATGGTCTACGCCCTCGGCCGCGGCCTCGCGTACTACGACCAGCCCGAAGTGCGCCGCATCGTGCGCGAGTCGGCCGGGCAGGACTACCGTTTCTCGTCGCTGATCCTGGGCGTCGTCAACAGCACCGCATTTCAGAAGCGCGTCAGAGTCTCCACGGACATCGAGAATCCAGCCGTCAGGGCCGCCGCGGCCAACTGATGGAAAACGTCAACTAAGGAGCCCGTGACCATGTTCATCACAAAGCTGTCGTTGCCCCGGCGGACGTTCCTGCGCGGCATGGGTGTCACGCTGGCGCTGCCGCTGCTCGAATCGATGGTGCCGGCCCTGACAGCCACGGCCAAGACGGCGGCCAATCCGCAGCGGCGGTTCGGCGCGATTTTCGTGCCGCTCGGTGAACGGCCGGGCTTCTGGACGCCGAAGGGAGCGGGCGCGAACTTCGAGTTCACGCCGATTCTGAAGCCGCTCGAGCCGTTCCGCGATCACGTGACAATCGTCTCCGAGCTGTGCGACCCGCTCGACGGACACGCCACGACCGTGGCTGCGTGGCTGAGCGGCGTCATCCCGAAGCGCACGATCGCGGAAGACGTGCACAACGGCATCACGATCGACCAGGTCATCGCCAAGCAGATCGGCGGCGACACGGTCTATCCGTCGCTCGAGCTGGCCACGGAAGACTTCACCGGCTACGTCGGCGGCTGCGACACACAGTACGCGTGCGCCTACATGAACACGCTGTCGTGGGCCAACGAGAAGACCCCCCTGCCGATGGAGATCAACCCGCGCGTCACCTTCGAACGCATGTTCGGGCGGGCGGGCACGAGCGCCCAGCGCCTCGCGCGGATGCAAACCGACAAGAGCATCCTCGACTCGGTCAGAGACGACGTGAAGGACCTCCAGGGCGGCCTCGGCCCGAAGGACAAGACGCGGCTGAGCGACTACCTCGAGAACGTCCGCGAGATCGAAGCCCGCATCCAGAAAGCGGAGAAGCAGGCGACGACGACGGTGACCGTGCCGGACGCGCCGATTGGCGTGCCGGAGTCGTTCGAGGAGCACGTGGGCCTGCAGTTCGACCTGCTGGCCCTGGCCTACGAAGCGAACGTCACGAAGGTGTTCACCTTCATGATGAGCCGCGACGCCAGCCAGCGCGTGTACCCGAACATCGGCATCGCCGAGCCGCACCATTCGATGTCGCACCACGGCAACAACCCGGAGAAGATCGCGAACCTCGTGAAGCTGAACACGTATCACATGGCGCTCTTCGCCAAGTTCGTGAAGAAGCTGAAGGAGACGCCGGACGGCGACGGCTCGCTGCTGGATCACTCGCTGATTCTGTACGGCAGCGGCATGAGCGAGAGCGATATCCACTCGCGTCTGAACATCCCGACGGCCATCGTCGGCGGCGGCGCGGGGCTGGTGAAGGGCAACCGTCATATCCAGACGCCCAAGGAAACGCCGATCGCGAACCTGATGGTCGACTTCGCCAACAAGTTCGGCTGCGAGATCGACAAGTTCGGAGCGCTCAGCACCGGCCGCGTGGAGATCTAGATGAGAACCGCACACTATGCCGGGCTGCTGGTGGCGTCGGCCGCCATCAGCCTCGGCGCTGCCGGCGGAAACGGCATCCGCGTCGTGGATGCGGTGAAGCAGGGCAACACGGCGGCGGTGAAGGCGCTCATCGCCCAGAAGGCGGACGTCAACGCGGCCGAGGCCGACGGCATGACGGCGCTGCACTGGGCCGTGCGCGCCAACGACGTGCCGACCGTGCAGATGCTGCTCCGCGCGGGAGCCAAGGTCAACGCTGTCAGCCGCTACGGGATGACGCCGATTCTCCTCGCGGCCCAGAACGGAGACCCGACCGTCGTGGCGGCGCTCCTCAAGGCCGGTGCGAACCCGAACAGCGCGCTGCCGGAGGGCGAGACGGCTCTGATGACGGCCGCCCGCACGGGCAACGTCGACAGCATCAAGCTGCTCGTCGAGACAGGCGCGAAGATCGACGCCAGGGAGAACTGGCAGGGGCAGAGCGCGCTGATGTGGGCCGCGGCACAGAACAACGCCGCCGCGGTCAGAACCCTCGTGTCGCTCGGCGCGGACACGAACGAGCGCTCGAAGCTCCTGAGCTTTCCGGAATTCAAGTGGGAAACGTCGGGGATGGTGGTCACGGTCCTGCCGCGCGGCGGCTGGACGCCGCTCATGTATGCGGCGCGCGACGGCGCCGCTGATGCGGTCACCGCGCTGGCCGACCTCAAGGCGGACCTGAACGCCAGCGACCCGGACGGTACGACGGCCCTGATGTACGCCATCATCAACGCGCACTTCGATACGGCCGCCATCCTGATCGAACGCGGCGCGGATCCGAACGTCGCCGACAGCACCGGCACCACGGCGCTCTATTCCGCCGTGGACATGCACACGATGGGTCCGATGCTGAGCCGGCCGTCGCCCAAGCTCGTCGACAAGCTCGACTCCGCGGACATCGCGAAGATGCTGATCGCGAAGGGCGCGAACGTGAACGCCCGGCTGAAGCGGCCGATCATCGGCCGCCATCACACGCCGACCGGCGACGCGTCGCTCGGCGAGGGCACGACGCCGCTGGCCCGCGCCGCCAAGAGCAACGACCTGCAGCTCATGAAGATGCTGCTCGACGCGGGCGCGGATCCCAAGCTCACACTCAAGGATCGCTCGACCGTGCTCATGATCTCGGCCGCCGGCGGAGCCGTCGTCGGCGCGTACGCGGTCGCGATTCCGGTGACCGAGGAGCGCTCGATCGAAGCGATCAAGCTGTGCCTCGATCGCGGCGTGGACATCAACGCGTTCAATACGAACGGCACGACGGCGATACATTCGGCCGTACAGCGCGGCGCCGAAAAGGTCGTCAAGTATCTCGCAGACAACGGCGCCAAACTCGACATGAAGAACAAGCAGGGCCGGACCCCGCTCGACATCGCCATGGGCGTTGGCGGCGGAGCAGGGGGCGGCGGCGGCCGGCGCGGGGGCGGCGGCGGACCGCGCGAGACGATGGCGACCCTCTTGCGCTCGTTGATGGCGGGAGGCCCGGCTCCGGGCGCCGCGAACCAGCAGTAGCAGCGCGGCCGGCCGTTCCAGTGACTACACGATACCTGCAGTGGCGGAAAGCGACCGTCATCGCCGCCCTGGCTGCGTTCGCGGCCGGCGCCGGCGTGTTAGCGCAGAATCCGCCGGCAAAACAGTCCGTCTGGGACGGCGTGTACACCGAGGCGCAGGCGGCTCGCGGCGAGCGGCAGTACGGGCGTTCCTGCGAGCAGTGCCACGGCCCCGACATGTCCGGCGACCAGGTCGAGGAAATCCCCTCGCTGGTGCTCGATTCGTTCATGACCGAGTGGAACGGCAAGTCTGTCAAGGAGCTCTTCGACACGGTGAAGCGTTCGATGCCCAAGGACAAGCCCGGCAGCCTCGGCACCGGAGCGTACGTGGATGTCGTGGCGTATCTGCTGCAAGCCAACAAGTTCCCCAGCGGCGCGAAGGAACTGAGCCGGACGCCCGAGCAGCTCGAGCCCATCGTCATTGAGCGCGCGAAAGCGCAGTAGCAAGGACTGAAGGACATGTCTCGAAGGATTCCGTTGTTCGGCGCGGCCGTGGCGGTGGGGCTGCTGATCGTTTCCGCAGCTTCGGCCAGGCCTGCCGCTCAGCAGGCGGCGGCACCTGAGAAAAAGATCTGGGACGGCGTCTACACGAGCGCCCAGGCGGCTCGCGGCAAGGAGCCGTTCGAGCGGTCCTGCGCGCGATGCCACAACGTCGAGCTCGCTGGCTCACAGCGCGGACCGGCGCTCAAGGGCACCCCGTTCTGGTCGAAGTACGACAACGAGGGCCTCTCCAGCCTGTTCATGTTCATTCGCGACACGATGCCGCAGGACGGTCCGTCGCTCCTGAGCGACGAAATCAAGGCGGACGTGCTCGCGTACATCATGTCGATGAACGGCATGCCCGCCGGCAACGCCGAGTTGAAGGCCGACATGCGCGCGCTCGACGAGATCAAGATCGCGCGGAAGACAACGTTCGACGGTGTGTTCACCGAGGCGCAGGCCGAACGTGGCAAGCAGAACTTTCTCACGGGACGCTGCGGCGGGTGCCACAAGCTCGACCTGACGGGCGACCGCGGGCCCATGCTGAAGGGCGACGATTTCCTGGCGCATTGGGACAACGGCAGCGTCGCGACGCTGTTCGACAAGATCCGCGAGACGATGCCTCCCAACTCGCCCAACGAGTCGACCGACGACGCGAAGATCGATATCGTGGCCTACCTGCTGCAGCAGAACAGTTTCCCGGCCGGCAAGACGGAGCTGCGCGCGGATGCCGAGGCGCTCGGCATCATCGACCTGGTCCGGAAGGGCGCGACCGCGACGATTCCCAACTTCTCGCTGGTGCAGGTGGTGGGGTGTCTGACGCAGGCGACGAACAAGGCCTGGACGCTCACGAGCACGAGCGAGCCGGTGTTGACGCGCGATGAAGAGCCGACCGCGGCGGCGATCAAGACGGCGCAGGGCAAGGCTCTTGGCGCTCAGACCTTTCAGCTGGTCAGCGTCGTGCCGTTCAAGCCGGAAGGGCACCTGGGGCACAAGATGGAAGCCCGCGGGCTCTTGTACAAAGACCAGGCGGACGCCCGCATCAACCTGACGTCGCTTCAGATGCTCGGTGCCGGCTGTGGAACGTAAGGCGGGCCTTTCAGAACGTAGGGCGGGCCTTTCAGGCCCGCCATGCAGGCGGGGCTAAAAGCCCCGCCCTACGTACTAACGTCCAGCAGCACCTTCATCACCGACTTGCTCGAGGCGTGCGCGAGCGCCTCGACACCCTTCGACAGATCAAATCGTCCGGACACGAGCGGCAGCACGCTGACTTCGCCACGGTCAAGCGCGGCCAGCGCGCGGTCGAACGGACCGCAGCGCGACCCGACGATCGTCACCTCGTCTATCACGACCGGCGCCCACGCCATCGTCTGGTCGCCGGCGACCGTCGTCTTGAGGACGATCGTGCCGCGAGGGCGGACGATCCGCAGCGCTTCCGGCAGTCCCGTTGGCGATCCGGTGCAGTCCACCACGACGTCCGCCGACCGTTCCGCCGGCAGGTCCGACAGCAGGGAGGTCGGGATGCCCAGCGGCCGCAGCAGTTCGAGCTTGCTCGAGTGCTTCCCGATCACCAGCACACGGCTCGAGAGCCTGGCCAGGACCTGCGCGCAGAGGTTCCCCAGACGTCCGTCGCCCAGGACGACCACCCGATCCTGTCGGCCGATCGTCAGCTGGGCCGGAATCTGGAAGGCGGCGGCGACCGGCTCGGTGAAGACGGCCACGTCGGTCGGCAGTGAGTCCGGCACGGCGTGGAGATTGCGCTGCGGCACGGCGATGAAGTCCGCGAACGCGCCGTCGTGGTTCAGGATGCCGAGGACCGAGCGACGCGGGCAGTGGCTGGGATGGCCCGCGCGGCACGTGTCACACTCGTGGCAGCTGCAGTTGATCTCGCCGACGACGCGGCGGCCGGCCAGCGGGCCCGCCTGGGCCACGCCGACGAACTCGTGGCCGAGCACGCCCTGAAATCCCATGTAGCCGCGCACGAGCTGGAGGTCCGTCTCGCAGACGCCCGCGGAGAGGACCTTGACCAGCACCTCGCCGCTCCGAGTTTCGGGTTCGGGGTAGTCGCCGCGTGCCGTGACGCGGTCTTTATCTAATACAATCGCGCGCATATATTCAGACGTAGGGCGGCCCTTTCAGGGCCGCCGTCGAACGCGGGCCTGAAAGGCCCGCGCTACAAGTAAACGATACAGGCGATGACCTGGTTCAGGAAGTGGCTGATTCTGATTCACCGTTACCTGGGCATCGCCCTCGGGCTGCTGTTCGTCTCGTGGTTCGTCTCGGGCATCGGGATGATGTACGCCGGCGTGATGCCGGTGGTGTCGCCCGCGGAACGGCTCGCGCACATGCCGGCGCTCGACTGGAGCCGTGTGCGGTTGACACCCGCCGAGGCGGCGGAGAAGGGCAACCTCGCGCCGGGCGGAGGCCGCGTCGTCCTGCAGACGATCAACGGCCAGCCCGTGTACCGCTTCACGAGCCGCGGGCGAACCACCGTGCTGGCGGACACCGGCGACGTGCTCGACGACGCCACCGAGGCGGAGACGATGGCCATCGCCGCGCGGTTCCTGAACGTCGACGGGTCGTCGCTGCGTCATGTTGAAGTGCTGACGGAACCCGACCAGTGGACGATTGGCAACCGCCGGCAGATGCCTCTGCACAAGATCGTCGTGAACGACGCCGCCCGCACCGAGTTGTACGTTTCCGAGCCGTTGTCGGAAGTGGCGGTCGCCACGACGCGGCGGAGCCGCGCCCTGGCCTGGGTCGGGGCGATTCCGCACTGGCTTTACTTCGTGGAGTTGCGGCGCAACGACAGCGCGTGGCGGCAGGTGATCCTGTGGACCTCCGGGACCGGGTTGGTGCTGGCGCTCATCGGCCTCGTGCTCGGGATCGTGCAGTACCGGACCCGATATGCCGGGCTGATGCGCTGGCATTACGTGACGGGCGTCGTGTTCGGCGTTTTCACGCTGACGTGGGTCTTCAGCGGCATGCTGTCCATGCAGCCGTGGGACTGGACGACGACCGAGGGCGGATCCGGCGCGGGTCTCAGGCAGGCGTTCACGGGCCGGCCGCTGAATCTGAGCAGCTTTCCGCTGCCGGATGCCGGCGCGTGGCGTCAGGCGCTGGGCGGCCGCACGCCGAAGGAAGTCGAGTTCGTCAACGTCCAGGGCGAGCCGCATTACCTCGTCCGCGGACTGGACGACAAGCCGCTGCTGATGACGGTCGAGCCGCTGGCCGTACGCACGCGAGCTGTTCTCGACCGAGTCTCTATTGAGCCGGTTCCGGGAAGGCAACCCCGAGGCGCCGATCCTCGAGTCCGAGCTGCTGACGCACGTACGACAGCTACTACTACGCACGGGATCCCAAACCGCCGCTGCCGATTCTGCGCGTCAAGGTGGACGATCCTGACGCAGCCTGGTTCTACATCGATCCGAGGATGAGCCAGCCGGTGGCGCGCTTCTCGAAGCGCGAGCGGATCGAGCGGTGGATCTATCACGGGTTTCACAGCCTGGACTTCGCGTTCTGGTACGACCGGCGGCCGCTGTGGGACATCGGCGTCATCGCGCTGCTTGCCGGCGGGACGCTGTCGAGCGGCATCGGGTTTTATGTGGGCGTCAGGCGATTGTTCCGGGGCGCAAAGCGGTTGACACGAGGCCGGTAGTCGCTCATCGTAACCGGAGCAAGGGAGGTTGCCATGCGCGGATTTCTCGTCACGCTGGGGATTCTGACGACTCTGGCCGCGGTGGCGGCCTTCAGGCCGGCGGCTCTGGCCGGCCAGTCAGCGCCTGCGAAGAAGCCGTGGACGCTGCCCCGCACGCCGTGGGGCGAGCCGGATCTCCAGGGCAAGTGGTCCTATGCGACGATCACGCCTCTCGAACGGCCCAACGGGCAGGCCAGCAAGGAAATCCTGAGCGGCGAGGAAGTCGCGGCGCTCAACGAAGGGGCCAAAACCGACGCCGATCGCCGCGACGGCGGCGCCGACGCGGATCTGGCGCGCGCCTACAACGCCTACTGGTACGACCGCGGCAAGTCGATTGGCCGGACGTCGCTGATTGTCGATCCGCCTGACGGCAGGCTGCCTGCCCTGACGGCGGAGGGCCAGCGGCGGATGGCCGTCATCGCGGAGCGGGAGCGCACGCACCCATACGATTCCTGGGAAGACCGCCCGCTGCAGGAGCGTTGCATCATCTACCACGGCGTGCCGCCGCTGCCGACGGGTTACAACAACACATACGAGATCTTCCAGACGCCCGGGAGCGTCGTGATTCTCGACGAGAACATCCACGACGTGCGGGTCATCCCGCTCGACGGCCGTCCGCACCTGAATCAGAGCATCCGCCAGTGGAACGGCGACTCGCGCGGACACTGGGAAGGCAACACACTCGTCGTGGAGACGACGAACTACAGCCCGCGAACGACGTTCCGGTTCCCGGTGGCGCCCGAGACGCTGCACGCGGTCGAGCGCTTCACGCGCGTGGCGGCCGATCGGATCGATTTCCGCTTCACCATCACCGATCCCACGACGTACACGCGGCCGTGGACCGCGAGCCTGCCGCTGGCGGGCCTGCCGGACTACCACATCTTCGAGTACGCCTGCCATGAGGGGAACTACTCGATCCGCAACGTGCTGAGCGGCGCACGGGCTCAGGAGGCGTCAGCCAGGTAGGGCGGCCCTTTCAGGGCCGCCTGCGCACGCGGGCCTGAAAGGCCCGCGCTACGAGGCGTCCGACAGCCGGGCGAGGTAGTCCTCGCGCGGAATCGCGATGGCGCCGAGCGAGGCGAGGTGCTCGGTGCACCATTGCACGTCGAGCAGCGACATATCGCTCTCTCGCATGAGATCGACGAGGGCCATGAGCGCGACCTTCGATGCGTCGCGCTTGTGGTGGAACATCGACTCGCCGGCAAACATGCGGCCGATCCGGACGCCGTACAGTCCTCCGGCGAGTTCGCCCTCACGGTCGAAGACCTCGACGCTGTGGGCCCAGCCCAGGCTGTGCAGCCGCTCGTAGGCGGCGATGAAGTCACCGGTAATCCAGCCGTCTTCCCGCGACGGATCGGCGCAGGCGCGGATCACGCGGCCAAAGCTCGTGTCGACCCGGACGTCGAACCGCCGGGCGCTCTGCCGCATCGACTTGGTAACCCTGAGCCCGTCAAGCGGCACGATGCCCCGCGGGTCAGGCGACCACCAGCCGATCACGCCCGGCATGCCGGTGACCTCCATCGGGAAGATGCCCCGGCGATAGGCATGGATCAACGTGGACGGCTCGAGGTCGCCGCCGACGGTCACGAGGTCGCTTTCGGGCATTTCGACCGGCGACGGGAATCTCCACCGGGTTGCTTCCAAAGGCTCTGGTCTCGTCGCCCAATCCACACACGGCTCCAGGAAGAATCTGGTCATCTGGTCATTTAGTCATCTGGTCATTTCCGCTCAAATTGGACAATCAATGACCAAATGACCAGATGACCAGATGACTAGATTCGCGATCTTCGATACCCTCTAAGTATGGCCGACGGAACGGCAGACCGTCATGACACGAACGGGGCAGTCAAGGAGCGCGTTGAGCACAAAACGAAGGAACCGGCGCTGCACAGCGTCGTGCTGCTGAACGA
Source organism: uncultured Acidobacteriota bacterium (assembly GCA_963712905.1). Lineage (GTDB taxonomy): Bacteria > Acidobacteriota > Vicinamibacteria > Vicinamibacterales > CAVVIG01 > CAVQJU01. The sequence continues at coordinate 594,907 of CAVQJU010000008.1, read as the reverse complement.
CGACTACACGCCGATGGATTTCGTGGTGGACGTGCTGGAGACGCTGTTTCAGAAGTCGCCGGCCGAGGCCTACCGCATCATGATGCAGGTGCACGTGGGCGGGCGGGGTGTGGCCGGCATCTATCCCTGGGAAGTGGCGGAAACCAAAGTCGACGCGGTGTTATCGCGCGCGCGCGGGGCCGGGCACCCGCTGCAGGCGGTCATCGAAGCGGCGTGAAGAGGCAGAGAGATAAACCCTAGTGTTCTCACACTCGCTTGAAATCGTGCTCACCGTGGCGCTCCGCGAAGCGATCTCGCGCCAGCATGCGTACCTGACGCTCGAGCACCTGCTGTACGCGCTCCTGCACGATCCAGACGGCGAACGGATTCTCGCGGCCTGCGGCGCCGATCTGCCGGCCCTGCGCAAGGCCCTGGCGACGTTCCTCGACGAGTCGGTCGAGCGCCACAAGCGCGGCGGCGAGCGCGAGCCCGAGCAGACGATGGCGTTCCGGCGTGTGCTGCAGGCCGCCGTCATGCACGTCCAGAGCGCCGGGCGCGACGAGGCGAACGCCGGCGACGTGTTCGCCGCGATTCTCCAGCAGCCGAAGAGCCACGCGGCCCAGCTGCTGGCGGCCCAGGGCATCACCCGGCTGGACATCCTGAACTACATCTCGCACGGCATCTCGAAGATGCCGCCCGGCGGCCTCGGGGCACCCGTTCCGGCGCACGGATCGCCTGAGGACGGACCCGGTGGCGCGCCCGCGGGCGCCGACGCGCTGAAGGCGTTCTGCGTCAACCTGACCGAACGCGCCCGTCAGGGGTTGCTCGATCCTCTCATCGGGCGAACCGAGGAGCTCCAGCGGACGATCGAGGTGCTGTGCCGCCGCCGCAAGAACAACCCGGTATTCGTGGGCGAGTCCGGCGTCGGCAAAACGGCCATGGCCGAAGGCCTTGCCGCACGGCTGCTCAACGACGACATCCAGGGCGTGTTGAAGGACGCCGAGGTGTTCGCGCTCGATACGGGCGCGTTGATCGCCGGCACCAGGTTCCGGGGCGATCTCGAGGAGCGGTTCAAGGCCGTCACCGGCGCCCTGGGCGCGCTGCCGAAGCCGATTCTTTTCGTGGACGAAATGCACTCGATGGTCGGGGCAGGCGCCGTCTCGGGCGGCACGATGGACCTCGCGACGCTCCTCAAGCCGCTCTTGTCGGCGGGTGACCTGCGCATCGTGGGATCGACGACCTTCGAGGAGTTCAAGCAGATCGAGAAGGACCGCGCGCTGGCGCGGCGGCTGCAGAAGGTCGCGATCGAGGAGCCCTCGATCGCGGACACGGTGAAGATTCTGGCGGGCCTGCGAAGCCGGTACGAGGAGCACCACGGCGTCCGCTACACCGACGCCGCGCTCGAGGCGGCTGCCAAGCTGGCATCGCGGCACCTGCGCGATCACCGCCTGCCCGACAGCGCGATCGATCTCGTCGACGAAGCCGGCTCCGTGACGCGGATTCAGGCGCTGGCCGCCGATCCGCCGCCCGACGCGCCCCCTGTCGTGGACGCCCGCGATATCGAGCGAGTCGCGGCGCGGGCGGCCCGCATTCCCGATCAGCAGGCGACCTCGTCAGACCGGGAGCGACTGCGGACGCTCGAGGAGTCGCTGCGGCGCGTCGTCTTCGGACAGGGCGAGGCGGTCCACGCGGTCGCGCAGGCGATCAAGCGGTCGCGTGCCGGGCTGGCGCAGCCCGAGCGGCCGGCTGGCTGCTTCCTCTTCACGGGCCCGACCGGCGTCGGTAAGACCGAGCTGGCAAAGCAGCTGGGGCTTCTGCTCGGCAATCAGTTCATCCGCTTCGACATGAGCGAGTACATGGAGAAGCACGCCGTGGCCCGGCTCATCGGCGCGCCGCCCGGGTACGTCGGGTTCGAGCAGGGCGGACTGCTCGTCGACGCCGTCCGCACCCATCCATACTGCGTCGTGCTGCTCGACGAGATCGAGAAGGCGCACCCGGACATTTACAACATCCTGCTGCAGGTGATGGACCACGCGACGCTGACGGACAACACCGGGCGAAAGGCCGATTTCAGGAACGCCGTGTTGATCCTGACGTCGAACGCCGGCTCGCGCGAGATGAGCGCGCAGGGCATCGGATTTGCCGAGAGCGGGGCAGGCGGGGACGACACGGCGCGCGGGCGCACGGCGGCAGGCAAGGCGAAGACGGCCCTCGAGCGCATCTTCAGCCCCGAGTTCCGCAATCGCCTCGACGCCATCGTCACGTTCAAGGCCCTGACGCCGGAAGCGATGGAAACGATCGTTGACAAGTTCATCATGCAGCTCGAGAGCCAGCTGTCCGATCGGAAGGTGGCAATCACGTTGTTGCCCGAGGCCCGGGCCTGGCTCGCGACGACCTCCTACGACCGCGTGTACGGCGCGCGGCCCCTCGCGCGCGTGATCCAGAAGGAAGTGCGCGACGTCCTGACGGACGAGATCCTGTTCGGCGCGCTGGAGAACGGCGGGACTGTCACCATCGGGCTGGCGGACGGTCGGCTGACGTTCGCTTACGCGACGGCGTAGTCAGTAGTCGGCAGTCAGCAGTCAGCAGTCGGCAGTCCCGATGCGAGGTGCAGGTGGCCGGAGGCGAGCTGCGGTTCGCGTCGAAGGTGGACGGCTGGTATTTCCTGGTGATGGCTGGCGTGCTCGCGGCAAGCGCCTACGCAGCCGTCCCGGCCGCTCTCGCGGGCCACTGGTCGGCGTTCGTGCTGCTCGTCGCCCCATTTGGGCTGATGACCTGGAACCTGCTGAGTACGTCCTACGTGGTCAGCGCCGACACGCTGTCGGTCCGCTGCATGCTGTGTCGGAAATCCATTCCCATCTCCTCGATCACGCGGCTGCGCGGCAGCCGGGATCTCCGCTCATCTCCAGCGCTGTCGCTCGATCGTATCGAAGTGCTGGCCGGCACGGACTCCGTCCTGGTGTCGCCGAGCGATCAGCAGGACTTCGTGGAGGCCATTCGCTCGCGTCAGCCGTCGGTCGTGATTGAGGATCTGCCTCGGCAGGCCTGAAGGCCTGCACTACAACTGATCAACGCGCGTGGATGATGGCGCGGCCGGATTCCGGCCGGGTCGTGATGGCGGCCTTCATCTTCTTCAGCCAGCGCATCGACGGCGTGTGCTTGATGTCGACTTTCAAGAATCCCGACGAGCGGAGCATCTGCCGCAGTGCTTCGAGCGTCGGTTCCGCGCTGAACTCGTACTTGAGGCCGGCTTCGAGACCGTCGCCCGGGAAAAAACTGACGAGCGGATAGTTTTCGTGAACCGCCGGCACGAGCGCGTGCGTTTCGAGGATCAACGTGCCCGTCGTGACGCGTCGAATCCGGTCGAGCACCTGGATCGGCGACCGCAGGTGGTAGAAGACGCCGAGGAAGAGGACGAGATCGAACGTCCCCAGGATCGCCGGGTCGATATCCTCCGCTGCGCATCGCTGATGCTCGACTTTGGACTCGAGCATCTCGTGCGCCAGCAGAAATCCGTCCTTGCCGTACGTGTCCCACGAGAACGTGTCGATCGCGAGCACGCGCTTCGCGCCGCGGCGCTCGCACTCGAACGAGAAGAAGCCGTCCCACGCGCCGATGTCGAGAACGGTCTTACCGGTCAGGTCCTGGGGAATCTGGAGGAACTTCAGCCGGCGCTGAAAGCGCCGGCGAACGTGCCACTGGGGGCGGGTTTCGATGCCACCCAGGGTGAGTGGGTGGCACCACGTGATGGCGTTGATGCGTTGCTGAAGTGCCGCGGCGTCCACTATTGTGTCCGGGGTCCCTCCCCCGGATTACGCCCAGATCTCGGCGTCGGTCGGCACCTTCTTGTTGGCGATGACCTTGCCGATGCGCGACACGTTCATCAGGTGCTTGTAGTCCAGGTTCTCGGAAATCGAGTTCCCGCCCCACGATCCGCAGCCGAGCGTCGTCGTCGGCGCGAAGCCGTTGGTGAGCGAGCCGCCCGCCGTGAACGAGCTGGCCTGGTTGACCACGAGCCGGCTGATCGGCAGCTCGATGCCCGCGGCGCGGATGTTGGTTTCGTTGTTCGAGTGCAAGGCCGCCGAGTGGCCCGCGCCCTCGACGAGCAGGTTGGCCTTGGCGCCCGCCACGGCTTCCTGGAACGTCTTGTAGGGCAGGATCGCCACCACGGGACAGAGCTTCTCCTTGGCGAGGAGGTCCTTCACGCCGGCGCCTTCGGCGGGCAGGAGGATGATGCGCGCGGTTTCCGGCACGTCCACGCCTGCGAGGGCGCCGACCTGCCGCGGCGACTTGCCGACGACGTCCTTGTTCAGGTGGCCGCCGGGGAACACGACCTCGCGCAGCTTCTGGATCGTCGCCTTGTCCTCGGTGAACCACACCTTGCCGGTGGCCATGAACGCCTTGAGCACCTCGGCGTACTTCTCTTCGGGTGCGAGCACGAACTGCTCGTGCGAGCAGATGATGCCGTTGTCGAAGGAGGCGCCCAGGACGATCTTTTCGACCGCGTCCTTGAGATCCACGTCGCGGTCGATGATGACGGGCACGTTGCCCGCGCCGACGCCGAACGACGGGCGGCCGGACGAATACGCCGACTTCACCATCGCACCGCCCCCGGTGGCGACGACGACGTCGACGGCCTTCATCAGCTCCTGCGTCATCTCGATCGAGCCCTTCTTGACCATCTGAACCAGGTGGTCAGGCCCGCCGTTGGCCTTGACGACCTTCATGAAGGCGTCGGTCAGGTGGTCGGTGCACTTCTCGGCTTTCGGGTGCGGCGCGAAGATCACGGCGTTGCCGGTCTTGAGGGCGAACATCGCGTTGCACATCGGCGTGACGATCGGGTTGGTGACCGGGGTGACCGCGCCGACCACGCCCATGGGCTTGGCGACGAACACCATGTTGGTGTCGGCGTCCTCGCCGATGATGCCTCGCGACTTCTTGTCCTTCAGGTTGTTCCAGATGACGCGCGCCTTGCCCTTGTTCTTGAGGATCTTGTCCTCGTAGACGCCGATGCCGGTCTCGTCCACGGCCATTCTGGCGAGCATCTCGGCGTTGTCGTACACGTACTTACCGATCCCCTTGACGATGGCGTCGACCTGCTCCTGCGAGAAGGATTCGAAGACGGCCTGGGCCGCACGCGCGTTCGCGACCAGCTGCTGGACCTGGGTTTCGGTGATGATGGCGGGTTCCTGGACGCATTCGTTCATGGTCGTTCCTTGGGTGATAACTGCCTGAACAACCATAAATTATAGCCCATTCACTGCCGATCGCCCCTGGGCCGTTACCCCTGACGTTACGGGACTGTTGCGCCCGCGCGAATATTCTCGTGGCGCCTCGCGACGTGCCGGCGGTAGCATGGGCGGATTCGGATTGCGTCCAGGGGGAGGTCAGGGATGTCTGCGACAGCCGCGTTGATTCAGGAATTGGACCAGGAAAGCAAGACCACCCGGCGCGTGCTCGAGCGCGTGCCGTCCGACAAGCTGGCGTGGAAGCCCCACGCGAAGTCCATGTCGCTCGGCACGCTCGCGATGCACGTGGCATCGGTTCCGGGCTTCATCACGTCGTGGGCGCTGCAGGATTCGGTGGAGATGTCGGGCGGCAGACCGCCGGAGCCGACGTCGACCGCGGAAGTGCTGGCCGCGCACGACGCGGGCGCGACGAAGGCGAAGGACGCCCTGACGACGATCGGCGACGCCGGCCTGGGCGCCATGTGGGCGATGAAGACGCCGGACGGCAAGACCATCATGGCCATGCCGAAGGGTGCGCTGGTTCGATCGGTCGCGCTCAATCACCTCTACCATCATCGGGGGCAGCTCTCCGTGTACCTGCGCCTGCTCGACGTCCCCGTGCCGTCCATCTACGGACCGAGCGCCGACGAAGCACCGGGCGGCATGTAGTCCTCAGGCCTTGGTTCTTGGTTCTTAGTCCGCGGACCACGGACCGAGGACCACGGACCACGGACGGACCAAGAACCAAGACCCAGGGACCAAGGACCTGAGTGCTATGATCGCGGGCCGTGAGCGCCATGCGGGTGGCACGGCGATTCGTCATCAGCGGGCGCGTGCAGGGGGTCGGCTTCCGCTTCTTCGCGAAAGCCGCCGGCCGCCGAGACGGCCTCCAGGGATCGGTCCGCAATCTGCCCGACGGGAGCGTCGAAGCCGTCTGTGAGGGCGATGCCGACGCGGTGGCGCGCTTCGAGCTCGCCGTCCGGCAGGGTCCGCCCGGCGCCCGCGTGGACGATGTGAAGATGCAGACGATCCCGGTTGGTCTGCGCGAACAGGATTTCAAGATACATGACTGATCTGCTGAAGACGAAGATTCGCCACGTTCCGGATTTTCCCAAAGCCGGGATTCTTTTTTACGACATCACCACGCTGCTCCAGGACGCCGAAGGATTCGGGGCCGCCGTGGACTGCCTGGCCGGCCCGTTTCGTGGGAAGAACATCGACCTGGTCGTCGGCATCGAGAGCCGCGGGTTCATTTTCGGAGCCGCCGTCGCCGATCGGCTTGGCACCGGCTTCACCCCCGTGCGGAAGCCCGGCAAGCTGCCGTCGGCCACGATCAACGCGAGCTACTCGCTCGAGTACGGCAAGGACACCCTCGAGATGCATGCCGACGCGGTGCGAAAGGGCCAGCGCGTGCTGATCGTGGACGACCTGCTCGCCACCGGAGGCACGGCGAAGGCGACGCTGGACCTCGTCACGCAGCTGGGCGGTCATGTATACGCCCTGGCGTTCCTGATCGAACTGGTCGCGCTGAACGGACGGGAGCGCCTGACCGGTCAGAATCTCCACACCGTCCTGAAGTACTGACGGCACGAGCGTGGTCCTGCTCTTATCCGCGGCGATCGTCGTGGCCGCCGTGCTCATCGGCGCGGCGCAGATCGTGCGCGAGATGCGGGCGACTCGCGAGCAGGCCGCGCACAGCCGGGGCCTGGCGATCGTCCAGATGTTTGCGCCGGCGCTCGCCGCCGTCCAGGACGATCCGCGCGCGCTGCTGGTGTGGCAGCCGCTGGCGCGCGCCGTCCGGCAACTGTACCCGCTGGAATCGGCGTCGATCGATCGCGCGTCCGGCGGCGCGTTTCCGTTCGGCCGCGAGATGATGGCGGCTGCGCACGCGAGGTGGACGTCCGACTGGCTGTCCTGGGAACGGACGCACGACGCGGACTACAAGCTGAAATCCGCCGTGCTGCAGGAGGAGCTCGCCGCGGGCGGCGACGCGGCGGTCGGGCGGGCCCGGGCCGAAGCGCTGGAGCGCGAGAAGCTGGCGCTCTACCAGCGTCGCTACGAGGAATACACGCGCGTGGCCAAGGCGCTCCAGACGATGGCGACCACGGCAACCGCCACGCTGCCGGCGGCGCCCACGCGCGACGACAGTGCGGAATCGCTGAAGTAGCTACAGCGCGAGCGGGCGTTCAGTGGGACTAGACACCGCAGGCCAACGTGAAGCCGGATGAGATAGTCGTTGACTTTTCACCGTCCCGCCTTAGGATGCCATCGATCATCCGAGACCTCGCTTCCATCCACAGTCGAAGGAGGGGTGAATGCTGCGAATCAGTGCTGGTGCAAAAGCGGCGAGCCGGCTCGTACTGCTCGCGCTTGTTCTCGCCGTCATGTGGCCGTCGCTCGCGGTCGCCCAGTCGATCGCCGGGGTGGTTCGCGACCCATCAGGAGCGGTGCTGCCCGGTGTGACGATTGAAGCGGCCAGTCCGGCTCTGATCGAGAAGATCCGCACCGCGGTCAGCGACGGCGCGGGCCAGTACCGCATCGAGAATCTGACACCTGGCACCTACAAGATCACCTACTCGTTGCCCGGCTTCGCCAAGGTCGAGCGCGAGGCGGTCCAGGTGACGACCGGTGTGACGCTCACGCTCAATGCCGATATGCGCGTCGGTGGCGTGGCGGAGTCGATCACCGTGTCAGGTGAGACGCCGGTGGTGGACGTGCAGAACAGCACGCGCGTGCAGCAGGTGCTCAGTGCCCAGGTGCTCGAGGCGCTGCCGGCATCGCGCGGGTACGGAAATCTGCTGGCGACCGTCTCCGGCATCCAGTCCAATGCCAATCAGAACGGCGGCGTCAACCCGGGGATGATCTTCTTCACGTCGCGGGGTGGGCGCAGCAACGAGGGCACCGTCCAGATCGACGGGATGAACGTCGGGTCCGCGTTCAACGGCGGCGGCGTGGCGGGCTATGGTTATGACACCACCAACGCCCAGGAAGTGCAGCTCACCGTGGCCGGAGGCCTCGGCGAAGCCGACCGGGGCGGCCCCCAGTTCAACATCATCCCCAAGACGGGCGGTAATGTGTTCAGCGGGACCTACTTCGGCAGTCTGGCCGGGCCGTGGTCGCAGGGCAACAACGTCGACGCGACGCTGAAGTTGTACGGGATTCCCGCGCCGACCGAGATCATCAGGAACTGGGACACCAGCTTCTCGATGGGCGGCCCGATCATGCGGGACAAAGTGTGGTTCTATGCGGTCGCGCGAACGCTGGGCGAGTACACAAACCTCGCCGGGCGCTTCGGCAATCTGAACGCCGGCGACGCGACCAAGTGGAACTACGTCGTCGATCCGAGCATCAAGTCGCGATCCGCGGGCAGCCGGAAAGTCATCGGGACGCGGGTGACCGCGCAGTTATCGGAGCGGAACAAGATCAGCGGTTACTACGACCAACAGTACGTCTGCAACGGCAGCTCGTACGCCAAGGATGCGGATCAGTGCCGCGTGCGCGGCGACGACTGGATCGCCGTGTACGGGTTCGGCACATGGTCGCCGGAGGCGAGCCAGTCGCAGAAGGGCGCCGAGCACATCATGCAGCTCGCCTACTCGGCGCCGCTCACCAACAAGCTGTTGCTCGAAGCGGCCGCGTCGCAGTTTCTGAGCAACTGGAACCCGACGTCGCCGGCCGGTGCGCTCAACGAGGTGCCCTTCATTCCCGTGCAGGAGCGGAGCCTGGCCGGCGGCGTGCCGGTGCCCAACATGGTGTACCACGGCTACGCCGGGCTGAATAACAACCACCAGACCCACAACGTATGGCGCGCGTCGCTCTCGTACGTGACCGGCGCGCACAGCATGAAAGTCGGCTACTCCGCCGCCTACGAAGTGACCGACATCTTCGGCGACTTCGCGACGCACGGGCTTCAGTACCGGTTCAACGCGGGCGTGCCCGACCTGATCACGCAGCGCATCACGAAATGGCAGCAGGCCAACCGCACCAGGTACGACGCGTTCTACCTGCAGGATCAGTGGACGCACAACCGCCTGACGGTGCAGGGCGCGCTGCGCTACGAGAATGCGCGGAGCTTCTTCCCCGAAGGGTTGAACGGTCTGCTGACCGACAGCGTGTACGGCGGGCCGGCGAGGGGGTTGCCGGCTGCGAAAGGTGTGAACAGCTATAACGACATCGCGCCACGCATGGGGATGGCGTATGACGTCTTCGGCAACGGCAACACGGCCATCAAGGTGAATCTGTCGAAGTACTGGCAGTATGCCGCCAACGACGGCGTATATATCGGCTCCAACCCGGCGTCGACCTTCGCCCAGACGGCCAACCGGGCGTGGACCGACGCCAACGGCAATTTCAATCCGGACTGCGACCTGCAGAACCCGTTGGGTCAGGACAATCGGGCCAGGGGCGGCGATCTCTGCGGCGCCCTCGACAATCAGAACTTCTTCACGTTCCGGCAGACCGGATCCGCTGCGGGCACGGCGACGGTGCTCGACCCGGCGCTGCTCAGCGGGTGGGGCGTCCGTCCGTACGACTGGCAGTTCAGCGCGTCAGTCCAGCAGAAGATCCTGCCGCGCGTGTCGGCCGAGCTCGGCTTCAGCCGGCGCTGGTGGGGGAACTTCACGGTGACCGACAACCGTGCGATCGGCCCCCAGGACTTCGACATCTACACGTTCACGCCGCCCTCGGACCCGCGTCTTCCCGACAGCGGGCAGCCGGCTTCCTACTACCTGAGGAACAATCGGACCGCGTTCGGCGCGGTCGACAACTACCTGACGCTCGCCGACAATTACGGCGACATGATTGCGTACTGGCAGGGCCTGGAATTGAACGTGAACGCCAGGACGAGCAACGGCATCACGGTGCAGGGCGGCTTCACCGTGGGGGCTGGCGTTCGCGATCTCTGCGACGTCGCGAAGGCGGTGCCCGAGTCGTACACGACCGTTGGCATGCTCCTGAGCGCGCCGACGTCCCCGATTGCGCAGGCGTCGACGTGCCGCGTCGAGGAGCCGTGGCTCTGGGCCTGGCGCGGTCTGGCCAGCTATACCGTCCCGAAGATCGAGGTGCAGGTGAGCGGAATCTTCCGGTCGCAGCCCAACGTCACCGCCACCAACGATCCCGCGTCCAACGGCCTGGCGATGAACGCCACCTTCTTCCAGACGAACGCGGCGATTCTGGCGGCGCTCGGCCGGCCGATCGCCGGCGGCGCGACGACCGTGGCGCTCGACATCGCAAAGCCGGGTCAAGTCTATCCGGACCGGCTCAACACGGTGGACATGCGCTTTACGAAAATCATCAAGATTGGTCGCACGCGCTCCAACGTGGGCGTCGACTTGTACAACCTCTTGAACGCGAACACCGGCACTTCGTTCAACCAGAACTTCGGCACCGACGGCTCCACCTGGCTCCGCCCGAACGGCATCCTGAACCCGCGCTACATGCGGTTCAACGTCACCGTAGACTTCTGATACTGCCCCCGCCGCCCGCCACGCCCGGATGTCTCGAGGCATCCGGGCGTGGGCGCTTCTGGCAACGGCCGGAACTCAACTCCGACAATGTCACGGTAAACTAGACAGTTAGTCCGCCGTGTGCGCCCGTAGCTCAGCGGATAGAGCACCCGCCTCCTAAGCGGGGGGCCGGCAGTTCAATTCTGCCCGGGCGCACCATCCTCCTGTCTCCGCGTCGTCAACGGTCGTCTATCGGCGTGTTTGTTTTGGAGGTACCGATGGCGAATCGCACGTTGATCGGGTCGCTCGTCATCCTCGCCACGTGCAGCCTCGCCGCGCAGAAGGAATGGTCCTTTCCTCACACACGCTCGAACGGACGCGCCACCCCCGAATACAATCACAATGGCCTGCACGTCGTCGTCAACTACGACTACGCGCAGCGCAATCACAAGACGAAGTGGCTGCTCCTCGATCTCGCGATCGCCTCGACGCAGTCGTTCATCCTGCACCGAAAGGACATCACGCTCCTGACTCCGGACGGCCGCCAGCTGCCGGTGGCTCTGCAGGAGGAACTGCTCGAAGACAGTGCGGGCATCAGCTCTGTCCTGCAGAACGCGCAAGTCTGGAGACGCGACCTCACGTCGTATTTCGTCCAGCGCAGCGGCGTTCCGAACGAGCTGATCAGGTTCCAGGCGTTTCCCCCGGGGGAAGAACAGTCTCCAGTGAGGTCACCGTCGACCGAGACCACGTCACCGGCGGCCAGCTGCTCCTCAGAACGCCTGCAGGAAGTTGGGACGCGGGAACTTACCGGCTCGAGGTCAACACCGACGCGGGCCTGGCCGCACTGCCCATCAAGCTCGAATGACACCTTTTGCGGTTCACACAGTCAGCCTCACCAGGTCGCCGACGGTGACCGTCTCGTGCAGATCCACGCTCTTGCCACCGGTGACTATGCCTTGAAGATCTCTCGACAGCGACTCCATCTCGAGTTCGTCCGGGCGGAACGAGTCAACACCAACCCACCGGCGCCAACCGGTCAACGGAGGATAGTAGCTGCGATAGAGAGTCCACACTCTATCGTCTGGCCTGAGTCGCAGAACGTCAGTTTCTGACCATCTGAACGCCCTGGACAAGATCAACAGGACGCGCTTCGCCTTGTCCGCGTCAGAGCCGAGCCCGACCCAGGCATCCAACGACGCCTCACGATCTCGATACTTAGCAGGAAGCTCTCGCCTCACTCGTCGCCATTGTAGGATCAGGCGGCAGTTCCCGAGAATGTCGTGGTGCAACCTTTGCGAGCACGCTACCGAATTCCGCGATCGTTCACTGTCCTCGCCCGACATTGGATCGTCTGGTTTGTTCTCGGCTGGTTCGTAGAGAGCCTTCCTGGCGATAGAGGAACATTCGTCGCCTCGCTTCGTGTAGCCGGTCTCGTCGTTGTGTTTGTCTATTTCGGTGCAATTGGCCTCGCTCTGTTTGGGATAGGCCCGCTTGGGCGAAAGTTGACTCAGGCCGCAAAGCAGGACGAGCAGGATAGCTGGAATCGCCGTTGAGTTGAGCCTCGCGCGGTCGCCGCCAATCAGCTCTTGTCTACCAAGAGCCTCACGCGTTCTAGCGATTCGGCTCCTGTCGCTCTGCGTCCGGAGCATCGTGCCTGAGGCGGTGAGAGCGTTGGCCAGTTCGGGCTATGGCAGTGTTCCCCTGAGCGTGGTATGCCTTAGAGCGGGGCGGTCACGGGCAATTCCCGAGATCTTGTGGTGCAACCCCTCACGAATCCCTCGGGCGCACCATATATACTGCTGGGGCCATCGGCTCAGGCTGGCGGCGCTCAAAATGGACCCTCGACCGCACAGGTGACCCATGGTCGACTCAGATGACGACGGTGGGGCGCGGCGCCGCGCGCTCTCGCCCATCCTTGGTGCCGACCAATTCCAGCCGCTGTCGGCGCTCGTCAAGGTGGAGCTCGCCGGGCGGACGCACCGCGGGAAGGTGCGGCCCCTCAACACCGATCACTACCTCGTCATCCGGCTCAGCCGGCAGCAGGAGACCCTCGTATCGAGCCTCGTGAAGGCCGACCTGCCGGAAACCTTCAGCGAGTCCGGGTACGTCATGCTCGTCGCTGATGGCCTCGGCGAAGGTGGCAGCGGCGCCGTGGCCAGCCGTCTCGCGCTCAGCACGTTCGCCCACCTGGCCGTTCATTTCGGCCACTGGAACGTTCGCGTCGATGCGCGCACGGCGGCCGACATCATCGACCAGTACGAGGCGGCGTACGGGCGCCTCAACGACGCGGTGATCCAGCGGGCCCGCGCGCACCCCGAGCTCGCCAACATGGCGACCACGCTGACGGCCGCCTACAGCGCGGGCGACGAGCTCTTCCTCATCCACGTCGGCAACTCACGCGCGTATCTGTTTCGCGACGGCCACCTGACCCAGATGTCGAGCGATCAGACGGTCGCGCAGCGCATGAGCGAGAACAGCGGGCCGGCGTCGGTGGAGCGCGCCACGGAAGACCTCCGGCACATTCTCACCGAGACGATTGGCGGCCGCGCCGGCGGCCCGCGGATTCAGGTGGAGCATTTCCGGCTGTGGGACGGCGATCGCGTGCTGATCTGCACGGACGGTTTGACCGATCAGGTGGACGACGAGCGGATCGCCGAGATCCTCACGCCGTATCGCAGCCTCGACGAGCAGTGCCAGGCGCTGATCGACCTGTCGCTCGAGGCGGGCGGGCAGGACAACGCGACGGCCGTCATGGCGCAGGTACTCGATTCCAAAGCCCTAAGGGATGATGAAGACGATGATGAAGATGACGATGAAACGGTCGCTCACGATCGGTATGCTGGCACTCGGATCGGCCCTTGGCGCCGCCGGCTGCGCGACGACGCCCGTGGCGCAGGGGAGCGCGAACACCACCGCCACCGCGCGGAAAGAGCTCGAAGGCAAGTGGACGCTGCTGGTCCTGTCCGTCACCGCCCTGGACGGCAAGCGCGCCACGCCGCAGGCCTCCGGCGATCTCACCGTGGACGAGTTCGGAAACCTGAGCATCCAGTACCGGATTACCGATGCCGGCCGCGCGGCGCTCGAAACCATCGGCGTCAAGTCGCCGAACCCCGTCGTCTCGGCATCGGGACGCGTGGCAATCGATCCGCAGCGAAAGACCGTCACCTACATGCCGCCGGATGCGAACGCCCGCGCCCTCGACGCCGACCTTGCGGCTCTCCGGGCGAATCCGCTCGCGCTCGAACACACCCGCTATTACAGCGTGGCGTCGAACGGCGTGCTGACCCTCACGACGCGGCACGAGAACGGGAAGGAAGCCACCAGAGCGACCTGGAAGCGCGCGTCGTGATTCCACGCGGGCAGGCCTGACGGCCTGCACTACACGAGTGGGTCGCCATGTTCGTGGCTGGGCTCAAACATCACGTACAGCGCCGGCAGGACGATGAGCGTCAGCGCGGCGGCCGAGAACAGCCCGCCGATGATCACGACGGCGAGCGGCCGCTGCACTTCCGATCCGATCGCGTGTGCCGCGCGTAGTGTTATGATGCAGGGTTGAAGCCATGAAACGAGCCGAACGACAGCGGTTGAAGCAGAACGATCTGGGCCAGTTGACGCGCCAGGCGCAGGAAGTGTTCGCCGATCGGAAGCGCGACGTGGGCTGGATCGTGGCCGCCGTGCTGGTCGTCGGCGCGGCCGCGCTCGGCTACTGGGCGTGGCACCAGCGGGTGCAGCAGGGCGCGCAGAAGCTCCTTGCCGATGCGATGGTCATCCAGGAAGCGCGCATCGGGCCGCCCGCGGCGGCCACGGGAGGGACCGGCCTGACGTTTCCCACCGAGCGCGAACGGGCGCAGGCTGCGCTCACGAAGTTCAAGGCCGCGGCGGACGCCTACCCGACGACGGACGCCGGGCTGTTCGCCCGCTTTCAGGAGGCGTCGACGCAGGTCGTGCTCGGCAATCCGGCTGAGGCCGCCAAGGCCTATCAGGTCGTGATCGATGCCGCCGGCAACCGCCTCATCGGACAAACGGCGCGCCTGGGGCTGGCGGCCGCGCACGCACGCGGCGGGCAATTCGATCAGGCGATCACGACCTACAAGGAGCTCGCCCAGCGCAAGGACGGCGGGCTGCCGGTGGACGGCATCCTCATGGAGCTCGGCCGCGTGTACCGGGACGCGGGCCGCGCGGGCGACGCCCAGCAGACGTTCAACCGGCTGATCGAGGAGTTCCCCGACTCGCCGTTCAACGCCGACGCGAAGCGCGAGCTCGAGGCGTTGAAGAAGACGAAGGCCGCCTAGCCGAACCGGTACGACAGGATCTTGTAGAGCAGCCTCGCGCACAGAAAATTCGGCGCGATGTTGCCCGGCAGCGGGCACAGCTCGACGATGTCGCACCCCACCACACGCCGCCGCTCGATGACGCGGCGGAGCAGCGCCAGCCCCTCGTACCAGCTCAATCCGCCCGGCTCCGGCGTGCCGACGGCCGGCATGATCGCCGGGTCGAAACCGTCGCAGTCGATGGTGATGTACACGTCGTCGGTGAGCGAGTCCACCACGCGGTCCATCCACTGGGCGTCCTGCCGCATGTTGTAGTCGTAGAAGATCGTCGTCTGCAGGGAGGGGATCGCGGCGACTTCTTCTACCGAGAGGCTTCGAATCCCGACCTGCGTGCACCTGGCATATTCGAGCGTGCGGCGCATCGCGCAGCCGTGGCTGTGCCGCGTGCCCATGAACGAGTCCCTGAGGTCCGCGTGCGCGTCGATCTGCAGCACCGAGAGGTTCTTGTGCTGCGCCGCGAACGCCGCGACCACCGGCGGCGTGATCGAATGCTCGCCGCCAAGGACGACGGGAAATTTGCCGCGCGTGACGAGTTCCGACGCCACGCGCTGGATCTCCAGCATCACCTCGTCCATCGACGGAAACGACAGCTGCAGCTCGGGCAGCGTGCAGATGCCGATGCCATGGACGTCGGTTTCGGTCTCTTCGTCCCACAGTTCCATATGCGAGGAGGCGACGAGAATCTCGTGCGGACCGGTTCGCGTGCCGGGCACGTACGAGGTGGTGCGATCCAGCGGAATGGGAAGAATCACCACTCGGGCGGTGTCGAAGTCGGTGGCCGTCGAGCCGCCGAACGCTCCGGGAGTGACTCGCTCGTAGTCAAACGGCAGATTCATGGCCCGCCCATTATATTGGGGGCGGTGATCAGTGGTCAGTGATCAGTGATCGGGGATCAGTGATCGGGGGCTGGCACGGCGTTTTGGCGCACGACGTCCTTGAGAAAGGCGAAGTCGGCGGTGGGGAGCGGATGAATACCCTGGAGGTCGCGCTGCGCGACGATGACGTTGGTCTTGCACCACAGGCTGATATACGGCGCCTGCTCGGCAATGACGCGCTGTGCGCGGTTATAGAGCACGCGCCGCTGCGCGTCGTCGGTCGAGGTGGTGGCCTCGTCCAGCAGGCGGTCGACGCGGGGATCGCTGAAGCCGCCCCGGTTGAAACCGGCGGGCGGCGCCTGATCGGAGTGGAAGACCCTGCGAAGGATGTCGGGGTCCGCAACGGCGCCGCCGGTCCACTGAAGAAAGTACATCTGGAAGTTTCCGGCGGCGACGTCGGCGAACAACGTCGCGAACTCGTACGTGCGAACGTCGAGGTCGATGCCGACCGCGCGCAGATTCTGCTGTACGACGGCGCCCTGCAGGCGGTTGAATTCGTTGCTCGACATCTTGAGCGACAGGTGCAGCCTGGGAGCCGGACCTTCGCCGTCCGGGTCCAGGTACCCGGCCTCGTCGAGCAGTGTGCGGGCCTTCGCCGGATCGTACGAGAACGAGAACGCGTCGGGATCGAAGGCCCACGAGATCGGCGGCAGGATGCCTGTCGCCGGAATCGCCATCCCGCGGCGCAGGTACTCGATGATCGCCCGGCGATCGATCGCGTACCCGATGGCCTGCCGGACGCGGACGTCCTTCAGCACCGGGTCGCGCATGTTGAGGCCGATGTACTGATAATCCACGCCGGGCGAATGCGTGGCCGCGAGGCGGCCGTCGCGTTCCAGCTGCGCGATGATGTCGGGCGGAAGATCGTTGACGACGATGTCGGTCGTGCCTTTGCGAAGCTCGAGGCCGGCCATGATGTTGTCGGGCACGATCTTCAGCACGATGCCGTCATTGCGGGGGCGGCCGCGGAAGTAATCGTCGTTCGCGGCCAGGTCGAGATGGTCGTCAACGGCATACGACACGAACCGGTACGGTCCGGTGCCGATCGGATGCTCGCGAAGCGATCGGCTGGCGCCGTCGGGCACGATTTGCGGCAGGACCAGGGCGACGGGGAACGATCCGAACGGTTGCCTCAACCTGAAGACGACGGTGTACCGATCGGACGCGTCGATGGACTCGAGCAGCTGAAACGCGCCCTTGTGCGGCGTCACGAAGTCCGGCTCGAGGAGGCTCCGGAACGTAAAGACGACGTCAGCCGATGTGAGTTCGTGGCCGTCATGAAAGCGGACGCCGCGGCGCAGCGTCACGACATACCTGGTTGGCTCGGGGTTGTCGAGGCGCTCGGCGAGGTCGGGAACCGCGCGCAGCTGCTCGTCGAACGTCATCAGGCCGTTGTAGATCAGCTGCGCCGCCTTCTGCGACACATCGTCCGCAGCCACGCGGGGGTCGAGGTCGTTCGGCGCGCTGGCGACGGCGACGACGAGGACGTTCGGATTGGCCACGGGGCGATGCAGGCACGCCGCCGAAGCGACGAGCGCGGCCACGATCAGAGGCAGGCAGGGCAGGCCGGGCTGACGGGGCGCAGGCGCCGGGCGGGGCGGGCAGGCCGGGCAGGCCGTCATGCCTGTTTCTTGAGGTCAGCCAGCAGGCTCAGCGCTTCGAGCGGCGTGATGCGGTCGATGTCCACCGCGTCGAGTGCGGCGCGCAGGCGATCGTCGGCGGCCGTGGGCGGCTGGAACAGCCCGAGCTGCTGTTGGGGCTCCGATGGGGTGCCGCTCAGCGACGGCCGGCCGCCGCGCGCGAGCTCGTCGCGCTCGAGCGCCCCGAGGATCTCGCGGGCGCGATCGATGACGGCCACCGGCAGGCCCGCGAGCCGCGCGACCTGGATGCCGTAGCTGCGGTCGGCGCGGCCCGGAACGATCTTGCGCAGGAAGATGATGTCGTCTTTCCACTCGCGCGCGGCGACGTGAAAGTTGACGACGCCGGGCGTGGCGTCCGCCAGGTCCGTGAGCTCGTGGTAGTGCGTGGCAAACAGCGTCTTCGGGCGCATCCTGGAATTGGTGGCCAGGTGCTCGGCCACCGCCCAAGCGATGCTCAACCCGTCGAAGGTCGACGTGCCGCGGCCAATCTCGTCGAGGACCACGAGGCTTTTCGACGTCGCCGTGTGCAGGATGCTCGCCGTCTCCTGCATCTCGACCATGAACGTGGACTGGCCGCGGGCGATGTTGTCCGACGCGCCGACGCGCGCGAAGATGCGGTCCACGAGCGGGATCTTGGCTTCGCGGGCGGGCACGAACGATCCGGCCTGGGCCATGATGCACAGCAGCGCCACCTGCCTGAGATAGGTGGACTTGCCGCCCATGTTGGGGCCGGTCAGGATGACGAGCTGGCAGGCCCGGCCGTCGAGCGTCACGTCGTTGGGCACGAAGGCGCCGCCGGCCATGACTCGCCGCTCGACCACCGGGTGGCGGCCGTCGAGGACGGTCAGCTCGTCGCCGTCGTGAATGTGCGGCTTGATGTAGTTGTTGACCGCGGCGACCTCGGCCAGCGCGGAGAGGACGTCGAGCGTGGCGAGCGCCCGGGCCGACGCCTGAATGCGCGGCGCTTCGGCGGCGATGCTGCGCCGCAGCACGTCGAGGACCTCCAGCTCGCGCTCGACGATCCGCTCGTCGGCTCCCAGCACCTTCTCTTCGTACTCCTTGAGCGCGGGGGTGATGAAACGCTCGCCGCCGGCGATCGTCTGCTTGCGGTGATAGTCCGGCGGCACGGCGTGCAGGTTCGACTTGGAGATCTCGATGTAGTACCCGAACACGCGGTTGAAGCGGACCTTCAGGGACGAGATCCCCGTCCTCGCGCGTTCGCGCTCTTCCATCTCGGCGATGACCTGCTTGCCCGACCGGCTGATCCGCCGCAGCTCGTCGATCTCGGGATCCCGTCCGTCGCGTGTGAAGCCGCCTTCGCGCGCCAGCGCGGGAGGTTCATCCACCAGGGTGCGCTCGATGTCGTCGCGGATGTCCGCGAGATCGTCGAGCTCCGCGAGCAGCGATTGGACCAGCGGCGCCCGCAGGCCTGAGAGGACCGCGCGCACGCGAGGAATGACCGTGACCGACAGCCGGAGTCCCACCAGGTCGCGAGGGCCTGCGGTGCCCAGCGCGGCCCGCGCGAGCAGCCGCTCGAGATCCTGCACGCCCTTGATCGCGTCGCGAAACTTGCCCCGGTCGGTCGTGAGAAACGCGAGCTCTTCGACGGCATCCAGGCGATCGCGGATCGGCTCGAGCGTGACCAGCGGCCTGAGCAGCCACGACCGGAGCAGGCGGCTGCCGATCGACGTCACAGTGCGATCGATTTCGTCCAGCAGCGACCCCTGACGGTCCCCGTCGGCGCCCTCGATGATCTCCAGATGCTCGAGCGTGGTTGGATCGACGAGCAGCGCGTCGGCACGCGGGCGGTAGGCGAGGGCCCGCACGTGCGCCAGGTCGACCTTCTGCGTGCTCCGCAGATGGTTGACGAGCGCACCGGCGGCGGAGACCGCGGCCTGGTGTCCGTCGAGGCCGAACCCTTCGAGCCCCCCGGCCCGCAACTGGGTCAGGAGCGTGCGGCGGGCCGATTCCGCCTCGAACATCCACTCGTCGATGCGTGTGATCGGGATGCCGTCGGTCGAAATCGGCGCGGGCAGGGCAGCGCCGGCCGGGACGACGAGCTCCCGCGGCTTGAGGACGGCGATTTCGTCGGCCAGCGCCTGCAGGCCGTCGGGGCCGTCATACTCGGCCGCGCTGAACTCGCCCGTGGACAAGTCCAGCAGCGCCACGCCGAACTTGACGATGCGGGACAACGCCCCCTGCGGCCCCAGCTCCGGCGCGATCGCCATCAGGAATGCCGGTTCGCGCGCGTCCAGGAAGCCGGCGTCCGTGAACGTACCGGGCGAGACGACGCGCACGACCTCGCGCTTCACGAGGCCCTTGGCCTTCCGCGCGTCTTCGACCTGGTCGCAGATCGCGACCCGGAAGCCCTTTTTCACGAGGCGCGCGATGTACGTGTCGACGGCGTGGTAGGGAACGCCGCACATCGGGATGCCGCCGCCGTTGGCGTCCTTCGAACGCGACGTCAGCGTGATCTCGAGGGCGCGCGAGGCCACGAGCGCGTCCTCGTAGAACGTCTCGTAGAAATCCCCCATCCGGAACAGCAGGATCGAATCGCGGTACTGCTCCTTGGCGTCCAGGTACTGCCGCATCGCCGGAGTCGCCGACGCTGACATATGCTTAAAGTCTATCGCATGCGTGTGTTGGCCCTGGACACCACCGGACGCGCCGGAAGCGTGGCGCTCGTGGACGACGGACGGATTGTGCGCGAGCACGAAGGCGACGCGTCGCGCACGCACGGCGAGCGGCTACCGGGCGAGCTCGCGGCGCTCGGCGCGCCGTTTGCCTCGGTGGACGTCTTTGCCGTCGCCAGCGGGCCGGGATCGTTCACGGGCCTGCGGATTGGCATCGCGACGATGCAGGGGCTGGCGCTGGTGAACAGGCGGCCGATCGCGGCCGTCTCGGCGCTCGAAGCGCACGCCCAGCTGGCGAGCCGATCGGCCGGCGCCGGCGCGCTCGTCGCCTGCTGGATCGACGCGCAGCGCGGCGAGGTCTTCTCCGCGCTCTACCGCGTCGCCGAGGCGCCGCTGTTCACGCCCGAACGGCTCGTGGAGCTCGAAGCGCCGGCGGTCGCCGACCCGCCGCGCACGCTGGCGGAGTGGTCGGCTTATCCCGTCCAGTCGGCGATCTTCGCGGGCGACGGCGCCGTGCGCTACGAGAGCGTGCTGCCCCGCACCGGGGACCTGAGGCGTCTGGCCGCTCCGATGCCGATCGCCGGCGCAATCGGCTGCATGGCGGCCGTGCGCGCGGCGCGGGGGCTGACCGCGCCACCTGAATCCGTCGCTGCGCTCTACGTCCGCAGGCCCGACGCGGAACTGCACCGGGACCGCTCCGCCCGCCGTTGAGCCCTTATGACGAGCTGCATCATCGAACCCCTGTCG
Organism: uncultured Acidobacteriota bacterium; assembly: GCA_963712905.1. Classification (GTDB taxonomy): domain Bacteria; phylum Acidobacteriota; class Vicinamibacteria; order Vicinamibacterales; family CAVVIG01; genus CAVQJU01. Next base: position 574,030 of record CAVQJU010000008.1, on the reverse strand, counting down.
TCCCCGTCGGAAATCGACGAGATCCTCGCCATCGAGGAGGCGTCGTTCTCGAGCCCGTGGACCCGCGAGATGTACCTCGCGGAGCTCAATAACCCGGGCGTGTCTTACTTCTACCTCGCGAGAAACGCCGCGCGCGAGACCGTCGGCTTCTGCTCCTTCTGGCACGTGCTCGAGGAGCTCCACATCAACAACCTCGCCGTGTTGCCCGCGCATCGCCGGTCCCGCATCGGCACGGACCTGCTGATCCGTGTGCTCGGCGACGGTGCACGGCTCGGCGCGCACCGCGCCACGCTCGAAGTCCGGCGTTCGAACGAGCCTGCCCAGAAGCTGTACGAGAAATTCGGCTTCACGATCGCCGGCGTGCGGCGCCTCTACTACAGCAACCCGCCCGAAGACGCCCTCGTGCTGTGGCGTGACGGATTGCCGTAGCTTGCAAGGCCCCTGACCTTGTGTTACGTTCCCGTCATCATGCAGCCGCACGGTCCGATTCGAGCGTTTCGTCCTCAAGCGAACAAAGGAGGCCGGGCATGAATGAGCAGTCACAGCATACGGACGAGGAGTACCACGATCTCGCCGCCAAGCACCACGAGCTCGATGAACGCCTCAGCCAGTTGACCGCCAAGCACTACCTCTCCGAACCCGAACAACTCGAAGAAGCCACTCTCAAGAAGCGGAAGCTTCAGCTCAAAGATCGTATGGAAGACCTTCGCCGGCGTCGGTCGGACGCCCCTTCCCAGCCGCACGTCGGCTGAGGCGACTCACATTCGGCGGCGCACTCGACTGAGGCGCAGTGACGCTTCAGTCGGCGCGCCGCCCCCTTATCTTGCGCATCGATTCCGCGGGTTTCCCCTTCATCAGTGGCGCGCTGGCACTGGCCGTGCTGGCCGGCGCGCTCGGCGGGTGGCTGTTTGCCGTGCCCGCGGTGCTGCTCGCGCTGTTTTTCGCGTTCTTCTTCCGGGATCCGGAACGGCACGTCCCGGCCGCCGCGTCCGACAACGACGTGCTGTCGCCGGCCGACGGCGAAGTGCTCGTGGCCGGCGAGGCGATGGCTGATGCCGCTCCGCCGGGAAGCCCGACTTCGTCAAGGACTTCGTCCGGGGCTTTGTCCGGGACTTCTTCTGGATCCTGGCGGCAGGTCAGCATCTTTCTGTCGCCGATGGATGTGCACGTGAACCGAGTGCCGGCGTCCGGACGCGTCACGCGCGTGGTGCTGACCAGAGGACGCTTCCTGCCCGCGTACCGCAGCGAAGCGGCCACGGTCAACGAGCGCAGCGAGATCTGGATCGACCACCAGGGCCAGCAAATCGTGGCGCGCCAGATCGTCGGTATCCTGGCGCGCCGCGTCGTGTGCCGGCTCGAGGAAGGGGCCAGCGTCAAGGCCGGCGATCGGCTGGGGATCATGAAATTCGGATCGCGCATGGATATCTTCGTGCCCGCAAATGCGGCCATTACCGTGAAAGTCGGTGACAAGGTGCGCGGGGGCGAAACCGTCATCGCGGTGCTACACTCCAGATAGCCGTGCTGACTCAGCCTGAGGGACGCGTCCGTTTCTTCCGCCGTGCCGAGGACCGGCCGCGTCAGCGCGTCAGGCGCGGCGTCTACTTACTGCCCAGCCTGATGACGATGGGCAACATGTTCTGCGGCTACGCGTGCGTGGTGTACGCGGCCCGCGGCGAGTTCGAAACGGCCGCGCCTTTCATCGGCTTCGCCATCGTCCTCGACATGCTCGACGGCCGCATCGCCCGGCTGACGGGCACCACGAGCGAGTTCGGTGTCGAGTTCGACTCGCTGGCCGACATCATTTCCTTCGGAATCGCGCCCGCGATTCTGTCTTTCTCGTGGGGGCTGGCCTCGCTCGGACGGCTCGGCTGGGCGGCAGGGTTTCTGTTCGTCGCCGCGGCCGCGATGCGCCTCGCGCGCTTCAACATCCAGTCGGCGGCGGGCGGGGACAAGCGTTACTTCGTCGGGATGCCGAGCCCCGCCGCGGCCGCGATTCCCGCGGCGACCGTCTACGCCTACCCCTGGGGGCTGCTCGACTACCGCGCCGCGCTTCCCGCGCTGGCGATGGTCCTGGTGCCGGCGCTGCTGATGGTGAGCACGATTCGCTTTCGCAGCTTCAAGACAATCGATCTGCACGTGAGGCGTTCTTACACCATCCTCATCGTCATTGCGGCGGCGCTGGTGCTCATCACGACCCATCCGCGGTTCGTCCTGGTGGGAATGGCGTACGCGTACCTGGCCTCGCCGTTCGTCGGCATGATCTTCGCCCGTTTCCGGCCCCACTCGGCCAGCTAGATGACCAACTGACCAGATGACATGGGCACCGTAATCGTCACGGTGGTGCCCACGCCGCGGGTGCTGCTCAGGCTGATCGATCCTTCGATCAATTCAATGTTGCGCTTGGCGATTGTCAGGCCGAGGCCCGTGCCGGTGGCCTTGGTGGAGAAGTAGGGCTCGAACATCCGGGCGAGCGCGTCCGGCTCCATACCGACGCCGGTGTCGACGAGGTCGACGGCGATGACGGGCGGCCGCGCCTCGGCTCGAATCGTCAGGCGGCCGCGGCCCGGCATGGCGTGCAGTGCGTTTTCAATCACGTTCGTCATGGCGCGGGCGAAGAGCGTGCGATCGATCTGCGCATCCGGCAGGTCGTCGGGCACCGAGACGTCGATGGCAATACGGCCGTCGAGCCCCGTGCGGTATGGCGTGACTACCTCCTCGATGATCGCCGCGAGCGGCGTGGGCTCCGGCCGCGCGGTGGGAGACGACGCGAAGCTCGAGAACTCGGAGGCGATCTGCCGCAGCAGCGACACTTGCGTCAGGATCGCGTGCACGCAGTCGTCAAGCACGGGCGACAGGGGTCGCCCGCGGTCCACGTTGACGCGCCGGGCGTGCTCGGCCGACAGCTGGATTGGCGTCAGAGGGTTCTTGATGTCGTGCGCGACCTGCCGGGCCATGTCCGCCCATGCTTCAAGGCGCTGCGTGCGCTCGAGATCCGCGCGCTGGCGCTTGAGATCGTCCGCCATCCGGTTGAAGTCCTCCACGAGGCGGCCCAGCTCGTCGGCCGACGCGACGGCGATGTGCGCGTCTAAGTCTCCACGCGCGATGCGGCGCGTCGCATGGCTCAGGCGGTTGATGGGATCCGCGATCCTTTCGGCCATCCAGTAGCCGATACCGGCCCCGAGCAGGCTGAAGAGAACCGCGCCGAAAATGACCTGCCGGTCGAGCGCGTCGATCTGCCGCTCGATCTCGAGCTTTCGCAGCGGCAGGGGCACGGTGACGATCCCCTCGCGTCCCCCCGCCCGGATTGGGGCGGCCGCCTCCATGTAGGTCGAGTCGGCCAGTTGCTCGACGCTCACGAAGGTCGGCAGCCGTTCGAGGACGATGCGGCGGTAGACCGAACTGGGCGTCCGCGGTGAGAGCAGCCGCGAGGCGAACAGGTCGCGCTGGCTCGTGGCCTCGAGGCTCGACCGCTCGAACAGGTTCACATCCTGATCGATGGCGCGGCTGACGAGCACCATGATCTGATCGTCAATCGACGTCGGCCCGAGGGGCCCGAGCACGGTCGCGTAGTCTTCGACGAGCCGTTGTGCGACGGTCGCGGTTCTGGCCGCGGCCTCTTCCACGCCGGCGCGAGCCTGCGCGGCAAAGTATGTGCGCACGGCGAACGCGAGGATGGCCACGGGCACCACCGCGCCGGCGACGTACGCGAGGAACAGCTTCCGGTAAAAGCTCGAGCGGAACTCGCGCAGCAGCGCGCGGCCGCTCGCCGGACGAATGGCAGCCACCAGCGCGAACAGCGCCGCACCAGCGACGAGGACCACGTACAGCGCGCCGGCCAGCACGATGAGCTCCGCGAGGCTCACGAGGTGCCCGAACCAGGTCAGCGCGGCGTACCCGAGCGCGTAGATGCCGCCGCGATCGCTTGCCAGGTAGACGCGGAAGCGTTCGTCGTCGCGGGCGAGGGTCGTCCAGAATCCTTCGCGCGATGCGACCGTGCGCGCGAACGCTTCGTCAGGCAGCGGCCAGATGCCGGTGCCCGACACGTACGTGGGTGCGCGGCTCCAGCCGTACCCGACAAATTCGACGTCGTTGCCCTGCAGCCCCTCGGCGGCCGTGGCGCTTTCCGGCCGCAGCGGCTCGAGGTACGGGTTCTGGGACGAGAAGAACGGAAGCGTCCGGTAATCGAGCATCGTGCGCACGACGATCGCGCCTCGTACGATCCCGTGATCGCAGATGCCGCGGCCGGCCTGCGGAATATGTCGCTCCAAAGAGCCGAAGGGCAGTACCTCCTCGAACACTTCCCAGTTGCAGCTCGCTGTCTCGTGACGGCGGGTGGTGCGCTCGGGCAGGAGCGAGAATCGGCTCACCAGATCGCCCTCGCTGTTGTACAGCTCGACGGAGGAGCTGAGACGGTACGTCGCGAGCGCGGTTCTCGACCAGACCGCGAACGCCCGGTCGATCGTCGGCGTGGCGGGGGACAGGCCCGAGACGTAGTCAGCGAGGTTGGGCAGGGCGTCGATCTCATCGAGCGCCTGGTAGAGGCGATCCTGGAGATCTTTGCGCTGGCTGGTCGCCTGCGGCGCGTACGTCGATGCGATCAGCCGTTCCTTCGCCGCCGTCGCGAGGAAGAAGACCGACGGATACATGGCCAGCGCCGGCGCGGCCAGGGCGGCGAAAAGGGCCACGAGCCGCGCAGCCTGGGAGCTGCGGCGCGAGCGGCGCGACACCCGTTCGAACGCCGCGGCACACAGGCCGCACGCCGCCAGCGCGACGATCCACGGACCGAGCGGAATCGACTCGACGCTCGCATGAATCGCGACGACCGCGACGGCGGCGCCGGCCAGCCATCCGAACATCGCGGTGGCCCGAAGGTCCCACCGCCGCGGCCGCCGCCAGAACACGCCCGCCGCGTGCGCGGCCATCGCGGCGCCCCACAGAACCGCGGCGTGGAGCAGCACGAGGCCGAAGCCGACCGACAGCCCCCGAATGCTGAACGGGTGCAGCGAGAAATGGACGACGTCGATGTTGGTCCGGGCGACCACCTCCTGCAGGAAGCGCTCGTATCCGGCCAGGACCGCCGCGGCGATGACGCCGGTCACGACGTACACCGCCGCGATGCGGTAATCGCCGACGGCCTGCGGGTTGTTTCTCAACCACAGCCGCGGCCGTGGACGGGCGAAGCGCCGCCTGACGAGCGAGTCGGCCGCGAGCCCGACGAAGGCCGCGGCGGTCAGGGCGGCCAGCAGCACGTAGGCCGGCGACCCGAAGGGTTGAGGGCCGGCCACCGACGAAATGATCCACAGGAGCGATGAACGGGCGACCAGGAGGATGAGGGCGATCGCGCCGGTGGCCGAGAGAAAAGCGCGTGCCGTGCGCGCGCGGCGGCGGATGTCGAGCAGCGGCCCGGCGCACAGGAGCAGCGCGATGACGACGACGAGCGCGCTCGCGGCCAGGGTGCGCGCGCGCCACCGCGAGCGTGCCTCCGACAGGACCGTGCGGGACACGCGGGCTTCGACCAGGAGCCCGCCCGCGGGCGATGGAATCAGGAATCTGGCCGTGTCGGCGCCATCGTCGGATGGACCCGGACCCTCGAACTCCGTGCGGATCGAAACGGGGGCGAGCGACGTGGAGACGACGGCGACGCCGGCGGCGAGCCCGGTCGTCGGCTGCAGCCCCGACAGCGACTGTTCGACCACGACGGTCGCCTGTCGGGCGCCGGGCCGCTGGGGATCGACCACGGGTTCCACGCGGACCAGCCGCGGTCCGAGCGCGCCGGGCGCGACAAACAGCGCCGCCGGGCCGCCGATGCGTTCCTTCGCGAGATCGAGCACCCGCCCGGCCCAGGCGAGCGGCCGGCCAGCGATGTCATAGACGGTGATGCCGGTGCGCCCTGCCTGATCGGCCGGCAGCGCTTCGGACACGATGTCGAACAGTTGTGTCGCCGTTGCCGGGTCGCGCTGCGCAAGCTGGATGGCCGTCCGTGAGGCGGTCACGCGGGCGGCCATCGCGCCGAGGGCGTCGGCGCTGCCGTCGAACTGCCGGCGGAATTCGGCCTCGACGCGAGCCAGCGCTTCGTCGTCGGTCGAGCCGAACCGGTTGAGCTCGAGCGCACGGCCTGCCGCGCCGGCGACGACGGCGCCGAGCAGTCCGCCGACAACGAGACGTCCGGCTAGCGTCCGCATGACATTAGTGAAGTCCGCCGCATCGCTGACGCGACCGCGGCCCGACCAGCATACAATTGAAGCACATCGCCCGAGTGCGGCGAATTCCCCGAACGTGACCCTCAAGCTGCTCCTCAAACGCGGCGCGCTGCTGGCCGTCGCCAACTGGCAGGCGGTGGCGATCCAGTTCTTCGCAGAGACGACGTTTCAGGTGCTGCTGGCCGTTCCGATTTTCGGCGCCGCGATCCTGGTGGCGGTCGCCGTTGGCGCCGACCTGGGCGACCTGCTGCAGGGGAATCTCCGGGAGATCGCCACCAACATCGCCCGCGCGCTGACATCCGAACCGATGGCGCTCGGCTCCTTCCTGGCCGCGTTCGCGATTGCCCTGGCGGGCGGGTCGGCGCTCACGTGTCTCGTCAAAGGCGGGACGCTCGACGTGCTGCTCGCGGCGCACGAGGCCGCCGGTCCGATCGAGCGCGAGCCCGTGACGTTCGACAGCCTTCGCGGCGCCGCGCAGTTCAGCGTGCCGCGGTTCATGAGCGGCTGCGTGCGGCTGTTCCGGTCGTATCTGGGCCTCGGCCTGGTGCTGGTGGCCGCGTATGCCGTCTCGGGCGCGGTGTATCTGGCGTGCGTGGTGTACGGCTATCGCGCGGCTGAAGGCGTCGTGAGCGTGCTCGGATGGACCGCGATCGCCGCGGTCGCCACCGTCGGGCTGATCCTCTGGATCACCCTCGTCAACCTGGTCTATCTGCTGACTCAGATCGCAATGGCCGCCGACAACATCGGGCTCGCCGACGCGTTTCGCGCGGTCGGGCGATTCGTGCGCGTGGAAGCGTCGGCGCTGTCGCGCATGTTCCTGATCATCCTCGCCCTGGTCGTCGGCGCGACGCTCGTCTCGGCGCTCGCGTGGTCCGGCGTCGGCCTGATCGCGTTCGTGCCGCTCGTCGGCCTCGCGGTGGTGCCGCTGCAGCTGGTGGCGCTCATCCTGCGAGGGCTCGCCTTCGAGTACATCGGACTCGCCGCAGCGGGTGCGTACCTGACGCTCTACCGCCGGATGCCGCACGGCGCCGAGCGCGGCGACGCCGGCCTGGGCCTCATCGGGACCGCGGTGGGGGGAATGGCCCCAGCGGCAACGGCCCCGGCTGGCCCTGGGGCGACGCCGTCGGGTTCATCGGGATCAGGCCCGGGAGCGGGGTAAGCGGCGAGATCGCCGGATCGAACGAGTGCCCCAGGGCGACGACGGTCACGCCCTTCACGATGTCGCGCGCGACGGCAATCACGACGGGAAACGCGCGGGACACGGGCGCGAAGAGGTGGGGCGGAGCCGCCAGTTCACCAGCAAGAGCGAATTCGCCCGAGGTTTTGCCGTCCTGGGCGTGGTACGCCCGCAACATCGGCGCCGGTCCGGAGACGAGGATGGATTCGGCCGCGTGCAGAGGCCCGGTCGCAGGGCGCAGCGGCAAGGGGATTTTCCATCGCTGCACTCCGCTCGACTTGTTCAGGGCCCTGAGCACGTTGTCGAGCGACACGAAGTAGGCGGTGCGCTCGTCCACGACCGGGAGGCCGATGACCGGTCCTCCGGTCTGCCAGCGCCACTCGACTTCTCCGTCCCGGGCGCTCAAGCAGTAGAAGAAGCGATCCTGCGAGCCGAGGTAAAGCCGGTCGCCGCTGACGAGGATCTCGTTCGCGGCGCCGCCGAGCCGTCGCTCCCACACAAGCGCGCCCGTGTCGACTCGCATCGCGACGACGCGGGAGTCGCCGCCGGGCAGGAAGACGTATTCGCCGGCGAGCGCCGGGCGCGCGTGGGCGACCGCGCCTACGTTGCGCCGCCACAACAAGGTGCCGTCTGCGGCCCGGAAGGCCAGCACCTCGCTGCTGGTCGTGGCGACCAGCAGCCAGCCGTTGTCCCACACCGGAGGGACCGCGACCATCTCGGCCAGCGGCAGTTCCCACGCGGACGTGCCGTCGGCGGCGCGCAGCGCCGACAGGCCGCCGGGCCTGACCACGAACACGAGGTCGTCGCCGGCGGCCGGCTCGAACGTGGTGTGGATCTTGGTGACCCAGAGCCGTGTCCCGGTCGCGAGGTTGTAGGCGGCGAGCTGGTCGCCTTCGAGCGGGAAGTAGGCACGCGTCGCGTCGTAGCCCGGCGTCGCGGTGAGGCTGTTGTTGAGCGCGAGCGTCCAGACCGCCTGTAATGGAAACAGAGGCAGGGGCGTGCGGTCGTTGGCGGCGTACGTTTGTTTCACGGGCCGCGTTTGCGCCGAGCTGAGGCCCGTCAATGCCGTGATGAGGGCAAGTGCACTACAACATATTGTGGTCAGACGACTCGCCACCCCGCTATAATAGCGGCTAATCGCTCCACTCCTTCGAGAAGCTCCAGGCGGGTCGTTTCGGTGAGCCACCAAACAATCGTCGTTCTCGACTTCGGGTCTCAGTACACACAGCTCATCGCCCGGCGGCTTCGCGAGCTCTCGGTGTACTCGGAGATCTGGCCGCCGGATGCTCCGGCCGAGAAGATTCGCGCGAAACGTCCGGCCGGAATCATCCTGTCCGGCGGTCCCAAGAGCGTGTCCGATGCGGGCGCGCCGAAGTGTGACGCCGCCGTGTTCGACATCGGCATCCCCGTGCTCGGGATCTGCTACGGCATGCAGCTGATGGCGGACACGCTCGGGGGGACGGTGGCGCCCGCGCGGCAGCGCGAGTTCGGCCACGCGCTGGTCACGGTGACCGGACCGGCGCCGCTGTTTGCGGGCGTGCCGCCGGAAATCCGCGTCTGGGCGAGCCACGGCGACTTCGTGGCGGCCGTGCCCAAAGGCTTCTCCGTGGTCGCGACCAGCGCGAACGCGCCGGTGGCGGCGATGATGGACGACACGCGCGCGCTGCACGCGCTGCTGTTTCATCCCGAGGTCGTGCACACGCAATTCGGGCTGGAGATACTCCGCAACTTCGCGTACGGCGTGTGCGGGTGCACGGGCGACTGGACGATGGCGTCGTTTGTCGAGGAAGCGACGGCGCGTGTCAAAGCGCAGGTCGGGGACGGGCGCGTCGTGTGCGGCCTGAGCGGCGGCGTCGATTCGACAGTGGCGGCGCTCATCATTCATCGGGCAATCGGCCGGAACCTGACATGCATCCTGGTGGACAACGGCGTGATGCGGCTGGACGAGGCCGCCCAGATCCGGAAGCGGTTCGAGCGGCTCAACCTGCCGCTCGTGTTCGCCGACGCATCCGAGCAGTTTCTGGGACGCCTGGCGGGCGTCGTCGAGCCGGAGCAGAAGCGCAAGATCATCGGCGCGACCTTCATCGACGTGTTCGAGGCGGAGGCGGCGAAGCTCGGTCGGGTCGATTTTCTGGCGCAGGGGACCCTCTACCCCGACGTCATCGAGTCGGTGGCCATCGTGGGGCAGTCTTCGCTCATCAAGAGTCATCACAACGTCGGCGGCCTTCCCGAGCGCATGCGGATGAAGCTGGTCGAGCCGCTGCGCGAGCTGTTCAAGGACGAGGTCCGCGAAGTGGGCCGGAAACTGGACCTCGACGACGAGTTCGTGATGCGGCAGCCGTTTCCCGGACCGGGCCTGGCCGTGCGGATCCTGGGCGAGGTGACGCCGGAGCGCCTGAGCCTGCTGCGCCGCGCCGACGCGATCGTGTCGGAGGAAGTGAAACGCGAGGGCTGGTATTCGCGTGTCTGGCAGAGCTTCGCCGTGCTCCTGCCGATCCAGAGCGTGGGCGTCATGGGCGACGAGCGGACGTACGAGTACACGGCGGCGATTCGGGCGGTCGAGAGCCGCGACGGCATGACGGCCGACTGGGCCCGCCTGCCGCACGACCTCCTCGCGCATATCTCCTCGCGCATCGTCAACGAGGTGCGGGGCATCAACCGCGTCGTGTACGACATCAGCTCGAAGCCGCCATCAACCATTGAGTGGGAATGACTAGGTCCTTGGTCCTTGGTTCTTGGTTCTTGGTCCGTCCTCGGTCCCTGGTCCGTCCCAGGTCCATGGTGCTTGGCCCGTACCTGAGGACGAGCGCCGGACCCGGGACCAAGGACGAAGGACGGACCAAGGACCAGGGACGGACCAGGGCCCCAGAACCAAGGACCAAGGACCAGAAAAAGTGAACGAGTTCGTCCACCTCCACCTGCACACCGAGTTCTCGCTGCTCGACGGCGCGTGCCGCATCGACGAGGTGCTGGATCAGGCGGTCGCGCAGAAGATGCCGGCGATGGCGGTCACCGAGCACGGGAACATGTTCTCGTCGGTGATCTTCCACGACCACGCCCGGCAGCGCGGCATCAACCCGATTCTGGGCTGCGAAGTGTACGTGGCGCCGGGCAGCCGGCTGAGCAAGAACGGCAGCCCCGGCGAGACCGCGAACCACCTCGTCCTGCTGGCGGAAAACGCCGAGGGCTACCACAACCTGATCAAGCTCGTCTCGGCAGGCTACACCGAGGGCTTCTACTACAAGCCGCGCATCGACAAGGAGCTGCTCGCGCAGCACGCGAAGGGCCTCATCGGGTTGAGCAGTTGTCTCAAGGGCGAGGTCGCCGAAGGCCTGTCGCGCCAGCAGGAGCGCAAGGCGGTCGAGGCGGCCGGCGCGTATCGCGACATCCTCGGCCCTGGCAACTTCTTCCTGGAAATGCAGTGGCACGGCATCGAAGAACAGCGCGTGGTCAACAGCGGCATGCCCGCCATCGCCCGCGATCTGAAGCTTCCGATGGTATGCACCAACGACGTGCATTACCTGCGCGCAGCTGATGCGCATCCGCACGACGTGCTGCTCTGCATCGGGACCGGCAAGGCCTTCAGCGATCCGAAGCGCCTGCGATACGACGCCAAGCAGTTCTTCCTGAAGACGGCCGACGAGATGGCACAGGCGTTCAGGGACTTTCCCGACGCGCTGGCCAACACCGTGCGCATCGCGGATCGGTGCAACGTCAAGCTCGGGGAGGGCGAGAACTTCCTGCCCAACTTCGACGTGCCCGCACCGTTCACCCTGGACGACTACTTCGAGCACGTGACGCGCGAGGGATTCAACGAGCGGCTGGTGCGGCTGAAGCAGCTCGCGGCGACCGGCGCGCTTCGCCATACGATCGACGAGTACGAGCGCCGCCTGTCGTACGAAATCGAGATGATCAAGAAGATGAAGTACCCGGGTACTTCCTGATCGTCTGGGACTTCATCCGCTACGCCCGCGAGCAGGACATCCCGGTCGGCCCGGGACGCGGGTCTGCGGCCGGCAGCCTGGTCGCGTACTGCCTGCGCATCACCGACGTCGATCCGATCGACTTCGATCTGATCTTCGAGCGGTTCCTGAACCCGGAGCGCGTGTCGCTGCCGGATATCGACATCGACTTCTGCGAACGCCGCCGCGGCGAGGTCATCGAGTACGTCACGCGCAAGTACGGTCGCGAGAACGTCGCGCAGATCATCACCTTCGGGACGATGAAGGCAAAGGCCGCCGTGAAGGACGTGGGCCGGGTCCTCGAAATCCCGTTCGCCGACGTCAACAAGGTCGCCAAGCTCATCCCGCCGGCTCTCGACATGACGCTCGACAAGGCGCTCGAGGAAACTCCGGCGCTGAGGGAGCTCGAGCAGAATGATCCGAAGGTCAAGGAACTCCTGAACGTCGCGCGGCGCCTGGAAGGGATGACCCGCCACGCGTCCGTGCATGCGGCGGGCGTCGTCATCGCGCCGAAGGCCATCACGGAGTACGCGCCGCTCTACAAGGGAGCCCGCGACGAAATCACGACGCAGTGGTCGATGAAGGAGATCGAGCGGATCGGCCTCCTGAAGATGGACTTCCTCGGGCTGAGCACGCTCACGCTGATCTACGACGCGATCGCCGAGATCAAGCGTACGACGGGCGAAACGCTCGACATCGACCGCGTGCCCCTCGACGATGCGAAAACGTACCAGGTGTTTCAGGATGGGGCGACCTACGGCATCTTCCAGTTCGAGAGCAGCGGCATGCGCGACATCCTGCGCAAGGCGAAGCCGCAGCGGCTCGAGGACCTGATCGCGCTCAACGCGCTGTACCGCCCCGGCCCGCTGCGCAGCGGCATGGTGGACGACTTCATCGCGCGCAAGCAGGGCAAGACCGAGGTCAAGTACGAGCTGCCGCAGCTCGAGCCGATTCTGGCGGAAACCTACGGCGTCATCGCCTATCAGGAACAGGTGATGCGCATCTCGAACGTCGTCGCCGGGTTCACCCTCGGAGAGGCCGACCTGCTCCGCAAGGCGATGGGCAAGAAGAACGCCGAGGTCATGGCCAAGATGCGCGGCAAGTTCGTGGACGGGTCGAAGAAGCTCGGGACGCCCGAGAAGAAGGCCGCGCACCTGTTCGACCTGATGGAGCACTTCGCGGGGTACGGCTTCAACAAGTCGCACTCGACGGCGTACGCGTTTCTCGCGTACCAGACCGCGTACCTGAAGGCGAACTACCCCTGGCACTTTGCGTCCGCGCTGCTGACGATCGAGGCGCAGAACACCGACAAGCTCGCGCTGTACCTCGGCGAATGCCGCGAGCGGGGCATTCCCGTGCTGCCTCCCGACGTCAACGAAAGCGAGCTCCGGTTCACGGTCACCCCCGCCGGCGTGCGTTTCGGTTTGACGGCGATCAAGAACGTCGGCGAGGGCGCGATCGAGTCGCTGCTGACCGTCCGCCGCGCCAAGGGCGCCATCAAGTCGCTGCAGGCGCTCTGCGAAGATCTGGATCTCCGCCTGTTCAACAAGCGCGTGTTCGAGAGCCTGGCGAAGGCCGGCGCGCTCGACTCGCTGGCCGGCGCGGTCACCGGCCATCCGCGCGAGGTGAGGCCGCGCCTGGTGGCGGCCGTGGACGTCGCGTGCGAATACGGGGCGCGCCTGCAGCGCGACAGGAATGAAGGCCAGGCCCAGCTGTTTGGCGGGGGAGACGAGAGCGAGGCGCCAGCCGCAGATGGCCGCCTGCCCGAGGCGGCCCCGTGGAGCGAGAGCGAGCAGCTCGCGTTCGAGAAGGAAACCCTCGGCTTGTACTGGAGCGGTCATCCGGCCGATCGCTACCGCGACGATCTGAAGGAGTTCGGCGCCCGGTCGACCGGCGATCTCGCGGAGGCGCCGACAACAGCGCGCGCCGACGCGTGGGGCCCTGGCGGCCCGAAGCCCATCGAGCCCGATACGAGCGTCGGCGGAATCGTGGCCGCGTGCCGGCCGCTGAAGACGCGCAAGGGCGATTCGATGGCGGTCTTCACGCTCGAAGACGCCCAGGGCGGCGTCGAGGTGATCGTCTTTCCGGAGGCGTTCCAGCGTAGCGCCAGCCTCATCGAAACCGGCACGCTGGTCCTGGTGCGCGGCAAGCTCGAACGCGACGAGGAATCGGTGCGCCTGCTCGCCTCGGAAATCCTCCCACTGGACAGCCTGCGCGAGCGGCTCGCCCGCGAGGTCGCGATTCGTGTCAAGATGCCAGCCGACCGGGGGGTGTTCGAGGCCCTGGGCGCGGTCTTTTCCCGGCATCGGGGCGACCGGCGCGTCTCGTTCGTGATCGAAGTACCCTCGGGAGTCACGCCCCTTCGTGTCCGCGCGGACGTCTCCCACCAGATACGTGTCCGTCCCTCGTCGACGCTGATCGCCGAGGTGGAGGAAATCGTCGGCCACGGGTCGGTGTCGCTCAAGTGAGGTCGTCAGGACCGTATGGCTGAGACGCTGGACTTCGAAGAACCGATCGCGAAGCTCCTGAAGGAACTCGAGTCGCTCACGGTTCTCCCGCGCACCGACGCCCATCAGCGATCGATCGACACGCTGCGCCGACGGCTCGACTCGGTGCGCGGGGAGGTCTACGCGTCGCTGACGCCGTGGCAGCGGGTGCAGGTCGCCCGGCACCCGAACCGCCCCGGCCTCGATGGTTTCATCGAGCGGCTCTTCACCGGGTTCGTCGAGATCCACGGCGACCGCCGGTTTGCCGACGACCACGCGATCATGACCGGCTTCGCCGATTACAAGGGCCTGCCGGTTCTTGTCGTCGGCCACGTCAAGGGCGGCGACACCAAGGACAAGATCTACCGCAACTTCGGCTACGCGAGGCCCGAGGGCTACCGCAAGGCACTGCGCGCCATGCGGCTCGCGGAGAAATTCAGCCGGCCGGTCGTCATCTTCGTCGATACGCCGGCGGCGTACCCGGGCATCGAGTCGGAGGAACGCGGCGTGGCTGAGGCCATCGCGGTCAACCTGCGCGACATGATGCTGCTCGACACGCCCGTCATCGTCATCGTCAGCGGCGAGGGCGGGAGCGGCGGCGCGCTCGGCATCGCGGTGGGCGACGTTGTCATGATGCAGGAGTACGCGATCTACAGCGTCATCCCTCCCGAGGGGTGCGCGGCGATCCTATGGCGCGACGCCAACAAGAAGATGGCCGCGGCCGAGGCGTTGAAGCTGACCGCGCCCGATCTCCTCGATGCCGGGATTATCGATCGCATCATCCCGGAGCCCGTGGGCGGCGCGCACGCCGACCCGGACGCCGCGGCTCAACTGGTCGACGGCGTGCTGTGGCAGGTGCTGAGCGACGTCCGGGCGCTCGACTCGCGCACGCGGCTGGAGCGTCGCTACGAGAAATTCCGGAACATGGGCCGGCTCGGCATCGACTTCGTGGACGAAGGATGAGCACCATTTCCCCGCGCTGGGAGTCGCAGGGCTGCGACGAGGGCGCGGCGGCGCGGCTGGCCGCGGCCATCGGCATTCCGCCGATCGTGGCGCGTCTGCTGTGTCAGCGCGGGCTCGACGATCCCGAGCGTGCGGCGCGATTCCTCAACCCCACGCTCGAACATCTGCACGACCCGATGGCGCTGGCCGACATGAAGGTCGCGGTGGATCGCATTCTGGCCGCCGTGGCGCGCAAAGAGCGCATCGCCATCCACGGCGATTACGACGTCGATGGGATCACGTCAACGGTCATCCTCCGCCGCCTGCTCGAGCTGCTGGGCGGCGACGTGGTGCACTTTATTCCCGAACGGATGCGCGACGGCTACGGCCTGCAGCCGGCGGCGCTGGAGCGGCTGCACGCGGAAGGCGTCTCGCTCGTCGTGTCGGTTGATTGCGGCATCCGGGGCGCCGAGGCGGCCCTCCGGGCGCGTGAACTCGGCCTCGACCTCATCATCACCGACCACCACGAGCCGGACGCCGAGCTTCCGGCGGCCCTGGCCGTCATCAACCCCAAGCGGCGCGACTGCACCTACCCCGACAAGTCGCTCGCCGGCGTCGGCGTCGCGCTCAAGGTGGTGCAGGCGCTCTGTCGCGCCACCGGCCACGACAGCTGGCTGCCCGGGTTCGTCAAGATCGCCGCCATTGGGACGCTCGCCGACGTCGTACCCCTTGTGGGCGAGAACCGCGTGATTGCCAAGATCGGCCTCGAGCTGCTCTCGAAGGGGCCGCACAAGATCGGCCTCCGATCGCTGCTCGATGTGTCCGGCCTGTCGGGGAAGGCCATCGACAGCTACCACATCGCGTTCATGCTGGCCCCGCGCGTCAACGCCGCCGGCCGCATGAGTACGCCCGACATCGCCACGCGCCTCCTGCTGGCCAGCGACGAGGCGCTGGGCGACGAAGCCCGGGCGCTGGCCACGCAGCTCGACGCGGAGAACGTCCGCCGGCGGGAAGAAGAAGCCGCCATCACCGCCGCGGCCAAGAAGATCGTCCAGACCGATCCTGACGTCGGCGCCCAGACCGTCCTCGTGGTCGCGGGCGAAGGCTGGCACCGCGGCGTCATCGGGATCGTGGCGTCGAAACTGGTCGACGCGTTCCACCGTCCGGCCATCGTGCTGTCGGTGGACGGCGGCGTGGCGCACGGCTCGTGCCGCAGCATCTCGCGGTTCGACATGCTCGGCGCGCTCGAGCGTTCGGCGCACCTGTTGACGCGGTTCGGCGGTCACAAACAGGCCGCCGGGCTGACGATGGACGTCGATCGCATCAGGGATCTGCGCGCGTCGGTCAACGCGGTCGCCGACGAAACGCTGGGCCCCGAGGACCTGATGCCCCGACTGCGGATCGACGGCGACCTCCTGTTCCGGGGCATCAGCGGAGACGTCGCGTCCGGTCTCGCGGCACTTGCGCCGTTCGGTGCCGGCAACCCCCGTCCCGTGTTCGCGGCGCGCGGCGTCGAGATCGTCGACGGCCCGCGGAAGTTGAAGGAGCGTCATCTCAAGATGTCGCTCAAGCAGGACGGGCGCATTTTCAGGGCCGTCGCGTGGCGCGCGGCCGAGCGCCACGACTATCTGGTCGACCACAAAGCCGCGCTCGACGTGGCCTTCTCGCTCGAGCAGAACGAATTCAACGGGGCAACCTACCTCGAGCTTTCGCTGTCCGACGCGAGGTCGGCCGTGTCTCCGGATCCGCAGGCCTCGATTCCCGCGCGCTCACCAGCGTAACCACGATGCGCTGGCAGAAAGCCGCACGGATCGTGATGGCGCTCGTGGTCGTGGCGGTGTGTGTCGCCGTCGGAGTCACGTTCAAGCGCCGCGGCGGAACGGCCCCGGCCGGGTCGCTCGTCCGAACCGATCCCCGGGCCGTCGTCGAAAGCACCAGCGGGACCTCGGTGCGTTTCAAGAGCGGTCACGAAGACGTTCGCGTCGAATACGAGCGTCAGCTGACCTACCAGGACGGGACGACGAAGCTGATTGGCGTGAAGGTGTCGACCGAGGACCGCGGCGACGGCCGGTCGTTCGTCGTGACCGGGAAGGAAGGCGACGTCGGGAAAGACGAGTCGGTCGTCAACCTGAGCGGTGACGTGAAACTGGTCGAGAAAGACGGGTTCACGGCCCGCACCATGCGCGCTTCCTACGACAGCCGGGACGGCCTGGTCCGGGCGCCGGGGCCGGTGGAGTTCTTCCACGGACGGCTGTCAGGCTCCGGGCAGGGCATGACGTACGACAAGAACACCGACACGCTGACCATTCTGGACAAGGCCGTCATGCACATGGCGCCGGACGCGAAGGGCGCCGGGGCCGCAGAAGTCAGGTCCGGCGCGGCGATCTTCGCCAGGCGCGAGCAGAATGTGCGGTTCGAGCGCGTGGTGCAAATCATCCGCGACGGCCAGGTCATCAACGCCGACAACGGCACGGCGCACCTGACCCAGAACGAGGAGCGGGTGGAGTCTCTCCAGCTGCACGGCGGCGCGATGATCGCCAGCACCAACGCCAGCGCCGGGGGCCTCAAGGGGCTCAACGGCCAGGACGTCACGCTCAACTACGCGGCCGACGGCCAGGCCCTGGAGCGCGCGCTCGTCACCGGCGACGCGTCGATTCAGATTGCCGGCGAAGCACGGAAGCCGGTGCGGCAGATCACGGCTGGCACCGTCGAGATCACCCTGGCGCCCGATGGCACGACGCCGACGGCGCTCACGGCCCGCGACAACGTGCAGCTCACGCTGCCGGCGGAAGAGCGCGGGTCCGTGGCGCGCACGATCAAGGCGGCCTCGCTCGACGCCGACGGCGAGCCGGGGCGGGGTCTCACGAAGGCGCGATTCACCGGCAACGTCGACTTTCTCGAGAAGAGCGCCACGGTCGATCGCGATGCGCGTTCGGCGCGCCTCGAAGTCGGACTGAAGCCGGGCTTCAGCGCGTTCGACCAGGCCGCATTCTCCGGTGGCGTGCGGTTCGCGGACCCGAAGTTCTTCGGTACCGCGGCCAGCGTCCAATACAACGTCGACACCAGCGCGCTGGACATGACAGGCAGCGAGCCCGGCATCCCCGTGCCGCACGTGGCGACGGATCAGATCGCCGTGGACGCCACGCGCATCGAGGTCGTGCTCGGTGGCCCGACGATGCACGCGACCGGGAACGTCAAGAGCGTCCTGCAGCCGCCCAAGAAGTCCGAGAAGGGATCGGACAAGCCGGCCGAAACGAAGATTCCCTCGATGCTGAAGCAGAACCAGCCCGTGAACGTGACCGCGGCCTCGCTCAAATACGACGGTGCGACGTCGGGGGCGACCTACGAAGGGACCGCTCAGTTGTGGCAGGCCGATACGAGCATCAAGGGCGACACCATCGGCATCGACAGCAAGACCGGCGACATCACCGCCTCCGGCTCCGTGGTCACCACGACGATGCTCGACCAGCAGGACAAAGACAAGAAGAAAGAGCGCGTCCGAAACATGGGCACGGCGAAGGCATTCAAATACGAGGACGAGGCGCATCGCGCCACCTGGACCGGCGAGGTTCACCTGAATGGCCCGTCGGGGGACGTGATCGCCGAGAAGTTCGAGGCGTATCTCAAGGAGTCGGGCAGCGAGCTCGAACGAGCCGAGGCGCACGATGACGGCAACACCCTGACGCTGCGCGAGCAGGGCAGAAAGACCACCGGCACGCACCTGACGTACACCTCGGCGGACGAAATCTACGTCGTGACCGGTCTGCCCGTGGCCATCGTGGACCAGTGCGGCCGCGAAACGAAGGGCCGGACGTTGACCTTCCACAAGGCGACCGATACGATTCAGATCGACGGCAACGATCGCGCCCGCACGCAGACCAAGGGCGGCGGCGTCGGCGGCAACGACAAGTGTCAGTGATCTCACTCGCGCGCCGCTGATGGCCACTCTTCGGACACAGGATCTCACCAAGTCGTACGGCGGCCGGACCGTGGTCCGCGGCGTCAACCTCGAGGTGGCGTCGGGCGAGGTCGTCGGACTGCTCGGCCCCAACGGCGCCGGCAAGACGACCACGTTCTACATGACGGTCGGCCTGGCGGCCCCTGATTCCGGGCGCGTCATGCTGGACGGCCTCGACGTGACCGACGACCCGATGTACATCCGCGCCCGCAAGGGCATCGGCTACCTCCCGCAGGAGCCGTCGATCTTCCGCGGGCTGACCGTCGAGCAGAACATCCTTGCCATTCTGGAAACCATGGACATCGACGGCGCGGCCCGGCGGGCCAGGCTGCGCGAGCTGCTCGCCGAACTGAACCTCACGCCGCTGGCTCATTCGCCGGCTCTACACGCTGTCCGGCGGCGAGCGCCGGCGGGCGGAGATCACGCGAGCGCTCGTGATTTCACCGAAATTCATCCTGCTCGACGAGCCGTTTGCGGGCATCGATCCGATCGCCGTGACCGACATCCAGAAGATCATCTTCCACCTGCGCAGCCGCGGCATCGGCGTCCTCATCACCGATCACAACGTCCGCGAGACGCTCCGCATCACCGATCGGGCCTATATCGTCCACGGCGGGGTGATCTTCAAGAGCGGAACCCCCGACAGCCTGGCTGCCGATGAAGAAGTTCGTCGGATTTATCTGGGGACCGAGTTCCGGTTGGACTAAAATAAGGCGTGGGATTTGCATCAGCGCCTGTCCGGTAATCAGTCCGGGTTCCGGAGTGGCTGGCGCTCTCTTGACTAACTAGTTATAAGTAGGCACTTTAGCTGACCGCACACGGCTCAATGGGCATCCAGCAGAGGCTTCACACAAAACTCGTTCAGAAGCTCATCCTGACGCCATCGCTGCAACAGGCGATCAAGCTGCTGCCGATGTCGACGCTCGAGCTCTCCGACCTCCTGAACCAGGAGATGGTCGAGAACCCGATGCTCGAGGAGGTCCCGACCGAGGACCTTCAGCCCGCCGAGGCGTCGACGGCGCAGGAAACCGAGAAGCCGAACGCGGTCGAGGCCGCGAACAAGACCGACACCTGGGACGACCAGGACTACGAGTACTTCTTCGGCGACTACCTCGACGACGGCTACCGGCCGCGGGCGCCGCAGGAGGTCAAGGAACTCCCGCCGATCGAGAACACGCTGTCGACGGCCACGTCGCTGGCCGATCACCTGATGTGGCAGCTCTCGATGCAGACCGACGACCCGGTCATGCGCGAGATCGGCTCGGCGATCATCGGCAACCTGGACGACGACGGGTATCTCGTGGCCTCGTTCGACGAACTGGCCGAGCATGGGCTCGTGGCCGGTCGCCGACGTCGAGCGCGCGCTGCGCCTGGTTCAGGGGTTCGACCCGATCGGCGTCGCGGCCCGCGACCTTCAGGAGTGCCTGCTGCTGCAGCTGCGGCACCTCGGCCTCGAGGGCACGCCGACCGAAAAGATCGTCACCGAGCACCTGCGGCTGCTGCAGAACCACCAGGTTCCGGAAATCGCCCGCAAGCTCGGCATTGACGCATCGACGACCTCAAGGAACACATCGAGATCATCCGGAACCTCGATCCCGAAGCCCGGCAGCCGCTACAACCCGACGCAGTCCCAGTACGTCATCCCCGACGTCTACGTCATCAAGGTCGAGGATCAGTACGTCGCGGTGCTGAACGAAGACGGGCTGCCGCAGATGCGCATCAGCCCGGTGTACCGCCGGCTGCTCGACAAGAGCGCCGCCGAGCAACAACGACGAGACGCGCGCGCTACGTGAAGGACAAGTTCCGCTCGGCGCTGTGGCTGATCAAGTCGGTCGAGCAGCGCCAGAAGACGATTCACAAGGTCGCCAACAGCATCATCAACTTCCAGCGCGACTTCCTCGACCACGGCATCGAGCACCTGCGCCCGCTCGTGCTGCGCGACGTCGCCAACGACATCGGCATGCACGAGTCGACCGTCAGCCGCGTCGTGACGAACAAGTACATGCACACGCCGCAGGGCGTGTTCGAGATGAAGTACTTCTTCCACAGCGGCATCAGCAGCTCGTACGGCGAGAGCGTCTCGTCGGTCACGATCAAGCAGCGCATCCGGAAGATCATCGAGAACGAAGACCCGCGCAAGCCGCTGAGCGACTCGAAGATCGTCAGCATCCTGCAGCGCGAGGGGCTCGTGCTGGCGCGGCGCACCATCGCGAAGTATCGCGAAGAGCTCAAGATTCCGACGTCCAATCAGCGCAAGGTGCTGTACTGATGGTCGTGTTGACGGAGAGCTAGTTGACCCCAGCGCCTGGCGTCACCGTTCGCGGCCTGCTCGACAGCCGCCCCGACGCGCTCGGCCTTTCGCTCGAACTGCTGGCCGGGGCCGCGGGCCTCGATCGCCGGATCACCAGTCCCCACGTCCAGAAGACCGGCCTCGCCCTCGCGGGTTTCCAGGAATACCTGCAGGCCGGGCCGCGTGCTGATCTTCGGCGAGAGCGAGATCCGGTATCTCGAGAGCCTCGACGCGGCCGCGCCGGCTCGCGCGCCCTCGGCTCGCGCTCACGGTCGACTTTCCCTGCGTGCTCGATCACCGGCGGCTTCACGCCGCCTCCGGAGCTGGTCGGTCGAGGCCGAGCGCGCCGGCCTGCCGGTGCTGCAGACGCGGGTCGCGACGCCGACCGCGATCGCCAAGCTGACGTCCATCCTCGAAGACTCGCTCGCCGAGCGCACGGTCATGCACGCCGTGCTCATGGACATCCTCGGCCTCGGCGTGCTCATCGTCGGGGAGAGCGGCATCGGCAAGAGCGAGTGCGCGCTCGACCTGATCGTTCGCGGGCACCGGCTGGTGGCCGACGACACCGTGGAGATCCGGCGGCGCGCCGAAACCATCCTCATCGGCACGTGCCCCGAGCTGACGCGCCATCACATGGAGCTGCGCGGCGCTCGGCGTCATCAACGTCAAGGACCTGTTCGGCATCGCCTCGACGCGGTCGTCGAAGCGCGTCGAACTGGTCGTGCAGCTCGAGCGCTGGGATCCGGCTCGCGAGTACGAGCGGCTCGGCCTCGACGACGAGTTCTTCGAGGTGCTCGGGCTTCGCGGTGCCGCTCATCCGGATGCCCGTGGCGCCCGGCCGCAACATCGCGATCCTGGTCGAGGTCGCCGCCCGCAATCAGCTGCTGCGGTCGCGCGGCCATCACGCGGCGCGGGCCCTGGCCGAGCGGCTCGAGGAGGCGCTGCGCGCGGGCGCCCCGTTCGGCCGGACCGGCGACAGACGAAGACGACGAGGACGAGGAGAACGCGGAGTGACCAGGCAGGCGGGCGGGCGAAGCGAGCAGGCCGCAGGCGAGGCCGGGCGCAAGGCAGGCCGGACGGGCAAGGTGGCCGGCCGGCAGCGGGCAGCCGTTCATCATCCTGACCGGGCTGTCGGGATCCGGCAAGTCGCAGGCGATTCGCGCGCTCGAGGACCTCGGCTACTTCTGCGTCGACAACCTGCCGACGACGCTGATTCCGACGATGGCGAAGCTGTCGCTGCAGGCCGGCGGCGACATCGAAAAGGTCGCGATCGTCGTCGACGTGCGCGAAGGCAACCTGCTGTCGTCGTTTCCGAAGATGCTTCGCGCGCCTGCGCCGGATGCCGCGGCTCAACCCGGTGCTGATCTTCCTCGAGGCGAGCCACGACGCGCTGGTGCGGCGGTTCAGCGAGACGCGGCGGCCGCATCCGCTCGCCCCGGACCGCTCGGCGACGCGAAGGGATTCGCGACGAGCGCACGCGGATGCGGCCCATCCGGGAGCTGGCCGACGAGATCGTCGACACGTCGGACATGACGGTCCACGAGCTGCGCCAGTTCTTCATGGGCACTCTCGCGCGATCGCAGCCGGGCGAAGCTCGTGATGACGATCGTCAGCTTCGGGTACAAGTACGGCGTGCCCGTCGATGCCGACCTCGTCTTCGACGTCCGCTGCCTGCCCGAACCCGCACTTCGTGCCCGGCGCTGCGCCGCCGCACGGGCCGCGATCGCGCCGTGGTCGCCTTCATGGAGCGCGACGCCTCCACCCGCGAATTCATCGGATCGGCTCGAGCGCCTACCTGCAGTACGTGCGTCCCGTACTACATCGCGGAAGGCAAGAGCTACCTGACGGTGGCCATCGGCTGCACCGGCGGACGGCACCGCTCCGTCATGATCGCCGAGCGGCTGAAGCGGGGCCTGGACGACACGCCAGGCGTGCGGGTGCGGGTCCGCCATCGCGACGTGGCCCGCGCATGACGACCTTCGGCTGCCGTTGTCGCCGGCCCGCCTTCGTGGTTGAATGACGGCCTGACATGATTGGCGTCGTCGTCGTCACACACGGACAGCTCGCGATCGAGCTGGTCAACGCCGCCGAGATGATCGTCGGCGACCTGCCGCAATTCACCGCCGTCTCGATCGGCTGGCACGACGATGTCGACGACGCGCGCGAGGAGATCGCGCAGGCCATCGAACGCGTGCGCGCGGACGGCGGCGTCCTGCTCCTGACCGACATGTTCGGCGGCACGCCGTCCAACCTCGGCATGACGTTTCTCGAGACCGACCAGGTCGAGGTGATCACCGGCGTGAACCTGCCGATGCTGATCAAGCTCGCGATCTCGCCCGGCTCGTCGGATCTGCTGGCGGTCGCCCACGAGATGCGCGATCACGGGCGCAACGCCATCTGGGTCGCGTCCGATCTGCTCAGGGCCGAGAAGGCCGGCGCATGACCTCGCGCAGCGTCACCGTCGTCAATCAGCTCGGCATGCACGCGCGCGCGGCCGCGAAGTTCGTGCACCTGGCGGCGCGCTTTCAGGCCGCACGTCACGGTCGCCCGGGACGCCCGCGAGATGGACGGCAAGAGCATCATGGGCCTGCTGCTCCTGGCCGCGGCCCGCGGTACGACGATCACAATCAGCGCCGAGGGCGCCGACGAACAGGAGGCCGTGGAAGCGTCTCTGCGCGCTCGTGGCGTCCGGCTTTGGCGAGGACGTATGCAGCGACTGACCGGAATCGGCGTCTCGCCGGGCGTCGTGGCCGGCAGGGCGGTCATCCTCATTCAGCGCGAGCAGGTGCTGCGCTATCACGTGCCCGCCACGCGCCTCGATCACGAGCTCGAGCGCCTGCAGGCGAGCCGCGAGCGGGCCCGGCAGCAGCTGATCGGCATCCGCAGCGGCGTGGCGGAGCGGCGCGGGCCGGAGCATGGCGTCGATTTTCGACGCCCAGCTGCTGATGCTCGACGATCCGATGCTGGTCCCGCGCGCCGAGGAGCTCGTCCGCGAGCAGCGCGTCAACGCCGAGTGGGCGATCCAGCGCGTGTTCGAGGAATTCAGCGCCGTCTTCGACGAGATCGCCGATCCGTATCTCCGCGAGCGCAAGGGCGACGTGGCGGACCTCGTGGGCCGGCTGAAGATGAACCTGCGCCCTGGCATGGCCACTCCCCGCGACCTGCTGCGCGAGCTCGACGAGGCCTCGGTGCTGATCGCCGACGAACTGACCCCGTCCCTCGTCGCACAGGTCGACTGGACGCGCGTGCGCGGGTTCGCCACCGACGCCGGCAGCCGCACGTACCACACGGCGATCCTCGCGCGCTCGCTCGAGGTGCCCGCCGTCGTCGGACTCCACGACGCGAGCCGCGTGATTCAGCCCGGCCAGCTCGTGGTGATCGACGGCGCGGCGAGCGAAGTGATCGTCGAGCCGAGCGAGGAGGTGCTCGCACGCGCATCCGGCCAGCGGGACGACCGCACGCCGGCCGCGGGCCCGTCACACGAGCGCCGCGGGCCGGCTGTCACAGCGGACGGCGTCCGCATCCGGCTCGACGCCAACATCGAGTTTCCGGACGACCTGGCCGCGGCCCGGTACGCGGGGGCCGAAGGCATCGGGCTGTTCCGCTCGGAGTTTCTGCTGACGAGCGTGACACCCGAGACCGCCGCCTTAGGGGGCGGCCTCGGCCTGAGTGAGGATGTCCAGTACGAGATCTACCGCGGCATGCTCGAAGGCATGGCGCCCGGACCGGTGACCGTCCGTACCTTCGACGTGGACGAAGATCAGCTTGCGCGGCCAATGGCCGACGGCTGGGTGGCGGACGCCGAACGCGCGGGCCGCCAGGGGCTTCGCGGGCTGCGCCTCAGCCTGGCCCGCCCGGAACTGTTTCGCGTCCAGTTGCGCGCGCTTCTGCGGGCCGCGCGGCACGGCCAGCTTCGAATCATGTTTCCGTTCGTGTCGGGCGTGGAGCAGATCCGCGAGGGCCGACGGATGGTGGAGGAGGCCGCGGCCGAACTGTCCCGTGGCGGCCACCCGCCGGCGCGCGTCCCGATCGGTGTGATGATCGAGATTCCCGCTGCGGCGTACACAGCCGACCTCATCGCACGCGAGGTCGACTTCTTCACCATCGGCACGAACGATCTCATCCAGTACTGCCTGGCGGTCGATCGCGCGGATGCCCGCGTGTCGGACATGTACGAGCCGCTGCACCCGGCGATGCTGCGGATGATCGTGATGGCGCGGCGCGCCGCGACCCGCGCGCGGATCCCGGTGTCGCTATGCGGCGAGATGGCGTCCGATCCGGCGCTGCTGACCCTGCTCGTCGGGCTCGGGCTCACGGACTTCAGCATGACGCCGGCAGCGATCCCGACGGCCAGGCAGGCGCTCGCCGAGATCCGCGCCGAGGATTTCCGGGCGCTTGCCCGGCGCGTTGTCGGGCTGCCGACCGCCCAGGACATCCAGCGGGAGCTCGACGCCGCGCTGAACGGCCTGGTGGCGGGGAAGAAGAGCTAGAACGGAATATCGTCGTCGGTCAGCGGTTCGGACGCCTCTGGACCTGGCGCATGGCTCCCGATGTCGCCGCCGCGATCGGCCGATGCGCCACGGCCTCCGCCGCCCCCGCCCCCGCCGAGCAGCACGACACGGTCGCCTTTGATCTCGGTCGTGTACCTCTTGTTGCCGTCCTTATCGTCCCACTGACGAGTCTGGAGCTTGCCCTCGACGTAGATCTGCTTGCCCTTGGTGAGGTATTCCGACAGCGATTCGGCGGTCTTGCCCCACAGCACCACGCGATGCCATTCGGTCTTCTCCTGACGCTGTCCGGACTTGTCGTTCCAGACCTCTGTCGTCGCCATGTTGAGTGTGGCGACTGCGGCGCCACCCGGCGTGTAGCGCAGTTCCGCATCGCGCCCGAGATTTCCGACGAGAATGACTTTGTTCACGCTGCCCATAGGTAGCCTTCGAAAGTGAGAACTGAGAAGTAAGAACTTGGAACTGGAAGTTGGAACTCGCAAACGAGAACCAACGCATTCTACATCGTCCGGAGTTCTGAGTTCTTGCTTCTCAGTTCTAACTTCTAACTTCTAAGGCTTCGCGGTCCCGAGCGCCTGTTTGGCGAGGCTGGCGGCGGCGCTGTCCGGGTAGGTCTTGATCACGGTGTCCCACGCTTCGCGGGCGCGATCCAGCTGCCGCAGGGCCCTGAGCGCGACACCCTTCAGGTAGTACGCGTCGGGAATCGAGTTGCTCATGGGGTACGTGCGGATCACCTTGTCGAACGCTTCGACGGCTTTGTCGTTCTTGGCGTCCTGGAGATACGACCGTCCAATCAGAAACTGCGCATCGTCGGCCTGGTCGTGTTTGGGGAAGTCGCGGATGAAGGCCGTGAAGCCGTCAACGGCCAGATCGTAGAGGCCGGCGGCGTAATCCCCGTAGGCCTGATCCCAGGCCTTCGTCGGCGACGTGCCGATGGCCGTGGGCGCGGGCGCGGCGGACGTCGGCGGTGCTGCCGCGCCTGACGTCGTCTGGACCGGCCCGGGAGGCAGCGCCGGCCCGCCGTTGGGATCGACGACGACGGGCGGCGCGACGGGCCGCGCCAGCGCCTGCTGGACCAGCTGCCGCAACGCGTCCACTTCCTGCGCGAGCGAGCCGACGCGGACGTTGTTGTCGTCGACCTTCTCCCGCACGACGCCCAGGTCTTTCGTCAGGTTGTCGATGAGGAGCTTCTGGTCCGCGAATGCTTTCCGGTTGACGTCGGCCTGCTGATCGAGACGGGTATTGACGGCCTTGATCGACTCAGCCAGCGTGCCGAGCGTGTTCTGCAGCAGCTGCGTCTGTTCCTGCAGTATCCGAAGGTCGGCCATCAGCTGCTGGTGTTCCTTGTTCGCGGCCGCGGCCGGCCGCGCGGTGGCAAGCGACAGCCCGGCGATCAACGCCAGCATCACGAACGTCCGGAAGATTCGACTGGTCATGGCGACACTCATTTCGCCGTGATGACGAAGTGCGCGCGGCGGTTCTTCGCCCACGCGCCGTCATCGTGGCCCGGATCGAACGGGAACTCCTTGCCGTAACTGACGGTCTTCAGTCGATCGGCCGGGATCCCGAGTGACACGAGGTACGCACGCGCGGCAATCGCGCGCCGTTCCCCCAATGCCAGATTGTACTCGGCGGTGCCGCGTTCGTCGCAGTGTCCTTCGATGGTCACCGTCCAGCCCGGATAGCGCTTCATCAGCGGCGCGTTCGTGTCCAGCACGGCCTTGGCCGCCGGGTCGATCTCGGCGCTGTCCAGGGCGAAGAACACCGGCCGGAGCGGGGAATTGCGGTTGAGCTCGTCCAGCGTGGCCGACGCAATCGCGTCGTCGCGCACCGGTTCGGGCGGTACCGTCGTCGGCTCGACCGACGGCCGCGGCGGCGCCGGCGGGCGCGAAGGCGTGGGCGCCGGCGGGGTGGCGCTGGCCACGGGCGGCGGCGGGGGCAGCGGCCGTGCCACGGGTGGTTTCTTGCCGCCGCACCCAAGGGCCACGACCGTGGCCGCGATCAGCATCAACAGCGCGGGCTTTGCAATCGACATCGTATGCTCCATCCTATCTGGACCAGTCGGGCTGGTAGTTGTTGCCGGTCCGTGTCACCTGTTTCAGGTTCCTGCCGTCCCGCGTAATCGTGAAGATCTGCGCCTTGCCGGCCCGCGTCGACATGAACGCGAGGTGCCTGCCGTTGGGCGCGTACGACGGGCTCTCGTTGCTGCCCTCGCCGAACGTGAGCTGCTTCACAGTGCGCATCGCCACGTCGATGATCTTGATGTCGAAGCCGGGGCCGTTGCGCGAGGCGAAGGCGATTTCGTTGTAAGGCGCGGGCGACCACGTCGGCCGGTCCGCGTACGACTCGGAGGTGAGGCGCTGCACGGCCCCGAGCCCGTCCGCCGAGACCAGATAAATTTGCGGCGAACCCGATCGGTCGGACGTGAACGCGATTTGCGTGCCGGTCGGCGCCCAGGTCGGCGTCGAGTCGATCGCCGGGTTGTTCGTGATGCGCCGCACGTTCGATCCGTCCCGGTTGGCGACGTAGATCTCCGAGTTGCCGTCACGGGTCGACGTAAACGCGACGCGCGTGCCGTCCGGCGACCAGGCGGGCAGCCAGCTTTCGCCCACGCCCTTGGTGACCTCCTCGAAAAGGCCGTCGTAGATGTGCGACACGAAAATGCTCGGCGGCCCGCGCCGGTAGGAGGTGTAGGCCAGCGACCGCCCATCGGGCGACCAGGCGGGGTTGATGTTGAGCGTCCGGTTCGTCGTCACGCGGCGCTGATTCTCGCCGTCGTAGTCGGCCGTGTAGATTTCCTTCACGCCGCGGCTCTCGACCGTGCCCGTCATGCGCTCGCCGTCGCGGTCCGAATCGAACGCCAGCTTGGTGCGGGCGACGCCGCGCAGGGCGCGCTGCTGCAGATGGATGTCGTCCGAGATGGTGTGCGCGTACAGGCGCGCGTTCGACGATCCGCTGTACTCCTTGCCGAAGACCTGGCGTTTTTGCCGGACGTCGAACAGCCGCACCTGGATTTGAAAGCCGTTGCCGAGTTTCTGCACGGTGCCGACGATGACGCCGTCGGCGTTGAGCTCGCGCCAGCGGTCGAACGGCACGTCGTCGAAGGATTTCGCGGCGGGAATCGTCGCGTAGACGTCGCGCGGGATGAATGCGAACTCGCGCTCGAAGTTGAGGTCGTCCCAGAGGACGTCGCCGATGGTCCGCGCGATCGCGGTGGTCTCGGCATCCGACGACAGCGCGATGAACGGCGGTACCGCAAAGCGCGGCGGCGTCCCGCTGCCCTCTCCGCTGATCGTGGTGGCGACGTCGGTCGGCTGCTGCGGCGGCGGCGGGGTTTGTTGCGGACGGGCGCCGATCGCGAGGCCGAGTCCCGCGACGAGAGCCATGGTGAGCAGGGCAGTGGATTTCATCGTTGATACTGGAAATTCAAATGGACGGTGAGCGTGGGATTCGGAAACGCCGCGGGCAGCGCGACGAGCTGGCGCGTCACCATCACGGCGCGCTGCGCGTTCTGATCGAGCGACAGCGTGCCGCTCGATCGTTCAACCATGGTGTCGGTGAGGCGGCCGTCGCGCTGGATGGTGAACTTGACCACCACGACGCCCGGCAGTTCCACCTGCTGGTTCCAGTTGCTCCTGATCTTCTCCATCATCAGCACGAGATAGTCGGGGCAGCAGAAGTCGGCGACGTCCAGCGTCGAGCCGAGCCGGCGCCGCCGCCTGTCGAGAGGCCGAAGCCCTGTCCGCGCGCGCCCGTGTCGGCCACGGCGTTGCCCGGCCGGATTTCCTCCCCGCGCGTCAGCGCTTTGCCGCGGGCGTCGGGCGTCGTCGTCGGCGGGGCCGGAGGCGCAGGCTTTGCCGGCGTCGCGGCCTTGGTCGTCGTTTTCGGCGACACCATCTCGGGAACGGCCGCCGCGGGCGGCCGGACGGCTTCGCGCACGGGCGCCGGCTCGGTGGTCTGGACGGGACGTCCGCCGATGGCCGTGAGGCCACCCGACCGCGGGCCATCGCCGGCGCCGCCGAGCGAAATCGTCATCACCGATTTCGGCCGCTCGACCGGGCTGCTGAGTGAGTGCATCGGCCCGAACACGAGAAACGCCAGGAGCGCGCCGTGGGCGGCGAAGGAGATCGCCGCCATCCTGGCGAGACCATCGGGTTCCTGCCGCCGATCCCGCAGTACGTCGGTGACGTCCATCGGCGATCAGCGCTCACTCGACACGCTGGTTTCGATGCCCACGTGCTCCACGCCGGCCGCTTTCAGCAGTCGAAAACACTTCCATCAGTTCGCCGAGATTCAACCGGCGATCGCCGCGCAGGAAGACGTCCTTCTTGGCCGCGGTCTCCATCTTCTGGCGGACGCGCTCCTGGAGCACCGCCGCGCGCACCGGCTCGCGTCCGAGAAACACGATCTTGTTCTGCCGGTAGTCGATCGGCACGGTGATCTCGATCCGATCCCCCGTCATCTGCTGCGCGTTCTTCGCGACCGGCAGGTTGACGTCGACGCCGCGCTGAATCATCGGCGCCGCCACCATGAAGATGATGAGCAGCACCAGCATGACGTCGACCATCGGGACCACGTTGATCTCCGACAGCGACGTCGCCACGCGGCGGCCCCGGCCGTGGCGGCCCTGGGAAGGAGCGTCGTTCCCGTTGACCTTCGGCACGGTTAGGTGAAATTCCGTTCGGCGATGTTCAGGAACTCCATCGCGAAATCGTCCATCTCCGACGCGAACAGCTTCACGCGCTGCGTCAGCAGGTTGTAGTAGAACACGGCCGGAATCGCCGCCACCAGACCCATCGCCGTCGCCACGAGCGCGTCGGCAATCGGCCGCGCGACAACGCTGAGGTTGGTGGAACCGGTCTGCGCGATGCCTTCAAATGCCATCAGAATGCCCACCACCGTGCCGAACAAGCCGATGAACGGCGTGATGCTCGCCGTCGTCGCCAGGAACGACACGCGATGTTCCAGTTTGTTGACCTCGACGACCGACGCCCGCATCAGCGCGCGATCGACCGCAGTCAGGCTCTTGAGAGTAGGACGCGCGGCGGAGCCGCGTGGATTGGACCCGGGCGCCGTTTCCGCCGCCGGCGCGTTCTGCCGCAGTTGCGTCGTCAACTCCGCGTAGCCAGCCTGAAACAGGCCGACGAGCGGGCTCTCTTTGAGCGAGCCGCAGACGGCCTGCACTTCGGAGAACTTGTTGCTGCGGCGGAAGACGTCGATAAACGTCGCCGACTGGCGCACGAGCCGCCGGAACATCCACAGCTTGTAAAACGTGATGCCCCATGACGCGATCGAAAACGCCGCGAGGATGAGGAGGACGGCCTTCGAAATCGTACTGGAGTTCGCGAGGATCTCCAGGAGGGCCGTGCCGGTGTTCGCAGGTGCAGCATTCTCAGGACCCTGCAGCAGCAGGGCCATGGCTAGGGTTCCGGCCGTTCGCAAACGGGCCTCCGCGACATCGAGTTCGTGCGCCGCTGGGACAGCGCGGGGCCGGCGTGGGAGTTCCGGCGATTGCCCCGGGGCGGGGGAGCCCAAGGGTGTGCAAAACTGTAGCACGGCGTAAAACAGCTGTCAAACCTATGTTACGATTGAACTTCTCGCTCTTTTTACCCCCATGCTTCGCTTTCTGAGCATCAAGCGCCTCGCCGTGATCGACGCCGCAGAGGTTGAGTTCGAGCCTGGCCTCAATGTTCTGACGGGGGAGACAGGGGCAGGCAAGTCCATCCTTGTCGAGGCCGTCGGCCTGCTGCTGGGCGGCCGTGCGTCCGGCGACCTCGTTCGTACCGGCGAGGAGGTTGCGACGATCGAGGCGATCTTCGAGTCGGGTGGCGAAGAACTGCTCGTTCGCCGCGAGATCACCGCGCAGGGGCGGAGCCGGGCGTACATCAACGGCGAACTGGCGACCGCCGGCGCCCTCAAGGACCTCTCGCGACGCCTCATCGAACTTCACGGACAGCACGAGCACCACACGCTGCTCGATCCGGCAACGCATCTGGACGTCGTTGACAACTTCGGCGGACTTGGTCGCTTGACCGAACAAGTGGCCGGCCTGTTCGAGCAATGGCGCGCAAGCGGGGAGGAACTGGGCCGAGCCAGGCGTGCGGTGTCCGAGCGGGATGCCCGGCAGGAGCTCGTCGCGTTCCAGCTCGCCGAGCTCGATCGCGCGGCATTCGGGTCGGCCGATGAAGATGTCGAACTGGGCGCGGTCCGTCAGGTTCTGGCCAACGCGGAACGTGTCGAACGGCTTTGCGAGGAAGCGTACGCGTCGCTCTATGAAAGTGACGGCGCGGCGCTGGCGGTCCTGGGGCAGGTATGGCGCCGCGTCTCGGACCTGGCCGCGATCGACCCGCGCTTTCGGCCGTATGTCGATGCGCGCGACGGGATCAAATCGCAGCTCGAAGACCTGGCGCTGTTTCTGCGGCGGTACGCCGACGGCATTGAAGCGTCGCCGGCCCGGCTGCAGCAGATCGAAGAGCGTCTCGCGCTGTTCGACCGTCTGAA
Organism: uncultured Acidobacteriota bacterium; assembly: GCA_963712905.1. Lineage (GTDB taxonomy): Bacteria > Acidobacteriota > Vicinamibacteria > Vicinamibacterales > CAVVIG01 > CAVQJU01. Next base: position 542,006 of record CAVQJU010000008.1, on the reverse strand, counting down.
ACGCAAGTACGGGCCCACGCTGGCCGAGTGCATCGCCCGGCGCGACGTCTTGCGGCGCGAGCTGGCGGACCTCGAAGGCGGCGAGGAACGGCTGTCCGAGCTCAGTCGCGCGCAGGCTGCGTTGCGGCGCGAGTTTCTGACGGCCGCGGAGGCGTTGGCGGCCGGGCGGCGTCGCGCCGCCACAACGTTCGCCCGCGGCATGGAGGAACTGGCGGCCGACCTCGCGATGGAACGAACGCGCTTCGAGGTCCGGTTCGGCGAGCCATTGAACGAGGGCGCCTGGTCGGCGCGTGGAATCGACGCCGCCGAATTCTACGTGTCGCCGAATCCGGGCGAGGAATTGCGGCCCCTCGCCCGCATCGTCTCGGGCGGCGAGCTGTCGCGTCTGATGCTGGCGATCAAGTCGCTGACGGCCACGTCCCGCGCCGGGTGGACGGATGCGGCCGACCGCCCTCCGAGCGGCGTGGCGCCCGGGTTGATCTTCGACGAAGTGGACGCGGGCATCGGCGGGCGCGTGGCGGAAGTGGTGGGCCGAAAGCTACGTGCGCTGGGGTCGGCGTTTCAGAGTACTCTGCATCACACACCTGCCGCAGATCGCGGCGTGCGCCGATACGCACTTCGCGATCGAGAAGCGGGTGGAGCGCGGCCGCACGCGCACGTCGGTGTCGCGGCTCGACGTGGACGGGCGCGTCGAGGAACTGGGCCGGATGCTCGGGGGCTCGACGGTCACCGACGGGCTGCGGGCCTCGGCGCGTGAGATGCTGGCCAATCGCCAGCCGCCTGCGGCCGCACCGGGCGGGGCCCGGAAGGCGAAAGGCGAATCGACGTCGAAAGGCGAAAGCGAAAGAGCGAAAGCGAAGGGTGGGCGTGGCGCGTACGTACCTCATCGAAACGTTCGGCTGCCAGATGAACTTCCACGACTCCGAGCGGATGGCGGGGCTCCTGGAGCAGGCCGGCTTCGAAGCCGCCTCGGAGGCCGCCGACGCCGACGTGGTCGTGATCAACACTTGCAGCGTCCGCGAGCGCGCCGAGGAGAAGCTGTACACGCGGCTGGGCGAGCTTCGCCAACTGGCGGCGGAGCATGGCCACGACCCGATTGTCGCGGTCGCCGGCTGCGTGGCGCAGCAGGAAGGCGCGGCCATCTTCAAGCGATCGCCGGGCGTGGCGGATGTCGTCATCGGCACGCAGGCGATTCGCCGGCTGCCGATGCTCGTGGAGCAGGCCGGCGAGCGCCGCCGCGCTCAGCTGCTCGATCTCAATCCCTACGACGATGTGACGTTTCCGCTGGGGGTGACGAGGCGGGGCGATCCGGTGAAGGCGTACGTGACCATCATCGAAGGCTGCAACGACTTCTGCAGCTTCTGCGTCGTACCCTACACGCGGGGGCACGAGCGCATGCGGTCCAAGGCTGACATCGTCGCGGAAGTCCGCGAGGCCGCCGCGAGCGGCCGGCGGGAAGTGCAGCTGCTCGGGCAGATTGTGAACCACTACGCGGCGCCGGACGACCCCGCCTGTGACTTCACCGGCCTGCTCGAGGCGGTGCACGAGGTGGAGGGCATCGATCGGATCCGGTTCGCCAGCCCGCATCCGCGGCATGTGGACGACCGGTTCATCGACGCGATGGAGCGGCTGCCCAAGGTCTGCCGGCACCTGCACCTGCCGGTGCAGTCCGGCTCGACGAGCGTCCTGCAGGCGATGCGGCGGCGCTATACGCGCGAGGCGTACCTGTCGCTCATCGAGCGAATCCGGGAGCGTCTGCCGGAGCGTGGCACTCTCGACCGATATGATCGTCGGGTTTCCAACCGAGACGGAGGCCGACTTCGAGGAGACGCTGACGCTGACGGCCGCCGTGGGCTACCACAGCATGTTCTCCTTCAAGTACTCGCCGCGCCCGAACACGCTGGCCGAGCAGCGGCTGCCGGACGTGGTGAGCGAGGACGAGAAGACGCGGCGGATCGTGGCGCTGCAGGCGCTGCAGCGGGGCATTCAGGGCGGGCTGAACGAGCGCCTGGTGGGCCAGACGGTGGATGTGCTGGTCGATTCGGGGAGCCGGCGGCGGGAAACAGAGTTGTCCGGGCGGACGAGCACGAACGTGGTCGTGAACCTCCCGGGTCCGTTATCCTGGGTGGGCCGGCTGATCCCGGTGCGCGTGGAGCGGGCCGGCCCGCACAGCGTGTGGGGACAGGCGGGGGTGGGCGCGGGCCGCGAGGCCGCGCTCGAGGCGGTTCAGAGTCTGGGGTGACGCCATGCAAATCGAGATGAGCATCAAGGGGCTGATGGTCGATCCCGTCACGAACATGCCGATTGTGATCCTGCGGGATCAGGCGGGGCAGAAGGTCCTGCCGATCTGGGTCGGGATGTCCGAAGCCAACGCCATCGCCCTGCAGATCGAGAACATCTCGACGCCGCGGCCGATGACCCACGACCTGCTGCGAAACGTCATCCACGACCTGAAGGCGACCGTCCGCAAGATCGTTGTCTGCGACCTCCAGGACAACACGTTCTACGCGCTCATCTACCTCGCGCTCGGCGGCGAGACGCTGGCCATCGATGCGCGCCCGAGCGACGCCATCGCGCTGGCCCTGCGGACCCGGGCGCCGATCTTCGTCGAGGAGACGGTGATCGACCACGCCAAGACGGTGGACTTCTCGCCGGAGAAGAACGACGCGGACCGGCTGCACAAGTGGCTGGAGAGCCTCGACCCGGACGACCTCGGGTACAAGATGTAACAGTCGGCAGTCGGCAGTCGGCAGTCGGCAGTCGGCAGTCGGCAGTCGGCAGTCCGTAGTCGGCAGTCGAGTCGGGCGGCCGCTCGAGCTCATCGAAACGTCAGATCGCTGGTTCACGCGCCTGCCAATCCTGTTACAATCCTGCTCGTTCCCGCCTCCGGGCCCCTGATGATCGTCGCGATAGCAAACCAGAAAGGCGGCGTCGGCAAGACGACGACCGCCATCAACCTCGCCGCGGCGCTCGCCATGCGGGGCAAGCGTACGCTGCTCATCGATCTCGATCCCCAGGCCAACAGCACGATGTCGTTTCTCGACGCGATGCCGGGGGCGCGGAGCGTCTACGACGCGATCGCCGATCCCGCGGTGGCGCTGGCGGACGTGATCGTGCAGTCGCCGGTCGAAAATCTGTTCGTCGCGCCCTCGCGCATCGCCCTCGCCAAGCTCGAGGCGAAGCTGGTGGGGGAGATGGACGCGCATTTCCGGCTGAAGGACAAGCTCGAGCCGCATTCGCAAGACCTACCCGAATGTCGTTATCGACTGCCCGCCGGCGCTCGGCCTGCTGACCGTGAACGCGCTGGTGGCGGCGACGCACCTGCTCATCCCGATTCAGTCGTCGTATTTCGCGCTCGAGGGCACCGACGACCTGCTCGAGACGATCGAGAAGGTCCGGGCGCGGCCCAACCCCGCGCTGCGGATCCTGGGCGTCGTGATCACGATGCACGACAAGCGGACGGCGCTGGCGCGGGACATCCGGGCGCAGATCCAGAAGGTGTTCGGCGGCAAGGTCTTCAAGACCGTCATCACCAAGAGCGTGCGCCTGGAGGAGAGCCCGGCGTACAAGGAGTCTATTTTCACGTTCGCACCTGAGTCCGCCGGGGCGACCGAGTACTACCGCCTCTGCGAGGAGGTTATCGATCGTGCCTAGACGAGGACTACCCGATTCGATCGCCATGCGACACGACGAGCACTACGTCGAGGCGCTGGCCGCGTCGGCCGGCACCCCGGTCGGCCGCCTGATTCCGATCGAGCTCATCGACCCCAACCCGAACCAGCCGCGGCAGGTCATGGGCGACCTGTCCGAGCTGATGGCCTCGATTTCCGAGAAGGGGATCATCGAGCCGCTGGTCGTGCGGCCGCGCGGCGAGCGGTTCCAGATCGTGGCGGGCGAACGGCGGTACCAGGCCGCCGTCCAGCTCGGCCTGAAGGAGCTCCCGGCCGTCATCCGCGACGTCGACGAAGCCGAGATGCTCGAGCTCGCGCTCATCGAGAACCTGCAGCGGAAAGACCTGACGCCGTTCGAGGAGGCCGAGGCGCTGCAGGGGCTGGCCGACGGGTGCCGCTATACCCACGAGGACCTGGCGCGGCGGCTGGGGAAGTCGCGGACATCGGTGACCGAGTCGCTGGCCCTGACCGCGATGCCCCAGGACATCCGGCACCTGTGTCGGCTGGCCGACATTTCGTCCAAGTCGTTGCTTTTGCAGGTGGTTAGGCAGGAGACGCCTGCGAAAATGACCGCCCTGATCGAGAAAATGGCCAGCCAGGGAGGCGCCACCCGCCAGCAGCTTCGCGACGCCGTCGCCAAGACCAAGCCTGGCCGCCCGAAGGCGTATGTGTTCGCCTACCGGCCGCCGACCAAGGCGTTCAATCTGAAGCTGTCAGTTCTCGAAAAGCCGGGCGTCGAAGGACGACGTCATCGAGGCGCTCGAGGCGATCCTCAAGGAACTCCGCAAGACGAAATAGGCGGCGCCGCACCAGGGCCGGAACCCGGTGCGTTCGTCGGGCGCCCGCGAAGATGCGACCGGCGGCGCGCCCCCGCGGTGAGGTTCAGGTCGGGCCGCTCGGGGCAATTCCCAGCATCGCAACACACAGCAAGCAGCGCTCGCGTTAGTGCGGGCCAGTCGCAGTGCGTCCGGTGGTTCAAGGCGGGGCGTTCAGGGCGGCGTTTCGGAGTCCGGTTCAGCGAGCCGAACGCGCTTTCGCGAGGCCGATAAGACCCACTAGTTAACATAATATCCATTATCGGACTCATGATATATCCCGAATGATTGCCCCCTGTGCATGGTTTGCGGACTCCCGTTTGCGGCACTCGCCCAAAACGAAATGCCCAGTTCAGGCCCGCCAGTTGTCGCCGCTGAACCGGTCCCCCGGCACGTCGATCTGAATCGCCCGCTGGGCCGGATAGCGTTCCGCCTCCTGCGTCCCGGGACCCGCCGGCAGGCTGGCCGACACGAAGAACGCCACCGGTTCGCCGGCCCGCGCCTCGAGGTCTTGCAGCGGGACCGCCAGCTCGAGCACGGTGCCGGCCGCGACCCGGGCCCGGGGGCCGCTAGCCCCCGACCACGTCGCCCGGCCCGACGGCTCGACGTCCAGGCGCTGCCGCGACGGATGCAGGAACGTCAGCGAGAACCCGTGGCCCTCAGCCAGGAGGTCGGTCAGCCGGCGCTCGCCATCGAGGCGGACGAAGAGGTGCGACGTGCTGAAGCCGAAAAGCATACGCGTGAGGATGCGCGCCGCCGCGCCGGTCTGGTGCATGGCGCCCTGATGGGCCGGGACCTCGAATGTGCCGGCGCCCAGCCATTCGAAGTAGCTCGTCTCCTCGCCGTCGATGGTCGGCGAGAGCCACGCCGAGGGCGGCAGTTCTTCCTGGACGGTCTGGGTCGTCGAGATGTTGCTGACGAAGAGCTCCTCCGGCACCGGCTTCTGGAGCAGGCGATACACGTTCCGCAGGTGACGCCGGAACAGGTCGTCGAACTCCGCGTCGTGATCCGACGAGTGGTCGTCCCCATACCACCAGAACCAGTCGCTGCCTTCGGCGATGAGCAGCTCCTCGCGGGCCTGCTCGACGGCCGGCGCCGGGGCATCGGAGGCCGACTCGATGGCCTCGCGGGCATCGCCCAGCTGGCTCCAGGCGATCTGGTCGTCCCGGTGGCCGATCCAGATCGAGAAGTTGGAGTCGATCCAGGACCCGGGAAAAATCGATTCGATGGTTCCAGCAGTGGCGCCCGCGCTCGCGCACGCCTCGGCCATGGTGACCGTTCGCAGCTCGGGGTGGGCGGCCAGCCGTCCGTACAGCGCCCTTAGAAACGGGTGGCCGTTGCCTTCGAAGTGCTCCCAGGCGTTCTCGCCGTCCAGGATGACGGGCAGGAGGGCCTCTCCCCCGCCTGCGGCCGCGAACCGCCGCCCGGCCTCCGCGAGCCGGGCGACGAAGTCGTCGGCGGCGGCGGCCGGATCCCACCCGGCGTAGACGAAACCGATGCAGATCCGAGAGGACGTGGTCGCGAAAGACGCACGACACCGCCGCGCCGCCCGCTCGGACTGTGTACGCACGATAGAGCCGGTCGGGCTGCTCGACGTGGCCGTACTGGTCCCGCGTGAAGATCAGGCCGATGGACCGGCCGAGGATCTGTTCGTCCGTCGCCATCCAGGAAAAGCCGGCCCTGGCCACGAGCGGGACCATCGCGTCCGACACGGATCCCTCGGAAGGCCACAGGCCGACCGGCCGGCGTCCGAACAGGCGCTCGTGGCACTCCACGGCCCGCCGGAGCTGGGCGTCCGCATCCTCAGGGTGCTGAAACCGCCGGCGCGGCATGGGCGATCCCGGGTGCGTCCGGAGGTACACATCCGTGTCGCACAGGAGCGGCAGAATCGGGTGGTAGAACGGCGACGTGGCGATCTCGATCTGCCCCCTCGCCGCTGCGTCGCGGTACTCCGGGATCACCCGGTTCAGGAGCTCGAGCTCGACGGTCCGGAGCACTCCCTTGTCGTCCTCGGAGAAGGCCCGGCCCTTGTCGACCAGCCGGATCACCCGCTCGTCGCCCGTGAGGTAAAAGGGATCGATCCAGGCCAGCTTCTGCCACACCTGCAGGTCGCGCAGATCGTCGGTCGAGAACGCCTTGGATGCCGAGCGGCGTTCGAGCAGCTCGAGGTAGCGCGGATACACCTCGATCATCCGCTGGCGCTGGGCGTGAAAGAAGTTGGCGACGATGAACGCGGCTTCCGCCTCGGTAAGCAGCGCGGCCTGCTTGAGCCCCAACTCCAGATACCGATCGCGCGCGCGGTCGGCGGCGAAGGCTTCGAGCTGGACGAGCAGCGACGGCACCAGGTTGAAGGTGGCGCGAACGGCCGGGAACTCGCGCAGCAGCGCCACCATCCCGTAGTAGTCCTTGAGGGCGTGCAGCCGCACCCAGGGCATGATGTGTTCGCGGGTGACCAGATCTTCGTAGAACGGCTGGTGCATGTGCCAGAGGAGGGCGACGCGGGTCATAGTGGTAGTCTAGCTGGTGGTGCCTTCTCTGCTCGACCGCTATGTCGTTCGCGAGACACTGCTGCCGTTCTTCCTGTCGCTGCTGCTCATCACCTTCCTGCTGATCATCCCACCCCTCCTCTCGCAGGGATACACGCTCATCGCGCAGGGCGTGGGATGGTCGGTGGTCATTCGCGTGCTCATCACTCTGCTCCCGCAGGCGCTGAGCATCAGCATCCCGATGGCGGTGCTCATGGGGCTGCTCATCGCGTTCGGCCGCTTGTCGGGCGACCGCGAGTTTGTCGCGATGCAGGCGTGCGGCGTCAGCGTCTACCGGCTGCTCCGCCCGGTGGCCTTCATCGGGCTGGTCTCCACCGCGGCCACGGCGTACGTCCTCATCGTGTCCCTGCCGAACGCAAACCAGCGGTTCCGGGAAATCACGCTGCGGGAAGTGTCGTCGCTCGTTGAAAACAACGTCAAACCCCGGGTGTTCTTCGACAAGTTCCCCAATCGGGTCCTGTATGTGCGCGACCTGCCGCCCGGCGGCGGGTGGCGCGACATCTTTCTGGCCGACTCGTTCAAGCCGGGCGAAACGACGGTCTATTTCGCGAAGCAAGGCCGGATCCTCGTCGATCGCGAGCACCAGATGGTGCAGCTGCAGTTGACGCAGGGCACCCAGCACACCACGGTGGCCGCGCAGCCCGACGCCTACACGGCGACGGACTTCGAGAATTTCAGCCTGAACCTGGATCCGCAGACGGTGTTCCCGCCGCCGCCCAACCGGGGCGTGCCGGAGATGACGGTGGCCGAGCTCCGGCGCACCATCGCGCAGGCCGACGCGCGCAACGACCTGCTGCTCGGCTACAGCTCGCGCTTCATGGTGCAGTTCAAGTTCGCGCTCCCGCTCGCGTGCGCGGTGCTGGCGCTGATCGCGCTGGCGCTTGGCGTCAGCCACCGCAAGGGCGGCACGCTGGCCAGCTTCGTGATCGGCGTCAGCGTCAGCTTCATCTATTACGTGCTGCTCTACATGGCGCGGGCGTCCGCGTTCGGGGGGGTGCTCAATGCGAGCCTGGCGCCGTGGATTCCCAACCTGGTGCTGGGGCCGGTGGGTGTCGCGCTGCTGCTCTGGCGGGCGCGCTCGACTGACCGCCCGATCCTGATCACGATGCCCGTGCGGCGGGCGGCGGCGCTGTCGACCGCGTCGGGGGTCACCCTGCCGCTGCAGATGCCGTCGCCTGAGCTGCGGCAGTCGCGCGTCGTGTTCGTTGTCCGGGTGCCCCACCTCAACCTCCGGTGGCCGAGCATCCTGGACGTCTACACATCGCGCCAGTATCTCCGGGTGTTCGTGCTGACGATTCTGGCGGCGCTCGGGATCTTCTACATCTCGACGTTCATCGACCTGGCGGACAAGCTGTTTCGCGGCTCCGCGACCACGGCGCTGCTGCTGCAGTACTTCTACTACCAGACGCCCCAGTACGTGTACTACATCATTCCGATCTCGGGCCTGGTCGCCACGCTCGTGACGATCGGCGCGATGACCAAGAACAGCGAGCTGGTCGTGATGCGCGCCTGCGGCATCAGCCTGTACCGCACGGCGGTGCCGCTGCTCCTGTTCGCCGCCGCCGCCAGCGGCGTCCTGTTCGCGATGCAGGAGATCGTGCTCGCCCGGGCGAACCAGGAAGCCGATCGGCTGAACAGCATCATCCGCGGCTTCCCGGCCCAGACGCTCAGCGAGCTGAACCGCTGGATTGCGAGCGAGAACGGCGACGTCTATCACTACGACTACTTCGACGCGCGCACCGATCACTTCACCCGCCTCACACGCTACCATCTCGACCAGTCCTCGTGGCGGCTGAGCGCGGTGACGTACGCGGACAGCGTGGATTTGGTGGACACGAAGCGCGAAATTGGTGCACGCGAAGCGACGTGGCTGGCGCGGGCCGGCTGGGTTCGAACGGTCACGACGCGGCGAACAGCCGGCGCGGTGAAGACCGCCGTCGTGTACGAGCCGTTCGCCGAGCGCCGGATGCGCCTGGAGGCGCCCGGCTATTTCAAGACCGAGTCGCCTGACGCGTTGAAGATGACGTACGGGCAGTTGAGCGATTACATCGAGCAGCTGACCGCCAGCGGATTCAACGCCGTGCCGGCCACCGTGCAGCTCCAGCGCAAGGTGGCCTTTCCCTTCGTCACCCTCATCATGACCCTGCTGGCAGTGCCGTTCGCGGTCACGACGGGCCGGCGCGGCGCCCTCGGCGGCATTGGCATCGGGATCGCGATCTCGATCGTCTACTGGGTGATTCTCAACGTCTTCAGCGCGCTCGGGGAAGGCGGCGTCACCACCCCCACGCTCGCGGCGTGGGCGCCGAACATCCTGTTCGGCGCGGCCGCTGTCTACATGGGGTTGACGGTTCGGACCTGACGGCTCATCGCCCCAGCGCTGGATTCGTAATCCACACACGGCCCGATGTGCCGGGCCTGGTGTTGACGGCATCGACGACGAACAGGATGGCGCGGATTTCGGCGCGGGGCGGCTTGTCCGTGTCGGCGCCGGTGGCAGGCGTCAGGTCGTCGAAAAACACCGTACGCTCCTGGTCCACCGTATCGATGTAGACCGACCGTTGCCAGCTTCCACGATCCGATCGGAGCTGGACAGAGATCCGCATGGGCTGCTCGGCGCGGCCCGTGAACACCAGGCGGTCGTTCCCTGCGAGTCCTGCCGCCAGATCCACGACGAGCGCGGCATACTGCATGGCAGCCGGTCCGCTGGCGAGACCGAAGCGCAACCGCGCCTGGCTTCCCGCCGTTCCGCCCGGGCCCGCCGCCGTTGGCGGGAGATCGACGGCCACGAGCGACGTCGGGTCGTGCTCGACGCGCCAGGTGGTTTTCGCCGGCCCGCCGATGAGAGGTTGCTGCTGGCCGGCGGGCGCCCGTGACCGCTCGGCGGCTCCCGCCGGCGAATTGGCCAGGCGCACATAGATCGGGTTGCTCATCAGCCACGGTTTGTCCGCGGCCTGGACCTCGACCCAGTACACCCCTGCCCCGCCCGGCGCCTCGACCATGAACTCGGGCTCATGGTGATCGCCGGAGAGGATCCCCACGCCATTGCGGATCGTCGCCGTGAACCACGCCGGCGCGTTGCTGCGCACACGCAGCCTGACGGGCCCGCCGGCCGCCTGCAGTTCGTCGCCTTCGCGCGCTGTGCCGGACGCATTGGTTGCCGAGAATTCGAATGCGGGCGGCGTGGCGATGCCGTCCACCGATACGTACAGGTGGCCGGCGCGAACCGCGCGCAGGATCGCCGCGGCATCGGCCACAGCCTCACCCGTCAGCGCACGTTCCGGCCTCACGTGGACCGAGAGCGCGCGGAATGACGACTCGTAGGTGGGAATCGGGATCGCCGCTCGTGTCTCGGCGGGATCGCTCGAGCGCCAGACGGCAATCTGCGCGTGGGCGTCCGTGCCGGCCGTGGTGACGACACGGCGGCGGCTGGCCACGTCTGCCCACTGTGTGAGGACGTCCGTCGGCTGAAACAGAGCCGCGATGGATTCGGCCGGGCGGAAGGGATACGAGAACAGGCGCTCTACGAGGAACGCCGTCGGCCGCGCCGCGCGGCCCCGGAACGCCGGCACGATCTGCTTTCGCCAGCTCGTATCCGGGTTGACGAACTCGATGCCGTCGATGGGCGCCGACCACTCGCGCCAGCTGAGCTCCGGCTTGGGTGAATCGGGGTGTGCCGCGATGCCGAACCCGCCGAGCCGCGTCACATCGTCCACGACATCACGGGCCTGGCCGCCGAGCGGATACGGCGCCTTCGGCATGTCGAGCGCGATGTAGTGGCCGCCGGCCGTGCTGATCTCGACGGCGTCGAGGCACAGCACGCCCTCGCGGTAGACGGGGGCGTCCGGCGCGCGCGTCGCATCGCCGTGGTCCGTGACGACGATGAACTTCAGCCCGGCGGCAGCGGCCGCGTGGGCGATCTCATCGAGTGTGCCGCGGCCGTCGGACCGCGTCGAATGAATATGGATGGCGCCCGGGATGGTCCCATCCGGGAACGACGGCGTAAGAACGGTGTGTTTCGGAGGAAATGTGAGCCAGGCAAGAACGGCGACGACGGCCAGAAGGACCATCGTCGCCGTGAGGAACCGCTTCAAGTCGGCCGGTTAGAGGCCGGCGCCCTTCTTGAGCGCCGCGGCCTTGTCGGTCTTCTCCCACGTGAACTCGGGCTCCGTGCGGCCGAAGTGGCCGAACGCCGCCGTCTTCGTGTAGATGGGCCGACGCAGGTTCAGCTCTTCGTGGATGCCGCGCGGCGTGAGCTTGAAGTTCTGGCGCACGAGCTCGGTGATCTTCGGCTCCGGGATCTTGCCGGTCCCGTCGGTGTCCACCATGACCGACACCGGCTCGGCCACGCCGATGGCGTAAGCGAGCTGCACGTCGCGCGATCCGCGAGGCCGGCCGCGACGACGTTCTTCGCGACGTAGCGGGCCATGTAGCACGCCGAACGGTCGACCTTCGTCGGATCCTTGCCCGAGAACGCGCCGCCGCCGTGCGGGGCGCAGCCGCCGTACGTGTCCACGATGATCTTGCGCCCGGTGACGCCGGCGTCGCCGTGCGGACCGCCGACGACGAAGCGGCCCGTCGGGTTGACGTAGATCTTCGTGTTCTTGTCCATCAGGTTCGCCGGCATCGACGTCTTGATGATCTTGTTGGTGATGTCCTCGCGCATCGTCTCCTGGCTCACCAGCGGGCTGTGCTGGCTGGAGATGACGACGGCGTCGATGCGGATCGGCTTGATGCCGTCGTACTCGACCGTGACCTGGGACTTGCCGTCGGGCCGGAGATAGTCGAGTGAGCCGTCACGCCGGCAGCACGAGAGGCCCTTCACGAGCTTGTGCGCGAGCATGATCGGCAGCGGCATGAGCTCGTCGGTCTCGTTGCAGGCGTAGCCGAACATGAGGCCCTGGTCGCCGGCGCCGCCCGTGTCCACGCCCATCGCGATGTCGGGCGACTGGCTGTGAATCGAGGACAGCACGGCGCAGGTCTCGGCGTCGAAGCCGTACTTGCCGCGTGTGTAGCCGACTTCAGTGATCGTCTTGCGGACGACGTCCTGGTAGTCGATCTTGGCCGTGGTGGTGATCTCGCCGGCGACGAGGGCGAGGCCCGTCGTGACCAGCGTTTCGCACGCCACGCGGCTCATGGGGTCCTGCGCGAGAATGGCGTCGAGGATCGAGTCTGAGATCTGGTCCGCGATCTTGTCGGGGTGCCCTTCGGTCACCGACTCAGACGTAAAAAGATGACGTCCGTTACGGCTCATGCCGTGCTCCTTGAAAGAAAGAGAGAAACCTTACGCTTCGAAGAAACGTGTGTGCTGAACACTTCAGTGTAGCAGAATCAGGGTCGCGGGTGGAAGCGGTCGTACACCGCCCGCAGCCGCGCCTCGAGAATGTGCGTGTAGATCTGGGTGGTGGACAGGTCCGCGTGCCCCAGCATCATCTGGATCGCGCGCAGATCGGCGCCCCGCTCGAGCAGGTGGGTGGCAAATGAATGGCGCACGACGTGCGGGCTGAGCATTCGCGGCAGCCCGGCCTTCTGTCCGTAGCGCTTCAAGATCTTCCAGAACCCCACGCGGCTCAGCGGCCCGCCGCGGGCGTTCACGAACAGCCGCGGCATCGTACGGCCCCCGGCTTTCTGCCGGCGGACCAGCCCGGGCCGTGCGCCCGACTGATACCGCCTGATCCACGCCGACGCCTGCTCGCCAATCGGGATGAGCCGCTCCTTGTTCCCCTTGCCGATGCAAGTAAGGTAGTGCTCGTCGAGGTGGAGGTCCGCGTCGCGCACGCTTATGAGCTCGGACACGCGCATGCCCGTGGCATAGAGCAGCTCGATGAGCGCGCGGTCGCGGAGACCGAGCGGCGTCGAGGTGTCCGGCTGCGCCAGGAGGGTGTCGACGTCCTCGACCGACAGGAACTTCGGCAGCGCCGGCCAGGCCGGCGGCGGCTGCAGATCCTCGGCCGGGCTGCGGGGGAGACGCCGATCGAGAACGAGGAACCGGTAGAACCCGCGCACGGCGGCGACGGCCCGCGCGACCGACCGTGGCGAGTGGCCGCGCCCGCGCTGCCGCTGCACGAACGCGTCGAGCGCCCGGCGGTCCAGGTCTTCGAGATTCCGGCGCGCCGAGTCCGCGAACGCGGCCAGCGCCGCCAGGTCGCGGCCGTAGCTTTCGAGGGTGTGGCCCGAGAGGCGCCGCTCGACGCGCAGATGATCCAGGTAGGCGGCGATCAGACTCACGGCTATGATAGTATGCGCGGTTTCTTTACAGAGGTTCCTGTCGCCATGCCCCTGCGCTCGAAGTGGCAGTCGCTGCCCACCGAAGCCATCAACCCCGACACTCTCGCGCTCGACAAGCTGACGCCCGCAGACCTCGTCGAGGGCATGCTCCACGAAGATCGCAAGATGCTCGCGGCCGTCCAGCGCGAAAAGGATCGCATTGCCGTCGGGATCGACATCCTCACGCAGGGTCTCCGGAGCGGCGGCCGCATCGTCTTCGTCGGCGCCGGCACGAGCGGCCGGCTGGGCGTGCTCGAGTCGTCCGAGATGCCGCCCACCTTCGGGACCAAGCCGGAACTGGTGCAGGCCATCATGGCGGGCGGCAAGGACGCGATGCTCGCGCCGCGCGAGGGCGTGGACGACAACTACGAGGAAGGCACGCGCTCGATCAACCGGCTCAGGCCGAGCAAGAAGGACGTCGTCATCGGCGTGTCCGCGAGCGGCATGACGCAGTTCGTGCGCGGCGCGCTCACGCGCGCCCGCCGCGCCGGATCGAAGATCATCTTTGTCACCTGCGATCCCCGCACAGAGCTGCAGACGTTCGTGGATCTGACCATCGCTCCCGGCGTCGGCCCCGAGGTGATCGCGGGATCGACGCGCCTGAAGGCCGGCACCGCCACGAAGATCGTGCTCAACATGCTGACCACCGGCGCAATGGTCCGGATCGGCAAGACGTACGGCAACCTGATGGTGGACGTGCAGACGGGATCGGAAAAGCGGCGCGACCGCGCCCGCCGGATCGTTTCCATCGTCACGGGCCTCGAAGACGACGAGGCCGACAAGCTGCTGCGGCGCGCTCGCTGGAACGTCAAGGCCGCGATCGTGATGGAGAAAGCGGGTCTCGGCTACCCCCAGGCGCTGTCGCGCCTGCGCAAGGCCCATGATTTCATCCGTGACGCCATCGGCGAAGACGCGGAAGCGCGCCTGAGGCAACTCCTGCAGGTCGGCTAACCTTGCCACGCAGCCTCCTCCGTCTCACGACACGCTTGCTGTGCGTCCCGGCGTTCGCCGGCGCCATTCTGGTTTCGGTGCACGCCGCGCAGGCCGGCGGGCCGGCCGCGCCGCCGGCGTCGAGCGACGAAGTGCGGGCGCTGTGGGTCGTTCGAACGAGCCTCACCTCCCCGGCGGCGGTGGACGAGATGGTGGCGTCGGCGAAGGCCAGCGGGTTCAACACGCTGCTCGTGCAGGTTCGTGGCCGCGGCGACGCGTACTACCTCGGCGGCTCGGAACCGCGACCACCCGCGCTGCTCTCACAACCGGAATTCGATCCGCTGGCCAGGGCGCTCTCCGCCGCGCACAGCGCCGGGATTGCGGTCCACGCCTGGATCAACGTCAACCTCGTCTCGGGTCCCGACCTCCCTGCCGGCCGCAATCACATTGTCTATCGCCACCCTGAGTGGCTGATGGTCCCGCGATCGCTCGGCGAGGATTTCGCCACGCTCGATCCCACGGGCCCCGAATATCTCGGCCGGCTGATTCGATTCGCCCGCAACCAGCCCGCCGTGCTCGAGGGCCTGTATCTCTCGCCGGTCGCGCCGGGCGCCGTGGAGTACACGAAGCTGGTCGTGCGCGACATCGTTCAGCGCTACGCCGTGGACGGCGTCCACCTTGACTACCTTCGGTATCCGACCGATCAGTTCGACTACAGCGGCGAAACGCTGGCGGCGTTCAGCCGCTCGATCATTCCTGAACTGAGCGACGCCGATCGCGGGCGTTACGAAGCACGCGCGGAAGCCGAGCCGCTGCTCTACACGCGGGCGTTTCCCGAACGGTGGCGCGCCTTCCGCATCGATCACCTGACCAACCTGCTGACCCAGCTGCGCGAGACCGTGCGGGCCGCGCGTCCCGGCGCAATCGTGAGCGCAGCGGTCGCGCCCAACCCGGTGGAAGCTGCCGATGGGCGCCTGCAGGACTGGCCGGCATGGCTCGCGAAGGGCCTGATTGACGTCGTCTGCCCGATGGTGTCCACGACCGACAGCGCGGCGTTCGCCGCGCAGATCGCGGCCGCGCGCGATGCCGCGGGACGCCATCCGCTGTGGGTGGGCATCGGCGCCTCGTCGCTTTCGCACGAGCAGATCATGGACGACATCCTGACGGCGCGGCGTATTGGCGCGGGCGGCGTCGGCTTCCTGTCGTACGACAGCCTCACCGCGCCGGCGCGCGGATCCGGATACCTCAGCCGGCTCGGTAAGGCGGCGTTCAGCTTCTGAGGGTTCCAGAGTTCCAATGGCTCCCGGCTCTGATGCGGCGCGCCGGGTTCTCGCCGACGCGATTCACGCTCGCGTCTTCCCTGCCGCCACTGTCGATGTCGGCAGCAGCGCCGGTCCGATCTGGCAGGAGGCGCTCGGCACGCTGTCGTTCGACGCCGGCGCCTTGCCCGCCGACCTCGACACGCCGTTCGACCTCGCCTCGCTGACCAAACCGATCGCGACGGCGACCGTCCTGATGCAGCTCGTGGGTGCCGGCTCGTTGACGCTCGCCGAGCTCGTGTCGTCGTGTTTCCCCGAGTGGACCGGAGCCGATCGGCAGGACGTCACCACGACCGACCTGCTGGAGCACGCGTCAGGCTTGTCGCCGCGGCTGCTGGATGCGCCGCCGCTCGGCCGCCGGGAATTCGAGCACGAGATCTGTACGGGGCCTCTTGAATACGCCCCGCGCACGCGATCGATCTACAGCGACCTCGGATTCATCCTGCTTGGGTTTGTCGCGGAAGATCGAGGCGGCGAGACGCTCGCGACTCAATTCGAGGCCATCGCGGCGCAGGTAGGGGCGCCGCTCACGTACGGGCTGCCGGACGATCGCCGCAGTCGGGCAGCGCCCACCACAGCGCTGCCGGAGGACAGCCGGCGGGGACGCGTGCTCGTCGGCGAGGTGCACGACAACTACGCGTCGGCGCTGGGCGGCATCGCAGGACACGCCGGGCTGTTCGGGACAGCGGCCGCCGTCGGCGTTTTCGCCCGCGCCGTGCTGAACGCCGCGCGGGGCCGCACCGGCCTGCCCTCGCCGTTCTCCCCGCAGCTCGTCAGCCGGTTCACGGCACGCAGCGTCGTGCCCGGCAGTTCGCGCGCCCTGGGCTGGGACACGATGCTCATCACATCGTCCTGCGGCAAGCGGATGTCACCGTCGGCGTTCGGGCACGTCGGCTTCACCGGCACGTCGCTGTGGATCGATCCGGAACGCGACCGCTACTTCGTGCTGCTGACCAACCGCGCGCACGGCGGCGGGTCGCTCGAGCAGATGCGCGACGTCCGGCGCGCGTTTCACGATTCCATCGAGACCTAGCCAAACCGCCGCGTCCGTCGTCTTAATTCGGCGTGAGCTTATCGCCCGCGGCCTGGACCAGCTGGGAACGGGAATGGCGCGCCGCCACCTTGGCCGCGTCCGCCCGGTCCACCTGGTCCGAACGGGCCGCGTCCGTCGCCACGTCCCGGAGGCCCGCCCGGTCCGGGGAACGGCGACGTGTTCGGAAACGGCGAGTTGGGTTGCGGATTCTGACCTTGTCCTCGCTGTCCCCGGCCGCCGGCGCCCCCTGGCGCTCCTGCCCCGCCGGCGCCTGGGGCGCCAGCCGGAGGCGTGTACACGAACGCCCATTCGTTGTAGTGCGAGCGTCCTTTGTAGAGCCGGATGGAGGTGTCGGTGCTCTTGCTCGTCACGCCGATAATGCCGCCCACCGCGGCTCCGGGCGTTGCGGTGCCGCCGAACGGGTTGGCCCCGCGTCCGGCGGTCCCGCGGCCGCCCTGCGCGGGCGGCGCCTGCTGCTGGCCTCGTCCGGGCGTGGCCTGGCCCCCCGGGGTGGCAGCTTGCCCCTGAGCTTGCGTGAGCGGCACGAAGTCTTCGTTCGTGATCGGATCCTTGTACTTCTTCCGCAGGAATTTCTGCTCGACGAGCACGTCGAGCGTCGGCGGGTACGCGTTCGCGAACTTCCGCTGGAACATGCCGATCGAGTGCGCGATCTGCTCCCCGCGGAAGACCAGCTCTTCTTCTTTCTCGCGCTGCACCATCTGTTTCCAGACGGGCATGACGACGGTCATCATCACGGCCATGACGGCGATGCCGATAATCAGGGCGGCCATAGCGTAGCCGGCATCAGGGCTCCGTCGCGCCCTGTGGCGCCATTTACCTTGACCAGCTAAGTACATGTGAATTAAGATGGTTACAGCATTCATGCTATCACGAATTTCTTGGCCGGTCAGGCTAGTCCTGTTTACGCTTTCGGTCGTTCCCATGGTGTCCTGCGAGCGCGTGCCGTTGCTCGCCCCGTCAGGGTCGACCTTGACGCTGACCAGCCCAACGACCGCGCTGCCCATCAACGGCACGGCGCCGATTGGCGTACAGGTGATCGAGCCTTCCGGCACTCCGCCGCACAGCGGCACCCATGTCACCTTTACTACGACGCTCGGCACGCTGTTTCCGACTGAGGCGGAAACAGATTCATCCGGCCAGGCTATCGTGCAGTTCAGAGCCGGTACTGCGTCCGGCACGGCGACGATCAGCGCGATATCCGGCGGGGCCACCGTTGGTGCTACAGGCATGCTCAAGATCCTGGTTGGCACGGCGGCCGTGGGCAAGGTAGTCATCAACGCCAGCCCATCTCTCGTGCCGTCGCTCGGAGGCTCGTCCACGATCAGCACACAGGTCTACGACGTGAACGGCAACGTTCTGGCCGCCGCGCCGGTGTCGTTCTCGACAACCGCGGGTGTGTTGAGCTCCACGCTTGCCGTCACCGACGGGAACGGGGCGGCGTCGGTGGTACTGAACACGTCGACGCAGGCGGTCGTGACCGCCAGCGTCGGATCGACCGCGCCCGCGACGCCCCCGGCTACTGGAGGTGGCGGCGGTGCCACCACGCCGACGACGACGGCGACGGGTACGGCCTCCGCAAGCGTGACGGTGGGCGTTGCGGGCGCGCCAACCCTCGTGATTACGGCGCCCACGACTCCGCCCAACGCCGGCTTGCCCGCGGTCTTTACGTTCGCAGTGACGGCGGCGGGCGCCAACGCCAGCGCCATCCGCAATGTCACGGTCGACTGGGGTGACGGATCGAACCAGGACCTGGGCGCGATTACCGGCAGCGCCACGGTCGCCCACACTTATCGATCGGCCGGGACGTTCACGATCTCGGCGGTGGTCACCGACAGCTTCGGCAACAAGGTGCCGGTGTCGACAACTGTGCTCGTCAACCCGACGGCCTTGACGCTGACGATCACGCCGCCGACCACGTCACCAAGCGCCGGCCTGCCAGCGGTCTTCCAGATCGGTATCGGTACGCTGCCACCCGGTGATCAGGTCCGGAACATCCACATCAACTGGGGCGACACGAATTCGCAGGATCTGGGTTCGATCAGCGCCTCAACCAACGTGTCGCACGTCTATTTGACTGCGAACACGTACACCGTGACCGGAACGCTGACAGATACGGCAGGCAACTCGGTCACAAACTCGACGAGCGTTACCGTCATTCCGGTCGCGCAGCCGACGATCATCATCACTGCAACTGTGCCAACGACGCACAGCGCGACCGAGAACGTAACGTTCCAGATCCAGATTTCGGTGCCCACAGGAGTTACGGTGACGGCTTCGTCGATCGACTTCGGTGACGGCACGTCGTCCAATCTGGGCGGCGCCACCGGAACTATCAACCTAACGCATCAGTACTCCGTGCCACCAGCTGGCGTGACGCGAACGATCACCGTGTCGGTGACAGACTCTACGGGCCGACCGGCGACCACGGGCCAGACGACGATCATCCTGCCGTAACCACGACGCGCTTACGAGTGCAGAAGGCCGGGCAACGCGCCCGGCCTTTTGTTTTTCTCCCGTTGACACGTGACCCATATTGCCTACAATGTAGGCTTATGGCCGACGTGCTGGGCGCGTTCGAGCAAGCCGTGCTGCTCGCGATCGTGCGACTGCGGGACGAGGCGTACGGCCGCGCGATCCTGAAAGAGGTCCAGGCCCGGCTCGAACGGGACGTGGCCGCCGGCGCCGTGCACGCGACGCTGGGACGCCTGGAACAGAAAGGCCTGCTGGCTTCGCGTCTGGGTTCCGGGACGCCGATTCGAGGCGGCCGCGCGCGGCGGTTCTACCGGCTGCAACCCTCCGGGCAGCGCGCGCTCAACGAGGCGCGCGCGACCATCGACAACCTCTGGGTGGGCCTTCGCTGGCCGCTGAAAGGACGGGCATGATGTGGACGATGGCCGTGCTCTCGCTGCTGATGCCTCCGGACGAAGCGGAAACGGTCGCCGGCGATCTCATCGAGGAGTACCGCGACACGGTGTGTCCCGCGGTCGGTAAATGGCGCGCGGACTGGTGGCTCGCGCGTCAGGTCGCCGGGTTCGTGTGGCGCGTGCCGGTCGCGTGGGGACTCTTGGTCGCGCTGTTCATCGCGGGCCGGTTCGCCGCCGACACGTTCGCCCCTCCCGCCAGCTACTCGGCGCGATCGTTCTTCACGACCTGGTCATCGATCCTGCTCTACCTGATGGCGGGCGCGTGGGGCGCCCGGCGCACGGGCCGTCTCCGCACCGGCGTAGTGCTCGCCGCGGGCGCGCACGCGATTGGATGGGCCCTGAGCGGCGTTGTCACCACGGCCCTCTTTGTAGGCGTAATCCGCAACCAGCCCGCGATGCTGAACCTGTTCTACGAGACCGGAGGCTGGGGGGAACAGTGGTTTCTTCCGCTGATGCTCCTGCCGATTGTCCTGGCGCTCGGAGCGATCGGGGGCGTCTTCGGGCGGGCGCTCGGCCGCCGCGCCCGGGCCTGACTACCAGTCCGCGTACTTGGTGCTGTCGAGCGCCGTGGCTTCCGATCCGCTCTTGACGTCGTAGATGCCCGGCGAGGCCGTGGGGTTGTTGGGGTCGGGCTCGCTCGGAACGGTCTGCCAGCTGCTCGAGCTCATCGTGAACGGATCGTCGGGCAGCTTTCGCATGTAGCCGTCGCTCACCAGCGCGTCGAGCGATGCGGGGTACTGCATCTTGTCGGCGTAGTACTGGTCGATCGCGTCGCGCATCCGGAACAGGTCTTCCTTCAGGACCGCCTCGCGCGCCCGGATCACGCTGTTCCGGTACTGCACGAGCCCGAGACCCGCCAGCACGATCATGATCGCGGCCACGACCATCAGCTCGATCAGCGTGAAGCCGCGCTCGCCGGCGCTACCAGTCCTTGTATTTCGTCCCGTCAAGGCCTGTTCCGTCGGACGTGGTGTGGACGTCGAAGACGTCCTGCCCGCCCCACCTGGTCGATTTCGGATCGTCCTGATACGAGCGGAGTCCCCACTCGGTGTTCCTGGTCATGGGATCGATCGGCACACGCCGCAGGAACTTCAGCTTGCGGCCGGTCGCGTCGTTTGCCGCCGCGACGCCGTCGACGAGCGTCTCGCAGATCCGGCGGGTAGTTCTCGGCGCCCGCCTTGAGGTCGAGCGTGCCGATCTGGCCCTGGTCGGCCGCGTCCTTGAACTTGTCGATCGCGGTCCGCATCTCGCGCAGCGCGCGCCGCAATTCGGCCTCGCGCGTCCGCTGCATCGTGACCCTGCGTCAGCGGCATGATGGCGGCGGCCAGCACCAGGATCATCGACGACACGATGATGAGCTCGATGAACGTGTAGCCGTTCCTCTTCATCGTCCGTTCATGGCTGGACGGTCACCGTGACGGGCCGGAACTGCAGGCCCATAGCCGTGCCGCCGGGCCCCGTCGCCGATCCGCTGACGATCAGCTGCACCTCGCCCGGAGCAATCGCGTCGAAGAGCACGGCGGCGAGCAGGCCCGTGCCTGATGCCCCGGTGACATCAGGACCGCGCATGATCGTGATGTCGATGCGGCCACGGCCGACCTGCTGGGAGAACGTGACGTTTGCGCCGCCGGCCCTCAGGAAGCTCCCCTCCTGCACCGTCCTGACCCGCAGCTTCGTCGGGTCGAACACCATCGTCAACGTGACGGTGGAGAGCCGCTGGGCGCCGGTGACCGAGATCGGGATGTTGTACGGGCCCTGTCCCACGCGCAACGGCGTCGCCGGCGGCGAGATGATGACCTGCGCCTGGCCGATGCCGGGCGACGTGATCGGCGGGTTGGCTGCCTGCGGTGGCGGGCCAGCGGCGGCGGCGCGGCCGGCGCGTCGGGCGGCGCGGGACTCGGGGGCGCCGCCTGGGCCTGTGGCGGCGGCTGAGCCGGCGGTGCCGCCGGTGGCGCCGCCGGCGGTGTGGCCGGCGCTGGCGGATTCGGCACGACGACCGTGCCCGGGATCGGCGTGGCTCCGGGCGGCACGGTGATCGTGCCCTGCGGTGTGGCGCCTCCGATGGTCGGCAGACCTGGCGCGGGCGGTGTCGCTCCGCCCGGCGCGGCTGGCGCTGCCGGTGCGGCGTCGGCGGGCGGCGGCTGCGCGATGAGCGGCGGCGGGCCGCCGAGTCCGAGGCTCTGCTGCGACCCGATGTAGATCGGCCGCAGATCGGCCTCGGTGATGTCCGGCGCGCGCACGATTCGCGGCGTCAGCAGCATGACGATGTCGGTCTGGGCAATCTGCTCGTCGTTGTTCGAGAAGAGCTGCTTGAGGACGGGCACGTGAATCGCGCCCGGGAACCCGTTCAGGGACCGCCGCTCGTCTTCGCGGAGGAGTCCCGCCAGCAGGTTCGATTCACCATCCCGCAGCCGAAGCCTCGTCGTCACTTCCCTGTTGCCGAACGACGGGATGTTGACGCCGCCGATGTTGACGTCGCTCCCCCGCGAGTTGTTGATGATGGTGACGTCGAGCAGGATGTCGCCTTCGAGCGTGACGCGCGGCGTCATGTCGATGTTCACGCCGACGTCCTTGTACTGGTACGAGCTCAGCGGGTTCACGCCCGCGCCGCCGCCGGCAATCGGCAGGTAGCTGGTCGAGATGATCGGGATCTGATCGCCGACCTTCAGCGTCAGCTTGGTGCCCTCCGCGCCGCGGAGCTGCGGTTTCGCGACGAGCTTCGTGTTCGTGTCCGACTCGAGGAACTTCACGATGGCCGTCGGGACCGCCGAGTAGAAATCGGCCGTCGCTGAAGCCTCGCGAGATCGTGTTGAGGTTGAACGGCGGCGGCGACGTGACGCCGCTCGGCGGCGTCGACCGGCCGCTGGCCGAGGCCGTTGTCGTCGTGCCGCCGCCGGCGGCCGGCGTCTGTGCCGGCGGTGATGCTCGCCGTTCCGGCGGGCGACACTTCGGGCGAGAAGATGCCGCCGAGCGCGTACTCCGACAGGTTCAGCCCGTACTGCTTCACCCGCTGCCGGTTGACCTCCATGATCTCGACGTCCACGACGATCTCGGCGCGCGGCTTGTCGTTCTGCTGGATGATCTTCTCGAAGATCTGGACCATCGGCGCCGTGGCGCGGATGGTGACCGAGTTTCCCGTCTTGTTCGGGACGATCTGCGGCTGAACGGCGACGCCTGGCGGACGCAACACCGTGCTGAGCAGCTGCGCCATCTCGGTGGCGTCGGCGTTCGACAAGTAGAACGTCTGGATCACCTGCTCGTCGTACTGCGCGTGCTTCTGCGCGTTGTCGTCGAACACGAGGATCGACTGTTCGCCGAGTACCTTGTACGACAGCTGGTTGACGCTGAGAATCTGGTTGAGCGCCTGCTCGAGCGTGACGCCGTCGAGCTGCACCGTGAACGCGCGATCCGTGTACTGCGCGATCGAACGTGACGTTGATGCCCGTCGAGCTGGCGATGAAGCTCAGGATGTCGCGGAGGCTGGTGTTGTTGAACGACACCCGCCGGAGCGGCGTCGTGAAGTTGAGGAGCGGGGGCGGCGTGGAGGCGGCCCGCGCCCGCTCGCGCAGTTGCTGGATCGGCGGCTTCGGACGCGCCGCGTCGACGCGGTCGCGAATCGTCTTGTCGAGGTCGGCAACCTTCACGCTGATCAGGCGGTTGGTCGGGTCGTACTCGGACGCCTGCTTGTATTCGCCGAGCGCCGCCTCGAGCTGGTCCTGCCCTTCGTATTCCTTCGCACGGTCGAGGTGGGCGCGCGACGCGGCGAGCATCGCGCGCTGCAGCGCGATCTTGTACTCTGCGTTGTCGGGGGCCTCTTGAACGGCCTTGCGGTACGCGACGACGGCTCCGTCGAGGTCGCCGTTCTTGGTCGCCACCTCGCCCTGTTTGAACGCCTGCCCGGCCGCGCAGCCGACGGCCAGCGCCGCCACGGCCAGAAGGAGTCCCAACCTGGTCAGCAATCCGCAGTGTGCAGTTCGCAAGTGCGCAAGTCCTCTCATGACCCCGTGAACCGGATCGTCTGGCGGCCCCGGCCGTCGAGGTACGATAGCTCAATCGACTCTGTGCCAATCCGCAGGATGCGGTACTGGCCCAGGATTGTTTCGCCTTCGCTGGCGTAGACGGGAGCGCCCCTGCCGTCGCTCAAGACCGCGACGACCTTCTTCGATTGCCCGGCATCGATAATGCCGATGAACTTCAGCGCGATCGGCGGTGGCGGCGGCGGCCCTGTTGGCGCCGGCGCGACGTCGACCGGCTTGGGTGGCGGCGGCGGCGCCGCGCGCGGAGGCGCCGGCTTCGGCTTGAACCGGAAGAGATTCGCGTCCTGCGCCGTCGGGCTTCGGCCGCTCCGCGTCGAGTGCTTCGAGATGAACGTCGGGCGCCTCCGCCCCTCCTGTGGCAGGCCGCTCGTTTCGTGCGGTCCGTCCTTGAGCACCCTGTTGATTGGACGCCGGAGGCTGGCCCGCGGACGTGCCGGCCGTGCCGAACGGCCAGCCCTCGACCGCCACGTAGGCGCCGGCGGCGAGGAGCACGACGAGCGCCAGGAGCAGCAGCTCCCGGCGGCGCTTAGGCTCCATTGGCCCCCACGCGATAGTAGGTCGACACGTCGAGCGTCAGGGTGAGCGCCTTGTTTGCTTCGGGCTGCGTCACGCCGACGTCGTCGACGATCAGGAATTCCGGCGTGGTCTCGAGCTCGTAGAGCAGCTGCCGGAGGCTTTCGTAGTCGCCCTCGAGCACGATGCGCGTCTGGAGCCGGCCGAGCCGGGTGTTCTTCTGCCGCTGCTGCTGTTGATCGACGTCGGAGCGCCGCTCCTCGAACTTGACGTTGGCCTTCCGCGCGAGCGCCGGAAGCTTCGCGTAAGTCAGGCGGCGGGCGGCGTCAAGGCTCGGCGGCAGCACCTTCTGATAGAAGGTGGCGAGCTCCTGCTCCGCGGTCGTCTTCCCCTTGACCAGCGCGGTGGCGGCGGCCATGTCGCGTTCGGCGGAAACGCGGACGCCCTCGGCGGCGGCGGCCCGATCGACGGCGGTGGCCGATTTCACGCCGAGCGGATAGACAACGAACGCGTAGACGACGATGTTGAGCAAGAGCGCCGCGGTGAGCGGCCAGAGATACCGGCGGTGTTCCTGAATGACACGCCGGCCGAGGCTCATCGCGGCCCCCCGGATCCGACGCGTCCGGCCGCGTGGCCGACGGTCGGCAGATAGATCGTCTCGAGCGATGCCTGCAGCTGCCCCTGGTCGTTCATGCGCTCTTCGAGGGTTGCGCCGACTTGTGAGAACACCCCGGTGCGCTCCATGTTGTCCATGAACGAGCTGACGTCTTCGGCGCCGCGCGCCACGATCGCGATCGACAGGACGATCTGACCCTTTTCGATCTTCGACCGGAACGACGTGATCCGCACTTCGTCGGGCAGTGCGGACTCGAACAGGTTGAAGATCTCCGTCCATGAAAAGGTCCGGCGGTCGATGAGGTCGTTGGCCTGGCGCGCTTCGAGCGATGCGAATTCGATCTGCTTCGGGTCGACGGTTCCGCCGCAGGCGCACGGCCGACTTCCGCAGTTCCGCCGCGCGCGCCTCGTCGCGGGCCGCCCGCTCGCTGAGCTGCGTGTCGCTGCGCGAGTAACGCACGACGCGCGTGACGTTGAACGCGGTGGCCGCAGCCACCACGAGCAGGAATACGAGCAGGCCCAGCCGGACGATGCGCTCGTTGTAAAACGGCCGCGTGGAGAGATTGGTCCGGATCATGCGGCTTCCCGGTTCCGCAGCATCAGGCCAACAAGCGGCGTAAGCGCCTCGAGCAATGCCGGCCCCGCGGCAATCCGATCGGTGAGGCCTGCGGCGGCCCGTGGATCGATCGGTTCGATGGCCGTCCTCAGTCGCTCCTGCAGCGTGCGCCGGATCTGCTCGACGTCGGCGGCGTGATGCGGTCCCGCGCCGGCCGCGCCCGTCAGGAACGCCCGCGTGAACCCGCCGCCCGCGAGCCGATCTTCGTAGTACATCCGCGCCTGATGGAAGAGATCGGCGAGGTTGCCCTGGTGGTCGGCCGCGCGGTTCCTGAAGAAGATCAGGTGCGGGCCTCTCATGATGGCGATCGAGGCGTCCTCGGGCGCCACGTTCACCACGAGCCAGTCCCCCACGCCTCCGGCCACCGCCGGCGTGGCGGCGAGCACGGCGTTGATCACGTTGAACGTCGTCAGATCGACGACGCCGGCGTGTGCGCCCGCTTCGGCACACAGCGCCTCGTACTCTTCGATCGTGGCCCGGCGCGCGAGCGTGACGACGAACTCCTGGCCTGTGCCTCCACCGGCGTCCGGCGCCGAAGCCACCTTGATGCCCGGCACGAAGCTGACCTGCGCCTCCTCGATCGGGAACGGCGCCGTCTTCCGCACTTGCCAGCGCACCAGTTGCTCGAGGTCGGCCGTGCGCGCCGGTACCTGCTCGAACCGCACGAGCGACACCTTGGCCACGACATCGGGTACAACCAGCCCCACGCGCCTGGGCCGGCCGATTTGCTCGAGCACGCGGCCGAGCGCGGCGACGACCGCCTGGCGGTTCTGGACGTTCGGCGCCGTCAACGACGGCACGAGCGCGCCGTCGGGCAGCGCCTCGGCCGCGTGCGCGGAGACCACGGGCGAGCCCCCCCGATTCTCGAGGGTGGCCGCCGACACGTACCGCGCGGTCAACTCGACGGCCGCGCCGGGACCGGACGAGTCGTGAAGCAGGGACAGGAAGCTCATTCGACGAACGTCACCTTGTTGATTTCCCTGAGGGTGGTCGATCCTTCGAGGACGCGCTCGACCGCGGATTCGCGCAGGAACCGCATGCCCTCTTCGCGCGCCGCCTTCTTGATCTCAGAGGTCGGACGCTTCTCGAGGATCATCTCGCGGATGTGATCGGAGAGGTCGAGCAGTTCGCAGATGGCCATGCGGCCTTTGTACCCGGTGCCGCCGCACTCGATGCAGCCGAGTCCTTCATAGAAAACATGCGTCTTGGCGAGCGACGGGTCGAGCGCGGACTCCTCGAGCAGCGCCGGGCGCGACGGTCGCCGGACGCTTGCAGTGGTGGCAGATGGTGCGCACGAGCCGCTGCGCCAGCACGCAGTTGAGCGCCGAGACGAACTGATAGGCCTCGACGCCCATGTTCAGGAAGCGGCCGAGCACGTCCAGCACGTTGTTGGCGTGGACCGTCGTGAACACGAGGTGGCCCGTCAGCGCCGAGTTGATGGCGATCTGCGCGGTTTCGGAGTCGCGGATCTCGCCCACCATGATCTTGTCGGGATCGTGGCGCAGGATCGACCGGAGGCCGCGGGCGAACGTCAGCCCCTTCTTCTCGTTGATCGGAATCTGCGTGATCCCGCGCAGCTGATACTCGACCGGGTCTTCGATCGTGATGATCTTGTCCTCGACGGACTTGATCTCGGACAGCGCCGCGTACAGCGTCGTCGTCTTGCCGCTGCCGGTCGGTCCCGTGACGAGCACCATCCCGTACGGTTCGGCGATGTACTTGCGGAACCGTTTCAGCTCGGCCTCGGGGAACCCGAGGATGTCGAGGCGCAACTCGGTGAACTGCTCGCTGATCGACTCCTTGTCGAGGATGCGGATGACGGCGTCCTCGCCGTGGACGCTCGGCATGATCGACACGCGGAAGTCGATCGTCTTGCCGGGCATGCGCAGGCGGAAGCGGCCGTCCTGCGGCACGCGCTTCTCGGCGATGTCCAGCTCGGCCATCACCTTGATGCGCGAGATGATCGAACTGTGGAACTGCTTGGCGATGGGCCGCATGGCCGGCTGGAGCACGCCGTCGATGCGGTACTTCACGTACACCGCGTCGTCCTGCGTCTCGATGTGGATGTCGCTCGCCCGCCGCTGGATCGCGGTGTAGATGGTCGAGTCGACGAGCCGGATGACGGGGCTGATGTCGCTCGTCAGCCGTTCGACGGTCAGGCTCTCGTCGCCGTTTTCCTCTTCCTTCAGCAGCTGGAGATGGAAGCTCTCGGTCGCTTCCTCGAGCACGCGCTGGCTGCTCTCGCTCTTCTTGAGGATGTTATCGATGGCCGACCGGGCGCCGACCATCACCTTGATCGGCGTGTTCAGCAGCACGCCGAGCTCGTCGATCATCGGCAGGTCGCTCGGATCCGACACGATGATGACGAGATGCTTGCCCTCGCGCCGGTACGGCACGAACGCATAGCGCAGCATCAGGTCGGCCGGAATCGACCGGAACAGCTCCTGGTCGATCCGGAACGTGTCCATGTCGACGAACTCGATCCGGTAGCGTTCCGCGAGGCGGCGCGCCTGTTCGAGCTCGAGGCGCCGTTCTTCGGCGCCGATCTCCAGGTCGGCGTGCAGGGAGGGCGTGGGGTTCGTCATGTCAGCACGGAGCTCAACTGGAACAACGGCATGTACAGCGCCAGGAGCAGTCCGGCGATGACCAGGCCCATGAAGACGAGGAGCGCCGGCTCGACCAGCGTGACGAACCGCTCGAGGTTGATCGAGATTTCCTCATCATAGAAGTCGGCGACGGTGTTCAGCATCTCCTGCAGCGCGCCCGTCGATTCACCGACCTCGGCCATCTTCACGGCGACCTCGGGGAAAACGCCGCGCGCTTCGAGGGCGGTGGCGAACGACTCCCCTTCCCGGACCCTGGTGTTCACGATGCCGAGTTGCGCGGCCATGTACTGGTTGCCGACCGACTTGGCGGCGATTTCCAGCGCGTTCACGAGCGGCAGGCCGCCACCGAGCAGCGTGGCCAGCGTGCGCGCCATCTGCGACGTCGCGAACTTTGCCGCGATGGGGCCGAGCAGCGGCGTCTTGAGCATCAGCTTGTCCGCGCGCGCCTGCTGTCCGGGCTGTTTCACCCAGATGACGACGGCGACGACCGCGCCGACCGCTGCAACGAGGACCAGCAGGAACTGGCTGCGGAGGAAGTTCGAGATGGCGAGGATGATCCGGGTCACCAGCGGCAACTCGGCGCCGAACGACGTATAGAAATCGGCAAACGCGGGCACGACCTTCAGAATGATGATCGACACGAGACCGAGCGCGAGCACCACGAGGATGGCCGGGTAGATCAGTGCCGACCGCGTCCTGCTCTTCACCGTCGCGATGACCTTCGCGTACTCGACATAGCGGCGCAGCGTCGCGTCGAGGTTGCCGCTGCGCTCGCCTGCGAGGAGCGACGCCGTATACACCCGGGGAAATCGATCGCCGTGCGCGGCGAACGCATCGGACAGTGCCGTGCCCGAACGCACCTTCTCGTGCACGTCGTCGAGGACCGTGCGGAAGAGCGGCGTCTCGACGCGCCGCTTCAGCAGATCCAGGGACTGCACGAGCGGCATGCCCGCCTTGAGCAACGTGGCCAGCTCCTGGTTGAAGACGAGGAACTCTCGAGCCGGAATGCGATGCGACTGCGGCAGCTGCAGCGACAGGCCGCCGATGGCGCCCTTTTTGCTGCAGAGAAAGGACGAACAGGCCCTTTTCCTCGAGCTCGTGGCGCAGCCGCGCCTCGTTGTCGGCGGAATAGACGCCCTCGATGACCTGTCCGTTCGGCGAGGCGAGCCGGCACCGGAATTCCACGGTATCAGCTCCTTCCTCTGCAATTGGTTGTCACAAAGGACATTATCGGCTCGAAAGTATAACAAGACTCGTAAAGTCTGCTGCAGACTTAGACGGCTTGACGCGGTGAAAAGCTCGGTGGTCGAAAGGGTTTATCGGCGTTATCGACCAACGAGACGCAGCACGCGCGTTACATAATCACGCGTTTCGGCATATGGCGGTATGCCGCGGAACCGTTCCACCGCCGCCTCGCCCGCGTTGTACGCCGCCAGGGCCAGCCGCTCGGGAAACCGATCGAGGAGCACCCGCAGATACTTGATGCCGCCCTCGATGTTGGCCTGCGGATTGTACGGGTCGATGACGTTGAAGCGCCGCGCGGTCGCGGGCATCAGCTGCATCAGCCCCATGGCGCCTTTGGGCGATCGCGCCCGTTCCTGATAGCCCGACTCCACGGAGATCATGGCCCGGACCAGGCGTGCGTCCACCCGATGCGCCGCGGAGAGCCTGTCGATGATGTCGCCGAACGGCACGTCATCGGTGAGGGCCGGCGCCTGGGAAGCGCCGCTCGACGCTGCTGGATCGGGGGGCTCCGGATACGGCACCTCGTCGGGCGCGAACCGGACGATCAGCGCCCGGTCGCACACGATTTCGCCCCCGGCGCGCAGCGTCATCACGAGCGAATCGCCCTCGACCCGGTGGTCCCGGATCGACAGGCTGCCGCCGCTCGTGAAGTAGGCGAGTTCCGCCGCAGCCGGACGCCCGGCCGCGACGCCGATCGCCAGCAAGACGCATGTACGAGCGATTTTCACCGCTTTGGATTGTACCAGAAGCGCTAGCGCGACGGTTCGACGACCGCGGCGTGAAACACCCGGACGCCCAGTTCGCGGGGGTCCTTCGAGGTCGCCGATAACTTGCTCGGTACGAACGTCTTATCGACCTCGATGCGAACGTCGACGTTTTCGTCCGTGCCGAGCGAGGCCGCCGGCAGTGCAACCTTGCGCAGGAGGGCCGGCTTTCTCGGCGTCAGGGTGAACTGGTCGAGCATCGCAGCCCCGATGCTCACCGTGACCTGCTGGGGCTCCTCGAAAATGCCGCCGGGGTTGTCCAGTTCCAGGTAAAGCACGCTGTCCTTCCTGGGGTTCCTGACCGCCAGCGTGGCCGACTTCTTCGTCCAGTGCCACTCGACCATCGCGTTGTGCTCGGCCTGCTCCGCCGGGTGCCAGCCTTCCTTGAAGACCGAGAACACGGCCTCGCTTTGCGGCGCCAGCTGCAGGCGCCCGACTTTGTAGGCGCGTTGTCCCGCATCGTCGCCGCTCAGCGGAAGGCGGGGCTCGCTCGGCTTCGAATACAGCCCGAGCTGGATCGTGGCCTCGCCCACGTACGGATAAACCGGCACGAAGACCGTGCGCGTGTACTCAACGGTCTGGCCCGGTTTCCACTCGCTCGTCGCGATCGGCGGATCGTGATCGTCAGTCCACATCAGTTCTTCGTTGGGGTCGACGACATGGACCATCACCCGGTAGTCCTGCGTAAATTTCGCGTCCGTGGCCACCGCGAACTTGTACGTGATGTCCACCGGGCCGCCGAGCGGAACCTTGTCGCGGCTGAGCGAGATCGACGGCGTCGCCATCGGGGGCGCCGCCTTTTCACTCTGACTGCAGGCGGAAACCAGCACGCCGGAGAGCACCGTTCCGGCGCAGACCGCAAGACGCATCGCACGAGAGTTCATCAAGCGCACGATGTTAGTGCAGTTGCTGCATGTATCGCAATCTGTTAGAGTTCCGCCACATTCCCCACATGGCGCAGGAAGCACTCGGCATGGTCGAAACCAAGGGACTCATCGGAGCCGTCGAAGCGGCCGATGCGATGGTGAAGGCCGCCAACGTCGCGCTCGTCGGCAAGGAGTACATCGGCGCCGGCTACGTGACGGTGCTCGTGCGTGGCGACGTCGGTGCGGTGAAAGCCGCCACCGATGCCGGCGCGGCCGCCGCCCGCCGCGTGGGCGAGCTCGTCTCGGTGCACGTCATCCCGCGCCCGCACACCGAAGTCGAACGGATCCTCCCCAAGGGTAGCTAGCGCCGGCCAGGACCATGGCGGACCCTGCGGGCGGCAGCGCCTCGACTTCTCCTTCTTCTTCTTCCGATCGCGATCTCGCGTCCATCGCCGAGGCGCGCGCACTGGCGCGCCGCGCGAAGAAGGCGTGGCTCGAGCTCGCCGAGTTCTCGCAGACGAAGATCGACGCGATCGTCGATGCGATGGCCGCCGCCGCCACCCTGCAGGCCGAGGCGCTCGCCCGTCTCGCCGTCGAGGAAACCGGCTACGGCGTCGTCGCCGACAAGATCCAGAAGAACCTGTTCGCATCAGAGAAGGTCTACGGCTTCATCCGGCCGATGAAGACCGTCGGCGTGATCGCCCGGCACGATGACACGCGCGTCGTCGAAATCGCCGAACCGTTCGGCGTCGTGGCCGCCGTGGTGCCGTCCACGAACCCGACGTCGACGGCCATCTACAAGATCCTGATCGCCATCAAGGCGCGTTGCGCGATTGTGCTGAGCCCGCATCCTTCGGCCGTGCGGTGCATCACGCGGGTCGCCGAATTGATGAACGAGGCTGCGATCAAGGCCGGCGCGCCCGAAGGCTCCATCGCCTGGATGACGACGGTGACGCTCGAAGGCACGCAGGAGCTGATGAAGCACCGCGACGTGGCCGTCATTCTGGCGACCGGCGGCATGGGCCTGGTCCGCGCGGCCTACAGCGCGGGGAAGCCGGCATACGGCGTCGGTCCGGGCAACGCGCCCGCGTACATCGAACGGTCGGCGGACGTGAAGAAGGCCGTCAAGGACGTCGTGACCGGCAAGACGTTCGACAACGGCGTGCTGTGCTCGTCGGAGAACTCGGTCGTGGTCGACGAAGCGATCGCCGACGAAGTGAAGCGCGAGTTCACGGCTCAGGGCGGCTACTTCATGAACGCCGCCGAGATGGAGGCGGTCGCGAAGGTGCTCATCTCACCGCAGCGGCTGCCGAACCCGGCGCTGGTCGGAAAGTCGGCGCTGATCATTGCGCAGAAGTGCGGGATTACGGTGCCGGCTGACACACGTGTCCTGCTCGCGCCGTTGACGGGCGTCGGCCGCGACTTCCCGCTGTCAATCGAGAAGCTCTGCCCCGTCCTCTCCTTCTATGTCGTCTCGGACTGGCGGCAGGGCTGCGAGCGGTGCAAGGAAATCCTGCGGTACGGCGGCATGGGCCATACGATGTCGATCCACTCCAGGGACGACGCGATCATCCTGGAGTTCGGTCTGAAGAAGCCCGCGTTTCGCATCATCGTCAACTCGCCGACCACGCTCGGGTCGATTGGGCTCACGACGGGCCTCGACCCGGCGATGACGCTCGGATGCGGCGGATACGGCGGCAACATCACGTCGGACAACATCTCGCCGAAGCACCTGCTGAACATCAAACGGCTGGCGTACGAAGTGTCGCCCGCCGGACGCCCGTCGGCGCGGCCGGTGACGGCAGCTGCCGCGCAACCGGCAGGTGTCAGCGCCGAAGCACTGGCCCGCCGGGTGGATGCGTTCCTTGGCGCCCGGGGATACGGACCGGGTTCCGGCGAGGCCGGCGCCCAGAAGGCCACCGGGCGCGGCGCGGCCGCGGCGCCCAACCAGACCCCCCTGCAATTCGTCTGTGAAGAAGACGTCCGGCTGGCTTTGCAGGCGGGCCGAAAACTCGTCGTCGCCGAACGCGCCATCGTGACGCCGGCGGCCCGGGAACTCGCCGAGGAACACCGGGTGTTCTCCATCCCCGCCTGGCGCGAGTGAAAAAACGGCAACTGGTGTGCCAATTCGACTTATCGTTGACCTTGGCCGCTTTGAACTGATAACCTAGCAAGGCCTTGATGGCTGGCCCATTTTCCCGTCGATTTGCGGGCGTTTTTGCCCTGAGCGCCCTGCTGGCGCTGGTTGGCGCGACGTCGAACGTCCGCGCCCAGGCGATTGACGGCCTCGCCGCCATCGACACGAACCGCGACGCTGTCGTCGACGTCCTGGCGCAGCAGCCCCTGCCTCCGCCGCCGCCGGCACCCGAGGTCCTGCCGTCCACGGCGCTCCAGGGCGGGATCGTCGGCGACCTGCAGGTGTCCGGGCACAGCATTCCGATTCCGATGAACCAGCGCGTGCTCGACTACGTGTCCCTGTTCCAGGGCCGGCTGCACGAGTTCATGGAAGACGGCATGAGGCGGGGCAGCAAATATCTGCCCATGATCCAGGGCGTGCTGCGCGCCGAGGGGCTCCCTCTCGACCTGGCGTACGTCCCGCTCGTGGAAAGCGCCTTCAACCCGAACGCGTTGTCCAGGGCCCGGGCCAAAGGCGTCTGGCAGTTCATGAAGGGCACGGCCCTCGAGAACGGCCTCAAGTCGGACTGGTACATCGACGAGCGGTCCGACCCCGAGAAGGCGACAAAGGCCGCCGCGAACTATCTGAAATACCTGGCTGACTTCTTCGACGGCGACTGGCACCTCGCGCTGGCGTCCTACAACGGCGGACCGGGCCGCGTGCAGCAGGCGATCAGGCGGGGCGGCCGGAGCGATTTCTGGCAGCTGTCGGCGAAGCCGCGGCTGCTCCCGCGCGAAACGCGCGACTACGTGCCGATGATTCTGGCGGCCATCGTCATCGCGAGGAATCCGGCGCAGTACGGCTTCGCGTTCGAAAAAGAAGATCTGCGGCCCTTCGAAACCGTCAGCCTCCCCCGTCCGGTCGATCTGCACCACATCGCCACGTGGACCGGCACGACCGTCGACGAGATTCAGGCGCTGAACCCCGAACTGCGGCGCAAGACGACGCCGATCGGCGACACGCAGTATTCGCTGAAGGTGCCGCCGGGCACGAGCCTCGAGGTGTCGCGCCGGATGGACGAGTCGCCGGACGCCGAGTTCGTCTCGCTGACCTGGTACACCGTGAAGTCGGGCGACACGATCCCGGGCATCGCGAAGAAACTGCGCGTGACGCGCGCCGACCTCTCCGAGGCGAACAGCCTGGGCAAGACCTCACGTCTGGCGGCCGGCCAGAAGCTGATCGTGCCACCCGAGGCGACGGCTTCGGCTCGCGCGGCCGAGCAGCGGTCGGCATCCAGGGCTCCGGCTAAGAAGAAGACGGCCCAGAGCACCCGTTCGAGCGCGTCAAAGTCCACAGTCAAGAAGAAGCCTTCCGCGGACTGAGCCTTTCAAAACCGCGGCGCTCGGCGTCTGACCACATATGAGGCGCTTGCTGGCCGCGGTTGTCGTCATTGCCGGCGCGGCGTCGCTCGCGGGCGCGCCGCAGGCTCCTCCACCTCGAGACTCTCAACGCCTCCAAACGTCGATCGCGCCATCCGGTACAGGGCGCCTCACTGGCCGAGTGATCTCGGCTGATGGCGGCGAGCCGCTCCGAAACGCCCGTGTCTCCCTGTCCCCGGCCGCCGGCGACGTCCCGCTGGTTCTGACGGACGGCGACGGCCGGTTTGTCTTCAGCGGGCTGCCCGCGGGAACGTATGCCGTCTCGGCCGCGAAGGCCGGCTATGCCATACCTGACGGCGCGGCGCCAGTCCCGCTCGCCGAGGGCGCCCGGGCGGACGTCACCGTGCGCCTGGCAAGAGGCGCGGCGATTGCCGGCCGGCTTCTCGACGAGGCAAGCGAACCGGTCCCGAACGCGAACGTGCTCGTCGAGCAACTCGTCGAAACCGGCGGCGTGAGATCCACGCGAGCGCGGCGCGCCGTGCAAACCAACGACATCGGCGAGTATCGCGTCGGCAGCCTGCCCGCGGGTGTTTACGTCGTCAGCGTGGTCATGCCGCCGCAGGCGCAGATTCTGCGAACGGGTGCGACGGCCATTCTCGTGCAGCCTCCGCTGGCCGGGGGACGCCCCGGCACCGGTCCCGTGAACGTCGCGGATTTCGGGCCGCCGCGCATTTTCTTTCCAAACGCCGCAACGCTGGCAGAAGCGGAGCCGGTGCCCCTCAAGGCCGGCGAAGAGCGCCCGTCGGTCGATTTGTCGGGTGTGCCGGCCCCCCTCCCGCTTCAGGACATCGCGCTGGCGCAGGACCGATCGCCCGCCGCACGCGACGCGACCGCCCGGGCCACGAGCGCGATTCGCGGCCGGGTCCTCGGCGCGACAGCACCGCTGAGTGGCGCCCAGGTTCGGATCGCCGGCGACTCTATCCGGCAGTTGCCCCCGGCTTTCACCGACGCGCTGGGCCAGTACGAGTTCACCGATCTGCCAGCCGGCGTCTACACCTTGAATGCCAGGAAGAACCGCTACATCGCTCGTGAGTTTGGACAGGAAGGCACTTCCGATCGGGGCACGCGCATCACGCTGGCCGTGGACGAACGTCGCGATCGCGCGGACATCACCCTGCCGCGCACGAGCGCGATCGCCGGCCAGCTGACAGACGAGTACGGCGATCCGATCGAGGGGGCGACGATTCGCCTCTATCAGATCCGGTTTGCGTCGGGGCGCCGGCGGCTGGTCGATGTGCCCGGCGCGTCGAGCCCGCGAACCGACGATCTCGGACGCTATCGTGTGTCCGGCCTGCGACCCGGATCCTATGTGCTCGCCGCTTACGTCGGGCAGCTCGTGCTCGGGCAGCCAGGCGCCGCCGACATTCCGGGCTACGCCACGACGTACTACCCCGGGACGCCGAACCCCCCGGAGTCGCGGCTCGTTTCAGTGACCGTGTCGCAGGATCTCGATGGCCTGAACTTCGCGGTCTCGCGGATTGCGACGTCAACCGTCTCGGGCGTGGCGCTCGATGCGAAGGGCGATCCGATCACCGGGGGACTGCTCCTCAGCTCGAGCCGCCGCTCCGACGCGCTGGCGAGCACGCCGGTCGGGGCGTATATCCGGCCTGACGGATCGTTCGAGTTCCGCAACGTGCCTCCCGGGCAGTACGTCATCCAGGCCTACCGCGGCCGGCGGCGGGCGTCGGAGGAGGGAGAATTCGCCGCCGTGCCGGTGACCGTCAGCGGATCGGACGTCAAAGGCCTCGTGGTGCAGACCTCGGCGGGCTCGACGATCGCCGGCCGCTTCACGTTCGACGGCCCGGGGTCGCCAGCCGCGCGCAACGTCACATTCTCGGCGATCCCGTCGGAGCCGGATCTGGCGCCGCTCGACGGAAACTTTGCGCGCGCGGACGTGCACGGCGACTGGTCGTTCGAGATGGCGGGCATCAGCGGTCCCCGACGGCTTCGCCTGCTGCAGGCTCCGCGCGGCTGGGGGCTGGAACGAATCCTGGTGAACGGCGTGGACGCGACCGACACGCCGCTGCGTTTCGGCGCGCCCAATCAGTCCCTGACCGACGTCGAGGTCGTGCTGACACCTCGGGTCACGGAAGTCGCGGGCCGGATCGCCGACGATCGCGGCAGGCCCGTCGCGGACGCCCGCGTCGTCGTCTTCCCCGCCGATTCCGATCTCTGGTACGACCGGTCCCGCTTCCTCAAGATGTCGGCCTCGGACGCGGAAGGCGCGTTCGTCGTGAGGGATCTTCCGCCGGGTGACTACTTCGTCGCCGCCGTCGACCGCCGCCGGGCGAGCGAGGACAACGGCGAGTGGATGAACCCCGAACTGCTCGATTCGCTGACTAGCGGCGCTTCGCGCATCACGCTGGCAGAAGGCCAGAAGATTTCGATGAGCCCCAGGCTGACTGGACGTTAGGCGTCAGCCATTTCTGCGGCACACGTGGGCGTGCCGCGTTGCAGATTCTGCGCACGAGCCGCTAAGTCCTTGTAAGAACGATCGAGTATCGGGCTGGCCGTTTGCACTCGTCCGGTCGTGCTCGCGTGCCTGCGGACGGCAGCGGTGTTCGGAGTGGATGCCTGCCCTGTCCATGTGGAGGTCGATGTCTCGTTCGGGATGCCGCGGTTCACTCTGGTCGGCCTGCCCGATGTCGGGGTCCGCGAGAGCCGCGATCGCGTTCGAAGCGCGATTCGCAACTCCGGCTTCGAGTTCCCCGCCCACCGGATCACGGTCAACCTGGCGCCCGCCGACGTCCGCAAGGCCGGTGCGTCCTTCGATCTGCCGATCGCGCTCGGCATCCTCGCGGCCCAGGGCGTCGTCGAGCGGCGAAACATTGCCGATGTAGTCCTGCTCGGTGAACTGTCGCTCGATGGTTCCATTCATCCTGCGCGTGGCGTGCTGCCGATTGCGGCTGCGGCGAGGCGCGAGGGCATGTCGGCCATCCTGCTGCCCGTTCCGAATGCCAGCGAGGCGGCCATCGTCGCGGGCCTGGCGATCTTGCCGGTGTCGTCGCTCGGCGACGCCGTCCAGGCGCTTAACAACCCGGCGGCTTCTCCACGGCCCCGTCCGCTGCCGCCGTCCGGCGTCCGCGAATTGCCCGACGGAGCCGGAGGCGCCGACCTGGCTGACGTCCGCGGCCAGCTCCTCGCGCGCCGGGCGATTGAAATCGCCTGTGCCGGCGGCCACAACCTGCTCGTCGTCGGCCCACCGGGCGCGGGCAAGACGATGATGGCCCGGCGTGTGCCGGGGATCCTGCCCCCGCTCACGTTCGACGAGGCCGTCGACGTGACGACGGTGCATTCGGTCGCGGGACTCCTGCCGCCCGGCGCCGGCCTGGTGACGCGCCGGCCCTTCCGGGCGCCGCATCACACGATCTCGGACGCGGCCCTCGTCGGCGGCGGACCGCGGCCGCGGCCGGGAGAAGTCAGCCTCGCGCATCACGGCGTGCTGTTTCTCGACGAGATGCCGGAGTTCAGCCGGCACGTGCTCGACGTGCTGCGGCAGCCGCTCGAGGAGGGTGCGGTGACGATTGCGCGCGCGGCGCGCACCGACGTCTTCCCCGCTCGCTTCATGCTCGTCGGCGCGATGAACCCGTGCCCGTGCGGCTACATGGGCGACGGTGTCCGGCCCTGCCGCTGCACGCCGCAGCAGGTCGAGCGATACTGCGCGCGGCTATCGGGCCCGCTCCGGGACCGCATGGACCTCACGATCGAAGTGCCGGCGCTCCCGCCCGACGTGCTCGCCGGGGGCTCGCCCGGCGAGAGCTCGGCCCAGGTCCGCGCACGCGTCGTCGCGGCGCGCGAGCGGCAGCGGCGCCGCTACGCGGGCGAGGGGCTGCGCACCAACGCGGAGCTGACGCCGGCATTGATCGGCCGGCACTGCGTGCTCGACCACGCCGGGATCAGGCTGCTGTCGACGGCGGCGGCACGGATGGCGCTCAGCGCGCGCGGCTACGACCGCGTGCGCAAGGTGGCACGCACGATCGCCGACCTGGCCGGCGCCGACGTGCTCGACGCCGGGCACGTGGCCGAGGCCCTGCAGTTTCGAATCCCGTGAGCGCCCTGCCGGTTACTCCGGGTCAACTGCGAAGGCACTGTTCACGTCCACAGCGACGAGCGCGCCACCTCTCACCATCCCGAACACGCCGGAGAGCGTTGCGCCAACAGGCAACGTCAGGTTGAACAGTGGCACATCCTTCAATGCAACCGGTGGAGCGGTGATGAGCGGCGCTGGTGTTGGCGTGATGCCGCCGGGCGTGATCCACAGGGTTTGACCGTTGATCCCGATCCCAAGGTACCAATCCACTGCCTGGGCGTAGGTTGTCGGCGAGATGTCGAGTGTCACCTGAATGGGGCCAGGCGTGAAGACCGCATCCGATGGCGTCCTGTGCCGACCGTTGATCTTGATGGTGACTTTCGGCGTCGGCGAGATTTCGTCTGCGCCGATGTCGACGATGGCTCCCGGCACCAGATCGCCGTCGAGCACGCGCGGACTCCCGTCCAGGTCGACAGCCGCGATGCCCGTGGCTGCGACGTCCCCGGCATCGATACCCGGAGAGCCGGCTTTCAGGCGGTAGTCGCCCGCGCTCGGATTCGCGAACAGCGAAGCGGCTGAGATGTTGCCGTTGACGCCGGTCTGATTCGTGCACGTGCCGCCGTATTCGCTGCCTGACGCGCTGAACACGTTGTTGAAGCGGAAGACCGGCGGGTTGACGTCGTTGAAGTTGCCGCAGATTACGGCGGTCTGACCGAGTGCGGCGACGATGACGTTGTTGACGAGTTCGGCCTGTGCGTCGAAGCCATCCGCAAAAATGGCGGAACCGTCCGGGCTGCTGTTGTCCGCGATTGTGTTGTTGACCACGAGCGGCCCCCGGGTGCCGGAAGGCACCATCCAGTAGATCCCTCCGCCGTGAGCCGCACTGTTACCGAAGATCAGGTTGCCGGTGATCAGGGCGTCCGACTGGTTGACGAGCCACAACCCGCCGCCTTCCCCGCCCGCGGTGTTGCCCGAGATGATATTGCGCTCGATCGTCGGCCCGCCAGAGGCAAACAGCGCGATGCCTCCTCCACTGGAGGGTATGGTGTTATTCGTAATGATGTTGCTTCGAATCTGCGCCTGAGAGGAACCGCCGATCTCCATGCCTCCGCCGCCCCCGCCGCTGCAGCCAGCCTGCGTGTTGCCGGCGATGACGTTATTCTCGACTAACGGCGATCCGAAACTGATCGAGACCCCGGTGCCCGAGCACGCGCGGTTGTCCATGATCAGGTTGTTGAGAACTGTCGGCGACGCGTTGGCGATTCGAATGCCGCCGCCGTCGAAGCTGGCCCGTCCGTTGCGGATCGTGAAGCCGTCAAGGATCGCCGCCGGTCCCTCGCCGCCCGCAAACGTCACGACCGAATCGGCGGCGTTGCCGTCGATGATCGTGAGATACGGGCCATACCGGGCGCGGACGGGAATGCTCTTGCCGCCGAAGTTCACGTTTTCGACGTACGTCCCTGGACAGACGATTACGCTGTCGCCGAACGAGGAGGCTGCGATTGCTCCACCAATCGTCATGAATGCTGAATCCTGGCTGTCGCAGTTCGCCTGACTTCCGTGGCCGTCATTGTCGACGACACGAGTGACTTGGGCCAGCGCCCTCGCCTCCGGCACCAGCAACAGCCACACCGACAGCACGCCGGTCCACCGCGTCAGCGATCTCATGATCATCTCCTCGAACTTGACCGGTGCGACTATGGATTCACCCACGTACGCGCTGCCGCGCTGTTGTTGTCCGCGTTTGGATCGGGTGTTGTCAACGACGCGACCGCGCTCGCCCAGATGTAGCCGCTCGCCGTCGGCACGACTACGACGAGTGCATACGCCGTCTCGGACGGGTTCAGGACTCCCAGGGGACACGAGAATCGCCGCCCGGTCGCAGTGCACGCGCCGCGACTCGACACCGCGCCCACCAGCGTCACGCCCGCGGGAACCGTGACCTCGACGTTCACATTCTGAGCCGAGTCGTCCTGGATGTTCAGCACGGCCGCAACGTAGTACAGCGGCTGCCCCACACGGATGGGATCAGGAGCATCGAGCAGCGTCACCTGCACATCACTGATTCCCACGGCGTTGATGGACGGGCTCGCCGAAGCCGCGTTGTCGGCCGGGTTGGGATCGGGTTCCGCGGCGGAGACCTGCACCGTCATCGTCTTTGTGCCGGTGCTGATCGGGTGGATGGCGATCGTGACGACAGTCGATCCACCGTTGAGAATGCTGCCAAGCGAGCAGTTCACCATGGTGCCGGGAAGGTCGAATACGCACCCGGGGCCCGGCGTCACGTTGATCGGGATGATGCCTGCCGGCAGCGCCGCGGTCAGCGAAACGTTCGTCGCTGTATCCGGTCCGCTGTTGGAAACCGTCGCGGTGTAGGTTTCCGCGTCCGGGGTCGCGCTGAGCGAGACGGAGAGGCTGGCGGTTGCCGCCGCGGCCGTGGTGGCGGAGGCCAGTAGAACCGTCACGGTTGTGGCGACGCGTGGGACCCAGGCTGCGATTCCGGATTTCAGATGCATGCTGGCCTCCTTGGCGCAGACCGGCCGGCGTCAGCGCCAAATTCAACGGGTTTTCCGCGGGAGGCTGCGAATCTAACTGCGCCTGCGTGGCAACACAAGCGGAGAATCGCGCATGTCCGAAGATTCCCTGCAACCGGGGACGCTCCCGGGGCCAGCGTCAACTCGCGGGAGCAATCGTGGTCTGGACGAAGTCGAAGTAGTCGCCGTTCAACACCCCGTTCGAGTCCGCGTCGACGACCATGAGCCAGTAGTAGTTGCCAGGCGGAAATCCCGCGACGTTCAGGATGTTGAACAACGCCACGGGCCCGAAGGTGGGGAGCGGACCGGTGTACAACCGGCCGGGCGACAGTGATAACCCGGACGGCGTGAACCAGACGACGCCAAAGGGCCCCGCCAGGCCCAGGTAGAGCTCTGCCGGCGAGACGGTCCCCACGCCGTGAGCGTCGAATCCGATAGCGATCTGCAGCGGTTGCCCCGGGTGCAGCGTCAGGGGGCCGTCCGTCCCGTTTGCAGTTACTTGAACGGTGGGCGGAATCAGGACGTAGCCTGACGAGAAGTCTGCCGGAAAGTTCGTTCCCGAACCGGTCATCCAGCCGTTGTTGTTGATGGCCGTGACCCGCGTGAGCACCATGTGCGTCCCTGCGGGAACCAGCGTATTGAGGTTCGTCCAGACTCCTTTCTTGAAGAGATAGGGAACCCGGACCGGGCCGGAGATCGTTGCGACGATCTCTCCGCGGTCGTTGATGTCGAGATACTCCGCCGTCCCCGGCAGATGGAGGTCGATGGTGCCGGTCGAGGCAGACCAGAAAAACACGCCGGAAGAAGGACTCGTTCCGAACTTGCCGACCACCATACCGTTGTTGTTGATGGCGAGTCCTGAATACGGGACGTCGGGGAGATGACCCGGCAGCCTGGGGATCAGCACCCGGCCGCCGGCCTGCGTCCACACGGCGACGGTGCCGGCGGGTCCACACACATCGCCGTAGCACTCTCCTAACACCTGCTCGAGATCGTTCACGTCGGTCGCGAAGTTGAGGCCGACGATGGGTTGCTGCGGCTGGCCGGGTCTCCAGATGGCGGGAGTGAAGCGGCCGGAGCCGACGATCGTCCCGGCGTTGTTGATGGCTTTCGCCGTGCCGAAAGGAGGCTCGGTCAGGGGAAGAAATACCAGACCCGCCGTCGCGCTCCAGGTGGCCGGCACGAATGGCCCCGAAAAACAGACGTTCGGACAGCCGGTACCCATCACGGTGCCGGCGTTGTTGATCTGGAATGCGCCCGTCGCCGGGAACTTGCTGTTCGCGACCGGATCAGAAATGAGCGGCTGTTCGCCGCCGACGGCGGTCCACTTATACGCGCCGCCTATTCGCGTGCCGAGCACGGTGTTTTGATCGTTGACGTCGGTCGCGATGCTCGACGCGCTGCTGTCCTGGGGGTCCAGGGCGATAAACGTGTAGTTGGTCTGGGCGGCCGCAGTTCCTTCCAGCGAGAGGATGGCGGCCAGGGCGACACACAATCGGGCGGCACAACGCATCAGCAGCTCCTCCGGATATGGACGAGCTGTGATGTTTACTGCTTCCTTATTTGCTTGGTCAAGTAGAAACCGATCCGCGGGAGGTCACACTGCGGCTCTGGGCACGGCGTGGACCGAAACTTTGCGCCACATCCAGACCGTTTCGCGCGCGTCGCCCACGCGTCGGATTTCGGCTTCGATGCCTTTTGCGATATCCCGGAGCGGCACCCAGGCCGCCGCCGTGGCCGGGCGCGGCTTGAGTGCCGGCTCGAGGGTCCCCTTCAGTCCGTTGATGGCCAGTGCGAGGGCCGCGCTTGACTTCCAGGCTCTGATCAAGTCGTTGCGGAGATAAGTCAGCACCACGCGGACGACCCAGGGAGACGTACCGTCGGCCTGAAGTCGCAGCGCCAGGCGAACGAGGGCGATGTCGAGCATGCCGTACAGGCGGGTTTCGCCCCGTGTGCGCTTCCCGGTGTCGGTGCCGAGGCCGCCGCGGACCAGCAGATGCCGGACCTGGCGCGGTGAGCACGGCTGTCCGGCCAGCCGGCTCGCGACCGTCGCTACTTCAGAAACCGTCAGCCAACGTCGCGCGCCCGCCATCACTACCCTCGATCCGTCCGACGATCGGCTTTCGCGAGAAGGCCGCAGTTTTATACGAAGACAAAATCTCTGTCAATCGATCTGATCGGCCCTCAGGCTAAGATAGTCGCCGTCCCGGATGCCTTCCGTTACGCTGCCGCTCATCTTGATCATTTTCGGATCGGGCGCGCTCGCTGGATCAATCGGCTCGATGCTCGGTCTGGGCGGAGGCGTCTTCCTCGTGCCGCTCCTGAACCTGGCGCTTGGCTTCCCGTTGCGAACCGCCGCCGCGATCAGCCTGTGCACGGTCATTGCCACATCGAGCACGGTCTCGGCCGGTCAGGCGGGTGCCCAATTGATCAACCTCCGGCTGGGCATGGTGCTCGAAGTGGCGACCGTGGCCGGCAGTCTCCTGGGCGGCCTCACGGCCCACCTTTTCTCAGAACCGGCGCTTCAGCGGCTCTTCGGAGTCGTCGCCCTCCTCACGGCCGCCGCGGTGCTGTCCCGGATCAACCGCCGGAATGTCATCCTCGATCCGTCGGCCCAGCCGGGGACGCTCGGTGGTCAGTTCTTCGACGAAGAAAGCGACCGGGTGATCACGTACCGGGTGACGCGCCTCCCTGCCGCCCTGCTGGCCTCGTTTGCGGCCGGCAACGTGTCGTCGCTCCTGGGTCTCGGCGGCGGGATCCTGAAGGTGCCCGCTCTCAACACGTGGTGCGGCGTTCCGGTGCGGGCGGCTGCCGCGACCAGCGCCTTCATGATCGGCGTGACGGCGGCCGGCGGCGCCATCATCTATTACGGGCGCGGGGACCTGCCCGCGCTGCTCGCTGCCCCTGCCGTGCTCGGCGTGCAGCTCGGGTCGTGGGCCGGCCTCCGGCTGGCGGGCGGCATCCCGGCCAAGTGGCTCAAGGTGCTGCTGACTGTCGTCCTGGTGCTCGTGGCGGCGCTGATGTTCTTCAGGAGCGCGAAATGACCCCGCCCTCGCCTTCGACTGACGACCGCGGCTTCGAGTCGGCGCTTGGCCGTTTGCTCGGCATCGGCGTCCTGGCCAGTACGGCCTGCCTGGCCCTGGGCCTCGCCCTCTCGCTTCTCCGCCCGGCCGGCGGCGCGCAGCGAGCCCTGCTCACGATGGGCCTGCTTCTGCTGATGGCCACACCGATCGTCCGGGTGGCGGTGTCCGCCTTCACGTATACACGCCGGCGCGACTGGCTCTTCGCCGCGCTCACAGGCATCGTCCTCCTAGAGCTTTTCGCGAGCGTCGCCGCCGCGCTCAGCGCGGGGTAACGCGCGGTCACGGCCTCCAACGCGCTCAGACGTCGCGCGCAATTCCTTTGCTTGATCCCATCCGAGCACGTTGCGCGATCGCAAGTGAGCCCTTTGCGTGATCGCATCCGAGCCCTTTGCGCGATTCTTTCTATTTCTTTGCGTAGTAAACGCTGTCGGGCGGGATTTTCTCGGTGAGGTAGTCCTGTGCCTTGAACGGATACGCGGGCCGCGGTTTCGAGTTGATGTACGCCGCGACGTTCTGCGCGTCCTCGTCTGACAGGCTGCCCGGATCGAGGTAAGGCATCGCGTACCGGATGATGCCGGCGAGCGTGTAAATGCGCGCCGCGCCGGCCCCGT
Organism: uncultured Acidobacteriota bacterium; assembly: GCA_963712905.1. Classification (GTDB taxonomy): domain Bacteria; phylum Acidobacteriota; class Vicinamibacteria; order Vicinamibacterales; family CAVVIG01; genus CAVQJU01. The sequence goes on along the minus strand of CAVQJU010000008.1, from coordinate 497,408 downwards.
CGTTCCACGAGTCGGGCCCCCACAGCGGGCCCGGCTTCTTGTCACCCACCGCTACGCCCTGGCCGTCCATACCATGACACGTGATGCAGCGCTCCTGGAAGGTCGCCTCGCCTTTTCGCGCATCGAGCTTGGCGACCGGGATGAGCGCGGCCGCGGCGATCGTGTTCTGGCCGCGCCAGGTCGGGTTGCTGCCGACGGCGGTCCCGCGCGCCAGCCAGGTGATGTACGCCGCCAGGGCCAGCACTTCTTTCGACGCCGGGGCCGGGCCCTCCGCGCGATCGCCGCTGCCTGCGGTCTCGTCCGGGAGTGCGCCCGTGGCGTTTTCGCTGCGGAGGAAACAGTCGACGATGCGATCGGTGAGGCTGTAGAGGCGGCCCGATCGGCGGTTGTACTCGGGGAACATTGCGGCGACACCCACGAGCGGAAGCGACCGCTCCCGCTGTCCGCCGTTCAGATGGCAGTTGTTGCAGGACATGCGGCTCGGCGCGAAGCGCGGCGCCTCGGCCGGAGTGTTGGTGAAGAGCCGGAAGCCCCATCGAATGTCGGCCGACAGGCGCGAGTCGTCCAGGCTCTTGTCGGTCAGCGGGTTCTTCGGGAAATCCCACGCCGTCACCATGGTCGTGCGGGCCGGGATGAGCGGCCCCATCAGCGGCACGCCGGACGATGTCGTGGGCACCGGTGTGCGGGCGCAGCCGGAGACGCCGGCCAGCCCCGCGGTGAGCAGGCCAAGGCCGATGGCGGCAAGGGCTAGACGGGCGCCAGGGGCGACCGGCGGAAACGAGCGAGCGCGCGGCATGGCCGATTGGAAGTCTAGCGCGATCTCAGTCAGCAGTCAGCAGTCAGCAGTCAGCAGTCGGCAGTCCCCAGTCGGCGGTCGGCAGTCGGCAGTCGGCGGTGAGCGGGCGAAAGCGGATTGACCCGGGCAATAGAGGGGCTTACCATTCAGCGATTGGCGCGGCCAACGACAAAGAACCTGCACAGGAGCGAGGGCATCATGTCTGACCACACCACGATATCGCCGGTTGCGCGTCGTTCGTTTCTGGCCCGCCTGGGCGCGGGCATGTCTGTCGCCGGCGTTTCACTGGTCGGCGGCGCGCCCGAGGCGGCGGCTCAGGCCGCAACCGGCGCGGCGCGGTTCCAGCCGGCACGCCACACGCAGGACGACTGGATGGACACGCTCCCCGGAAAACACCGGTTCGTGTTCGACGCGACGACCGCACCGACCTTCGGCGCCGCGCTCGCGTATGCCAACAACTTCTTCATGGCGAGCGACACCGGCTACGGCCTCAAGGACCCGGACGCGGCGGTGATCATCGTCGCGCGTCACTTTGCGACGCCGTTCGCGTACAAGGACGCGATCTGGGCGAAGTACGGCACGCCGCTGACCGGTGTGACCACCCTGAGCGACCCGAAGACCAAGCAGCCGCCGACGGTCAACCTGTACAACACCGCCGGCTATGACAATCTGGCGAACATGGGCACCACAGTGGACACGCTGCTCAAGCGCGGCGTGCACTTCGCGGTCTGCCAGATGGCGACGAAGTTTTTTGCCGGCATGCTGGCCGGACCGGGCGGAAACGCCGACGCGGTCTACAACGAAGTGGTTGCGAACCTGATTCCGAACTCGCACATCGTGTCCGCAGGAATCGTGGCCGTCAATCGCGCGCAGGAACGCGGCTACACGCTGGCGACACCGGTCTAGGGGGCTGGAAGAACATGATGAACACCAAACGCACGCGGCTGGCGGCGGCTCTCTCCTTCGCGGTCGTGAGCGCTGCGCTGCTCACGGCGCAGTCGGTCACGAAGGAATCAGTTCCCGGCATCGTCAACTTCTCGCGCGTCGAGACGACGGTGGCGTGTGCCGGCGCGACGACTCCGGCGGCGCTCTCGGAAGTGAAACGCATGGGGTACGCCTCGGTCGTCAATCTGCGATTGGCGAGCGAAGCAGGCGCCGAGATCGAGGCAGAAGCCGCCGCGGCAAAGGCCGCGAACCTCAATTACGTGCACCTGCCCTTCAATGCGGCGGCGCCCGATCCGATGCTGGTGGACAACTTCCTGAAGGCTCTCAGCGATCCGAAAAACCAGCCGGCGTTTATCCACTGCGCGAGCGCGAATCGTGCCGCGGCGCTGTGGATGATCAAGCGCGTCGAAATCGACAAATGGGACGTGGACCGCGCTTCAGCCGAAGCCACCGCGCTCGGTCTCAGCAGTCCGGCGCTCAAGACCTATGTGATGGAGCAGATTCAGGCGCGAAAGAAGTAAATCGCATCTTCGCTGGATATTCGCCTGCGTTATTCTCGAGTTTGTTGGCTGTAACGCGTGTGATACAGTTCGGAAGCTTTCGACGGCGGCGTCGTCACGCCGCCAGTTAACCCCCATCTGTTGTTGTTTTTGCTCGGAAACGCCGATAAATACGGCGGAACCTGAACACTATGCGCGCGCGCCGCTATACCGTGATTGTCGCCGACCGATCCTCGGGATTGGTGCGCCGATTCACGCTCAGCCTGCGCCCCGCCATCCTCGTCTGCGCGGGGCTGGCTGCCCTGCCGATCCTGATGGGCCTGGGCGCGAACTGGAAGGCGCGATACGCGATCGATCAACTGCGCGCGGAAAACACCGCGCTCGAAGTCGAGAACTCCAGCTACCGCACGGCGACCGGCGAGCTCACGTCGCAAATCCAGTCGCTCGAAGGCGTCGTCGACGATCTCGGCTCGCGCGCGAAGCTCGATCCGGCGGCGGCCAACGCCATCCGTAAGCTTCCGGCGACGGTGCGTCAGCGCGCGTCCGGCGGACCGATGGCGGCGAGCATGCTGTCGAGCGTGTTCTCGAGCTCACTCACCTCTCCGGAAGACACGTTCGGCGCGCTGCGCGACCTGCTCCAGGGGCTCGAAAGCCGGCTGAACTTCGTGCGCCACGATGTCGAGCGGCGCGAAGCGCTGGCCAGCGCCACCCCGTCCATCTGGCCGACGCACGGCGGGCTCACGGGATTTTTCGGCGGCCGTAGCGATCCCTTCACCGGCGAGCCGGCCTACCACCAGGGCATCGACATTTCGACCGAAAAAGGCCAGGCCGTGCTGGCCACGGCCGACGGTGTCGTCGAGGCGGCGGCCTACTCGGGCGACTACGGCAACCTCGTGGTCGTGAAGCATGCGTTCGGGCTCGCGACGCGGTTCGGACACCTGAGCGCGTTTGGCGTCGTGCCCGGCCAGAGCGTGAAGCGCGGGGACATCATCGGGTATGTCGGGTCAACGGGCCGGTCCACGGGCTCGCACCTGCACTACGAAATCCTCGTCAACGGCCGCCTGATCAACCCGCTGCAGCTCCTGACGCAGCCGGCCACCCGCTGAATCGCGTCGTTTTTCCCCGCCAGAACTGCCAGGGTTTCGCCGGTTTCCTGCTACAATCAGTAGATATCCCCGGTCGAAGTATCCGGATTGTCACCCAGTAGATGATCCAAACCCTCCTCGCCAAGGTCGTCGGCACCCAAAACGAACGTGAACTGAAGCGTCTGCGCCCGATCGTGGGCCAGGTCAACGCGTTCGAGGCGTCCATCAAGGCGCTGAGCGACGAAGCGCTGCGGGCGAAGACGGACGAGTTCCGCCAGCGCCTCGCGCAGGGCGAGACGCTCAAGGACCTGCTGCCCGAGGCCTTTGCCGTGGTCCGCGAGGTCGGACGGCGCGTGCTCAACATGCGCCATTTCGACGTGCAGCTCATCGGCGGCGCGGTCCTGCACTCGGGCAACATCGCCGAGATGAAGACGGGCGAAGGCAAGACGCTCGTCGCGACCCTTCCCGCCTATCTGAACGCGCTCGAAGGCAAGGGCGTTCACGTGGTCACGGTCAACGACTACCTGGCCCGGCGCGACTCGGAGTGGATGGGACGGATCTACCGGGCGCTCGGGATGACCGTCGGCGTCATCCAGCACGACCTGAACGACATGGAACGCCAGGTCGCGTACGCGGCGGACATCACGTACGGCACCAACAACGAGTTCGGCTTCGACTACCTGCGCGACAACATGAAGTTCGAGCTGGCGCACTACGTCCAGCGCGGGCACCATTTCGCGATCGTGGACGAAGTGGACAGCATCCTCATCGACGAAGCCCGGACGCCGCTCATCATCTCCGGCCCGGCGGAAGTCTCGACGGATCTCTACTACCAAGTCGACGGGATCATCCCGAAACTGAAGGCCGGCGCGGTCGTCCGCGGCGATACCAAGGCGGAAGAGCGCGAAGCTCTCGAAGCGACGGGCGACTACATCGTCGACGAGAAGCACAAGACGGTGACGCTGACCGAGAGCGGAACCGCCAAGGCCGAGCAGATGCTGATGGGCCACCTCAAGGGCGGCCACATCTACGACCTCGAGAACGCCCACATCAAGCACCACGTCGACCAGGCGCTGCGCGCGCACACGCTGTTCCACTACGACGTGGACTACATGGTGAAGGACGGCGAGGTCGTCATCGTGGACGAATTCACCGGCCGTCTGATGCCGGGCCGCCGCTGGAGCGATGGCCTGCACCAGGCGGTGGAAGCCAAGGAACACAACGGCCGGCATCCCGAGGTGAAGATCGAGCGCGAAAACCAGACGCTCGCGACGGTCACCTTCCAGAACTACTTCCGCAAGTACAAGAAGCTCTCCGGGATGACCGGCACGGCCGACACCGAGGCCGAGGAATTCGCCAAGATCTACAAGCTCGATGTCATCGTCATCCCACCCAATCGGAAGCTCCTCCGGATCGAAAACCCGGATCTCGTGTATCGCACCGAGAAGGAAAAGTGGGACGCCATCGTCACGGAGATCGTGACGGAGCACGAGAAAGGGCGTCCCGTTCTCGTCGGAACCGTTTCGATCGAGAAATCCGAGCGCCTGTCGACCATGCTCGACCGGCGCGGCCTCAAACGAGGCACGACGACGGGAGGCGGCTCGGGCAAGCACGTGGTTCTGAACGCCAAATACCACGCGCAGGAAGCGGAGTTCGTCGCGCAGGCCGGTCGCAAGGGCTCCGTCACGATCGCGACCAACATGGCCGGCCGCGGCACGGACATCCTGCTCGGCGGCAACCCCGAGTTCATGACGCGGCAGCAATGCCTCGCCGAGCAGATTGCGGAGCGGCTCCCGAAAGGCGAAGAACGGTTCGTGGAAGACGAGCAGTTCGTCTACTACTACCACCTGGACGGCTTCTACCGCGTCTCGAAGCCTGACTACGACCGCATCTACCAGCACTTCAAGACCCAGACGGACACCGAGCACGAAGAGGTGGTGGCCGCGAGCGGTCTCCATATTCTCGGGACCGAACGCCACGAGGCCCGCCGCATCGACAACCAGCTAAGGGGGCGCGCGGGCCGGCAGGGCGATCCCGGGTCGTCCCGGTTCTACCTGTCACTCGAAGACGATCTGATGCGGATCTTCGGGTCCGATCGCATCGCCGGCCTGATGCAGCGCCTGGGCATGGAAGAGGGCGTGCCCATCGAGCACGGGATGGTCAGCAAGGCCATCGAACGCGCGCAGAAACAGGTGGAGGCGCAGAACTTCTCCGTCCGCAAACACCTGCTCGAGTACGACGATGTGATGAACAAGCAGCGCGAGAACATCTACACGCTGCGGCGCCAGATTCTCGAGGGCAAGATCAAGTTCGAGGACGAGGAAGGCCACGAAGAGGTCGTCGGCACGCGCGAGTACCTCATGTCGCTCGCGGAAGACACGCTCGACTTGCTCGTGAACATGTACGCAGCGAAGGAAGCCGACTTCGACGAGTGGGATCTGGATGCCCTGAAGCGCGAGGCGGGCAATGCCTTCGCGATCGACCTTTCTGAGCTCGACTTCTCGGATCGGACGTCGGAAGAGATCGGCGACCTGATCTGGGAAGGGGCCAAGGCGTCGTACCAGGAGAAGGAAGCGCTGGTGGGCCGCGAGGTGATGGAGCGGGTCGAACGCGACGTCATGCTGCAGATGGTCGATCAGCAGTGGAAGGACCACCTTTACAGCCTGGATCACCTGAAGGAAGGCATCGGGCTGCGCGGCTACGGGCAGCGCGACCCCCTCGTCGAGTACAAGAAAGAGAGCTTCGAGCTGTTTCAGGCCATGAAGCTGCGGGTGGACGACGAAATCGTCCGTTTCCTGTGGCGGCTGAGGCCGATGCTCACCGAGGAAGGCGGCGGCCAGCCCATCGCGCCGCGGCGCGCGCCGCGGCCCCGGTCGCCCCTGATCCTCAGCGGCCCGAGCGAGGAACCCGTGCCGGCGTTCGCGGGCGCCGCGCGGTCAGCCGGCGTCGGACAGACGGCCGCAGCTGGATCCGCGGCCGCCGGCAGGCAGCCCCCTCGTGTCGGCGGGGATGATGCGGCGGTGAAAACCATCCGCCGCGACGAGCCGAAGGTCGGACGCAACGACCCGTGTCCGTGTGGGAGCGGGAAAAAGTACAAGAAGTGTCATGGCACCGCGGCATAGCCTATGGATGTAAAAACCGAACCGCTCCTGGCCATTGGCGCCGATCTGGCCACCGCCCTGACGTTTGACGATGTGCTGCTCGTCCCGCAGCACTCGATGGTCCTGCCCTACCAGGTGGACGTCAGCACACGCTTCACCCGGAACATCCGCCTCAACGTGCCGCTCGTCAGCGCCGCCATGGATACGGTCACCGAGTCTCGCCTGGCCATCGCGATGGCCCAGCACGGCGGCCTCGGCATCATCCACAAGAACCTGTCGATAGAGGAACAAGCGTCCGAGGTTGACCGCGTGAAGCGCTCGGAGAGCGGCATGATCGTGAACCCGATCACGCTCTCGCCGATCAACCGGATCTACGAAGCCCTCGAGCTGATGAAGAAGTACAGCATCTCGGGCGTGCCGATTACCGAGGATGGCAGCAAGGAAGGCCGCCTGGTCGGGATCCTGACCAACCGCGACCTTCGGTTCGAAACCAACGTGAACCGGCCGATCTCCGACATCATGACCAAGGACAACTTGATCACGGTGCCGGTCGGCACGACGCTCGACGCAGCGCGTGAAATTCTCCACCAGCACAAGGTCGAGAAGCTGCTCGTGGTGGATCGTGAATTCCGGCTGAAGGGCCTCATCACGGTCAAGGACATCCAGAAGGCGGTCAAGTATCCCATCGCGTCGAAGGACGAACTGGGCCGGCTTCGGTGCGGCGCGGCAATCGGCATCGCGCGCGACACGGAAGAACGGGCCGAGGCGCTCGTGGCCGCCCATGTCGATGCGCTGGTGGTGGACACCGCGCATGGACACTCGCAGAACGTGCTCGACATGGTCCGCCGCATTCGCCGCCGCTTTCCTGACGTCGATCTGGTGGCCGGCAACGTCGCGACCGCGGAAGGCACACAGGCGTTGATCGGCGAGGGCGTGGATGCCGTGAAGGTCGGCATCGGCGCCGGCTCCATCTGCACGACCCGCATCGTTGCCGGCATCGGCGTGCCGATGATCAGCGCCGTCATGGAGTGCGCGCGCGCGGCCGAGCGGCACAACGTGCCGGTGATTGCTGACGGCGGGATCCGTTTCTCAGGGGACATCACCAAGGCCCTGGCCGTCGGGGCCAGCGCCACGATGATCGGCAACCTTTTCGCCGGCACGGATGAAAGCCCCGGCGAGCTGATCCTCTACCAGGGCCGCAGCTTCAAGGAATATCGCGGCATGGGATCGATTGGCGCCATGCGGAAGGGCAGCCGCGATCGCTATTTCCAGGACGAGTTCGATCTCGACAGCGGCACGCTGGCCGGCGGGGTCGAGAAGCTCGTGCCGGAGGGCATCGAAGGCCGCGTCGCCCACAAGGGCAGCGTCGCCGCGATGGTGCACCAACTCGTCGGGGGCCTTCGAGCCGGTATGGGCTATTGCGGCTGCGGAAACATCGGCCGGCTTCAGCAGGAAGCGAAGCTGATTCGCATCACGGCCGCGGGTTTCCGCGAGAGCCACGTGCACGACGTGGCGATTACGAAGGAAGCGCCGAACTACCGCTCCGAGTGACGGAGATGGTGCGCGTGTCGCCGCCGGCGTGATCGATTCGCACGTCGATCGCGCCGGGAACCGGTCGCGGCAGCTTTTCAGCCCACTCGATCGCCATCACGCAGGCCTGCCCCACTTCCTCCAGCCCCAGATCGTCGATCTCTCGAGGGTCGTCCAGACGGTACAGGTCCACGTGGACGAGCAGCACGCGTCCACCGCGGTACTCCTGCATGAGCGTGAACGTCGGGCTGCTCACCTCTTCGGGCGGCACGCCAAGCCCTTCGGCCAGCCCGCGGACGAGCGCCGTCTTCCCCGCTCCAAGGTCGCCGTGCAACAGTACGACCGACCCGGTAGTAAGCGACGCCGCCAGATCGCGGCCGACGGCCGCCGTTTCTGATTCCGAGCGTGTCGTGACGTTCACGAACCGTTGTTGTTCTGGCTGACGATCCGGCGCCGGGCGGTCAGCTCGAGGATCGCGTCGCCGATTCGACCGGCCAGGTCGCCCGCCGTCATGGACACTTCCCCTTCGTCGGCCTCCGCGAGGTCGCCCGCCATGCCGTGGAGGTAGACGGCCAGCTTGCAGGCTGCCTCCGCGTCCAGCAAGTGCGCGAGCCACGCCGCAATCATCCCGGTCAGCACGTCGCCGGTGCCACCGGTGGACATCCCCGGGTTGCCGGTGGGGTTGATGAAGACCTTGCCGTCCGGCGTGGCGATGAGCGTGCGGTGCCCCTTCAACACGACGTAGAGGTGATGTGAGGTCGCGAAGTTCCGGGCGATTTCGAGACGGCTCGCCTGCACCTCGTCGGTGGACATGCCGACCAGGCGGGCCATTTCTCCAGGGTGCGGCGTGATGATGATGTCGCGGCCTTCGCGTCCCATGAGCCGATCGGGCTCGCCGCTGAACGCGTTCAGCCCGTCCGCATCGACGACGAGCGGCATCGTCGCCCGATCGACGAGGGCCCTGATGAACGCGCGCGTGCCGGGGGCCTGGCCAAGACCGGGGCCAATCGCGACGACGTCGCGCGCGAGGTCCAGCAGCGGATCCACCCCGTCCGGTTCCAGCCCTTCGGCGTTCTCGCGGAGCCCGACCGTCATGTACTCGGGGGCCATCGAGGCGACAACGTCCTGGCAGGACGCCGCGGTGGCGACGGTCACGAGGCCCGCGCCGGAGCGGAGAGCGCCGACGCCGGACAAATGGGCCGCACCGCTCTTGCCACGGGATCCCGCGACGATGAGGACATGGCCGTAGTCGCCCTTGTGGCTGTCGGGTGTCCTGGGCGTGAGGTGTTCGCGCGCGGACGACCGCGTCAACAAATCGATCTGCGGTCCGTCCAGCGAGTCGATGACTTCGCTGGGGATGCCGATGTCGGCAATCACGATGTCGCCTGCACGCGTTTCGGCGGGCGGCAGCACGAGCGGCAGCTTCGGCGCGCCAAGCGTCACCGTTGTCCCCGCCTCGATCGACTCGCCGATCGGGTCGCAGGAGTCGGCCGATAGCCCCGAGGGCAGGTCGATCGACACCACGGGAATGCCAGACGCGTTGACGTCGGTTATCACGCTTTCGATGAGGCCGCTGACGGGGGCGTTGAGTCCGGTGCCGAAGATGGCGTCCACGATGAGCGTGCAGTCGCGGACTTCCGACAAATGCAGCTCCCACGCCTGGCTGTCCCCGATTTCGATGACGGTGATGCCCAGATGTCCCAGGACTTCGAGGTTCGTTCGCGCATCGCCTCGAACGTCGGATACCCGGCCGATCAGGAACACGGAGACGTCTACGCCGCGCTGGACGAGTGTGCGCGCGACGACGAAGCCGTCGCCGCCGTTGTTGCCGCGCCCGCACAGCACGGCCACCTGCCGCTCGGACAGGTCCGTATGGATCGCTTCCATGGCCGCCACCACCTGCCGGCCGGCGTTTTCCATGAGGACGAGAGACGGAATGCCGATGTCTTCGATCGTCCGGCGATCGGCTTCCCGCATCTGGGCGGCGTTCAGGACGCGCATCTCGGTTGCCACGATACTAGCCCATTTGTTGCAGCGTTCGCCCGACGATGCTACCGTCGTCGTCCCGGCACACGCTTGGCACGCTGATCTCCATCACAAGGAGGCTGCCATGCCGCAACCGACGCAAGCAGAACGCTTAGAGTATCTGGAACGGAAGATGGCCGATCACGAGTTTCAATTCCTGCAATTCCGCGACGAGGTCCGGGTGGAGTTTTCTGCACTGCGCGTCGAGATGCGTCAGCTGATCACCGTGACCAAGGACGAGATGCGGCAGCTGATCGTCGAGACCAACGAAGAGACACGGCATCTCATGCGGGTGCTGCACGAGGATGTCATCTCGAGATTCGCCGTCCTGGAGGAGCGCTGGAACGGCCGGTCTCGACCGGCGGCATCACGACGGCGCCCTCGCAAGAAACGCTGACTCTCTGTGGTACTCTCGTGGCAATGGCAGCCACGGTGAATGTCAACGGACGCGTGTCCGACCAGGAACACGCCGTCGTCTCGGTCTTCGATCACGGCTTTCTCTACGGCGAAGGCGTCTACGAAACGATGCGGACGTTCAACGGGAAGCCCTTCCTGTTCGAACGCCACATGCAGCGGCTTCGCAATTCATCGGGGATGCTCGCGCTGCCGGTGCCGCTGTCGGACGGGGAACTGTTCGGACGCTGCCAGGAGACGATGCGGGTGGCTGGGCTGGGAAAGGGCCCCGAGACCGAGGCCTACATCCGGGTGCTCCTCACCCGCGGTGTGGGTGAGCTCTCCTACGATCCCGCGGCGTGCCCGGTCCCGACGGTGATCGTCATCGTGAAACCGCAGGTCGACCCACTGCCAGAGGTGTACGAGCGGGGTGTGACCATCGCGCTCGTCCCGATCGTCAGGAACCATCCTGGATCGGTCAACCCGCTGATCAAGTCCAACAACCTGATCAACAACGCGCTGGCGATGCAGGAAGCGGTCCGGCGCGGCGCGTTCGAGGGCGTCATGCGGAACTACCGCGGCGAACTGGCGGAGTGCACGCAGTCGAACCTGTTCGTCGTCAAGGACGGCGCCGCGTTGACGCCGCCGCTCGACGCGGGCCTGCTGCCGGGCATCACCCGTGCGTTCCTGTTCGAGATTGGCGCCGAAGCCGGCATTCCTGTCCGGGAAGCCGTTCTCCGGGACGACGACATGCTGAATGCGGACGAGGTCTTCTTCACGAGTACGACGCGCGGTGTCGTGCCGGCCACGAAAGTCGACGCGCATGTGATCGGCAGCGGGATGCCGGGCCCGATAACGCAGGCGTTGCGCAACGCCTACATGACCAAGGCCCTCAGCTCGAACCCTCGCTGACTCACAGGTCACGTAGCCACAGAGGCACAGAGATCACGGAGACTTGTACGGAATGCACTCTCTGTGCGCTCTGTGCCTCGGCAGCCCGTCTGTTCGTAATCGCGGCAGCTCAGTCCGCGTAGTCCGAGGTCGGTGGGCACGAGCACATGAGGTTTCGGTCGCCGTAGGGGTTGTCGATGCGGCCCACGCTCGGCCAGAACTTGCGTGCGCGGACGAACGGGAGTGGAAACGCCGCCTGCTCGCGCGAATAGGGATGGGCCCAGGCGTCCGCCGTGACGGCCGCAGCGGTGTGCGGCGCGTTCACCAGCACGTTGTCGGCGCGGTCGGCCGTCCCGTCGATGACGGCCTGTATCTCCCCTCGGATGGCGATCATCGCGTCGCAGAATCTGTCGAGCTCGTCTTTTGACTCGCTCTCGGTCGGTTCGACCATGAGCGTGCCCGGCACGGGAAATGACACGGTGGGGGCGTGAAAGCCGTAGTCCATGAGCCGTTTGGCGACGTCGGTCTCGTCTAATGCTCCACCGCTCGCTTTTGCGAGCGGCCGGAGATCGAAGATCAGTTCGTGCGCCACGCGGCCGTTCGGGCGTGTGTAGAGCACCGGGAAATGCCGCTCCAGCCGTGCCTTGATGTAGTTCGCGTTGAGAATCGCGAACCGTGTGGCGTCGGTCATGCCGTCCCCGCCCAGCATTTGGATATAGCCGTAGGAGATGAGCAGGATGCTCGCGCTGCTCCACGGCGCCGCTGACACCGCGTGAATCGGCTTCGAGCCGCCGGTGGGCACGAGCGGGTGACCGGGCAGATAGGGGGCCAGGTGCGCGGCTACCGCGATAGGACCCATGCCGGGCCCCCCGCCGCCGTGCGGGATGCTGAACGTCTTGTGCAGGTTCAGGTGGCAGACGTCGGCGCCAATGACCGCGGGGCTCGTCAGCCCGACCTGCGCGTTCATGTTCGCGCCGTCCATGTAAACCTGGCCGCCGTGCTGATGGATAACGGAACAGATTTCCTGGATGCCGTCCTCGAACACGCCGTGCGTCGACGGGTACGTCACCATCAGCGCGGCCAGGCGTCCGCTGTGGGCGGCGGCCTTGGCCCGGAGATCATCGAGGTCGATGCTGCCGTCCGGCCGGTTCGCGACAATGACCGCCCGCATGCCGGCCATCACCGAACTGGCCGGGTTGGTGCCATGAGCGGACGCGGGAATCAGCACCACGTCTCGGTCTGCGCCGCCCCGGTCGCGATGATAGGCACGAATCACCATCAGGCCTGCGAACTCCCCCTGGGCCCCCGAATTCGGCTGCAGCGACACGGCCGCGAACCCGGTGATCGTGCAGAGCGCGGATTCCAGTTCGCGCAGGATCTGCTGATAGCCTGCCGCCTGCTCGACGGGCGCGAACGGGTGCTGCTTCGAGAACGACGACCACGTCACGGGCATCATCGCCGCGGCGGCGTTCAACTTCATCGTGCACGAGCCGAGCGGGATCATCGACGTGTCGAGGCCGATGTCCTTGCGTTCGAGGCTCTTCAGGAATCGCATCATGTGCGTTTCCGAACGGTGGGCGCTGAATACGGGATGCGACAGGTATGCCGACGTCCGGGCGAGCGCCGGCGGATAGTCCGGTGCTTCAGCCGGTCGGACCGCTCCTGACACGCCGAACACGCGCGCGATGCTTTCAACATCACGTTCGTCCGTTGTCTCGTCGAGCGCGATATTGATGGTCCCATCGTCGCGATACCGGAAGTTGATCCCTGCGCTGACGGCTGCCTCCCGGATGCGGCCGACGGCCGCCTGACCGTCAGGCGCCGCGAGACGCAGTGTGTCGAAACAGGCGTCGTTCAACTGCCTGACGCCAACCGCCGCGAGGTCGCGCACCAGTCCGGCCGCGAGAGATCGGATCCGTCTGGCGATAGCCGCGAGCCCGGCGGGCCCGTGGTAGACCGCGTAGAAGGCGGCCAGGTTCGCGAGCAGCGCCTCTGCGGTGCAGATGTTCGACGTGGCCTTCTCGCGGCGGATGTGCTGTTCTCGCGTCTGCAGCGCCATCCGGTACGCCGTGTGGCCGTGCACGTCCACCGATGCCCCGATGATGCGTCCCGGCGTCTGGCGGACGTAGGCCTGGCGGGTCGCAAAGAACGCCGCATGCGGCCCACCGTACCCGAGCGGCACGCCGAATCGCTGGGAGTTGCCGACGACGACGTCCGCGCCCCACTCTCCGGGAGGGCGCAGGAGCGTCAACGCCAGAAGATCGGAGGCGACGGCGACCAGCACACCGGCCTGCCGCGCGCGCTTCACGAAGCCCGAGAAGTCATGCACCAGGCCGGCTTCGTCCGGTGTCTGGAGCAGGGCTCCGAACACGTCCGCGCCGAGATCAGCCGATTCGGGATCGCCAATCGCCAGCTCGATCCCCAGAGGTTCGGCCCGCGCGCGCAGCACGTCGATCGTTTGCGGAAAGCACGAACTGGCGACAAAAAACACAGAGCGCCCGCGGGTCTTCTGGATACGCTTCGCCTGCAGGCGATGGAGCATCGTCATCGCTTCGGCGGCGGCGGTCGCCTCGTCCAGGAGGGACGCGTTGGCGATCTCCATGCCCGTCAGGTCGGCCACCATCGTCTGAAAGGTCAGCAGGCCTTCGAGCCGGCCCTGGGCAATCTCGGCCTGGTACGGCGTGTAGGGCGTGTACCAACCAGGATTCTCGAGAACGTTGCGCTGGATGACCGCCGGGGTGACGCAGTTGTAATAGCCGAGGCCGATGTACGACCGGAACTGCCGGTTGCGTCCTGCGACGTCACGCAAGTCGCGCAAGTAGCGGTCTTCAGACTGTCCCGGAGGCAGGTCGAGTGGCGCCGTCAGCCGGATCGACTCCGGGATGGCCTCAGCTGTCAGGGCGTCGAGCGAGGCCGCTCCGATGACTTCGAGCATGGCGTCGCACTCGGCCGCATCCGGGCCGATATGGCGGACGCGAAACGTGCTCATTTCACGAGGCTGCCGTACTGGGCGGCGTCGAGCAGGCCGGCGACTTCCTTCGGTTCGGACAGCCTGACGGCGATCAGCCAGCTGCCGTGAGGATCGGCGTTGACAGCCTCGGGCTTGCTCTTCAGCGCGGCGTTGACCTCGACGACCTCGCCCGACACTGGTGAGTAAAGCTCGGACACCGCCTTCACGGACTCAATCGTGCCGAACGACTGCCCTTCCTTCAGCGCCGTGCCCACCTCCGGCAGCTCGATGTAGACGACGTCGCCAAGCTGCTGCTGGGCGTAGTCGGTGATGCCGATGCGGCCGCGGTCGCCGGTGACGTCGATCCATTCGTGTTCTTTCGTGTATTTGTACCCAGACGGATACTCCATCACCGATGGCCCTCCGGTTCCGTCGTGCGTTTATAAAACGGCAGCGGTACCACGCTCGCGCGTGCAGTGCGGCCGCGAATGTCGATTTCGATTCCGGCGCCTGGCGTCGCTTTGTCGGCTGGCACATAGGCCATGCCGATCGCCTTCTTCAGGTACGGCGTCTGCGTGCCGCTGGTGACGACGCCAACCCTTTTGCCGCCGGCCAGCACCTCATGCCCGCGGCGGGCGATTCCTGGATCGCTCAGCTCGAACCCGACGAGTTTCCGCGACGGGCCGGCGGCCTTCTGCGCGCGCAGCGCAGCCGCGCCGACGAAGTCGGGCTTCTGCCATCCGACGATCCAGCCCAGGCCGGCCTCGAGGGCCGTGGTTTCTTCGTCGATATCGTTGCCGTAGAGTCGCATCGCCGCTTCCAGGCGGAGCGTGTCGCGGGCGCCGAGACCGCATGGGACGAGCCCGTCGGCCTCACCCGAGGCCAGGACGGCCTGCCAGACGCGGTCGGCCGACTGCGGCGGGACGAAAATCTCGAACCCGTCCTCGCCGGTGTAGCCGGTTCGCGAGATGGTGGCGCGCACGTTGGCGACCTCGCCGTGGGCGAACGAGAAGTGCGCGACGGATGACAGGTCCACGCCCGTCAGGGGCTGGATGGCGCCGGCTGCCGCCGGACCCTGCACCGCGAGCAGCGCGTAGCGCGAACTGGCGTCGACGGCGACCGCGTCGCCGGCACTGGCGATGTGCTCGGCGATCCACGCGTAGTCCTTGAAGAGGTTCGCGGCGTTCACCACGAGCAGGAAGTGATCGGCTTTCAGCCTGTACACCACCAGATCGTCAACGAACGTGCCGCTCGGGGTGAGGAGGCCGGAGTACTGCGCCTGGCCGGGCTGGAGCTTCGACGCGTCGTTGCACGAGATCTGCTGCAGGGCGGCCAGGGCATCCTTGCCGGCGATTTCGATCTCGCCCATGTGGCTGACGTCGAACAGGCCGGCGCCCGTGCGGACGGCCATGTGCTCGGCCGCGATGCCGCTGTACCTCGAGCGGCATGTCCCATCCACCGTACGGCACCATTTTCGCGCCGGACGCGCGATGGCGCGCGTTGAGCGACGTCTTCTTGAGCGGAGGGGAGGACATCTCGGTGGCCAGTGGTCGGTGGCCGGTGGTCGGGCCTTCCGCAACGGTACTATGCGCGTTTCGTCGGGTCAACCGGCGCCGCGCCGAGAGACGTTCGCGAGCAGTGCGCCCGCGAGGGAGCCGGCGCCGACGGCGATCGCCGAGATGCCGGCTCCCACGACGAGCACGATCGGGAATATTGTTCCAGGACCCGTTCGGAACAGCATCACAGCCATTCCGATGTTCGCGCCGGCCCAGAGCGCCGCCAGCGCCGCAGCTTCACCTGCCCGGAAAGGCCACTTCAGCGCACGGGTGGCGACCAGCGCCGCCAGCACAGCCAGCGCGAGAGCCGTGATAGCGACTCCCCGGCCAGAATTGAGCCACCAGCCTGTGGGCGTCAACGGCTGAACGGCGGCGGCGGCGATGGCGCCGAGGAGAGCAAGTCCTGGAACGGTCTTCATCTGTTTGTCACCACGAGCAAGCGGCCGGCATGTAGATGCAGGTGCCGGTTGTGATGCCGATCGTCGAGTAGAAACAGTAGGCGGCCAGGGCGTTGCAGCCGGTGCAGACCCACGACATCGACGGCGGCCAGTACCACGAATACTGGTTGCAACCGGCCTTGGCGTAGCAGATGTCGTGGGCGTCGCAGCACGGACGGAACATCGAGCCGTCGAGCCAGTGGAGGCCGTCGCACCCTGGCGCGTTGGCCTGGACAGGACGGACGAGCGCGTCCAGCACTTTCCGGCCAAGGCCTCTCGGCTCAGGCTCGTTCCGGGCCACCGACACGGTACCAGCCTTCGCCAGCCGCGTGTGGAACGTGTAGAACGCGAGCGCCTGAACGTTCGCCCACGCCATCGATGGCTGGAACGTCCAGCCACCCGAGGGCGTCTTCTTCAGCGACTCCTCGTTGACTGACCCTTTCGTGAGGCCCTTGAAGCTCCACATGAGCAGCTTCTGCGACGGCACCCATGCGATTTCTCCGACTTCGACGCCGGCGTCATAAATCCGCGTCAGCGTGTGCGGGCGCTTGTTTTCGCCCGGCTTCGGCGCGACCCGCACCGTTTTCGCCGTTACATCGTGATCGAACTCCGTCACGACTTCCGCCGCCGCATCGTCGAGGCTGCCCGGCCGGGCGCCGCGAGCGCGGGCGAACCGCCCCTGCCACTGGACCGTTGACGGATGCCCGTCCCGTCGCAGCGCGTGCGCCTGCAGCGCCGCCCAGTCGAGCGTCGGACGCACGTCAGGCCTCACCGGCGCGTAGAACAGCTGCGTGCCGTTCGATTCGTATAGCATCTCCGCATCTCGCGCGCTGACCTGATCGATGCTCAGCTTCCCCGCTTCATTGCCCGAGAGATCGGTGGACCTCGTCCTGATATTCCCGTCCAGGCCGCGATCCGCGACGGCCGTGCCGTCAGCAAACCGTGCCGTCACCTTCTTCGCCTTCGCCTCGAGGAAGTAGAACGTGCCACCCATGTCCTTGACCTCGTTGTCCGTGGGCTGCGTCAGTACCGGGAGAGACGGCAACCGCCCCACCCCGCGCGCCGCCGGAGCCGCCTGCGTCGCAGGCACCTGAGCCTGCAGGCGCCACGCGTACAAGAGGCCCACGATCAAGACGAGCGTGCCAGCGAGAATCCACCAGCGTCCGAACCTGCGCTGCGATGATCCGTATTCCATGGACACTCCTTGCAAACGGCCGTCGCGTCGCGACGACCGCGGTGTCCAGCCAACGTGCGACCTCCGCAGGGAATCCTGCCCCGTCTCGTCAGGCCGGGTTCGCCGCAGACACGCGGCGCCTGGCGGCGCTATCCAAGCGCCGCAGTCTCCTCCTCCGGGTCCGGTTCGCTGCTCTGAACGCCCGGCAACTCAGTGCCGGCGTCCGGACCCGCCTCGAACTCATCCGGCCGGTACTGCAAGTACGTCTGCAACGTGTGATAGCTGATCCCGAGCACGCGGCACGCCTGACGCTTGTTGCCCTGACAGCGGTCTACGACGACGCGCGCGTAGCGGCTCGCCCAGGCCCGGAGCGTATCGTTCCGGCGGAGTGAAGGTGTCAGGATCGCAGCGTGATCGCCGCTAATCGAGGGCGGCAGGTCGTCGAGCTGGATCACTTCGGAGCGGCACAACGCGACGGCGCGCTCGATAAATCGCTCCAGTTCGCGAACATTCCCCGGCCAGCGGTAGAGGACGAGGGCTTCGGTGGCGGCGGCCGACAGTTGCAGCGTCCGCGTCGGGCGATGGCGTTCGAGGAAGTAGCTGGCCAACTCGGCGATGTCGTCCCTGCGCTCTCGAAGCGCGGGCACGAAGACGTCGACGCCGCTCAGCCGGTAATACAGGTCGGCGCGGAATAGCTGCCGCTCCACCAGCCCCCGCAGGCTGCGATTGGTGGCGGCGATGATCCGGATGTCGACGCGCTTCGCGCCCTGACCGCCCACGCGCTCGATGGCGAGGTCCTGAATCGTCCTGAGCAGCTTGGCCTGTGCCGCGAGGGACAGGTCCGAGACTTCGTCGAGGAACAGGGTGCCACCGTCGGCCGCTTCGAACTTTCCCCGGCGTCCGCGGACGCCGGTGGCCGTGCGCTCCTCGATGCCGAATAGTTCCGCCTCGACCAGAGTTTCGACGAGCGCGGCGCAGTTGATCGCGATGAACGGACCGCCCCGCCGCCGGCTCAACTCGTGGATCTGGCGCGCGACAAGCTCTTTCCCGACACCGCTCTCTCCCTCGAGGAGAATCGTGAAGTCCGTGCAGGCCACGCGTTCGATCGTGGCCCGCAGCCGCCGCATTGCGCCTGTCGATCCGATCAGTGGTGCAGCCATGTCGAGTCCGTGACGCCGATCGCGCAGGTCCGGCGTCGAGGGAGACGCGGAAGCAGGTGGCGTGCTCATGGAACGGTTCCTGGAATGCTCGCCGTCCCGAGAACCAAATTGGGTGCCACCGCGGTCGGCACGTAAAGGCTGCATAAATCCTCGAATCTGGCTCTTGAAGAACTGCCTCACATCGCGGCCCGGGTAGCAGGTGCCCGCCTGCCCCGCTGCAGACGCCTTTCGTGACCGGGAAGCGAATACCCATGACCGAGGTCGTCGGCAATCCAGGGGAGGCGCTGATCGAACAGGATCGCTCCGCGATAGCACACCTGGTCCGGACCGAGTTGCGCGACCGCGCATCGAACGACTCTGCCGCGGACCGACGGCCGCCGTTTGTCCGGGTCGAAGCAAATCTCGACGGAACTCCCAGGGAGCAGCCGGTGGCTCGTCTCGATGAGGGCGCCCGCGGCCGACACGTCGACGACCGAGGCGTCGATCCCGGGCCGCACCCTCGCCGAGACGATGCCGTGCTCGGCGACCGATTGCCGGCGCCGCGCGAGACGCCGTTCAATCTGCGGCAGCGTCATACGGGCCGCCACTCTCGCGAGCGCGAATCGAACCGGTACGTCCGGACGCGAGCGGTCGCGCCGACGAGGCGGATGGCGTACTGGGCATCGCCGCGGCTCCTGATGTACAGCGTCCCGGTCGAGGACGTGCCGAGCGCGCTGAAGCTCACCATGTTGCCGGCACCGAACCGGATCGGATCGTCGCCGGGCGCCGGGCTGCCCGCGTCGATCGCCGGCAAGCCCGGCAGCGTCCCGAAGTCCACGCCGCTGAACTGGCCGGACAGCAGCTCCGGCGAGTGGAGCTGACGGTCGACGTTGTTTGCGATGTCGCGGGCCAGGACGCCGTTGCCGTTGCCGTCGACGAAGACCGCGAAGATGAAACCGGCGTTCGTGGGGATGAACCGCATCGCGACCTCCGTCGCGTGCGTGATGGCTTCAATGCGCGTGTCGTAGAAACGTGCGGCGAGGTAGCGCGCCGCACCAGCGACGCGCGCCTCCTCCAGACGGGTGAGCATGCGCGGGAGAGCGGTCGCCGTGGCCGTGGCTGCGAAGCCAAGCACCACGGCGAGCTCCACCATCGAGTATCCGGCTGTTGCTCGAAGGCCCATCGATGCGTCCGCGTGCTAGTGCCTGGCGGTGCCGGCTTCGGCCCTGACCGACGCCACGGTGAGCTGCGGCTTGAGCTTCAGGAAGTTCTTCTCGCCGATACCGGGGACGTTCATCAGCTCTTCGATCTTCTTGAACGGCCCGTTCTTCAGGCGGTACTCGATGATCCGGGCCGCCGTCTTGGCGCCGATGCCGGGCAGCGCCTCGAAATCGGAGGCCGACGCGGTGTTCAGGTTGACGACGACGGCCGTGGCGGCCGGCCTGGCGGCGCGGTCCGGGGCCTGCGCCGCCGCCCCTTGGGCGTGAGTCGAGAGCAGGGCGACGAGCACGGCGAGCGGGAGCAGATGACGAGACATGCAATCCTCCTTTGAAGGTTGACCCTGGCCGGTCGCCGCTCACCGAGTGGGAGGTCGGGCCCGGCGGTTGTGACTGCCGGTCCAGGGTCGCCCGGGTGCAGGGCAAACGCGGGACCGGCGCGGCGCGTACGTTCGTGCGCCGGGAACTCACTGCGCGTTCGTGCCTTAACGATCGGTGCCTGCCGGCGTGTATTGGTGCGGCGTCGTGGAGGGCTGGAACTGTCGCCTCTGGTTACCGGACGAACGACGCCGGCTTTAACGAAACACTGACGAAAGCCTTACGCCTGCTCGCTGCGGCGCGCCGCTAGAATCGCTGGAAACTTGTTACGGGAGGTTCTATGACCTACGCATCGTGTATTCGGAAACTCGTGGGCGTGGCCGTCGTGCTCGCGTCAACCGTCAGTCTGGCGTTGGCGCAGGCGCCCGCCAAGGCCGCCAAGCCCAAGGCACCGGCAGCGGCGTCGCAGGCCACCACGACCCTGATGGACCTCAATTCGGCGACGAAGGAGCAGCTGGCGACGCTCCCGGGCATCGGCGAGGCGTACGCACAGAAGATCGTCGCCGGCCGGCCGTACAAGGCCAAGACCGATCTCACCCGCAAGAAGATCGTGCCTGCGGCCACTTACGACAAGATCAAGGACCTGGTGATCGCCAGGCAGTAGCGGTTGGATCCGCGCGCCGTATCGTCTAGAGTGGTCGGTATGAGAAACGCGGCCATTCTGGCCATTGCGGTGGCCACCGCGAGCGCCCTGCCGAGGGCCCAGGAAGAAAAGCCGGTTCCCAAGGACTCCGTGCGCGTGTACGTGGCCGGGTGCACGAAAGGCCAGGTGTTCACCGCCGGCCCGCGGACCGAAGACCCTCCGAGCAGCCTCGAGATCAAAGAAGGCATGCACCTGCGCATGAACGGGCCGAAGAAGCTGATGTCGGAGATCAAGGCGCACGAGGGGTCGATGGTCGGGATCACCGGCCTGATGAAGAAAGGTCAGTACGCCCCGGGCGGCGTGAGCGTCGGTGGCGGCGTGCGTATTTCGCCTGGTACTTCGGGCGGCGTCGGCACGGCCGGCGGCCCGTATGTCGAACAGGCCTTCATCGACGTCGAAGGCTGGCGGCCGGTCGCCGGCAATTGCCCGTCGCGCTAGCCCCAAGCCCTCGATGATGCGCCGGGGCTCCTGGATCTTCGCGCTGGCACTGCTCGCGCTCTTTGCCTTCCGCCTCTATTTCGGCCTGTCGCTGCGGTTTTTCGCTGAGGACGAATCCCAGATCTTCCTCATCGGCCTCCGCTACTACACGACCGGCCACTGGCCGTATTTCGGTCCCGACGTCGTCTGGACGCAGAGTGAGATTCCCGGCGCTCTCCAGGGTCTGCTGGTCGGCGCTCCGCTGAAGATCGCCGCGATGCCGGAGGCGCCGATCGTCATCCTGAACCTGCTGTCCTTCGGGGCGCTCGCGGCGCTGGCCTGGTACATCTCGCGCCGCGTGCCGTCGGTTCCCAGGTGGCTCGTCTGGGGCTGGGTGATGACCGTACCCTGGACACTTCAGTTCTCGACACACGTCACGAACCCGTCCTACGTACTGGCCGGCGCTGTCGTGTTCTTCCTCGGCTTCTTTGAAGTCCTGCCGGCGATCCGTCTGGGCGTGCTCCCGGTCCCGCTCGCCTTCGCGGCGATGGGCGCCGGCGCGACGTGGATCATGCAAATCCACATGTCGTGGTACCTGCTGCTCCCCTACGCCGGCGTCGCATGGCTGAGCCGCCGGGCTGATGGTCTGGGGAAGCTGGCAGCGTACGCGCTCGCGTGCGCGGCCGGCGCCGCACTCCCCGGCCTCGCACTCGTCCCGACGCTGCTGCAGTACGGCGCGGCTGGGGGGACGGGCGGCACGCTCCGGAACCTCCACGTCCATCTGGTGTCGCCCGCGGAAATCCTGGTGACTCTCGCCCGCGTGTTCTCGTTTTCGAGCCTCGAGATCAACCGGTTCATCGAAATAGACGATGCCCGGCGCGTGCTGTTCGTGCGGAACCACCTGTGGATGCTGCCTCTGCTCGCGGTCGTCTGGGCCGCGGGCATCGTTCAGCCGTTCTGGATGCTGGTGTCGTGGTTCCGGTCGCGGCTGGCGTCTCCCGGCTGGCGTGCGCTGCGGTGGGTCGTGGCGTTCAGTGTGGGACTCGTCTATCTCAGTTACTGGTTCGTGATCGAGCCGCCGCAGGCCCACGCGTTCTACCTGGTGGCGCCCATCTCGTTCCTGTTCGCGGCGTACTGCTGGTCCGCGATCGATTCACCGCGCTCGCGCCGGGCCGCTGCGGCGCTTCTCGGCATCAACATCGCGTACCAGGTGGC
The DNA here is from genome assembly GCA_963712905.1 of uncultured Acidobacteriota bacterium. Classification (GTDB taxonomy): domain Bacteria; phylum Acidobacteriota; class Vicinamibacteria; order Vicinamibacterales; family CAVVIG01; genus CAVQJU01. The sequence goes on along the minus strand of CAVQJU010000008.1, from coordinate 475,016 downwards.
GTTCGCCGCCACCCAGTACTCGGCGATGTCGCTCTACACCGACCGAGACGTCGTGGTTCGAGCCATCGCGACAAAGTCGCCGGAAATGTTCGGTCATCGGCGCCCGTTCGCTCCGGACGGCGGGCCGCCGGTCCTGAACGATCCGACGCGACCCTACAACCCGCCGCTCGATCTGCAGGTCGTCGATCCGGTGTTCAGCGTCGGCTTTGCGCGCACGGCCAACTGGACGTTCCAGCTGAAGAACACCAACCCGCGCGTGGCGTTCCGCCGCATGTTGTACATGACGACCTACACGGATCGCAGCGGCAAGGTCGAGGAGCGCCACCAGTTCATCGAGCGCATTCTCCAGCCGGGCGAGACGCTCCAGGTCGCCGTCAGCGACCTGTTCGTGAAAGACGGTGTGTCCGGAACGTCCCTGCGGATTGCCGGCGCCGACGCGCTGTTGCCGACAGAATAGACGTCCGCCTGAAGGCGGACGCTACGGCGCCGCGCACGTCCAGTTGGCGGCGTCCTTGATGTTCCCGGTGCCCTTGTATTTCGTGTACTGCGGATAGGAGCAGATCGGACGCGTCAGGCTCGTCTGCGGGTTGAAGCCGGTCAACTGCGTCGGCGTGACGCCCTTTTCGCGCCAGGTCTCCATCGCACCGATCGAGTCGAACGTGTTCGGGCCGTCGCCGCCGCGGCAGTGCGCCATGCCGGGCACCATGAAGAGCCGGACGAAATCGTCCTGCGGCCCCATCTTCTTCTTCAGGTTGTCGTAGTAGAGGACCGTATTCTCGGGCGTGATCGTCGTGTCGCCCCAGCCGGCATACAGCAGGAGCTTCCCGCCGTGCGCCTTGAACTTGCTGAGGTCCGGATCGACGGCGTCCACGAATCCGATCTTGCTGTTGATGATCGGCATGTCGCGATCGAGGTCGAATGTGTGCCAGTCGTACTTGTCGTTTTGGAATGCCCAGATACGAACCGTGTCGTTACCGGCGCCGGGCTCGGGCATGTTGGCTCGCAGGGCCGGCAGGGGATTGCCGAGTGCCTGGCCCGAGAAGATCAGTTCGCCCTTGCTGTTGTGCAGGCCGCCGTAGAACGTTTCGACCGTCTTCAACTGCGGCGGTGTCAGGCACGCTTCCGACGCGGCGGCGCCCGGCGCGCAGGCGAGCTTCCTGACGTCGAAGGTGCACGCCCGCGGGTTCGTCAGGAAGCCTTCCTTGAGCGTATCGCACGCCTTGAGTACGGCCTGCGTCACCATCAGCGCCGTGGCCGGCGGAATCTGACCCTCCGGATGCCGGGCCAGCTCGACACCGCGCGCGGCGCCCGCCGTGTGCATCTGGATGTGCCGGTTGGCCAGGGCTCCGGCGATGATGCCGTCGAAGTCGTCGGGGTACCGCTGGGCGTTCATCGCGCCCTGGCGCCCGCCCGTCGAACAGCCTTTGTAGTACCAGGTACTGCTGCGGCCGGCCGTAGAACTGCTGAATGATCGACTTCGACGTAACGGTCATGTCGTGCATCGCGCGGTACGCGAAGTCCACGATCTTCTCGGGGTGGCCGAGCGCAAACATCCCGTTGGGTCCGTCCACCGTGTTGTCGTGCCCTGTATCGTTGCCGGAGGTCGCATAGCCCAGGCGCAGCGCGTTCTGCATCTCGGCGAAGCCCTGAATCGACCCGCCGAACCCGCCGTTGCCGACGGCCATGAATCGGCCGTTCCACGTGGTCGTTGGCATCCACAGCTCGGCGTTGATCCGGGAGTCGGACGTGGGCGTCAGCAGCAGCTTCACGCGGCAATACTCGGGCAAGGCCGGCCCGGCGGGTGCCGCGGCTGCCGCGCCGCCGCGTCCCGTCGACGGCGCCGGTGGCGCGACGATGTCGACCGCCGCGATCGTCACGTTCGGAATCGCCATCGACCGCAGGCTCTCACACGTACCGCCCGAAGCAGCTGACGCCGATGCGGCGAGCACCAGCGAGCCGAGGATTCCAAGCAGAGCGCTGAGTTTCAGGTTCATCAGGCGATCCCTCCAGTGGTTCGAAGACGAGCCATTATGAACCGAGCTGACGGTGAGTCAACACGGCCGCCGCGCTACACTTCACGGGCCGTTCCTCGGCCCTCATGACGCTCCCGCTGGCCCTTCTGCTGATTCTTCTTCTCGCCGCCGCATGGTGGCTGTTCCCCCGCCTGCGCAGGGTGGCGGCCATCGGCGCGGCCTATAAGGCCAGAGTGCTCTGCTCTGTCGTGTTTGGCAGCGGCCGTACCGTCGACCCGGGCAGCCTGGAGGAGGTCTCCGCCGACAGCTACCGGCTCATGCGGCTTTTCCGATGGCGCGTGGACCACTCGGCGCGTAGCGTCACGGCGTCGCTCGCGGGATTTCCTCCCCGGACCGCCGTCTTCAGAGGCAACGCCGACGTCACGACCCCGCCAGCCGCATGGCAGATGGCGCCCGCGTCTCCCGCCCTCGAACGGATCGTGGCCTCGGCGTTTCTCGAGCCCAATCGCAGGCGCCTGCGCCGCACGCGCGCGATTCTGGTCGTGCAGGACGGACGGATCGTCGCCGAGCGCTACGCCCCGGGTTTTGGCGAAGCGACGCGGTTTTCCGGATGGTCGATGGCCAAGAGCGTGCTCGGCGCCCTCGTGGGCGTGCTGGTCGGCGAGGGCCGCCTCTCCCTCCGGGACATCGAACTGCTACCGGCCTGGCGCCATCCGGATCCCCGCGCCGCGATCGCGCTGGAAGATCTGTTGCGGATGCGGAGCGGGCTCGGATTTTCAGAGGAATACACGAACCTGACCTCGGACGTGATCGAGATGCTCTTCAACCAGGACGATGCGGCCGCGTACGCGGCGAGCCGCTCGTTGATCAGTCCGCCGGGCACGGAGTGGAGCTACTCGAGCGGCACGACCAACATCCTGTCGGCCATCGTCCGCCGCAGCGTCGGCAACTCGGACTATTCCTCGTGGCCCCGCCGCGCACTGTTTGCGCCACTGGGCATGAACAGTGCGCTGATGGAGCCCGACGCCTCGGGCACCTTCGTCGCGTCGTCGTTCATGCTCGCGACGGCTCGCGACTGGGCCCGTTTCGGGCAGCTCTACCTGCAAGACGGTGTCTGGGAGGGACAGCGTCTTCTTCCGGAGGGATGGGTGTCATTCAGCACGACGCCCACGCCCCAATCGCCCGGCGGGATCTACGGCGCGCATTGGTGGCTGGGGCTCAAGCCCGAGCTCGGCGGGGGGACAGCAGCGGCCGCCCGCCTGCCGCGCGACGCCTTCTTTGCTGTCGGACACGAGGCGCAGGTGCTCACGGTCATCCCGTCCCGCCGCCTGGTTGTCGTCCGGCTTGGATTGTCGATTTACATCGACGCGTGGGACCACGCGGCGTTTCTGTCGGAGCTGCTCGACGTCGTTTCGTAGGGCGGCCCTTTCAGGGCCGCCTGATCGCGGGCCTGAAAGGCCCGCGCTACTTTGACGCGCGGCACCAGTCGAGCGTATGCCGGAGGCCCTCCTCGAGCGACACGATCGGTTCGTACCCGAGCAGCGCCTTCGCTTTCGAGATATCCGCCTGCGAGTCGCGCACGTCTCCGACGCGGGTTTCCTTATAGACGGGGCGCACATCCACCTTGACGAGGCCGTTGAGAACGCGCAGCAACTGGTTCAGCGACGTGCGCTGACCGGTCGCTATGTTGATCACCGCGCCCGCGACGTTCGGCGCCTCGCACGCCCGCAGCACGCCGTCCACGACGTTCGCGATGTAGGTGAAGTCGCGCGTCTGTTCGCCGTCGCCGTGAATGATCGGCGTCTGGCCGCTGAGCAGCGCCGTGGCGAAGAGCGAGATCACGCCGGAGTACGGCGAGCCCGGGTCCTGCCGGGGCCCGAACACGTTGAAGTATCGCGTCGTCACGGTCGGAAACCCGTACAGGTGCGTGAACATCTGGCAATACTGCTCGCCCACCAGTTTCTGCAGCGCGTAAGGCGACAGCGGCCGCGTGGGCATCTCCTCGTGCTTGGGCAGCGTCGGCGTGTCGCCGTACGCGGCGGACGAGCCGGCATAAACCAGCCGTTTCACGCCGGCAGCGCGGGCGGCGACCAGGACGTTCAGCGTCGCGGTGATGTTCGCCCGGTTCGTGGTCGCCGGGTCGTCCACGGACCGCGGCACGGAGGGAATGGCCGCCTGATGGAGCACGTAGTCCATGCCCGCCGCCGCCTTGGCCGCCACGTCAGCGTCGGCCAGATCGCCTTCGATGAACTCGGCGGCCGCGATGCAGGCGAGGTTTGCGCGTTTGCCCGTGATCAGACTGTCGGCCACGCGGACGCGATGCCCGCGGCGCAGGAGCTCTTCCGCGAGGTGCGAGCCGATGAAGCCGGCGCCACCGGTCACGAGGTAAGAGGCCACTAGGAGCGCATCACGACGGGAAACGGCCGTGCGGCAGGCCGGGCGTCAGCTTCATGGCGTTCTGGTAATAGAGCTTCCGGAGCACGGCATCCGGCAGGCCGATGCCGTACAGCTTCCAGAACGCGTGGTAATCGCGATAGTAGTCGAAGTACTCGTCGTTGGTCTCGAACACGCGCCAATAGTACGGATACTCGTCGGGCTGGTACGCGTCCTTCCCGAACATGATCCGATCCTGGTACTTGACGAAGAAGTCGTGCGCGGCGCGTGGCTGCCGGCCGATGTCGTAAAGCACGGCCCCGACTTCCGTGGACAGGTTCGGCATCCGGTCGAACATCGCGCCGAGACGCGCCAGGTCGTTCGCATGCCAACCCATGTGCGCGACGATGAACTGCGTCCTGGGGTGCCGGGCGAACAATCGATCGCGCTCGGCCATCAGGTCGTCGAATGACGGAAACCGCGAGCGATCGGCGTAACGGCGGTCGGGATAGAGCGCCAGCTCGAGCCAGCGCTCGTTCCGGAAGTCGATCGGCTGGAAGAACTCAGCCGGGTCGGCCGTGTGAATGTGCACCGGGATTTTCAGCCGCGCGCAGACCTCCCAGACGGGGTCGAGCTCCGGATCGTCGAGCCTCAGCCGCGTGCCGTCGGTCTTCTTCGCGGTCAGGCCGAAGTTCTTCAAGAGCTCGCCCAGGCCCTTCGCCCCGGCTTTCACGTCGTCCTCGATCTGTTTCGCCGTGCGGGCGCCGAATCCCGGGGCGACCGGGTCGCGAAAGTTGATCGTCGTGAACGCGACCATGCGGTCGGGATACGGACTCTGCTTGATGACGTCGAGCATCTGCGTCAGGCGGTCACCGGACGCGCCAGACACGTTCACCATCAATTGCAGGTTCTGGCCATCCATCGCCTTGACGACGGCGGCGTAGGCGTCAGCGGTGACCGGTCCCGGGCCTCCGAACGGGTGCCCGTGGATGTCCACGACCGGAAACTTCGCCCGGGGCACGGGGTGCTGCGGCACGACGAGCGTCGAGCGCGGTTTATATTCGCGGATGCTTGGCGGCGGAAACTCGGGGTCGCGGCCCTCGGCCGGCCGCGGGCGAAGCTGTCCGGGCGCCTGCGGGGTTTGCGCGGCGATCACGGCCAGCGTGCCGGCGGCGACGAGCGAGAGCGCCGCAGCGCGCGTGGTCAGGTAGCGGAACATAAAAGGATCGCAGCGGGCCGTAAGCCGAATTCTGTTCCCCTTCGCTCGGCGCTTGCGCGCGCTCGGTCAGGACGACGACCATTCCTCTAGCCTCGCCATTGCTGGCGAGATCAAGCAACCTACCCGAGAGCTTCGGATGGGCCATCCGTTCCACCCGGCGCTTGCGTGCCGGACGGGGCTCTCCTATTTGGTCTTGCTCCGTGCGGGGTTTTGCCTGCCACCCGTGTTGCCACGAGCGCGGTGCGCTCTTACCGCACCTTTTCACCCTTACCCTCCTTCGCCCTTGCGGGCTGCGGAGGGCGGTATATTTTCTGTGCCACTGTCCTTCGGGTTGCCCCGACCGGGAGTTACCCGGCGCACTGCCCTGCGGAGTTCGGACTTTCCTCCCTCCACCTTCGCACCTTGCGGCGCTTCGGCGGACGGCGGTCGTCTGGCTCGCTGCGATCGTCAGTATTGTAGGTTATCCGTCCGATTCCTGCGAAATCTGGTACTGCTCCAGCTTCTTGTACAGATTGCTGCGGGGCGTGTCGATCACTTCGGCGGTCTTCGAGATGTTCCAGCCGCTCTCGCGCAGCTTGGCGACGAGGAATGCCCGCTCGGCGTTGTCCTTGAACTCGCGCAGCGTGCCGGCCCTGGCGTCGCTCGAGACCGCCGGCGCGTCGCCGGGCCTTGGCGCCGGGGCGCCGGCCGCGGACTGCGTTCGCACGTTGTCGGGCAGGTCGCCCACGTCGATGGTGTCGCTGCCGGTCATGATGATCACGCGCTCGACGGTGTTTCGCAGCTCGCGGATGTTGCCTTTCCAGCGATACCGCTGCAGCACCTCGAGCGCGGCCGGCGTGATCCGCTTCTGCCGCTGGTTGCCCTCGCGGCTGAAGTGATCCATGAAGTGCCGGACGAGCAGCGCGATGTCCTCGGGGCGTTCACGCAGCGGCGGCACGTAGATCGGAATCACGGCCAGCCGGAAGTACAGGTCGTCGCGAAAGTGTCCCTTTTCGATTTCTTCCTCGAGATTCTTGTTCGTCGCGGCAATCACGCGGACATCCACTTTGATCGTGCGAGCCGAGCCGAGGCGCTCCACTTCGCCTTCCTGCAGCACCCGCAGCACCTTGGCCTGCGTCTTCGCGCTCATGTCGCCGATTTCGTCCAGGAAGATCGTGCCCTTGTCGGCCTGCTCGAATTTTCCGACCTGTTTCTCCGTGGCGCCGGTGAACGAGCCTTTCTCGTGCCCGAAGAGCTCCGACTCGATCAGCTCCTCGGGGATCGCGGCGCAGTTCACCTGGACGAAGCGCTCGCGGCTCCGCTTGCTGTTGCGGTGAATCGTCCGCGCGACGAGCTCCTTGCCGACGCCGCTTTCGCCCTGAATCAAGACGGTCGCGTTGGTTGGCGCCGCGCGGCCGATGGACGCCATCACCTGCGACAGCCCCGCGCTGTCGCCGATCATCTGGTGCCGCACTTCGACCGCCTGCTTGAGCGAGCGATTCTCGTCGCGGAGGCGCGCGCGATCGAGCTCGTTCTGAATCGTGAGCAGCAAGCGGTCGGTGTTCGGCGGCTTCTCGATGTAGTCCTTGGCGCCCTTCCGAATCGCCTCGACGACGAACGACGGCTCCCGGTGCGCCGACAGCATGATGATCGGCAGCGCCGGCTGCATGGACAGCAGCCGGGTCAGGACCTCGTTGCCGTCCATGCCGGGCATTTTGATGTCGAGCAGGACCAGATCCGGCGCCTCTCGCTCGACGTGCGACAGGCCTTCCTCTCCGGTGGCGGCGACGGACACGTCATAGCCGTCGTATCCGAGAGTCATCTTCATCTGCTCTCGAATCCCCGCGTCGTCGTCAATAACCAGAATCCGTGGTTTGGGCATGAGCGCGTGTGTCAGCGGTCCTCGACCCGCAGGGTGACGAGGCGGCGCTGATCGATGTCCGGAAAGTAGAGGTAGAGCGCCAGGACGTCGCCCTCATGGACCGAGCGGGCGAGCCGGCGGTACTCGGCGGCCGTCTCGACGGGTTGGCGATTGATCTCGAGCAGTACCACACCGCGCTCGACGCCCGCGTCGAACGACGCGCTCAGCGGTTCCACTTTCGTCACGAGGACGCCGTGAATCGTCTTCGGGATCTCGAGCCGCTCGGCGCTGCGTCGATCGAGGTCACGCACGACGAACCCGAGCGGTCCGTTCTGGTCCGGCTTGACCCGGTCGGCCGGCGCCGGCGCGCCGTTGCGGCCCTGTTCACGCTCGTGGACGGGCCGCTCGGCGAGCGTCACCGTGATGGTCTCTTCGCGGCCGTCCCGGACCAGCGTGACGTGAACCGCCGTGCCGGGCGCGCGGCTGGCGATGTCGTGAATAAGCTGGTCGTCGTTTGTCACCACCCGGTCGTCGAGCGCGACGATCGTGTCGTACACGCGGAGCCCTGCCCGGTCGCCTGGCGAATCGTCGCTCACGTCCTGGATCAGGGCGCCGCGCGCCACCGGCAGCTTGAGCGAGGTCTGGACGTCGGCATCGACGCTGCGCAGGGTCACCCCCATGTAGCCGCGGCTCACGCGTCCGCGCGATCGAAGCTGGTCGAGGATGACGGTCGCGCCGTTGATCGGGACCGCGAAGCCGATGCCGCTGGCGTGCGAGCTGATCGCGGCGTTGATGCCGACCACTTCGCCGCGCGCGTTGATGAGGGGGCCGCCGCTGTTCCCGAAATTGATCGCGGCGTCCGTCTGGATGTAGTCGTCCAGGCTGGCGTCGAAAAGCTTCCGCCCCAGAAAGCTGACGACGCCCACGGTGACCGAATGATCGTAGCCGAGCGGGTTGCCGATCGCGCAGACCCACTCGCCCATGCGGAGCGCCGACGAGTCGCCGAGCGGCGCAACTGGCAGCCCCGTCTGTCCGTCGATCTTGATGAGGGCGATGTCCGTCGCCTGGTCGCTCCCGATCACGCGCGCCTTGAGGCTGCGGCCATCCGACAGGCGGACGATGATGCGATCCGCCCGGTAGATCACGTGGTGATTCGTCAGGATGCTGCCGTCGGCGTCGATGATGAAGCCGGTTCCGGCGCCGCGGCGGGTCGGGTCGTCCGGATCGCCGATCTCCTTGTCGCGCCGCCCGCGCCCGAGGTCGAACGGGGCGTCGAAGTCGTCGAGATCGTCGTCTTCGTCGTGCCGATTGTGTTTCCGCTTGCCGCCTCGCGCCTTGCTCGACGCGTCGATGCTGACGACGGCGGCGTTGATGTGCTCGACGATGTCGGCGAAGTCGATGGAGGTGCCGGGAAGCGGGCCTGGCCGGCGCGCCGCTGGCCTGGCGGAGGCCCCGGCGCCGGGACCGGAGACACCGGCCGGCCCACCGGAGCCGCCGGCGAAGATGGTGCCGACGAAGAAGGCAACGGCCGCGGTGAGAATCAGCGTGACGTAAGTGGAACGCCGCGACATCTAGTGGTTGTGTCCTTCGCAAATCACGGCCGGCCGCTCCGATGTCGCGGCCGCGAGATCATGGTCGAAGCTCGTTCTGGGCGGTACTCTTCCAGTTGATACACGCCCCTACATGCCCATTATAAGAGCCCGGAAGGCCTCCTCATCCAGCGTTTCGACGCCAAGCGTCCTGGCTTTTTCCAGCTTGCTCCCCGCGTCGGCTCCGAAAACGACGTAGCTCGTCTTCTTGCTGACCGAGCCGGCCACGCGCGCCCCGAGGCGCTCGAGCGTCTCGGTGGCCTCCTCGCGCGTCATCGACGCCAGCGTGCCGGTCAGGACGAACACCTTGCCCGCGAGCGGCCCGGACTGGTCCTTGCCTACCGCGGGCTCGGGGGCCTGGCTGAGGGTGTTGACGCCGGCCAGCTTCAGCTTGGCGACGAGCGCCTGGTTGCGGGGTTCTTCAGCGAACGCGCGAACGGACGCCGCGACGACCGGCCCGATTTCCGGCGCCGTCTGCAGCGCTTCAACGGGCTCCTCCATCAGCCTGTCCATCGACCGGAAGTAGCGCGCGAGGGTCGAAGCGGCCTTTTCGCCGACGTGTCGTATGCCGAGGGCATAGACCAGCCGCGACAGGTCGTTGTTCTTGCTGCGCTCGATTTGCTCGGCGACGTTGCGGCCCACCTTGCCCAGCTTGCGGGGAACCGCGCGGTCCGACTTCGGATCGCGCGGCGTCACCACGAGCTCCTGGAGCGTTTCGGCCTTGATGTGATACAGGTCCGCGAAGTCGTGGACGAGGCCCTGTTCGAGCAGCTGATCGACGAGCGACTCGCCGAGGCCTTCGATGTTCATCGCCGAGCGGGACGCAAAATGCTCCAGGCTCCGGCGCAGCCGTGCGGGGCACGATGTGTTCTCGCAGCGCCACACGACCTCCTCTTCGTCGCGATGCAGATCGCTGCCGCACACCGGGCATGTCGTCGGCATGACCCAGGGCTGGGCGTCCGGAGGCCGAAGGCTGAGCACCGGCGCCACGACCTTGGGGATGACGTCGCCGCCCTTCTCGATGACCACGGTGTCGCCGTCGCGCAGGTCCTTCCGGGCGACGTCCTCGGCGTTGTGCAGCGTCGCCATCGAGATGGTCGAGCCTGCGAGAAACACCGGCTCGAGGAGCGCGTACGGCGTCACCGCTCCCGTCCGCCCGACGTTGACGGCGATCCGCAGCAGCCTGGTGTTGGCCTGCTGGGCCGGGAACTTGAACGCCGTGGCCCACCGCGGGAACTTCGCCGTGGCGCCAAGCCTGGCACGCAGGGCGAGCTCGTTGACCTTGATCACGACGCCGTCCGTATCGAAGCTGAGCGTCCGGCGTTTTTCGGCCCACTCCTGGCAGAACGCGATCAGGGCGTCAACGCCCTCGCACTTCTTCCAATGGGGTTCGACGGGAAGCCCCCAGCGTCCCATGGCCTGAAGCGTGTCGTTGTGGCTCGTAAACAGATCCGCGTCCGCGACGATCTGATAGGTGAACGCGCCGAGACCTCGCTTCGCGACGAGCCCGGGTTCGAGGTTCCGCATGGTGCCCGCCGCCGAATTCCTCGGGTTCGCGTACAGCTCGTCGCCGGCCTCCTCGCGGTCGCGGTTGATCCGTTCGAACGCGGCGCGTGAGAGATAGACTTCGCCCCGTACTTCGATGCGCCCGGGTGGGCCGTCGCGCAGCGACAGCGGAATGGCCCGAATCGTCCGGACGTTGACGGTGACGTCCTCGCCCCGGGTGCCGTCGCCCCGCGTGGCGCCGCGGATCAATCGCCCGTCCTCGTAGGTCAGGGCGATGCTCAGGCCGTCGATCTTCATCTCCGCGACGTACGCGACCGGCGCTTCGCCCAGCCCGGCGCCCCTGCGGACCCGTTCGTCGAAGGCGCGGAGCTCATCCTCGGTGTATGCGTTGTCGAGGCTGAGCATCGGCACCTTGTGCTCGACGGTCGCAAAGCCTTCGGCCACGCGTCCGCCCACGCGTTGGGTCGGCGAATCAGGGGTGACGAGCTCGGGATGGTCGGCCTCGAGCGCTTCGAGCTCGTGGAGCAGGTGGTCGAACGCCTCGTCCGAGATCTCGGGCGCGGCGTGGACGTAGGTACTGCTCCTCGTGGTGGCGGATGGCGGCGCGAAGTTCGCTGATGCGGTCGGCGGCTCTCACGGCGCGCTGCGGCTCGAGCGGGATCTTAACGATCGCGCGAGAGGACGTAGTCGGGAAGCGCCAGCAGCGCGTCGCGTTCCGCGCTGGGCGGAAACGCGTACAGCGGCTTCTTGGCGCGGTCGGCAAACTCTTCGGCCCGGCGGAACGCGTAGTCGATCGACGCGTGCTGCTTCAGGCCGCTCAACAGCTCCGCCCACTGGTCGGGGGAGACGGCGCGCGATGCAATGACCTCGCGGACGATGCTCGAGGCGACGCCGTCGTTCGATTGCCGGAGGAGGTGGATCAGCGGGAGCGTGACCTTGCCTTCGCGCAGGTCGCTGCCGATGGGCTTCCCGACCGACCGGGTATCGCCCGTGAAGTCGAGCAGGTCGTCCACGATCTGGAACGCGACGCCCAGGTTGAAGCCGTATTCGCGCAGCGCCTGCTCCTGCTCGCTCGACACCTTCCCGAGCACGCCGCCGATCTGGGCGCATCCGCCGAACAGGTACGCCGTCTTGCGCCGGATGATGTCGAAGTGCTCGTCTTCGGTGATGTCGGCGTCGCCGTTCTTGGTCAGCTGGTACAGCTCGCCCTCGATCATCTTGAGCGTCACGTCGCACAGCAGGCGCACGATGTCGATCGCGTCGTGGGTGAGCGCCATCGCCATCGACTTGATGTAGAGGTAGTCGCCCAGGAGCACAGTGATGTCGTTGCCCCACCGCGAATGCACGGCCAGCCGCCCCCGGCGCAGCTCCGACTCGTCGATGATGTCGTCGTGGACCAGCGTGGCCGTGTGGATGAACTCGACCACGGCCGCGTACAGCACGGCGCGGTCGCCGCGGTAGCCGCTCAGGCGCGCCGCCATCAGCAGGACGGCCGGGCGCACCCGCTTGCCGCCGCTCGTCTGGATGTACTGCCCGATCTTGGGGATCAGGTCGACCTGCGACTGCACGTGCCGCGCAAACTCATGGTCGACCTGCTCCAGGTCGGCGCGAATGGGCTCGAAGATCTGCGCAAGGGCAATTTGCGAGTGTTCCACAGGTTTCCGGTAGGACTTTATCACGGCCGGAAGAGGGTGTGGAAGTTCGCCGCCGCTTGGCGTCCCAGCTCGTCGGCGGACAGGCCGTGCAGCGCGCCGAGGGCGTCCGCCACGCGCGCGACGTGGGCGGGCTCGTTCCGCTTCCCGCGGTAAGGCACGGGCGCCAGAAACGGGCTGTCGGTTTCGGTCAGCAGCCGCTCGACCGGCACGGCACGCACCGTCTCGCGCAGCTCCGCGGCTTTCGGAAACGTAATGATGCCGGCCAGGGACACGTACAGGCCCAGGTCGAGGCCGGCGCGCGCCAGCGACGGACCGCCCGTGAAGCAGTGCAGCACGCCGCTCACCTCGCCCCCGCCCGCGTCCCCGAGAATCGCGATCGTGTCATCGTCGGCCTCGCGGGTGTGGATGACGACGGGCAGCCGCAGTTCGCGCGCCAGGCGGACCTGGGCCCGGAACACGTCCATCTGGACCTCGCGCGGCGAGAAATCGTAGTGGTAGTCCAGGCCGATTTCCCCGACGGCCCTTGTCCCCGGCGTCGCGGCGATCTGGGCGCGCACGACGTCCGCGGCCCGGTCCGGCCGGTCCGAGAAGTGGTGCGCGTGGTGCGGATGGACGCCGATGGCGAAGCGGACATCCGGCCAGAGCGTTTCGACGCGGGCCGCCTGGGCCGCCTCTTTTTCGTCGCCAGCCGAGAGGATGACCATCGCACGCTCGAGCCCGGCGCCGCGCGCCCGGGCGATTACCGATTCGAGGTCGGCGGCGAAGACCTCGTCGGCCAGGTGGCAGTGGCTGTCGATCACCGTGCCGCCGCCCGCTGCGCCGCCTGCCGCCGTTCGAACCGGAGGAACGCGGCTTCGAGGTCCTGCTTCAGGCGCGTCCGGGTCGGCGGGTCGACGAAGGCGTGCTCGATCGAGTTTCGTACCAGGCGCTTGAGGGTGGCGTAGTCGAGGCCGTGTTCCTCGACCGCCCTCACCCACTCGCGCGTGTGGCTCGCCCGCGAGACGCCCAGGTCGTCGGTCGCCAGGGCAACCGGCACGCCGTATTGCAGGTACACGCCGAGCGGATGGCGTTTCCCCCGCACGCCGAGGATGACGTCGTTGCTGGTGAGCGCGATCTCGACGAGGATCTTCTTCGCCGCCATCTCGCGCAGCAGTCCGATCGGGTCGTCTTCCTGCATCACGTCCACGCCGTGGCCGATCCGCAGCGCATGCCCCTTCGCGATGGATTCGCGGATATGAAAGCGCAGCACCTCGGGAGGCACCATGCCCGGGACGATCTCCCCGGCATGCAGCGAAACCCGGACAGTTGGGTACGCATGAGTCAGGAAGTCGATCATCGCCAGGTGCAGCGAGAAGTCGCGCACGGCCACCGGGTCGTCTTCCGGCTGCACGAGGTTCACGCCCGTGATGCGCGGATCCCGCGTCGCCAGCTCGAAGCCCGCGAGGATCTGCGCGAACACCTGCTCGGGCGGGCCTGCCCGCAGGACCTGTGAGATGTAGCGAACGGTCACGCCGCAGCCGGGGTCGGCGGCCGGCGTCCCGCAGTGCTGCAGTTCGTTGCGGCGCGCCTCAGCCGAGTCGAGCCGCTGCCTGGCCTGCGTGAAGACGGCGTTGAAGTCCGCGGCGAGGAGCTGAGCCCGCATCTGCGCGAAGTCGCGGCTGAACTTCGATTCGCGGCCGAGGCGTGCCGAGACGTTGCCGTCGGGCGACAGCATCAGCTCGAGGTAGCTGACGCTTTCCGCGGCCGCCCGCGAGGTCACCTCGGCCAGCATGTCCCCCACCCGGCTGGTCACCGGGTTGAACTTGGTGAACGCGGCGAAGAAATGATCGTGGCCGTTGCGGTCGGCCGGCCAGTTGCGCATGGACCAGGCGTCGATGGTCGCGTTGTAGAGCGTCGTGTCCCCGAGCACCGTCGCCGCGGACGGCCGTCCTGCGGCAGCGTCGCACGTGCCCGTTACGAGCGCGAACGTGGCCGTTGCAACGCACAGGTTGTCCTCGGCCGCCCACCGGATGTAGCTCTCCGCGTAAATCGACCCCGAGAGGTGGTTGTGCAGGTCCCCGCCCTTGGGCATCTCGCGAAGGAACGCCTCGAGCAGCAGCGGCTGATTCCTGATGGCCGCGAACCGCCGCGCCGTGGCCGCCTGAGCGGCATCGCTTGCGGCGTCGGCACGGAGGGACGCCGAATCGCCGGCCCAGACGCCGGCGATCGCCGCAGCGACGATCAGGAAGCGCCGAACGTTCACCTACCGGACCCTCGTTCCCGGCGGCGGCGGCTCCTCGAAGCTGACCAGCGTGGGCTTCCCACCGTCCGGGCTGGCCGCGAGCACCATGCCGTTCGACTCGATGCCCATGAGCTTCGCCGGCTTCAGGTTGAACACCATCACCACCGTGCGGCCGACCATGGCTTCCGGCTCGTAGGCCTCGGCGATGCCGGCCACCAGCGTTCGCTGTTCGGTGCCGACATCCACGTGCAGCTTCAGGAGCTTGTTCGACTTCGGCACGCGCTCGGCCGCGAGCACTTTCGCGACGCGAAGCTCGACCTTCATGAAGTCGTCGATACCGATGCGCGAGGCGTCGGCGGGCGTGGCCGGCGCGGGCGCGGCAGCAGGGGCCGCGGCGGGCGCGGGCGCGGGCGCTGCTGCTGGTGCGACTGGGGCCGGGGACTGAGGCGGCGGTGCTGGCTGCGACGGGTCGGATGACATGGTTCTCAACTCCTCCACGGAGCGTTCGATGCGTGGAAACAAGGCCTGCGTGGTTCCGAGGCGGCTGCCCGGCGCGAGCGTGCCGCTCCGGAGGCCGACCCATGATTGCGGAGACGGTGCGACGCCCACCATCTCCAGCATGCGTTCGCCCGTGCCAGGCATGAACGGGCGTAATAGTTCTGCGACAATGCGCACGGCGTCGGCGGCGACGTACAACGCCGTATCGAGCTCGGCGCGCCTGGCGGCGTCCTTTGCGAGCGCCCACGGCTCGCGCGTCACGATATACCGGTTCGTCGCGCCGATCACGTCCCATGTCTCGCGCAGCGCCTGGCTGAACTGGAACGATTCGACGCAGGTCCGGACGCGGCTGACAAGAGCGTCGAGCGCCGAACGCAGCGCCGCTTCCGGCTCGCGCGCGAGCATGGCCGCTTCCGGCTTCGGGACGACGCCGGCGCAGTACCGGTGGACCATCGTCGTCGCGCGGCTGACGAGGTTGCCCAGATCGTTGGCCAGGTCGGCGTTGTACCGGCCCAGGATCGTCTCGTCGGTGAAATCGGCGTCCTGGCCGAACACCATCTCGCGCATCACAAAGTATCGGAGCCCGTCGACGCCAAACAGGCGGATGTAGTCCGCGGGCCGGACGACGTTGCCGAGCGACTTGGACATCTTCGCGCCGTCCATGAGCCACCACCCGTGGCTCACGAGCCTCCGCGGGACGTCGAGGCCGGCGGCCATCAGGAACGCCGGCCAGTAGATGCCGTGCTGGCGGACGATTTCCTTGCCGATGAGATGCACGTCGGCGGGCCAGTAGCGTTCGAACGTGCCTGTGGACGACGTCCCGAAGCCGACCGCCGTCATGTAGTTGGTGAGCGCGTCGAACCAGACGTACATGACGTGCGCGGGATCGTCCGGCACGGGAATGCCCCAGGTGAAGGACGTCCGGCTGACGCTGAGATCCGACAGGCCGCCCTCGATGAACGACACGATCTCGTTCCTGCGGCCCGGCGGCGTCACGAAATCCGGATGCTGCGCGTAGTAGTCGCGCAGGCGATCCTGAAACGCCGACAGCTTGAAGAAGTAGCTTTCCTCTTCCAGCCGCTCCACGGCGCTGCCGCAGGTGGGACACTTGCCCCCGACGAGCTGCGTGTCGGGGACGAAGACCTCGTCGACCGTGCAGTACCAGCCTTCGTACGATCCCTTGTAGATGAACCCGCGCTCCTTCACCCGGCGCCAGAGCTCCTGCGCCGCCCGAAAATGCCGCGGCTCCGTCGTCCTGATGAAATCGTCGTTCGAGATGTTCAGCAGCGGCGACAGATCGCGGAACTTCTGCGACGTGACGTCGGCGAAGGCCGGCGTGGGCACGCCGGCCTTTTTCGCCGCGCGTTCAACCTTCTGTCCGTGTTCGTCCGTGCCGGTCAGGAAGAAGACGTCGTCGCCCATCAGCCGGTGCGCGCGTGCGGCGGCATCCGCCACCATGGTCGAATATGCGTGGCCGAGATGCGGCTCCGCGTTGATGTAGTAGATGGGCGTGGTGATGTAGAAGCGGCTCACGATGGACGCTCGAAGGCTTTCACCGCCAGGGCCTGGACTTCCTTGACGGAAAGGTTCTTCGCTGCGGCCAGGGCCGCGCAGTCCTCGAACTCGGGGACGGCGTTGACCAGGCGGCCGTCCCGCCATGCGAGCTTGACCCTGACGGGTCCGACTGGTGTGTCCACCCTGACCAGCTCGCGCTGCAGGCACTCGCGGTCGACTTCCGAGTATCGCAGGCCGATGGTGGTGGTCTCGCTGAAGATGATCGCGGACAGCCGCTCGCGGTGGTCGGGCGGCGCGACGACCGTCAGCAGCGTGCCCGGGCGGTTCTTCTTCATCTGCGCGGCGACGTAAAACACCTCGAGCGCGCCCGCCGCATACAGCCGATCCATCGCGACGCCGAACAACTGGGGGTTCATGTCGTCGATCTCGCACTCGATGACGACGACGCGCTCGGTCCCGGGCCGCGCGGCGGCCGTCGGACGGCCGACGAACACGCGCAGGACGTTCGGTGTCGATGCGAAGTCGAGGTTCCCGGCGCCGTAGCCGACGTGCTCGACGGTCATCGCCGGCAGCGGACCGAACTCCGAGGCGTAGGAGGACACGATCAGCGCGCCTGTCGGCGTCACGAGCTCTTTCTGGATGTCGCCGCTGTAAACGGGCGCCGCGCCGAGCAGCTTGACCGTGGCCGGCGCCGGCACGGGGAACAGGCCGTGCGCGGACTGCACCATCCCGCCGCCCACGTTGAGCGGCGACGCCACGATCCGATCCGCGCCGAACCACTCGAGGGCGAACACGGCCCCGACAATGTCGATGATGGAGTCCACGGCGCCGACTTCGTGCAGGTGGACTTTTTCGACCGGCATCTGATGAACGGCCGCTTCGGCTTCCGCCAGGCGTTGAAAGAGGGCCTTCGCGCGATCCCGGCCTGGCGCAGACAGCGCCGACTTGTCGATCAGCGCGAAGATCTCGGGCAGGCTCCGGTGCGAGTGTGCGTGCGCGTGGGCGTGGGCGTGCGAGTGGTCGTCGTGCTGGTGAAGGTCGTGGCCGTGATCGTGGTCGTGAACCGTGAACTTCGTGGCGGAGACGCCGGCGCGCAGCACGCGGGCCGCGTGGACGTGATATCCCGAGACGGCGAGCGTGCCGAGCGCGCCTTTCAGTTCCTCGAACGGCAGGCCGGCGTCGAGCAGCGCGCCCAGCACCATGTCGCCCGAGATGCCCGAAAAGCAGTCGAAATACAGCAGCCGGCTCACAACCGTCCCATCTCCTTGAAGCTACAGTACCGCGCGTCGCCCAGGATGACGTGATCCACCAGGTCGATTCCCATCAGCACACCTGCCGCCGCCAGCCGCCCCGTCAGCTCCACATCGTCTGGGCTCGGGCTGGGATCGCCGGAGGGATGATTGTGGAAGGCGACGACCGCGGCCGCCGATCCGAGCGCCGCCTCGCGGAACACGTCGCGCGGCTGCACCACCGTTGTGTTCAGCGTGCCGATGGCCAGGACCGTGGTCCTCAGCACGCGGTATTTCGTGTCGAGCAGGACGAGCCCGAACTGTTCGACCGGCCTGCCGCCAAAGGCCGGCATCAGATACGCCACCGTGTCGCGCGGTGTCAGCAGCTGCACTCGCGTTCGCGGTGCGTGCGTCAGCGTCCGCCGGCCCAGTTCGACCGCCGCCAGCAGCTGCGCGGCCCTGGCCGGGCCGATTCCCGATACGCGCGCCAGATCCGCGGCGCTTGATCGTGACAGCCCGTGCACGCCGTCGCGGGCGGCCAGCAGTTCATTGGCGACCGCGAGAGCGTCGAGCTGCCGGTGTCCGCTTCCCAGCACGAGGGCTACCAATTCGTTGTCGCCCAGCGCCGCGGCGCCGTGCGCCAGGAGCTTTTCCCTGGGACGATCGTTGAGCGCAAGTTCCTTCATCGTACTACACGGTAGGCGGGCCTGAAGGCCTGCACTACACGGCGTCAGACATGTGCAAGAAGCGCCGCAGCCGCGGTGTGGGTGTTTCGAGCGAATTGGGCGGAGGGAGATGCCGCGGTGGGCGAAAAGTGACGCGGTCAGGCGATGGTGGCCGGAAGAAAGTGCCAACTCAGTCGAGGAGCCACTCCCCTTCGCAGATCACCTCGGCCCATCCGGTCAGGTAGACGGCCTCGTCACGCCACTCGACGCGCTGAGGACCGCCGGGAGCGACGACGGTGGCGTCGCGGGCGGCACCGCCAAAGGCCGCGGCCGCGACAAGCGAGGCACACGACCCGGTGCCCGACGACATCGTCGGACCGACGCCCCGCTCCCAGATGAGAATCCTGACCAGGTCCGGCCGTTCCACGACGGCGAACTCGACGTTGGTCCGGTCGGGAAACAGCGCGTGCCGTTCGAGCGCGCTCCCCACCCGCCGAAAACGGTCTTCGTCCGGCAGCGGGCCGAGGAGGATGCACTGCGGGTTGCCGAAGTTCAGGACCACGGCGTCCACGGTTTCGCCGGCCGTTTCCAGCCGTACCTGCCGCAGATCGGACGGCAGGCCCATTTCCGTCCGGAAGGTCTGCCGGCTCCCGGTCCGCTCGAGTCGAACCGCTTGCTTGACGCCGCCTTCGGTCTCGATCGTCACGCTGCCGTTGACCGGTTCGCTGGCCTGCAGCAGCAGCGCGGCGAGCGCGCGCACGCCGTTTCCCGACACTTCCGCGCGGCCGCCGTCAGCGTTGAACAGGCGCATTCTTGCGCCCTGCCCGGTGCGTTCGAACACGATCAAGCCGTCGGCCCCGACTCCCGCGTTGCGGTCGCAGATGCGGCGCGTGAGCGCCGGCAGGTCGACGCCGGCCACCGCGGCCTGCTCGACGTAAACGAAGTCGTTGCCGTACGCGTGAGCCTTCGCGAATCGAATCATCGCCGATTACCAGTCACTTGCGGCAGAAGGCCAGCAGGTGCCAGCCGAAGCGCTGCACGAGCGACTTCGGCAGCGCGTTGAACGTCCCGACGAACACGCCGTTGTAGACGGCGCCCTTCCACCCGCCGTGCAGCCGGGACCGCACCGGAAACCGCTCCGGCACGATGCGGACCTCGCGAAACCCGGACACGAGTGCCTTGAACTCGCCGATGCTGAATTTCAGCAGCACCGGCGCATCGTCATGCTCGAGGCCGACCTTCATGACCTTGGAGAGCGCGTTCAGCCACGACACGCGGTTGTAGACCTGGAAGACTGCTTCGCCGCCGGGTTTCAGCACGCGCCGGCACTCCTCGACCAGCCGCTTCGGGTCGGCCGTGTACTGAACGACGCCGTGGGCGAACACGAGATCGAACGAATTGTCTTCAAACGGCAGGGCTTCGCCGTCGGCGACGCGAAAGTCCCCCGTCAGCCCCTGCTGTTTGAAATTGGCGCGCGCCAGGTCGATGGCCGACGAGGAGAGATCGACGCCGACGACGCTGGCGCCTCCTTTCGCGAAGCGCGCCAGGTCCACGCCGGCGCCGCAACCCACCTCGAGCACCCGGCGTCCGCGATAGCCGTCGAAGTTCACCAGGCGCAGCAGGTGATGCAGTTTCTCGAAATGGTACTGGTCGAGGTCGTCGAAGAATCCGCGCGAGCCGACCGGATGCGTCGTGATCTCGAGGTCGTGGATGTGCTGGTTCCAGGTACTCGCGGACGCGATCGATCGTCGGGATGTGCTGTGTGAGGGCCACCGGAGGCCACTATACTATCGCGGGTGGCTGAGACGATGACTCGGCAGGCCGGCCTCGGCCTGCTCACAGCTCGCACCTTCGACGTGCTCGTGGTCGGCGGCGGCGTCTACGGCCTGACCATCGCGTACGACTGCGCGCAGCGTGGGCTGTCGGTCGCGCTCATCGACCGCGGCGACTTCGGGAGCGGCGCCTCGTTCAACCACCTCCGGACGCTTCACGGAGGACTCCGGTATCTTCAGACGCTCGACATCGGGCGGGCCCGCGAGTCCGTGCGCGAACGGCGCACGTTTGCTCGAATCGCACCCGCCGCCATCCGTCTGCAGCCGTTCGTTCTGCCTCTCACGCGCTCGCTGACCCGGGGCGCCGCGGCGATGCGGGCCGGCTTCGCCCTCGATCGCCTCGTCGCGTTCGACCGGAACCAAGGTGTGCCGGCGGCGCTCAAGGTTCCGGCCGGCACGGTCCTGTCGCGCGCGGAGACGGTCCGGCGGTTTCCGAACCTCGACACGCCAGGCCTGACCGGCGCGGCGATGTGGCACGACTACGTCAGCACGGAATCCGATCGCCTGACGCTGAGCTTCGGGCTCGCCGCGGTAGCTCATGGCGCGGTGCTGGTCAACTACGTGGCGGCCACGGCGCCGCGGCGGGACGGCGCCCGCGTGACCGGCGTCCGGGCGACCGATGGACCGAGCGGCGGAGCGCTCGACATCGCAGCGCGGGTCACGGTCAACGCGGCGGGCGCAGGCGTCAACGGCTGGACGGGTGCGACCGGAGGCGATGCGATTCCCCTGATGAAGGCGATGAACCTCGTGACGCGCCGCGAGGCCGGCTACGTCGCGCTCGGCGCGCGGTCGAGATCAGGACGCAATCTGTTCCAGGTACCGTGGAGAAACCGCGTCCTGTTCGGAACGTGGGAGTCGGACGCGCGGGAAACCGACGCGGCCGTTACCGAGGCGGACATCGCAGCGTTCATCGACGAAATCAACCAGGCCTTCCCGTCGGGGGAGTTGACGCGCGCCGGCGTCACACTCGTGCATCGCGGCCTGGTGCCGCGCCAGGAGCGCATCGACGATCGGACCGACGGCCTGATTACCGTCGCCGGCACGAAGTACACGACGGCGAGGGCCGTGGCGGAGCGCGTCACCGATCTCGTGTTGAAGAAGCTCGGCCGTGACGTTGTGCCGTGCCGGACGGCGGCGACGCCGCTGCCCTTCAAGGCCTCAGTCGAGCTCCGCGAGGCCGTCCGGGACGAGATGGTCGTGACACTCGCCGATGCGGTGATCAGGCGGACGCCCATGGGCGCGCTCGGCTGTCCCGACGAGGCGGAGCTGACGCAAGCAGCGGCGACCGTCGGCGCCGAGCTCGGGTGGTCGCCCGAGCGCATGCAGCAGGAGATCGCCGGCGTCCGCCGTTTCTATTCCCAGGTGTAGTGCAGGCCTTCAGGCCTGCGATGCATTGTTGACGCGTATGCATCGAACAGGCATACTGATGCATATGAGAACGACGCTCAACATCGATGACGGGTTGATGGCTGAAGCTACACGCCTCAGCGGCCTCGTGGAAAAGACGGCCGTCGTGCACCGCGGCCTGGAAGCGCTAATCGCGCGTGAGAGCGCTCGCCGGCTCGCGGCGCTTGGCGGCTCGCAGAAGACGCTGAAGGCTCCTCGCCGACGCCGGTCGAGTCGTCAAGTTCGAGCGGCGCGGGCGCGTGCATGACGCTCGTCGACACGTCTGTGTGGGTAGATCATTTCCGCCGGGGCAACCGGCGCCTTGAAGCACTGCTGGTCGACGGCGAGGTGCTCTGCCACCCGTTCGTCATCGGCGAACTGGCGTGCGGGAACCTGAAAAGGCGGTCGGAAACGCTGGCCCTGCTGCGCGCGCTGCCCGACGCGCCCCTGGCCGACACCGATCACCTGCTGACGTTCATCGACCATCACCGACTCATGGGGACGGGACTTGGGTGGGTGGATGTCCATGTCCTGTCGTCTGCACTCCTCGCCCACACTCGCGTCTGGACCATGGACCGTCCCCTTGCACTCGCCGCCGGTCGGCTTGGGCTGCTGGCCGCGCGATAGCTCTCAGACGTCCGTCGGACGCTCTCCCCGCAACTCGCGCAGCAGCCATAGTTTCGCAAATCGAAAATCGCGCTTCACGGTATCCACCGACACGTGGAGAGCCTCGGCTGTTTCCTCGAGGCTAAGCCCGCCGAAATAGCGCAGCTCCACGACTTGGCTTTTCCGAGGGTGGATCTTCTCTAGTTCCTTCAACGCCTCATCCAACGCCACGAGATCTTGACCAGGCTCCTCGGTGACAAGGAGAGCCTCGTCGAAGGACACCCTGGCGACACCGCCTCCCCGCTTTTCGTTGCCGCGCGCCCGCGCGGAGTCGACCAGAATGCGCCGCATCGCGCGCGCCGACATCGCGAAGAAGTGCGCACGGTTCTGCCATTGGACGTGCCTGATGTCGATCAGGCGCATGTAGGCCTCATTCACCAGTGCCGTGGCCTGCAGCGAGTGGCCCGGCCGTTCGTGACGCATGTGCCGCTGGGCGATCCGGCGCAGCTCGCCGTGAACGAGCGTGACGAGCTCATCGAACGCGGCTTGTTCTCCACGTCCCCACGCCAGGAGTAGTGCGGTCGGTGTCGGTGCGTGGTTGGGAATACCTCGCATCTTACGCCCTGCTCGAACGCACCCGCCCACGTCCCTCAAATGTCAGCCAATCCGCTCGGATGCCCGTCTTGACGTTTCCCTCCGCCTCCAGTGCCGAGGACCGGCACTCGCCGGTTACCGCCCCTGGTCCAGCAGCACGATATCGCTCGTCGTGTCGTGCTGCCCAATTATGAGTGCGGAGCCGTCGCGCGCCCAGGCCACACCGCGAATGCGGGGGCCGACGGGAAGCTCGACCAGCTTTCGGAAGGGCGTCGCAGATTCAGGATCGACGATCCAAATCGCCGCCGCGGCGTTTGAGTTCTGACTGACCACGGCCAGACGACGCCCGTCGGGAGACCAGGCGGGCATCCCATTCGAGAACCCTGCGCTGATCGCAGGAGCCGGCGGGAGCGTCTTGTACTGGGGCTGTCCCGCTGAGTCCACAAACGAGAGTCTCGTGTATCCAGGACCGCTGGTGGCGGGTTCCATGTAGGCGATGAGATCACGGGCCGGGTTCCAGACAGGCTCGCTCACGGCGCCCGGCGTGGCGATGCGCTGAACCTGGCCGTTCTCGACCGACACGCTCCAGAGACCAGGCCAGCCGCCCGCGCCCGCGGCGTATACCACTCTCTTCCCGTCAGGCGACCAGCTCAGCCCGCCTGTCGCCGAGACATCCGTCACCCTCCGCGGTGTTCCGCCCTCGGCCCCGATGATCCAGATGCCTCGCCGCCCGTCGCGATCCGAGTTGAAGGCGATCTGCTTCCCATCGGGAGAGAACGCCGGTCGGTCGTCGAGCGCATTCCCAGAAGTCAGCGGCCGCATGTCGGTGCCGTCGAGACGCGCCGTCCACAAATGCCGGTCTCCTGTTCGCGACGAGCTGAATACCACGCGGTCGCCTGACGGCGAGGTACTGGGATCGAGATCGCCGCCGTACCCGTCGGTCACCGTCGTCATACGGCCGAACTCCGCTGGCGTCAACGCGACGCGAGCGAGCGACTGGCGCAACTCGAATCGTGTGGCGACCAGCGTTCGACCGTCCGCGGAAATCCGCGGTTCAGCGTAGTCACCGGTGCCGAACGACAGGCGCTGCGGATCGCCGCCACCGATCGCGCGCCACCACAAACCCAGCTCGACACCAACCGGATTGGCCGCGTAGATCAGTCCGTCGCCGCTCGGCATGAGCACCGGTATACATCGCCCGCCGAAGCGTCGTCACGACTGGAGAAGACCCACCACCGCGCGGGTCGATGCGGTAGATTTCAGCTTGATCCAGATTCGCGATCATCGTGATCGTGCGAATGAAGTAGATGAAGCCGTCACGGGACCAGGTCGGCCAGTGGATGTGGATGCCGTCGCGCGCCGGGATGACTTCGCGCCGGTTGGTGCCATCCCCATCGGCGACCCACAACGCGTCGCCGGCCGCAGCCCCGGCTCGAATGAACGTAGTCTGGCGACCATCGGGCGCCCACCGCATCCCAAGAAGACCATTGTCGAGCAACTTCCGTGGCACGCCCGGCAACGGGGCCGGAATCTCCCAGGTTGCAAATGGCGTCGTGCTCCCGCGGGTTCTGGCCATCACGGCGATGCGCGTGCCGTCCGGCGATATGTCAAGACCGCTGATGCCGGTGGTTGCGGAGACGTCGATGCCTGCAGACGCCGTCAGGTTTGCGGCCTCGCCTCCAGCCAGAAACTTCACCCAGACGTCGGGCTGACCGTCGCGGTTCGATATATACGCCACCCACTTGCCGTCTGGCGAGATATCGGGACCCAACTCACGGGCCGGGCCGGTCGTCACCGGAACAATACGGGAGAATCGAGGGGCGAGGACTTCGACTCGGAGCCGGTCGGAACAGCCACGCCGACCCGGCCGAGAGGAGCGCCACGATCGATGCCGCTGCCGCAACGAGCCATGGCACGCGAGCGGACTTGGAACTGGATGTGACCTCTGCCGTGGGTGCGGCTGCCGTAGTTCGAGCATCCTCGATCTCGACTCGTGCGTCACCGATGTCGCGGAGGCGCCGCTTCGGGTCTTTGTCCAGACATCGCCGTAGCAGACGCGTAATAGTGGGGGGCGTGGACCGAGGCAGGGCGTCCCAGTCGGGAGCGCGGTCCACGATGGCCGCGAGCGTATCGGTCAGCGTGGCACGAGCGAACGGCGTGCGTCCTGCGAGCATCTCGTAAAGGACGCACCCGAACGCCCAGATGTCGGTGCGCTTGTCGACCGCCTGTCCCCGGGCCTGCTCGGGGCTCATGTAAGGGGCCGTGCCGAGAACCACGCCTTCGCGGGTGCCCGCGACGGTCATCGTGGGCGCGGCTAAGTCGCCGGCTGCACCGGCGGTGCTCGTCTTCGCCAGCCCGAAGTCGAGCACCTTGGCCGTGTGATCGCGCGTGAGCGCTACATTGCTGGGCTTCAGATCTCGATGGACGATCCCTTTGTCGTGCGCTGCCTCGAGCGCCTCGGCGATCTGAAGCCCGATTGGCAACGCGTCCTTCAAAGCAAGAGGCCCCCGGGCAATTCGGTCCCCCAGCGTTTCACCGTCGACGAACTCGAGGACCAAGGCACGGATGCCGTCGGCATGTTCCAGGCCATAGATGGCGCCGATGTTCGGGTGATTCAGGGCAGCGAGGATCCGCGCCTCGCGCTCGAAGCGGGCTAAGCGTTCGGGATCGCTCGTGAAGACCCGCGGCAGGATCTTGATGGCCACGTCGCGGCCCAACTTCGTGTCGTGCGCACGGTAGACCTCGCCCATGCCGCCGGCGCCCAGCCGTCCGTGAATCTGGTAGGGGCCGACTTGCTGACCAACGACGAGCGCATGCGGTGATAACGCCAGCGCCGCCGTCACTTCCAGGGCCGGCGTGTGCAGGAACCGCTCCGCAGCTGACTGTCCAACCAGCAGCGATTCGACCTCCCGTCGCAGCGAGTCGTCCCCCCACACGCCTCCGCCACGAACGCCGCTTGCTCGGTTGTCGGGCGGTCGAGCGCCGCCTCGCAGATGCGCGCCGCCTCGTGTTCCCGCTCAGGCGTCATAGCGCCCCATTCTACGCCCCGACCTCTCTACAACTGTCGAATTCAGGCCCATTTGGAAGGGATGCCCCGTTTTGACGTTCGCCTCCGCCTCCAGTGGCGAAGACCGGAACAGCCCGATCCGGCGAGGAGAACGCCATGGGGTTTCAGCACCGGACTCGCCACTTTCAGCAGCTGGCGATTCGCGCAGCGCTCATCGCCTCAGTCGTCTCGGGCGCTGCACCGGGGGCAGCCGCCGCCGACGACGATCCGGACATCGTGCGTGTTCGATCGACCGAGCCGTCGCTGGCCGCCCTCATCGACCGGGCCGCAAAGCAATCGCCGACGTTTCAGGGCCTACTCGCGACCATCCAGCGATCGAATGGCATGGTGCAAGTGGAAAATGGCAAGTGCCGCCACGGCGTGTGGGCGTGTCTGAGAATATGGATGGAAACCGTCAATTCGACTCGATTCCTGCGCATCGTCATCGATCGGCGCAAGAACGACTCCGATTTGGACGTGATGGCGTCGCTGGGGCACGAACTCCAGCATGCCGTCGAAGCGCTCAGCGAACCGGGCATCACGGACAGTGTCCGCTTGTATAACTTCTTCGGCCGCCTTTCACCAACCGCGGGCGATCGGTTCGAGACGAAGGCCGCGCTGCGCGTCGGCAACGACGTCCACAACGAGTTGCGCGGTCACTGAGCCGCCCGCAGGAATACGGAACGCTCGCCCGCATCGCGCTCCGCGATGCGTCGGCCTCAACGCGATCCCGACGTGGGCGCCATGCGCTTCAGTTCCTCGTCAAAGTGTTGGACGACGATCAGACTCGGCGCAGCGGTTTGGTCGAGAGCAGACGGTTTGATCATGACGAACCGGCGGCCGTCGTGCGAGACGTCATAGGTTCGACTGGGACTAATCGCGGCGTAGCCCTGAAAGAGTGTGACGGGTGTTCCGCTATGCCATGAGGTGCCACTCGCGCCGACGGGCACGCGCATCAATGCGGCGCTCGGGGCCGGGGTCACGTAGAAGAGTTCTTGACCGTTTGGCGCCCAGAGGGGCCGTGTGCCCCCTCCCGTGGATAC
The DNA here is from genome assembly GCA_963712905.1 of uncultured Acidobacteriota bacterium. Lineage (GTDB taxonomy): Bacteria > Acidobacteriota > Vicinamibacteria > Vicinamibacterales > CAVVIG01 > CAVQJU01. The sequence goes on along the minus strand of CAVQJU010000008.1, from coordinate 448,226 downwards.
TTGCCAGTAACCGTCGCCCGTATTGGGAAACGGTCGCACAAAGATCTCGGGTTGGCCTGAGCTGCCGGATTCATACGCGATCCAGCGGCCATCTGGCGAGACGATGCCGTTCCGCTCGAAGGATGTTGTAGCAAGCAACGGCGTAAGGCTTCGGCTCCTATCCAGGGCGAGCAGCATCAGCTGCTGCGCTCTTCCCGGCCTCGCGTTCGAACAGAAACCATGGCTCGTCCATCGGGCGTGGCCCCGCTGGCAAATTGGACGCTGTTGCTGGTGACTAGCGGCTCGGCCACGCCGGTGCCGTCTGCGGCTTGCCACCACAGGTTGTCCGTACCGCCGCGATTTGATGTAAAGACAATCCGCTGACCATCACGTGTCCACTCTGGAGCGCGATCGATAGACGAGTCGAATCGTCAGTCGCGAGAGCCCCGGCGTCCGAAGGTCCCAGATCCAGATGTCGTCCTCTTGATCGCGAATATCCAGCGCGAGGCGCATGCCATCGGGTGAAACACGCGGCAACGTATAGGCCCGTGGCGGCGCGGCGATCGGTTCCTCGTTGCCCATGAAGTCAACCCAAACGAGCGTGCGCCTCTCGAGCGCTGCGCTCCCGCCTGGTGCGTCCACGTACAACAGCGTGCCGTTCTCGGCGACCGCGAAATCACCTCCGCCCGTGGATGCGCTCAGAAGCCGCGGCACCACCAGCGCGCTGGCCCCGCGCACCTCCAGTCGGCCCGCGTCAAAGGGCACCGCACGCAGCGTCCCGCCTGCTGCGTACACCATGTGCCCGCTCGCGACGTACTGCGCATCGCTTCCGCCACGCAACAGACTGGTATCCGAGTCCGCGTGCGCAGATCGAGCACGGCGATCTGCACGGCGGCGAGACCGCCAGTCTGTGACGTGATCGTAAACAGCACGGCAGTGGCCACCCGGCAGCCGCTGCGGCCAGAGGTGTTGGGATTCACCCTGCGTGTGGTCGGGCCGAGTAAGCACGGTCGGCGTCCCACCTGCCGCAGGCACCGCCAACAGGCCCGTGTCCAGTCTGTCGGTGGCTATGACGATGGTGTCGTCGGTGACCCATGTCGCACCGCGCGGTCCGGTCGCATCGATCCGCACAAGCACCATCGGCGGTCCGCCGATTATCGGCACCTTCTTGAGGGTGAGGCCATCGAAGAAGCCCACCCACTGGCCGTCGGGCGAGACGAACGGACCGCGGAGGTTGGTGCCAACCGCGATCAGCACGGGGTCGAGGGCATCGAGTGCCCGAACGAAGAGTTGAGTGCCATTGCCGACATACACGGCCCGTGCGCCGTCCGGTGAAAGGGCAACCACCCGGGCCGGACAACGTCGGCAGTCCAGTTGCAGCGATCGTCGTTCGTGTGACGGCCGGCGGCGGTAGCGGCGGTACGAAGGCCTTGATGAGACCTGCGACGAGGGCCGCCCCGAGCAGGAACGTGACAGTGCTAAGCGCCGCGACTCGCCACCAGGTCGCGCCAAAAAACGAGCGTGCCGCGGATGCCACAACCGCCGGGCCCGTGCTATTCGCGCGGCCCCTGAGGTCGTCGCTTTCCTCGAGCACAAACAGCAAGGCGGCGACATCGGCAATCCGCCGATGAGGATCTCGTTCCAGACAGCGCTGCACAAGTCGACGAATGGCAACCGGGATCTGCGGCGGAAGCAACTGCCAGTCGGGCTCCTGCGTAAACATCGCGGCCAACGTGTGTCCGATGCTTCGACCCTCGAAGGCGCGTCGCCCGGTGAGCATCTCAAACACGATGCAGCCGAATGCCCAGATGTCTGTTCGCTTGTCGGTTGGCCGGCCGGTCGCCTGCTCCGGACTCATGTACCCGATGGTGCCGAGCAGGAGCCTTCGCGCGTCACAGCTGCGGGCACGGGAGAGGATTGCGTGCGATCGGATTCCGGCGCGTCGCCCAGCATCGCCTTGGCGAGCCCGAAGTCGAGCACCTTTACGGTGCCATCACTCGTGAACTTGATGTTGGCCGGCTTCAAGTCACGGTGAACGATCCCCCGCTCGTGCGCCGCCTCGAGCGCCTCGGCGACCTGACGCGCAATGACCAACGCGTTCCTTGGGTCGGCAAGGGGCCGGACGCGATGCGGTCGGCGAGCGTTGGCCCCTCGACGAGCTCCAGCACGAGCGCCGGCGCGCCGTCGCGTCTCTTCAAGGCCGTAGATCGCCCCGATGTGGGGGTGATTCAACGCGGCGAGCAGACGTGCTTCCCGTTCGAAGCGAACCAGCCGTTCGGGATCGGCGGCGAAGAGTCGCGGCAACATCTTGATCGCGACATCGCGACCGAGTTTCGTGTCGCGAGCGCGGTACACCTCGCCCATGCCGCCGGCGCCTAGCAGCCCTGAATCTGATACGGGCCGATCTGTTGGCCCGGACAAGAACGCGCACGCGGACATCTGCTGCCGCGGCCACGTCGAGAGCGGGTTTCTCCAGGAAACGCTCCGCGTTCGACTGCTGCCGCAGCAGCGACTCGACCTCACGCCGCAGCGCGTCGTCCGCCCCGCACGCTTCCGCGACGAACGCCGCTCGCTCGCTTGCCGGGCGGTCGAGCGCCGCCTCGCAGATGCGCGCCGCCTCGTATTCCCGTTCAGGCGTCATGGCGCCCCATTCTATGCCGCGGCCTCCCGAAAACTGTCGAATTCCGGCCCATTTGGATGGGATGCCCCGTTTTGACGTTCGCCTTCGCCTCCAGTGACGAGGACCGGTACACGCCGGTCCCGGCGAGGAGGACGTCATGGCGATTTCGCGTGGGACCAGAGCCCTTCGAAACCTGGCGATTCGAGCGGTGTCTGTTGCGTTGGTCGTCTTCGGCCTTGCACGGGTATCGGCCGCTGAGAACGATTCCCCGGCCGTTGCTCGTGTCAGGTCGACCGACCCGTCTCTTTCCGCCTTAATCGACCGAGCCGCCACGCAATCGGCGACGTTTCAGCGATTGCTCGCGACGATACAACGCACGAATGGCATGGTGCAAATCGAACGAGAAGTCTGTCGTCACGGCGTGTCCGGGCGTGCCTGTTAATGTGGATGGAAACCGCGGCGGCCGATCGTTTCCTGCGTATTGTCATCGACAGGAGGAAGCGTGACTCGGACGTGGACGTGATGGCGTCGATGGGCCACGAACTCCAACATGCGGTTGAAGCCCTCAGCGAAGCCGAGGTGACAAATAGCAGACTCCTGTACAACCTCTTCGACCGATTGGCGACGCACGACGGTGGTCGGTTCGAGACGCTCGACGCCCTCCACGTCGGCGATGCCGTTCGCGATGAGTTGCGCGTTCACCGCCGACGCTGACAGCCCCCGGCCGTCACCCGGGCCGCTAAGGAACGGTGAATGCGTTGAAGACGTACGTGATGCCGCCGGTGAACCCGAAGGACGGGTCGATTTCGGTCAGCCCGAACATCAGCGCGGCGTCCCACCGCACGGGGCCGCGGGTGAAGCGGGCGCCGAATCGGAGCAGACCGCGGCTTTCACTCCCGGGCAGCGCCCCATCGCTCCGCAGGTTGACGCGGCCATTGACCTCACCGACGATCTCCGCCCGCTCCGTCACCGCGCGCGCCAGTGACACGCCATAGGTCAGCACGTCGTTCTGCCGCTGGCCGTTCGTCGGGTCGCCCAGGATGCCGCTGCCGATGTTGCCGGCGAGGCGAAGAGACCGCATGGTCTTGGCGACGAGCAGCGACGCGTAAAAGTCTGTCGTGTCGAGGCCGAGGCCGGTCTCGTTCCGCGCGTTCGGCAGCTTGGTGGCGAAGCGGACGCCGAACGCCGGCCTCGAATCGCCTTCCGCCGCCACGCGGATTTTCATGCCGATGACGAAGTCGCTGACGTCGTGCGTCGAGTCGCCGGTCACGGTCAGCAGCGACGACAGCGGCGCGGGCTTGGTGCTGGTGATGGCCAGGTGGTTGTAGAACCCGCCGTCGATCTGCACCTCGGCAATCGAGCTGACGCCGACGCTGATCCCGAGCGCCGGGATTCGGGTGAGATTGCCCGAGAGGCCCGACACGGGGTACTCGACGTCGTGGCCGTAGTCCAGGCCGGCCTCGATCAGGACCCGCCCCGCGCCGATCGATTCGGGGTCTTCGGTCGTCAGCGGGCGCTGTTGCGCCGACGCGGCGCGCGCGCAGAGTCCGGCCAGGATGAACGCCGACAGGAACAGCAGCCGCCCGCGACGGGACATCAGGATCCGGCGAGCACGGGACGCAGGCGCAGCGGTTCCGACAGCGAGGGCCCCCGGGCGACGGTCGCACGGAGATCGGCGGGCGGATTGAGCCGCATGTCGAGCAGATGGCGCGGCGCGACGTTGCCCAGGGCCTTGAGCATGGAAGTCTTGATCCCCGGATGCTCGCCCTCGAGGTCCATCAGCAGGCGCTTGATCCGCTGCCGCTGCAGGCTCAGGTCGCCGCACGCCGGGCAGCAGCAGCCGATGACTTCGAGCTCGCTCTCCTTCGCGTAGGCGCGCGCTTCGTCCTCGCCGACGTACACGAGCGGCCGGATGACCACGTGCTTGCTGTTGTCCGAGACGAGCTTGGCGGGCATCGCTTTGAGCGCGCCGGCGAAGAAGAGGTTCAGCAGCAGCGTCTCGATGAAGTCGTCCGCGTGGTGGCCGAGCGCGATCTTGTTGGCGCCGACCTCGTCTGCGATCCGGTACAACACGCCGCGCCTCAGCCGTGCGCACAGTGAACACGGCGTCTGGTCGGCGTCGAGGATGTCCTCGATGAGCTCGCCGATGCCGGTGTGCTCGATCCGGTATTCCCACCCGTGCGCCTCGCACGTGCGCGCGATCACGTCGTGCTTGTATTCCTTGTAACCCGAGTCCACGTTGACCGCGACGAGCGAGAAGCGAATCGGCGCGCGCTGGCGCAGCACGTCGAGCACCTGCAGCAGCGCCCAGCTGTCTTTGCCGCCCGACAGCCCGACCATCACCCGATCGCCGTCCTCGATCATCTGGTAGTCGGTGATCGCCCTGGTGGTCCGCTTCGCGATGCGTGACTCGAGCTCGCTTCGATACGCCATCGCCTGATTTTAGACGATTACGAGGCGCTTCACGGCCTCGGGCCAGGTCATGGTCGCGGCCTGCGCCCGTGCGGCGCGGCCCAGCCGTTCGGCCAGCCCGCGATCGTCCATCAGGCGCGCGAGCGCGGCCCCCAGGGCGGACGGCGTGGGCTCGCACACAAGCCCGCTGTGCTCGTGGCGCACCAGTTCGGCCGGGCCGCCGCTGTCCGAGCACGTGACGACGGCCTTTCCGGACGCGAACGCCTCGACCGTCACGAACCCGTAGTCTTCGCGCAGCGGCGCAAAGCACACGGCGCGGCACTGTCCGAGATGCCTCGTCAGCGTGTCCTCGTCCAGTCGGCCCGCGAAGGTGACGCGGCCGCCGACCCCCAGCGATTCGGCCAGCGCGTGCAGGTCCGCCAGAGCCTCCCCTTCGCCGCCGACGACGACGCGGACATGCCGGGCCACGGGTTCCGCCAGCGCCCGAACCAGGAGGTCGAGGCGTTTGGTGGGCGTGAGCCGCGAGACGGCGAGGATGTAGTCGCCGTACTCGTCGCAGCGGTACTCGCGCGGCGGAGGCGGCGGCCACAACACATCCGCGCGGACGCCCAGGTCGTCGAGCAACCGCCGCTGGATCGTGTGCGACTGCGCGACGACCTTGCGTCGTCCGGTATCGCAGCAGCCACCAGTCGGCCAGATGGATCAGGGACCTCCGGACGCGCTCCTTCACGCGCGCCTTCGCCGAGATCGAGGCGGCAAACTCAGGCCACAAATCGTAGTACTCGCGCATGGTGTGGTTGAGCCAGCACACGTGCGCCGGGTGGCCGACGGCGTAGCTCGGATAGCGGAGGGAGATCACCTGGTCGACGCGGGCGATTTTCAACGACCAGTTCGCCCGATAGGTCGCAAAGCGTCCGCCCGAAACCGAAATCGGGCGTGACGACGAGATCGGCCGTGTGACCCTGCTCGCGGGCTGCCGCGACGAGTGAACGGGCGATGACGAGGTGGCCGCCCTCAGCGCCCGCTGGACTGGAGGTGACAACGGCGAGAACGGCCATCGGCAGGTCAGGTGGCCCGTGAGGACACGACTCTGGCCGGCACGCCGACCGCCACGGCGTGGTCCGGCACGGCCTCGCGCACGACCGCCCCCGCGCCGATCACGGCGTGGCTGCCGATCGTCACCCCGTCGAGCACCTTCGCGCCCGCTCCCAGCCACGCGCCGTCCCCGATCGCGACGCCGGAAGACGTGCGCGTCTGATCCAGCACGGATTTCGTGGGATCCGAGAAGTCGTGATCGCCGCCGATGACGTAAACGTACGCCGCCATGAGGACGCCGGCGCCGATCGTCACGCGGCTCGCCGAGAACACCTCGCAGTTGAAGCCGATGTTGGCGCCGGGCCCCAGCTCGATGTCGCCGTCCTTGCACGACAGGATGCTGTTGCGGCCGACGAACACACCGTCGCCTATTCGGATGCCGCCGTTCGATTCCCCTTTCGCATCGAGGAGGCAGTTGTCGTCGATGACGACGTTGCTGCCGATGTGAATCTTGTGGGGGTGGCGCACCACGACGTTCTGCCCGAAGACGACGTTGCGCCCGCACGATCCGAGCAGCCAGGGATACAGCTGCTTGCGCAGCACGAGCCCGAACGCCCCGGCGCGCGCCTGAGCCAGCGTGACGACCAGCTCGTACTTGAGCAGGGCCGCGAGCCCGGGCCGTCCGACGACGAGGCTCGCGTACTTCTCGCGCGGCGACTTCGACGAGAACAGCTGGTCCTGGATCCTGGTGGGGCTAGAGCCAGCCATGTTCACGGTACCAAGCGAGTGTCCGGGCGATGCCGTCACGCAGGCCGACGCGCGGCTCGTAGCCGATTTCGGTCCGGGCACGGGTGATGTCGAAGGCGCGGCTCTTGGTGAAGAAGTCCACGCGGCGGCGGTAGATCGGCGGCTCGATGCCGAGCGGCACGCAGATAGCCTCACACGCCGCCCCCGCCATCCAGAACGGCCAGACCGGCAGATGGAGCGACGGCGGGCGCACACCGGCTGCACCGGCGATGAGCGTCATGAGTTCGACGAGCGTCGTGACCTCGCCGCCCGCGAGGATGTAGGTGCGGCCGGCGGCGGCAGGGTGTTCGCCGCACAGCCGGAACCCTTCGACCAGGTCGTCAATGTAAGTGAGATGGTAGTAGATCTGGCCGCTCCCGAGGATCGGAAACCGGCGCACGACGTTCTTGAACAGCTTGAGCAGCCGCCGATCGCCGGGCCCGTAGATCCCGCTCGGGCGGGCAATCGTCAGCTCGATGCCCGACCGGCCTGCCGTCTCCCTGGCGAGGTCCTCCCCTTCGAGTTTCGTGACCTGGTAGATGTCTCCAGGTTTGAGCGGCGCGTCTTCGTTGGCCGGCGGATGGTCGACGTCTCCGTGCACGCCGACCGTGCTGCAGTGCACGACCCGGCGGACCCCGGCGGCGGCCGCAGCCGTGATCAGCTGGCCGACGGCCGTGCGATTGATGGCCCGATAGGTCTCGTCCGGCACACCGGCCGACCGGTAGATCGCGGCGATGTGATACACGACGTCGACGCCGCTGACGGCAGCCTGGAGCGCGCGGGCGTCCCGGATGTCCCCCTGAAGGATCTCGACGCCCGCGGATTTCAGTTCGGCCGCCCGGGCCGGGTCGCGCACGAGCGCGCGGACCGGTTGCGCCGCGGCGAGGGCGCGGGCCAGGTGGCCGCCCGTGAAGCCGGTCGCGCCGGTGACTAAGACCGTATTTGCTCCGCCGACCGTATCCGCTCCGCGCAGACCGTGACGGGCGACCCGAACAGGCTCAGGAGCCCGAGGCGGTCGAGGAGGCGTTCCGAGCGGGTGGTGAAGCCCCGCGACCCGATCATCTTGTGCAGCTGGATGGGCATGACGAACTGGCGGTGCACCGATCGGATCCTGAACTGGGAGCCGGCCAGGGCGCTCTGGATCGCCGAGTGCCGGAAGACGCGGTACGCCTCGGTGCGGCCCCCGACGGCGCTGAACATCCGCCGCACGACCGATTGCGCGAGTGCCGCGCTCGTCGCCGACGGGTAGTCGAAGATCACGAGCCGATCCGCAACGCGGCAGAGCTCGGCCAGCGACTGCCGCCAGTCGGGCGTGTGCATGAGCACGCGCAGGCAGACGACCGCGTCGAACGATCGGTCCTTGAAGTCGAGGTGGTGAACGTCCCCGCGAAGAAAATTCACCTTGACCATCTGCTCGGCGGCGCGCTTGCGCGCTTCTTCGAGCATCTGCTCCGACGCGTCGATGGCCGTGACGCGGGCTCCGCCCCGCGCGAGCATGAGGGCGGCTCGTCCGGCGCCGGTTCCGACGTCGAGCACGCTTCGCTCGTGGATGCGGCCGATCATGTTCGCGAGCACGCGCGCCTGCTCCGCCGCAACCAGCTGGCCGATGGGCCCGCCGAACCGGCGCTCTTCGAACGACCGCGCCATCGCGGGATCGGCGTAGAAGTCGTAGCTGTAGTGATCGTGCGCGACTCCGTCACGCGAGGTCCTTGGCCACCGCGGCGGGCCCCGGCGGCGCCACGAGGGCCGAGCAGGCGCGCCGTGTCCGCTCGAGATACGCGGCGTAGCTGTACTTCGTGGCCGCCAGGCGCTGCGCGGACGCGCCGACGGCGGCCGACCGCCCGGGATCGTTCAGTGCCGCCAGGATGCCGTCCGCGAATTCCTGCTTCGACGCGCCGGTCAGCACCGCCGTGTCATCGTCGAGCACCTGCGTGTGCGTCAGGAGGCGTGTGGCGACGATGGGTTTGCCCGAGCGGAGGTACTGGTAGATCTTGAGCGGCGTGTTGGTTCCGCGCGAGCGCGGCGAGACGAGCACGTCGGCGGCCAGCAGGTACGCGGGGATCTCGCCGGCCGGCCGTTCGCCGGCAAAGACCGTCACGTCCCCGATGCCCGCGGCACGCGCCTGTTCGCGCGCGGCGGCCACCTGGTCCGGTTTCCCTCCCGCAAGAACCAGCCGGGCGTCCGGGCGCGAGCCGCGGACGAGGGCCATCGCGGCGAAGAGCAGGTCGAGGCCCTGATACGCCTCGAACGTTCCGGTGTACAGGACGACCGGGGTGCGCTCGCCGACGCCAAGATCCCGCCGGACGGCCGCCGCAGCCTCCGGCGTGGCTTGATCCTCCGCCGAGCCCGGCGCATTCTCGATGAGCACGGTGTTGGCGCCCGCATCGATGCCGCGCACGGTGTCCTCGAGCGACGGGCAGATCACGATCACGACACGCGACCGCCGGATCATCAGGCGTTCCAGGGCCTCAAAGACGCCGCGTATCAGCCGCGAGTTGGTGAAGGCGAAGTTGTTGAGCTGCTGCGGCAGGCTCGAGTGCATGTCGTACACGTGCGGCACCCGCATGATCGCGGCGAGGACCACGCCGATCACCCCGCCCTCTTCGTGCGAGTGCACCGCGTCGTAGCGCTCCGAGCACGCGCGCCGGATAGCGGTGAGCGTCAACAGCGCGTCGAGCGGGATCTTGGCGAACGAGGGCCCGATCTTCACGTGCGAGAGAAATGGCACGGGCAGACTGCGAAACACACGCAGGCCGGGCAGCGTCACGTCCTGGCCGATCGGATACGTGACGAGATCGACGGTGTGACCGAGATCGGTCAGCGCACGAATGCGGTGGAACTCGCTGAACGGCGTCCCCCGCGGTTCGAAGAACGGCTGGGGCGCGATCATCAAGATGCGCACGGTTCCGGTGATTTTCTCACGAAACCGTAGTCACAGTTACGGCTTCCGTTCTCCACAGAATGCTCCCGGAACAACCCCAGACGCCCGCCTCCCGCCGCTATATCGTCACGGCCGTCAAGCTGGCGGTGAGCATCGCGCTGCTGGCGTTTCTGCTGTCGCGCATCGACACCGCCCGGCTGTGGGCAAACGCGCGTCAGGCCTCGATCCCGTGGCTCGCGATCGCGCTCGCCGTGTACCTGAGCACGGTGCTCTGCAGCGTGTGGCGGTGGTGGCTGCTGCTCGAAGCACAGGACGTCGACGTCTCTCCGCGGCAGCTGTTCAACTCGTACCTGGTGGCGCTCTTTTTCAACAACCTCCTGCCGAGCAACATCGGAGGCGACGTCGTCCGCATCAGCGACACGGCGAGACTTGCCCGCTCGAAGACCCTGGCGACGACGGTCGTGCTCCTCGACCGCGTGATGGGCGTGATGGCCCTGGTGCTCGTCGCCGCCTGCGGAGCGACGCTCGTGGCGACGAGGAGCGCCGTCGGTCATGCCGTCGTGCCGCTGTGGCCCGCCTGGTTCTGGGCCAACCTGCCGTCCTGGTTCTGGGCCGTCTTCATCGCGGGCGCGGCGGCCACGACGCCCGCGCTCGTCGCGCCGGCCGGCGTGGTGCGACTGCTGCAGCCGCTGACCACGTTCCACCCCGAGTGGGTGGGGGGCCGCATCTCGAGCCTGACGATCACCCTGGAGCGGTTCAAGGAACATCCCGCGGCGCTCGTCAGCTGCTTTGGCGGGGCGATATTCGTGCAGGTCGCCACCGTCGGGTTCTATCTGGCCGTCGCGCACGCGCTGCACCTGAACGTGGCGCCGTCGGATCTCGCCGTGATCGTTCCGGTGTCCGGTGTCATTCAGATGGTGCCCATCTCGTTTGGCGGCCTGGGCGTCCGGGAATGGGCCTTCAACATCTACCTGTCGGGCGCCGGCGTGGCGCCGGAATCGGCCCTGCTGCTGTCGCTGTCCGCGACCGCCCTGATCATGCTGTTCTCGCTGAGCGGCCTCGCGGTCTACGTCGGGCGGAAAAAGTAGCAAGAAGTAGCGCGGGGCTTTCAGCCCCGCGGACGCGGCCCCGAAAGGGCCGCGCTACTCGACGCGTCAGCCTCGCGGATTTCCCGGATGACGTAGACAGGCTTGTTCTGCGATTCGTGGTACGTGCGCGCCTGCAGCTCCGCCAGCAGCCCGAGCGTGACGAGCTGGAAGCCGGTGAAAATCAGCAGGATTCCGAGGAGCAGGAGCGGCATCCGCTGCGACAGCGAGGCCAGTTCGCGGAGCCGCAGAATCGCCAGCCAGCCGCAGATGAGGACGCCTCCGAGGCCCATGACCAGGCCGATCAGGCCGAAAATCTGCAGCGGCCTCGTCGCGTAGCTCAAGAGAAACTTGACGGTGACCAGGTCGAGGACGACGCGTACGGTGCGCGAGATGCCGTACTTGGACTCCCCGTACTTCCGCGCCCTGTGGTTGACCTCGACTTCCTTGATCGCGACGCCCTGCTCGCTCGCAATGGCCGGCAGAAACCGGTGCATCTCTCCGTACAGCTTCAACGGCTTGACGACCTCGGCGCGGAACACCTTCAGCGAGCACCCGTAATCGTGGAGCCGCACGCGTGTGACGGCCGAAATCAGCTGGTTCGCCAGGGCGGACGGAACCCGCCGACCCAGCGTGTCCTTCCGGTCTTTCCTCCAGCCGCAGACGATGTCGTAGCCCTTTTCGATCCACTCGACCATCGACGGGATGTCGCGCGGGTCATTCTGGAGGTCGCCGTCGGAAGTGGCGATCAGGCGGCCCCGGGAGTGCGCGAATCCGGCGGCAAACGCCGCGGTCTGCCCGAAATTGCGACGGAACCGGATGATGCGCAGCCGCGCATCCGCCGCCTGGAGCCGGGCCAGGATTTCGAAGCTCTCGTCCGTACTCCCATCGTCCACCACGATGATCTCGAAGGCGCGTCCCCACCCGGTCAGCGTGGCGGTGAGCTCGCTCACCAGCTCGGCGATCGCGGGCGCCTCGTTGCGAATGGGGATGACGACGGACAGCTCGAGTGCCATCGGGGGCCTATTGTAGTTTATCGACGCCGCCGCGACCGGAGCAGGTAGATGGCGAAACCGATCGCGATGACGGCCACCAGGGCAATCGCCACGGTGCTGCTATTGTCGCGGATGAACGCCATGGCGCGCTCGCCATACCAGAGCGCCAGCAGGCCTTCGACGGTGTAGCGCAAGCCCCGCCCGATCAGGATGGCGGTCGTGAAGCGTGCGACGCTGATGTCGGCGACGCCCGCCAGCAGCACGAAGATCTTGAAGGGCGCCGGCGGCGGCAGGATCGACGGGATGAGGACCGCCATGACGCCGTACCGGCGGAAGGCGTTGAGCGTGCGCTCGACGTTGGTGGACCCGAACCGCTTGTGAACGAACGAGGCGCCGCCCTTCCTGCCGATGCCGTACAGCAGCAGGCAGCCGAGGAGCGAGCCGGCCGTGGCGCTGACGACATAGAGCAGAAACCGCGACTTGTTGTTCGTCACCATCCAGATGACGAGCAGGTCGGCAATCTCCGGAAGCGACAGGATCGAGGAATCGAGGAAGGCGACGAGGAAGATGCCCGGCGCGCCGAGCGCCATCGCGAGCACCTGAATCCTCTGGACGAATTTGCTCATAGAATAAACAGGTGATTGTACCATCGCGCGCCCGAGGGCTCCTGGCCGCGGTCTTCGCTGCGGCGCTCGCGGGGGGTGCGCTGGCCGCGCTTTTCTACCAGCGCCTCGGCCTCACGCTCAGTCATTACGACGCGCGCGGGCACCTGATCGTCGCCCGGCGCATCTTCGACAGCATCACCCCGGGCTGGCAGCAGATCGGCGCCGTCTGGCTGCCCCTGCCCCATCTGCTGAACGCGATTCCCGTCCAGATCGACGTGTTCTACCGCACGGGCCTGTCGGCGGTGGCGATCTCGGTTCTGTCGTTCGCGGTGACGTGCGCCGCCCTCGCCTGGCTGATCGTGTCGGTCACCGAATCGATTCCAGCGGCGGTTGCCGGCACGCTGGTCTTCGCGCTCAACGCCAACGTCGTCTACCTGCAGGCGACGCCGATGACCGAGCCGCTGCTCCTGGCGCTCGTGGTGCTCGGCGTGGCATTGCTGCTCGCGTGGACGAAACGAGACGACGATTCGAATGCGGGAAGGCTCGGCGTCCAGGCTGGTGTCGTCCTCGCGCTCGCGTGCCTCACCCGATACGAAGCGTGGCCCGTCGCCTATGCGTCGCTGGCCGCGGCGGTGTGGACGCGCTGGCGGAGCGGCGAGCCGGCGGGACGGGCGTTACGGCGCGTGGGTGAGATTGCCGTCTACCCCACGCTCGCGCTCGTTGGCTTCGCGTTCTTCAGCCATGCCGTCGTCGGGCAGTGGTTCGTGTCGAGCGATTTCTTCGTGCCCGAAAACCACGCGCAGGGGTTGCCTTTTGCCGCCGCGGCGGAGATCGTCTGGGGCACGACGCAGTTGAGCAGCGGCACTCTGGTGGCGCTGGCCGGCGCCGGTGCTGGTGTCCTCGTCGTCCTGGGACTGGCCGTCCCCCGACGAGCGTCTCTCCTCATCCCTGTCGCGCTGGCTGCCACCGCGGCCGTGCCGTGGCTGGCGTTTTTGCAGGGCCACCCGTTCCGCATTCGCTACATGGCCCCGTTAATCGCGTTCGAGGCGCTGGCCGCCGGCGCGTTCGCCGGGCTGGCCGCCGCTCTCGTGCGAAACCGGCGTCCCCCGCTTGCCTGGCTGGCTATCGTTCCTGTGGCGCTCGTGGGCGGCGTTGCGGTCTTCACGCTCCGTCCACTGAGTACGACGGCGCCCATGGTGGTCGAGGCACAGTGGGATCGTCCCAACGCGCCATTCCGGAGGCAGGTCACCCTGTGCCTGCGCGCAAGGTACGACGGCAGCAGCGTGATGGCGAGCATGGGCTCGCTCGGGCACTACATGCAGGAGACCTCGCGCGACGGCTTCAGGCTGCGCGATTTCCTGCACGAGGGCAACGGTGATATCTGGCTGGCCGCGCTCGAGGACCCGAGGCCGTACGCGGGCTGGCTGTTGATTGAAGAGAAAGCGGAGGGCGGGGATATGCTGGCCAGGCGTGCGCGCGAGCACCCGCATTTCCTCGACGGGTACTCGCGCGTGTGCGAGGGCGCGGGCGTGGCGCTCTACGAGCGTCAGAACCGGATGTTGAACGTGAAGAGGTAGTTCATTCCGCCCAGGTCGATCTTCGTGCCGGCAAAGCCCTCCCCCGGCGGCAACGTGCCCTTCGCGGACTGCCAGCGCGCTTCGAAGCCTGCGGCCGTCGGGCCGATCGGCACCCGAACGCCTCCGAGCACCACGGGGCCAACGTCCCATCCGGTTCCCACGAAGTTGCCGTTGAAGATGTTGTGGGTGTCGGGATCCACGAATTGACCGGTACTCGGCGTATCGCCAGCCGAAGACGCCGACGCCTGCGCCGACGTACGGCTGAATGGGCGCGTTGTGGCCGAGCGGCAGGAAACGGAACGTCGCCGTCACCGGCACGATCCGCAGCTTGAGATTTGCCACTACCTCACTGCCGTTGACGTTGACGAAGTTCGAATCGACCGCGTGCACGGTTTCCTGAAAGAACCCGAGGCCGATGCCCGCGTCGAACATGTTGTGCACCGGAACCAGCCACTCGCCGCCGAATGTGAACCCATCGAAGTCTTTTATGCGGAAGGAGAGATACTGCTGGTTCTGTACCAGCACGTCATTGCTGATGCCTCCCGAGATATCGCCCCGCGCATCAGCGGACGTTGGTACGAAGCCGCCCATGTAGAAATTGACCGACTGCTGGGCTGAGGCCGCCGGAGACCCAATAAATCCGACGACAAGGCCAACCACGCCAACCGTGACAAACAAACGCAGCCATCGACGCATAAGGCACCTCGACACGGCATGAGCCCACGCAGGCCTCAGCCGTCACTGGCAGGACTCAGTAGCAGGAGCGGTGCCAGCCGGAGTGATGAATTTGGGCGGAAAACAGGCGATCTCAGGCCGCGGGGCGGTCCCGGTGTCTCTCGGGGATATCAGACCGTCCACTGCAACTGACGTCGAAGCATCCAGTGCAGGCCTTCAGACCTGCCGGCGATTGCAGACCTGAAGGTCTGCACTACTTCTGTCGGTTTCTGAATCCGCGGACGATCTCCAGCATGGCGTCGTGCAGGAGGCCGTTGCTGGCGAGCACATGCCGGCCGCGCGAGGCGAAAGCGCTGCCGTCCATGTTGGTGACGCGGCCGCCGGCCTCTGCCACGATCAATGCGCCGCCCGCGATGTCCCACGGCTTGAGATCGCTTTCCCAGAATCCGTCCATGCGCCCCGCCGCGACGTAACAGAGATCGATCGCGGCCGATCCGAGCCGCCGGACGGCACGTGCCCGTCCCACGAACTCACCGAAGAGCCCGACGATTTCGGCGATTCTCGAATGGACGTCGTACGGGAACCCGGTGACCAGCATGGCGTCGACGAGCGCCGACGTGGCCGACACGCGAAGCGGCCGGCCGTTCAGAAACGCGCCGCCGCCGCGCTCGGCCGTGAACAGCTCGCGGCGGTTCGGATCGTAGATGGCCGCGACCTCGGCGACGCCGTCGATCTCGAGGGCGAGCGAGGCGCAGAAGATCGGCAACCCGTGGGCGAAGTTGGTGGTGCCGTCGATCGGATCGAACACCCAGCACGGGCCGCTCGGCACCGCCGCGTCGCCGCCGAACTCCTCCGCCAGCACCTGGTGATCGGGGAAACGCTCGGCCACCATCGCCCGAAACATCGTCTCGACGGCGACGTCCACGTCCGTGACGAGATCGATGGCGCCTTTCTTGTCCACGCGCATCGCGCCGCCGAAACGATCGATTTGAATCGAGCCGGCGCGGACGACGGCCTCGATGGCGGTGGCGAGGAGAAGGGGATCGCGCGGCAATTCAGGCGACGGAATCGGTAGTGGGCTGGGACGAGACGCGCTTGGTCATCCGGATTTCCATGCCGCCTTCGGGAACCCGCAGCAGTTGCACCTGGTCCATGAAGTTGCGGATCAGGAAGATGCCGCGGCCGCTGGCCTTGAGCAGGTTTTCGGGCGCCAGCGGATCGGCGAGCTCGCCCGGGTCGAACCCCTCGCCCTGGTCGCGGACGCGGATCGTCAGCTCGGGGTTGGTCTGCGGAGCGGCCTCGAAATCGACGAACACACGCTTGGACGAGTCGTTGCGGTTACCGTGCTTGATGGCGTTGATCACCGACTCGCGAACCGCCACGCCGACCCAGTGCCGCGAGTCCTCGTCCAGGCCGATGCTCCGCCCCATGTGCTCGCTCACCACCTGCACGAAATCCAGCATTTCGAAGGCGCTCGTGAATTCGAGGTGAACGTCGTGGCGGGAGTTGAGCGGCATGCGCCTAATGGGACCCGGCGACAGAATACCACCGCTTGCGCGGCGTCGCGTCGCGTGACGTAAGATCAGCAGTGTGTCTACTTCTGCCGCCACCGTCGATCCGGCCCGCCACGTGCGTGGCCGGATTCGCGTCCCCGGGGACAAGTCGATTTCGCATCGGTATGCGCTGCTCGCGGCACTGGCCAACGGCACGTCGCGCCTGAGCAATTACTCCCGCGGCGCTGACTGCCTGTCCACGCTCGCCTGCCTGCGCGGCCTTGGCGTGGACATTGCCGACAACTCCACCACTATTACTCTTATCGGACGAGGACTGGGCCGCCTGAGTTCACCGTCCGGCCCGCTCGATGCCGGCAACTCCGGCACGACCATGCGCCTGATGGCAGGCGTGCTGGGGGGCCACCGCTTCACCTCCGTGCTGACCGGGGACGCGTCGCTGTCGAGCCGCCCCATGCGCCGCGTCATGGAGCCCCTGGGCCGAATGGGGGCCACGATTGAGGCGGTGGACGGCCACCCGCCGCTGACGATCCGCGGCGGCGACCTGCACGCCATTACACACGAACCAAAGACCCCGAGCGCGCAGGTGAAGAGCGCGGTGCTCCTGGCGGGCCTCCACGCCACCGGCACGACGACCGTGATCGAGCCGGCCCGCACGCGCGACCACACCGAGCGCGCGCTGCTGGCGTTTGGCGGCCACGTCGACACCGACGCGACCGGCACGCGCGTGGCCGTCACCGGCGGCCAGACGACGCTGGCCGGCCGGACCCTCGCCGTGCCTGGCGACTTTTCGTCAGCCGCGTTCTGGATGGCGGCGGCGGCGGCCTGCCCGGGATCGCGGGTGGAAATCGAGGAAGTCGGCCTGAACCCGACGCGGACCGACCTGATCGGGGTGCTCCGCCGGTTTGGCGCCAGGGTCGATTTTCACCAGACGTCGAGCGATGCGGGCGAGCCGGTCGGCACGATCATCGTCGAAGGCGATCGCATCGGCCGGGTCGACATCGCGCCGGACGAAGTGCCCGGGCTCATCGACGAACTCCCGGCAATTGCCGCGCTGGCGGGTCACGGTGGCGAAGTGAGCGTCCGGGGCGCGGCCGAGTTGCGCGTCAAGGAAAGCGACCGCATCGCGGTGCTCGTGGCCGGGTTTCGCGCGCTGGGGATCCCCGCGGACGAGCGCCCCGACGGTTTCGTCGCCGGAGAGGCCGGAACGACGGCCACCGGCTCCGGTCAGGCCGACGCGCACGGCGATCACCGCATGGCGATGGCCTTTGCCATCGCGGCGCTCGCCGGGGGATCGCCCTCGCGCATCCTCGGCGCCGATTCGGTCGCCATCTCCTATCCGGGCTTCTTCGAGACGCTCGCGCGGCTCGTCGCGTGAAAGCGGACAAGGTCTATCTCGTGGGGTTCATGGGGGCGGGCAAGACGAGTGTCGGCCGCGCGCTGGCCAGGCGCCTCGACTGGCAGCCCGTGGACATCGACGAGCTCATCGAGCAACGCGAGCGCCTGCCGGTCTCGGAGATCTTCGCGCGGCACGGCGAGCCCTACTTCCGGGCGGCCGAACGCGAGGTACTCACGGAACAGCTGCCGAAACGCCACGTGGTCGTCGCCACCGGGGGCGGGACGTTCGTAGACCCGGTGAACCGGGCCGTCATCAACCACGACGGGGCGTCGGTCTGGCTGGATGCGCCCATCGAACGGTTGATTGCGCGTATCCCGGCAGACGGCCGCCGTCCGCTCGCCGCCGATCGCGTCGCGTTGGAGCGCTTGTATCACGCGCGGCGCGCCGCCTACGAGCACGCCCACGTCCGCCTGGACGCCGGGCGTGCCAGCGTCGATGCGCTCGTCGAGCAGTTGGTCGACTGGCTGCAGGCATAGCAGAATAGCTGGCGACGTCCTGATCACGATGCGCTACCTCGTCCTGACCGACATCCACGCCAACCTCGAAGCCATGGAGGCCTGCCTGGCCGCCGCTGCCTCGCGGGGCTACGACCGCGCCCTCGTGCTCGGCGACCTCGTCGGCTACTGCGCGGATCCCAATGCCGTGATCGCGCGCACGCAGGCGCTCGACGCCGCCGCAATCGTGCGCGGCAACCACGACAAGGTGGCCTGCGGCCTTGAGCAGGCGGACGGCTTCAACTCCGTGGCGAAACGGGCCGCGCACTGGACGCACGACAAGCTGACGCCGGCCAACCGCGAGTGGCTCGCGGCGCTGCCTCGCGGCCCGGTCGTCGTGGACGATGTCGTGGAGATTTGCCACGGCTCGCCGTTCGACGAAGACGCGTACATCTTCGACGAGCTCGACGCCGTGCGGGCGCTCAAGACGTCGCAGCGGCCGCTCTGCCTGTTCGGCCACACGCACTGGCCCGTGACCTTCGAGCTCGCCGACGGCCGCGTGGACACCATCGGCGCGGCGGACGCCTCGCACGAAGTGATCACGCTGAAGGCCGGGTCGAAGTACCTGCTGAATCCGGGGTCGGTCGGCCAGCCGCGCGACGGCGATCCGCGCGCAGCTTACGCCCTCGTGGACACGGCGGCGAAGAAGATCGAGTTGTTCCGCGTGGATTATCCGATCGAGACGACGCAGGCGAAGGTGCTGAAGGCCGGCCTGCCTGACGTGCTTGCCCAGCGGCTTGCCGTGGGACGCTAGCGCACGTAGCGCGGCCCTTTCAGGGCCGCGTCCGCGGGGCTGAAAGCCCCGCGCTACGTTTTTAGCCCGTCCTGCCCGCCTTCTCCGCCGCGCGCGCGGCTTTCTCTTCCCGCCGGCGCAGTTCGGCCGCGTAGGCATCCCGAGCCGCCCGCGAACCGAGGATCCATCCGATCACGAGCCCGGCGAGCAGCACGGACGGGATGAAGATGAAGTGACCGGCTGTCACCCGGTGTGGCTCCCGCCGGCGCCCTGGCGCCGTTCGAGCGCTTGCATGTCGGCCTCGACCTTGCCGATGCGGCGCCAGATCGTCCAGAGATAGAACATCATCAGCAGCAGGAAGAAGGCATACGCCCCGACGACGAGCGGCGCGGCCGGGATCTGCTCGCTGGCCGGCACTCCGGTCACCGGCACGAAGCCGTCCTGCGCTGCCGGCTGTTGAAGCGCGAACGCGGTCGCCGCCGTGAACGGCACGGCCAACAGCGACATGAGGCACACTCGAATTCGACGAACCATCATCACTCCATCATTCGATCATTCTTCAGCGGTCAGATAGGCGCGGTCCAGCTGGGCCCGCAGCTGCTCGAGCCGGACCCGCGCGGCCAGAGCGATCACGAACAGCAGCAGAAACGCCGCCGAGCAGAACCAGACGAGGTTCCAGGCGGCCGGGAACTTGTCGCCCAGCGTCTTCATGACGGTCGTCTGCGGATGGATCGTGCGCCACCAGTCCACCGACTTGTAAATGAACGGCGCGGTCGCCGCGCCGAAAATGCCCATGGCCGCCGCCAGCTTCTCGGCGCCGGGGCCGCCGTACTTCCGTACGAGGAGATATCCGAAGAACACGAGCTCGAGCAGAAACGCCATCGTGAGGCGCGCGTCCCACTGCCACCAGACGCCCCACGCCTTGCGGCCCCACAACGAGCCGCTGAACATGCCGAACAGGCAGAAAATCGTCGTGAGCTCGGCCGACGCGACGGCGTAATGGTCGGCGGCCGCCGTGCCCTTGAACAGGTAGATCGCGCTGGCAATCCCGCAGACCATGACCGACGCCGTCACCGCCATCCACGTCGCGAAGTGGAAGTAGAAAATCTTCTGCACGAGCAGCATCGTGGACTCGTACTCGACGCGCGCGATGCCGATCGGCGCCCACGCAAACATCGCCGCCGCGACAACGACGGCCGGAATGAACAATTTTCGCATCAGTCTTTTCCCTGCCGGCCCCGCCAGTCCTGCCCGCCCCGCCTGCCCTATTCGGTCATGAGCGGTTCGAACGTCCACAACGCCAGCGTCACGAACACCACGTCGAAACCCGTCAGCAGGCCTATCCAGAGCGTCGCGATCGCCTCGTCCGGCGGCGCCTGCACGAGGGCCGATGTTCCCCGTACGCCCGCTATGATGACGGGTACCGTGATCGGATACAACAGGATGGGCAGCAGCGCATCCCGGCTCCGCGTCCGCACGAGCATCGCCGCGAACAGCGTCCCCACCGACGCGAACCCGAGCGTCCCGAGGCCGAGGAGCGCCGCCAACAGCAGAGGCCGCGCGAACAGCGGCGCGCGAAACAGGAATGCCACGAGCGGCAGCAGGACCACCTGGGTGGACAGCATGGACAGGATCATGCCGAGGAGCTTGCCGACGTAGATGGCCGGCCGCGACGCCGGCGCCATGAGCAGCGCCCGCAGCGTCTCGCCGTAGCGTTCGCGCTCGAACGTGCGGCCGAGCGCAATCGTGCCCGAGAACGCCAGCGCGATCCACAGGATGCCGGACGCCGCATCCTCGGCGGGCACGCCTTCCTTGACGAACGCGACCGAGAAGATCAACAGGCACGAGATCGCGAAGAAGACCGTCGTGTAGAGGATTTCGCGGCTCTTCGCCTCGATGGCGAGGTCTTTCTTCAACACCAGGACGGCAACTTTGAGGAACATCTCAGTTGCCGACCAGCGCGCGATAGCGCGCCCGGAGGTTCTGCCCGCCCGCTTCGTCCTTGATGAGCCGCCCGCCTCGCACCACTGCCACGCGGCTCACGAGCCCGTCGGCCAGGTCGAGGTCGTGCGTCGCCATGACGATGATCGCACCGGCCGCGGCCAGGCGGCGCAGCCGGTCCGTGACGATCTGCGTGGCGGCGTCGTCCAGACCCGTGAACGGCTCGTCCATGAGCACCAGCCGCGGATCGTGCAGGAGGGCGCGCTCGAGGGCGAGCCGCTGGCGCATCCCGCGCGAGAACCCCGACACTTCGTCGTCGGCCCGATCGGTGAGGCCGGCGGCAGCCAGGCCGCGATCAACCGCGCCGTTCGCGCCGAGCCCGTGAAGCTGCGCGAAGAAGGTCAGGTTCTGTCTGGCGGACAGCTCGGTGTAGAGGTGAAGCTCGTGGGCCAGGAGTCCGATGGCGCTCCGCAGCCGGCCGCCGAGCGCGCGGGCGGCCGCTCCGCCGTAGGTGATGCTGCCTGAGGTCGGCGCGACCAGCGTCGCGAGCATCCCGATGATGGTGGACTTGCCCGCGCCGTTCGGGCCAAGCAGGCCGAGGATTTCGCCGGAGCGAATCGTGAGGGAAATCTGCGAGACAGCACGGCGCCGGCCGAAGTGCCGCGACACATCGACCAGCCGAACTTCGTCGAACTGGACCATCAGGCCGCGACGCCCACGGGGTCGTCGGGGTCGTCGAGCGCGCTGTACACATGCTCGAGCGAGGTGACGAGGTCTTCTCGGCGCGACGCGTATTTCGCCCGCTCCGCCCGGCCGCTGCGGTAGTCGTTCTCGAGCCGGACCAGCTCGGCGAGGAGCTTTTCGCGACGGGCGATCAACCGCTTGCGCTCGCCTTCACGTGCCGACGAGTCGTCGGGCCGAGTCCCGGCCCAGACGCCGGCAAGAACGATGAGGGCGGCCATGGACAGCGCGATCCAGCGCGGCGCCAGGCTGTGGTGCGGCAGTTCGGACAGCGTCAGGGTGATCGGCTGGGCCGCCGCCACCGCGCCGCCCATGGCGGCGATGATGATCTGGCCCTCGTTCGGAACGTCCCGCTGCTGCTGGAGCTGCGGCGAGGCCAGTTTCGTGTCGCCGACCTTCCTCACCAGGACGGCCAGGCGCTCGAGGTTCGCCGGAAACGACTGCACGACGTCCATCGACCCAGCCGTCACCGGGAGCTGGCACGCCACCTGGACCGTCGTGCGTCCCGGCGGAAACGGGCCGTCCACGGTAACGTGCGACCCGCTGGTTTTCGCCAGCGGCGACGAGCCGTCCATCAGGGTCGTGCCCTGCGCCCCGGCCGGCATGTCGAAGCGAAACGGCGTTGCGGGTGTCACGGGCGTGCTCGCGCTGTTGACGATGTCGAGGAGGAAATACACGTCGATGACTTCATCGCCTGGCTCGAGCACGATGCGCGTGTCGCCGCCGAGCGCGACCTGTCCGGTCACGGCCGGCACGCCGCTTTTCGCCGCGGCCGCCTTGTCCGTGGCCACCAGCATCAGGCGGATGCCGCCCTGCGCCGGCGCGAGGAATTCCTGGGACTCGAGCCGTTCGCCGTCCACGTCCGCGCTGGCTTTCACGGGCGACCCGGCCGGCAGCTTGTCGAACTGCGCGCGGCCGCCTTCGTCGGTCTTGACGGTGAGCACCCGGCCGTTGCCGAAATGCAATTCGACCGGATGGTCGACGATGTTGTTCGAGAGCTGACCGCGGATCAGACGCACCGAGACGCTGCCCGCCGGCAGATCGTCGACCGGCCGCGGGATGCCCGCCATCTGCTTCGGATCGGGCATCTGAAATTGGCCAAAGGCGCTCGCACCAGCGAACACGATCAGGCATACGAGCAGCGTGGCTGTCCGTCCCAGCCTGCCCTGCCCGTCCTGCCCGCCTCGCCCGACCTCATGTCGCGTCATAGCTTCGTCCCGCAATTCTTGCAGAACTTCGCATCGGCGTCCCTCGCGGTCCCGCACGCCGAACAGAAACGCGCGGCCGGCGCCTCGGTCTCGGAGCTCCCGATACGCTTGGCCACTTCCTGTTCGACTTGCTCGCGGTAGCCCGCGCCGGCGTCGAGCTGACGCATCAGGCGCGCGGCGCGCGCGCGCAGACGGCCGGACATCTCCTGCCAGTCCGATTCGGAGAGCTTCCCCATCGCGCGGTCGAACTCGAGCTCCTTGATGGCGCGCAGGGCGAGGAGCTTTTCGCGCTCGAGGGCGGCGCGTGTCCGCTGCCCTACCATCGTCGTCCGATCGTCGTGCTCGGACACGAGCGGCCGGACGGCCCGCAACATGGCGATGCCGACGAGCACCGTGGCCGCCATCAGGACGGAGATCAGGAGGATGGGCAGGTAGCCCTGCCCGCGGGCGAGAAACGTCGCCGCCGTCGCGCAGCCGAGCGCCGCGAGAACGAAGAACTGCCAGGCCTGCAGGCCCTGGTCGGATCGCGGGCTGTCAGTCGAGGTTTCTGAGCTCATCGTCGAGACGTTCGGCCATCTCCGCGTCGATCGGCGCCGCCGTTGCCGCGGCGGGTTCCGCGCGGCGCGTCCACTTCATCGCGGACAGCCCGATGAGGATGGCGCCGGTGGCGCCGGCGAGGTACGGAAACAGCCAGGCCAGCCGGTTGAAGCCCTTGTCGATCGGCGCGCCGAGCACTTCCTCGCTGTGGTTCGCGACGACCGCCTGGATGATCTCGTCGTGCGACTTGCCCTGGTCGATCAAGGCCGCAACTTCCCCGCGCAGTTCGTGGGACGTGACGCACGGATCCTTGCGGCACTCCGCGATCGTGATGTGGCCGCAGCCGCAGGTGCAGACGATCTCGTGCTGCAGCTTGGCCTCGGCCGGCGTGCGGGCGTAGTGCGAGGTCTGGGTCGCCGCGTCGCCGGTCATCTGGGCCGACGCTTTCGTGCCGCCGCCGAGGACGAGCCCGAAGGACAGAAGGATGGTCAGCGCCGTCGTCGCGGCCTCGGCCGGCATTTTCGCCATCGCAAAGGCGAACGTGCTCTCCGGCAGCAGCGCAATGCCGGTGCCGAACGCCATGATGCCGAAGCCCATCCAGATCCAATTCACCAGCGGATTGATGTGAATCTCCAGGCTCATCGTCTGCGTGCCGAGCTCGACGGCCGGCATGATGACGTAGAAGTCTTCGGCCGGCGTGCGACGGATCGCCACGTCCGTGCGCGGTGGCTCGCTTTCGTGTTTGTGGAACGACGACTTGCCCGGGTACATCGTGTCGAGCTGCTTGCCGTCCTTGAAGACCGCCGACGTACCCCGTGAGTCACCTGCTTCTGGCCGTCGTCAGTGAGCTTGATGCCGTCGTTGCGGACGGTGTAGGCGCCGATGGTGCCCTTTTCGCCCAGCTTGAGCAGCATCTGCTGGTCGCGCTTGTACCCGTTCCCAGCGAAGCCGAGGAAGATCAGCACGATGCCGACATGGACGATGTAGCCGCCGTACCGGCGTTTGTTCCGGCCGACCAGGCCCACGAGCGCCGTGAAGACGTCCGTGCCCGTCGCCCGCCGACGCACGTTCGCGCCGCGCCAGAATTCCTGGGCGACCGTTCCCGCCACGAACGCGCACAGCGCGAAGCACAGGCCCGACACCCAGACCCTGAAGCCGAGCGCGGCGAGGGCCGCCGCCGTAACGATCCCCGCGCTGACTGGGAACAGGAACGAGTCGCGCAGGTTGCTGATCGCGGACTTGCGCCACGCGAGCAGCGGGCCGATACCGGTCAGGAACAGCAGGATGAACCCGATCGGCAGCATCCACTTGTTGAAGAACGGCTGCGCGACCGCGATGCGGTTGCCCGTGACAGCCTCGCTGAGCGTCGGGAACATCGTCGCGAACAGGATGAAGAACGCCGAGAACAACAGGATCCAGTTGTTGACGAGGAACGCCGCCTCGCGGGAAATCCACGAGTCGAGCTCGTTGCGGGCCCGGAGCAGCGGCAGCCGGTAGATGACCAGGCCGAAGCTGAACGTGACGATCACCACCATGAAGCCGATGAACAGGCGCGCCAGTTCCACGTCTTCGCCGAACGCGTGCACCGACTGCACCACGCCCGAACGCGTCATGAAGGTCCCGAAGATCGTCAGGAAGAACGTCGTGATCACGAGCACGACGTTCCAGACGCGCAGCATGCTGCGGCGCTCCTGCACCATCACCGAGTGCAGAAATGCGGTGGCCGTGAACCATGGCAGCAGCCCGGCGTTCTCGACCGGATCCCATCCCCAGTAGCCGCCCCAGCCGAGCACTTCGTAGGCCCAGATCATCCCGAGCGTCAGGCCGAAGGACAGGAACAGCCAGCTGACCATCGTCCAGCGGCGGACGGCGCGCAGCCACGAGTCGTCCAGGTGCCCGGTGATGAGCGCGGCGATGCCGAACGCGAACGGGATCGTCATGCCGACGAAGCCCGTGTAGAGGGACGGCGGGTGAATCGCCATCCAGTAGTTCTGCAGCAGCGGGTTCAGCCCCTTGCCATCGGGTTCCGCCGCCGTCAGGAACGTCGTGAACGGGTTCTTGTGCACCACCATCAGGAACAGGAAGAACCCCTGCACGACGGCGATGGTGGCGACGACGTACGGAATCAGCTCGCGATGCCGTTCCCGGTTTGTGTAAACGGCGCACGAACCGAAGATCGACAGCAGGAACACCCAGAACATGATCGAGCCGTCGAGGCCGCCCCAGTACGACGTGATCTTGTAGAAGAGGGGCTGCGCGGCTTCCGAGTAGTGGGCGACGTACTTGATCGTGAAATCGTCGGTCAGGAACGCGTTGACCATGACCGCGGAGGCCACCGCCATCAGCGCGGCGATCAGGTAGAACGCGCCGATGCCGCTCTCAATCAGCGCCCGCGAGCGGCGGCGGGCTCCCACGACGGAGATGACAGCGGCGTAACTGCAGACGACGAAGGCGGCAAGGAGGAGGAATGAACCAAGGGATGACATCTCAGGATCCCGAGGCCGCTTCGTATTTCGACGGGCACTTGGCGATCACGCCGTTCGGGTCGGTGTGAAACCCTTCCGAGCTGAGCTTGCCGTGCAGGACGACTTCGGCCTCGCCCTTGAATGTATCGGGGACGATGCCCGAGTACGTCACGGTCATCACGTTGCCTGGTTTCTCGGCACGGATCGGGTTGTTCTGGATCTTGAATCGGTATTCAAGCGTGTTGGTGTTTCGAAAGATTGATCCAGGAATCACGTAGCCGTGCAGTTGCAGCGCCTTTCCTTCCCAGGCCTGGCGCTCGGCGACGACCTCGTCCACGTGCTTGAAGTACTCGGTGCCGTTCTGCAGCGTCGTCCACATCAGGAAGCCGAATGCGGACGCCAGCACGAGTGCGGTGATGCCGATCTTGATATATCGATGTGCCATAAGGACTTCTGGGAAAGATTTCAGCGTCAGAATAGCCCGACTACCCCGCCGATGCAAGCGCGCTCAGGAGTAACGAAACGTCGGCGACAGGGAGCCCGACCACGTTGGCGTAGGACCCGTCGATTCCCGGGATAAACCGCGAGGCGAGGCCCTGAATCGCGTAGGCGCCGGCCTTGTCGCGGCCCTCGCCGCTTGCCAGGTACCAGGCGATGTCCTCGTCGCGGAGCTCCATCATATAGACGCCGGTCGCGCCGATAAATCCCCGTTCTCCGCGGTGCGACCGCAGGCTCACGCCCGTCAGGACCTCGTGGCGGCGGCCCGACAACTGCCGGAGCATGGCGGCCGCCTCCTGGTCGTCGCGGGGCTTGCCCAGGATCTGGTCGTCCACGACCACTGCCGTGTCTGCGCCGAGGACGATGAGATCCTGTAGGGCGGCCCTTTCAGGGCCGCCGTCGCGGGGCTGAAAGCCCCGCGCTACATTCCTGGAGGCGTCCCAGGCCGCCGCCGATTTCTCGGCCGCCAGCCGCCGGACGTAGTCGCGGGGCGTTTCTCCGGCGCGCACACCCTCGTCGATGTCGACGGGCAGGACGTCGAAGGTGAAGCCCGCCGCGCGGAGCAGCTCGGCGCGGCGCGGGGACGTGGACGCAAGGACCAGGCGCATGTGAGGCTGAATGATAAGATCGATTTGATGCGGCCGCTCAGCTCCGCGGTTCCCGGCGCGCTCGCCGAGCTGCTGCGGGCAGCGCCCCTGTCGCCCGGCAAAGTGACGTTTGTGTGGCGTGCCGCCGTCGGCCCGGCGCTGGAGCGAGAGACCGCGGTGCGGCTCGAAGGGACGACGCTCATCGTCGACGCCGCAACCCGCCAGTGGGCCCAGGAAGTCCGCCGCGCGTCTGCCCTGATCCTCCGCCGCATGGACACGCTGCTCGGCCCTGACGCGGTCAAAGAGCTGAGTGTCAGGGAACGGCGAACGTAGAACGCACGACGTCGAACCGCGAACCTTGAACCCTGAACCTTGAACCCTGAACCTTCCGTAATCGTCTCCGCCGTCCGCACGCCCACCGGGAAGTTTCTCGGCGCGCTCAAGACGCTGAAGGCGACGGAGCTCGGCGCGCTCGTCGTGGCCGAGGCCGTGCGCCGCGCGGGGATCGCCCCGGCGATGGTCGACGAGTGCATCATGGGCAACGTGGTGAGCGCGGGGCTGGGACAGAACCCCGCGCGCCAGGCCGCGCTTCGGGGCGGGCTGGCCGACCACGTCGCCGCGCTGACCGTGAACAAGGTCTGCGGATCGGGTCTCAAGGCCGTGATGCTGGCCGACCAGGCGATTCGCGCCGGCGACATCGAGATCGCCGTCGCGGGCGGCATGGAGTCCATGAGCAACTGCCCGTATCTGCTGCCGCGCGTGCGCGAAGGCGCGAAGATGGGCAACGCCGAACTGCTCGACGCGATGATCGTGGATGGCCTGTGGTGCGCCTTCGAGCAGTGCCACATGGGCAACGCGGGCGAAGTCGTCGCCGAACGTTACCGCGTCGGCCGCGCGGCGCAGGATGCGTACGCCGCGCTCAGCCACCAGAAGGCGGCGGCGGCGACCGAAGCCGGCCGCTTCGCGGCCGAGATCCTCCCCGTGTCGATCCCGCAGAAGAAAGGGCCACCCGCCGTCGTTGACCGGGACGAAGGCATCCGCGCCGATTCGACCGTCGAGGCGCTCGGAAAGCTTGCGCCGGCATTTCAGGCCAACGGGACAGTGACGGCGGGCAACGCCCCGGGCGTCAACGACGGCGCGTCCGCGCTGGTCGTCATGTCCGCCGGCCGCGCGCGCGATCTCGGCTTGTCACCGCTCGCACAGATCGTGGGCCAGGCCACCAGCGGCCTCTCGCCGAAATTCGTGCTGATGACCCCGGTGGACGCCGTCCGCCGGCTGCTCGACAAGACCGGATGGGCGCTCGCCGATGTCGATCTCTTCGAGTTGAACGAGGCGTTTTCCGTGCAGGCGGTCGCCGTGCTCAACGAGCTCGATCTCGATCCGGCGAAGGTCAACGTTAACGGCGGCGCCGTCGCCCTGGGCCACGCGATCGGCTCGAGCGGCAGCCGCGTTCTCACGACGCTCCTCTACGCGCTCAAAGAGCGGAACCTGAGGCGCGGCATCGCGACACTCTGCCTCGGCGGCGGCAACGGCGTCGCGCTGGCAGTTGAACGATTGTGACAACGAACAGGGCCACGGAGGCTCAGAGGACACAGAGCAACCTTGTTCTACGAGGAAGGTATGATTCCTCCGTGATCTCTGTGCCTCTGTGGCCTCGTCCGTGAGTTGATCGCGCTTCTTCATGAATATCAAAACCGTCGGTGTGGTTGGCGCGGGCACGATGGGGAACGGCATCGCGCAGGTGTTCGCGCAGGCGGGGTTCGCCGTCTGCCTCGTGGACGTCGCGCAGCCGGTGCTCGATCGCGCGCGCGCCGAGATCGAGCGCAGCCTCGCGAAGTTCGTCGAGAAGAACAAGCTCACGGCCGCCGCCCGCGACGCCGCGCTCGGGCGCCTCCAGATGGCGACCGGTGTCGACCGCCTCGCCGCGGCCGACTACATCGTCGAGGCGATCGTCGAGGACGCCGACGCGAAGCGCGCGCTGTTCAGCGGGCTGAACGCGATCGCGAAGCCGGACGTGATCCTGGCGTCGAACACGTCGTCTATTTCGATTACGGCGCTCGGGGCGGCGTCGGGGCGCGCCGATCGCATGCTCGGCATGCACTTCATGAACCCCGTGCCGCTGATGACGCTCGTCGAGTTGGTCCGCGGGCAGGCCACATCGGACGCGTCGATGCGAACTGCCTCCGAGCTGTGCGCCGCGCTGGGGAAGGTTGCGGTCGAGTCCGCGGACTACCCGGGCTTCATCAGCAACCGGATCCTCATGCCGATGCTGAACGAGGCGATGTTCGCGGTGATGGAAGGCGTCGGCACGCCCGAGGCGATCGACACCGTGATGAAGCTCGGGATGAACCATCCGATGGGACCGCTCGCGCTGGCGGATTTCATCGGCCTCGACGTCTGCCTCGCCGCCCTCACGGTGCTGCACACCGGCTTCGGTGATCCCAAGTTCCGGCCGTGCCCCCTACTCCGACGGATGGTCGCGGCCGGCCATCTCGGCCGGAAGTCCGGCAAGGGCTTTTACTCGGTACTAGCCACGCCGCGGCCGCGACGGGCGCGAGAATCACGATCTCCTGAACGACCGCGACGACGTTGCGCTGCATCGTGGCGGGCTCGAACATGTGCCGCCGTTCGGTCGGCCGCAGGATGTCCCAGCCTGAGATGAACCACGCGGACGAGACCGGCCAGAACACCTGAATGCCGAGCGGCGGCGTCGGATCGGCCTGGAGCCAGTCGAGCAGGAGATGCGATGCGTACGCAGCGACGCACGCCACAGCGAATCTCGCCGTGACCTTCCCTGTCACGCCGCTCGCGATAATCATCAGGAGCGCCACCGCAGCCACGGCCGCGAAGCTGTGCGTGACGGTACGGTGCGCGATGGGCAGCAGCAGGTCGGCGTCGGGAAGGACGGCCAGGGCCACGCAGAAGTACTCGGGCCGCAAGGCTTCAGACCTGCCGGGGGCCGACCGCAGGGGCAGCAGGTCCGCGGCCCAGGCGACCGCCAGACCGCCCAGCGCGTGGCCAATCGGGCTCGGCATCGTCGCCCGTATGATGGCAGAATCTGCAATCCTGCGATTGCGAGGCGAAAGTGCCTGACCCTATAAGTTGTTGTTGCTAAATATGTTCACTGTTTACCTGCACGGAATTGCCGTTGACTTTCGCCCGGCACGATCCTAGAATAAGCGCGCCCAGAAGGAGAACCCGCATGCCACCAGCCACCGTCGAGAGAATTGAGCGACCCGAGAAGGAAGACAACCGGATGGACCGCGAGAAAGCCAAGGCCGTCGAGTTGGCCGTCGGGCAGATCGAGAAACAGTTCGGCAAGGGCTCCATCATGCGGCTGGGCCAGAAGGGCCCGATTCAGCCGATCGATGCGATCTCCACCGGGTCCATCAGCATCGACTACGCGCTGGGCGTAGGCGGCGTGCCGCGCGGGCGGGTCATCGAGATTTTCGGACCCGAGTCGTCCGGCAAGACGACGCTCGCGCTGCAGGTGATCGCCGAGGCGCAGAAACTGGGCGGCATGGCCGCGTTCGTGGATGCCGAGCACGCGCTGGACGCCGCGTACGCGCAGAAGCTCGGCGTGGATCTCGACAACCTGCTGGTGTCGCAGCCCGACAACGGCGAGCAGGCGCTCGAGATCGTCGAGGTCCTCATCCGATCGACCGGCGTGGACGTCGTGGTCGTGGACTCGGTGGCGGCCCTCGTGCCGAAAGCAGAAATCGAAGGCGACATGGGCGACGCGCAGATGGGCCTGCAGGCCCGGCTGATGTCGCAGGCGCTGCGAAAGCTGACCGGCGTCGTCTCGAAGTCGAAGACCTCGCTCATTTTCATCAACCAGCTGCGCGAGAAGATCGGCGTGATGTTCGGCAACCCGGAAACCACGACGGGCGGCCGCGCGCTCAAGTTCTACGCGTCGGTCCGCGTGGATATCCGGCGCATCGCCAGCATCAAGGACGGCGATGCCGTCGTCGGCGGGCGCACGCGCGTGAAAATCGTCAAGAACAAGGTCGCTCCCCCGTTCCGCGAGGCCGAGTTCGACGTCATGTACGGCGAGGGCATCTCGCGCATGGGCGATCTCCTCGATCTGGCCGTCGAGAAGCGGATCATCGAGAAAAGCGGCGCGTGGTTCGCGTACGGCGGCGAGCGTCTCGGACAGGGGCGCGAGAACGCCAAGCAGTTCCTCAAGGAAAACCCGGACATCGCGCGGACGATCGAAGATCGCGTCCGGCGTGAGCTGGGGCTGGTTCGCGACATCGAAGCCGTCGCCGGGTAACCCGTGGCGGTCGCGCTCGTCACCGGCGCCAGCCGTGGTGTCGGGCGCGGCGCCGCCGCCGCGCTGGCCGAGGCTGGCTATACCGTGTTCGCCACAGGACGATCTGTGGCCGCGGCTGACCTGCCGGCGCCGGTCATCCGCATTCCGTGCGACCACACGCGAGACGACGAAACGGACGCGGCGTTTGCGCGCATCGCAGACGTCACGTCCGACGCCGGGCTGGACGTCGTCGTCAACTCGGCGTGGGGCGGGTACGAACGCATGATGGAAAACGGTGCGTTCACCTGGGGGCTTCCCTTCTGGGAACAACCGGCGCACCGCTGGGCGGGGATGATCGACGCGGGTGTCCGCGCGGCGTTTATGGTCAGCGCGCGTGCCGCGCGGGTCATGGTCCCGGCCAAACGCGGCCTCATCGTCAACATCAGCCACTGGGCCGCGCAGAAGCGCATCGGCAACGCGATCTACGGCGTGTCCAAGGCCGCGACGGACAAGCTCACGGCCGACACGGCGCGCGAGCTCGAGCCGCACGGCGTCACCGTCGTGTCGCTCTATCCGGGGATGGTCCGGACCGAAGCCGTGCTGGCGGCGGCCGAGTGGCTCGATCTGTCGAACAGCGAGAGCCCGGAGTTCATCGGCCGGGTCGTCGCCGCGCTGGCGCGCGACCCGCGGCTGCACGAGCGGACCGGCCAGGTCCTGGTGGCTGCGGGTGTGGCCCTGGAACTGGGAGTCAGGGACGTCGACGGCCGCCGTCCGCTGCCGCTCTCCTTCGAGAACGTGTAGCGCGTCAGCGGTGAAGGCGGACGTGGACGTGGACGATTGACGCCGGCGCGCGGGACCTGCCCGCGGCCGACGCCTGGTCCGCCTACGATCCGATCGTGAGCGTATCGGTGCCGGTCACATCGAGATACGTCGCCTGAATCTGCACGAATCCGGCCGACACGCTGGTGACGACACCGGTCGCCGACACCGTGGCGTCGCTGGTGTTCGACGACTGCCACGTCGCCGTTGACGTCACGTCCTGCGTGGTGCCGTCCATCATCGTCGCTATGGCCGTGAACTGAGCGGACGCGCCCACCGCGGGCGCGGCGCCGGTGATGGCGATGGAGCTGA
The DNA here is from genome assembly GCA_963712905.1 of uncultured Acidobacteriota bacterium. Taxonomy (GTDB): domain Bacteria; phylum Acidobacteriota; class Vicinamibacteria; order Vicinamibacterales; family CAVVIG01; genus CAVQJU01. Next base: position 416,079 of record CAVQJU010000008.1, on the reverse strand, counting down.
CCGTCGTGGGCGAGGTGTTCGACTTCGAGCACGCCAGGGACGACACGGCCAGTCCGACGATCACGGCTGCTGTTCCGAGATAACGAGCAATCATCATTTACCTCCCGCGCGAACCGACAGGGTCGCGCATACCGATTCCTTCGTTTTCCTCACGACTGCGTCCTCCTTTTCCTTGCAGCTTGCTTGTGTTGGCGGTCTTTTTACGATTGGCCTGGGATACGGCTGCAGGCGAGATGCCACGAACGGACGGGGCGCAGGTTCGTGCGGGCGGGGGTTTTACTGGGCTTGAAAATCAGGAGCGCATAAACAGGCACGGAGCGATGCATCGGGTGTCGCCGCGCGGTGGCACGATGTCATCGCGCGAACACACGGAGGTTACTTACGCGAGGTCGAGGGCCAGGCCGCCGGCCCACACCGCGTAAAGGGACCGTGCGTGCTATGATTTGGGTTCGGCTGCACGAAGCGATGCCTCGAGTGGCGAGGTAGCTCAGTTGGTAGAGCATACGACTGAAAATCGTAGTGTCGACGGTTCGATTCCGCCCCTCGCCACCATCTAAATCACGAAATTACAGTCAGCACGCCGAGCACGGGTTCACCCGTGCTCCGGCAGCTGTCGTGTTCCCGCGAGCGATGTGGTGGCAATGGCACCAGGTGCGACTGGTCGCCATGTTCACGGCCATGTCCTTGGCGTTTGCGGCGATGCTCGTTCGCAAATAGTCGCGTCGCTAGATCTGCGTGCCCGTGCCCTACTCTCGACGGACTCTGATTGATGTCACACAGTCATTGAGTCCGCCGCGCGGACAGTCGTGGCTCATCTGTCTCAGATCCGCAACGTCCGCCGTGATCTCCACTGAATCGTCTGTGTAGCTGTCGTCACGGTACAGGATGGCTCGCCATCCGGGCGCGACTCGTATAGAGGAAATGCAGTCACTCCAGCCATAGCTGGAGAGGTAATCGTCCGCGAAGAAATCCGAGAAGTCCGTGTACTTGCAAGGTCCATTGACGTCTCTCAAATCCGAGATGTCCTGCGTGACATGCGCGGACTCTCCCTCGAAGTTCACATCCAGATAGATAACGATTCCGGTCGAGAGTTCAGATGGAGCCCCTGGGAGGGACTTGATGCACCCGGCCAGGCCCACCAGGGTCATGAGGGCCACTGCCAGAATCGCGGGCGGTTTCAGCCGCATTGGTTGCGTACGCTAACGGTTGAGCTGAAGACGAGTCAACGGGAATCTGGTGAGACCGAGAGTCGTGAATCGGGCGATTCAGCGGCGCTGGGCGCCGCGCCGGTTCAACAGTCCCGCGACACCAGCCAGGATGACGATGGTGGATGCGGCTTCGGCGAGGTGAAACCAGGCGCCGCTGCCGTTGGCCGTCACAAACGCGATGAGCGCGCAGCAGCCCAGAAAGATCAGCAAGGCGTGAAGGTTGAGGACCATTGTCGGCGTTCATCATACGCGCCGGCGCGCAACGCACGGGATGGTTGACTCGTCCCGTCGAAGCGACGACTATTCGCCTCGGAGACCTCATCATGCCGCGAGCGTTCTGCCTGGCCGCCGCCAGTGTCCTTGCCGTGAACATCGCTCTTGCCGGACAGACGCCCGCGCCGCCTCCCGGCGCTGTGCCGCCAAGACCCGCCGTTTCGCCGGAGGTCGGCGCCGACCGCCGCGTCACTTTCCGCGTGGTCGCGCCCGACGCGCAGCGCGTCGAACTGCGCAGCCCGGGTGATATCCCGGGCGTCAACTTCCCCGGACGCGGGCCGGCTACGCAGTTCGCGAAGAACGCCGATGGGGTCTGGGAAGCGACGGTCGGCCCCGTTCCCGCGGGTGCGTACCGGTACGGATTCGGGGTCAACGGCCTCACGGTGCTCGACTCGCGCAATCCGGCGACGAGCCAGGCGAACACCACCGTCTACAGCCTCGTTGTCGTGCCGGGCTCGGATCTGTTCGACACGAGGAGCGTCCCGCACGGCGCGGTCGCAGCCGTTCACTACAACTCGACCGCGCTCGGCGGCATCCGGCGTGCGCATTTGTACACGCCGCCGGGTTACGAGGCCGGCCGCGAGCGTTTCCCGGTGTTGTACTTGATGCACGGTGCCGGCGACGCGGACGAATCGTGGTCGACGGTCGGCCGCGCGGGGTTCATCCTGGACAACCTGATCGCCGCCGGCAAGGCGAAACCGATGATCGTCGTGATGCCGGCCGGCCACACGAACGGCGCTGGTGCAGCGGTCGGTGCGCCCGCTGCGGCCGAGCAGGGCCTGCCCGGAATCGGCGCCGGCCCGGATCCGTTTGCGAACGACTTCGTCACCGACCTGATGCCGTATGTGGAGAAGAATTACCGCGTCCTGGCCGATCGGCAGAACCGTGCCATCGCCGGCCTGTCGATGGGCGGAAGCCAGACGTTGAACATCGCGATCCCGCGGCTCGACAAGTTCGCGTACGTGGGCGTGTTCAGCTCGGGAATCCTCGGCGGTCCGCCCGGGTCCGGCGGTGCGCTGGAGGCCTTCGAGACGCGGAATCTCCCGGCGCTCGACGGCCCGGCCGGGAAACGCTCGTTGCGGCTGCTGTGGTTCGGGACGGGAAAAGACGACTTCCTCATCGAGACGACGCGAGGCACGGTCGCCCTCTTCCGGAAGCACGGCTTCAATCCCGTCTTCATCGAGAGTGAAGGCGGCCACACGTGGCTCAATTGGCGCGACTACCTGTCGGCGTTTGCGCCGCAACTGTTCCAGCCCCAGCGGCCAGCCACGAACTGACCGCTGCGCCGTCCGCGCGTCACAGATTCCAGCCGTGAGGCCCGGTCCAGCCCTCGCCCGCCAGCTCGTGTTCGAGCGTCAACTGCCGATCATGGAGCGCCGTCTGGTCGCCGAATTGCTCGATCTGCTCGGAGCCGTCCGGCATCCGGATCGTCAACTCGTAGGCGTCTTTGGAAATCTCGCGCGATTCGTAGCCGAGGTACTGATCGCCGCGTTTGAACCACCAGAACATTTGTCCTCCCTTGAGAACGCTACTCCATTGCGGCGCGCTGGCCATTGGCCCAGCGCGTTGCGACATCACGCGCATGGAGGTTCAGTTCAGGCTGATCCAGGAACGTCCGCGCGATGTAGGGATGGCCATTGAGCAGGAACTGCGCCTCGATGCCGAACTCCCCGTGGTCGCGGAGCTCGCAGGCGTAGTGGTCACCGCCCTTGCGGAACTCGAACAGTTGCCCGCCGGGCTTGTCGATGCCCATAGGGCCCACCGGCCCCGGCCTGGGTTCGTCGCTCATCTGGCGTTGCACGCTCACCTTAACCTCGGCCTTGAGAACCGTCTGTACGAAACCCGACGGACCACGGAATTCTCGTGCGCAGGTGCGGGCTGGTCTTTCAGGAGCCGACCGGCGGGCCGCCTGCGCCTGAATTCGCACCGTCAGAAACCCGACAGACATCGAGCGGTCGGTGCCGGATTCTACTGCCGTGGCCATGAGACGCGACTGGTTCGCGATCATCGTGCTCGCTATCGAGACCGCCGTCCTGGTCGCTGCCGCCGCCGGGGTGTATGCGGCGTTCCATTACTACTAGCCTCAATACGCCCTCCACGGAGACAGAAGGACACCGGTTGGAAGACTGTCGACGTCGCGCAACGCGATGCCGGCATTGGCGCACGTATTTTTCGGGCATTTCCGCGACTCCTTTCCTGGTGTCTGAATTGCACTGGAGACTGGCCTCACCCCAGCCGGGGCTGAGGCGCCCCCGGGCGTTGAGGATCACCATATGTGTGACCCAACCCCCGAGATCGCCTCGGCCTCGGCGCCAACGCCGATCAGCGGTCTTGTGGTGGCGGGCCCGCCGGTTTGCGCCGCGATACAATCGTGGGCAGCCGCCGCCATGGACGTTACCGATACCGACGCCAACTCCGCAGCTCCCCTTCATCTCCCCGACGTGACGCTTTCCGCCCGCGAGCTGTTCAAGATCGACACCGACCTCCGGGTGCCGGCCTTCTCGCGGGCCGATGAGCACGTGCCGCCCCTCGATCCCGACTATGTCTTCGATCGCGACACGACGCTCGCGCTGCTTGCCGGCTTCATGCACAACCGCCGCGTCATGGTCCAGGGCCGCCACGGCACGGGCAAGTCGAGCCACGTCGAGCAGGTAGCCTCGCGCCTGAACTGGCCCTGCGTGCGCGTGAACCTCGACGGCCACGTGAGCCGCATGGATCTCATCGGCAAGGACGCCATCGTCATCCGGGACGACAAGCAGATCACCGAGTTCCAGCCCGGCATGCTGACGTGGGCGCTGCAACGGCCCTGCGCGCTCGTGTTCGACGAGTACGACGCCGGGCGGGCGGACGTGATGTTCGTCATCCAGCGCGTCCTCGAAGTCGAAGGACGGCTCACGCTGCTCGACCAGAGCCGCGTCATCGAGCCGCATCCGGCATTCCGCCTTTTCGCCACGGCGAACACGGTCGGCCTCGGTGATGCGACCGGCCTCTACCACGGTACGCAGCCCCTCAACCAGGGCCAGATGGATCGCTGGAACATCGTCGTCACGCTCAACTACCTCGAGCACGATCGCGAGGTCGAGGTCGTGCTGGCCCGGTGCCCGGAGTATCGCAACCCCGAAGGCCGGGCGAAAGCGAGCGCCATGATCGCCCTGGCCAACCTCACGCGCCGCGGGTTTGCCGACGGTGATCTGTCCACCGTGATGTCGCCGCGCACGGTCGTCACCTGGGCCGAAAACACGACGCTGTTTCACGATCAGGCGCTGGCCTTCAAGTTGACCTTCCTGAACCGCTGCGACGAGGACGAACAATTGCTCGTCGCCGAGTACTACCAGCGCTGCATCGGCGACGAGCTCGCCGTCGCTCGGCCCGGCCCGGGCCGCCACTAGGGTCACTGGCGTGGCGGGCCCCTTCCCCGCGAGCACCGTCGAAGCCGTCGGCGCATGCACGCGCGCGATCGCCGGACCGCGTGCGTCTGAAAATCTCGAAGCCCGGCTGGCGCTCTCGGATGCCGCGACCGTCAGCGGCCTGCGCGCCTTCGGCGATCGCCTCGCGATCAGGCAGCGATTTCACGACGAGGGCGTTCACCAGGCGCATCAACCGGCCGAGAAGCCCGCCGCGGATCTGTTTGCGGCCCTCGAGGACGCCCGGCTCGACGCGCTCGGAGTCCGGTGGCTGGCCGGCGTTGCGAAGAACCTGCTGGCGCACCCGGGCGCTCAGAACGACGGGCTGCGCTGGTTGGCGTTCGAAGTCTTCAGCGGCCAGCACGCTCCCAGCGGCAAGGACGCGATGGCGGCAGGCGTCAGGATCGCCCTGCCCTCGCGTTTGATCGATGAGCTTCGCGCTCTCGGCGGCGCCCTCGATGATCAACGACGATTTGCTTCCGCGGCATCCGCATGGGCGAAGGAGGCCGCGCTGCAGGTCCCGCTGATCGAGGAGCCGGGCGACGCCTGGAAGGGGGTCGAACTCCGCACGCGGAGTGTCGCGCGGCCACTCCCCGACCGGGGAGACCCCGGCGGAACAAGGGCCCCGCTGAAGAAGGAACGGCGGACCGCGCAGGGCCCCGAGACCGGGACGGCCGCCGGCGCGAGTGTCGCCGCCGGCGATGGGCGCGACCTGGGATATCGAGCCTACACGACGGCTCACGACCGCGTCGTCAGCGCCGTGGATCTGGCCAGCCGCGACGAGCTCGCGCAGTTCCGGGCGAAGCTCGACGCCGAGCTGACGTCGGTGCGCTCACTGGTGGCGCGCCTGGCGAAGCGGCTGCTTCGCGTCCTCATGGCGAAGCAGGTTCGTGAATGGCGCTTCGATCTCGACGAGGGACAGCTCGACGGGTCGCGCCTGGCCAGGCTGATCGCCAGCCGCGGCGGCGCCCGGCCGTTCAAACAGGAAAGCGAATCGCCGTTTCCGAGCACCGTCGTGACGCTGCTGATCGATCACTCGGGATCGATGCGCGGAAGGCCGATGCTGATAGCCGCGCTGACGGTGGAAATCTTCGCGCGCGTCCTCGAGCGCTGCGGCGTGAAGTGCGAGGTGCTGGGGTTCACGACGCGCGAATGGGACGGCGGCGAGCCGGCGCGCGAGTGGGCGGCGAACGGCTATCCGGAACAACCCGGCCGGCTCAACGCCCTCGAGCACATCGTCATCAAGAGCGCCGATGTGCCCTGGCGCCGGGCGCGCGTCGCGCTCGGGCTGTTCCTGCACGACGAGATGCTCAAGGAGAACATCGACGGAGAGGCCCTCCAGTGGGCGCATGCCCGCCTGCTGCAGCGGTCGGAGTCGCGGCGGATCCTGGTCGTCGTGTCGGACGGCACACCCATGGACGAGGCGACGATGGCCGCCAACGGCCACGAGTACCTGGAAGGTCACCTGCAGGCCGTCGTGCGCGACATCGAAGCCCGGTCGCCCGTGCGGCTGGCCGCGATCGGCATCGGGCACAACGTGTCGTCCTTCTACAGGAACGCCACGCGGATCGCGAAGATCGAACAGCTCGGCCCTGCCCTCACTGCTAAATTGACCGCTCTCCTGTCGTAGCGCGGCCCTTTGAGGGCCGCGTCCGCGGGGCTGAAAGCCCCGCGCTACTCAAACCGGGGCGTGTTCGACGCGGCCGTCGCCGTGCTTCGCAAACCGACCGGCGTCGCGCGCGTGCACCGGCGCGTCGTCCGGCCACGGCCACCCACCGAACTGCGTGCGCCGAAAGTCGGCAAACGCCTCCTCGAGTTCAGGCCGGGTGTTCATCACGAACGGTCCGTACTGCACGACGGGCTCGCCGATCGGCCGTCCTTGCAGGAGAAGGATCTCCGCAGGACCGTCGGTCGCTTCGATGGCCAGCGCCACGCCGGCGTCCACCTGCGCCGCGGCCGGCCCCTCCACCGCGCGTCCGCCGACCGTGAACCCGCGCCCGGAAAACAGATGCAGCGTGCGCATGGTCCCCGCCGTCAGCGCCGGGGGAACTGTCCATGCCGCACCCGGCTCCATCGCGATGGACCAGATCGCGAGGCCGGCTTCCTCGCCGGCGGCCCAGGAATGCGGTGGCGGCGCAAGCGGCTGCTGGCCGTCGAGCGAGCCTGCGATGACCGTCACCTCGACGCGCCGGCCGGCCGCGTCGGCGTACACGCGGTGCGGGATGTCCTTTGCCCAGAACATCGTGAAATACGGGTCGGCCATCTTGCTCTTCGCGGGCAGGTTCAGCCAGATCTGAAACAGCTCCAGCCTGTTCGGCCCGTTGCGATCGAGGAGCGGAAACATCTCGGAGTGCACGACGCCCCGGCCGGCCGTCAGCCACTGGACGTCGCCCATCCCGAACCTCGCCGTCGCCCCGAGCGAGTCGGAGTGATCGATATAGCCGCTTCGGACGATGGTGACGGTTTCGAAGCCGCGGTGCGGGTGCTGCGGAAACCCGGGGACGACGTCGCCGTGATACATGCGCCAGCCATCCTTGCCGGCGAAGTCCTGGCCGATCTCGTGGCCGGCGAGCGGCGCGTCCGGCCCGAGGCGATCGTTTCCTTTCGGGAAGTTGTCGATGTGGTGCACGCAGAACAGGAACGGGTCCTGCGTCTGCCAGCGCGAGGCGAGCGGCGTAACTGCGATAATGGAGTCGGACATCTCACAACGATAGCCCACACGATGAGCGATTCCGATATTCCGGCAGAGAGCGTGCGATTGGACGTCTGGCTCGACGTGGCGTGCCTGTTCAAGACCCGCTCGGCGGCGCAGAAGGCCTGCACGGGCGGAAAGATCGACGTCAACGGGCAGGGCGCAAAGCCCCATCGCCTCGTGCGCGTCGGCGACGCGCTCGAGATCAGCCGCCCGTACGGCCGCAAGCAGCGCATCGTCGTGAAGGAGCTGGCCGATCGGCATCGAGCAAGAGCCGAGGCGCGTCTCCTCTACGAGGATCTGACCCCCGCGCCGACGCCCGAAGAAATCGAAATGAGGCGGATGGAACGCATCTACCGCGCGCAGATGACGCCGCTGAAGGCCCCGGACAAGCGTCAGCGCCGGGCGATCCGGCAGATGAAGGAACGCAGCTAGCGCGGCTCGCTGTCCCAGAATTGCCGGGCGGCCTCTTCCTTGGCCACCGGCTGCCCCGCTCGTTGTGCCTGCCGGCGGGCGTACAGGAACGCGGAGATGAAGATCGTCACGATGACGGTCAGCGAGACCCATTCCGGGATCTCGAAATCCGTATAGTGTTCCTTGTGCAGGAACTCGGTCAGCAGCTTGAAGCCGACCCACGCGATGATCGCGAAGGCGCCGTCGACGATTTGGGGGTAGCGTTCGATGATCGTGAGCAGCCGGCCGATCACGAAGCGCATCGCGACGATCCCCAGCATGCCGCCCGTCAGGATCACCCAGAGCTTGGATGACATGGCGACGGCGATGAGAATCGAGTCGATCGCGAACACGATGTCGGTGAGCTCGACCTTGACCACGGTGCCCCAGAACGCGTTCAGGCCGAGCCATGGACGCGCGCGGGGGGCGGCGCGGCGGGATTCTGCGCTGGATCGGAAGAAGTGTTCGTACGCGAGATACAACAAGTAGCCTGCGCCGGCGAGCTTCACCCACCCCAGCTCGATCAAATACGCGGCCGCAAGGGTCGCGGCGCCGCGGAACACGAACGCGCCGACGATTCCGTATCGAAGCGCCTTCTGCTGCTGGTCCTTGGGCAGCCCGAGCACCAGCAACGCCAGCACCATCGCGTTGTCGGCACTGAGGACCCCTTCGAGCCCGACGAGGAGCCCGATGGTCAGGAAGTCCGACAGCTGGAACACAGAGACATTGTGGCTCAGCAGAGTTGACACGAGTCGTATCAATACCTATACTTGTGTCGGCGCAACTTAGGATTTTAACGAAAGACCGATGGGAATCGATCAAGAGCTGTATCTCATCAGCATGGCAGCCAGGCTGCTTGGCATGCACCCGCAGACCCTGCGGAAATACGAGCGGCTGGGGCTCGTGCAGCCAAGCCGCACGATCGGCAGCATGCGGTTGTATTCCCGCGACGAGCTGGAGCGCCTCCGCGTGATCAAGCGCCTTGTCGACGATGGCGGCATCAACCTTGCGGGTGTGCAGCGGCTGCTGTCGATTGCCGAGGTCGTCCAGCGGATCCGCCCGCTGGTGACGACGTCCCGCGACGATCAGTTGTCGGCGCGCGACGTACGGCGCCGCCTCGGCCAGGAAATCGATGAATTGCTGCGGATGTTGGGTATCGAATGAAACGGGTTCAAGGTTGAACTCTGAACCTGACGACCATGGACTTCAAAGACTACTACTCCACGCTTGGCGTACCGAAGACGGCGTCGGCCAAGGACCTGAAGGCGGCGTACCGCAAGCTCGCGCGCAAGCATCACCCCGACGTCAATCAGGGTGACAAGTCGGCCGAGGCGCGGTTCAAGGAGGTCAACGAGGCCTACGAGGTTCTCGGGGACCCCGACAAGCGCAAGAAGTACGACGAGCTCGGGGCGAACTGGCGGCAGTACGAGCAGGCGGGCGCGGGCGGCCCTGGTTTCGGGGGACAGCCGGGCGGCGCCTGGAACGTGAACGTCGGCGGTCAGCCGGGCGGGTTCCGGACGATGTCGCCCGAGGAAATGCGGGAGATGTTCGGCGACGGCGACCCGTTCTCCGACTTCTTCCACACGTTTTTCGGCGGCAGCCCGGGCGGCGACGATCGCACGCGCGGCCGGGGCGGTCGCGCACGCGCCCGCAAGGGCCGCGACGTCGAGCAGGAGATCGAGCTCGGGCTCGAGGACGCCTACCGCGGCTCGACGCGCCGCTTCTCGTCTGGTCTATGACGGGCACGAGCGCACGGTGGACGTCCGGATTCCTGCGGGCGTCGCAGACGGCTCGCGTGTCCGCGTCGGCGGCGAAGGCGAACAGGGATCGGGCGGGGCGGGGTCGGGCGACCTGTACCTGCGCATCCGCATGGCGCCGCACCCGGTGTTCGAACGCAAGGGCCGCGACCTCTACACGCGCGTGACGATTCCGCTCACGACGGCCGTGCTTGGCGGCGAGGCCGAGGTTCGCACGATCGGCGGTAAATCGCTGCGGCTGAAGGTGCCGCCGACGACGCAGCAGGGGCAGATCTTTCGACTGAAGGGGCAAGGCATGCCGGCGATCGGCAAGCCGGACGAACACGGCGATCTCTACGCGACGGCGGAAGTCCAACTGCCGCGCGAGGTGACGCCGGAGCAACGCGCGCATTTCGAGGCGCTGCAGAAACTGGACGCACCAACATGAACTTCAACAAGTACACCGAGAAAGCACAGGAAGCGGTGGCCGCCGCGCAGCGCCTCGCCGAGCAGTCGAACCACGCGCAGATCGAGCCGGAGCACCTGCTGGTCGCTCTGGTGGAGCAGCGCGAGGGTGTCGTGCCGGAACTGCTCCGGAAAATGAACGCCGACCCGGCGGCCGTGGGCCGCGCCGGCCGCGAACTCCTCGGCCGCATGCCGCAGGCCTACGGCGGGTCGCAGCCCGGAATGTCGCCGCGATTGAAGCTCGTCGCCGACCTGGCCGAGGCTGAAGCGGAGCGTCTCAAGGACGAGTACGTCAGCACCGAGCATCTCCTGGTGGCGATCGCTTCGGAAACCGGCCGCTCCCCTTCCGCGAAACTGCTGACCGAGCGCGGCGTCACCGCCGACAAGATCTTCCAGGCGTTGACGGCCATCCGCGGGTCGCAGCGCGTCACGAGCCAGAACCCGGAGGGCACGTACCAGGCGCTCGAACGCTACGGCCGGGACCTCACGGACCTCGCGCGCAAGGGCAAGCTCGACCCGGTGATCGGGCGCGACGAGGAGATCCGCCGCGTCGTGCAGGTGCTGTCCCGCCGGACGAAGAACAACCCGGTCCTCATCGGCGAGCCCGGCGTCGGCAAGACGGCGATCGTCGAGGGCCTCGCCATCCGCATCGTCCGCGGCGACGTCCCCGAAGGTCTCAAGAACAAGCGCATCGTGGCGCTCGACATGGGAGCGCTTGTGGCCGGCGCGAAGTACCGCGGCGAGTTCGAGGAACGGCTCAAGGCTGTCCTCAAGGAAATCGTCGATGCTGAAGGCCAGGTCGTGCTCTTCATCGACGAGCTGCACACGGTGGTCGGCGCAGGCGCGGCGGAGGGATCGATTGACGCGTCCAACATGCTGAAGCCGATGCTTGCCAGGGGCGAGCTGCACACGATTGGCGCGACCACGCTCGACGAATACCGCAAATACATCGAGAAGGATGCGGCGCTCGAGCGGCGCTTCCAGCCCGTCACGGTCGGCGAGCCGACCGTCGAGGACACGATCAGCATCCTGCGCGGCTTGCGCGAGCGCTACCAGATTCACCACAAGGTGAACTTCAAGGACGCTGCCCTTGTCGCGGCCGCCGTCCTCTCGAACCGTTACATCTCGGATCGGTTCCTTCCCGACAAGGCCATCGACCTCATCGACGAGGCGGCCTCGAAGCTGCGCATGGAGATCGACTCCATGCCGGTCGAGCTCGACGAGATCAGGCGCCGCATCATGCAGCTCGAGATCGAGCGCGAGGCGTTGCGGAAAGAGAAAGACAAGGCGTCGGCGGAACGGCTCGCCAAGCTGGAGAAGGAGCTCGCCGATCTGAAGGAAGAACAGGCGCGCCTGGCCGCTCGCTGGGAGCAGGAGAAGGCGTCGATTCAGCTGACCGCCAAGCTCCAGGAGCAGCTGGACGGCCTCAAGCAGGAGGTGGAGCACGCACAGCGCAGCGGCAACTACGCCAAGGCCTCTGAACTGCAATACGGGACGGTGCCGCAGCTCGAGAAGCAGATCAAGGACGCAGAGGCGCGGCTGGCCGAAATGCAGAAGACCGGCGGCATGTTGAAGCAGGAAGTGGACGAAGAAGACATCGCCGACGTGGTCAGCAAGTGGACCCACGTGCCCGTGAGCCGGCTGATGGAAGGCGAAGTCCAGAAGCTTATCCACATGGAGGAGCGCCTCCACCACCGGGTCATCGGCCAGGACGACGCCATCAACGCCGTCGCCAACGCGATCCGGCGGGCACGCGCCGGCCTGCAGGACCCGAATCGGCCGCTCGGCAGCTTCCTGTTCCTGGGGCCGACCGGCGTCGGCAAGACCGAGCTGGCGCGCGCGCTCGCCGAGTTTCTCTTCGACGACGAGCAGGCGATGATTCGGATCGACATGTCGGAATACCAGGAGAAGCACACGGTGTCGCGCATGATCGGCGCGCCGCCCGGATACGTCGGCTACGAGGAAGCCGGCCAGCTCACCGAGGCCGTGCGCCGGCGGCCGTACGCCGTCGTGCTCCTCGACGAGATTGAGAAGGCTCATCCCGAAGTCCTGAACGTCCTGCTGCAATTGCTGGACGACGGCCGCCTGACGGACGGCAAGGGCCGCACCATCGACTTCAAGAACACCGTCGTCATCATGACGTCGAACCTCGGCAGCCAGATCATCGCCGAGCGGACCATGGGCGAAGGCGGTACGATTGATGAAGGCACCAGGCGGCGCGTCATGGACGCGCTTCGGGACCACTTCCGGCCGGAGTTCCTGAATCGCGTGGACGAGATCATCTTCTTCCACGCGCTGGATCGGAGCCACCTGGCGAAGATTGTCGACGTGCAGATTGCCGGGCTGATCAAGCGGCTCGAGGAGCGGAAGATTCACGTGCGGCTGACCGACGGGGCGAGGAGCCTATTGGCGCGCGAAGGCTACGACCCCATCTACGGGGCGCGGCCGCTCAAGCGCACGATCCAGCGGCGCGTGCTGGACCCGCTGGCGGTTCGGGTGCTCGAGGGGCGGTTCGTCGAGGGCGACACGGTGACGGTCGACACGGCAGGCGGCGACGGCCTGACGTTCGAAAAGCAGGAGGCAGTGACAACATAAATGGCCGCACAGAAGCCCCCGTCCCGCTTCAACCCGCTCGGATCCGGCGGCCCGCGCCCGGCGCGGCCCCGTCCCGGCTGGTCGCTGTGGTACGGGCTCGGCCTGCTCCTGCTGCTCGGCGTCGTGCAGATGTACTTCATGACGCCGGCCGGCCGCACACTCTCCTACAGCGAGTTCAAGGCGCTCGTGCGTAGCGGTGAAGTGTCCGAAGTGACGATCAGCGAGCAATCGCTGCGCGGCACGCTGAAACCCAAGGCCGGAAACGACGACAAGCAGCAGTTGTTTACCGTCAACCGGGTCGAAGATCCGAAGCTCGCCGAGGATCTCGAGGCCAGGGGCGTGAAGTTCACGGGCGAGGCCATGAACCGCTGGGTGACGGACCTGCTGGGGTGGGTCATCCCGGTGCTGTTCATCATGGCCCTGTGGGGGTTCTTCTTCCGCAGGATGGGAGGCGCCGAGGGCGGCGTCATGTCCTTCGCCCGCAGCCGCGCGAAGATCTACGCCGACGATGAAGTGAAGGTGCGGTTCGCCGACGTCGCGGGCGTGGACGAGGCCGAGGACGAGCTGCGGGAGATCGTCGAGTTCCTGAAAACGCCGAAGAAGTACACGAACCTCGGCGGGCGGATTCCCAAGGGCGCCCTGCTGGTCGGCCCGCCGGGCACCGGCAAGACGCTGCTCGCGCGCGCCGTGGCGGGAGAGGCGCACGTGCCGTTTTTCAGCCTCAGCGGCTCGGAGTTCGTCGAGATGTTCGTGGGCGTCGGCGCCGCGCGCATCCGCGATCTCTTCCAGCAGGCTGAGGCCAAGGCGCCGTGCATCGTGTTCATCGACGAGCTGGACGCGCTGGGCAAGGTCCGGTCGCAGAGCCCGATGGGCAGCCACGAAGAGCGCGAACAGACGCTGAACCAGCTGCTGGCCGAAATGGACGGGTTCGACTCGCGCAAGGGCGTGATCATCATGGCGGCGACGAACCGGCCCGAGGTGCTCGATCCCGCGCTGCTCCGCCCGGGGCGGTTCGACCGGCAGATCGTCGTGGACAAGCCCGACGTGAAGGGCCGCGAAGCCATCCTCCGCATCCACGCGAAGGATGTGAAGATGTCGCCAACGGTCGATCTGCGGGTCGTCGCGGCGCGAACGGCCGGTTTCGCGGGCGCGGACCTGGCCAACCTGGTCAACGAGGCCGCGCTCCTCGCGGCACGGCTCGATAAGGTGGTCGTCGAGATGAGCGATGTCGAGTCGGCCGTCGACCGCCTGGTCGCGGGCCTCGAGAAGAAGCGCGTGATGAGCCCGAAGGAGCGCGAGATCGTCGCGTATCACGAATCGGGCCACGCCATCGTCGCGTCGGTCGTTCCCGGCCTGGACCCGGTGCACAAGATCTCGATCGTGCAGCGCGGGTTCGGAGCGCTGGGGTACACGATGCAGCTGCCGCTCGAGGATCGCTACCTGGTGACGAGGACCGACCTGCTGGGCCAGCTCGCGGTGCTGCTCGGCGGCCGGACGGCCGAGGAGATCGCGTTCGGCGAAATCTCGACCGGCGCGCAGAACGACCTCCAGCGCGCCACCGACATCGCCCGCGCCATGGTGACCGAGTTCGGCATGAGCGATGCGCTTGGCGCGGTGAACTACGAGGGCCAGAGGCGCGCCCGATTCCTCGACCTGCCGGCGATGCAGGAACGCGGCCTCTACGCGGAGGTCACCGCGGAGAAGATCGACGCCGAGATCACGCGCATCGTGACGGAGGCCCATGACAAGGCGCGCGAGCTCCTCACCGCGCATCGCGGGAAGCTCGAGTCCGTCGCGCGGCGGCTGCTCGAGATCGAAGTCATGGAAGGCGACGAGCTCCGCCGGTTGCTCGAACCAACTCCCGCGGTCTAACAGATCACGATTGCCGTAGTAGGGCGGCCCTTTCAGGGCCGCCGGCGCGGGGCTGAGAGCCCCGCGCTACATACGGACGCGGTTCCAGGTCAGCAGAGCAATCGCCGCCGTCGTCACCTGGACCGCGACGACGAGGGCAACGCAGGCCGGCCAGCCGCCGCGCGTCCAGAAGAGCGACGGCAGCGCGCCGCCGGCGCTGCCGCCGGCGTAGTAGAACATCGCATACAGCCCGACGGCGAGGCCGCGATCGCTGGTCGCCGAGGCGCCGACGTAACTGCTCGCCGCCGCCTGCGCGATGAACACCCCGGAGGACACGAGGGCGAGGCCGACGACCACGAGCGCCAGCGCGCCTGACAACGTGAGCAGCGACCCGATGACGCCGATGCCGATCGCCGTGATCAGCGCGGCGCGGTGGCCGTGGACGTCGATGAAGCGTCCGGAAAACGGCGTGATCGCGGCGCCGGCCAGGTAGACGGCAAACAACCATCCGAGCGCGGCCGTGCTCAACCCGAACGGCGCATCGGCCAGGTGGAACGTCACGTACGTGAACATCGCGATCTGCGTGAAGAGCACACAGAAGCCGGTGGCGTAAGCGCCGGCGAGCTCGCGGCTGGTCAGATGCGCTGCCAGCGAGTCTCGCCCGGACCGGTTGACGCCGAGGCCGATCGGGTCGGCCTCACCGCGGAGCCCTGTCCAGAGCGTCACCGCGCACACAAGACTCATCCCCCCAATCACCATGAAGCTCGCGCGCCAGCCCGCGGCTGCAGCGACGACGCCGGCCGTGACGCGGCCAACGAATCCACCGATGACCGTTCCGCTGACGTAGGCGGCCGTCGCCGTGCCCGCGCGCGACGGATGCCAGCGATCGTGGACAAACGCGACCGTGACCGCGAAGACGCCCGGTGTCACCAGGCCCTGGACGAAACGCCAGAAAACGACCTGGTTGAGCGTCCGGGCCGTCGATGCGAGCAGTGTCGCCGCCGCGAGCGCGAACGCCGCGGCCACAATGACGCGGCGCTTGCCCCACGCGTCGGCGAGGCGCCCCACAAACGGCGCCGCGAGCGCCACCGCCGCCGTCGTCGCGGTCACCGTGAGGCTGACGGCGAAATGGCTGGCGCCGAACACGTCCTGGAACAACGGCAGCATCGGCTGCGTGGCGTACAGGCTCAGAAAGGCCGTGAAGCCCGCAAGCACGACCGGCAGGAGCGGCGGAGACTTCGTCATGGCGTCTCCGGCGCGTGACGCGCAGCGTGTATCGCGACGAATGCAACCAGTGCCGGCACGGCGACCTCGACGTAGCCCGCGGCCTGCCAGTTCGCAATCTGCCACCCGAGCGCCGAGAGGGCGCCGACGCTGACGAACGCGAGCGGCAGGACGAGCACGATCCACAGTCCGGACCACCAGCGTTCGACCGAGTCGTCTATCCGGGCGAGCGCCCAGGCCGTTGATCCCACGGCCGTCGCAACCGCCAGTACGATGCCCGCGGCGCCCAGCAGCCCGGCCAGCTTCGAGATCAAATACAACGGCGTGGGATCGATATCGGGCCACCAGAACCAGGCTTCAGCGGCCACCGTTGCGACGGCGGCACCGGCCACAATCGCCGTGCGGGCTCGCCGTGCCCGCCACATGAACAGCGCGATGCTCGCCACCACCCAGGCAAAGGCCGCCCGCGACGATGCGGCGGCGAGTGCCAGGACGAGGATGAGGGTGGCAGTCGAGATCCCGGCGCCGTGCGCACGCCAGCCCCAGGCCAGCGCCGTCAGCACAACGAAAAGAACGCCGATGGCGAAGAGATCGGAGCCCGTGACGGACAACTCCCAGAATCCGATCGAGGCGACGGGCAGCATCAGCGCCAGCGCCGTCCCGGCCGCGCCTCCTCCTGCCTGCCGGACCGTCGAGACAAACACGGCGAGCGAGAGCGGTGTGAGGAGCGCGTATGTTCCCGTGATCGCCAGCGGCGCGACGAGGGCCGCCCACGCCAGCCCGACGCTTGGCGCGTTGCCGAGATAGGTCGGCACATACACTGGCCGTTGTCCCGTCACCAGTCGCTGCGCTGTCGTGACGAGCGCATCGTCCTCATCCGAGCCCCTGCCCTGCGCCTTCAACCCGTCGACGCGCGGGTACATCGCCAGGTTCAGCGCGGCGACCGCACACACGACGACGATGACAGCGCCCAGGCGCGAGCCTGCCCGATCGAGCCAGGGCCGCAGCGGACCATGAAGACAGGCGCTGTAGAAGACAAAGGCTGCGATGAAGACGAGGACGACGACGAACAGCGGCGAGGGGGTATAGCGGACGATGGCGCGAACGCCAGGGCCCTGGATGGTGAACACGAGGGCCCAGACGCGCCAGTCACGCAGCGCGCGGCGCCAATTCACCGGCTAGGTCGCGGGTTTGTCGCCGCTGCCGGGCACGGCGGCTTCAGCCGCCTGGAACCCGATCTTCGAGTGGGTTCCGTCGCAGAACGGCTTGTTCGTGGAGCCGCCGCAGCGACACAGCGCGACGGGCTTCCTCGCGATCGCGTACTCGCTGCCGTTCCAGTCCACCAGCGTGATGTCGTCGGTCTCGACGAGATAGGGCCCGTTCTGCCTGACCTTGATGCGAACCATCACCCCATCCTCTGCATCGCCGCGAGAAATTCCGCGTTCGACTTGGTCTTGCCCAGCTTGTCGAGCAGCAGCTCCATCGCCTCGACGGCCGACAACGGGTTGAGCACCTTGCGCAGCACCCAGATCCTGTTGAGATCGTCGCGCGGCAGGAGCAGTTCCTCTTTGCGCGTGCCGCTCTTGAGGATGTCGATTGCCGGGAACACCCGCTTGTCCACCAGCTTGCGATCGAGGTGGATCTCCATGTTGCCGGTGCCCTTGAACTCCTCGAAGATGATGTCGTCCATGCGCGAACCGGTGTCGACGAGCGCGGTCGCCATGATGGTGAGCGAGCCGCCCTCCTCGATGTTGCGCGCCGCGCCAAAGAACCGCTTGGGCTTCTGAAGCGCGTTCGAATCGAGCCCGCCCGACAGGATCTTGCCCGACGCCGGGATGACGGTGTTGTAGGCCCGGGCGAGTCGCGTGATCGAATCGAGCAGGATCAGCACGTCTTTCTTGTGCTCGACCAGGCGCTTGGCCTTCTCGATCACCATCTCGGCGACCTGCACGTGCCGCTGCGCCGGCTCGTCGAACGTGGAGGAGATGACTTCCCCATCCACGGACCGCTGCATGTCGGTGACTTCCTCGGGCCGCTCGTCGATGAGCAGCACGATGAGGTACACCTCAGGGTGATTCTTCGACACCGACTGCGCGATGCTCTGAAGCAGCATCGTCTTGCCGGTGCGCGGGGGCGCGACGATGAGGCCGCGCTGCCCCTTGCCGATCGGCGTCATCAGGTCCATGACGCGGCCGGCCAGCAACTCCGGGGCCGTTTCGAGCACCAGGCGTTCCTGCGGATACAGGGGCGTGAGGTTTTCGAAGAACAGCTTCTCGCGGGCCTGGTCCGGCGCCTCGAAGTTGACCGCCTCGACCTTGATGAGCGCGAAATACCGCTCGCCTTCCTTGGGCGCGCGAATCTGGCCCGACACCGTGTCGCCGGTCTGCAAATCGAATTTCCGGATCTGCGACGGCGAGACGTAGATGTCGTCGGGGCCCGGCAGGTAGTTGTAGTCGGGGGCGCGCAGGAAACCAAAGCCGTCCGGCAGCACTTCGAGCACGCCCTCGGAGAAGATGAAGCCGCTCTGCTCCGTCTGCGCTTTCAGGATCTGGAAGATCAGCTCCTGCTTGCGCATCCCGGTGGCGCCGGCCACCGACAGGTCCTTGGCGATCTGGGTGAGCTTCTGGATGCTCATGTCCTTCAGATCGGTGATGTTGAGCCCGCGCGGCTGCGCGGGCTTCGGCGCCTCCGCCGCGACGGCCGGCGCGGGCGCCGTGGGCTCGGCGGCGGCCGGATCGGGAGCGGTGCGCGCGGGACCTGACCGTTTGGATTGCGTCGGCATGCCGGTAGCTCAGCGCGTGGTGGAGGCCAGCGGCGCGGCCGAGCCGGCGGCTGCCCGTGCGTTGACGAACTCGATGAGACGCCGGCTGCCTTCGCGCAGGTTCTCCATGGACGTCGCGTACGAGATGCGCAGGAAGCCCGGGGCGTCGAACGCTTCGCCGGGCGTGACGGCGACCCGCTGCTCTTCGAGCAGCGCCTGCGCGAACTCCGTGGACGTCTTGAACCCGCCCGCCGACATCGCGCTGCGAATGTCGGGGAACATGTAGAAGGCGCCCCCCGGCTTCTGGCACTTGATGTGCGGGCTGGCCGTCAGCCAGTCGTACAGGTTGTCACGACGCGTGCGATATTCGTCGAGCATTGTCTTCACCGGCGCCTGCGACCCGTTCAGCGCCTCGACGACGGCTTTCTGAGTGATCGAGTTGACGTTCGACGTCGCGTGGCTCTGCAGCGCGTTCGATGCGGCGATCATCTTCGCCGGGCCGATCGTCCAGCCGCACCGCCAGCCGGTCATCGCATAGGCCTTTGATGCCGATCCGCAAATCACGGCCTGGTCCGGGCACTTCGCCGCGAGCACTTTCGGCAAGTTGTGGGGCACCGGGTCGTAGATGAGCTTTTCGTAGCAGAGGTCCAGCACGAGCCAGATGTCCTGCTTCGCCGCGACGTCGGCAATTGCGCCGAGAGCTTCCTCCGAGATCAGCGCGCCGGTCGGGTTGCACGGCGAGTTGATGACGATGCCGCGGGTGCGCGGCGTGATCGCGCGCAGGATCGCGTCGGCGTGAATCGCAAAACCGTCCTCCGGACGGGTTTCGACGGCCACCGGCGTCGCGTCGGCCAGCTTGATCTGCTCGACGATGGTCGGCCAGTACGGCCGGTGCGTGATGACCTCGTCGCCCGGCCCGAACAGCGTGAGCGCCGTGTTGTACAGCGCCTGCTTGCCGCCGGCGGTGAGGATGACCTGCGGCTCGGTGTACTCGACGCCGTAGTCGGTCTTGTAGCGATCGCAGACGGCGCGCCGCAATTCGGCGATGCCGGGGACCGGCGTGTACTTCGTGAACTCGGCGTCGAGGGCATCGTGTGCGGCCCCCTTGATGGCGTTGGGCGTGCCGAAGTCGGGCTCGCCCGCGCCGAAATCGATCACTTCGACGCCGGATCGGCGCAAACGGTCCACCGTCGCCGTCACCGCCATCGTCGCCGAGCTTGCAATCCGCGAAGTTCGATCCGCCAGCCGAGTCATTGGTCACCTCTCCGTCCGGCTGAAGCCGGACGCTACTTGAATCTTGCCGGACGCTACTTAAACGCGCGCCGCCTGCTTCTCGCGCAGGCGGGCCTCCACCATGTCCGGCACCAGCCCATGCACCTTGCCGCCTAGCGCGAACACTTCCTTGATGAGCCGCGAGCTGATGTACCAGTACTTGACGGCCGGCATCATGAATACGGTCTCGATTGTCGACGCCAGTTCGCGGTTCATCAGCGCCATCTGGAACTCGTACTCGAAGTCCGACACGGCGCGAAGACCCCGCACGATGACGTTGGCCTGGCGTCGTGCGACGTAATCGACGAGGAGGCCGTCGAACGTGTCGACTTCGACGTTCGGATGGTTCTTGAAGACCGCCCGCGCGATGTCGACCCGCTCGGCCATGCTGAAGAGCGGCGACTTCTCCGCGTTCACCAGGATGGCCACGATGATCCGGTCGAAGAGGCGCGCGCCGCGTTCGATGATGTCCACGTGACCGTTGGTCAGCGGATCGAACGACCCGGGATACACGGCTAGGGTCGGCATGTGTAAAAGGTCAGCGCGCTGTCGCCAGACGTGAGCTCGCGCCAGCGCTGCAGGGCGCCTGCGGCATCAGCCGGCTTGTGTCTTCGTGCATGTTCGAGGACCACGACGCCAGTTGCCGAAACGATCGCGCCCACTGCTTCGAGCACGTTCTGGGTGTCATCATGTGGACCGTCGTACGGCGGGTCGAGCAGGACGAGATCGAACGGAGGCTCGCGGCGGAGCGCGTCGATCGCCTGCAAAACAGTTGAGCCGATAATAGCATAGCCCTCGGATATCCGGCACCGCGCGAGGTTGGCGGCAATCAGCTGCTGCGCGCGCCGATCGCGTTCCACGAACGTCACATGCGAGGCCCCCCGGCTGATCGCCTCGAGGCCCAGGGCCCCGGTGCCCGCATAGCCGTCGAGCACGCGCCCGCCCGCAATCCCCGCAAAGTTGGACGCAAGGACGTTGAACAGCGTTTCGCGCAGCTTGTCCGAGGTCGGGCGAAGTCCCTCCCATGCCGGCGACTCGAGGCGCCGGCCCTTCAGCGATCCGGCGATGATCCGCATCGATGAACTGGGCAATTAGGACTTGGATCGTCAGCTTATCGAGGAATGAGGACGTCAGCGCGGCCGGCGCCAGCTTGCGGAGCCGCAGCCCCACCCGCCGATCGCCAGCGCCTTCTTGCACCACTCCACACTGTATGCCTCGTCCGATCGGTTGTTGTAGGCGTCGAGGATGAACTCGAACGCGAGCACGTCGACCTGCGGCCAGCCGTGACGTTTGCCTGCTGCCGTAGCGACAGACTGCGGATCGTTGCCGAGCCGGACGATGAGCTCCCAGTATCGTCCGAACGCACCGGCGAACCCCGTGTAGTTCGGGTGCGCCTCCGGCCTCAAATACTGCGGGCCCGCCTCGAACTCGAACAGCAGGCCGTCGCACCAGCCCTCGCGAAGGCAGCGGCTCCACGCGACCGATCCGGAGCCGCCGTTCGGGTCGTCGCCCTCCCGGCTGCCGCCCGCGGACGCCCACGAACTGCTCGTGTGATTGACATGCTGCCCATGCCACGCGCGCGGAAGCAGCGCGGCGATGAGCGACCCGTTGCGTTCGTAGGTGCCCGCCGTCATGTAGTCGCGCTGGTTCCGGCACTCCCAGCACACGGCGGTCCCGTCGATCTGATTGGCGGCCGCGGCGGCGAGGGCGCGGACGTCGCGCGCGAAATGCGCCTCCGCCTCCGGATCCGGCACGCCTTCGCCCTTGAGAAAAGAAGCGATGTGCCCATCCCCGGCCATGAACACGAGGACTTTGAAAGGTTCGCCGCGAGTGTTCGTGTAAGCCCGGACGTCTTTGAGAAATCGGCCAAACGTCGCAGGGTCATGCCAGAGATCGATCGGCCCTCCGCCCTGGCCGCCGTGGTAATCAGCGCGCGGATCCACGACCACGCGGTTGTCCCCGCGCACGGCGTGGGCCTGCATCGCCCGCTCGAAACAGGGCCGGTTGCTCGTCCACGTGACGAGCAGGGATACAGGATCGAACATGGTGTCGTTGTGAAACCCGCAGCCCGGCACCTTGATCCCGCCGAAGTTGCCCTGATAGTTCCGGACGAAATCCACCTTGTCGAGCGGCTGGGGCGTCGCCGGCGACGCGGCGGCCACCATCCCGAGCCACGCAAGCAGACCGACGATGCCCGGCGCCCTCATTTCACGTACCAAAGTATCCGATTCCGCAATCACCCGATGTGGACCAGCCTGAACCGTTGCTCCCAGGCATCGAGCAGCGTTCGGAGCGCCGCCGGCGTCGGCGCGGACGAGGCGAGCCATGCGCCCGCTTCGCGTTTCGCGGTGTCGAGCAAGTCCTTGTCGCGTGCCAGATCGATCGATCGGAATGTCGGCAGGCCGGCCTGCCGCGTGCCGAAGAAATCGCCGGGACCGCGCAGCGCCAGGTCGCGCTCGGCGATGACGAAGCCGTCGGTCGTTTCCGCCATGGCCTGGAGGCGCGCGCGCGCGTCGGGTGACAACGGCGACTGGTACAGCAGAAAGCAGTACGACTGGTGGCGGTCGCGGCCGACACGGCCGCGCAGCTGGTGCAACTGCGACAACCCGAACCGCTCGGCGTGCTCGACGAGCATCACGCTCGCATTGGCCACATCCACGCCGACCTCGACGACGGTCGTGGACACGAGCATCTGCAGCTCGCCCGACGCGAACGCCTTCATCACGCGATCCTTGGCGTCGGACTTCATCCGGCCGTGCAGCAGCCCCAGCCGGTAGTGCGGGAAGATGTCCTGGGCCAGATGGTCCGCCATCTCGGTGGCCGCCTTCAGATCGACCTTGTCGGACTCCTCGACGAGCGGATACACCACATAGGCCTGCCGCCCCGCGTCCAGCTGTTCGCGTACGAACCCGTAGATGTCCTCGCGCCGCGATTCGGGCTTGGCGACTGTCTTTGTCGGCAGCCGCCCCGGCGGCGTATCGCGGATGACCGACACGTCCAGGTCGCCGTACAGCGTCAGCGCGAGCGTGCGGGGAATCGGCGTCGCGGTCATCACGAGCACGTCGGGACGGGCTCCCTTTGTCCGCAGGCTCGCGCGCTGCAGCACGCCGAACCGGTGCTGCTCGTCGATGATCACCAGGCCCAGCTGGTGAAAGCGCACGTCCCCCTCCACCAGCGCATGCGTCCCGATCACCATGTGAATGGTTCCAGCTTCGACCTCCGCCATCTCCGCGCGCCGGGACGCGCGCGACGTCGTCCCCGTCAGCAGCGCCAGCCGGAACCGTGACGCCTGCAGCAGCCGTGACACGTTCACGAAATGCTGCTCAGCCAGGATTTCTGTCGGCGCCATGAACGCGACCTGCAGGCCGTTCTCCATCGCGACCAGGGCCGACAGCAGCGCGACGATGGTTTTGCCGGCTCCCACGTCGCCTTGCAGCAGCCGGTTCATGGGCTGCGGCTTCTGCAGGTCCTCGACGATTTCCCGCAGCGCATCTTTCTGCCCGGCGGTCAGCTTGAACGGAAGGACGCTGCGCGCCGACTCGCGGATGCGATCGTCCACCTGCGGCACGACGGGCTTGCACTCGCGGGCGATGGTCTCCCGCCGCGCGGCGACGCCCGTCTGAAACAGGAACGCTTCCTCGAAGATGAGCCGCCGCTGCGCGGGCGTCGTGAACTGGTTCAGCGCGTCGATCGACGTGTCGGACGGCGGGAAGTGCGCCGCGAGCAGCGCCGCCTGGCGCGACGGGAGACCGAGCCTGGCGCGCACGGGGTCCGGCAGCAGATCCGGCAGCTCCGGCGGAAGGCGCTGCAGCGCATCGTAGACGAGCCGCCGCTGCATCTTCGGCGTCACGCTGCCGACCTTCTCGTACACGGGAACTATCCGGCCGGTGTGAATCGTCTCGCCGTCCTCGTCGTCGAGGATCTCGTATTGCGGGTTGGTCAGCTGCAGGCCGCCGCTCCCCCGCATCTCGACCTGCCCGAACAGGACGACGTGCTGTCCGCGGGTGAAGACGTCGCGGAGGAACGCCTGGTTCAGCCACGACACGCGGATGGACGCCGTGCCGTCGTCGATCACCGCGTCGAAAATCTTGAACCCGGGACGCCGCGTGGATCGGAGGCCGCAGCTCAGCACACGGCCGGCCACGGCCGCAGCCCCGGCCGCCTTGAGCGACGCAATCGGCTGGAGCCGGCTGCGGTCCTCGTAGCGAATCGGAAAGCGATAGAGCAGGTCTTCGAGCGTGATCAGGCCGGCGTGCTCGAAATCCGCCGCGCGCCGAGGTCCGACCCCCTTCAAGAACTGAAGGGGTGTGGCCAGCACCTCGTCGGTCGCGTTCATTGAATAACGATAGCTTGACCGCGGTCGACTTGAATCTCGCGAATGTTCGACGGCAGGACGAAGGGGTCGTCGAGGCTCAATCCTTCGGGCCGCTCCGCGCTTCGCGTGTAGTAGCTGAGGATTTCCTGCAGGACGGGTTTCGGCATCGGGATGCCGCCGACGGCAGCGGACTCCAGCGAAAACCGCGCGATGCCGTTGCTGGTCTGCAGTCCGCCGGTCGCCGTCACGGGCAGGCGGCCGATCAGCAGCCGCCTGGGGTCGAGCAATCCGCGCGGCGGCTGCTCTCTCTTCACGGCGTCGAGGTCGACGACCGCGCGTCCCGAAAGGCGGCCCGGTCCGAGGATCGATACCGACGGCTCGACGACACCGGTCGGAAGATCTTTTGCCGCGTCGAGGGACAGATACGCGTTCAATTCGTTTTCAGTCAGCATCGTCCGGCGCGGTTGCCGCGGGGACGCCGGGGAGACCGCGCCGATTTCGATGATCGCGTTGACCTTCTGTTTGAGGAGATCGGCGTCCTGACGAGTGGAGCCGGCAGCGGCCAGGGCGGTCACGCCAGCCAGCGCGATCAGCAGGCCGGGGACGCCCCGGAAAGCTCGACGTAAGTTCTGCCGGTACATGAACTTCGAAGCTGATGTTTACTGGGGAAATTGTACCACACGAGATTTGCGCCAGGCGGTGATCAGGGGCGTTCGCCCTGACGCTGCCCGCGGTTCGCGCGATTGGCTTGCCGCGCGCGAGTGACGAGCTCGATCTTGCGCCGCTCCATCTGCTCTTCGAAGATGCGGAACTGCGCCTGCTGCCTGAGGTCGAGGACCTGATCGATGGCGTCGTATGCCTTGCGAGCCTCGGCCTGGCCGCGGCTCTCGATCTCCTGCAGCTGTTTGAGCCGGTCCCTGAGCTGCGCCTCGTCGGTCGAACTGTCGGACAGCACGCGGCGCACGTCCTGGAGCACGCGCGCACGCTGCTGCTGCGTCTGGCGGCGGGCGTCCTGGAGCGCCTTGAACCGGGGCAGGAACCGGGTGTACTGATCGTCGCTGATCTTCAGCTGGTCCTGCGCCTGCAGCAGCGCGTACGAGTCGAACAGCCGCTGCAGTTCGAATGGAGTGACGGCCGGCTCCTCCGTCGTCCCGCCGGGAGGCGCCTGCGCGCGGACCGGGGAGGCGCCGGCCAGACTCGCCGCCAGCACCACCACGCAAGGTAACCACTTCATAACCGACCCGGCCTGCCCGCCCCGCGCGCGAGCTCCTCTTTCAGGAGACGCCCCAGCTCGCGGCGCTCCGCACCGTCCAGTTCGCCGACGCTCGCGTCGATTTTTCCGGAGCCCAGGAGCTGCTCGCGCAGGTCGTCCCAGTCGAGCGTCCGGCTGAAGTCAGCGACGAGGTCGAGCGAGGGATCGTCACCCAGTCCCAGCAGGGCCGCTGAATCCGGATGTTCCTGAACTTCCTGCATCGGGGCGGGCGCCCGGCGTTCCGGCGTCCGGTGCGCGATCGAACTGGCCACCACTGCGGCAATCATCGCGCTGACCGCCATCCCGGCCGCGGCCCGCCACCACCAGCTGCCGGGAAACGCCGTCGCACGCGGCGAAGGCTCGGCGGCCACGGCCTCGCGAACACGGGCCGAGAGATGGTCCCAGAACAACGGCGACGGCTCAGGAACATCTGAGTCAGCGGCAGCGGCCATCATCCTGCGGACATCCGCGAGCTGCCGGCGGCAGCGATCGCACTCGGCCAGATGCGGCGCCGACGCGGCGTCGCGCACGCCCTCGGCCAGATCGACGAATTCTGCGGATGTCAGGTGCGCCATGTGACTATGCCTGGCCGTCGCCCAGTTGCCGCCTCAGGTTTCCGAGCGCGTGGAAGAAGTTGGCTTTGACCGCGCCGACCGAGCTTCCGAGGATCCCCGCGATCTCTTCGTGTGAGAGTTCGTGGTACATCCTCAGAATCAGCGTCGCCCGCTGTTTGGGCGGTAGCGTCGCGACCGCCCGGCGTACCTGCGCCGCCCGCTCCTCGCGCAACACGCGATCGGCGGCTGACTCGATCCGGGTGTCGATGTGCTGCCGGTCGTCGATGGCCTCCGTCGGCGACACCTTCCGGGCAACACGGTTGAGGCAGAGATTCACGCCGATGCGGTAGAGCCACGTCGCGAGCGACGAGCCGCCGCGAAACTTCCCGAGACCGCGATAAGCCCGCAGGAACACATCCTGCGAGAGGTCGCTCGCATCCTCGTGATTCCCCACGAACCGGTAGCACAGCTGGTACACCTGCCGGCGATGCCGTTCGACGATCACGTCGAACGCCCCGGGTCGTCCGGACAGACACGCCTCGATCAGGCCGGACTCGTCCAGGCTGTCGAGCGCCGGGAGATCCGCATCGGCTGAGCGTGTCACCCCGGACAGTCCGCGGGCGGCCAGACCACGGCTGTCGGCCCCACGCGCGGTGCGCGGGCGTCCCGGCAGCGGCCAGGCGAGAGTGGAAGACACAAACTGTTTGACCGTCGAGGTAGCCAGAAAGTTACGTCCGGGGCCGCGCCCACAGCAGGTCGTCGACTTCCGCGGGCGTCGGGAGGCCGCCTCTGGCGCCCAGCGCCCGGCAGTTCAGCGCGGCGACGGCGTTCGCATACTCGAGGATCTCCTCGACGTCGGCCACCTCGGTTCCTGCCGCCCTCAGGCACCCGGCGGCGAAGGCCCCGCGAAACACGTCGCCCGCACCGGTCGAATCCACGCAGTCCACCTGAAACGCCGGCGTCCGAATCTCGCGGCCGCCGCAGCGCGCCAGGCTGCCCTGCTCTCCCAGCGTCGCGCACACGACTGGCGCCCGGAACTCGTCGGCCATTGCGGCGAGCGCGCGCCCGAGCTCCTCGTACCCGGTGAGGGCGCACGGAAAATCCTGGGCCGTGATGATGATGTCGATCTGGTGCAGCAGTTCCCCGATCCCGGGCCGTACCTTTTCGACATCGACGATGGTGGGCACGCCGGCTTCGTGCGCGTAGCGCGCGGCCTGTGTGGCCGCCGCCGTGTCGTGGCAGTCCACGATCAGGATGCGTCCGGCGGTCACGGCCTCGCGCGAAATGTCGGCGGGATCCCAGCCCAGATCGGGGTCCCGGTCCCACAGCACGGTTCTCTGTCCCGAGCGGGCATCGACCAGGATGATTGCGAACTCGTTCGTCGCGCCCGGGATCGTGCGGCTGGCGGCGACGTCGACGCCGGCCTCGACCAGGCTGGCGCGTGACAACGTGCCCATGTCATCGCCGCCGAAACTGCCGATGTACGAGGCGCGCCAGCCGAGCTTTGCGCACGTCGCCATGGCCGTCGCGATCTGGCCGCCGGGGAGGCGCGTGGCGCGCTGCAGGCGCTGCTTGGAGTTCACCGCCGGGTGCTCGGCGACCACCGCCAGAAGGTCCACGCTATTGAGGCCGAACCCGGCCACGTCGAACGCGCGCTCGCCAGCCTGCGGAATCTTGAGCGACAATCGCACGCCGCATCGTAACCCACGCGGATCGCGGCCCTTTCGTAATCCCTTTGACTTTCGCCTTTCCTTTGCATATAGTGCCGACATTGGAGGTCGCATGCTCCCGCTCACCAAACGGCAGCGCGAGATTTTCGACTACCTGAACGAGTTCATCCAGCAGAACGGCTACGCGCCGAGCCTCGAGGAAATAGGCCACCGCTTCGGCCTCTCTTCGCTCGCCACGGTGCACAAGCACCTCACGAACCTGCAGGAGAAGGGCTTCATCAAGCGCGCCTGGAACCGCAGCCGGTCCGTGGAAATGATCCCGGCCCGCACCGGCGGCCGCGCCATCGAGCTGCCGCTCCTGGGGTTTGTCGCGGCCGGCTCGCCGATCGAAGCCGTGACGTCCAACGAGACGATCGCCGTTCCGGAAGACTTCGTGGGCAAGCGCGACACGTACGTGCTGCGCGTCCGCGGCGATTCCATGATCGACGAGCAAATCCGCGACGGCGATTTCGTGGTGGTCGAGGACCGGAAAACCGCCGACAACGGCGAGATGGTCATCGCGCTGCTGCGCGGATCCGACGTCACGCTCAAGAAGTTCTATCGCGATCCGGGCGGCCGCATCCGGCTCCAGCCTGCCAACACGACGATGCAGCCGATCTTCGTCGATCCGGAGCAGGTGCAGGTGCAGGGCGTCGTCGTCGGCGTGATGCGCAAATACTGACGCCGCTCTGCTTTTCGCGCCCGGCCGTCGCGAATGCGCTTAGACTGTGGGGCATGGCCGATCAGCCGAAGCAAATCAACTTCACCATCGTTCCCGACGACACAGCAGCGACCCCGCGCACGTACGCCAATTTCTGTTCGATTGCGCATACGCCGTTCGACTTCACGCTCACCTTCTGTGAAGTGATGCCGCTGTCCGACAAAGAGATCAAGGAAGCCGAATCCGAGCACGTCGTCCGCGCGCCGGTGCGCGTCAAGGTCGTCGTGCCCGTGCAGTTCGTGCCGAATCTCATCGGGGCGCTGCAGGAACACTGGCGGGTGTTCTCCGAGTCCTACACTAATGTTGGCTGGAACAAAGGCACAGGGCCCGTGCATTGAAAACGGCAGCTGCCACGCGCGAAGTCCTCGACCTGCTCGAGGGGCAGCATCCGGATGCGGATACGGAGCTGCACTTCAAGAACGCGTTCCAGCTGCTCACGGCGACGATCCTCTCGGCGCAGTCGACCGATCAGGGCGTGAACATGGTCACGCCGGCGCTCTTCGCGCGGTACCCGGATGCGAAGGCGCTGGCGAAGGCGACGCCGGCCGAGCTCGAGCCGCAGATTCATTCGACGGGGTTTTTCCGCCAGAAGTCCAAGGCACTCATCGGGATGGCCGGCGCGCTCGTCGAGCGGCACGGCGGGCAGGTGCCGGCCAGCATGGACGCGCTCGTCGAACTGCCCGGCGTCGGCCGCAAAACCGCGAACGTCGTCCTCGGCCACGCGCTCGGCGTGCCGGGCCTGCCCGTTGATCGGCACGTGCTCCGGGTGGCCAACCGGATCGGCATCGCCGAGTCGGACGATCCGGTCGTCGTCGAGCAGCAGCTGTGCGCCGCCCTGCCGCCCGAGCGGTGGACGCGGACGTCGGACACGCTGATTCTTCACGGCCGCAGAATCTGCAACCCGAAGCCGCTCTGCGACCGCTGCGCTGTGACCGACATGTGCGACTTCTTCACCGATCCGGACAACCCTGGCGGACCGCGCGCGACGGCGCGACCGGCAAAGAAAAAGAAGAAAACCGCGAAAGCGAAACCCCGTGGATCGACGCGCGTTCGACGCCCTCGTCGCTGACGCTCTCGCCGGCATCCCGCGCCGGTTCCGGGAGGCCATGACGAACCTGGCCGTCTCGGTGGAGAGCGAACCGTCCCGCGAATTGCTCGAGCAGATGGAGATCGAGCCGCCGGACACGCTGCTCGGCCTCTACCAGGGCACGCCGCTCACCGAACGGTCGTGGGGCTACGGTAATGTCCTGCCCGATCGGATCCTCCTGTTTCAGGGGCCGCTCGAACGAGCCTCCGAAGATCACGACGACCTCGTGGTGGCCATCGGCGAAACGCTTATTCACGAGATCGGGCATTACTTCGGGCTGAGCGAGGAAGAGATCGAAGAGATCGAGGAAAAATACTGGAACGACGTCGGTGACCGCTAGCACACCGGGAATCGCACGCAAGCGGTTCGGGCAGCATTTTCTCGAGCCGGCGTGGGTCGCCAAGGTCGTCCGGGCGATCGCGCCGGCGCCGGGCGACGTCTTCTTCGAGATCGGTCCTGGCCGGGGGGCTCTGACGCGCGAGTTGACGGCTCGGGCCGGGAGCGTCACCGCGTTCGAGATCGACCGCGCCCTTGCAGAAGCGCTTCGCGAAAGCGCCCCTTCGAACCTCACGATCGTCACCGGGGACTTCCTGAGGTCCGATTGGATCCTCGAAAACCGTCCCGCTGACCCTGTCCGTGTGGCGGGCAATCTCCCTTACAACGTCGCCTCCCCCATCCTGTTCACCCTGATAGACCTCTACAGTGCCGGCGTTCCGCTCGTGGACGCGACGGTCATGCTCCAGCGGGAGGTCGCGGACCGCCTCGTCGCGCGGCCGGGCTCCAGGGAGTACGGCGTGCTGAGCATCCTCGTCCAGCTGTCGGCGGACGTCGAGCGGCTCCTCGCACTGCCGGCGGGAGCCTTCCGGCCCGCGCCCAAGGTGCAGTCGGCACTCGTCCGGCTGCGGTTTCACCCGCCTTCTCCCGCCCCCCGGAATCTCGAGACTTTCGTGGGGCTGGTCAAGGCGGTCTTCACCCGACGTCGGAAAACACTGGAAAATGCTCTTCTCGCCTTCCGGCCCTGGGACCGCGCGACCGTTTCGGCCGCCCTGATCCGGGCCGGCATCGACGGCCGGCGCCGGCCCGAAACGCTGGCGGTCGAGGAACTTGTTCGCCTGGCCGACGCTGCGGACGCCCCCGGGGACTCGCTACCCCGCGGCGGCGGAGCTATGTTATAGTCTCGGCTGGTAAGTTGTTCAGCTGACAGCACATCCCGCCCCTGTTTTGTTCAGGCGCACCCAGCAGCCTGATTGAGCCGCGACAGCGGCTCCCGACGCAAGCACGTTCCACCCGGAGCGGCGCGGGCGGAGGTCTGACGTCCCGGATAGAGCATGCTCGAAGTCGTGCCCCTCGGCGGGCTCGGTGAGTTCGGCATGAACATGCTGGCGCTCACCTGGCGCGAGACGACGATCGTGATCGATGCGGGTGTGATGTTTCCCGACCCCGAAATGCTGGGGGTCGATCGCATCATCCCGGATCTCACGTATCTGCAGCAGAAGGGCCCGGTTGCAGCCCTCGTGCTGACGCACGGCCACGAGGACCACATCGGCGCCGTCCCGCACGTGCTGCCGTACGTGAGCGGGCCCGTGTTCGCGACGCCGCTCACGCTCGCGTTCATCGAGCCGAAGCTGCGCGAGCACGGCCTCGACGGCGCGCACCGCCTCGTGCCGGTACGCCCGCGCGACCGCGTGACCGTCGGACCGTTCGAAATCGAGTTCATCCGGGTGACGCACAGCATGCCCGACTGCGTGGCACTGGCGATTCACACGCCCGTCGGGACGCTGGTCCACACCGGCGACTACAAAATCGACCAGACGCCCATCGACGGCCAGCACTTCGACGTGCACCGCTTCGCCGAGCTCGGCTCGAGCGGCGTGCTGGCGCTGTTCTCCGACAGCACCAACATCGACCGGCGCGGGTTCACCGGGTCAGAACGCGAAGTCGTCGACGCGTTCGAGGAGATCTTCACGAGCGCCACGGGCCGGATCATCGTCGCGGCGTTCGCGTCGAGCATCTACCGGATGCAGATCCTCGTGGATCTGGCGGCGCAGTTCGATCGCAAGGTGGCGTTTGTCGGCCGCGGGATGATCGAAAACTCGCAGACCGCGCAGCGGCTCGGCTACCTGAGTATTCCGCCGGGCGTCATGATCCGCGACTCGGAGATCGGCACCTATCCCAGGCAGGACGTGTTGTGCCTGTGCACCGGTTCCCAGGGCGAACCGATGTCGGCGCTCTCCCGCATCGCGATCGACGATCACCGGCACGTGAAGGTGACGGCCGAAGACACCGTGGTGCTCTCCGCCCGGTCGATTCCCGGCAACGAGAAGGCGATCGGCCGTGTCCAGAACCACCTCGCGCGCCGGG
Source organism: uncultured Acidobacteriota bacterium (assembly GCA_963712905.1). Classification (GTDB taxonomy): domain Bacteria; phylum Acidobacteriota; class Vicinamibacteria; order Vicinamibacterales; family CAVVIG01; genus CAVQJU01. The sequence continues at coordinate 384,146 of CAVQJU010000008.1, read as the reverse complement.
GCGCCGACGTCATCTACGAGGGCATCAAGCATGTCCACGTGTCGGGGCACGGCAGCGAGGAGGAACAGAAGCTGGTGCTGTCGCTGGTCCGGCCAAAGTATTTCGTCCCCGTGCACGGCGAGTACCGGCAGCTCTCGCAGCACGCGCGCATCGCGGCACGGGTATTTGCGGGACGCGACCCGCGGCCGGAGATCCTGCTGGCCGAAAACGGAGACGTGCTCCATTTCGACGAAGCCGGCGGCCGCCTCGCGGGCAAAGCGACGGTCGGGCGCGTCCTGATCGACGACACGCATACGGGAGAAGTCGGCGACGAAGTCCTGCGCGACCGGCGCCACCTGGCCGAAGACGGGCTCGCCGTCCCGGTGGTGGCGATCAACAAGCAGACCGGATCGCTCGAAGGCGTCCCGGAGATCATCACCCGCGGTTTCGTGATGGAGAACAGCCAGGAGCTTCTGGCGGACGGCGTCCGCATGCTGACCGACGTCATGGAGCGCACAGGCGTCGAGGAGCGAACGGATCAGGGCCTGATCAAGGAGAAGCTGCGGGTCGAGCTCAGGCGCTTCTTCAAGAAGCGCTCGGGCCGCCGCCCTTTTGTACTGCCCGTCATCATGGAGATTTGACTTGAGTCGATCGACCGCTTCGCGCCGCGTGAGTGAGTTCGTCGGCGTCGCGCTGTTTGCCGCCGCCCTCATCTGGCTCGTGTCGCTCGCCAGCTACGAGCCGTCCGACCCGGTGTGGTTCTTCAGCACCGGCTCACACGCCGCGCCGCTCAACTTCGTCGGCCGCGTCGGGGCGTTCCTGGCCGAGCTGTCCTTCCAGCTGTTCGGCTACGCGTCCTATCTCATCCCGGCGACGTTCGTCGTCATCGGTTGGAACTCCTTCTGGTGCCGATCGGTCGACGCCGCCGGCACGAAAGCGACCGGGGCGGGCCTGCTCTTCGCGGGCGCGAGCGCGTTCCTGAGCCTCGTGTTCGGCAAGCTGGACGTCGCCGGCAAGTCGTTCCGCGCCGGCGGCTACGCGGGCGAGTGGCTGGCAGGCGAACTCTCCGAGTATCTGAACCGGACGGGCTCGCTCATCGTCATCGTGACGGTCATCGTGCTCGCGGTGATCATGTCCACGCAGTTCTCGTTCGGGCGCCTCTTCGGCGCGATCCTGACAGCTGCGGGCCGGGCCTGGCGCCACGCCGTGCGCGCCTTCGCCGAGTGGCGCGAGACGCGGCGGCGCGAGCAGCAGCGCCGCGAAGTCATCGCGAAGCACACGAAGAAGGGCGCCGGCGCGCCGGCCGCGGATGCCAGGCCTCCGATCGTCGCCACTGCCGAGAAGGCCGCGCCGGACCGGGCCGAGAAGGCGCCCGCCCGAGCGGCCGACCCCGCGTATGGCAGCCCGAAATCGTTCGCACCGGTTCCGAAGCCGCCCAAGGTCACGCTTCCTACGCAGACGCTGCCGCTCGATCTCGAACCGGCGGCGAAGGCGCCGGCAGAACGCCGCAAGGGCGAGTTCACGTTGCCGCCGGCCGCGCTGCTCGACGCCGCGAAGACGGAGCGCAAGATCGACGAACGCGAGCTGATGGACGGCGCACGGCTCCTCGAGGAGAAATGCCGCGAGTTCTCCGTCGAGGGCAGCGTCGCGCAGATCCATCCCGGCCCCGTCGTGACCACGTTCGAGTTCAAGCCCGACGCCGGCGTGAAGTACTCGAAGGTGACGGGCCTCGCCGACGACCTGTGCCTTGCGATGCGCGCCGAGTCGGTCTTGATCGACCGTATCCCGGGCAAATCCACCGTCGGTATCCAGATCCCCAACGCGACGCGCGAGCAGATTTCGCTGCGCGAGCTGCTCGAGTCCGAGGCGTACCGGCGCTCGACCTCGAAGCTCACGATTGCGCTGGGCAAGACCATCCACGGCGAGCCGTACATGGCGGACCTCGCCGCAATGCCCCACCTGCTCATCGCGGGCTCGACGGGTTCGGGCAAGTCGGTCGGCATCAACGGCATGCTCACGAGCATCCTGTACCGCTCGACGCCCGACGATGTGCGGATGATCATGATCGATCCCAAGCGCCTCGAGCTCGGGATGTACGAGGACATCCCTCACCTGCTCACGCCGGTCGTCGTCGATCCGAAACAGGCCTCGAACGCCTTGCGCTGGGCCGTCCGGGAGATGGAAGAGCGCTACAAGACGCTGGCCGCCGTGGGCGTCCGGAATATCGAGCAGTACAACCGCAACATCCAGCATGCGATCACGGAGAAGCACACACCCCCGGAAGGCGGCTTCGCGAAACCGCTGCCGTTCATCGTCGTCGTCATCGACGAGCTGGCTGACCTGATGATGGTCGCAAGCAACGAGGTCGAGGAGTCGATTGCGCGGCTCGCCCAGATGGCCCGCGCCGTCGGGATTCACCTGATCCTCGCGACGCAGCGCCCGTCGGTGGATGTCATCACCGGCCTCATCAAGGCCAACCTGCCCTCGCGGATTTCGTTCCGGGTGCAGTCGAAGATCGACTCACGCACCATCCTCGACAGCAACGGCGCCGAGCAGCTCCTCGGGCGCGGCGACATGCTGTTCATGCCGCCGTCGTCCTCGCGCTTCGTTCGAATCCACGGGCCGTACATCTCCGAGCAGGAAAGCGCCCGGCTGGCCAGCTTCCTCCGCAAGCAAGGCAAGCCGACATACAACGAAGCCATCACGGCGGAGGAAAAGACCGCGGGGCCCGATGGGATCGAGTTCGAGAAGGATGACCTGTACGACGAAGCGTCGCGCATCGTCGTCCAGAGCGGCCAGGCGTCGATCTCGTACCTCCAGCGGCGTCTCCGCATCGGGTTCAGCCGCGCCGCGCGTCTCGTGGACATGATGGAGGCGGACGGCCTGGTGTCCGGGGCGGCCGGAGGAAAAGCACGCGAGGTTCTCGTAGACAAGCAGTACTTCGATGAAGTGGATGCCCAGTTGCGGTGAGCATGTCCCCATGGTGAACGCACCAATTTCTTTCCGTCGGTTCCGGCTCGCGCCGATTGCGCTCGTCGTCGCGGCGGCCTTCGCTCCAGCTGTATTGGCGCAGGAAGCCGATCGCGACCTCTACGCAGCGGCGCGGGCGCTGGAACAAACTGCGCGGGTTTCGCTCGTCGATCCCGGCGCGCAGGCAGAGCCGTCGCTCGACGACGTCCATACCGCCGTCGCCGCGTATCTGCTCGTGCCGAGGCGATACCCGGCGAGCTCCTTCAGCGACGATGCGCTGTGGAAGGCCGGCCATCTGTCGCTGGATGCGTTCGCCCGCTTCGGCCGCACCGGCGACCGTGACGCCGGCCAGCGGCTGCTGAAGCGCCTGGTGACCGGTTACCCTTCCAGCAAGCTGGCGAAACAGGTGCCTGCCGCGCTCGCAGGCGCCCCGCCTGGGTCCGTCGCGGTCACGGCGCCGGCAATCGAACCGCCGCCGGCTCCATCTCCCGTCGCGACAACGTCCACCGTTCCGGCCACGCCTCCAGCCACGCCGCCGGCTCCGCCTCCAGCCACGCCTCCGGCCGCGCCCGCGACATCCCGGGCCAAACCCGCGACCGCCCGCGCGACCGGATCGCCGGCGACGATCCGCAGCATCCGCCGCACCGTGCTTCCGGACGCCGTCCGCATCATCATCGAGCTCGATGGCGAGGTGGCGTTCCAGCAAGAGCGCATCGCGGGTCCCGACCGCGTGTTCCTCGACCTCTCGCCTGCGCGTGCGGCTGCGCCGCTCCAGGACCAGACGCTCCGGTTCAACAGCGATGCCGACGTTGTCCGCCAGGTGCGTCTCGGCCGCCACGAGAATCGCACGACGCGCATCGTGCTGGACACCGGCGGCGTGGGCACGTACAGCGTGTACGCGCTCTACAACCCTTACCGGCTCGTGATCGATTGCGTGCGCGCGAAGGCTCCCGAAGTGGCGCCGCCGCCGCTGCTGGCGGCAAGACGCCTCTCGCCGGCCTGGGGCCGGCAGCTTCCTTCGACGGCGCCGCTCAACGCGCTGGCCATTCGGGAGGCCGTGATCGTGCCCAAGGTGGCCCAGGCGCCGCCGCCGCGGACGATTGCGCCCGCTACGGCCGCAGTTGCCCCGGCTGCTGTTGTTCCGGCCGCTGCTGCCCCTGCCGCTGCTGTCGCCACCGCAACCCCGGTCGCCTTCCCGATTGTCGGACCTCCACTGCCGGGGCCGCCGACTCTCGTCTCGGCGGACTTGCCTGGGATCCAGGCGGTGATCGTTCGTGCGCCGTCGCCTGTCACGACGCCGCCTGCTCCGCTCACGCCGCTCGTCTCCAGGGCCCTGACGGCGCCGTGGAACCGAAAACCGCTTGCGGCCCTTTCCCCACGAAGCGCTGCGGCGATTCGCGAGGCCGTGGCGACGTTGCCGCCGCCGGCCGCCGCCACGTCTCCGCTCGGCCCCGGAACGATTCCGCCGGAGGAGTTACCCGGCAGCGTGCCCTCGGCCACGTCTGCGACGTCGGCCACGTCGGCTACGGCGGCCTGGTCTCCGCCACCGGCCGACAAGAGCTCCAGGACGCCGGACAAGAACGCGAACGGGAGCTTTTCGATCGCGCGTCAACTCGGCCTTGGCGTGTCGCGGATCGTGATCGATCCCGGGCACGGGGGGCACGATCCAGGCGCCCAGGGCAAGGACGTGGGCGAGGCCGAACTGGTGCTCGACGTGTCGCTGCGGCTCGAGAAGCTGCTGCAGAAGATCCCCGGGGTTGAGGTCGTCCTGACGCGCCGGACCGACGAGTTCGTCACACTCCAGGAACGGACGGCCATCGCCAACCGCGAAGGCGCGGACCTGTTCCTGTCCATCCACGCCAACGCGAGCGAAAGCCCCTACGCGCGGGGCGTGGAAACCTATTTCCTCAACTTCGCGAACAACCTCGGCGCGGCGGCCGTCGCCGCCCGCGAAAACGCGGCCTCCGGCCAGGCGATGGCCGCCCTGCCCGATCTCGTGAAGATGATCGCGCTCAACAACAAGCTCGACGAATCGCGCGAGCTGGCCACGATGGTGCAGCAGGCGATGATCGAGCGCTTGAGAGGCGTCAACAAGTCGCTGAAGGATCTCGGGGTCAAACAGGCGCCGTTCGCGGTGCTCATCGGCGCGGCGATGCCGAGCGTGCTGGCCGAAGTGTCGTTCATCACGAACACCCAGGACGCGAAGCAGCTGCGCGCGTCGCCGTACCGGCAGCGGATCGCCGAGGCCCTCGCGAACGCCGTCCGCAAGTATCAGACGTCACTGAAGACGGTCACGACGGTCGCACAGGAGTAGTGTCCGCACTACTCCTGTCGCGAGCGGACGTAGAAGAGGATCCCCGCGAAGACGGCGCCAGCGGCAAAAGCGATGAGCACCATCACGCCGGTCAGGCCCAGAGAGCTGAGCAGGACTTCGCCCAGACCCCCGGTCGGGTCCACGGGCGGCTCGATGATTCGAACGGTGACAGGCGGCTGGAAGAGCGCCGTCACACCCATTCGCGGCTGGTAAACGCGAGTTCGGCCAGCGTGCGGACTGCTACGCCGCTCGGTCCCTTCGGCATGTAGGGCCGGGCCTCCTCGAGCCACGCCGTTCCCGCGATGTCGAGATGCGCCCAGGGCAGCCCGCCCGCAAATTCCTTGAGGAACAACGCCGCCGTCACCGAGCCGGCGGGACGTCCGCCCGTGTTCATGAGATCGGCGATGTCGCTCTTGATCTGATCGAAGTATTCCTCGAAGGTCGGCATCGGCCAGACGCGATCCCCGGCGCGGTCGGCCACACGGCGCACGACGTCGACCCACGACTGCGGCGTCCCGAACAGGCCGCTCGTGATCTTGCCGAGCGCAACAACGATGGATCCCGTCAGCGTGGCCACGTCCACCAGATGCGTGGCGCCGAGCTTGCGCGCATACCACAAGCCGTCACCGAGGATGAGTCTCCCTTCCGCGTCGGTGTTGATGACCTCGACGGTCTTTCCCGCGGCACTCTTCAGGATGTCTCCGGGCTTGATGGCACGTCCACCGGGCATGTTCTCCGTCGTCGGCACGACGCCGATGACGCGGACCGGCGCGTTCAGGGCCGAGATGGCGCGCATCGCGCACACGACGGCCGCGCCGCCGGCCATGTCGTCCTTCATCCGCTCCATCCCGTCGGCCGGCTTGATCGAGATGCCTCCGGTGTCGAACGTGATGCCCTTTCCCACCAGCCCGAGCACGGGGCCCGGCGGTGCGCCGGCAGGCTCGTGGCGGATCACCATCAACCGCGGCGGCTCGTGGCTTCCGCGCGCGACGCCGAGGAGCAGGCCCATGCCGAGTTGCTCGATGGCCTTCTCGTCGAGCACCTCGAACGTCAGGCCGTTGCCCGCGACGATGTCGCCTGATCGCCGCGCGAATTCGCGCGGTGTCAGCGAATTGCCCGGCTCATTGCAGAGAGCCCGGGACAAGTTGCTGCACTCGCCGAGCAACCGGCCGCGCCGTACCGCGTCGAAGAACGCGGACGCACGGCCGTCGGGAACGCCCGAGGCCGCAATCGTCCACGCGGGAGCCACGCCCGGCGGCGGATCACCCGTCTTGTACTGGCCGTTGTTGAATTCGGCGAGCGTCAGGCCCTCCGCCACCGCCTGACCCAGTTCCGCCGGATCGATGCGGCTCGCCTCGCCGGCGCGCACCAGAAACCCGGCGCGCGCCACGCGCTTGGCCTTCATCGAGAGGCCGCCGGCCCCGGCGACCTTTCTCGCCAGGTCGCCGCTGAACTTGTCCGAAGGCCCGGTCCCCACGAACGCAACGCGACGGGCTTTCCACGAAGGGTCTACGACTCTGGCCAGGAAGGTCTCATACGGACGCCCGGTGAACTCCCTGCTCTCGAGAGCGCGCGCGAGGTCGCCGCCGAGGGCCGCATCCAGTCCGGGCACGACCTGCGGCGCATCCCCCTCGAACCACGGCACGATGAGCACGTCGGTGTCGACGGCGCCGGGCGGCGCGGCCGTACACTCAATCGGTACGGTCGTGGCGTCTCCTGTCATCTGGTCATTATCGCTTGAATCTTGCCCGGTCCGGACGCCGGGCCGTACAATATCCGGAGAGGAATGCGATGAGAACAGGACGGCGATCGCTCCCGGCCGGCGTCGCATGCCTCGTGTTGGCGGCCTCTCTGGCCTTGTCGGCGCAGGACAAGTCGAAAGACAAGGACTCCGGCGACAAGGAGAAAGAGAAACGGCCGAAGCTGACGTTGACGGCGCGTCCGCCGATCGCCATGTCGCCCGCGCGCGTTTCGCTCACGGCCGAACTCGCCGGCGGGGCCGACGACCTCGAAGATTTCTACTGCCCGACGATCGAGTGGGATTGGGGCGACGGCACCAGCTCTGAAACCACGTCGGACTGCGATCCGTATGAAGCCGGCAAGAGCACGTTCAGGCGAAGGTTCACCGTCGAACACGTGTTTCGCGCGGGCTACCATCGCGTCTCGCTGCGCCTGAAGAAGCACGACAAGCAGATTTCCTCGGCGACGGTAGTCGTTGACGTTCGCCCCGGGATTCGCGATCTGTAGCTAGAGATCGTCCAGGGTCCAGGGCACTTCCGCGAACCCGTCCGCTTCCAGTCGATACAGACGCACCTCGACCGGCTCGCTGCGAAGGCTGACGATCAAATACAAGTGATCCGGATACCATGCCTCCGCTCGATCGCTCGTTGAAGGCGTGGCGGCAGAGTGCGGGTGCGAGTGGTAGAACCCGAGAACCTCGCGGCCCCGGGCTCTGGCCGCCCGCCTGGCGCGGATGTGATCGCCGGCATCGATTTCGAACCGGTCGGGGTTGACGTCGACGTTCGCGGTCCGCACGGCCTCCGCGACCGTCTCGCCGCTACCGACGAGCAGGCCGCAGCACTCGGCGGGCGCCGTTTCTCGAGCGTGGGCGACGATGTCGTCGTGCGCGCGGCGACTGAGCACCACGGCACTCCCCGCCATTAGAACGCTTCGACGACCATGGCGATGCCCATCCCGCCGCCGATGCAGAGCGCCGCGATCCCGTAGCGGAGCTTCCTCGCCCGCAGCGCGTGCACGAGCGTCGTCAGCACGCGCGCGCCGCTCGCGCCGATCGGATGCCCGAGGGCGATGGCACCACCGTGGACGTTGACCCTGGCCGGGTCCAGCCCGAGCTCGCGCACGACGGCGAGCGACTGCGCGGCGAATGCTTCGTTCAACTCGAAGAGATCGATACGGTCGGCGGCGAGGCCCGCGCGATCGAGGGCCCGGCGGACGGCAGGGACGGGTCCCATCCCCATGATCATCGGATCCACTCCGGCGGTGGCGTACGACACGATCCGCGCCAGCGGTGGCACGCCGGCGGCCTTCGCACGGTCTGCCGACGCGACGACGAGCGCCGCGGCGCCGTCGTTGATACCCGACGCGTTGCCGGCGGTGACGGATCCGTCTTTCTTGAACGCGGGACGCAGCGCCGACAGCTTGTCGAGCGTGGCGTCTGCGCGCGGGTACTCGTCCGTCGCGATCTGCTTCGGGTCGCCCTTCTTCTGCGGAACGGCGACGGCGACGATCTCGGCCGCGAAGCTGCCGTCGCCGATAGCCCTCGCCGCGCGCTGCTGACTCTCGAGGGCGAATGCGTCCTGATCCGCACGCGAGATGCCGTACCGCGCGGCCACTTCCTCTGCCGTGATCCCCATATGGCACGAGTTGATGGCGCACGTGAGCCCCTCGGCCAGCATGGAGTCGATGGCCTCGCCATGGCCCAGCCGATAGCCCCACCGCGCGCCCTTCAGGAGGTACGGGGCGTTCGACATCGACTCGGTGCCGCCCGCCACGACCGTGTCGATGAATCCAGCCCCGATGGCTTCCGCGGCATGAATGACGGCCTGAAGTCCCGATCCGCACACCCGGTTGATCGTTTCGGCGGGCACCTCGACCGGAATCCCGGCCGCAAGCGCGGCCTGGCGCGCGACGTTCATGCCGGCACCGGCCTGCAGCACGCAGCCCATGATCACGTCGCCGACATCGCGGGGCGCCACGTGCGCGCGGCCTATCGCTTCGCGAATCGCCGTCGCGCCAAGCTCCGCGGCGGAGACATCCTTGAACTGACCGCCGAAGGATCCGATGGGCGTGCGGCACGCACTCAGGATGAGGGCGTCGATTTGCGTCCGTGCCATGTCAGACACTCAGCGCGCGGCGCCACGAGGCCGCGCTGTTGAACACGTCGGCCAGGTGATCGCCGACCGGCAGGTCGTGACGGAGGTCCTGAAGCAGCGCGATCAGCTCGTCGAGCGCCAGGGCAATCTCGTCGGCGTTGGTGGCCGTGATGTCGCGCCAGATCTCGGCCGGGCTCGACGCCAGCCGCGTTGTGTCCGCCAGTCCGCGCCCCGCGAGGGCGAGGCCATCCTGGCCGACAGCGTCGCCCACGACCTGCATGAGCGCGCTCGCGGTGAGCTGCGGCAGGTGGCTGAGAAAGGCGAGGACGCGATCGTGCGCGGCCGCGTCGATGATGCGCGGCTGCGCGCCCAGGGCGCTGACGAACGCGGTCAGCTTTTCGAGCGCATCGCCGCTTTCGCTCGACGGCGTCAGCAGCCACGGTCGGCCCTTGAAGAGGTCGGACCGGGCGTTCTCGAGCCCGCCTTTCGCGCTGCCCCCGAGCGGATGGCCGCCGATGAACGTGAACTTCGGCGGCAGCGCCCGCGCCGCCTCGATGACGGCGCGCTTGGTGCTCCCGGTATCGGTCACCACCGCCGGCTGGCGCACGTGCTCGTCCAGTTCGCTTAGCAACTCGATGTTCTGCCGGACCGGCGCCGCCAGAATCACGAGATCGACTTCGGCCAGGACGACGGGATCGTCCGCGGCGACGTCGATCGCGTGAAGCCGCATCGCCGTTTCGAGCACGTCCTTGTTGTCCACGGCGATGACGAGCGACGTCGGCCAGAGCTCGCGCGCGGCCAGCGCGATTGACCCGCCGATGAGGCCCAGCCCCACGATGCCGATCTTCTGAAAGATCGGCGGCTGGCCTGTCGACCTGGCCGGCCGGCCCGGCTGAATAACGGGCAGGTCTACCATCGTCTGTCCGCGCCCGCCCTGCCCGCCCCGCCTGCCTGACCCGCCCGCCGTAACCGCCCGGCCCGCCCGCCCAGCCAGCCCCTCCTGCCACGCATTCGTTACGACCCCCAGCCGCGCCGGGCGACCGTCTCGAGGCAGATGCTGCGGCCGATGGCCGGCGCGATGATCCGCAGCTCCGCCATGAGCCGATCGAACTGCGCCGGGAACATCGATTGCGCGCCATCGCTGAGCGCGTGATCCGGATCGTTGTGCACTTCGATGATGAGGCCGTCCGCGCCGGCCGCAACGGCGGCCCGCGCCATCGGCGCCACCATGTCGCGCCGGCCCGCGCCGTGGCTCGGATCCGCCACGATCGGCAGATGGCTCAGCTTCTTGACAATCGGAATGGCCGAGATGTCGAACGTGTTTCGCGTCGCGGTCTCGAACGTCCGGATGCCGCGCTCGCACAGGATCACGTCCTCGTTGCCGCCGCTCAGGATGTACTCCGCCGACAGGAGCCACTCCTCGATTGTCGCGGCGATGCCGCGCTTGAGCAGGATGGGCTTGCGCACGTACCCCAGCTCGCGGAGCAGCGTGAAGTTCTGCATGTTGCGCGCGCCGACCTGGTAGATGTCCGCGTACTTGCCGATGACCTCGATCTGGTTCGCGTCCATCACTTCGGTGACCAGCTTGAGGTTCTCGGCCCCTGCCGCGTCGTGCAGCATCTTCAGGCCTTCTTCGCCGAGGCCCTGGAAGCTGTACGGCGAGCTGCGGGGCTTGAAGGCGCCGCCCCTGAAGATCTTCGCTCCGGCCTTTCTGACCGCGGCGGCCGAGGCGCGCACCTGCGCGTCGGTCTCAGCCGAGCACGGCCCCGCCATCACGACGACCTCGTCGCCGCCGATGCGGACGTCGCCAATCGTCACGACCGTGCCTTCCGGCTTGAACGTCTTGCTGGCCAGCTTGTAGGGCTCGGAGATGCGCATCACTTCGTGCACGCCCTCCATCATCTCGATGAGGCCGGGATCCGGCCGCTTCTGCCCCACGACGCCGAGCACGGTACGCGACACGCCCGTCGAGCGGTGCACGTCCATCCCCAATTCCACCAGACGCGCGACGACCTGCTCGATCTGTGTCTCGCTGGCCCGCTCTTCCATCACTACAACCATGGCTTCCGCCTCCAGAACGCGAACGTTCATGATACTTTGCCGCCGTCACCCACCGCTTCGTCGTGTGCCACCCGCCGTTCCAGCCGCCGCGCCTCGTCGATGATGCGCTCGAAGAGCCGGGCAATGGCGTCCGGCCCGAGCGGCCCTTCGGCGGCCACGCTCCGCACGTGATCGAGGACCTGCTTCTCCCGGTCCGGCTGATAGACCTCGATACCCTGGTCCTTCTTCAGGCGCCCGATTTCGCACGCGCACCGCGCGCGCTCGTTGAGCAGCCGCACCAGCACCTCGTCCACCCGATCGATGTCCCGCCGCAGATCGTCAAGAGTCGGCATACCTTGAATGTTTTCGCTTTTCACTGTGAGCTCTCCGCCTTCACACCTGCAGCTCCCGTGGCTGACAGGCGCTCCTCAGCGAGCGGACGTAGGTCTCGACGGCATCGACCAGATTCGGCGACTCGCGCTCCGCCGCGATCACCGACACGAGCGCACTGCCGACGACCGCCGCGTCCGCGTAGCTGCCGACCTCCGCGACGTGCTCGGGCCGGGAAATGCCGAAGCCGAGCGCGATCGGCAGCGTCGTGGCCCGGCGGACGCGCCGCACGAGCGTCTCCGCGTCCGACGACACCTGCGCCCGCGCCCCGGTCACGCCGAGCCGCGAGATGCCGTACAGAAACCCCTGACCGAGCGCCGCCGCCTTCTCGATCCGCGCGTCGGTTGTCGTCGGGCTGAGGAGGAAGATTGTATCGATGCCGGCCTCGCCCATCGTGCCCTGAAACTCGCCAGCTTCCTCGATCGGCAGGTCGAGCGCGAGCACCCCGTCCACGCCGGCCTGCGACGCCTGCCGGGCGAACTCTGCCAGGCCCAGGCGCAGGAGCGGATTGGCGTAGCTGAACACGACGATCGGCGCGGTGACAAACGGCCGGACTTCGGCGATCAGCCTGAGCGCGGTCCGCAGGCTCCCGCCTGCCGCCAGCGCCCGCTCCGTCGCGCGTTGAATGACCGGCCCATCGGCCAGCGGGTCCGAAAACGGTACGCCGACCTCGAGCACGTCGGCGCCGGCGCGGTCGAGCGCCCGGAGCAACTCGGTCGAGCGCGGGATGTCCGGGTCGGCGGCCGTCGTGTAGGTGACCAGCCCCGGACGCTGCTCGAGGTGCAGGCGGGCGAACGTCGGTCCTAGGCGCGAAGGCATTTTTCCACCGTCTGCACGTCTTTGTCCCCGCGGCCCGACAGGTTCACGAGCAGAACGCCGTCGGGGCCGAGTTCCGTCGCGACGCGCCGCGCATACGCGATGGCGTGCGCCGATTCGAGCGCCGGCAGGATGCCCTCGAGCTTCGCGAGCGTCTGAAATGCCGCGAGCGCGTCGGCGTCCGTGATGTAGCCGTACTCGGCCCGCCCGATCGCGCGCAGCCAGGCATGCTCCGGCCCCACCGCGGCGTAGTCGAGCCCGGCCGAAATCGAATGCGTCAGCTCGATGTTGCCATCGTCGTCCTGAAGGATGAACGTCCGCGTGCCCTGCAGCACACCCGTGCTGCCGCCGGCGAAGCGCGCCGCATGGCGCCCGCGGACGATCGCTTCCCCGCCGGCCTCGACGCCGATCAGCCGAACGCCCGGATCGCCGACGAACGCATCGAAGATGCCCATGGCGTTGCTGCCGCCGCCGACGCACGCCACGATGGCATCGGGAAGCCGGCCGGCCAGCTCGCGGATCTGGTCGCGCGCTTCGCGCCCGATGATCGACTGGAATTCCCGGACCATCAACGGATACGGATGCGGGCCGAGGACCGACCCGAGCAGGTAGTACGTGTCCGTGACATTGGTCACCCAGTCGCGCATCGCCTCGTTGATGGCGTCCTTCAGCGTGCGGCTGCCGGAGTCGACGCGGCACACCTCGGCGCCCAGCAGCCGCATGCGGAAGACGTTCAGCTCCTGCCGGGCCATGTCTTCGGAGCCCATGTAGACGTGGCACTCGAGACCGAGGAGGGCGCAGGCTGTCGCCGTCGCCACGCCGTGCTGTCCGGCGCCGGTTTCAGCGACGATGCGGCGTTTGCCCATGCGGGCTGCGAGCAGCGCCTGGCCGAGCGCGTTGTTGATCTTGTGCGCGCCGGTGTGCGTCAGGTCCTCGCGCTTGAGGAAGATCCGTGCGCCGCCGTACTCCTGCGTGAGACGCTTCGCCTCGTAGACCGGTGTCGGTCTCCCGACGTAGTGCTTCAGCAGGCGGCGGAGCTCCGCGGCAAACGCGGGGTCCTCGCGCACCGCAAAGTACGCGCGTTCGAGCTCCTCGACCGGCTCGACCAGCGTTTCCGGCACGAACCGGCCGCCGAAATCGCCGAAGTAGCCGCGAACGTCAGGATCGCGCCGTGACACTGCTTCCATGAACCGCCTCAAAGAGCGCCTTGATGCGCCCGTGATCCTTGATGCCCGGAGCCGCTTCCACTCCGGACGACACATCGATGCCGAAGGGCTGAACGCGCGCGATCGCCTCGCTGACGTTCTCGGCAGTCAGGCCGCCGGCGAGGACAACCCGGCGGCGCCGGGCGACCTCGGCCGCGACCGACCAGTCCACGGTCCGCCCCGTGCCGCCGCGGCGAACCGGATCGTGCACGTCCAGCAGAACGAGCACCCGTGACGGCCAGGACTCCACCACGCCCCCGGCAGGCGCCAGACCGTTTCGCAACGCGACAGCCTTGACCACCGGCCTGTGGATGGCGGCGACGTATTCGCCGGTCTCCTCGCCGTGCAGCTGAACCGCGCTCAAGTGCACGAGACTCGCCACTCCGTTCACGTAATCCGCAGGCTGGTCCACGAAGACGCCGACGGTGGACACAAACGGCGGCAGCGACGACACGATCGCGCGGGCGCGGTACGGGTCGATCGCCCTCGGACTCTTCGGCCAGAACACGAATCCCAGCGCCGCCGCGCCCGCCTCGACGGCGGCTTCGGCGTCTTCGCGTCTCGTGATCCCGCAGATCTTCACGAACACGGCACACCTGCCAGCAGTTCGCGCAGCGCCTGTCCGGGGTCCGGCACCGTCATCAGCCGCTCGCCGATGAGAAACGCGCGATACCCGCGCTGGCGCAGGCGCGCCAGGTCCTCGGCCGTTCGCAGCCCGCTCTCGCTGACCGCGATCACGTCTGACGGCATCAGGCCGATCACGGCCTCCGAGGCCTTCACATCCACCTCGAGGGTCCGCAGATTCCTGTTGTTGACGCCGACAATCCGCGCGCCCGCGTCGAGTGCCGCGCGCAGTTCGTCGGCGTCGTGCACCTCGACCAGCGCGTCCAGGCCGAGGCTGGCCGCGCATCCGGCGAGCGCCCGCAGTTCCACGGGGTCCAGAGCCGCCACGATCAGCAGCACGGCATCGGCGCCCGCCGCCCTGGCCTCGAGGATCTGATATTCGGAGACGATGAAGTCTTTGCGAAGCACCGGGACGGCGACGGCTGCGCGCACGGCTCGAAGGTGGTCGAGGGAGCCGTCGAAGAACGTCGGCTCGGTCAGGACCGAGATCGCTGCCGCCCCCGCCTCCGCGTAGCTCCGGGCGATCGCGACCGGATCGTAGTCCGCCCGCAGCACGCCGCGCGACGGCGAGCGCCGCTTGCACTCGGCGATCACGTTCACGCCATCGCGCCGCGCGAGGGCCTCGTGAAACCGTCCCGGGCCTGCAACGGAGCCGAGGCGTGACACCCGATCCCGGAGGAGCGGCAACGGCTCGACTTGCTCACGCACCTCGACGATCCGGCGCGTCGCCGCGACGATCGTGCCGAGCAGATCCGCGCTCACGTGCCGACCCCTTCCGAGAACTCCTCCGCGGTCGAGACGGCGATCAGCGTGTCCAGCGTGCGCCGGGCGTCCCCGCGATCGATCGCGCGCGAAGCCCTGACCAGGCCTTCGTCCACCGACGCCACTTCGCCCGCGATCAGGAGCGCCGCGCCGGCGTTCAGGAGCACCACGTCGCGGGGCGCGCCGCGTTCGCCTGCGAGGATGCGTTCGATGATGCGGGCGTTCTCGTGCGCGTCGCCGCCCTTGAGCCCGGCCGGGTTGGCCTTGGGCAGGCCCACGTCGCCCGGGTGCAGGTAGAACGTGTTGACCGATCCGTTCCGCGCTTCCGACACCTTGGTGTAGCCGGCCGACGAGATCTCGTCGATGCCGTCCGCGCCGTGGACGACCCACGCGCGCTCGGAGCCGAGCAGCATGAGCGATCGGGCCATCAATTCCGTCAGCTCGGGTCTCGGGACGCCGACCAGCTGGCGCGTCGCGCCGGCCGGGTTCGTCAACGGGCCGAGCAGGTTGAACGCCGTCCGCACGCCGAGGTCGCGCCGCGTCGGCTGCGCGTGCCGCATTGCCGGATGAAACGTCGGCGCGAAGAAGAACCCGATGCCCGCTTCAGCGAGGCAGCGTTCGACGACCGCCGGTGACGCCGTCACGCGGACGCCGAGTGCCTCGAACACATCAGCGCTCCCGGAGAGGCTCGAGACGGATCGGTTGCCGTGTTTGGCGACCTTGACGCCGCACGCCGCGGTCACCAGCGCCGCGCACGACGAGATATTGAACGTGCCGGAGCGGTCGCCGCCGGTGCCGCAGGTATCGAACACGCGATCATACCGGCGCGAGACCTGCACCGCATGGGATCGCATCGCTCGGGCGAGTCCGACAATTTCCGTCGGGCGCTCGCCTTTCATGGCCAGGCCGATCAGCAGCCCGGCGACCTGCGCCGGCGCCGCGCGGCCCTCCATGACCTCGGTCATGGCCGCGGCCGCCTCCTCGCTCGAGAGGTCCTCGTGCCGCGTCAGCTTCTCAATCAATGCAGGAAACATCTCTAGTGGACTGTCCTTCCCAAATTACGACCGGCCGCGCCGTTGTCGCGGCCGGAACCTCGCCGATCGAAGGCTCGTAGTGGGAGTACGCATTCAGTTGATACACACCGCTAGTCGAGCTTTCCCTCCAGAAAATTGCGCAGCAGCTTGTGACCCTCGCCGGTCAGGATGGATTCGGGATGGAACTGGACGCCGTGCACGGGCCACCGCCGGTGGCGCAGGCCCATGATGATGCGATCGTCGCGCGTCCGCGCCGTCACCTCGAGATCGTCCGGCAGCCCCTCGCTCCGCGACGACGAGCGAGTGATACCGGGAAGCCGCGAAGGATGCGCTGATCCCGCTGAACACGCCGCGGCCGTTGTGCTCGATGAGCGAGGTCTTGCCGTGCATCGGCACGCCGGCCCGCACGACCTGGCCGCCGAACACGGCGCCGATGGCCTGGTGCCCGAGGCAGACGCCGAGAATCGGCGTCCGCTCGCCCAGCTGGCGCACGACGCCCATCGTGATGCCGGCGTCCTCGGGCCGTCCGGGCCCGGGCGAAATCACGATCC
Source organism: uncultured Acidobacteriota bacterium (assembly GCA_963712905.1). GTDB lineage: Bacteria > Acidobacteriota > Vicinamibacteria > Vicinamibacterales > CAVVIG01 > CAVQJU01. The sequence goes on along the minus strand of CAVQJU010000008.1, from coordinate 367,628 downwards.
GCTCGGGCTTGCTGGCGGCCACCTCGTCCACCGATGCCGCGTCGTTGCGCACGACCAGCACCTCGGCGCCGAGCTCGCCCAGGTACTGCACGAGGTTGTAGGTGAACGAATCGTAGTTGTCGATGACGCAGATCGTGCCCATGCCTAGAGTCCCTGCTGCGCGAGTTCGAGCGCCTTCAGGAGCGCCCGCGCCTTGTCTCGCGTTTCTTCGTACTCGGCCGTCGGGTTCGAGTCGATCACCACGCCGGCGCCCGCCTGCGCGTAGGCTTTGCCATTCGACATGATGATCGTGCGAATCGCAATGCAGAAGTCGAGGTTGCCGGCGAAGTCCACGTAGCCGACGGCGCCGGCGTACAGGCCGCGCGGGATCGGTTCGAGCTCCCGGATGATCTGCATCGCGCGCACCTTGGGCGCGCCCGAGACCGTGCCCGCCGGGAAGCAGGACACCAGCGCGTCCAGCCGATCGCGATCGTCGGCCAGCCGGCCCTCCACGATCGACGTCAGGTGCATCACGTGCGAGAACCGCTCGAGGCCCATGAATTGCGGCACGCGGACGCTGCCGTACTTGCAGACGCGGCCGACGTCGTTTCGTCCGAGGTCGACGAGCATGACATGCTCGGCGCGTTCTTTTTCGTTCCGCTTCAATTCCTCGCCGAGCCGCATGTCTTCTTCTTCATTGCGGCCGCGCGGCCGCGTCCCCGCGATGGGATGTGTCTCGACACGCGAACCCTCGACGCGTACCAGCATCTCGGGAGACGATCCGACGACGGACACGCCGGCCATGCGGATGAAGTACATGTAGGGCGACGGGTTCACGTGCCGCAGCGCCCGGTAGACCGTGAACGGCTCGACGGTGACATCGGCCTCGAAGCGCTGCGACAGCACGACCTGATAGATGTCGCCGGCCGCGATGTGCTCCTTGGCCGCCCGGACGTGATTTTCGAAGCCTTCTTTTGTGTAACTCGATCGGACGTCGATCGTGCCGCCGCCCGTCGCGCGCTCGTGCGAGAGCCCGCGCTCGAGCTCGCGCTCGAGAAAATCAATCTTCGCGCACGCGAACTGATACAACGACTCCAGATCGTCGTCTGCCGTGATGCGTGCGTTCGCGATGATGAGAATCCGGTGCCGGACGTGGTCGAAGGCGAGGACGGTGTCGAACACCATGAACCCGGCCTGAGTCGCCCCGTCATCGGACTTGCCAAGGTCGCCCAGGATCGGTTCGAACCAGGACGAGGCGCCGTAGCCGAAGTAGCCGACGGCACCGCCCGTGAACCGCGGGAGATCGGCGACAAACGGCGACCGGTAGTCGGCCATCAGGCTGCGCAGCGTGTCGATGAACGGGCGCTGGCTCTCCGACGTCTGGCCGGCGCGATCGATGATCGTCTTGCCGTCGCGCGCGGTCAGGATCAGAAAGGGATCCTTGCCGAGGAACGAGTAGCGGCCCACGTGCTCGCCGCCTTCGACGCTCTCGAGCAGGAAGGCGTAGTCCGCGTGCTCGGCAATCTTCAGAAACGCCGACACGGGCGTCAGCAGATCGGCGACCATCTCCTTGCAGACGGGCACGAACGTGCCGCGGCGCGCAAGTTCCTTGAATTCCTCGTAGGACGTAATTTTCATGAAAGCGTGAACTCCGCTAGGCGCCTCGAGGCGGCCTGCCGCATGACATCAGCCGGCGCCTTCACGCCGGTCCACCATTCGAACTGTTCGACGGCCTGTCCGACGAGCATTTCGAGACCGCCGATCGTCCCGCACCCGGCGCCTGCGGCCGCGCACAGCAGCTTCGTGTTCGCCGGGTTGTAGACGAGATCGTAGACAAGACGGCCCGGAGGGCCGGACAGCGCGGCTTCGTCGATCGGCGACGCATCGGTGCCGGGGTACATCCCGACCGGCGTGCAGTTGACCAACACGTCCCAGCTACCGGGCACTGGCGGCAACGGTCCCACGGCCGCTCCGGCCGGCGTCGCGATGTCCCGGGCTCGAGCCTGGTTGCGCGCGTGTACGGACACTCTGGCGCCGCTGTCCGACAGGGCGGCGAGTACCGCGCGCGCCGAGCCGCCCGCGCCCAGCACCGCCACTCGGGCGTCTGCGAGCGCCACGCGGTCCCGCAGCGGCCGAAGGAATGCGGCCGCGTCGGTGTTCCTGCCGGCCCAGCGTCCGCCGGTCGCGCGCACGGTGTTCACGGCGCCAACGCGGGACGCGACGGCGTCGACGTCAACGTCGTCCATCAGATCGCGCAGTGCGACTTTGTAGGGAATGGTGACGCTGGCCCCGCGCAGATTGATCGCGCGCGCGAAGGTCATGAAATCTTCGGCGTCCGCGGCCGGAAACGGCAGGTAAACGGCGTCGAGGCCCGCCGAACCGAACGCGGCATTGTGCATGGCTGGGGAAACCGAGTGGGAAACGGGCAGCCCCACCAGGCCGTACACATCGGTCGCCGCGGTGACTGACCTGAACCGGTACAGCTCCAGCAGTTCCGCGGGCGTCGCCTGCCCGACGTGCCGTTCGAGCCCGGCATACGTCCAGCGCGATCCGAATTTCCCCGGAAGGACGCGCGTCGCGAGGCCGCACTCGCCCATCCCGATCAGCACCAGGTCCCCTTGCCTGGCCTGCCCGCCTTGCGCGGTTCGCCCGCGCCCGAGGTCGAGGAGCGGCAGGCAATCGCACAGGCGCGTCGTCTTGACGGCCAGCTTGACGACTTCCGCGCCGGTCGCGCGCATGGCCGCGGCTCGCGCGGCCAGATCGGACGGCACGCCGTCGAAGTCGTGATTCGAGAGGACAACGCGACGGCCCGCCGTGGACGAAATGAGGTCGTCGAAGTTCGCGCGCCACTCGACATCCACGTACTCGGCGCCACGCGCAAGCGCCTCTCGCAGGATCGCGCGCCGCTTCTCTTCGGGGCCGCGGAAGTGTCCGCCCTCCCACTCCGGCCGGCAGGTGACGATCGCCGGGAGCCGCCGGCCTTCGAGTGCGCCGGCGACGTCCGGGTCGCTGACCGCGTCCACGCGCAGTTCGACCATGTCTGCGCCGGCAACCTCGTCGCGTCTGCGGCGAAGTTCGGCGGTGGTCGGCGCGGTCACGGTGACGCAAAGCACTGTATGGCCCAAAATAGAAAAGCCTCTTCAACCGTCAGGCTGAAGAGGCTCAGGTTTCAATCCGTCGCGCAGTGGCAGGTCAGGCCAAGGCGAATGCCCCTTCAGAAGCGCTCCAATACCGCCACCCGTACACCGACACGGCGGCAACACTGGTCGCCGGTCTAAACGGGAACGCGCGGAGATTCTGAGGCACTCGGCTCATGAACAGACGCCGGTGACGATAGCAGACGCCGTCTTTTGTTGTCAAGAATGGTCACTCCCAGATTGCCCATTTCTCCTTGACCGATAAGCACTTCTCCCGTATAACCAGAGAGAACCCCATGTCATTGCGCCGGGCCACGATTGCGTCCCTGCTGGTCGTGCTGTCGCTCGTCCGGGTGCCGGCCGCGACCCTGCAGATGGGCATCTCCGAGATTCGGCCGGGCATGGTTGGCATCGGCCGGACCGTCTTCGACGGCACCCACGTCGAAGAGTTCAGGGCCAACATCCTCGGCGTCCTCGAAAACGCCATCGGCACCCGGCGCAATCTGATTCTCGCCAGGCTCGAAGGCGGGCCCCTCGCAAACACCGGCGTCATCGCCGGCATGAGCGGCAGCCCGGTGTACGTCGACGGCAAGCTGATCGGCGCGGTGTCCTACTCGCTCGGTCAGTTCTCGAAGGAACCGATCGCGGGCATCACGCCCATCGCCGAGATGACCGACGCGACGTCGTTCACGGATGCGCGTCCGGCCGGCGCGCGCGTTCGCGTCGAGTTTCCGCTGACGCGTGAAAACCTCACGGCCGCGTTCCGCAAAGCGCTCAACTGGAATCGTCCGTTCGCCGAGCGGCCCGAGGACGCGCGGTATTTCGGCATGGGCGGCGACGGACCGGTTGCGGGTGGTGCGCTTGGCACGCTGCTCCGTCCGATCGCCACGCCCCTCGTCATGTCCGGGTTCGAGCCGGACCTGGCGGACATGCTCGGTTCGGCCTTTCGCGAGCAGGGGTTCGCGCCGGCCGGCGGCGGCGCAGCGGGCTTGCGCCCGGGCGAGAAACCGTTCGAAGGACCGCTCAAGCCGGGCGACGCGGTGGGCGTGATGCTCGTCGGCGGCGACCTGCAGCTTGGCGCGACCGGCACGGTCACGCACATCGACGACGATCGCGTCTACGCGTTCGGCCACCCGCTTTACAACCTCGGACCGACCGCGTTTCCCATGACGCGCGCCTACGTCTACACGGTGATCCCGAGCCTCGCCGCGTCCATGAAACTGTCGACGACGGGTGAAGTCATCGGCGCGTTCACGCAGGACCGCGCCGTCGCCATCGCCGGCCGCCTGGGACCCGGCCCGAAGATGATTCCGGTGACGCTCGCGCTCGACGCCGATCGCGCGCCGCGGCGCACGTTCCGCTTCGAGCTGGCCAACGATCAGATGTTCACGCCGCTGATGGCCGCCGCGACCATCTCGAACACGCTGGCGTCGTACGAGCGCCAGTACGGAACGTCCACGTTCTACGTCCGCGGCACGGCGAAGGTGACCGGCCACGAGCCGATTGCCTTCGACAACGTCTTCGCGGGCGAACAGCCTTCGATCAACGCGTCCACGTTCGTCGCCGCCCCGCTCGCGGCGCTGCTCGGCAACGACTACGAGAAGGTGACCATCGAGGGCATCGAGCTGACGATCGGATCGACCGAGGAATCGAAGACCGCCACCCTCGAACGCGTCTGGCTCGACGACCAGCGTCCCCGCGCCGGCCGTACGGCGCCGTTGAAAGTGCTCCTGCGCACGCGGCGCGGCGAGGAACTGCTTCGCACCGTGCCCATCGAGATCCCGTCGAACGCCACCGGAACACTGTCGGTCCTGGTCGCGGACGGCAACCGCCTGACCCAAATCGAGCAGCGGGAGGCGCGCTCGCCTCAGCCGCGCAATGTGGACCAGATGATCCGGATGTTGAACAAGAGCCGGCGCGGCAGCACGCTGTACATCAAGCTCCTCGGGTCCGATCCCGGCGCCGTCGTCAGCGGCGAGTCCCTCGCTGCCCTGCCGCCGTCGGTGCTGGGCGTGTTCGAGGCGGACCGGAGCAGCGGAAGTTTCAGCCCGCTCAGCAACGCCACGCTCGGCGAATGGGAGCTCGCCACCGAGCACGCGGTCAACGGTTCCCGCACCATCTCCATTGTCGTCTCGCCCAACTAGCGTGACCGCCAAGTCTCTCCGCCTGGTTTGCGTTGCTGCCGCAGCGCTCGCTGCCGCAACGCTCGACGCGTCCTCGTCCAAGTTCTTTCAGACCGCGACGCAGACCGACTTCCTGAAGGGCGAAGTCGACAGTCTGTCCGTCGACGCTCGCGGCCAGCTGACGCTGGGGCCGGCGCTCGAGCTGGTCTACGAGGCGGCGGCGCCGTTTGTCTGGGCCGTCGTCCCCGGAAGCGACGGGTCGTTCTTCATCGGCACCGGCAACGAAGGCAAGGTGTACCGCGTCGACTCGTCGGGCAAAGGCACCGCGTTCTTCGACAGCGCCGAGCTCGAGATTCACGCGATGGCGCCGGCGCCCAACGGCGGCCTCTATGTCGGCACGTCCCCGGACGGCAAGATCTACAGAGTTGATCGCAGCGGCACCGCCACGACGTTCTTCGATCCGGAGGACCGGTACATCTGGGCGCTGACGGTCGACGCCCGGGGCAACGTCTACGCCGGCACCGGCGACAAGGGCATCATTTACAAGATTGGCTCGGACGGGAAAGGCGCGGTGTTTTTCCGGACCAAGTCCACGCACGCCACGGCGCTCGCCATGGACCGCGCGGGCAATCTGCTGGTCGGGACGGAGTCGCCCGGAAAGGTCATCCGCGTCGATTCGGACGGCAAGGGCTTCGTGCTCCTCGATACGCCATACCAGGAAATTCGCGGCCTTCGCTTCGACGACAAGGGCCAGCTGTATGCGGCGGCGCTGAACGGCCGGCCGGGTGGCGGCGCGGCTTCGTCCCCGGGCACGGGATCGGATCAGCCGCTCGAAACAGGTCGCGCTCCGGTGCCGTCTGTGTCGGTCTCCACTGAAATCACCGCGATCGCCGTCGTGGACGGCGCAGGTTCTTCCGGCACGAGCAGCTCGGGCCGCGACGACCGGCGCTCTTCGAAAGGCGCGGTGTATCGCATCATGCCCGACGGCCTGTGGGACATGATCTGGGACTCCCGCGAGGACCTGCCGTACGACGTCGTGTTCGACCGCACGGGCGCTCCGATCGTCGCCACGGGCAACAAGGGCAAGCTGTACCGCCTCGAAGGCGACCCGCTCCGTCCGACGCTGCTCACGCGGGCGAGCGCCCAGCAGGTCACCGCGTTCTACACGGATCCGCGGGGCCAGCTGTACTTCGCGACGGCCAATCCCGGAAAACTATTCCGGTTGTCGGCAGAACACGCCCCACGCGGCACCTACGAATCCGAGCCGGGCGACGCGCAGATGCTGGCCACCTGGGGCGCTCTGAGCTGGCGCGGAACGGTTCCCAACGGCAGCAAGATCGAGCTGGCGACGCGCAGCGGCAACACCGCCACACCGGACGACACCTGGAGCTCCTGGTCCACCAACGCGGTTCCGTCCGACGGCGCGCCCATCGCGAGCCCCAAGGCCCGATATCTGCAATGGCGCGCGGTCCTCACGGGACGCGGCGACGGCCCTGTCCTCACGTCGGTCACCGCCGCGTACCTGCAGCGAAACCTTCGGCCTGTCGTCCGGTCGATCACCGTTCATCCGCCGGGCATCGTGTTCCAGAAACCCTTCACGACCGGCGAGCCCGACCTCGCGGGCTTCGGGGATCAGACGACGCCCGACCGGAAGCTCACGACCGCGGCCCAGTCGACTCCAGGCGGCTCGTCATCGCCCGCGCTTGGCCGGCGGACCTATCAGAAGGGGCTCCAGACACTCGCCTGGCGAGCTGACGACGAGAACGACGACGACCTCGTCTACACCGTGCTGTACAGGCGCGAAGGCGAGACGGAATGGACACCCCTTCGGCGAGGTGTCGACGAGCCCATCCTCGTGTGGGACACGACGCTCGTGCCCAACGGCACCTACTTCGTTCGCATCGTCGCCTCGGACTCGCCCTCGAACCCTGCCGCCGCGGCGCTCTCCGGCGAGCGCGACAGCACGGCGTTCCAGGTCGATCACACGCCGCCGGGGATTGTGGTCGGCTCGACGCGCACCGAAGGCGGCCGCACGACGCTGGTGTTCGACGTCACCGATGCGGATTCCCCGGTGTCGCGGGTCGAGTACTCGCGGGACGGCGGGGTACGTTGGACGGCCGTGTTTCCGAAAGACGGGATTGCGGACTCGAAGAGCGAGCGTTACGAGGTGACGATCGACGGCGAGATCGGCGACCTCGGCCTCACGATTCGCGCGTCGGACTCGATGAACAACACCGACACCACGCACGTGGCCCAGCCTCGACCCCGCCGGTAGCGATTCCCTACGTCTTGCTCAGGCCGCGCAGCGGCGGGTGTTTCCCGCGAACGGTGGTGTGCGCGACCAGCCAGACCATGTTGACGGCAACGGGCAGCCCCTTGCGCGTCGCTGGTTCGAATCGGGCGCGCGAGACGGCGTCGCGAAGCTCTTCCACCCTCGCATCCGTCGTCTCCGGGGCGCCGGCCGTGGCATCGTGACCGTCGAGAATCGCGAGATTGGAGACCGTGCCCTCGCGCGTCACGGTGGCTGACAGCGTCACCACCGCGTCGCTGGCCGAGCGGGTGCCGCCAGCCGCGTCTTCAGCGACCAGCAGCAGCTCGCCGCTCGAAAACGGCGCGTCGAGCGCCCGGGGCATCATCACGCGGGCATCGACCACGAAGGGGTTCTCGTTTGTCCCCTGCGTCGCGAGGAAGTTCAGGATGCCGGCCAGCGAATCCGCGCGCTCGATCGTGGCGAACCGCATCATGCCGAGGATCAGCATCAGGCACATGGTCGTCGCCAGCGACGCGCCGACGCCCGCGTAGACCATCCGGACATCCTCGAGGACGTCGTGCATCCACGCGCCGAAGGAGGCGTCGTGCTCGACCTTCACGCGGTTGACGATCGTGGACGTGAACGCGGCAGCCTCGTCGCACGGCATGGGCGCGCGGCCCGGCGCCGTGGCCCGGAGCAGCGATCCGAGGCCGTCGATTTCGGCCAGCGCCGCGGCGCAGCGGCCGCAGTGGTCCACGTGCGAGGACACGGCAATCTGGGCGGAGACCTGGAGCTCGCCGTCGTGAAACGCCTGCAACGAGCGGAGCGCCGCCGCGCAAGTGAGCACCTTCATGGGGTCCTGTCCTCTCGCAGTTCGAACCGCAGCGCCTGTCGGGCGCGCGTCAACCGCGATTTCACCGTGCCAATCGCCAGGCCGAGCGAGAACGCGATCTCGTCGTAGCTCAAGCCGTCGATCTCGCGAAGCACAATCGCCGTCCGCTGGTCGAACGGCAGGTTGTTCAGGGCGCGCTGCAGCCGCGCGCCGAGTTCCTTCTGTGCCAGCGCCCGCTCGGGCGTCGCCTGGGGGTTCGAGGGCAGCTCACCGTGCGCCGACTGATGCTCGTCGAGCGACACCTGGTCGGCCCGCCGGCGCCGCCGCCAGAACCGGTGGCGGTTCCGGGTCTGATTGACCGCGATCCGGTAGATCCAGGTCCGCAGGCTCGATTGCCCCCGGAACCGATGAATCGTTCGAAAGACGCGGAGGAAGACTTCCTGGGAGACGTCGAGGGCTTCGTCGCGGTCGCCCAGCAGGTTGACCGCGAGCTGAATGACCATCCGCTGGTGCTCGCCGACCAGTTCGGCGCAGGCCACCTCGTCTTTCACTGCACAGCGCTGCACGAGCGTCGCTTCGCGGGCGCCGATGTCAGACCAACTCGCGACCTGTTCCTGCTTCACGTCTGTGCTCGATCCTCCCCCAGACTACAGCAATTTAGACACCAGGGGGGGCCGGAAGTTCCGATACGATGGAGTGAGGCGTCCAGCCACAAATGCGCCGCTTTCTTCGGGGCTTCTTCCCCGTTCTGGTCGTCCTGGCCGTCGCCGCGCTGGCCGCGATCGTCGCGTTCCAGGCCGTGGCCCGGGACCGGGAATATCAGCGGCTGCTCGCCCGCGGGGACGCGGCGCTGTCCGAAGACCAGACGTTTGGCGCCATCGAGGCCTATAGCGGCGCCATCGCCCTGCGTCCCGACTCCATGCTCGCCCACCTCCGGCGCGGCGAGACCTACCAGCGCCGGGGAGACCTCGACGCCGCGGCCCACGACTTTCGCGCGGCGGCCGCGCTCGACCCCACTTCCCCGAGGCCGCTCGAGGGCCTCGGAAACGTCCGGTACCAGATGCAGCGCTACCCGCTCGCCGCGGACGCTTACGAGAGCGCGCTGGCGCTCGACGATCGCTCGGCCCGGCTCGCTTACAAGCTCGCCCTGTCCCATTACCGCGCCGGCGAGCTCGAGGCCGCGATTGCCGCCGCGGAGAGGACCGCCCAGCTGAGCGACAGCCCGGCCGAGGCGTACTACCTGCTGGGAGTCTGTCTTCGCGACCGCCGGAAGAGCGCCGAGGCTCAGCGTGCCTTCGAGCGCGCCGTCTCGCTGTCGCCGGGCTTCATCGCCGCCCGCGAGGAACTGGCGGACCTCTACGCCAATCAGAGCCGCCGCGCCGACGAGCTCGACCAGCTGCAGATCATGGCCGGCCTCGACCGCGAGCACGTCGAGCGGCAAATCGCGGTCGGCCTGGCGCAGGCGCGCGCCGGTCACCCGGAGCCGGCCGTCCTCGCGCTCGGGACCGCCGTCGAACGGACACCCGACCAGCCGCTCGTGTACGAGGCTCTCGGCCGCGTGTGGCTGGACGACGCCGAGGCTCGCGACGATCGGACGGCGCTGAACAAGTCGCTCGAAGCGCTCGAGCGCGCCTGTTCCAATCCCGGCGCATCGAGCACGGCACTCACCCTGTTTGGCCGGGCGCTCCTGCGCGACGGGCAGTTGCAACGCGCAGAACAGACCCTGCTGCAGGCGACGACCCGGTTTCCCGTCGATCCGTCGGCGTTCCTGTTCTACGCCTCGGCAGCTGAACGGCAGAACCACCTCGAGGCCGCGCGCCGCGCCCTGGTCGACTACAGTTCGCTCGCCGCCGACGACGCGCAGCTCGCTCAGCGGGCGGAGAGAATCGCATCCCTCTCCCTGCGCCTCGACGATCCCGCGACGGCAGCGAGGTGGCTCGGACGTGCCGTGGAAGCCAGCCCGGCTGACCTTCGCCTCCTGGCGATGCTCGGTGAAGCGCAGTTCAAGTCAGGCGACCGCGACGGTGCGCGTTCGACGGTCGCTCGCGGCCTGGCGATCGACGCCCAACACCCCGCCCTTCAAGCCCTGTCCCGCCGCGTCAACTAGTCGAGCGCAGCTGTTTCTTCGGATCGGTCAGGTCGCGCAGGCCGTCGCCGAGAAAGTTGAAGCCCAGCACCAGCACCGCCATCGCGATGCCTGGAAAGAGGGTCAGGTGCGGCGCATCGAGCAGGTGCGCACGGCCTCCGCTGAGCATCGTCCCCCAGCTGGGTGTGGGCGGCTGCACGCCGAGGCCCAGGAAGCTCAGCGCCGCTTCGCCGATCACGGCGCCCGCCATGCCGAGCGTTGCCTGCACGAGGACGGCGGGCATGGCCGCGGGCACGACGTGCCGGAACAACACGCGCGGCGCCGCGGCCCCCAGCGCCCTGGCCGCCTGTACGTAGTCGAACTCGCGCGCACGGAGGACCTGCCCCCGCACCAGCCGGGCGTAGCCGACCCAGCCGATGATCGTCAGGGCGAAGAGCACATTGGCGAGACTTGGTCCCAGCACGGCGACGAGCGCAATCGCCAGCAGCAGGCCCGGAAACGCCATCAGCGTGTCGATGATCCGGCTGATGAGATCGTCGATTCGTCCCCCGAAATACCCCGCCACCGCGCCCATCAGCGTGCCGATGGCCGTCGACACCGCCACGACAGTCACACCGACCAGAAACGAAATCCGGGCGCCGGCCAGCACGCGCGCGAAGACGTCGCGCCCAAGTTCGTCGAGGCCGAACAGATGGCCGCCGCCCGGGCCGGCGAGCCGGAGCGGCAGGTCCTGGGCCGCGGGATCGAACGGCGTCACCGCGGGACCGACAATCGCCGCGAGCGCCGCGGCCAGCACGATGCCGGCGCCAATCTTCAGGCGCATCGCGCGTCGCACGTCAGTCGTCTCCCAGGCGGATGCGTGGATCAAGGTACGCGTACGCCATGTCGGTCAGCAGGTTCACCGACACGTATGTCACGGCGATGAACAGGACGCAGCCCTGGACGACCGGGATAGTCGCGAAACCCGATCGACTGAATGAGCAGCCGGCCCACGCCCGGCCACGCGAAGATCGTCTCCGTGATCACGGCGCCGGTCAGCACCCCGCCGACCTGCAGTCCCAGCACCGTGATGATCGGGATCAGGCTGTTGCGAAACGCGTGCTTCATCACGACGCGTGCGGTGGGCAGTCCGCGGGCACGTGCCGCGGTGACATAAAGTTCGCGCAGTTCGTCGATCAGGCTCGCGCGCGTCATGCGCGCGAGCACGGCGGCCAGCGGCGCGCCCAGGGTGATCGCCGGCAGGACCAGGTGCGCCAGCGTTCCGCGCCCCGACACCGGAAACCAGCCCAGCCCCACGGAGAAGACGATCGCCAGAAGCGGACCGAGCCAGAAGTTCGGCATCGAGATACCGACAAGCGCCAATGTCGTCGCCAAATGGTCGACGCCCGTGCCCGCGTTGACGGCGGCCACAACGCCTGCCGGAATCGCGATGGCCACCGCCACGAGCACGGCGGCAAGCGCAAGCTCGATGGTGGCGGGCAACCTCGCCGCGATGGCGGCGGTCACGCGTTCGTTCGTCCGCAGCGACACGCCCAGATCGCCGCGCGCGACGCCCTCGAGAAACGCGGCGTACTGCACTGTGCAGGGGCCGGTCGAGGCCGAGCCGGCCCCGCAGTTCGGCGACGCTCCGGGGCGACGCGGCATCGCCGAGCATCGCCTGCACCGGGTCGCCGGGAACAAGATGAAGGAGCGCGAACACCAGCGTCGCGACGCCAAGCAGTACCGGAATCGCGAGCAGCAGGCGACGAGCGAGAAACCGCAACACGACCGCTCATGATAGCCCGCCATCGCTCACGTGCCCGTCGGGATTCCCAGCCGTAGCATCAGCTTCCCGAGCCCCTGACGCGAGATCCCCAGCTCGACCGCCGCCTGCGCGCGAAGGCCGCCGGTTCGCACCAGCGCGGCCCGCACGAACCGTTCGTCGAACGCCCGGCGCGCGGCGTCCAGCCGGCACGCCGTACCCGATGCCACATTCAGGAATTGCGGCGGCAGCGCCGCCGGCCCGACCACTCCCCTGCGGCTGGCGCGCACGGCGAGCGCGGCCAGCACGTTCTGCAACTCGCGGATGTTGCCCGGCCAGTCGTAGCGTGCGAGCGCGGACACGGTTGCCGGGCTGAGCGTGGCGCGGCTCGAGACGCGGTCCGTCGCCTCGCGCCAGAAATGATCGACGAGCAGCGGGATGTCCTCGCGGCGCTCGCGAAGCGGCGGCACGGTGATCCGCACGACGTCGAGGCGATACAGGAGGTCGAGACGAAACTTGCCCGCTGCCGCATCGGCCCGAAGATCGCGGTTGGTCGCCGCGACGATCCGGACGTCGATCCGCCGCGAGAGGTTCTCCCCGATCCGGCGTAGCTCGCCCTCCTGAATCACGCGCAGCAGCTTCGCTTGCGCCCGCGGTGACAGCTCGCCGACTTCGTCGAGGAGCAGCGTTCCCGTGTGCGCTTCCTCGAACACGCCGACGCGTTCGGCCACCGCGCCGGTAAAGGCCCCGCGCGCGTGACCGAAGAGCTCGGATTCCACGAGATCGTCGGGCAGGGCCGCGCAATTGAGCGTCCTGAACGGACGATCGCGCCGCGCGCCGCCTCGGTGAACCGCCCGGGCCACCAGCTCCTTGCCGCTGCCGCTTTCGCCTTCGATGAGCACGGCAAACGGCGCGGCCGCCGCCCGTTCCGCGGCACGCCGGATGTCGTTCATGGCCGCGCTGACGCCGAGAAGCCCGTGCGAGGCCGGTACGGCCGCCCGGGCCCGGGCGCTCAGCATCGACTGGACCAGCGGCGCGGCCGCCGTCGCCGCCATCGTCAGGACCGGCACGGCGCGCGCGCTGTCAGGAGATCGGCCGATCGTCCACCGGGCGGCCAGCACGCCCACGACGAGACCGCCGCAGCGGATCGGCACCGCGCACTCGACGCGATCGTCCATCCGATGCGGCGCGATCGGGATTCCCGCCGCCATCGCCCGCTCCACCACCGAAACCTCGAGTTTCGAACCGTGACCGGCCAGGCGTGCGGGCAGGCGGCCTTCGATCCCGTAGAACGCAACGGCAGCAGCCTCGAGGCGCCGCTGCGCGTGTTCGCACACCCGGCCGAGCGCGGCTTCCTCGTCTTCCTCGTTGGCGCCCTGACACTCGTGCAGCATCGCGACGGCGTCTTCGACGACACCGCTCAACGCAAGCCCGGACTCCGCACGGGGGCCGAACAACGTCAGAGCCGCCAACCCGGAAGCCGTCGCGTGGCGGGCCGCGACGACCGGTGCGGGTTCGGCGGATGCCATGGTCTCGACGACCATCTCGTAATGCCGTCGCAGGATGGGCGGCAAACGCGTCAGCGCGAAACGATTGAGGACGCGCAGAACGGCCTGCGCCTCAGGACGCTGGCCCGCGCGGCGGAACTGCTCGGTCAGCAGGAGCCGGGCCCGGAACGCGCGAAGCGGGTCGCGCGCGGTTGCGGCGGCCGCGATGCACGCGTCGGCGTCGCGCCTCAGCGACGCGAGATCGTCCACCGCGAGGTGCGCGAAGCCAGCCGCGCATCTCGCGTCGGCGACGAGCGCGGCGTTGCCGGCTGTTTCGGCGGCCCTGACGCCTTCGGCAGCCGACGACATCGCCCGGCTGAAATCGAGGCGCCCCACTGCGATCCGCGCCCGGATGGCGTGCAGGCGGACCACCGCCGGGGGATCGAGACCGGCCTCCGGCAAACCTTCGAGCGCGCGATCGGCGTCGGGAAACCGCCCGCGCCAGAAACGGCACCGTGCGAGCGCCAGCGCGATTCGCACGGCGGCGCCCTCTCCTGCCGGAACGGCCGCCGCCGCTGCGGATAGCACGCGCTCCGCCTCATCGAGCCGCCCCAGATCCGTCCACGCCACGCCGGCGAGCGCCGCCAGCGCGATCGACGGATCGTCGTGGGAGACTCGATGGCAGGACGTCCGCGATGCATCGAGCACGGCTTTCGCTTCGCGCGGGCGGCCCCGCCTGAGGAGCGACGCCGCAAGTGCCAGCGCGGCGTCGCTTGCGGCAGTCCAGTCCCCACGCCGCGCCAGGCCGGTCATCGCGCGGCGAAGCTCTCGATCGCCTGACGCGTGCCGGCCGGCCGCAAGCAGCGTCGCCGCCGACGCCGCCCGTTCGCGCAGCCTGGCCAGTTCCTCGCGATCGGGCCAGCTCGCCGGCGCAGCTCCCCTTCGACCGCCCCATAAGAGGGCGCCCGTTCGGCAGCCGCGAGCCGTGCGGACGGGCCACGGCTATCCGGCTGGTACCTGGAGTTCAGGAGTTGTCGCGCGAACCGTCCTGGCAGCCCGTCGGCGTGCTCGGCCGCCCGGCGAACACGGCCGTCGAAGGCCAGGTGCGCCGGCCGGACCGCAGCCGCCAGCGTGGCGGCCGCTAGCCGAACCAGCCCGGCGCCGGGGATGCCGGGCGCGTCTTCGCACGCGGTGAACACGACGACGTGCGGCTGGGGAGATCCAGTCGCCGCTTCGAGCAGCCCGCGGCGCCACGACGAGCCATCCTCGTCGATGAGGAACACGGCGCGGCCCGAGCAGGCGGCGCCAAGGGGCGATCCAAGGAGCCGCGCGTTGATCGGCACGAAGCCGTTCCGGCGCGCGATCCTCGCCAGCTCGAGCAACGCGGTTGTCTTTCCAGAGCCCTCCGGTCCCCACAGACACAGAACCTGGGGCTGCAACGGCACCGCGCCGTTGACTTCGAAGAGCTCCGCCGCAGCCGCAACTGCCCGCCGTTCGACGCAGACGATTCCGCAGTTGTCGAGAGCGTACCGGCTGTCCAGCAACACCGGCGCCTCGCTGGGATAGCCGTCGCCGGCGCCGGGAATCGCAACCAGTCGCATCGCCGTGCTCTTTCCTGTCGCGGTACTGCCGACGCCCATCGCTTCGCCGTGTTCCGGCGCCGTCAGGCCGCATGCCCTCAGAAACGCCGCCGCACTGCACGCTGTGCGGCTCGCCTCCTTCGACGGCGCTCCAAGCGGCGATCCGCACTGCCAGGCCTCGAAGCGCCGCGATTCGCCGATCAGACCGTAGTCGAGCAGGCGCGCCAGCGACGGCTGAAACAGCCGCTGAAACCAGTCGCACCGGGCTGCCCACCGCAGTTGATCGGTCGGTCCGCCAGCCGACGACACCGACAGCACGACGTCCGCTCCCGTCGCCAGATCGACGACGCGTCCACCGGGCGTTTCGACGAAGCGATCGGCCACCGCCGTCACCGGCATCGTGCGCGCGCCTCACACATGGCGAGGGCCTGTGCAAGATCACCGCCCGGCAGCGTTCCGAGCGGAATCGCGCGAGTTGCTAAGCAACTGCCAGCGCTGTGTACAGGCCGCGCGGCCGGGCCTCGCAATTTTTTCGGTTAGAATGACGCTTCGATGCTGCGATTTCTCACCGCCGGCGAGTCGCACGGCAAAGCGCTCGTCGCCATTCTCGACGGCATGCCAGCCGGCCTGACGCTCGATTTCGATGCGGTCACCGCGGAACTCCGGCGCCGGCAGGGCGGCTACGGCCGTGGTCGGCGTATGGCGATCGAGTCCGACAGGGCGGAAGCGCTGAGCGGCGTCCGCCACGGCGTGACTACCGGCGCGCCAATCGCGCTGATGATCCTCAACAAGGATTGGGAAAACTGGCAGAAGACGATGCACGTCGAGCCCGCGCAGCCGGAGGGCGCCACGGGCGCGGATCGGCCGGCGGTCACGCGGCCGCGCCCCGGCCACGCCGATCTGGCGGGCGTCGTGAAATACGGGCACGACGACATCCGTAACGTGCTCGAACGTGCCAGCGCCCGCGAGACGGCCGCCCGCGTGGCCGTCGGTTCGCTCGCACGGCAGTTGCTGGCCGCCGTCGGCGCGCGCATCGTCAGCCACGTGTTCGCGATTGGCGCCGTCTCGATCGCCGATCCCCTGAGCATCACCTTCGAGCAGGCGCGCGACATCAGCCCGGACGCGCCGCTCCACTGCGCGGATCCCGCGCTCGAACTCGAGATGATCGCGGCCATCGATCGCGCCCGCGATGCCGGCGATACGATGGGCGGAAGCTTCGAGGTCATCGCGCGAGGCGTGCCGCCCGGGCTCGGGAGCTACGTCCAGTGGGACCGCAAGCTCGACGGCCGGCTGGCGCAAGCCCTGATGTCGATTCCGGCCATCAAGGCCGTGGGGATCGGCCGCGGCCCGACCGCCGCCGTCCTGCCGGGCTCGCGCGTGCACGACGAAATCCTCCCGCACGCCGGGGCGCCGCCGGCCGGCGGCGTCAACGTGACCCGGCCGACGAACAACGCCGGCGGGCTCGAAGGGGGCGTCACCAACGGCGAGGATCTGCGGGTTTCGATCTACATGAAGCCTATCGCGACGTTGATGAAGCCCCTCCGCTCGGTCGATCTCACGACGATGGCCGAGAGTCCCGCGGCGATCGAGCGCAGCGACGTGTGCGCCGTTCCGGCGGCGGCCGTCGTGGCGGAGGCCATGGTCGCCTTCGTCCTGGCGGACGCGTTGCTCGAGAAATTCGGCGGCGACTCGATCGAGGAACTGCGGGCCAACTGGCAGGCCACCCGGGAGCGGACGACCGCCAGGTTCACAAAGACAATTACCACGTAGAACGCGGAGCACGCAGAGCACGCAGAGAGTGAAGAATTTGCAACTCTCGAGGATGCTTCAGATACCTTACGCCGAACGCGCGGCCGATCAGGTTGTCACGGGAATTGCAGAAGCCCATCCCCGTGTCTCACCGGCTGAACGATCTTACCGAGACGATCATCGGTGCCGCAATCGAGGTTCATCGCGAGCTTGGGCCTGGAATGCTCGAAAGAGCGTACAGAGCGCTGCCTCGCGCTGGAGCTCCTGGAGCGTGGCCTCAAGATCGAACGGCAAAAGCTGTTGCCTCTCACTTACAAGGCGCAGCTGCTGAACTACGGATATCGATTGGATCTTCTTGTAGAAGACGCTGTCGTCGTCGAGGTCAAGTCGATCGAGAAGCTGGAGCGCGTACATCTGGCCCAATTGCTGTCGTATCTGCGATTCTCCGGATGCCATGTCGGCCTGCTCATGAATTTCAACGTCGCCTGGCTCACTCGCGATGGAATTCGGCGGGTAGTCCTCGACTTTCCGGAGTAGTCGCGCTCTGGGAATTCGTCTGTTTTCTTCATGATCGTCCGCTCTCTCTGCGTGCTCCGCGTGCTCTGCGTTCAACGTCGTCTTTCGTTCTGACACCGTGATCCTCCCCATCCTCAAATATGGCGACAGCGTGCTCCTCGAACCGGCCCGTCGGGTCGAGGCGATCACCTCGGGCATCGAGCGGCTCATCGACGACATGATCGAGACGATGTACGCGGCGCCCGGCGTCGGCCTGGCGGCCCCGCAGGTCGGCGTACCGCTGCGGATCTTCGTCGTCGACCTCTCGATGGGGCGCGACCCGGCCGGGCTCATCGCGATGGTGAACCCGGAGTTCGTGTCCGGGACGGGATGCAGCTCGAGGAGGAAGGCTGCCTGAGCGTGCCGGGCTTCAACGCAACGGTCGTCCGGCCGATGCGGGCCGTCGTCAAGGGCCTGAATCGCAGCGGCGCCGAAGAGGTGCGCGAAGGCCAGGAACTGCTGGCGCGCGCGTTCCAGCACGAGATGGATCACCTCGACGGCAGGCTGTTCATCGATCACCTGCGCGGAATCAAGCGCGACATGATCCTCCGACGGATTCGCAAGCTCACGCGCGCGGGTAAATGGTAGACGCCGCCCCTTTGCGCATTGTCTTCTTCGGGACCCCGGCGTTTGCCGTGCCCACTCTCGAGGCCCTGCTTGCCTCGCGACATGCGGTCGTCGGCGTTGTCACCCAGCCGGACCGGCCGCGAGGGCGCGGGCAGAAGACGACCGCTGCGCCGGTCAAGGCGTCGGCCACGGCCGCAGGCGTGGCGGTTCTGCAGCCGGACTCGATGAAGGACATCGACTTCGTCGCGGCGCTGTCGGCGATGAACGCGGACCTGGGCGTCGTGGCGGCGTACGGCAAGATCCTGACGGACACCGTTCTGGCCGTGCCGCGCCTCGGCATGGTGAACGTCCACGCGTCGCTGCTTCCGCGCTACCGGGGCGCGGCGCCTGTCCATCGCGCGATCATCGCCGGCGAGCGCGAAACCGGCATCACGATCATGAAGGTGGTCAGGGCGCTCGACGCCGGCCCCATGCTGGCGACGGCCCGCCGCCCGATCGGCCCGGACGAGACCAGCGAGGGTGTCGAACACGACCTCGCGCGCATCGGTGCAGCGCTCGCCGTCTCGACGATCGAACGCCTCGTCGACGGCCGGGTCCCGGAGCTGGCCCAGAATGACGCCGATGCGACGTACGCCCGCCGGTTGACGAAGGACGATGGCGCGATCGACTGGGCGCTCCCCGCTGAGCAGATCCACAACCGCATCCGCGGTCTTCATCCCTGGCCGCATGGGTTCACCTTCCTCGGCGACAAACGGCTGATCCTGCTCCGCTCGACGCCATCGGCCGGCGTCGCTGGCAGCGAGCCTGGAACAGTCCTCGAGGCGAGCGGGGATCGCCTTCGCGTTGCCACGGGCGCCGGTGTCCTCAACCTCCTGGAGCTCCAGGCCGAAGGCAAGCGGCCGATGCCGGCCCGCGAATTCCTCGCGGGTCACGGCGATCTGCGGCAGGGCGCACGTCTTCGCGCGCCGGCATGATCGCCCGGGCGCGCGTCGCGGCGTTCGACATCGTGAATGCCGTGGCGGCGGGACGCGCAGACCTTCCGGCGGCCATCGCTCGATCGCGCGGCACGCTCGACGACGACCGCGACAAGGCCCTCGCGGCCGAGATCGCGACGGGTGTCGAGCGGTGGCGCGCCTCGCTCGACCATCTCATCGAGGCGGCGTCGTCACGATCCATCGATCGGCTCGATCCCGAGGTCGTGTCCATTCTGCGCCTCAGCGCGTACCAACTGCTTTACCTCACGCGCGTGCCGGCCTCGGCCGTCGTGGACGACGCGGTCGAGCTGACTCGCAAGGCGAGGAAGCGGAGCGCCTCGGGGTTCGTCAACGCCGTGCTCCGATCGCTCTCACGAAAGCGGGCGGCGCTGCTGCTTCCACACCGCCCGGCCGACACGGCAGACCGCGCGGCGGCGCTCGACTACCTCTCGATCGCGCTCTCGCATCCCCGCTGGCTGGTCTCACGCTGGCTGGATCGCTTCGGATTCGCGGACACCGAACGCTGGCTGCAATTCAACAACACGCAGGCGCGCCTGACGCTTCGCGCGAACCGCCTGAGGACCGCTCCGGAGGCGCTGGCGGAACGCCTGGTGGCGCACGAGATCACGGTTGTGCCCGGCCGCTTCGCGCCCGATGCGCTCATCGTCGAGGCCGGACAGCCCCTCGGCCACGCCGCTGGCATGATGCCACCTGGCTTGTTCGTCGTGCAGGACGAGGCGTCGCAGCTCGTGTCGCTGCTCGTCGATGCCCATGCCGGCGATCGCGTCCTGGATTGCTGCGCCTCGCCCGGCGGGAAGACCACGGCCATCGCGGCCGCCATGTCGGACAGCGGTCTCATCGTCGCGTGCGACGTCCGGCAGAAACGCATCGAGTTGCTCGAGCGAACCGTCGCCGACAGCGGCGCGACGACGGTCCGTATCGTTCAGGCGGATGCCACCACCGCCCTTCCGTTCTCGCGCCCGTTCTCCCGCGTGCTCGCTCGATGCGCCCTGCTCGGGGCTCGGCACGCTGCGGCGCGACCCCGACATCCGCTGGCGGCGGCGCGAGGAAGACTTCGCCGTCCTTGCAGCGGCTCAGCGCCGCATGCTGGAGCACGCCGCGGCCTGCGTCGCGCCCGGCGGGCGCCTGATCTACGCGACGTGTTCGAGCGAGCCCGAAGAGAACGAACACGTCGTCGAGAGCTTCCTTGCCGCGAGCGACGCCTTTAAGCTTGTCGACGCGCGGACGATTGCGGGCGTCCCCGCGGAAGTTGTGGACCCGCGTGGCTGCCTTCGGACCCTTCCCCACCGGCACGGTCTGGAGGCGTTCTTTGGCGCCGTCCTCGAGCGGTCAGATGGCGCGAACGCCGTCTGACCTGTAGTACGATTTAAGGTCGATGGCACTCACTACGCGCGTGTGGAGCGCAGGCAAGCTGCTGGTGCTCGCCGGCGCGCTCGTCGCCACCTACGTCCTGTTTGCGGCGGCCTCCATGCGCCTGGCGCTCCGCGCGAGCGAGGTGCCGGTTCCCGACTTCACCAACCGGACCGCGAACGAAGCCACCACCGCCGCGGCGGGCCTCGGCCTCGCCGTGAAAGTGGACGACTCGAAACGGACTGACCCGAAGATCGCCGCCGGCCGCGTTCTGGCGCAGGAGCCGGCTGCCGGCTCGACCGCCCGCCGTCAGCGAACCGTCAGGGTCTGGCTGAGCGCCGGGCCGCGCGCGACGAACGTACCCGGCGTCACCGGCGAGTCCGAGCGGACGGCGCAACTCCGGCTGACCCAGAACGGCTTCGGGCTGAGCGCCCTGTCCGAGATCCGATCGAAGGACTTCCCTGCGGATGTCGTCGTCGCGCAGGAGCCGCCGGCGAAGAGCCCCGGCGCGTCGGTCGCGCTGCTCGTGAACCGAAGCGACCGTGGCGCGACCTACGTGATGCCCGATCTCATCGGCGTGAACGGCGACCGGGCGGCCGAAGCCCTCCGCCAGCGCGGCTTCCGGATGGCCGTCGTCGGCTCGAACCCGTATCCCGGCATTCCGGCGGGGATTGTGCTGCGCCAGAACCCGCCGGCCGGCTTCCAAATCGCGCCGGGCGAGCCGATTTCCCTCGAGGTGAGCCGGTGAGCGTCCTCCTCGCGCCTTCGATTCTGTCCGCCGATTTCGCAGCGCTCGGCGACGCCGTGGCGGCCGTCGAACGCGGCGGCGCGGACCTGATCCACGTCGACGTCATGGACGGGCACTTCGTGCCGAACATCACGATCGGCCCGCCCGTCGTCGCGTCGCTCAAGCGGGTCGCCAAGGTGCCGCTCGACGTGCACCTGATGATCACCGAGCCCGATCGCTACATCGACGCCTTCGCCAGGGCCGGCGCCTCGTACCTGTCGGTCCACGCCGAAGTGCTGCCGCACCTGCACCGGACGGTGCACGCCATCAAGGCGCTCGGTGTCAAAGCCGGTGTGGTTCTGAACCCGTCAACGCCCGTCGCGGCCCTCCACGACATCGCCGCCGACGTGGATTTCATCCTCGTCATGTCGGTCAACCCCGGGTTCGGAGGCCAGACTTTCATCCCTCGGAGCGAGTCCAAGCTGAGAGAGGTGCGTGCGCTGCTCGATCGTGCAGGGAACCCGGCGCCGATCGAGATCGACGGCGGCGTGGACCTGGGAAACATCGGCCGGGTCGTATCGGCGGGCGCCCGGATGATCGTCGCCGGGGCGGCCGTGTTCAATTCGCCCGATCCCGAGCGCGCCACGCGAGACCTCAAGGCGGCGGCCGCGGCGGCTCTCACCTCTCCGGTTGCCCGTTGACCGCCCATTCGTCTGTCTCGCGGGTGCGCGTCCGCTACGCGGAGACCGACCAGATGGGCGTGGTCTACCACTCGAACTACTTCGTGTGGTTCGAGGTCGGGCGCACGGACCTGCTGCGCGGCACGGGCGTCACGTACCGCGAGATGGAAGCCGAGGGTTTCTCGCTGCCGGTCATCGAAGCGCACTGCGAATACAAGCAGCCGGCCCGCTACGATGACGATCTCGAGATTCGAACGACGGGAACGCTCGTGTCGCCGGTGCGTGTGGCGTTCGCGTACGAAATCGTCAGGCCGCTCGACAGCCAGACGGTGGCCACCGGGCAGACCGTCCACGCGGCGGTCGATCGAAGCGGCCGGCCGTGCCGGCTGCCCGCACACGTCAAGGAACTCTTTGCATGAAAGCACTCGTGACCGGTGTGGCCGGTTTCATCGGATCGACCCTCGCCGAACGACTGATTGCCGACGGCGCAGACGTCGTGGGGCTCGACTGCTTCACGGACTACTACCCGCGGCCCGTGAAAGAGCGGAACCTCGCCGGCCTCAACGGCCGGCCGCGCTTCCGCTTCGTCGAATCGACGATCCGGGATGCCGACCTCGCGGGGTTGCTGGCCGATCGCACGCACGTGTTCCACCTGGCGGCGCAGGCCGGCGTCCGGAAAAGCTGGGGCGCGGACTTCGCGGTGTACACGGTCAACAACATCGAGGCGACGCAGGTGCTCCTTGAAGCCGCCTGCCGCGTGCCCACGCTCGAGCGCATCGTGTACGCGTCGAGCTCGTCGGTGTACGGCGACAACGTCGCGATGCCGATGCGCGAGGACGCGCTGCCTCAGCCGGTCTCGCCGTACGGGGTGACCAAGCTCGCTGGCGAGCAACTCTGCTATCTCTATCATGCGAACTACGGCGTGCCGACCGTGTCGCTGCGGTATTTCACCGTGTACGGACCGCGTCAGCGGCCCGACATGGGCTTCCATAAGTTCCTGCGCGCTACGGCGCGCGGCGACGCAATTACGGTGTACGGCGACGGCGAACAGACACGCGACTTCACGTATGTGCACGATGCGGTGGCGGCGACGGCGGCCGCGGCCGTTCGAGGCGTCCCCGGCCGCGTGTACAATATCGGAGGTGGATCGCGCGTCTCGATCAATCAGGTCTTCGAGATGATCGGTCGCGTGGCCGGCCGTACGCCGCGGCTCACGGTGGATCCCGCGCAGAAGGGCGACATGCGGCACACCTATGCCGACACGTCGCTCGCGCAGGCCGACCTCGGGTTCAAACCGACGGTCGGGCTTGAAGAGGGAATCGCGGCCGAATACAAATGGTTATCCGGAGAGTTGTGAAGAAGCTCTTTCGTCTCGATCGGTCGTGGCGTCTGGCGCTGCTCGCGGCGGCGCTCGGCGCGTCCTTCGCATGCGCCCAGTCGACACGGGGCGCCGTGCCGGCCGGCACGTCCGACCCCGACAAGTTTCTGTTCGACAAGGGCAACGAGGCGCTCGAAGCCAAGCGCTGGACGGCCTCGCGCGAGTATTTCAAGCAGGTCGTCGAGACCTACACGGCCAGTCCATATCGCCCGGACGCCAAGCTGGGCGTCGGCGACACGTACCTGAACGAGGGCGGCTCGGAAAACCTGGTGCTCGCGATCAACGAGTTCCGCGAGTTCCTGTCGTTCTACCCGACGAACCGCCGCGCCGACTACGCCCAGTACAAGCTCGCGCTCGCCCACGCGCGACAGATGCGGGCGCCGCAGCGCGACCAGAGCGAGACGCGCGACGCGATTCGCGAATACCGCACCTTCATCGCCCGCTACCCGAACAGCTCGCTGCTGCCCGATGTGAAGACCAAGCTGCGCGAGGCCATGGACCGGCTCGGCGAGGCCGACTACCAGGTCGGGCTGTTCTACTACCGGCAGCGGTGGTATCCGGGTTCGATCGACCGGTTTTCGTCGCTGCTCAAGAGCGACCCCGAGTTCTCGAACCGCGACTCGGTCTACTTCTACCTGGCCGAGTCCTACGTCAAAAGCCGCGGCACGCAAGGCGGCCCCCTAGCGCTCCCCTACTACGAGAAGCTCGTCAACGAATTCGAGAAAAGCGAGCACCTGCAGGAAGCCCAAAAACGGATCAGCGAACTGAAGGCTTCGGCAGCCAACAAGTCTTAGGAGGAACGATGGCTTCGCACCGTGTCGTTGTACTGGCCGCCGCCTGCGCGCTCGCCGCGTCTGGCGCGGCCGCGCAGACCGCCGACAAACTCACGCCCGTTCAGATCGCGGTGGCCTGCGCCCCGCCGCCCGTGGTCGCCAGCGTCCCGGCGGAGGCCTCGCGCATCATCGGCTCGCAGGATTCCGTCAACCGCAACGTGTTCGGCACGCCCGAGGTTCTGGTGATCAGCGGGGGCACCGACAAAGGGATGGTGCTCGGGCAGGAATACTTCGTCAGGCGCGTGGCCAAGACGGCGGAGACGTACCACGACAAGCAGCCCCACCAGGTCTACTCGGTCGGCTGGGTGCGCGTCGTCGCGGTAAACGCGACCACGACGATCGCCAGCGTCGACCACGCGTGCGGCGACATGCTGGTTGGCGACTATCTCGAGCCGTTCCACTTGCCCGAGCTGCCCCCGGGCGACATTACTGCCGTGGACACCACGCGGGAGCCCGATTTCACGTCCATCAGCAAGGTGCTCTACGGGTCGGAGGAACGGCGCAGCAGCGGCGCCGGCGAGTTCATGCTGATTGAGCGCGGCATGAACCAGGACGTGGCCGTCGGCGGGCACTACGCGATCTACCGCGACCTCAAGGCGCCCGGCACGCCGCTCAGCTCGATCGGCGAAGCCACGGTCGTGTCCGTCGGTCCGACGATGGCGCTCATTCGCATCAACCGCTCGCGGGACGCCGTGTTTAGCGGCGATCTCGCTGTTCCGCGCAAGTAGGACGACGACGTAGAACGCAGAGCACGCGGAGCCCGCAGAGATCGGATCCGTGAAAGATCTCAGCGATCTCCGCGATCTCTGCGTTCAACGTGAAGGGCTTAGCCGGCCTTACGGTCCGACCGCTGATCGCGCCCGGCTGAGAAGCTGGCGACCTTGGGCGTAAGGATGTCGTTGAAGCGCCGGAAGTAGTCCGCCGCGGACACCAGGGCCGTCAGCACGACCACCCAGAGGCTGGCCTGCCCGATGAGGTACAGGGGCCGCCGCTGGCCGTCCTTGCCGTGGGCCAGAATGAGCGCCAGGATCGCCACCACCTGCGCGACCATCTTCAGCTTGCCGAGCCGCGAGGCGGGCATGGCGACGCCGCGCGCGTAGGCCAGCTGGCGCAGCGCCGTCACGGCGAACTCCCGCCCGATGATCACGGTCACCAGCAGCGCCGAGGCGTACTCCATCCGGACGAGGGAAATGAGGGCGGCGCAGGTCAGCAATTTGTCGGCGGACGGGTCGATCACCTGCCCAAAAGCCGTGATCTGCTTCCGGCGGCGGGCCAGGTAACCGTCCAGCCAGTCGGTCACTGAGGCCACGGCGAAGATGAACGCGCCGACGATCTCGTGCGGCACGCCGAGAATCGTCCGGCCTTCAAAATTCGTCAGCAGCACCACGACGAGAAGTGGCGCCAGGCAGATGCGCGTCAGCGTCAGCGAATTGGGAAGGTTCATCGGCCGCGCTACGGCAAATGATATCATCGGTGGCTGGCATGAAGGCGATTCTCCTCGCCGGGGGCAAAGGCACCCGGCTTCGTCCGCTCACGATCCACACGCCCAAACCGATTGTTCCGATCTTCGACCGGCCGTTTCTGCAGTTTCAGCTCGACCTGCTGAAACAGGTGCCCGAGATCGACGAAGTCATCCTCAGCCTCAACTACCAGCCCCGCCGGATCGAGGAGATCTTCGGCGACGGCGGAGAGACCGGTCTCGCGCTGAAGTACGTCGTCGAACCGGCGCCGCTCGGCACGGCCGGCGCCGTCCGCTACGCGGGGGAGTCGCTGCGCGAGTCGGTTGTCGTGTTCAACGGCGACGTCCTGACGCAGGTGGACCTGGGGGCCGTGATCGCCCTGCACCGCGAGCGCCGCGCCAAGGCCACCATCGTGCTCACGCCGGTCGACAACCCGCGGGCATACGGCCTGGTCGAGACCGACGCGAACGCGAACATCCGGAGGTTTCTCGAGAAACCCGAAGAAGATCAGATCACCTGCGACACGATCAACGCCGGCATCTACATCCTCGAGCCGGACACGTTCGACCGGATTCCGGCGGACACCCCCTGGTCGATCGAACGGAGCTACTTCCCGTCGCTGATCGAGCGGGGCGAGACGTTCGTGGCCTACGTGTATCGCGGCTACTGGATCGACATCGGCACCCCCGAGAAGTACGTCCAGGTTCACCGCGACATCATGGACGGCCGGTATCAGGCGGCGCCGTTTGCCGACACCAACAGCGGCATCTGCGTCGCGGCAACGGCCCGCGTCGAAACCGGCGCGCGGCTGGAAGGGCCGTGTTTCATCGACGCGGACACCGTCGTCAAGGCCGGGGCCATGATCGGCCCGTACAGCGTCATCGGCCGGCACTGTTACGTCGAAGAGCACGCCACGGTCGAGGGTTCGGTGGTCTGGGCCGACACGCGCATCAGCCAGGAGGCCGTCGTCCGCCAGTCGATCCTGGGCCGCCACTGCCACGTCGGCCGGAACGCGACCGTCGCGAACATCGTGCTCGGCGACAAATCCCAGATCACCGACTACAGCCGGTTGTAACGTGACCATCAACCCGACGATCTTCAAGGCGTACGACGTGCGCGGGGTTTACCCGGGCGAAGTCAACGAGGACGCCGCGCGCGCCATCGGCGGGGGCTTCGTCGCGTATCTCGGGGCGAAGCGCATCGCCGTCGGGCGCGACATGCGCTTGTCCTCGCCGGCCCTCGCCGCTGCCTTCATCGATGGCGCGACGGCGCAGGGCGCCGACGTGGTCGACTACGGGATGATTCCGACCGACATGCTCTACTTTGCCGTCGCGGCGGACGGGCACGACGGCGGCGTCGAGATCACGGCGTCGCACAACCCGAAGCAGTACAACGGCCTGAAGATGGTCGAGAAGGAGGCGCGCCCCCTCAGCGGCGACGCCGGGATCTCCGACATCCGCGACACGATCGCCGGCAACCGCGTGCCGGCGCCGGCGGCGCGCCGCGGGCAGGTCACGCAGGCCGACGCGCTCGATCGGTACGTCGAACACGTGATGTCGTTCATCGACCCATCCGTCGTCAAACCGTTCAGGGTCGTGCTCGACGCCGGCAGCGGTATGGGCGGGCTGGTGGGCCCGAAGCTGTTCGAGCGGCTCCCCTGCAAAAGCACCAGGCTTTGCTTCGAGATCGACGGCCGCTTCCCCAACCACGAATCGAATCCGCTGATCGAGGAGAACCGCCGCGACATCGTCGAGGAGGTCATCAGGCAGAAGGCCGACATCGGCATCGCATGGGACGGCGACGCCGACCGCTGCTTCTTCATCGACGGGTCGGGCGAGTTCGTGTCGGGCGATTTCGTCACCGCCCTTCTCGCCGAGGCGTTTCTGCTCCGGCATCCGGGCGCCTCGGTGGTGTACGACCTGCGCGCGAGCAATGCGGTTCGCGACACGGTCGCGCGATACGGCGGCACGGCGTTGATGAACCGCGTCGGCCACGCGTTCATCAAGCAGCGGATGCGCGAGAGCGACAGCATTTTCGGCGGCGAGGTCACGGGGCACTACTACTTCCGGGACAACTACTTCTGCGACAATGGCTTCATTCCGGCGCTGCTGATGCTCGAGTTGATGTCGAAAAAAGGCCAGAGCCTGCACCAGCTGCTCGCGCCGCTTCGCGAGAAATACTTCATCTCCGGCGAGATCAACACCAAGCTCGCGGGGATGGACGCCGTGCCGGCGACCCTCGACCGCATAGCCGCGCGCTATCAGGACGGCAAACAGGCCATGCTCGACGGCCTGTCGGTCGAGTACGCCGACTGGCACTTCAACGTGCGGCCCTCGAACACCGAGCCGCTGCTGCGGCTGAATCTCGAAGCGAAGACGCCCGAGACGATGGGCGCGCGGCGCGACGAGGTGCTGGCGTTGATTCGCGGGTGAGTTAAAATGGTGGACGGTAGGCGGCAGTCGTAGCGTCCGGCTTCAGCCGGACGCCAGGCGCGGGCTTAGCATAGTGGTAATGTCCTGGCTTCCCAAGCCAGTTAGACGGGTTCGATCCCCGTAGCCCGCTCCACCCTTCTCTCTCCTGTCACGAGACGTCTCACACTCCTGGCGTGCTCATGTCGATCGCCCGCGCTCGAGCCGCAAGATTCCAGCCAGCCGCTCTGTGCCTGGCAGTTGTTGGATTCGTCCGTCATCACGTCGGCTTGCATCCACAGACTGAGGGTCATCCCGAACAACGCGAGGTCAGACGATCCGCGGACCTCGGCAGGCCGCAGCGCCAAGAGCCCTCCATTACGCTGACGGAGTCCGGCCGCTGACGACGATCAGCGGCGCCGCTCACGCGTAGCGGCGGCCGCCAATCATGCGGACCAGAAACAGCACAATCGCGACGACCAGCAAAACATGAATGAACGCGCCGATCGTGTAGCCGCTCACCAAACCGAGCCCCCACAGGACCAACAGCACCACAGCGACGGTGTACAACATGACCGGACTCCTTTCCAGGACTGCGTCCTGCACAATTCCCTGCAATCGAAACGCCATGACCCTGTGGCGCGCGACCGCTCGGCTTCCGTGGTACGCAAGTTGCCACGTTCTCATCGAATCTACAGCACCATTGACAGCAAAGGATGACAACGTCATGACTCACGCCGTCGCCTGGATCGATCACAAAGAGGCTCGCATTTTTCACGTCCATCCGGACGCGGCGGACAGTACGACGGTCCTCGCGCCGCAGCACCAACTTCACCGGCATCCGAAAGGACGGGGCGAGGCGAAAGAGCACCCGGATGATGCGCACCGGTTCTTCGGCGAGGTCGCGCGCGCACTCGACGGCGTCGATGCGCTCCTCATCGTCGGGCCCTCGTCGGCCAAACTCGAGTTCTTCAGGTACCTGAGCGAGCACGACCGCCGGCTGGAAGCGAAGGTGGTCGGCGTGGAATCAGCAGATCACCCTACCGACGGAGAGATTGTCGCCCGCGCCAGGACATGCTTCATGGCGAGCGATCGAATGAGCTGAGATCAGCGGACTATTCCCCGGAACACCCGGACCAATTCGCGCTGATCCGGTCTCCGACGCCTGAGGGACGCGGCCGTACGCACGACACCCCGGTGGCACGACATTTGCCGCCTCCTTGGAGCGGGCAGGTATGAAGCGCGGAGGCCGCCTGGAGGTGATGACATGACTGCGATCAAAATGGCCGCGATCGCGCTGATCGTGGCCGGCGTTCTGGGCCTCGTGTACGGCGGTTTCAGCTACACGAAGGAAACCCATTCGGCCAAGCTCGGTTCGCTGGAGCTGTCGGTGAAAGACAACGAAACGGTCAACGTCCCGATCTGGGTCGGCGTGGGAGCCATCGTGATTGGTGGAATCCTGTTCATGGTACCCAGGACGAGGACGACGTAGCCCGCGGTCGTTCGATGATCGGGTAGCCTTGTCAGGTGGAGGACCCGCCGATGCGCGCCGCACACGCCGCGTTTCTGCTGCTAGCGGTGACTGCGGGCTGCGTCACCGGCAAGCCTCAGACGCCGGCTTCGCCCCCACCGACTGTCGCGACCCAGCCAGGCACGCCGAAGCCTGCCGCCAAGCCGGCGACGCCGAAACCCCAGCCTGCCGCTCCACCCGCACCACGCACAGGAACCCCGGGCTCGCAGGCCGCAAACAAGGTTCCACCGCCCGTTGCGCAGGCGCCCGCCGCGGCCCCGGCGCTGGACTTGAAGACCCTGGTGGCGCAGCTCAAGGAAACCAAGGCGATCGGCTTCTTCACCAAGATCACGCTCAAGAACCAGATCGACGATTTGCTGGATCAGTTCCGCGAGCACTACCAGGGAAAGGCGACGCTCACGATGAAGGAGCTTCGCCGAGCGTACGACCTGTTGCTGATGAAGGTGCTCTCGCTGCTGCAGGACGAGGACCAGCAGCTCGCATCCGCCATCGTATCCTCGCGCGAGGCAATCTGGGGCCTACTCGCCGATCCGAAGAAGTTCGCAACCATCCAGGACTGACACGGGAGCAACCATGAACAGACTCACAGTGGCATTGGCCCAATCGCTGGTCGTGGCAGCATTCTTTGCCGTGCCGTCGTTTGCGGACGATGACGAGGCGGTCAAGAGAGACTTGACGGCGGTGATCGCGCTCCACGGCTTGCCATGTGGACAGGTCGTCGCCGTCAAGGAACAAGGCGAGAACGACTACGCCGCGTCGTGCAAGGACGGCAACAAGTATCGCGTGCACTTGAATGCTGCCGGTCGGGTGGTCGTCGAGAAGCAGAAGTAGGTGTGGACGGTCAGGATCCACCCGCCGGAGATCCGCGAGAAGATCTTCATGCCGTTTTTCACAACCAAGTTGCGCGGAACTGGCCTCGGCCTTCCGACGGTCAAGCGGCTCGTCGAAGCGCATCACGGGCGGATTGCCGTTGAATGCCCCTCCGGCGGCGGGACGCAGTTCACCATCCAGCTGCCAGCGCAACCCTCATAGGTCTGGTTGGTCCACGGATTGCAGAGTCTTTAGCAGCGAACTCGGAACGTGCTCGGAAAGCGGTGCGCGATGTTGCTCCTGATTATCGTCCTGCTCCTGCTCTTTGGCGGCGGTGGCGGCTACTACTACGGACGCGGCGCCGGGTGGCGCGCGCCACACTACGGCGGCGGATTGCTGACGCTTGTGCTGATCATCGTGTTAGTCGTCTGGCTCACCGGCGGCATGGGAGGCGGCATGATGCTCCGTTAGCGTCATACCGAGGCGGCCACCAATTACGGGGCGCAGCGACACGAGCAGGCCGCGCGCGAGGCCTACCTTGCGCACGGCCACTCGCTGACGGCGAGCAATCACGCAGCCGACGCCGCGAGACTGCACACCCGGCATATCGGGCAGAAATAGCTTCAGGATCCCGCTCCATGTTTACGAGCATCGGATGGCCTCAATTCCTCCTCATCGTCGTCATTCTCGTCCTGGGATTGATCTACGCGCAGCGCCACCGATTTCGCGGTTGAAACGCGTGGAATATTGCTCCAGGAGCTGCGGATTAATTCCGGGCGACCCGCCCTTCCCGCTTGAACCGGGCGAAGATCGCCTGACTTAGGTGGAACGCCGCGTGCACTGACGTTCGATGGGAACGCCGAGATCGGGCTGTCTCTAGCATGATGGCGATCGCGCGCTGCACTCGCTCTCTGGTCGCAACCATGGCCGTCGTCATGCTCGCCGGCCGTCCGGCGCTGGCCGGGCAGGCCGGTACCGTGGCGCCGCTCGCGGAAACGGACGTCATGGATCTTGCGCGAGCCATCCGCCACCAGCCGCCGCCACCTGCCCAGGATCCCAACGCCGAGCCGCGCCACATGTTCGTCGGTACACCGGTTATCGGGTCGAAGCCCGATACCGGCCTGGTGTTGGGTGGCGCAGGCAACTTCGCATGGTTTCACGGCAACCCGAACACCACCCACATCTCGACCAGCGTGTTCAGCGCCATGGTGTCCCAGCACGGGCAGATGCTGACGAGTGTCATGATGACGGCGTTCACACAAGATGACCGTTGGCTGATCGTCGGCGACGACCGCTTTCAGTGGACGTCGCAGGATACGTTCGGGCTTGGCACTTCCTCCGCGGATGTCGACGCCGTCGGCGCGCACTACGACTTCTTCCGCGTATACGAAACGGCCTACAGGCGGATTGCCCGGAGCCTGTTCGCCGGGGGCGGCCTGCTCATCAGCGCCCACCAGAACATCAGGCCCGCGAAAGGCGCCGAAGCGACTTGGGACTCCTCACCTGTCATCGTCTACAGCGACGCGCACGATCTGCCCCCCGATTCATCGATATCCGGAGGGTTCAGCCTCACGGTGCGCCAAGACAACAGGGACAGCCAGATCGACCCGCGCCGCGGCTGGTACGCCAACGCCGCCTACCAGACATTCTTCAAGGGCCTCTTCGGCGGAGACACGAGCTGGCAGGAGATCGACCTCGACGCGCGGACATATCGGTCGCTGAGCAAGAACGGCCACCATCGTCTGGCCGGCTGGGTGATGGGCGACTTCGTGGTGGCCGGCGCACCGCCGTACTACGATCTGCCCGCGACGGGTATGGACACGTTCGGCCGGTCGGGTCGCGGCTACCAGGAGGGACGCTTTCGGGGCGAGCGTCTCGTGTACGGCGAGGTCGAGTACCGGGCGACCGTCACAGCAAACGGCCTGCTCGGCCTGGTCGCCTTTCTCAACGCGACCACTGTCAGCTCGCGCGATCTCGGCGAGAACCTGTTCGAGTCCGTGGCCATCGGAGCAGGCGCGGGGCTGCGGCTGCTGCTGAACAAGCAATCGCGGACGAATCTCTGCGCCGATCTTGGATTCGGCAAGGATGGTTCGCGGGGCTTCTACCTCGCCGTGCAGGAAGCGTTCTAGCGAACGCGTGCTCGCTACTTCTCGATTGTCTCTAAACGGCGGGACGTGTCCTGCTCCTGGCCGGCTGGTTCCGTCAAGCCCGCGGCTTCCCAGATTTCCTTCGCGTTGAGCGATTCGGCTTTCAGCAAAGCCCGGGCGAGACTCTCCAGCCTGTCGCGGTGCTCGGTCAACAGCCGGTCCGCTTGACCGTGGCTGTCCTCCACGATGCGGCGGACTTCAGCGTCGATCAGTTCAGAGGTCGTCTCGCTGTAAGGCTGGTGCTGGAAGGCCGGCGGCAGACCGTCGTCCTGGGGCGCCACAAAGCTGATGGGGCCGAGCTTCTCGCTCATCCCCCACCGCAACACCATGTGCCGGGCGATCTCGGTCACCTGCTGGAGGTCGTTCTCAGCGCCGCTCGTTGCCACACCGTAGACAAGCTTCTCCGCCGCGCGGCCGCCGAGCGCGCAGGTGATACGTGCCTGTAGATAGTCTTCGGCGTAACTCGTCCGATCGTCGACCGGAAGTTGATAGGTCGCCCCCAACGCCATGCCGCGTGGCACGATCGAGACGCGGTGCACCGGGTCGCTGCCCGGTGTCAGCATCGCGAGCAGCGCGTGTCCCGCCTCGTGGTACGCGGTGCGCTCCCGATCCGCCGGGCTGAGCAGAATATTGCGAGCCGGCCCGAGCGTAATCTTCTGGAGCGCCTCGGCGAAGTCTTCGGCACGCACCGCAGCCGCTTCCTTGCGTGCTGCCAGCAGGGCGGCCTCGTTCACCAGGTTGCGCAACTCGGCGCCGACCAGGCCGGGCGTCTCGGCGGCAATGCGCTCGAGCGAGACGTCCGGTGCCAGAGGGACATTCCTGGTATGCACCTTGAGAATCGCCGCTCGCCCAACGCGGTCAGGACGCTGAACGACAACGCGGCGGTCGAAGCGGCCCGGGCGCAGCAAGGCCAGGTCGAGGACGTCGGCGCGATTGGTGGCGGCCAGGACAATCACGCCTTCGCGAGAGTCGAAGCCGTCCATTTCGGTCAGGATCTGGTTCAGGGTCTGCTCGCGCTCGTCGTGGCCGCCCAGCTGCACGCCGCTCCCGCGCGTACGCCCGATGGCGTCCAGTTCATCGATGAAAATGATCGCGGGAGCCGCTTCACGAGCCTGCTTGAACAAGTCGCGCACGCGCGAGGCGCCAACGCCGACGATCATCTCGATGAACTCGGAGGCGCTGAGGCTGAAGAAGGGGACGCCCGCCTGCCCCGCAATCGCACGCGCCAGCAGCGTCTTGCCGGTTCCGGGTGCACCGACCAGCAGCACGCCCTTCGGCACGGTGCCACCCAGGCGCTGGTATTTGGCGGGATTCTTCAGGAAGTCGACGATTTCGATCAGTTCGTTCTCGGCCTCGTCGATTCCCGCGACGTCTTCGAAGGTGACCTTGGGCTGCTCTTCACTGTAGCGTTTGGCGCGGCTGCGACCGAGGCCAAACAGCCCGCTGCCGGCCGCGGCCGCCGTGCTGCGACTGATCCAGACAAACGCGCCGATCAGCAGCAACGTGGGTCCGAAGCCGACGAGCAGCGTGAACCACGACAGGCCGTCCTCGTCCTCGGCCTTGATCACAACCCCCTGGTCTTCGAGGCGTTTCTCGAGATCCTGGTCGGCAAAGACCGGCCGCCGCGTCTTGAACTGCATCGAGACGCGCGACTTGGGCTGGTCGGCTGAAGGCGGCGCCGGCGCATTGCCGGTCGGGGCGTCCGACTTCGGAGGGGGATACGTCACCTTCGTCTTGAACGTCCCCTGGATCGAATCGCCCACGCTTGTGACGTCCTCGACATTGCCTGCCACCACCTGCTTCTTGAAGAACGTATAGGGGATGGTGATCGAGGTTGGCTCCGGAAAGAACAATCGCGTCGCCGCATAGTTGGCGATCATGATAACGAGGAAGATCGCCCACCAGGGCTGTGGGCGCCACTGCGGCCGCCCGGAACCTTCCTTCGAAGCCTTGGGCCGACCGTTGTCGGGAGGTCCCGGCGCATTGCTTGGTGGATTCGTCATCGTCTTGTGCGGTTGCTCTGCAGGATAACACCGACCTGCCAACACCAACAGGTTGATTGCCGATGTGACTTCAGACCGCCTTTTTCGTCGGCACACGCTCTGCCCGGCGCGTCGCTCCCGATGGCATCCCGAGCCCGGCGTCGGCGCCGAGCACGATCGTCACCTCGTGCACTCCACCATCGTCCTTGAGGGGGATCGCACGCGCATCAACCGGGATGCCGTCGAGTTCCGACGAGGCGATTCCGCAACGGCGGTGCTCCGGATTCGACACGGTGAAGCGATATCGCGCGCGACCGACCCTCCACTCGAGTGTGTAGTGCGGCCACGCCGTGGGGATGCAGGGGCTCACGCTGATGGTCGAGCCGCTCCGCCGGAGTCCGAGGAGCGCGTGAATCGCGGCCTGGTACATCCATCCCGCAGACCCGGTGTACCACGTCCAGCCGCTGCGGCCGACGTGCATCGGGTGCGCGTAGACGTCGGCGGCCACCACGTAAGGCTCCGCGCGGTATCGCTCGGTGTCTTCCGTGGTACGCATGTGGTTGATCGGATTGAGCATGTGGAACAGCTCCATTGCTTCGTCGCCGAGGCCGAGCCGGGCCAATGCAATAACCGTCCAGAGCGCCGCGTGCGTGTACTGGCCGCCGTTCTCGCGAACGCCGGGCACGTAGCCTTTGATGTAGCCGGGATCGAGTGCCATGCGATCGAATGGCGGGGTGAGCAGCAGCACGATCTGGGCGTCGCGGCGCACCAGATGCGACCGGACGGCGTCCATGGCGCGCGCGGCGCGGCCGGGCTGTGCGGTCTGCGAGAGCACCGCCCAGGACTGAGTCAGCGAATCGAGCTTGCACTCCTCGTTCTGGACGGATCCGAGAGGCGATCCATCGTCGAAGTACGCGCGGCGATACCAGTTTCCGTCCCACGCCAGTTCGAGCATGCCGGTCAGCCAGTGCGCCTCGTCCCGGTAGGATTGAGCGAGATCGTTCCGTCCGCGGCGCTCGCAGATCGGGGCGAATTCGTTCAGCACGGTCACGAGAAACCACCCGAGCCACACGCTTTCGCCGCGGCCGGCGTGCCCGACGCGATTCATCCCGTCGTTCCAGTCTCCGGAGCCGATGAGCGGGAGTCCGTGCGCGCCGTATCGCATCGCGTGACCGATGGCGCGCACCGAGTGCTCGAAGAGCGTGGCGGTTTCCGAGGACGCGTGTGGCAGCGTGTACGCTTCATCCTGATCGGGCTCGAGCGGCGGCGCCTCGAGAAACGGAACGACTTCGTCCAACACCGATTCGTCGCCGCTTTGCGACACGTAGCTCGCGGCGACGTAGGGCAGCCAGAGCAGATCGTCGGAGCAGCGCGTTCGGGTTCCCCGCCCGCTCGGCGGATGCCACCAGTGCTGCACGTCCCCCTCGACGAACTGGCGCGACGCCGCGCGAAGGAGGTGCTCGCGACACAGGTCCGGCCGCGCGTACATGAGCGCAAGCACGTCTTGCAGCTGATCGCGAAAACCAAAAGCCCCGCCGGGCTGGTACGGGCCGCTGCGCGCCCAGATGCGACAGCTCAACGTCTGATAGAGCAGCCAGCGATTGACGATGAGATCGAACGAATCATCCGGCGTGCTGATCTGGATGGCGCCGAGGATCTCGTCCCACGCGCCCTCGACCTCCGCGAGCGTCGCCTC
Organism: uncultured Acidobacteriota bacterium; assembly: GCA_963712905.1. Lineage (GTDB taxonomy): Bacteria > Acidobacteriota > Vicinamibacteria > Vicinamibacterales > CAVVIG01 > CAVQJU01. Next base: position 331,544 of record CAVQJU010000008.1, on the reverse strand, counting down.
CGCCTGCGCGACGGAGGAATAGCGCGCCGCCAGCCGCATCGCGTCGGCCCGATCGCTCCCCTGCCCGAGGGCGAAGCCCACGCGTCGGGACTCGCCGGGCTCCATCTCGAGGACGATCTGCAGCGCCCCGCACGGGTCAAGGCCGGCGCCCGTGCGCCCGGTGAGCCGCTCGCGGAAAAGGGCAGCCGGCGCGCTCACGGTGCGGTTGCGTCCGATGAACTCGGCGCGATCGCCGGTGTGAGAGTGCGGGGGCTCCGTGGTTCGCCAGAACGCGACGCGGTCACGGGATTCCGTGTTGTACGCGTTACGGGCCAGCAAGACACCCGCCTGGCCGTCCATCTCCGTCACCACAAAGCGCCGTTCGCCGTCACGCGGCGGCCCCAGGGACCACTCGACATATCCGAATACGCTGAGACGCCGCCTCACGTCCCCGGTGTTGGTCAACGTCAGGACCGCCAGCTTCACGTGGTCCTCGGGCGCCACGAAGACCGCGAGCGCCTGCTCCATGCCGGCCACGGCGTGCTGGTAGCGTGTGACCCCGGCGGCGTGACGGACGATCCAGCGGCCGCCGTCTGCGGAGCGAGGCAGCGGTCCGGGTGTGGCGCCCCACACGGCGCCGGTATCGTCGTCCCGCAGATAAAAGGCCTCACCCGTCGGATCGGTCAAGGGATCGTTGGCGAACGGCGTCAGCCTGTTCTCGCGGCTGTTTCCAGACCACGTGAAGGCGGACCCGGAACTGCTCACGATCGTGCCGAACGTGGGATTCGCCAGGACGTTTGACCACGGCAGCGGCGTTTCGCGTTCGCCGTCGAGCACGACGACGTACTGCCGGCCGTCGTACGTGAAGCCGCCGAGACCGTTCGCCATGAGCAGCGCGGGGATCGTCGCCGGTGCCGCCGCGGGCTCTGGCGCCTGGAGGGTTGCCGAACCCGGCACCTCGTGGCCGGCGAACAGCCACGGTGCCGGGCGCTCCAGCTGCGACACGAGGTCCCCGAGTTCGCCGAGCAGCACGACCCGCGCCGCCGCGGCGAGAAGACGGCGGCCCGGTTCCATCATCCCATCGCTGCGCAGCAGAAAGATGCCCCCCGGCTTTCCGAGCCGCCCTGCCCAGGGCGGCTGTTGCACGAGCAGGGACAGAGCGTTCTGCATTTCGTCGACATAGTCCGCCGGATGCTCGTTCAGGAGGACGACGTCAGCCCGCAGGCCTTTGACGCGCCAGTACTCCTGTGCGATGAGCAGGTGTCGTGCGAGCGGCAGCGACTCGGCGCTGGCGACGCGGAGGAGCACGATCGGCAGGTCCCCTGAGATGCCGTAACCCCACAAGTTCTGCTGACCCAGCGTATTGCCGGCCAGGTCGACCGGGCTGATGCGCGATGCGTCCGTGCCAAAGACACGCGACGCGAGACGATCGAAGAGTATCGCGTGCTCGTCATTGAGTCCCAGCTGCTGCAGGGTGATGTGCACATGGGTGAACGCCATCGAGAACGCGCGCGCAGCCGCGCTCCCGTCACGATACTTGCGGGCCAACGCCAACGCGGTGGATCGATCCGAGGCCACACCGGTGGCAAACGTCACGCGGACCTGCGCGCCCGGGCCGATCCGGATGCGCTCGCGCAGGGCGGCGATCGGATCGAGCACGGCACCCGTCGTGCCCGACAACGCACGGCCATCGAGAGCGATCGGGCTGGCGGGCGACCGCCCGCGGCCGACGAAGCGCGCACGGTCGGTCTCCCACTCGACAGCGCCGCCGAGTCGAGGTCCATCGACCCCCAGCACGTGGAAACCGACGACCGGTGATTCGTCAGGTGCGCGCCTCCGGCGGCTGAACAGGAGACCGGCGCTCTGCGAATCGAATTCGGTCTCGACGAACAGCTTGCCGAATGCCGGGTGCGCGAAGTCGTCCTCGGGACGGGCGAGCACGATCTCCGCGTAGCTGGTCACCTCGACTTCACGGGTCTGCTCGCCGCGATTGATGATCGTCAGGCGGCGCACCTCCACGTCGTCCTCCGACGACACGGTGATCTCGAGCTGAGTCTCGATGTCGCCATCGCGGCGGCGGAACGCGATCTTGTCCAGGTCGAAGACCGCCTCGAAGCGGTCCGGCTCCTGACAGCCCGGCTGGTACGTGGCGGACCAGACGCGATTGGACCAGGGATCGCGCAGGTAGATGTAGTTCGCGCCGGCGTCACACGTGGAGTCGTCGCGCCGCCGGGTGACCGCAAGGTCGCCCCACATGCTGAAGCCCCCGCCGGCGTTCGTGACCGCCGCCGTATAGCGCCCGTTCGACAGGAAATGCGTGTGCGCACTCGTGGAGTGCGGCGTCCGGAAGCGTCTTGCGGCAAACACCGGAAGCGACGGCGGCGCCGTCGTGCTCTCGGCCGGGCGCGGCTCCGACAGAATGGCCTCACGGGGCACGCGCTCCTGAAGCAGCAGTTCCGTTGCCTGGACACGGGGATCGGCGTGGAAGCGCAGGACGAAGGCGTCGCTGCAGATGACATTGGCGAGCGCGACAAGCGACATGCCCTGGTGGTGGGCAAAATAGGCCTGGACGACGGCCGGTCGCGCAATCGCCGGCGGGGGCGTGTCGACGTCCCGGCCCCGGGGGTTGTAGTCGAGGGCTTCGTAGAAGCCGAACCGGCCTTCCGCGCCCAGAGCCGTGAGTCGCTCGAAGTTTCCGGCCGCGAACGTCGGTGTGACCAGGCTCGCCAGAGCCGTGGCGTACGGAGCGATGACGAGCTCGGTGGACAGCCCGCGCTTGAGCCCAAGTCCGGGCACTCCGAAAGCCCGGTACTGGTAGTTGCCGGCGCGATCGGTGAACGCGTACGCCGATTCCGAGATCCCCCAGGGGACGTCGCGCTGGCGGCCGTACTCGATCTGGCGCCGGACGCTCGCGCGGCAGCTCTGGTCGAGGAGCGTCCCGGGGAAGTTCCGCATCAGAAGCAGCGGCATCAGATACTCGAACATCGTGCCGCCCCAGGACATCAACGTCGCCCTGCCGTCCAGGTTCGTCACCAGGCGTCCCAGGTGAAACCAGTGGTGCTGTGGGACGTCACCCTTCGCAATCGCCACGAAACTTGCGAGCCGCGCTTCCGACGCCAGCAGATCGTAAAAGGCGCTGTCGAGGCGTCCAGGGCCTTCGGCGTCGGCCAGGCGGTACCCGATTGAGAACATGCGCCGCCGCCGGTCGTACAGGAAGTCGAAGCGCATCGCGTCGACGAGTGCGGAGACACGACTCGCGAGTGCCCGCAGCGAATCCGCGGACACCGGCTCCCCCACCGCCGACACTTCGATCCCCTCGAGCACGGCGCGACACCAGTAGATGATCTCGTTCCCGGGATCGGACGGCTCCCCGCGTTCGAACTCCGCCGCCGCGCTGCCGAGCTGGGCGCCGATCGCCTGAATCGCCGCGATGGCGTCTTCAGACGCAGCGCCGCGTGTAGCCGCGACGATGGCACGTGCCAGCCGATTGATCTCCGTGACGGTCTGTCGAGGCCCCACTCGAGCGTCGCTCGACGAGGATGTTGCCGCGAGCAAGTCTGCCCCGTCGGCCAGGCCGGCGAGCCGCTGCGCGACCGTCTGAGGCTTCTCTTCGAGCTGGATCAGCCCCTGACCGAGCGCGATCAGCGCGCCCGCCAGGTTGCCGCTATCGACGGTCGAGACGTACCGCGGGTGCAGCGAGGCGAGGCTCGCCGTATCGTACCAGTTCAGAAAATGTCCCTGGTGTCGCTCGAGACTCTCAAGGGTCGTCACCGTAGCGTTCAGACGCCGGAGCAGCACGCCGGTCGAGACATAGCCGAGGTCATGTGCGGCCAGCGTCGACAGCAGGCTCATGCCGATATTCGTCGGCGACGTGCGGCGCGCCAGTTTCGGAGCGTCGCCGGCTTCCTGGAAGTTGTCGGGCGCCAGCCATGCATCCGCTTCAGTGACGAACGTTTCAAAGTAGCGCCACGTTCTGCGCGCCGTTCGCCGCAGCACGGTTCGGTCGCGATCACTGAGCGGCCGGACACGTGCGCCCACCGGCACGCTAAGCCGGTAGGCGATGACCGGCGCGAACGTCCATAAGAAGAGAAACGGCGCCGCTGCGGGAAGTGCCGCCGGTTCCCGCGCCGCGAGGGTGAGCGTCACGGCAGCCGCGATAATCGGGCTGGCCGCCATTTCGACCACGAACCGGCGCAGCCCCTGCCCGACCACCCCTGCCGCTCTCGCCGCCGTCGTCGCCGCTGTTTCCCATTCCAGCATCTTGTGCTTCGTGACCACGAGGCGCACGAGGGTGACGGCGATCGCGTGCGCCGTGTCGAAGGCGTGGAAGGCGAGGAAGGTCACGGTGAGACCGACCTGCGCCAGCGCAGTCGCGATATCCCTGCGCAGATTGCCGAAGAAGACGGGGATCGACTGCGCCCGGCCGGGGCCGACGAGGAGGCGCGCGAGCACCGGCAGGAGCTGCGACGCGGCCACTCCCATGACCGTCAGTGTCCAGAACCAGCGTGGGCCGGGCAGCATCGTCCATCCGGCGATCAGCAGCGCCAGCAGCGTCGGCGCCACGAGGCTGCGACGCAGGTTGTCAAGAATCTTCCAGCGGCCGATGACCGGCAGGGTGTTCCGCTGAAGGCCGTGCCGCGACGGCACAAACGGGAACAGCCACAGGAGGATTTGCCAGTCGCCTCGAATCCAGCGATGCTGCCGTCGGGCGTGGGACAACACGCTCGACGGGTATTCGTCGACCAGCTCCACGTCCGACACCAGCGCGACCCGCGCGTAGAGGCCCTCGAACAGGTCATGGGAGAGGAGCGCGTTTTCGGGCACCGAGCCCTCGAGGGCGGCGGTGAACGCATCGACGTCGTACAGCCCCTTGCCGGTGAAGATGCCTTCGTTGAAGAGGTCCTGGTAGGTGTCGGAGACCGCCGTCGAGTACGGGTCGACGCCGGTGTGTCCCGCGTAGAGCCGCGCGAACAGCGACCCGGCGGCGCTCATGAATGTGACGCTGATGCGCGGCTGCAGGATGCCGTACCCTTCGGTGACACGGCCAACCCGCGAGTCGAACGCGGCGCGGTTGAGCGGGTGCGTGATGATCCCGATCAGCTCGCGCGCCACGCCTCGCGGCAGCCGCGTATCGCTGTCCAGCGTGATGCAGTACTTGACCTGCGGCAACACCGTCAGATCGCCGACCGACACGGCAAAGCTGGTGTCGGTGGCGCCGCGAAGCAGACGGTTGAACTCCTCGATCTTCCCGCGCTTGCGCTCCCATCCCATCCACAGCCCTTCGCGCTCGTTCCACTGGCGCAGCCGGTGAAAGAGGAAGAACCGGTCCGCGCGGCCATCCCCGTGCCTGGCGTTGAGCGCCGCGATGCCCGCCCGGGCCGCCTCGAGAATGTCCGCGTCGTGCGGCTGCGTTTCGGTCGGCGCGTCGAGAAAGTCGCTGAGGATGGCGAAGTGAATGTGAGGGTCGATGTTGCCAATCGCCTGCACTTCGAGGTGGGAGAGGAGGTCGCCGACGCGATCCACACTGTCCAGCAGCGTCGGCATGATGACCATCGTCCTGGCCGACGAAGGCACGGCCTCGAGTTCGAGCCGCGGAAGCCGGCGGGGCGGAATCAGGGCGCTGATCATCCGCTGCAGAAGCTGGATGACCAGCTCGCTGGCGGGTACGGCCGTCAGAGCCGCAACGAAGACCAGCGGTGTGCCGCGCCAGCCGTGCCACCAGGCGTACATCACGGCACTCGCGACGACCAGGGTGGTGCCCGCCGCAATGGCGCCGAGGTACCCCGTGGTCGCCCATGCGAAAAAGAACCTCCGCGCGCGCGCCTGGAGCGTGGGTTGCCACGCGATGCTGCGCTCGAACTGCCGCCGCCCGGCGCCAATCAGGTGGTAGCCGACGTGTGCGTCGCGGGCGTCGGGAGTCCGCACGTGAATCTGCCGTGCGCGCTCGACGCTCTTCAACGCAAGCAGCAGCTGACCTTCGCCGGTCGGCACCGCGAGCTCCTCGATGGCGTGGCGATACCGGTCACGGCTGCGGAAGTCCATCCGGCCGTAGACGCCCGCCGGATCGCGCTGGAGCACCTGCTCGACGAGGCTCACGCTTTCAAAGAACTCGCTCCAATCGAATGTCGAAATCAGGCGGAGGCTGCCAATCAGGTTCGCCATGCCGGCCTGTTCGGCCGCCTGGTGCTGCCCTTCCGCTCGAATCGCGTCCTCGACCGTCTCGCCGCGGGCCGCCAGCGCCTCTTCGAGTTGATGGTGCAAACCCGATGCGATTGAGCCCAGGGCCCGCGAGCGCTGAAGGAGGCGCGTAACAAACGCGTGATGGACGTGCGCCGGCCATTGATCGAGGGAGACGGGCGCGGCTTCAACGGCTCCGGCCAGTCGATCCGCCGCCAGTCGATGCGCGCGGCTGGCGGCGAGTTCGTCCGCTCGCATGCGCAGGTGATCGAGCAGCGCGAGCTTCAACGCGCTCGGCCAGGCCCAGAGCTCGCCCATCGTGAGGGGCGTCACCGACTGGAACGCGCTGATGAACCGTTGAAGCCGCTGCGCTTCGAGCCGGCCGGCGCTGCATCCGATCAGCTCGAGCGCGAGCGCGTAAATGCGGGGGAGGCCGGCGAACTCGTCGGCGGCGATGCGAGGCAGCCGCTTGAAGAAGGCAGGCGGGAGATCGTGATGGATGTCGCGCGCCGCGGCCGAGATGATGTGAAAGTTGTCCAGCAGCCATTCGGCCGCAGGCGACATCCCCTCGTGCCGCGCGTCCGCCGCGAGCTCCGTGTAGACGTCGCGGAGCGCGCGCATATGCTCGTCCACCTGCCGCAGGTGGGCGCGGCCGCTGCCGCCGTTTCGCGGGGCAATCGAGAGCAGCGCCGCCAGACGCCTGGCGTGCTCCTCGAGCAGCTCGATGCTCAGGAGTTCTCCGCCACCCGCCAGCGAGCGAGGCCGTGTGAAGACAGGATGCCGCATCAGCTATTCCACTTGCGTCAGCGGCTCACGCGAGGGGAACACGCCATTTCCGACTCCTAAGAGGTCACCGTTTACCAGGCCGTTTGGTGCCGGCCGGCGGCATTCGCGCTGGTTCGGCGACAGCCGGGTCCCCGTCCACTAGTTCGTCTGCTGGGTTGATTTGCCACTCATGCGAGCAGTTGCTGCAGGAATAGACCAGCGACGCTCGGACGTCGTGATGGACCATTTCGCCATTCGACTCGCAGACGGGACAGATGACGATATGCGCGATTGTACTGGTCATCAGGGAACCCCGACTCTCTTTCAATGCTGATGCGAGAACAGAACGCACGTTGCGTACCACATCAGAGATACGGCTCAGCGGACAGGAATTGACCATTACGTGTCGCATCGCCGTTCTGCCTGCGTTGCCGAATTTCCGACGGGTCAGGCATCGTTGGGCCTGGCGCTTGCTCTCCGCAGGTCGCGCGCTCCCTCGATCAGCACTCACAGCCAGATCGTTGGGATCAACGTGCCCGTGTCGGTGCTCGAAGGCCGAGGACGGCACCAATACGGCACGTCGGGCGCATCTGCGCGTGACCGCTGCTGGAAATTCCGCGTGGACGGCGAAAACTCCGCACCGTCGGAATATTCCGGCGCTCGCCCAGGCGCCACACCAGCGCCTGTCCGACAAAGACGTGAAGACGCTGATCGATCAGGTCGATGAGGGGCGCGACAAATTCGAGGGCAACCTCGACAACCAGCTCAAGAACTCGACGTTCCGCAGCCCGAACGGTGAGACGAACGTCTCGGCCGCCCTCCAGGACTATCAGGACAACACCAGGAAGCCGCAGGACCGGTTCAAGGACGACTACGCGGCGAGCGCCGAGGTAGCAACCGTTCTCAAACAAGCCACGGCCATCGACAGGTACCGCAGCTCATATCTGCGTCAGGCCGAAAATCCGCGCGCTCCAGGGAGACTCATCCAGATACAGTCCGGGGCCCTGCAACTCGTTGCCGTCCCGATCGTAGGTCGCGCCGCCGAGCACGTCCTGTAGTCGCCACTGCTTGCTTCCTAGATCGGCAAACGGCAGTCGAACACGGCACTGGCTCTGGTTCGGCGCGTAGTTCACCACCACGACCAGCCGCTCGTCGCCGGCGCCCTGCCAGGCGAACACCACGAAACACTCAGCGGTCCAGTTGCCGTCCCAGGCCGGAGCACAGTCGAGCAACTGCCAGTGACCGTCTCTGACAACCGGATGGCGCAACACGGCCAGGAGCCGGTCGTAGAACTGTTTCACTCGATTGTCGACCGGTTCGTCCGGGCCACGAACCAGGTGGGGCGAAATCCGTTTGGTACGTCCCTCGAATTGACCCTGATGCAGGAAGCGCAGCCCCGGCGATAGAAATGTGATGATGGCAGCCGCTTCGTGCACGTCGTGCGAAAACGTGGCCGCGGCCCGCGGCTCGTCGTGGTTTTCGAGGAAGCGCGCCATCTTGTTCTGGTAATCCAGGTCGCCGTGCAGGTGTTCGCGCACCGGCCGCGCGCGCCCTTCGCGCAGGCGGTCGTACAGCCGCTTGTCGTAGGTGTAGTCGAAGCCTTGCTGCTGCATCGTCCATTCGCGGTCCCAGTAGACTTCCGCCATGAACGTGAACTGGGGATACTGGCGCCGCACCGCCTCTGTGGCCTTCGGCCAGAACAGTTCGGCGCGGATGCCCCAGGTGCTCTCGAACACGTCCGGCAGGATCAGCATGGCCATGTCGCAGCGCACGCCGTCGCACTGCCCCGCAATGCGCTCCAGTTCGCCGATCATCGCCTGTTGCAATTCCGGGTTGCCGTAGTTGAGCTGCAGCGTATCGGGCCAGCCTTCGAAATACGGATCGCGGCCGTACGCGAGGACCAGCGGGCCGTTCTTCGTTTGCACCCGGCAGTAGTTCTTCGGCGCGCGCGCCAGCTCGCTCTCGCTGCCCTGCACGAAATACCCGGGGTGCTCATCGATCCACGGGTGATCCGGCGCCATGTGATTCGGCACGAAGTCCAGCATCAGCTTCAGCCCGCGTTGCCGCAGCCGTTCGCGCGCTCGTGCGAGCGCCGCATCGCCACCCAGATCGCGATGTACGGTGTAACTCTGTATGGCGAACCCCGAACCGGCGATGTCTTCCTCGCGCAAGTCCGGCAGCGTTTCTTGAAACTCCCGGCGCCACCCGGGATTGGTGCGCGACACCTGCTGCGCCGCCGGGCCTGTCTGCCAGACGCTCAGGAGCCAGATCCAGTCAAACCCCGCCCCGGCCAGGCGGTCCAGTTCAGCGTCGGGAATGTCGTCCAGCGTGGCCGGCCGGCCGAGAGCCCGGGACAACTCCGTCAACCACACACGGGTGTTGATCTGATAAAGCGACGGATAGCGCGGGCTCATCACGGGCTCAGGCCTTACGGGCGAACGCGCCTTGCTTGCCGGTTTCGAGGAACTGCTTCGCGTCGAGCGAGCCGAAAATCTCGATCAATTTCGCGACCAGGCCCGTCCATCCGGTCTGGTGACTCGCGCCCAGGCCTGCCCCGTTGTCCCCGTGGAAGTATTCGTAGAAGAGGATATGGTCGCGCCAGTGGGCGTCCTCCTGAAACGTCTTCGCGCCGCCGTACACCGGCCTGTGTCCGTTCGCATCGCGCAGGAATATCCTCGTCAGGCGATCGGAGATCTCCCTGGCGACCTCGAAGAGGTTCATCAGCTTGCCTGAACCCGTCGGGCACTCGATCTTGAAGCTGTCGCCGTAATACAGGTAGAAGTTCAGGAGCCCGCGGATCAGGATCGCGTTGACCGGCATCCAGATCGGGCCGCGCCAGTTGGAGTTGCCGCCGAACATGCCGGTGTTCGATTCGGCAGGCAGGTAATCGACCCGGTTCTCCTGGCCGTTCACGAGGAAGACGTATGGATGCTGCTCGTGGAACTTGGAGAGCGCGCGGATGCCGTACGGGCTCAGGAACTCGTTCTCGTCGAGCATCTTCGTCAGAATCCGCCGGAGCCGATCCGGAGTCACCAGCGCCATGATCCCGCGCTCCGCCACACCGAGGTGATTCGGGCCCGTCGGGTGCATCGTCGCCGACAGCTCGGGGTTCCGGCGCATCCGCTCGTGGACGTGAACCATCGCCTGCGGGATCCGATCCCGCTGCCACTTTTCGGTCACAGTAGCCGCGCAGAGCGGGAGCAATCCCACCATTGAGCGCACCTTGAGACGCTGCGCGCTGCCGTCGGGAAGCCGAAGCAGGTCGTAGTAGAACCCGTCCTCTTCGTCCCACATGCCCTCCGAACCCGCGCGGTTCATCGCGGCGGCGATGTAGTAGAAGTGCTCGGCGAACTTGAAGACCATTTCCTGGTACGTGGGATCGTGCGCGGCGAGCTCCACGGCGAGCTCCAGCATGTTCTGGCTGAAGAGCGACATCCATGCCGTGCCGTCCGCCTGCTCGAGGTAGCCGCCGGTGGGAAGCGGGGCGCTGCGATCGAATACGCCGATGTTGTCGAGGCCGAGGAACCCTCCCTCGAACACGTTCCTGCCGAAGCGGTCCTTGCGGTTCACCCACCAGGTGAAATTCAGCAGCAGTTTGTGGAAGGTTGACCTGAGGAAGTCAAGGTCATCTCCTCCGCGTCTGGCCTGATCAATGCGATGGAGGAACACGGTCGCAAACGCGTGGACCGGCGGGTTGACGTCGCTGAAGTTCCACTCATAGGCCGGCATCTGGCCGTTGGGGTGCAGGTAGGAGCCGCGCAGCATCAGGCTCATCTGATCCTTGGCAAAATCGGGATCGACGATGGAGAGCGGGAGCGTGTGGAAGGCCAGGTCCCACGCCGCATACCACGGGTACTCCCATTTGTCGGGCATCGAGATGATGTCCTTGTTCAGCATGTGAAACCACTCCGAGTTCCGGGCACTTCGATACCCGGTATGGAGCGGGTTGGACTGATGTTCGTCCAGCCAGTTGTCGCCGTCGAAGAAGAAGAACTGCTTGCTCCACAACATGCCGGCGAGGGCCTGGCGCATGACGTTGGCCGCGTCTGCACTCGCGGATGGCGGCGTGACGGACGTGTAAAACTCGTCGGCTTCACGAAGCCTGTCCGCGAAGACGTCGTCAAACGGCTTTCCGAACGGCTGGCCCTTCTGGTCCGGAGACGCATTGGACAGCCGGAGCCGAATCACACGGGACTGACCGGCGCCGATCGCGCCTTTCCAGTGCGCAGCGACCTTCGTACCTGTTTTGGTGGGGTTCACCGCGCCCCGGCTGCCCTGCACCACGAAGTCGTTGATACCGTCTTTGACGTAGGCGCTCTCGTTTTTCGTGTGAAACAGCCGCTCGTGGTTGGTTTCGTTCTCGGTGAAGAGCAGCGGCACGTCGCCGTCGCAAGACAGGACGAATTCGCCCAGCACAGGATGAACGGCAGCGGCCGCCGCCGTGCGCGCGGGCGCGTCGATTTGCCGGATCTCTGGTTTCGCGGACGCTCTGTTGGATGCGGCAATCCATTCCGACCAGTCATTGCGGAACCACAGCGTCGGCAGCAGATGTAGAGTGGCCGCGTCCGGGCCGCGGTTGGTCGCTGTGATACGGATCAGGATGTCTTCAGCAGAGCCTTTAGCGTACTCAACCAGGACGTCGAAATAGCGGTCGTCCTTGAAGACGCCGGTGTCGAGTAGCTCGTACTCCATCTCGTTGCGGTTGCGCCGCCCGTTCACTTCGACCAGGTCGGCGTAGGGAAAAGCGGCCTGCGGATACTTGTACAGAAACTTCATGTACGAGTGGGTCGGGGTGCTATCGAGGTAGAAGTAGTATTCCTTGACGTCCTCGCCGTGGTTCCCCTCGCTGTTCGTGAGTCCGAACAGCCGTTCCTTCAGGATGGCGTCTTTCCCGTTCCACAGGGCAAGGGCGAAGCAGAGCTGCTGTCTGTCATCCGAGATGCCGCCAATGCCGTCTTCACCCCAGCGATAGGCCCGCGAACGCGACTGATCGTGCGTAAAGAAGTGCCAGGCGTCTCCGTTTTCGCTGTAGTCCTCGCGCACGGTCCCCCACTGCCGCTCGGAGAGGTACGGGCCCCACTTCCGCCACGGGACTTCGCTCCCGCGCGCCTCCGCCAACCGATCGTGCTCTGCGTTCGCCATCTGCGGTCTCCTGGAACTCAACGCCGAAAAGCCGACGCCCCGGTGTTCGTCTCACACGAACGCGCTGTCGCTATGTTAGTGCCGAAGCGTGCAACTATTCGGTGGATCTCCGACGGAGCGGGTGTTTTGGAGGGGGAATGGCGACCGTCGCCCGGCCGATTGCGAGAGCCGCGGGAGCTTCGGCGTGCCGGCCGCCGGGCGACCGGCACCTTCGCAGGGAGTGCCCTACTTCTTTGGCGTCGGTGGGAAGTTCTTGAACATCTTCGAGGAAGCCTTCTCCAGCTTCTTCGCGTTCTTCTCGGGATTGTCCGAGATTTCGTCTTCGGCCGTGCCACGGAACACGAGGTTCTTCGTCTTGGCGTCGAACATGTCCACGACGAGCGTGCCGACCAGATACTCGTTTACCACGGTCTGGGCCGAGCCCATGCCCACGCCGCCGTAACGGTAGCCGCCGTAGCCGCCGCCGCTGTAGAACGTGGTGGCGTCGCGTTTGGTCTGCGTGGCGCCGTGGAGGATGACTTGAAGGTCCGCCTGGCCTTCGGCTACCTTCTTCCAGCCTTTGCCGGCGATGGCCTCGTCGAACTCGGTGAGGACCCGGCGTTGCGACAGGTCGTTGCCCCAGGTCGTGCCGATCTTGATCGAGTACGTCTTGACCGTCGAAAAATTGAACGCCTTGTCGAAGTCAGTCTTGACGTCCTGAGCGGCAGCGCTTACGGCGAGCATGAGCAGCGAAGAGGTGAAGATCGCGCGTAGCAGTTTCATAAGATGCAGCTCCTGCCGCTCATTCTACTGCGATCTCGTCCCACAGGCTCCAGGCGTCGCCCTGGAGGGGGCGATGGCTACGCGAGCGTGGCGGCGAACTCCTCGTAGGTGCCTTTGAAGTCGAAAATGCTCTCATGATTCCCGCCTTCGGCCCCCTCGCGGCCGAAGTGCCAGACGCGCGTCCCCACTTCCTCCATGACGTCCTGGTCGTGCGTGACCAGCAGCACGGTCCCCTCGAACTTCTGGAGCGCCACGTTGAGCGCGTTAATCGACTCGAGGTCGAGGTGGTTGGTCGGCTCGTCGAGGATCAGCACGTTCGGCTTCTGGAGCATGATCCGGCAGAACAACATCCGCGCCGTTTCGCCGCCTGACAGCGCCTCGGTCGGCTTCAGCCCCTCTTCCCCGCTGAATAACATCTGCCCCAGCAGGCCGTGAATGTCCTGCCGCGAGGCCAGCGGATCGAACTGGTGCAGCCATTCGACGGCCGTCAGGCCCTTTTGAATCGCTCCGGTGTGATCCTGGGGGAAATAGCCGATGGACGTCTCGTGGCCCCAGCGCACCTTGCCAGCGTCGATGTCCCCCGCCGGCACGCCGGCGCCCTCGACGCCCGCGAGGAGCGCCTTCAGCAACGTCGTCTTGCCGAGGCCGTTGCGGCCGACGAGCACGATTTTCTCGCCCCGATTCACGATGGCGCCGAAGCCGGAGACGACCGAGGCGCCGCTGTGGGACTTGGTGACGCCCGAGCACTCCAGGGCCACACGCCCGGACGGACGATTCATGTTGAACCGGATGTAAGGCCGCTGAATGTTCGACCGCGCCAGTTCGGTCGTCTGCAGCCGCTCGACTTCCTTGCGGCGCGAGGTGACCTGGCTCGCGCGGGTGCCGGCATGGAATCGCGCGATGAAGTCGTTCAGCTGCGCAATCTTCTTTTCCCGCTGCTCGTTGTCGCTTTCGATACGGGAGCGGATCTGCATCTTCGCGAGAACCATCTCGTCGTAGCCACCCGTGTACTGGATGATCGTCTGGTAGTCGATGTCCGCCGTGTGCGTGCAGACGGCGTTCAGGAAATGCCGGTCGTGCGAAATCACGATCAGCGTGCCTTCATACCGCACCAGGAACTCGCGCAGCCAGTGAATCGAGTCGAGATCGAGGTGGTTGGTCGGCTCGTCGAGCAGCAGCGCCTGCGGATGACCGAACAGGGCCTGCGCGAGCAGGACGCGGACCTTCTGCCCGCCCTGGAGCTCCCCCATCAGCCGGTCGTGCAGGTCCTGGCCGATATCGAGCCCCTGCAGGAGCACGGCGGCGTCGCTTTCCGCCGTGTATCCGTCCTCTTCGCCGACGATGCCTTCGAGCTCCCCCAGGCGCATCCCGTCCTGATCGGTGAGGGCGGCCTGCCCGTAGAGCCGTTCGCGCTCCTCGAGGGCGCTCCACAGCCGGTGGTTGCCCATGACCACGGTGTCGATCACGCGGAACCGATCGAACGCGAACTGGTCCTGGCGCAGCACGCCGACCTTCGCGGGCCTCGTGACTTCCCCGCGCTGCGCCGGGACCTCGCCGGTCAGCAGCTTCATGAAGGTGGACTTGCCGGCCCCGTTGGGCCCCGTGAGGCCGTACCGCCGGCCCTGGGAAAAGGCCACGGAGACGTCCTCGAACAGGATCTTCGAGCCGAAGCGCATCGATACGGACTGGACTGAAATCATGTGGGCAACCCCTTATTCTATCGCGACTCCGGAGGGCGTCCGCACATTAGCGCGCGTGCCGTGGTATCATTGCAGGTCGAATTTTGCCGCGTGCTGTGCCGCCTGTTAGTGCAACGAGCCATTCCGGACTCGCTTCTCCTGACGTCCTGCCTAGCCACGAGACGAAATCCACCGACTTCCGTTTTGGGGACGTTCGGGGGCAGGTGCACCGCCTCTCTGGCGGGGCCAATCGTCGCAGTCGCGACGGAGGAGCAGTGATGGGTCGAAAGTTGTATGTCGGAAATCTTCCTTACGAGGCCGGCGAAGCGGAGCTCCAGGAACTCTTCGGGCGATCGGGAACGGTCGAACGCGTCACGGTCATGCGCGATATGGCCACGGGCCGTGCCCGCGGGTTTGCCTTCGTGGAGATGGCGACCGACGACGAGGCGCAGCAGGCGATCACCGCGCTGAACGGGCACGAGCTCGGCGGCCGGGGCCTCAACGTCAACGAAGCCCGTCCGAAGCCGGCCGGCGGCGGCGGTGGCGGATTTG
Source organism: uncultured Acidobacteriota bacterium (assembly GCA_963712905.1). Classification (GTDB taxonomy): domain Bacteria; phylum Acidobacteriota; class Vicinamibacteria; order Vicinamibacterales; family CAVVIG01; genus CAVQJU01. The sequence goes on along the minus strand of CAVQJU010000008.1, from coordinate 316,488 downwards.
GCGGCGGCGGCGACTCGCGCCGGCGCCGCAGCGAGCCGCGTTGGTAAGCACAACGACCACGTCGAGGCAGGGCTCTGCGCTCTGCCTCGGCATTCAACGATGAGCCCGGAATTCGTCTGGAGCCCGACGCGCAGGGAGATGCCGAAGCGGTTGAACAAACCTCCGCGACCGACCGAACCGAGCGGTGAGCCGGTAACCGGTCGTATCGTGACCCTCATGGTCGGCCAGGGGCACGGGTTCATCCGCCTCTCGAACGATCGCGAGGTGTATTTCCACCGGGCCGATCTGCTCGACGGCGTCTCGTTCAACGATCTGCAAATCGGGGACGTCGTGAAGTTCGCCCTCCTCGAGGATGCCATCAGCGGCGCCCGCGCCCTGGGCGTCGTACGGCACAAGCGGCCCCGGTGAGCTAACCGGCCTATACTCAAGCGTCCCGCTTTTCTGAGCTCTTAGGCCCGACTGCCCGAGCCCTCACCAAAGCCTTACCGTGAGGGTCAACGTGATACAACGCCCAGCCGGACTCGGCACGTTCGAATTCGTCGTCCTTGCCACGCTCCGCGCCGCGCAGCTCATGCGGGGGTGCCGCCCCCGGGTCGACGGCGTCCACAAGGCGGCCGTCATCGCCCAGCTCGAGGTCGCGCAGGGCAAAGTGACCGCAATGGTCTACGAGGCCGTGCCCGACCCGGTGGCCGTCGCTGTCGCCGTCGCTTAGTGCGTCATCCCGTAGACGATGTAGTTCACGCCCAGCTTGTAGGCTTCGTTGGTGTCGTCGATGGGCCGGAGGCCCGTGCCCGACCACTCCCAGTACTGCGAGATATCGGTGTTGTAGTTGACGATGACCTGGAGCCGCTTCGCGGGATCGTTGTCTTCGTACATCCCGCGGAAGATCGGCCGCCCGTTGATATAGGCCTGCGGGACGATGTCGAGCCTGGGGATCTCGAAGAACGCGTGAAAGATGCCGTGCGAGGCGTCCATCTCGAAGAAGCGGCTGCCCGGCATCACGCGCTTCATCGCGGTTTCGAAGACCTCCCACCCGGCGCCCCAGCCCTCGAAGTCGCCGCGGAACCGCCGCGGCTTGAAGTCGTCCACGATCAGGAAGCCGCCTTTCTGCAGATACGCACGCAGTGAGGCGACCTCCCGGTCGGTGATCGCCCACCAGTCGACCTCGATGATGTAGGCCACCGGATACTTGAAGATCTCCGGATCGTCGAGCGCGATCGCGTTGATCTCGTCCATGTGCGGGTTGAGGTAGCTGAGCTCGTTCATGATCCGCATGAGGTTCTGCTCAGCCACCGGGTAGCCGTGTCCCCACGCCGGCCAGCCGCCGTACCAGTAGCCGCCCGGCGCGGTGTCGTATTTCGCGCGCACGAACGTGAAGCGGCCGTCGTAGGGAATATTCGGCCGGACGCGAAACGGGCCGCGTCCGAACCCGCCGAACTGCGCGAGGGCTGCCGCGGCGACGAACAGGCAGACGGCCGCCGCCGCGAGCACGCGCGCCCCGCGTCGGACAACCACGACCGGGTCAGCCCTGGGGATTGAACCGGTAGCCCACCCACGGCTCGGTGACGAGATACCGTGGGTTGGACGGATCGGGCTCGAGCTTCTTGCGCAGTTGTCCCATGAAGACGCGGAGGTACTCGGGCTGCTCCTGCGAGGCCTCGCCCCACACCGCCTCGAGCAGCGTCCGGTGCGTCAGCACGCGGCTCGGATGCCGGGCCATGTACAGGAACAGCTCGAACTCTTTCGGCGTCAGCCGCACCTCCGACCCGCGCACGTGCACGCGCCGCGCGTCGAGATCCACGCGGAAATCGCCGGCGTCGAGCGACGCGGCCTCGCCTTCGCCGTTGGATCGCCGAATATTGGCCCGCACACGCGCCAGAAGCTCGTCGATCCCGAACGGCTTCGTGACGTAGTCGTCGGCGCCCGAGTCGAGGGCTTCGACCTTCGTCCGCTCCTCACCTTTCACTGACAGCACGATGATCGGGACGTTCGAGACCGAGCGGATGCGCCGGCACAGCTCGACGCCGTCCATGCGCGGCATGTACAGGTCTGTGATCACCAGCTCCGGCCGCCACTCCGCGAAATTCGTCAGCGCGGACTCGCCCTCAGCCGCCGTTCGCACCTGGTATCCCTGGCTGGTCAGCACGGTCCTCAGCACTCGTGTGATCTGCGGTTCGTCGTCCACGACAAGCACGCGTGACTTCTCAACGGCCATGTTCATCACAACACTCCTAGCTCTGTCAGGCTGACCGCCGCTGGCGTGGCGGGTAGTACCGCGTCGACGCCGGCCGGAGGCACAGGAGCCGCGGGCAGCAAGAGCTGCACGATCGTGCCCTCGCCGGACGCCGGCGAATCGATCCAGATCCGTCCGCCCTGCGCCTCGACCAGGCGCCGCGCAATCGGCAACCCGAGGCCGATGCCTTTCCGCCGCGGGTCGTGCGACTCGCGGCCGGGTACGCGGAAGAATTTCTCGAACACGCGCTCGCGCGCCTCGATCGGGACGCCCTGCCCTTCGTCGGCCACCGCGAATTCGACGTAGTGTCCGTCGCTCGAGGACGCGCTGACGCGGATCGTCGAGCCGGGCGGCGCGTACTTGCTCGCGTTGTCGAGCAGGATGTACAGGACCTCGACGATCGACGCCGCGTCCACGGACAGCGCCGGCAGGATGGGGGCCACGTCGACCTCGACGCGGTAGTCTCGTGTCAGCGTCTCGGCCCGCGCCAGCCCCATCCGCACGATGTCGCCCGGCGCGGCGTCGCGCCGGGTCAGGGGCTGCACCGCGTCGCTGCCGGCCGCCGAGAGGCCTTCGATGAACCGGTTCAGCCGGTTCGATTCCTCGTCGATGACCTCGAGCAGCTCGCGCTGCCCTTCGGCCGAAAGCGTCGGCGCCACCGAGGTCGAGTCGTCGCCGATGAGGGCCGTGACCGAAGCCTTGATGGCCGTCAGCGGCGTCCGCAGGTTGTGCGTCAACGCGTCGAGCAGCGCGGCCTTCACCTGTTCGCTGCGCCGCTCGGCTTCGACCTCGCTCGCCCGGTCGAACGCGCCCTGCAACTCCTGGTAGAGCCGCGCCACTTCCTGGCGCCCGGCCTGCGCTTCGCGCGCCCGGCGCTCGGCGCTCGACGCCAGTTCGCCGACGACCACGGCCATGATGATGAACGCAGCCAGCGCCGCCAGGTCGCTCGGGTCCCCCACGGTGAAGCCCGAAGGGGTCACGAAGTAGCGGGAGAAGCCAGCCGCCGCGCACAGCGAGGCGACCACGGCCGGCCCGGTCCCGAAGAACCGGGCGTCGATGATCAGGACCAGCAGGAGGATCTGGGCGGCCGTCGCGCCGTTCATCGTCGGGCCCAGCAGTTCGAGCACCGCGACGGCGAGCGCTACCGAGGCGACGGCAAAGAAGTACCGGCGGGACCGTCCCACTCTGCGATTATAGGACGCGCTCATGGTGCGTGGCGGCGTCTACGGTTTCCTTATACGGCACTTCGTGGCCATCGCCGGCGCGCTCGCGCTGCTGTCTTACGCGGCGATTTACAGCCGCCAGGGCGCTCCCGCTCCCATTCGCTCGGACGGTTACAGCTACTACGTCTACCTGCCATCCTGGTTTCTCCACGGCGACACGACCCTCGACGGCGTGGCGCGCACGTTCCCCGGAGGCGAGTATCCGGAGTTCACAGCCATCAGACGATGGCCCGGCACCAATCGTTGGGTGAATCCCCATCCGATGGGCCCGGCCGTTCTGATCGCGCCATTCTTTTTCGTCGCGCACGCGCTGACACGCCTTTCGAACGCGCCGCCCGACGGCTTTTCGTTCTATTACCAGCACGCTGCGGGCCTCGCCGGGCTCGCCTATCTGCTCGCCGGGCTCGCCGTCGTGCGGCGCCTGCTGCTGCGCCACTTTTCCCCGGCCGTCGCCCTCGCCGCGCTGGCGACCGTGACATGGGGAACCAACTTGTTCCACTACGGGGTCTACGACAGCGTCTTCAGTCACATTTACTCGTTCTTCCTCGTCGCGGTGCTCGTGGCGTGCACGGAGTCGTGGTGGGCGACGCCCACGATCGCCCGCAGCGTCGGGCTCGGTGTGACCGCCGCCGCCATTTTCCTGACGCGGCACACCAACGTGCTCTTCGTCTTGATGGTTCCTTTGTACGGCGTGACGAGCTGGTCATCGCTGCGCGAACGCGCCGTCTCGCTCACGCAGCGCTGGCGTCCACTGCTCGTCGTCGTGGGCGCGGGGGCCGCGTGCGTGCTGCCCCAGCTTCTGCTGTACAAGTCAGCGACCGGGCTCTGGCTGCCGAGCCCGTACGGCGCGATCGACGCGGGCTTCACGTTCAGCTCACCGCATCTTTACGACGTCCTGTTCGGCACACAGAAGGGGCTCTTCTTCTGGCATCCGGCGCTGCTGTTCGCGGTGGCCGGCTGGATCGTGGCGCGCGGCTGGGCCACGTCGCTCATCTGGGCCGCCGGCATCGTGCTGACGATCAACACGCTCCTCATCGCGAGCTGGTTCGACTGGCAGTTCGGCGGGAGCTACGGCCATCGCGGGTTCACGGACGGCTTCGCGCTCGCGGCCGTGTTCATGGCGGCGTGCTTCGCGTGGGTCGGCGGCCTGCGGCACCGCGCGGCCGCCGTCGGCATCACGGCGGCGTTCGCGACGCTCGCCGTCGCGTTGTCAGTGGCGCAGATGGTTCAGTACTGGATGGGTGTGCTCCCGATTGCCAACACCACGTGGGAGCAATACCGCGCGCTGTTCCTGCAGATTCCAGTAGCGTCCGGCTTCAGCCGGACGGATTCGTCCGCCTAAGCGGCTACTGCCTGCGCGGGCCTGCTGGACGATCTTCACGCCGGCGCTCGCCCCGACGCGCGTCGCGCCCGCGGCAATCATGGCGTTCACGCTGTCGAGGTCGCGCACGCCGCCGGCGGCTTTCACGCCCATCTCGGCGCCCACCACGCGGCGCATCAGCGCCACGTCGGCCGCCGTCGCGCCGCCGGGCCCGAACCCGGTCGACGTCTTCACGTAGTCGGCGCCGGCCGCCTTGGCCAGCGTGCACGCGGTGACCTTCTCGTCATCGGTCAACAGCGCGGCCTCGATGATGACCTTGCTCAGCACGTCGCAGTCGCGGCACGGCAGGACTACGGCCTCGATGTCGCGTTCGACGACGCGGAGATCGCCTGACTTCAGGGCGCCGACGTTGATGACGGTGTCGATCTCGCGGGCGCCGTCGAAGATCGCCCGCTGCGTCTCGTACCGTTTCACGTCGGCCGTCGTCGCGCCCAGCGGGAAGCCGACCACCGAGCACACGCCGACGCCGCTGCCCGACAGGAGCCGCGCGCACAAGGCGACCCACGTCGGGTTGACACACACGGTCGCGAACCTGAACTGCGCCGCCTCGCGGCACAGGTCCTCGATGTTCTGGCGCGTCGCGTCGGGCTTGAGCAGCGTATGGTCGATCATCGACGCGATGCCCGAGGGCGCCCCGCCGATCGCGTGGACGCCGACGCGGGTGGCCCCCGCGTCGATCACCGGCCGCAGGCGATCGGGACAGCAGTCGCCCAGCACGCCGTGGCACGCGCAGGGCGGCACCGGACGGCCCGCCGGAGACGCCGAGGCCGCCATTTCGGACACGATGACGTCGATCAACCGCTTCAGTTCGTCCCTGTTCATCTGGTCATCTGGCCATTTGGTCGTCTGGTCATTTCGGCCGGCGTTCGAGATCGCGGATCTTCGCCAGCCGGCGGATGTACCGCGGCTCCCGCATCGACGTCGTCAGCCAGGTCGTCACGATCGCCCGCGCTTCGTCCGCGGTGACGAGCGTGGCCCCGAGCGCCAGCACGTTCGCGCCGTTGTGCTCGCGCGAATAGCGGGCGATCGTTTCGGTGGTCGCCATCACGGCACGGACCCCGCGGATCTTGTTCGCCGCGATCGCCGACCCGATGCCCGCGCCGTCGATGACGATGCCCGCGTCGGCCTCGGCGCGGGCCACGGCGTCGCCGACGGCCGCCGCCACATCAGGATAATCCACGGCGTCGGACGTGTAGGTCCCGAGGTCGTTGACAGCCAGGCCCCGCCCACGCAGAAACGTGATCAGGGTCCGGCGGAGCTCGATGCCGGTATGGTCGCTGCCGATCGCCACCGAACGGATGTCGGCGGGCGGCGCCAGCGACGCGTCCTCCTCCGACACCCGGTCGGCGCGCACCACGGTCACCCGCCGCTCGTTCAGCGTGTCCTGCGCCAGCGGCGTGATGTGGCCGCCCCGGGCGAGCGCCACCGTTTCGCCGCGCTCGAGCACCCGGGCGTCGCTTTCAGTGATGATGTCGAACGTTTTCATCTTCGCAGGTATGATGTGCCGCTATGGCCGACGCGCCGCCGCCTGAAATCCTACTCTCTGAGCAGCAGATCCAGAAACGGGTGGCCGAACTGGCCGCCGAAATCCGCCGCGACTTCCCGGACGACGTGCACCTGGTGGCCGTCCTGAAGGGCGCGTTCATGTTTCTGTCCGATCTGGTCCGGCACATGAGCGGGGCCGTGACGCTCGACTTCATGGCCGTGTCGAGCTACGCCAAGGCCAAGAGCAGTTCCGGTGAAGTCCGGATGCTGAAGGACCTCGACAGCGGCCTCGCCGGCCGCAACGTGATCATCGTCGAGGACATCGTGGACACGGGTCTGACACTGACCTACCTCCAGGAGATTCTGCGGGCGCGCAATCCGCGCTCGCTTCGGACGGCCTGCCTGCTGAGCAAGCCGTCGCGACGCCAGGTCGACGTGGCCGTCGAGTATGTCGGCTTCACGATCGAGGATCGTTTCGTCGTCGGCTACGGTCTCGACTACGCGGAGCAGTACCGCAACCTTCCGCACATCGGCGTCATCACGTGACGCGTCGGCTTTAGCCGGACGTCCTTCGTGTATAGTTTCGTTTCGTGCCCGTTCAACTCGTCGATCACCCGCTGGTGCACGACGCGCTGGTTTCGCTGCGCGACAAGCAGACGCCGCCCGATGCCTTCCGGAGGCTGGCGACCCGTATCAGCGTGCTGCTCGCCGCCGAGGCGCTCCGCGCCGTGCCCACGGCGCCGGTCACGGTCGAGACGCCGATTGGCCCCGCCGCCGGCCGGCGGGTGGCTTCCGATGTCGTCGTCGTGCCGGTCCTGCGTGCGGGTCTGGGCATGCTCGACGCTGTCCTCGACCTCGTGCCGTCGGCGCGCGTCGGATACATCGGGCTGCAGCGCGACGAACGGACGGCGGTCGCGTCGCAGGTACTATTCGAAGCTGCCCGATCGCCTCGACAAGAGTTACGTCCTGATGATCGATCCGATGCTCGCGACGGGCGGCAGCGCGTCGGCCGCGCTCGACCTGCTGCGGCGGGCCGGCGCCTCCCGTGTCCGCATCGTGTGCATCGTGGCGGCGCCTGAAGGCGTCGCGTGCGTGGAACGCGACCACCCCGACGTCGTGATTTACACGCCGGTCGTGGACCAGCAGCTGAACGCGCAGAAATACATCGTCCCCGGACTGGGCGATTTCGGCGACCGGTTGTACGGCACGATGTAAGAGGGCCACGTCCATGAGCTGGCAGACATCGCTGACATCGATCGAACCCAACAAGATCCTCGTGCGGGGCTATCCGCTCGACGAGATGATGGGGCGCCTGTCCTTCGCCGAGTCCACCTACCTGCTCCTGATGGGCGAGCTGCCGCCGCCGGCGGTCGGGCGCATGTTCGCGGCCATCCTGGTCTCGTCGATCGATCACGGCCTGACGCCGCCCTCGACGCTTGCCGCCCGCACCGTCGCCACGTCCGGGGCCCCGCTCAAGGACTGCGTGGCGGCCGGCATCCTCGCCTTCGGGCCCCACCACGGCGGCGACATCGAGACGTGTATGCGGTTCCTGGACTCCGGGCTGGCGCAGATGCGGGGAGGACGGTCGCTTCAGGAGGCGGCCGAGGCCCTGGTCGAGGAATGCGTCCAGAGGAAAGAGGATCCGCCCGGCTTCGGACACCGGACCCACACGCGCGACCCGCGGGCATCGCGCCTGTTCCAGATGGCGCTCGAGCTCGAGCTCGAAGGCGAGCACGTGCGGCTGATTCGCGCGATCGAGCACGTGCTCGACGCGCGCGCCGCCGAGTTCAAGCACCCGCTGCCGGTCAACGTGGACGGCGCCATCGCCGCGGTCACGGCCGACCTCGGCTTCGCGTACGAGCTGGGCAACGCGGTCTTTCTGATCTCACGCCTGCCGGGCCTCATCGCGCACGCGCACGAGGAGCGGACGCGGGAGACGGTCATGCGGCAGATCGATCCGAGGGATCATCAGTACGACGGAGCACGCCAGCGTCGCTTGCCCGAGGGACGGAAGTAGGACAAGATTAATCGGATAGGGCGCTTAGCTCAGCTGGTTAGAGCGCGTGCTTCACACGCACGAGGTCAGAGGTTCGAGTCCTCTAGCGCCCACCATCCCGCCGACTGATACTGCCGGAAATCCGAACATTTCACATCGCTGTCCGCACGCCCGTTCTGAAACGCGTGGATGCCGGCGGGCGTATACAGTGGTCAGGACCAGAGTGACATCGGGACACGCGACGCCGCCGAGGGGTTAGAGCATGGCCATGAAGTCGTCGAGGCTCGTCGCGGCGGCGGTGCTTGCGGCCGCTTCCCTGTTCGAGCCGGCCCGCGTCTCGGCCGAAGTCGTCAAGCCTCACTATCGCAGGGTCGCCCCCGGCTTCACGCTCTCGGACGCCAAACGCGCTCCAATCACCCTCTCCGATTTCAAGGGCAAGGTCGTCCTGCTGGACTTCTGGGCCACGTGGTGCGCGGCCAGCAAGGTGGAAATGCCCTGGTACGTCGAATTCGAATCCCGCTATCGAAACAGCGGGCTGGCCATCATCGGCGTCTCAATGGACGACGAAGGGTGGGCGATCGTTTCCTCGTACCTCGAGGGACGGCCCGTCACCTACCCGATCGTGCTCGGCGATCACGACGTCGCGGATCGCTTCGGCCTCGCGTCACTCCCGGTCACGCTGCTGATCGACCGGAACGGCAAGGTCGCCGCGAAGCACTTCGGCCTCGTGGGCAAGGCTGACATCGAGAACGAAATCCGGAAGCTCCTCAAGGAGCGCCCGAAGAGCACCAAGAAAAAGAAAAGCTAGCGGAGAAACGGCGGCCGCTTGAATGCCAGGACAGCCGCCCGTGCGCCGGCGAGCAGAGCCGCCCCCTGCCGTGCCGGAGTCAGCACGTAGGTCTGCAACGTGTGGACGGTCTGATCGATCCGGTTCACGACGTCCTCGGTCATCCGCTCGAGGCGGTCCATCTGGTTGCGCGCCGCCGCCATCGATTCGAGCGCTTCGGCAGACAGCGCATCAAGGCGCGCCACGATCGGCCCGGTGGCGTCCTCGATGCGCTCGGCCGCCGTATGCACGCGTCTCGCGAGCCGGACGCCGGCGATGAGCACACCGACCTGCGCGATCGCCGTGATCAGCGTCGCGAGGGCGATGACGCCGAGGAACGCCTCGCTCGTTGTCACGCCGGGCCCGCCTTGACGCGCTGATACGCTTCGCGGCCCTGCTCGATGGCGTGCGCGACCGTGTCCCGGCCCTGCTGCACGACCTCGCGTCCGTCGTCAATCGCGGAGTTGACCGTCGACCGCCAGTCGTCGATGTTCGTGGCGACCGCTTCGGCGCCCTGCGCGACCACTTCCCGGGCTTTGGACGCTGCGGAAGCCGCCTGCTCGCGCGCTTCCCGGGCGCGCCGCTTGAGGTAGTCCCTCGAGTCGCGGCCGCTCGCCGGCGCGCACAGCAGGGCCACGGCGGCTCCGCTCGCAGCGCCAAGCAGGAACATCATGAACGCCGTTCCGCCCGCGGACCTTTCATCGTATGACATCTGCTTTTCTCCCATTCTGGTCAGCCCTCCACGTGACCATGCAACTTCTCTGCCCGGGAGTCTCAGCCTTAGTTCAGGCAATTCGCGAGGCGGCACACACCGTTCTCTCGAAGGCAGCATGTATTGCTGGCTGACACTTCGTCGTGTTTCCGGTCTCAGCCATTGCGCCGATCACGGCCGGCACTCGAAGCTGCCCGCGTCTTCGACGTCGCCGGCGCCCTTGTAATGGGCGTGCGCCGGGTAGGGGCAGAGCGGCCGGCTGCGTCCCGGGAACGCGCGTCCGGTAGCCCGAACCGCATCCGGGGCCTTCCCCTTCTCGACCCAGTCGACGACCGCCGACAGCAGATCGAAGGTGTCGAGGGTGGCGGCGCCGCCCTGGCAGTGTCCCATCCCCGGCACCAGGAACAAACGGCTCCAGTCGGCCGTCCTGTCGCCGCCGTTGGCGGCGCTCATCTTCTCGTAGTAGTCCACCGTGTCGAGCGCCGAGAACCACGGATCGCTCACGCCGTGGTAGAAGACGAGCTTGCCGCCGCGGCCCGAAAACGTGTTCAGGTTGGTCCAGAGCTTGGTGTCCCCCACCTGTCTTGGATCGCTCGCCAGCGCGAACGCTTCGCGGTCCACGTCGATTTCCGTCGAGAGGTTCGGGGGGCCGAGCGGCCCTGGGCCGGGGCTCAGAAGTCCAGGAATGCCCTGCCCGCTCGCCGTGATGCCGGTGTCCCAGAGGAAGCCCGGGTAGATCTGGTTCTGGCGTGAATCCTTCGGCCCGGCAAAGGCCTTCCTGAGCGCCGCCGTCTGCTGTTGCGACAGACAGCTCTCCGTCTTCGCCCCCTTGCACGTCAGCGTCGCGACCGGATCGAAGTCGCAGGCGCGCGTGGCGTACACCAGGCCGTCGCGCACGCCATCCTTCGCATCGCAGGCGCTGAGCAGCGCGTTGACGATCAGCTGCTTGTCGCCGTCCGAGAAGATCTGCGACGGGATGGGTTTTCCGGCCGCGTCCTTCGGGGCTGCCTGATTCAGCATCGTGGCGACCCATCGATCGCCGAGACCGGAGTATCCGGTGCGCATCGCCGGAGCGCCCGCGATGACGCCGTCGAAATAGGCCGGGTACCGCTGCGCCATCAGCATGGCTTCGCGCCCGCCCGTCGAGCAGCCCGCAAAATACGAATGGTCCGCGGGCCGCCCGTAGTAGCGCGCGACAATTTCCTTCGCGAGGACGGCGACACGTCCGATCGCCACGTATTCGAAGTCCAGCACCGCCTGCTGGTCGCGCATGAACGCCGCGTCGAACGCGCCGCCCGACGCCTGATGGCCCGTGTCGGTGCTCACGACCGCGAAGCCGCGGACGAGCGCGGGGGAATCGCCCGCGGCCTGGGCGCCCAGCGGAAGGCCGACGGTGCCGTTCAGCCCTCCCCCGCCCTGAAACAGAAACCGGCCGTTCCAGGCGTCAGGCAGCGCGATGGCGAAGCCGATGCCGTACGGCTTGCCTTCCGCGCCGGCTCGCCGATCGATGGTTCCGTCGACGCGGCAGTGCGCCGGCAGGTTCACCACGGCCCCACGACCGCGCGCCGCCGGCCCGGCCGCCACGGCGTCGGCCTTCGTGATGGCCAGCGCAAACCCGGTCACCTGCAGGCCGGAGAGCGCCGCGCATTTCGCGCCTTGCGCGCGCTTGCGCGGCCGTTGTTCCCGGGGCTCCCTGTGCCGCTACGGTCGCCGGCCGCAAGCCCAGGCAGACCGCCAGAGCGAGTTCAATGACAAGCCGTGTTCTCATGTCGCACCTCTGCGCGCCCGTGACGATACAATCACCCCGCCTCATGAACAAGCGGCCGCCCGCCCTGCTCTGGTGCAGTCTTCTGGCGATCGCCATCGTGGTCTTCCGGTCGTTTCCGTTCCTCGCCTACGAGCACCTCGACTTCGACTCGGATCAGGCCATCGTCGGCCTCATGGCGAAGCACCTCAGCGAGCTCCGCACGTTTCCCCTCTTTTTCTACGGGCAGCACTACATGCTCGGCGTCCAGGCCTGGATCGCGGCGCCGTTCATCTGGCTTGGCGGGCCGACGGTGGCCATGTTGCGCCTGCCGCTCGTGGCCGTCAACGGCATCGTCGCGGTGTGGCTGCTGCGAAGCTTCACGCGATCGATCGGCTCGCCATGGCTGGCGCTCGCGGCCATCCTGCCGCTGGCGGCGTCCGCGCCGGTCCTGTCGGCCAACCTGCTCGAAACGCTCGGGGCGAGCGTCGAACCGTTTCTGTACGTGCTCGCGCTCTGGGCGCTGCGGGACCGGCCTGTCGCCTTCGGGCTCGTGCTCGCGATCGGGTTTCTCCACCGCGAGTTCACGATCTTCGCCGTCGGCGGCGTCGCGGCGGCTTCGTACTTCGAGCACCGCAAAACGACGCTCGGCGACGCCCGCTGGGTGACGCGGTCCGCGCTCGCATTCGGCGTTGTCTGGTTCGCCATCGATCAACTGAAGCGGCGGATCAACACGCTCGGCCCGTCCGGCGGGGCGAGCGAGACGGCCCCGCTGACGCTGCAGTTCGAGAGTCTGATGGCCCGCGCCTCGCTTGCGCCGTCGCTCGTCGTCCCGAGACTCAAGCAGCTGGCCGCCGAGGCCGTCCCCGATCTGTTCGGCATGCGCACGATCGTGCCGCTTCGCTACAACATCAACGCGACGGTGCCCGTCGGCTCGTACATCGTCGCCGGCGTGCTGATCGCCGCCGCGCTGATTTGCCTGGTGCGGATCGCCATGAACATTCGCCGATCACGTGCGCTCGGCGAGCCTTTGTCGCTGTCATCGTTCTGCGTCTTCCTCGCCGTGGTTGGTGTTCAGGCGCTGCTGGCTTACTCCCTGTCGGATGCGGCCGACCCGCGCTTTCCGCCGATCCTGCGCTACGCGCTGCTCGGCCTGCTCCTGCCGCTTGCGGTTGCCGGCGCGTTCTTCGAAACCGAACGGCGCCGCCTGCTTCGACACACCGTCGCGTTCCTGCTCGTCGCCGCCGCCGTCCTGAACCTCCGCGACACGTGGCGGATCGTGAGCGAATATCGCGCGATGCCGCCGCCCAACGAGCACCGGGTGCTGGCCGACGATCTGGCGTCCCGCGGCATCCAATACGGCTCGGCTATCTACGAGGACGCGTACATCACCGATTTCTTCGCGGGCGAGCGCGTGATGCTGACGTCGACGGGCAAGGTACGGATAGCCGCCTACGCCGAGGCCGCCGCACGGAACCCCGGCAGCGCCGTGCGGGCCATCCGCCAGCCGTGCGCTCAGGGACGGCGGGTTGCGTCCTGGTGCATCGTCGATCCCCTGAATCGTTGACCCAAACTGGCCCGGCGGATGTAGTATTTGCGCATGCGACATCACGCCCGACAGCAGACGATCCTGGTTGGTGCCTCTCTCCTGGCCGCGGGGGTGGCGGTGTTCGCCGCCGACTACACCCTGACGGTCAACCGCGATCGCCTCATCAACGCGCAGAACGAGCCGCAGAACTGGCTCCTGATGAACGGCGACTACGGTTCGACGCGCTATTCCAGGCTGACGCAGATCAACCGCGACAACGTCAAGAACCTCCGCATGGTCTGGGCGCTCGCGCTCGGCGGCATGCAGGATGTCGGGCAGAACGGCCCCGAGAACGAGGTGAACCCGCTCATCGACAACGGGTTCATGTACACGAGCGACGGCTGGGGCACCATCTACAAGATCGACGTGAGGAACCCCGGCAGGGCGGAGTTCGTGTGGACCGCCGACCCCGGCGTCAAGCACGAAGGCACCGCGCCCCGCACCCGCGGCATCGCGCTGTGGGAGGACAAGGTCGTCGCCAACCTGCCGGACGGACGCGTCATCGCCATCAACCGCGATAACGGCGAAATCGTGTGGGACAAGAAGATCGCGGGCAAGAACGAGTTCGGCGGCCAGGAGAAGTTCCTGACGGCGCCGCTCGTCGCCGACGGCAAGGTGATCATCCAGAACGGCGCCGGCGACGCGGGCACGCGCGGCTGGGTCGCGGGCCTCGACGTCAAGGACGGCACGGAGTTGTGGCGCTTCTACACGGTGCCGAAGCCGGGCGATCCCGGCAGCGAGTCGTGGAAAGACGATCACAACGCGTGGAAGACGGGCGGCGGCGGCATCTGGCAGACCGGATCGTTCGATCCCGCCACGCACCTCTACATCGTCGGCACCGGCAACCCCTATCCGATCTACGACCCGCAGTTCCGTCCAGGCGACAACCTCTACACGAACTCGGTGATCGCGCTCAACGTCGAGACGGGAAAGCTCGCGTGGCATTTCCAGTACACGCCGAACGACTCGTGGGATTTCGACGAAATCGGCGTCCACATGCTCTACGACGCGAAGGTCGGCGGGGCGACGCGCAAGGTCGTCGGCCACTACGCGCGTAACGGGTTCTACTACACGCTCGACCGCACGAACGGCCAGTTCATCAAGTCCGAGAAATACGTCAACGACCTGAACTGGACGAAGGGCATCGATCAGAAGACGGGCAAACCCGTCGAGTACAGCCCGAAGCTCGACGTGCAGTTCTACAACGAGGAGGCGCGCGCGCTTCGCGGCGACGGCATGAAGCGGACGTGCCCGACGTGGCACGGCGGCGTCGCGCACCAGCCGCTCGCGTACAACCCGGTGAAAGGGATTGCGTACGGCGTCGGCACCGAGGGCTGCTTTTCGCAGAACGGCGCCGCGGTCGGCGTGCTCTCGAAGGACGGCGGCGTCGACCCCAAGACGAGCCAGCCGCGCAAGTACACGAGCGACCTGTACTACGGCGCGGTGACGGCGTTCGATGCCCAGAACAACAAGGTGCTGGCGAAGGCCGTGACCGACATCGAGATCAGGTCCGGCGTGACGGCAACTGCCGGCGGCCTCGTCTTCACGGCTCTTCAGGACGGCTGGATCGTCGCCTACAACGACGAGACCCTCGAGGAACTCTGGCGCTTCAACGTCGGCACGCCGCTCAAAGGCTCGCCCGTCACTTACGCCATCGGGCCCAAGCAGTACCTGGCCGTGCAGACCAGCGGCCGCCACCTGCACCCGGTGAACTGGGACAAGCTGCAGAACTCGAGCTACCTGTTCGTGTTCGCGTTGAACTAGCGCCGGCGTAGGGCGGGGCTTTCAGCCCCGCCTGGCGGCCCTGAAAGGGCCGCCCTACTTCAATCTTCTCTCGGCCTTTCGGCCGAGTCGATCACGAAGAACTCGATCGGGCCGCGCTGCGCCTCGAGCTTCAGCCCGAGTTGCTCCTGCAGCGCTGTGAACAGCGAGCCGCCCTCGCTGAGCGACTGGGGCGTCGGGCCGTCGCCCGGCGCCGGGTCCGGAGTGAAGGTCATCTCGAAATCGTACGCGCCGGTCAGGCCCGTCTTGTCCACCACCATCCGGCCCGCAACCCCCGACAGGTTTCTGGCGAGATCGGCGATCGGCATCGCGTTGCCGATGACCTTGCCTGAGATGAAGCGGATGCCGCAGCGTACGGGACTCCCCTGCGGTGGCGGCGCTCCGCCGCGAGCCCGCAGTTCCGCCATCCACGCCTGGCAGTCGGTGGACGACGGTTTGAGCTGCGGGCCGAGTCGGCCATCGCTCTTCGCCAGGACGAGCGCGTAGATCGGCGCGTCGCGCATTTCCCTGTGCGCGACCAGCTTGAACCGATCGGTCAGCAGCGTCTCCACCATCGGGAGCATCTGCTGCGGCGACAGGTCGCCCTCGGCTTTTGCGACGATGTCCCACTTGTCCCTGTCGATCCAGTCGGGCCCTCCGGTCATCTGGAAGCGCTGGAGCCGGTGGGCGTTGCGAATGAGATTGAACAACGAGTTGTTGGTGACCGTGACCCGGCCGCCGGGCAGGGCGCGCATCGAGGCGTTGTCGCTGCCGGACACGTTGCGCTTGATGGACGCGACTTCGAATGCCGGTTTCGGTCCGGAGTCAGCGGGCGCCTGCGCGCGAAGCGGAACGAAAGCCGAGGAGGCTGGCAACGAACGACGAGCTTCTTCATGACGCTTTATACGAATCGCGTCACGAACGGTTCACCGCTGTCGGCGGTCTACTGCAGCTCCTTGCACACGTCGACCTCCGAGCCCCAGAACTCGACGCACTTGGCCCTGGTCATCGGCCCCTGTCCAACGACCTTCACCTGGAGGAAATCGAGGATGCGCTCCATCTCGCGGACCTGCAACGTCGCCGGCGGATCGGGCATCTCGAGGTTCTTGCTCTTCAGGTCGGCCGCCTTCATGTTGTAGCAGCGGCCGTCGCTGTACGCCAGCCGGTCGTACGCGGGCATCCCCTTGCCGGGCCTGCCGCACTTGATGGTCATCAGCAGCAGCTCGCGGCTCAGCCGCGTGGTCCGCAAGTTCGCGCCGTCGGGCATCTGCGTGTCCATCTTGCGGCCATCCGCCGCCCAGCCATGACACGACTGGCAGTCGCCTTTCGTCCGGTAAAGGCGCATGCCCTCCGCCACATCGTCGGGATCCGGGGCCTGGGCGAATGCGCTCGCCCCCGCGAGATGGCTCATCAGAAGAGCCAGGGTCGCACTTGCCATCATGCCTGCCAGCCATTTCACACGCGATCGAGCCATCGGACGCCTCTCTGAGAACGAATCCTACCAGTTCGCGCGCCATGGTGCTCGACGCGTGCGCGCCCGGCGTTACAATGCGCGGTGGGAGGACGCCCATGAAACCGGCCGTGATTCTCGCGTTCGGTCTTCTCGGAGCCACGGGGCTTTCTGCGCACCACTCCTTTGCGGCGGAGTACGACGGGACAAAACCGGTCACGATCACCGGCACGGTTGCCAAGATCGACTGGACGAACCCCCACATCCACTTCTACGTGGATGTCAAAGACGACGCGGGCGCAGTCACGCAATGGAAGTTCGAAGGGTACCCGCCCAACATGCTCATCCGGCAGGGCTGGAAGCGCGACGTGACGATGAAACCGGGCGATAGCGTAACGGTGTTTGGCTGGCGGGCGCGAACCGATCCGAACCTCGCCGCATCGCGCCAGGTGACCCTTGCGGACGGCCGCAAGCTTGCCTCGGGGCCGCCGGCCGGCACCGGCGGACAATAAGCCATGGCACGGCACACATCCGCCACGTCGCTTCCTTGTTGCCGCCCTCGTGAGTGTGCTGGGCTGCGTCCTCCTCGCGCAAAACCCGCCGAAGACGGCGCCGCGTGGAAGCAGTCCCCCACCCGCGGCCGCCGGCGTCCGGAAGATTCCGCGCGCCGCCGACGGCAAGCCCGACCTGTCGGGCATCTGGATAACCGGCGCGCTCCAGTTGCTGATTGGCGAAGAAGAAGCCAACGCGATCCGGCAGGCCGACGCCGCCGCCGGCAGACAGCCTCCGCCGCGGCCCGAGCCGCCACCCTACACGCCGGCGGCCGAAGCCAGACGCCAGGCCTACGTTGCCCGCCGGGGCGTTGACGACCCCATGGCGCGCTGCTTTCTCTCAGGCGTGCCGCGGATCACCACAAGGCCGCTGCCCTTCCAGATCGTCCAGATGCGTGGCCAGGTCATCCTGCTGTACGAGGCGCACCATGCCTTTCGAATCATCCCGACCGACGGCCGGCCGCATCCGGACGACATCGAACCCTCCTTCCTCGGAGACTCCGTGGCCCGCTGGGAGGGCGACACGCTTGTCGTGGACGTGATCGGCTTCAACGAGAAAACGTGGCTGGCAGGCGTCGGCACGATTCACAGCGACAAGCTGCACGTCATCGAGCGCTACACGCGCGACTCGCCCGACACCATCCGTTACGAAGTGACCATGGAGGATCCGGAGGTCTTCACCAAGCCGTGGCGCCAGGTGGAGATCTTCAGGCTCAGGCCGAACGAACGGCTGCGAGAGTACGAGTGCATCGAGAACAACGAGGACCTGCTGCGCTTCGAAAAGCTGCTGCAGACCGATCCCACACTTCAAAACACACCAACACGATGACCACATCGAGCGATACCCCGTCCCGGCAGGTGCTGGGCTTTCAGACCGAAGTCCGCCAGCTGCTCCACCTGATGATTCACTCCTTGTACGGAAACAAGGAGATCTTCCTGCGCGAGCTCGTTTCGAACGCGTCGGACGCCTGCGATCGCCTGCGCTTCGAGGCCATCACCGACTGGGCGCTCCTCAAGGACGACCCCGAGCTCCGCATTCGCATCTCGGCTGACGAGAAGGCGCGGACCGTGACCATCGCCGACAACGGCATCGGCATGTCGCGCGACGAGGTGATCGCGAACATCGGGACGATCGCGAAGTCGGGCACCCGCGAGTTCCTCCAGCAGATGACCGGCGACCAGGCCAAAGATGCGCATCTCATCGGCCAGTTCGGCGTCGGCTTCTATTCCGCGTTCATCGTGGCCGATCACGTCACGCTCATCACGCGCAAGGCCGGCCTGACGGCCGAACACGGAGTGCGCTGGGAGAGCGCCGGCGAGGGCGACTACAGCATCGACACCGTCGTCCGCGAGGCCCGCGGAACCGAAGTCATCCTGCATCTGCGCGAGGGCGAGGACGACCTGCTCCGCGCGCTGACGCTGAAGAACATCCTGCGCAAGTACTCGGACCACATCACGATTCCAATCTTCATGGGCGAGGAGCAGGTCAACCAGGCGTCCGCGCTGTGGGCCCGCCCCAAGTCAGAGATCACCGACGAGCAGTACGCGGAGCTGTACAAACACGTCGCCCACGATTTCGAGGGGCCGCTGGCGCACACCCACGCGAGGGTGGAGGGCAAGCAGGAGTACACGCTCCTGCTCTTCATCCCCAGGCGCGCGCCGTTCGACCTGTTCCATCCCGGCCACCGGCACGGCATCAAGCTTTACGTCCGCCGCGTGTTCATCATGGACGATGCGGACCAGCTGATGCCCGCGTATCTCCGCTTCGTGCGCGGCGTGATCGACTCGACCGATCTCCCGCTCAACGTCTCGCGTGAGATCCTGCAGCACTCGGCGGACGTGGAGGCCATCCGGGCGGCGGCGGTGAAGCGCGTCCTGTCCCTCCTCGAGGACCTGGCGAAGAACAAGCCGGACGACTACGCCACGTTCTGGAAGGAGTTTGGCGCGGTCCTCAAGGAAGGCGTCGGCGAGGACGCGCCCAATACGCCCCGGATCGCACCGCTGCTGCGGTTCACTTCCACACGGACGACGGGCGACGAGCAGACGGTGTCGCTATCGGATTACGTGGCCCGGATGAAGGAGGGCCAGACCGGGATCTTCTACATCACCGCCGACAACCTGCAGGCGGCGCGGCACAGCCCGCACCTCGAAGTGTTCGGCAAACTGGACATCGAGGTCCTGCTCCTCTGCGACCGGGTGGACGAGTGGCTGGTGTCGAACCTGCCCGAGTTCGAGGGAAAGCCGCTCGAATCCGTCACGAAGGGCGACCTTGACCTCGGTCCGCTCGCCGATCCGGCCGCGAAGCAGGAGCTTCAGCAGGAAGAAGGCGAGTACAAAGGGCTGATCGGGCGCATGACGGAGGTCCTCTCGGACAGGGCGGCCGAAGTGCGACTGACCGATCGGCTGACGACCTCGCCGGCGTGCATCGTCGCCGACCGCCACGGCATGAGCACGCACCTCGAGCGGCTTCTCAAGTCGGCGGGCCAGAAGGTGACCGCCGGCAAGCCGATCCTGGAGCTCAACGGCCGCCACCCGCTCGTGCAGCGGCTGAAGCACGAGATCGACGGCCCGCGATTTTCCGACTGGAGCCACGTGCTGTTCGATCAGGCGTTGCTCGCCGAGGGTGGCCAGATCGAGGATCCGGCCGCGTTCGTCAAGCGGCTGAACGAGCTGATGCTGGGCCTTGCGGGTGAATCGCCGTCGCGAATCTGGACGCCGTAGCCGGCAGTCTACTGCACGCGCGTCGCCCGGGTCCGGGCCTCGCCCATCAGCGTCGACGCATCGTCCACGTTCTGTTCGGCGAGGCTGACGACGCCCGCGAGCGCCGCCGCGAACGGCGCCAGGCCCTGATCGTCGCCGCCCAGCTGTCGCAGCCGATCCGCCACACGCGTCGCTTCTCTGAGCGACGTGCTCGGCAGGACGATGCCGACCTCGCCCGTCGGCAGGGCGACGGCGATGTCCACGGCCCGCAGCTGCGCCCGCATTTCGCGCACCCACTTCCGGACGGCCAGGGGCTGGGCGCCTCCCGGCTTCACGACGATGACGGCGAGTTCGGTGCCCGTCTCGCGGGCGAGCCGAATCTGCTGCTGCAGGATCTCGTCGAACGGACGCTCGACGCCGCGGCGTCCACGCGCGAGCTCGTCGCGCTTGAGCAGCGCCGCCGTCCAGCACCCGAAGACCGACGCCGCCGCGTCGAGCAGCCGCTGGTCGCGCACGAGCGCGGGGCTGCGCTCGCTCGGGGCGAGCGCCAGCAGCATCTCGCACGACTCCACGAGGGGTTGCCGGACGCTGACGCCTCCGGTGGCACTCCAGCTCGAAAGCAAATCCGCTTCGCCGGCGCCCATCAGCACCGCGCCGTCGAGGCGCGTCACCGACAGCCCGGCGGGCCGGCCCGTTGCCACCGTCAGCTGCTGCAATGCGCGGCCGATCTCTGTCGTCGGCCGAGTCCAGTCCCGCGACCAGCGCCTGTAACAGGGCCCACGTGAGGCGCGACATCTCCGCGGCGCGCGCCGCGCTCAGCACCTCGCCGAGGACGTTCACGAGCGCCGAGATGCGGGGGGTGGCCTCAGGGGTGATCTCGCCGAGAAACACCAGCAGCCAGGCGGGAGTCGCACCGTCGGGCACGTGCGCAACGGACACGCCGACGGTTTCCGGGAAACTCAGTCGCTCCATCACATCGGGCGGTATCGGCGTCAGCGCGCCGTCCTGGCCGAGCGCCGAGGGATCGATGATCGACGGCGCGAGCGACGGGTTCGCGCCGCTCAGCGCGACCGACTGCGAGAACGTGTGGTTCAGCGTGGCCGCGTAGGCACGCACGTCGAGGTCGTCCCAGATGGCCAGGGCCTCGATGAACACGTTGATGACGGCGGTTTCCGACCCGAGGACGGCCTGCTCGCTGACGACGCGACAGAACGCTGAAATCTGGCGCCACTCGGTGTCGCGGCTCGAATCGGACGTGCCTGCGGGTTTGGCGACCATTTCGGCCAGCCATCCCGTCATCAGCTCGAGTCCGCGTCCGCCCTGGACTCGCTTGGGGTCGTCGGCGGGCTCGGCCAGCGCAATCACAGCGGCGCGGAGCGGGTTCGGCGCGATGATGCGCGCGGTCGCGATGCGCAGTCCCTCGACGACATCCACGCGCGACTGCCCCGTCGCGACGACTTGCTCGAGCGCGGTGCGCATCGGCGAGCCATCGGGCTGCACGGCCAGGCGGCGGAGACGCTTGACGATCGTGCCATTGCCCGGCGGCAGGATCGGCATGCACCGCTCGTCGAACAACTCGAAGGCAGCATTGAGATGGTGGCGCAGCTGCAGGAGGTACTCGAGCTCCGCGTTCACCGCGCTGGCGCGCCGATCGATCGCGGCTGAATCCTGCGGCACGAGCTCGGAAAATGTGACGGCGGAATCCTCCATGCGAGGTGGAGATGATGTTAGGCCTTTTTGATGAGCTAGCCAAGCGACAAACCTTGGATCGGAGACGCCGAGTCAAGCCCGAGCGTGGCATTTCTCTTGCTGCCCTCAGCGCCCAAGGGACAAGACCCGCGCGAACTCTCCGTCCGTGACGCTGATTAGCCTGATTGATCGGCTCGCGGGGCGTGTGGGGTGGGTGTCGTCCTGTGGTTTGGCAGAAAGATGTCTGCCAGAGGCGAGATTTGTTGGACCTACAGTTCAATGACACGGGCATGGGCGGCCTGGCCTGTCTGCCCGAAACAGAATACGGTGTGGACGCCGTGAGACCGCCGTCGCAAGAGCGCGTCGTGGCGGATCGCCTCCACGTGGTCGTCGCGGGGCTGGCCGACGCCCTCCAATCGACGGTGGCTGTGTTCGAAGGACGCGGCCCGACGTTGCGGCCGGTATCGACCGCGATTCGTGGCGCATCGCTGCCATCGCTGACCGACACCACGTCGCTTGCTTCCCCGATTGATGCGCCCGGCCCAACGATGGCGTTTCTGGCCGGCACACCGTGGACAATGATTCGGCTGTCCGGCAGCCGTCGCGCCGCTACGCTCGCCGTTCATGGCGACCAGTCCACTGCCGGCCAGACCATCGTCGCGGCAGCGCGTGCCGTGTCGGCGCTGCTGACCGAGCGCGATGCCGGCCGGACCGCGCACCGCCAGACGGCCACGCACGCGCTCTCTCGCCGCCTCGCGCGCGTGTACGGATTTCCCCGCATGGCGGACGTGGTGTCGTCGGCGACCGCGCGGCTGCTGGGCGCCCGCGTCGCGAGCACGGCCATCTTCGATCCGATTGCGCAGGTCCTCAAGGTTCACGGGACGTACGGCTACCCGAGCCTGCTCGTCGAGCACGCGCGGATTACACCCGGCGAAGGAATCATCGGCAGCGTGTTTCAGTCGGGCGTGCCGATGTGCGTGCCCGACGTTCGCGCCCACGACGATCTCTTCCGGAGCCGGCCGCGGTATCGAACCAATTCCTTTGTCGCGGTGCCGGTTCGCGCCGGCCAGCGAATCCTGGGCGTCATCAGCGCGACGGATCGCGAGGATGATCGCCCGTTCACGAGAGACGACGTCTCTTCCCTGCGGGCGCTGGCTGCCCCCGTCGCTCTCGCGCTGTCGCGCGAGCTGGCGGTGAGCGAGGCGGAACAGTACGCGCACGCGGCGGCGATTGATCCGCTCAGCGGGCTCTTCAACCGCCGCTACCTGCACGTCCGCCTCGAGGAAGAACTCGAGCGGGCGCGCCGCCATCAGATCCCGCTCGCGCTGCTGATGATCGACCTGGACGACTTCAAGATGGTCAACGACAAGTTCGGGCACCTGGCCGGCGACTCTGTCATCAAGGAAGTCGCGGTCATCCTGCGCCGGACCGTCCGGATGTTCGATGTCTGCACGCGCTATGGCGGCGAGGAGTTCGCGATCCTGATGCCGAACAGCGGCGCCCAGTCGGCCGCCACCGTGGCCGAACGCATCCGGCGCCGGATCGAATCGTACCGGTTCACGGAGCCGGCGCTCGCGTCGCTGTCGGTGACGGCCAGCATCGGCCTGGCCGTGTCGACGGCGCAGCTCCTGCCGCGCGACCTCATCGAACGCGCCGATCAGGCGCTCTACCAGGCGAAGACGCTCGGCAAGAACCGGGTGTGGTTCGGATGACCTCGGGGCTGTCCAGCTCAGTGCAGGCCATGGTGGTGATGCTCACGCGCCGTCTTCGTGGATTCGTGTGCCCGCTGATTCTGGCGGCCACGGCCATCCTCTCGTTGGTGGCCGGCCATGCGGCCGAAGCCGGCGCGGTGCCGCCGAACTTTCAAGAGACCACGATCTTCTCCGGGTTGACGCAGCCGACCGTCGTCAAGTTCGCGCCTGACGGCCGTGTGTTCGTCGCGGAAAAGAGCGGCTTGATCAAGGTCTTCGCCAGCCTGACAGCGGCCACGCCCACGATCTTCGCGGACCTCCGTCCGCAGGTGCAGGACTACTGGGACCGCGGCCTCCTCGGGATGGAGCTCGATCCGGCGTTTCCGACGCGGCCGTACGTCTACGTCTTGTACGCGCTCGACAAGAACCCGGCCAGCCCGGGCTCGCCCATCCCGACCTGGATGGACGATTGCCCGACGCCGCCCGGCGCGAACGACTCGGGCTGCCCCGTGAGCGGACGGGTCTCGCGGCTGGACGCATCGGCGCCGTGGCCCGTGCAGGCGACCGAGCGTGTCCTGCTCGACGCGTTCCCGCAGCAGTTTCCCAGCCACTCCGTCGGCGCGCTCGCCTTCGGGCCTGACGGCGCGCTCTACGTGACCGGCGGCGAAGGCGCCCAGTTTCTCGACATCGACTACGGGCAGTTCGGAGGCGCCAGCGGCGCGGGGCCGGGGCAGTTCGTGCCCGTCAACCCGCTGGCCGATCCGCCTGGCGGCGTCGGCGTGGGGCTCAGCCCCCCGTTCGCGCAAGGGGGCGCCCTGCGCGCCCAGAGCGTGCGGCGGCCCGACGGGCAGGGGGCGCGCCTGAGCGGCGCGATGCTGCGCATCGATCCCAACACGGGAGCCGGACTGCCCGACAACCCGCTTGCGGGCAGCGCCGATCTGAACGCCCGGCGAATCGTCGCGTACGGCCTGCGCAACCCGTTTCGCATGGCCGTGAGACCTGGTACCTCCGAGGTCTACGTCGGCGACGTCGGCTGGAACACCATCGAGGAGATCAACCGCGTGGACGTCGCGGCGGGCTTTGCGGCCAACTTCGGCTGGCCGTGCTATGAGGGCTACGGTCTCCAGACCGCCTACGCGCCCGCGGGCCTCGCGAGTTGTCTGTCGCTGTACACGGAAGGCTCGGCCGCGCAGCCGTATTTCGCCTATAACCACGCCAACACCATCGTCCCCGGCGAGACGTGCTCGACCGGTTCGTCCTCGGTGACCGGCCTCGCGTTCTACACGGCGGGCAGCTACCCGGCGGCCTACCAGGGCGCGCTCTTCTTCACGGACTGGTCGCGCCACTGCATCTGGGCCATGCTGCCGGGCGCCAACGGCGCGCCCGATCCGTCGCAGATCATCACGTTCGACTCGGGAATGACCGGCGGCGCCGTCCACCTCGAGCGCGGCCCCGGCGGCGACATCTTCTACGTCGATCTCGACAACGGCCGGGTCCAGCGGATTTCCTACTTCGCCACGAACCAGCCGCCGGTGGCCGTCGTGTCGGCGACGCCGAGTTCCGGCGCCTCGCCGCTCTTCGTCCAGTTCGACGCGTCGGGATCGATTGATCCGGACGGCGACCCGCTCGTCTACCTCTGGGATCTCGATGGGGACGGCACGTTCACCGACTCCACGGCGGTCAACCCGACGTTCACCTACAACACGCCGGGCAAGCACACAGCCACCGTCGTCGTGACCGACCTCCACGGCTACTCGGCGGCGCAGGTGAACGTCTACGTCGACGACCAGCCGCCGCACGCGGTCATCACCACGCCGGCTTCGTCCGTGATGTGGAAGGTCGGCGATCCGATCTTTTTCGCCGGAACGGGCACCGACAACGAAGACGGCGCGCTGCCGCCGTCAGCGTTCCGCTGGACGCTGCTCATGCATCACTGCCCGTCGAACTGCCACGTGCACACGATTCAGTCGTGGACGGGCATCGCCGGCGGCAGTTTCAGCGCGCCGAGCCACGAGTACCCCTCGTGGATCGAGCTGACGCTCACGGTGACCGACTCCACCGGACTGAGCGACACGGCCTCCGTCGAACTGCAGCCGCAGACCGTCTCGCTGACGCTGAACACCGTACCGGCCGGCCTGACCGTCGTTCAGGGCGCCGCGTCCGGTCCCGCGCCTTTGACCCGGACGGTGATCGTGGGCTCGAACATCACCGTCAGCGCGCAGACGCCGCAGGTATCCGGAGGTCAGACGTACGCGTTTTCTTCGTGGTCCGACGGCGGCGCCGCGACGCACCAGGTGACTGCGCCGGCCACGCCGCTGTCGCTCACGGCCAACTTCGGCCTGGCGGTCTCTCTGTCCTTATCTCAGACCGCAACGCCCGTCATCCTGACCGGCGGCCGCGCGACCATCACCGCAACGGTCTCGAACGCCGGGACCGCCACGGCGACGGGGGTCACCCTCACGGAGGCGCTGCCGCCCGGAACGACGCTGCTGTCGTCGACACCGCCGGGCGCCTGCGCGCCGGCGGGCGCGAGCGCCGTGTGCACGGTTCCAAGCCTGGCGCAGAGCGCATCGGCCGTCGTCACCCTGGTCCTGCGGGTGCGGCCGCTCGGCACCGTGCCGTTCACCGGGACGGTGGCATCCGCTCAGCCCGACGCGAACGTGCTCGACAACTCCGCGAGCGCCAGCGTCGTCGTTCGGCCCGTCGGCGACTTCGACGGCGACGGCCGCGAGGATCTCCTGTGGCGCAACGCTGCCACGGGGCAGGTGACCGCGTGGTACATGAACAACGCCGCGATCGCCGGCAGCGCGGTGCTGTCACCGTCCCGCGGCCCCGATCTGAACTGGCGCGTGGGCGGCGTCGGCGACTTCGACGGCGACGGCAAGCCGGACCTGATCTGGCGAAATCAGGCCACGGGCGCCGACGAACTGTGGCTGATGAACGGGCTGACGCGCACGTCCGTCGTGCCGATTCTGAGCGTCCCTGATATCGGCTGGCAGATCGTGAGCGTCGGCGACTTCAACTACGATGGCTGGCCGGATCTGCTGTGGCAGCACACGAACGGCATCTCGAACGTCATCTACATGACCGGTACGACCGTCTCCGGCAGCGGGCCGGCGACGACAGTGCTGAATTCCTGGCAGGTGTCCGGTACGGCGGACTGGAACAACGACGGAAATGTCGATGAAGTGTGGCGCCGATCGACCGACGGCGTGACCGTCGCGCTGCTGCTGTCAGGGGTGAACATCACCACCGCGCTGCCGATGTTCAGCCTGCCCGACGTGAACTGGCGGCCGGTGTCGTTTGCGGACCTGAACGGCGACGGCAAGCCCGACCTGGTGCTGCGGAACCAGGTGTCGGGCGTGGCCGTAGCAGTCTACCAGGATGGTGTGACGGTCATCGGGGCCGCGGTGCTGCCCGCGGTCTCCGATATGGCGTGGGCAATCGTGGGACCCCGGTAGGTCCGGAAAACCCCATTGAATTCGGCAGAGGTTTGGTAAAGGATTGCGTGGAACCCAAGGACGCTGATACTCACGATATGCGCCAGACCGCGCTGATCGTCGAAACGGATACCATCCAGCTCGCTGCGACCGCGCACGCGTTGCGGCAGCTTGGTTACGCGGTCGAACCCGTGTCGACCTTCGACGAGGCGCGGCGGCGTCTGCTGACCATCTCGGATCTCTCGCTGCTGGTCGCCGACATCCGCCTGGGGCAATTCAACGGTCTTCACCTGGCGTTCCGGGCTCGCGCTCACCACCCCAACGTGCGCTTGCTCATCACCGACCACGCGCACGACGCGACGCTCGAGACCGAAACAAGGCGTCTCGGCGGCACGTACCTCGCCAGGCCCTTCACGATCGAGACGTTGAGCGCGATCGTCGCCCAGCCCGAGGAGCGTCCGGCTGCGCCGCAGACGGGCACACGGCGCTGGCCGCGCACCGCTGTCGCCGGCGTCACCGCGGCGGTCGGTCCGCGCTCCGCCCGGCTCTTCGACGTCAGCTACGGCGGCCTGTGCCTGGAATTTCCTCCCGGCGCGTTCGACGCGGCACTGCCGTCCACGCTGGACGTCGAACTGCGCGAGCTGGGGCTCTCGCTGCGCATGCATCCGGTCTGGGTGCGCACGACGAGCTCGTCCCCGGCGTGGCTCTGCGGCGGCGAGCTCCTGACAAGCGACGCGCCCGCCATGACGCAGTGGCGCGAATTCGTGGATGCACATCTGCCCGCCTGAGCGGCGGCGCGGCACGGGCGAACAGCGAAACGGTTGGGGGGAGCTAGCTCGAGCCGGCGACGTACCCGGGGGCGTCCGTCTGCTCTTCCGACCCCGGTTCGGTCTTGTCGCTCCTGATCACGCGGAACGACTGGAACGGCAGCTGACACTGATACTTCCGCAGGAAGTTGAGGAATCGTTTGTAATCCGATTCGCTCATGTTGAACAACTGCAGGAGCAAGCGGTAGTTGCCTTTCGTGCGCTCGAGGCCGAGCGTCACGATGCGCCGGAGATCGGCGCGGGTGAGGTCGCGCGCCATGAACGGGGCGTAGACGGCCGACCAGAACGACTCGTCGCCGGCGACGAGCCGGTTGAACGTGGCGTCGGCGATCGCCTCGAGGATGCTCCCGGATGCCGTGGAGACCACCGGAGCGCCGAGGATCTCCGGCGGGAGATCGGCGGGCACGATCACGCGGTTGCGCGTGCGGACCACGCAGCGTTCGATGACGTTCTTCAACTCGCGGACGTTGCCGGGCCAGCGATACTCGACGAGGCACGCCATCGCCTCGGCGGAAATCTCGGGCGGCTCGACGCCGTAGCGCTGAACCGAGGACCTGAGAAACTGCTCGATGAGGGCCGGCACGTCCTCGCGCCGCTCGCGGAGCGGCGGCACGATGATGTGGATGACATTGAGGCGGTAGTAGAGATCTTCCCGAAACGCCTTCGCCGCCATTTGATCCACGAGGCGGCGATTCGTCATCGCGATGACACGCACGTCCACGCGAGTTCGCGGCCGATCGCTGCCGACGGGCTGAATTTCGCCGGTCTCGAGGAACCGCAGCAGGAGGCTCTGCATGCGCAGGCTCATCTCGCCGACTTCGTCGAGGAGCACCGTGCCGCCGCGTGCGAGCTCGAACAGCCCGGGCCGATCTCGGTACGCGCCGGTAAAGCTGCCGCGCACGTGTCCGAACAGTTCGGACTCGAGCAGCGTGTCGGGAACTCCGGCGGAGTTGAGCGCGACGAGCGGTCCGCTGCTTCGCGCGCTGAAGGCGTGGATGGTGCGGGCGGCTAATTCCTTGCCGACTCCGCTTTCGCCGGTGATGAGCACTTTCGCGTCGGAACGGGCGGCGTCGCGTAAGTCTTCATCGAGCGCCCGCATGAGCTCGCCGCTGCCGATCAGGCGTCCTGGTTGGAGTCCTGTTTGCGTCACTTGGGAACGTTAACGGTAGGACAGAAAGTATAGCCGGGTCAATGAGGATTGCACTAAATGAAGTACCAAGCTCGACAAATTACCAAAAAGTAAGCAGTCACGATCAGAAGCGCGCACATCAACGCAAGAGTCTGAAATTCCATGCAAAGCCGCGGGAAATTTTGTGCAACGCGTCGTCCGCAGCGCGAGGATGACAAATGTCTTCCGCGCAGGTGAACATACAGTTCTGAATCCTTTCGATAATACTCCATAACACGATACAGGTCAGCGATTTACGGGCATTCTTCGCTCCCCGTGCGCGTGCGAAACGCGGGTTTGCCGTTTGCTACGTCTCCTGCGAGCCTTTCCCGTCCTCTGACTGGACGCGAAGGTTCGACAACGGCACATGACCACGCTCATCGCACCACGGCACGCGGGCAAACTGCCCGAGCTCAGACATGTCGGCGCCACTCGTGCGCCGATCGAGGCGCCAGCCTCTCACGTGGTCGGCATTGTGCTGGCCGGCTCCTATCATTCCGCGGACAGCGCGTTTCAAGGCTCGCTGCCCCGCCCGCTGCTGCCCGTCGCGCAGATTCCGGTCATCGGCTACGTGCTTCGCTGGCTCAGGGACGCGGACGTGACGCGCGTCACCATCTGCTCCAACAGCGGATCGCGCGCGATCGAGAGTTGCGTGGCCG
Source organism: uncultured Acidobacteriota bacterium (assembly GCA_963712905.1). Lineage (GTDB taxonomy): Bacteria > Acidobacteriota > Vicinamibacteria > Vicinamibacterales > CAVVIG01 > CAVQJU01. The sequence goes on along the minus strand of CAVQJU010000008.1, from coordinate 287,364 downwards.
ACGGTACGAGCCTGTCGATGCAGCTCGATCACCTGGAAGACGCCACCCCGCGCGGTCCCGCCGGATGCGCGAGCGACGCGGCGAAGAACCACACCGCCGACACGTTCATCGTTGTCGACGGCACGGTCATTCCGGATTTCGATCTGTCGCTGCTGCTGGCCGCGCACCGCGCCAGCGGCGCGGCGCTGACGGCCGTCGTGCACAACGCGACGGGCGAGTCTGACAGCGGCGCGAACGGCGGCCGATCGGTTTCGCCGGCCGGGATCTACGCGTTCTCGCGCGGCGCTTTCGATGCACTGTCGCAGCCGGGTTTTCAGGACATCAAGGAACACCTGATTCCCGCGCTGAGACGGCAGCGTCAGCGCGTAGCCGCCTTTCACGCGCCCCAGTTTTCTCCGCGCGTCCTGAACGCGGAGACGTACCTGGCCGTGAACCACTGGACGATCGAACGAATTCCGACCCACCCGGCGATCTTCGAACGCTGGGGCCCCTTCGCCGTCACCGGCGAGCTCGCCGCACACGCGACGGCGAACGTCCACTCCACCGCGCGTCTCGTCGGGCCCGTCATCCTCGGAGAGGGCGTCACGATTGGACCGAACGCGGTCATCGTCGGCCCTACGAGCCTCGGTCCGCGCACGCAGGTGGCGGCCGGCGCCCTCGTGTCCCGCTCCGTCGTCTGGAGCGCGGGCGACGTCGGCGAAGGCGCCTTCATCGATGCATCCGTGATCGGCGACAACTTCGCCATCCCGGCTCACAGCGCCATCCAGGGTGAGGTGAAGATGAATCGCCTCAAGACCGACGGGCCGCGGTGGCGCCGAGCGCCGGCCGCGCCGGCGCTCCAACCCGCGCCTGCCGGCTCGGTCGCCGGTCTGGCGTTTCCCTGAGCCGTCCCGGCGTGAGCGTCTTCCCCGTCCTGCTCGACGCGGCGCCGCAGTACCTGCGCGCCGCCTCCAAGGCCCGCTCGCTGCTCCTGACGCCGATGGGATCGGGCCGGCTGCTGTGCCGGATGCACGAGCGTTTTCTCACGCTCGGCAAGTACGACCTGGCCGTGCTCCCGAGCTTTCACCCCGATCTCCGGTACCGCAACGAGCTGCGTGCCGCCTGCGGCGACGTGAACCGTGTCATGGCCCCGGGGGACTTCTCGGACTTCGTCGCCGGCCTCGAGCCTTCTGACTCGCTGCTGTTTCTCGATCCGAGCTGCACGCTGCTCGACGGCGTCGATCCCGACGTCCTGATTCAGGTGTCCGGCTCGCCCCGGTCCGCCGTGCACCTCATCTCGCTCGAAGCCAACGCCGGCGGCACCTTCGAGTGGGTCGACGTCGACGGCAGCGGCGACGTCACGCGGATTCAGCGCTTCTACGACGAGCTGACGTGGTCGCACACCGCGGGCGTCGTGGCGTCGCTCGTCCCGGTTCCCAGCCTGCTCACCGCGCGCGGGTTGACGTTCGGCAACCTCGGCGAGCTGCGCGCGGCGCTGACGGCGCGCGGCGTTCCGGCCCGCGACGTGCCGGCGCAGGGGCGCGCGTTCGACCTCACGCACGAACACGAGCTGCTCACCATGACCGAGCGCGTCGTGCGGACGATGCACGCCGACAGCGGAGCGCCCGGCGGGCGCATCGGCCGCGGCGCCACGGTGCACGCGTCCGCCAAGCTGCTCGGGCCGGTCATCGTCCAGGACGGCGCCCACGTCAGGGAGCGCGCCACGATCATCGGCCCGGCCATCATCGGCGCCGGGGCGACCGTCGGCGCCAACGCGCTCGTCGTGCAGTGCATCGTCCAGCCGGAGACCGACATCGCCGAGAGCGCTGTCATCAGGCAGCGGGTTGTCACGGGCGTCCCCGGCGCATCGGCCGAGGCCATGCCCGCGCCCTCCTACGATCCGTCACGCACGCGCGGGCTCCGGTCCGAGCTGCGCGACGAAGCTGCGGGCTACCGGCTGTACCCCACCGTCAAGCTCGTGATCGAATCCGCGCTCGCCATCCTCGCCCTGCTGGTGCTGCTGCCGCTCCTGGCGATCATCGCCCTGCTCGTGAAGCTCGAATCGCGCGGGCCGGTGCTGTTTGCCGACAAGCGCGAGGCCAAGGGCGGACGAACGTTCAACTGCCTCAAGTTCAGAACGATGGTCCAGGGCGCCGACGCGATGCAGCGCGAGCTGCTCGCGAAGAACGAGCTCGATGGCCCGCAGTTCAAGCTCCACAAGGATCCGCGGGTGACCCGCGTGGGCCGGTTCATTCGTCCCTGCAGCCTCGACGAGCTGCCGCAGCTTATCAACGTCGCGCTCGGCCAGATGAGCCTGGTCGGCCCGCGGCCGTCCCCGTTCCGCGAGAACCAGACGTGCGTGCCGTGGCGCGAAGGCCGGCTCTCAGTAAGGCCCGGCATCACGGGTCTCTGGCAGGTCTGCCGTCACGACCGCGACGAGGGCGATTTCCACCAGTGGATCTACTACGACCTGCTCTACGTGCAGCACATGTCCGCGCTCGTGGACCTGAAGATCATCGTCGCGACAATCCTCACCCTCGGAGGCAAGTGGTGCGCCCCGCTGACATGGATCATTTCCAAGGGCAAGCTCCAGCCGCTGCCGCGGTGATGGAGCGCGCCGGAGTCCTGACGGGCGCTGCGTCGGCCGCGGGCGCCAGGATCGCGGAGCTGCGCGCGCTGGCGCTGACGGGCCTGAGCCGGATGTACGACGCCGGCGCCGGCCGGTTCGTGTTCCGCCTGCGGAAATCACCCGCGGGCATCGTCCAGGAAGGGCTCAGCGACCGGTACACGGCGATCACCGCGATCGGCCTGGCGCACGAAGCGCCCGACGCCGTGACGCAGATTCTGGGCGGCGATTCGCTGCCCGCGGTCATGGAGCGCCTGATCGCGCGCGCGCAAACGATCGGCAACCTCGGCGACCTGGCTCTCATCGCCTGGGCCGGGCATGCGGCCGGCTGCTCCACCGACCGAGTGTGGAGCCGAATCCTCCAGCTCGATCCGATTCGCGGATCGCATCCGACGGTGGAGGTGGCGTGGACGCTTTCCGCCGCGGCCTTGGATCCCATAAACATCCCCACGTCCGTCGCAGAGCGGCTGGCAGAGCGCCTGCAGCAGGCCTATGCGCCCGACGCCGGGCTCTTCCCCCATCGCATCGGCGATGACGCCGGGGGACAGCGGGGCCATGTGACCTGCTTCGCTGACCTCGTGTATCCGACGCTCGCGCTCGCCCAGTTCGGAATGGCCCGCGGCGATGCGGCCTCGATCCGCTGCGCCACGCAGTCCGCCGACCGGATGTGCCGGAACCAGGGTTCCGCCGGGCAATGGTGGTGGCACTTCGACTACCGCACCGGCCGCGTGCTCGAGGGCTACCCGGTGTACGCCGTTCATCAGACGTCGATGGCGCCGATGGCCCTGCTGGCCGCAGCGGATGCTGCGGGCACGAACTACGACGAAGCCATCGCCAAAGGGCTCGACTGGCTGTCGAGCTCTCCGGAGCTCGAAGGACGCACGCTGATCGACCGTGCCGAGGGCCTCATCTGGCGCAAGGTCGCGCGCCGCGAACCGGCGAAGCTCTCGCGGTACGTCCAGGCGGCGGTTTCGCGGGTCTCGCCCAATCTCCGGGCGCCGGCGTTCTTTCCGGCCACGGCGATCGACTTCGAGGATCGGCCGTATCACCTTGGCTGGATTCTGTTCGCCTGGCCGCCGGCAGGCGCCGTCATCCCCGGGAGGAACCCATGACGCTGACGACACGCGAGTTGTTCGGCGTGCCGGTGGCGGCGATCACCATGGACATGACGCTCGGCCTCGTCGAAGAGGCCGTGACGACCCGGCGGCCGCTGCAGATCGGCGTCGTCAATGCCGCGAAGCTCGTCAACATCCAGCGCGACACCGAGCTGCGGGCCGACGTGCTCAGCTCCGACCTCGTGCTCGCCGACGGCATGGCCGTCGTCTGGGCCAGCCGCCTCCTCGGCCGCCCGCTGCCTGAACGGGTGACCGGCATCGACCTGATGATGGGTATGCTGACCCGCGCGAACGCGGCCGGATACCGGGTGTACTGCCTCGGGGCCACGCCGGAAGTCCTGGGGGGCGTCCTGGGACGCATCAAGCGCGAATACCCGGGCATCGCCATCGCCGGCTCGCATCACGGCTACTTCAAGGAATCGGAAGAAGGCGCCGTGGCCGCGCATATCGAAGCGGCGCGTCCTGATATCCTGCTCATTGCGATGACCTCTCCGCGAAAAGAGCGATTCCTGTCGCGCTTTAGCCGGCAGCTCGCCGTGCCGGTCTGTCACGGCGTCGGCGGGTCGTTCGACGTCTTTGCGGGATACGTGCAGCGTGCCCCGGAGCGATGGCAGCGCATGGGCCTCGAGTGGCTCTATCGAATCAAGCAGGAGCCCCGGAGGCTCTGGAAGCGGTACTTCACGACGAACTCTGCGTTCGTCGCGATGGTCGCGGGCGCGCTCCTGCGGCAGCAGCTCGCGCGGATCAGGCCGGCCGCCCGGGCGACCGGCGCCTGAACGATGGTCAGCGCGGACGCGGGCGCTTCCCGTAAACCCGTCGTCGCCTACCTCCTCGCGGCGAGCCACTCGGGATCGACCCTGCTCGCCATGCTCCTGGCCAGCCACCCCGATGTCTGCACGACAGGCGAACTGAAGGCCACCTCGCTCGGCGACCCCGACCGCTACCGGTGTTCCTGCGGCTCGCTCATCCGCCAGTGCGCCTTCTGGAACGACGTCGCCGCGCGCATGGCCGCCCGCGGTCAGCCCTTCGACATCACGCGCGCCGACACGCACATCAGCTCGGGCGCGACGCCGTACGTGCAGACGCTCCTGCGGCCGCTGGTGCGCGGGACGGCACTCGAAGTCCTGCGCGGCGCCGGGCTGAGCCTCGCGCCGTCCTGGCACAAGCGGCTGGCGCAGTTCCACGCGCTCAACGAGTCGCTCGTCCGGAGCGTCTGCGACATCACGGGCGCGCGCGTCGTGGTGGACTCGTCGAAAATCGGCATCCGGCTGAAATACCTGCTGCAGAATCCTGGGCTGGACGTCCGCGTGATCCGCGTGATTCGCGACGGCCGCGCGGTCGCGTTGACCTACACCGATCCGGCCAACTTCGCCGACGCGACCGCGCCCCACCTGCGCGGCGGCGGCGACGGCCAGAGCCGTGAGCGCGAGCGGCTGTCGCCCCTCGACGCCGCGCACGAGTGGCGGCGCAGCAATGAGGAAGCCGCGGCGATCGTCTCCCGCCTCGATCCGTCGCGCTGCACGACGGTCAGCTACGAGAGCGTCTGCGCGGACACGACGGGGACCCTGAGCCGGTTGTGGGCGTTCCTGGGGGTGCCGCCGTTCCGTTTTGGAGAAGGCTGGCGCGCGCGCAACCAGCATGTGATCGGCAACGGGATGCGGCTCGACTCGACCGAGGAAGTGCGGCTGGACGAGCGATGGAAGACGGCGTTCCCACCGGCGGCGCTGGAGGTGTTCGAAGCCGAGGCCGGCGCCCTCAACCGGCAGCTCGGATACCGGTAGCTCTGCGCGCCTATTTCAACTCGCCAAACTCCATGCGCGTTTGCAGCGTGATGGTCGTGGACGCGCGCAGCGTTCCCCGTGCAGTCCAGGCCGGCGCCTTGCGGTGGTAGCCGCGCGACACCCACCCGCCCTGCCCGATCTCGCCTCCTTTTGAAAGCGTCACCCCCAGGCGTTCGTCGAAGAGCAGGTACGGCTCCGCCCCCTGGAAAGGCCACCGCGACGCGATGGCCGTCGAGCGTGGCATCGCACTGCTCCGAGAAATGAAAAGACAGCTCGAGATCGTGGGGGGCTTTCGACGAGACATCGTCCGTGATCGTCAACGTCCTGGTGGCTCGATCGAGATCCACCGTTCGCCGGTGCGTCGCCGGGACCGGGAGCGCGCGATATCCGTCGTGCTCGCCGGCAACGGTTCCGCCTCCCGGACGCGGGCGCCAGTCGAGGCAGCGGGCCACGGCCCGGTGGCCCCAGAGAAACAAGCCGAGCTGAGCTGACTGATCCGCCCCGTCGATGGCGAGCGTGTTGTGGGCGCGCGTGCTGCGGAAGTAGCGCCGCCATTCAGGAAAACTGAAGTAGTCGTACGTGCCGGGATCGACGAGCACCTCCACGCCGCCCGCGCGAACCATCACGCTCAGCGCGTCGGCGTGCCCGTGTGCGGCGAGCGATCCAAAGCCCAGTTCGCCGCAATCGAAGACCACGCTGACGCGGTCCCGGGACTGACGCCTGCCCCACTGCAGCACGTAGTACCCCGCGTCGGCAAACGGCACCGATTCGATTTCCTCTCCGGTTCCGATGGCCAGCGGCGGCTGCCGGCGCGACTCCGGCGTGGTGCCGAAGAGCCAGTGAACGGCCTCCGACGGGAACAGTGCCGGGCCCCTCCGGTCGGCCCAGTCGAACAGCGCCGCGCCGACCTGCATCAGGCCCGCGATGTCGGCTGGCGCCTCGCCCAGATCGAGCGCGTACCCGTCGTCGGCGTCGCCGTAGAAGGGCGGCGGCCCTCCCGAGGCGAGCGCGCCCGCGTACGCGAACATCCGCTCGAGCCGCAGCCAGAACCCGTTCGGAAAATCCTTGCCCGACCGCCGCCCGGCCACGCCGGCGGCCAGGAACAGCTGGAGCACGAACAGGTGATACCCGAAGGCCTGCTCGCGCGTCGCCCCGCTCGCGTATGTCTGGGCGGCGATTTCCTCGGAGAGGATGCGCTGACTCTCCTCGCGCAGCCGTCCCGCGCGCGGGATGTCGGGAAAGTAGCTCGTGGCCACGAACACCCCGGCCGCCTCGCCGATGCGGTGGTTGTTCGCCGACGAGCCGCGCGAGTATTTCCGCGCGACGTCCCAGACGTGGAGCGTGACCGACTGCAGAAGGCGTGCGTCGAACGCGTCGGAGATCTCCCCGGAGTCGGCAATCAAGTCGATCGCCCACGTCCAGCTGATCAGACGAATCGCGAGCTCGAGCGGGCTGCGCCAGTTCATGCCCTGCCCGAACGGGCACTGTTCGATCCATGAGTCGATTTGCTCGACCACCGCCCTCGCGTACCTCGCATCGCCCGTTGCCCTGTAGGCACGGCCGAGGATGACCAGCTGATGGTGGCGGTTTGGCTCCCAGACGACCTTGCAGTCGCCCGTCACGCTGTAGTCGCGGTAATCGATGGCCTCGGCGAATCCGCGCGGCGTGGCCTTCCCGCTCGCGAACTCGCGGTTCCAGTCGATCGGATCGCCCAGGTTGACGTCGGACAGGTCGAAGAACGAGAGCCGATGCGCGGCGACGCGATCGGCGCGGTCGATCAGACGAGTGCGCCAGAGCAGCGCCGGGTCGCCGGGCTCGAGCGTCGTCCAGTCCCCCAGCGGAACAGGGCACCAGCGCGGGGCCGAAGCGCGAGCCGGCGACCGGCGCGCGCGGCCATCGGTCTTCGGATACAGCTTGAGCGCCAGCCGGCCGCGATCCGTGACCCCGCGAGCGGCTGATTGTGCGCGCCAGGCGATCTCCTGCGCCGACATCGCCTGCAGGCGCCTGACGTACCACGACAACGATTGCATGTGGCCGGAAAGTGTACCAGTTTCAACAACCTGCTAAGCTCGATTTGGTATGCCGGTGATTGGTCACGCGCTCGTCGGGCTCGCCACGGCGGTCCAGTACGAACCTCCGGCGGATCGCCGCGGCCGCTCGCTCGGACCCGCGGCGATCGCGCTCTGGGCCCCGGTCGTCGTCGTCGTGTCGTACGTGCCGGACATCCTGAGCCAGCTCGGTTCGATGGCGGGTTTCAGGCACGCCAGCCTGGCGGGACATTCACTGCTCGTGGGCCTCGCGGCAGGCGCTCTCATCGGGGCGCTCTGGGCAGCCGCGAGCGGCCTGTCCTTCGTCCGCCTCGCGGCCGTCGCGACCGGCTCCATCCTGCTCCATGACGTGCTCGACATCCTTCAAGCGGCGGACCGCGCGCCGTTCTGGCCCTGGTCCACGCGAATCATCAGCTTCGGCGTGCTGCTTCCCCGCCGGTCGATCCCCGAGGGTCTGCTCTTCCTGGCTCTCTTCGGCGCGTTCGTCATCTGGCGGCGGCGGTCCGGGCCGTCGCTTGGAGTGCTCGCGCCGCTCGTCGATTTCCGGCCGCGTGCCTCATCGGCGGCTGTCTGGGCTGCTCGCGCCGTCATCGTCGTAGTGCTCCTGACCGCCGTGGGAACCCGGGCGCTGCGCTCGCAACGCGAGCAAGCGGCACGCGACGCCGCCCGGCTGAACGCGCGGGGCCGGTACACCGAGGCCTTGCGCCTCGCGGACGCCGCGGACCGCTGGCCATCGCTCAGGCCCGGGCGCCTCGACATCATCCGGGGCGAGGCGTACGAAGCGCTTGGCGAGCCGGCGATTGCGGAGCGGTATTTCCTGCAGGCGTACGAAAAGGATCCGACGAACTTCTGGGCAGTGGCGGATCTGGCCGAATTTCACGCGGCGTCGAATGCGCCGGCCGCCGATCGCCGGCGCCTGGTCGAGCCCTACGCAGAGGAGCTGAAGCGGAACTTTCCGCGCCACGAGCGGCTGAACGACGTCCTCGCGCGAATCGACCGAAAGCTCGGGGATCGGGAGGAGTAGCGCGGGGCTTTCAGCCCCGCGGACGCGGCCCTGAAAGGGCCGCGCTACATTTCAGGCTGGCCTGCACTACTTCAGTCACGCCATGGCCAAGCACGTCCTCCCATCGGCGCGACATCGCCGGCACTGCATACGCGTCCGATGAGCGCCTCGCCGCCGCGGCCATCGTCTTCCGGCCCGGTTCGTTGGCGAGCAACTCGACGATCCGGGCGGCGAACGCCTCGGGCGTGTGGTCGTCGACGAGGAATCCGTTGACGCCGTCGATCAACACGTCGGCCAGATCCCCCACGCGCGGCACGATCGCCGGCACACCGCAGGCGAGCGCTTCCATCAGCGAGAGCGCGACGCCTTCGGTCTCCGATGTGAGGATGAACACCCGCGCCCGCGGCAGGAGCTCGCGCACGTCCGTCCGGTGACCCGCGAACACAACGTTGGACGTCAGCCCGAGCCGCCTCGCGCGCTCCTCGAGCGCCTCGCGGAGCACGCCGTCCCCGACGATGGTGAGCCGGGCCTGGGGAAGGCGATTCGCCACGAGGCGCATCGCGTCGAGCAGGAGCTCCGGACGCTTGATCGGCGCAAGGCGCCCGACAAACATCACGTCGGTTTCTGGCGGCAAACTCGATGGTTGATAGGTAGCCGGGTCCAGGCCGCCCGGGATCACGTGGATCTCGCCGCGGGCGCCGCGTTCGCGGAGGAACGCGGCGGCGCTCGTGCCCATCGTGACGATCGTGTCGAACGAGGCCGTGGCACGCACCAGCTGCCGCTCGACAACGGGATCGGCGGTTTCGAGAAGGTTGAACAGCTTGTTCTCGGCGCGGATGCCGCCGTCGATCACTTCGGCAGGCCCCCCGACGCAGAAGTACAGCGACCGCGCTCCGGCCAGCGGCGCCACGAGCGCAGCGGTCAGGCCGTTGAAGAGTAAATGGAAGCCGCCGACGATGTGAGGCCGGCGGCGCAGGGCAAGCACGGCGAACACCAGCAGCCGGGCGCCGGCCGATCCGGCGGCGCGAATCAGCCAGCGTGGAGGCTGCACCACAGACACCTTGTCCATGGGCGCGAGAGCTGACGTCGCGACGAGCGTGATGGACCGGCAACTCGCGGCGAGCGCCAGCGGACGAAGATGGTGCTCGACCCACGAGTTCGACTGGAACATGCCGGTCAGCAGGATGTCGCAACCGCGTTCGTCGATCGGCCGCGGCCGCCGCCGCACGAGCCGCGCGCCGGCGAGCGCGGCGCCATAGACCGCCAGCGCACTTCGAACGCCTGCGTGAATCAGCGCACGCTTCATGCGCCGGCCCCGATCGGAACACCGGCCGCCGCGGCCGTGGCCGCGCGGGCCACGTTCGACGGGATGCCGCGAAGATCGCCAAGACGGTAATCGCGCCCGGTCACGACGCCGTCTTCGATGTACATCCTGTACCACGCCTCGAGCGTAACGAGGCTCCAGAGCTGCAGCGAGTAATCGCGCCGGCCTGTCAGGTGGTCTGCCATCAAGCGCTGGACGGCGCCGGCATCGAGCAGGCCTGAGCGTGTCAGCTGATCGGGAGCCATGAAGCTCGTGAGAAACGGGCGCAGTTCGTCCTTGAACCACTGCCCGACCGGCGAATCAAAGCCGACCTTCTTGCGCTCGGCGATCGCGGGATCGACCCATCGCCGGCTCACCTCTTTGAAGATGTGCTTGCTGTGGCTGCCCTTCAGGCGATAGGACATCGGCAGCGACGTCACGTAGTTCACGAGCTCGTAGTCGGTGAGGGGCGCGCGGACTTCGAGGCCGTGAGCCATGCTCATGCGATCGACGTACGTGAGCTGATACTCGGGCAGATACTGTTCGACGTCGAGGGCGGTGGCCCGGTCGAGCAGGCTCCGGTCGGACGGCCCCATCAGGTAGGCGCGCAGGACACGATCGCCATCGGGGTCTTCGACGCCGCGGGTGGCCGACTCCGCCAGCAGCCCCCGGCGAACGTCCGTCGGGAGGAGGCTCACCCACGACGCGTATGCGGCGTCGGCCGGCAGGTCCGCGGATGCGACAAACCGCCGCGCCCGCCGCACCAGACGGCCCCCGCGCGTCGACTCCGGCCAGGTCGCCATCACGCGCTCGACCATCTGCTTCCGGACGAAACGCGGCACGCGCAGGTACCGTTCGCGCAGCCCCACCGCGCCGTAACGCGGGTAGCCGGCGAAGATCTCGTCTCCGCCCGTCCCGCTCACGGCCACCTTTACCCGCCGTGCGGCGAACTCCGACAGCTGGTTCACAAGGATGGAGGTCGGCTCGCCGTTCGGTTCGTCGTAGTTCCACAGGATCGACGGCAGCCGGTCGAGCTGGGCGCCGGCGCCGAGAATCAGCTCGTGGTGCTCGGTCCCCAGGTCGCGCGCGACCTTGCGCGCGTACTCCAGCTCGTTGAAACCCGCGGCTGCGCCGGCATAGCCAACAGCGAAGGTCTGGACGCGGGTCGCATGCGGGCGCATCAGGGCGACCATCACGGATGAATCGATGCCGCCGCTCAGGAACGCGCCCACCTCGACGTCGCTCTTGAGGCAGAGCTGGACGGTGTCGGCGAGGCGCTGCCCGAGCTCCTCCGAGGCCGCCTCGTACGACGGCGGGGCGGGCGACGGACCGCTGCGGACCCAGTAGCGGCTGACCGTCGATCGTCCGCCCTCGTAGACGAGCATGTGCGCCGGGGGCAGCTTCGAGATGCCGTCGTAGAAGGTCCTCGGTGCCGGCACGTACCCCATCGCGAGGTAGTCGCACACAGCCTGGCGGTCGACGCTTCGACGCCGGATGGACTGCAGGATCGCCTTGCACTCGGACCCGAAGAGCAGACGCGCGCCGTCCCACGCGTAGTACAACGGCTTCTCGCCGATACGGTCGCGCGCGAGCACGAGACGCTGGCGCGCCACATCCCACAGCGCGATGCCGAACATGCCGCGCAAGTGCTGGACGAAGTCGAGACCGTGGTCCTCGTATAGATGGACGATGCACTCGGTGTCGGTCCGCGACGAAAAGACATGGCCGCGGCGCTCGAGCCCGGCGCGCAGCGCGTCGCAGTTGTAGATTTCGCCGTTGAAGACGACCCAGACGTCGCGCGTCTCGTTGGCAATCGGCTGGTTGCCCGTCTCGAGATCGATGACGCTCAGACGGCGCGACGCCAGGGCCACGCCAGGCGCCGTATAGAACCCCTCGGCGTCCGGACCGCGATGCGTCAGGCTCGCGCTCATCGCGCGCAGCAGCGCGTTGTCGTCGAACCCCGCGAAACCGGCTATGCCGCACATGGCTTGTTACAGCTGAGGAAATGACAGCCGCGGCCACGCAACCGAGACGCTGGCGCGCCCGGTGTGGTCCGGCGGGTTCCGGCGGAGCCCCGGCACGTCGCGCCCGTCAATCGCGAGCCGCACGCGCGCCCCGGGATCGGTATAGAACGTCAGTCCCTCGAGGTCCCGCAGGCCGGCGCCGGACAGCCCCGCCGTCGACACGTCGATGCGCACGGTGTCCGGCCCGCCGGACGCCGTCCAGGAGACGCCCCGCCTCGTCCGGCAGAAGTCGAGGAGCCGCCGCGTGGTCGCCACAAGCAGCCGCCCGCTGTTGTGAGCGTCAGCCACAAGGTCGAGCGCGGCGCGGGTCTGCGGCGCCAGCACGCGCCCGGGCTGCGCCGTCTTGCCAAGGTGCGTGTACAGCACGCACGCGGCCTCGCGCTCGACAAGCCGGTTCAACATCGTCTCGTTGACGACCTCGCCAAGGCCGTCGAGCGTGTCGTGGACGCTGATGCCCGCCCAGCTCGGGTTCGACCGCAGGAACTCGACGACGGGCTGCCCGCTCCGCAAGGCGGAGTGCCACAGCACGACGTTTGACTTGTGCGGGGCGTATTTCGCGCTGCCGCCGCGGGCAAAGAGCCCCTTGGCGGCCTCCTTCGCAACCGTGATCCCCGATGCCACCGGGTGCGAACGCCGCGCGATGCCGCCCAGGCGCCGGCCCGTGTCCTGCCCGATGACGCTCGTGACACGGCCCCGCCAGACGTACTCGATGCCGAACGCGTGCGTGAGGTCGGCGTGGAACACCGGCGTGCCGACGACATCGCCCGAGCCGCGCATGATGTCCCCGCCGAAATTTGAAGGCGCGACCGCGTGATCGATCCAGACCTTCAACGCGCATTCGTGCCGGGCCAGCTCGTCCAGCGCGCGGCCGGCATGCTGACGCGTCGTCGCCAGGTCGCCGAACGAGTGCAGACAGTCGATGTGCCCCGACCGGATGAGCGCCCGAACCCTCGCCCGCGCCGCGTCGTCGCCGTTCCAGTACGAGAACTGCGAGGCCGGCATGTCGAAGTAGATGCTGTTGCCGATTTCGAGGTTCACCCCGCGGCCGAGCCTCGTGGACTCGTCCGTGTTCAGGAACCGCGCCATCTCGAGGTAGTCGCCCGCCGTCGGCGTCTCGTCCAGGTCGCTGCAGATAGCGAGCGCCGCCCGGTACGGGTAGGGCCACGAACGCAACGCCACGGCAACTGCCGCTCCGGCGGCCGGCGATTGGGTCCGCATCAGGGCACCTGGAATCCCAGCCGCCACGCGGCGAGCCTGGTCGTCACGTTTCGCACCAGGCCTTCACGCATCTCGGGCGGAACGATGCGCCAGTAGAGCGGCACGAGCATGAAGACACCGAGCAGCGCCGAGGCGACCAGCGTCGTAATCGGACGGCCCTGGAAGACGAGATTGACCGCGATGAGGCCGGCCCCGAACGGCGCCGCGCAGGCAAGCGGTCCCCCGTATGCTCGCATGAAATACGGCCGCACCGGGATCGACAGGCGCCGGCACGTATCGACCGCGACGAACAGCGCGACGGCATTCGTCACTGAGAGCCCGACGGCCGCCAGGCCGAGCAGCTCGTAGTGAAACCACCGCAGTGCGATCAGGCTGGCGACGAACCCCAGAATCGACCCCACCATCTGGGCCGCCGCGAACCTCCCGTGAAGGTTCAGCCCCACGAGAATCGAGAAGATCGGCTGCTGGCTGATCGGAAACATCGAACCGATCGCCATGAACGTCAGCACCCAGGTCGGGTCGTACCGGGGCCCCATCCACACCTGCAGAATATCGTCGCCCACGATCGCAAACGCGAGCAGGATCGGCCAGATCAGGTAGGCCGCAAACCTGGTGCTGCCGATGACGAGGTCCCGCACCTCCGCGTCCTGCCCGCTGCCCTCCAGCGAACTGGCGGTCGGCGTCAGCGGCTGGCTGTACTTCGCAATGATGTTCTCGGTGTGGCGGATGAGGGCGCCCAGGCGGGAGTACACCGCCAGCGTCGCGATCCCGATCTGGCTCAGGACGAGCATGTTCGTCAGCTGCGCGACGAAGATATTGAACGTGTCCGGCGTCGAGAGCTTGGCGCCGAACACGATCAGCCCGCGGGCCTCCGACCACCGTGCCCTCGAGGGCGACACCTTCAACTCGGGGCACACCCTGAACGCCAGGCCCACGCGGACGATTTCACCCGCGATCGTGCCAATCAGGTACACCGCGCTGATGTGGACGAGCCCTCCACCCTTCCAGAGTGCCAGCAGCATCCCCAGGACGGTGATTCCATAGGTTCCGCTGTTCAGCAGGTTGTGAAGGTCCCACCGGTGGCAGCCGGTGACGACGCCGCTGAACGGCTGCGACGCCATGCGGACGGCAACGGCCACACCCAGCAGCGCGATGACCCGGGTGGCGACGTCGGCCTCGCCGCGGAGATCCTCCCGAAAGAAGAACGGCAGCCAGGATGCCGATGCCGCCGTCAGCGCCAGCACGATGCCCGCCGCGATAAGCTGCAGCAGCACGACCGACGAAATCATCCGGCTGAGCCCGTCGTTGTCCCGAGCCGATCGGTACCTGGCGACGTACCGGTTCACCGAGACGCCCACGCCAATCTGCGCGAGGAAGAAGTAGTTGACGGTCGTCCACCCGAAATCCCAGACGCCCAGGCCGACCTGCCCGACGTGCCGGTCGATCTGGCGCGGCATGATGAAGCCGGCCACGATGAACACGACGTGTCCGGCCCAGCTGGCGAGGACATTCCACACGAGGCGGTCGCGGCCGCTCCGATCGTCGCCGGCCTCGTCGGGGGACGCGATCGCCGGCGCTTCGTCTGCGGAGGGAGTCGGCTCGGACGCAGCCGGAACCACGCTCATCGTTCAGGCGACCTGCGCCTTCTGCGGCACGCGGACTTCCAGGTCGTGGGCCCGTTTCGCCGCCTGGTTGTCGGCGTGCACCCTCGAGAGCGGGCCGCGCTCGTACGCCGCCCGGAACCGCTCGAGCGCGGGAATCTCCTGGTCGGCGAAGCACGGGTGCCAGAAGTTCATGAACAGCACGATGCGGACGAAGTCGCTATGGTTCCACACTTCGTGTTCGAACGAGTCGTCGAACACCATCATCTTGCCTTCTTCCCACGTCCGCTCGTCGGGCCCGACGCGGATGTAGCATCCGGGCGGCACCACCATGCCCAGGTGCCCGCGCAGGATGCCGTTCATCGGCCCCACGTGCGGCGGAATCCGCGCATGCGGGTTGAGCGACGAAAACATGATGTGATCCTTCTCGAATCGCGGGAGCGACTCGAGAATCCGGGTGGTCTCGGGGCACCGCTCGCAGTTCTCCTCGAACTTCTTCCCGTAGAAGAAAAAGTTGAACGTGTTCCAGCCCTGGTGGCGGAAGTTGGCTTCGCTCATGTAGCCCTTGAACCCGGCGCCGCTGTCGGACAGCACCTGGTTGAGCTCCTTCTTGATTGACGGGTATTCGCGCTCGAGGACCTGCGCCCACTCGAATTCGGCCGCTTCGTAGAAGGGCCTCGCGGGCACGCCCGGAATCAGGTACGGCGGGTACTGCATCGGGTGTGTGAAGGCCGACGGCCTCTTGTGGACCGGAAACGTGGACATCCCGAACATCGTCGTCAGGCCGAGGGCCGCCTTGCCCTTCCGGATCGTCGGCAGGTCGTCCATCTCGGCCACGATGTTGCGGAGCTCCTCCATGTCGGCGAGCGAGATGGCCTGATGCGCCTCGATGATTTCACGGTTGCGCACGGCCGACGGCACGCGCAGCTTCGCCAGGATGCCGCCCAGGGCGCCGAGGAAGCGGTAGCGCGCAAACAGCGCGTACGGCAGCCAGCGCCGGGTCTCCACGACACGCCGCACCCGGCCGTGGTTCACAAACGCCACGGCCAGGGCCAGCAGGATCCAAGCCCAGACGAGAATGCCGGTCGCCAGCAAAACCCACGTCATAACTGCCTCCTCGTCTTCCTCACGATCAAGACGCCATCGCCGATGTAATCGCCCGCACCATCGCGTGCGGCAGCAGGGTCTGGTGGACGAAATCAAGGCGCTCCCAGTCGCCGTCTCCCGGCACCACGCCGTAGGTCACGGACATGCCGGCCGCTTCGATGCTCGACCGGAGCATCTGGTAGCGCGTCTGCTCTTCCGACACCATCAGCCACACCCCACGGGTCCGGAGCGCCGGAAACGGCATCAGCGTCACGGTCTGGAACTGTTCCCGAATCGTTCCGGCGACCGGGAACCCGAGCAGCTCGGTCCGCGCCGGATCGGCGATCGCGCGAACACCCATCCGGTCGTGGAGCCAGCTGTCGTGCAGGTCGCGGACGTCCTCGAGATACGATCGCCCGTCCGGCACGGGGTCCCACAGCACGATCCGATCGATATCCTGGCGGCGTGAAGCCGTCAGCGCAGCCAGCGTCGCGCCGAAGCGCAATCCGATCAGCGAGACCTTCGCCGCCCCGGACGTGTCCTTGAGCTCCTCGATCGCCGCCGCCAGATCAGACAGGCACTGCTCCACCGTCGACTGTTCGCCGTCGCCGCCCGAGTCGCCGCAGCCGTAGTAGTCGAACCTCAACACGTGGAACCCCTGGCTCGCCAGAGACACCGCCAGGTTCCGGAACGCGCGGTGGGCCCGCAGGTACTCATGCCCGAGCGGCTGGCACAGCACGATCGCCGACTGGCGGGGCGCCTTCGCGCCCGGCGGGTGATACACGCCGAACAACTGTTTCTGCGACGTTCCGAAGTAAAAGGGCTGCATCTGTTCGGGCCGATCAGTATTGCGCCAGGGTTCCGGCTCTCTTGGCGTATCGCAGCGCGAGCGCGAACGCCGCCAGACTGAGCGCAAATCCCACGAGAATCATGCCGACCAGGACGCCAAGATCCGCAAAGGAAGCCGACAGCGGCGCGCCGTCGAGCCACGTGCGTCTCAGCGACTTCAGCCCGTATCTCAGCGGCACCAGCACGGACAGTTGCGCCAGCCACGACGGAATCACCTGTGTCGGATAGTAGACGCCGCCGAGCAGCGCCGACGCGTAAAAGGTCATCGTCGGGAACGGCCCGGTTGTCCGAAACCCGAGCACGAGCGCGGCCGCGACGATGCCGAACGGCAAATACGAAAGGAGGATCAGGAACAGAATCCCGAGGCCGGACAGCGCCGAGCTCCAGACGATGTGGAGGCCAAACAGGGTGGCGAACGACAGGATGACTGCTGCGCGGATGACGTTCATGGTCAGCGCGTGACCGATCAGCCCGGACAGAAGCGCCGGAAGCGACGTCGGCGTGCTCAGCAGGGCCTCGAATGACCCGGTCGAAATCTCACCGCTCAACGCCCCATGGAGTCCCGTGACGGCCGTGTTGACGAACGACAACGCGACCCAGCCGACGATCAGAAACCCGAAGTACCTCAGGGGCTTCAGCTTTGATCGTGCTCGCCATCATTGGCTGCAGGGCGTGACTGACGAAATAGAGCGGTACGACCGCGATGAAGAGGCCCAGGAACGAAAACATCGTTTCGAGCCGATAGCTCAGCGCCGTCAGCCAGTTTGCCCGGACGATCGCCAGTGCCCTACTCACTCCGCCCTCCAGCCTTCCGCGTAATCACACGCTGAATCAATTCACCGAGCGAGAGCTCGAGGCGCTCGAACCGCGCCACCGACAGACCCTGCTGAACGAACTGCTGCAGCACGCCCGCCGCGGTGTCGGGTCCGCCCGGAATCGCCATCTCCATCCTGACCCAGCCTTCGTCGTCTATTCCCCGAATCACCGCCTGGCCGATGACGCCCCGGCTCGCCAGCATGTCGAACGCCGGATGATTCGCGGTGCGTGTCCACAGAAGGTAGTGGTCCTCGCCGAACTCGAGCTGCAGTTTGTCGGTTGGCCCGATCGCCAGCGGCCGCCCGTGGTTGAGAATCGCCACGCGGTCGCAGAGCTCGAAGGCTTCTTCGGACGTGTGCGTCGCCAGGAGAATCGTGCACCCCAGCCGCTTGCAGATTTCATCGCGCAGAAACGCGCGCAGCGTCCGGGCCGAGACCGGATCGAGACTGCGGGTCGGCTCGTCGAGCAGCAGGATTCGCGGTTGCGGAATCAGCGCCCGGCCGATCAGCAGGCGCTGTCGCATGCCCGACGAGAATCGCCCCGCCAGCTTGTCGTCCGACGGGTCCAGCCCGACGATCTCCAGCACTTCGTCCACGCGCGCGGCAACTTTTCTGGCGGGCAGCCCGTACAGGACCGCGTACAGCCGAAGGTTCTCTCGAGCCGACAGCCTCCAGCGGAGGCTGCGTTCGTCGGCAATCACGGGCGTCAGGACGCGGCGGACGTCGGCCGCGTGAGTCGTCACGTCGAAGCCGTCCACGATCACGGTTCCCTGGTCGGGGCTGACGAGCGTCGCGAGAGTCTTGAAGAGTGTCGTTTTGCCGGCGCCGTTCGCCCCCAGGAATCCGAAGAACTCCCCTTCCTGGATGTCGACGTTCACGTCGGTCAGCGCCTGCATGTACTTCTGCTGGAACGGATGGCGCAGCGTCTCGACGAACGGCCGCCGCAGGCGGAATCGCTTGCTGAGATTCCTGACGCTGACGGCCACGCGAGTCCGGCTGGGTGCAGGCTCGGACCTGGGAGGCGCGATGGGGTCGATGGTTGTCGGCATTCTGTTTCAGTCAATCAAATCGAAATCGAAAGCGTCGCCTCGGATTCGAGATCGGTCTCCCCGGGCTCGACGGCCTCCGGCCGGCGCACGGTTCCCGGCTCGAAGGAACCCGCCCAGTTTCGGACGACATCCACTACGCGACGCTGACTGTCGAGCAGCGTGAGGCTGTGGTCCGCTCCGGGCAGAATTTCCACCGTCAGGTGCGCGGCCGACGTCATCGTGCGCACGTCCCGCTGGAGAATTACGTTCATGTACTCGATGCCGTCGTCGCCTTCGGAGCACACGAGCAGCGTCCGCACCTTGCGGTCCATCAGCTTCTGCAGTTCCGCGGCCACGCGCGTCACAATCGACGACACGACCTCGCGCGCCCGCCCCGGCCCCGAGGCCTGGCGCAACAGGACGGAAACGAGACGCTTGTAGTCCACGCGCCCGGTGAGCGCGCGCCACCAGCTCGTCGGGCTGAACAACGACCGCTTCCAGTAGCGCCGGGCGTCTCCCCGGCTGGCGATGTAGCCGTTCCACTCGGGGTTGAGATCGAACCCCTGCGGGTTGATCATGACGACGCCCGCCACGCGATCGTCCACGCCGGCGGCGTCGAAGGCCGTCACGGCTCCCGAACACAGGCCGATGAGCACGAACCGGTCGATCCCGCGCGATTCCTGCATCGCGTCCATCGCCGCGCGCGCTTCCTGAATGCTGCTGACCTCGAAGGGCGCATCGTCGCGTCGGGTCGCGCTATCGCCGATCCCCGAATGGTCGAACCTGGTCGCGACGCATCCGATCGACGCCAGCGCGCGCGCCAGGTTGACGTAGAGGCGGCTCGGGCCAACGCGGTGGATCACCCCGGCGTTCAGCAGGATGACTCCCGGACGCGACGAGCCTCCCGGTCCCGGCGGATCGGTGATCACGCCCACGAGACCCTGCGCGTCGCCGAACAGAAGGGCATGCTCCCTCATGCGATGAGTGCTCCCAGCTGCCGATCGCACTGGGCCGCGATCTGCTTGAGGCTCTCGAGGAACATGACCCTCGGATTCAATTTGGCGCCAATCACCCGGTCGATTTCAGCCACTACACGCATGGACAGGAGCGAGTGGCCGCCGATGTCGAAGAAGTTGTCGCCCACGCTGATGTCGTTGATGCCCAGCACACGCTGCCAGACCTCGGCGATGCGCACCTCGGTCTGGGTCTGCGGCGCGAGGCGTTCGCGCTCCGGGCCAGCGCCCTGGAAGGGTCCGGGCAGCGCCCTGCGGTTCACCTTGCCGTTGGGCGTCAACGGGATCCGGTCCAGCTTCACGAAGAACGACGGGACCATATACTCGGGCAGCGTCTCCCGCACCAGCTTCCGCAGCTCGCTCGCCGTCAGCGACTCGCCCGGCTGATACACCACATAGGCGACCAGGCGCGTGTCGCCCGCGCCAACTTCCTCGGCGAACACGACCGTCTCCTTGACGGCCGGGTGTGCGGCCACGGCCGATTCGACCTCGCCGAGCTCGACGCGGAAACCGCGGACCTTCACCTGGTGATCGACACGTCCCAGGCATTCAATCCGGCCGTCTGCCAGAAAGCGCGCCAAGTCGCCGGTCCGGTACATCCGCGAACCTGGCGGTCCGTACGGGTTCGGCAGGAAGCGCTCGGCGGTCAGGTCCGGACGCTGACGATAACCCCGCGAGAGCCCGTCGCCCGCGATATACAGCTCGCCCGGCACGCCAACCGGCAGCGGCTGGAGATTTCGATCGAGCACGTAGGTCTGCGTGTTCGCGATGGGGCGTCCGATCGTGACGTTTCCCTCTCCGGCCCCCAGCTTCTCCGCCGTGGACCAGATGGTCGTTTCGGTCGGCCCGTAAAGATTCCAGAGCTCCGCACCGCGCTCGATCAGCTGGGCCGCCAGCTCCTGCGGCAGGCCTTCCCCGCCGCACAGCATCTTCAGCCCGGGTCCCGTCCAACCCGCCTCGACCAGCAGCCGCCACGTGGCGGGCGTCGCCTGCATCACCGTGGCGCCCTCGGACTCGAGAAGCGCCTGCAACTGCCGTCCGTCCGTGACGTCCTCGCGCGTCGCCACCACGACACGCGCACCGACCATGAGCGGGAGATACATCTCGAGCCCCGAGATGTCGAACGACAGCGTGGTGACCGACACCAGCACGTCCCCGGCGGCCAGCCCGGGCCGCTGCGCCATGGTCCGCAGGAAATTGACGACGGCGCGATGCGGGATCTGGACGCCCTTGGGCCGGCCCGTCGACCCGGATGTGTAGATCACGTACGCGAGGTTTGCGCCTCCGCCGAGCGGCTCGAGATCGGCTGCGCTCTCCCGCGCGATCTCCGGCCAGTCACGATCCAGGCAGATCGCCTGCCGCTGCCCGCCGGGAACGACGTCGAGCAGCGGCGCCTGCGTGACGAGAATGGAGACCGCGGCGTCGTCCAGCATGAAGGCGAGCCGATCGGCCGGATAGGACGGGTCGAGGGGAACGTACGCCCCACCCGCTTTGAGGATGCCGAGCAGGCCGACCAGCATCTCGATCGATCGCTCGGCGCTGAGGCCGACGAGCGTTTCTGCCTCCACGCCCCGGGCGCGGAGATAGCGCGCCAGCTGATTCGCGCGCGCGTTGAGCTCGGCGTATGTACACGACTCGCCCCGGCAGCGGACCGCGACGGCATCAGGTGTCCTGACCGACTGACGCGCGAACAGGTCGTGAATGCGGACGTCGTCCTCGAGAGGCTCGACTGCGCCGCGCCACGCCGGCAGCAACTGCGACGGCTCGGCGGCTGTCAAGATCGGCAGCAGGCCGATCGGCTGGTCGGGCGCCGCAAGCGCCGCGCCGATGAGCGTTTCGAAATGCCCGAGCATTCGTTCGATCGTGGCCTGCTCGAACAGATCCACGTTGTACTCGGCGGTGACGGTGTACGCGCCGTTCACGTCCTCGATGAAGAGCGTCAGGTCGAACAGCGTGCCGCCGCTTGCGGTCATGCTGACGTCGTTGGGCGTCTCGACCGCCTTGGGCGAGCTCTGGTACGCGATGGCCACCTGGAATAGCGGCGATCGGCTCATGTCGCGCTGCGGATGCAGATCGGCAACCAGCTTCTCGAACGGGACCTCGGCGTGGCTGTAGGCGCCAAGCGCCGTCTCGCGCACACGCGCCAGCAGTTCGAGGAACGTCGGGTTCCCCGAGAGGTCCTCGCGCAGGACGAGCATGTTGACGAAGCAGCCGACCAGACCTTCGAGCAGCCGGTTCGTGCGGCCGGCGATCGGCGTGCCGAGGAGGATGTCGTCCTGGCCAGTGTATCGATGCAGCAGCGCGTCGAATGCCGCGACGAAGATCATGAACGGGGTGACGCCCGCCCGGATGGACATCGCCCTCACCGAGGCGCCCACCGGCTCCGGCAGCTGACGCCACTCCCACGACCCGTGATGCGTCTGCTCGGCCGGCCGCTGGCAATCGATGGGCAGGTCGAGCACCGCGGGCGTGCCGGCGAGGCGTTCACGCCAGTAGACCAGCTGATCTTCGAGCGCACTGCCCTGCAGACGCTCACGCTGCCAGTAGGCGAAATCGACGTATTGAACGGGCAGTTCGGGCAGCGAGGCGTCCACGCCGTCGACCAGTCCCCGGTAGAGGATCTGGAGCTCGTTCATGAGCACGCCGAGCGACCAGCGGTCGCTGATGACGTGGTGCAGCGCGACCAACAGCTCGGCCTCATCCTCGGTCACGCGAACCAGCGTGTACCGCAGCAGCGGTCCCTGCTGGAGATCGAACGGCAACTCGGCTTCGCGGGCCTTGACGGCTGCCGCCCGCTCACGGCGTTCGGCGTCGGGAAGCGATCGCAGGTCGAGCACCGGCAGCGGCGTGGCACGGTGAGGCGCGATGCGAAGAAGCGGCTCCCCCTCGCGGCTGATGAACGTCGTCCTCAGCGTTTCGTGGCGCTCGGTCAGGGCGTTGAGGCTCCGCTCGAGCGCGGCGACGTCCACACCGCGCTCGAATCGAAGCGAGGACACGATGTTATAGGCGGCGCTCTCCGGACTCACCTGGTGCAGGAACCAGAGGCGCTCCTGGCTGAACGACAGGGGCAGGTCGCCGTCGCGTGCGATAGGTTCGAGCGGGACGGCCGCCCGCTTCTGCGTCTCGCCGGCGCGCAGCGCGGCAAGGATTTCAGCCTTGCGTCCGGTCAGCTCGTCGCGCAGCTCCGCCGTGAGCGCCCCTTTCGGCGCGCGCAGCCGCAGCGTATCGCCCTCGGCCCACAGCCGGATGTTCTGGCCGCGCACGTGCGCCAGAAACTCAACCGTCGTCATATCTCCACGTCCTCGATGTCCCCGCCGTCGCCGCCGACGAGCACTTCCTCGCCCTGCGCCGCCATCAGCACGTCCTGAATGCGCGCCGCCAGATCGGCCAGAGTCGACGCGTCGAACACGTTCCGCATCGGCACTTCCATCTGCAGCACGTCTTCGAGCCGCGCCGCGACCTGAACGGCCAGCAGCGAATGGCCGCCCAGTTCGAAGAAGCTGTCGGCGCGGCCGACCCGGTCCATCCCGAGCACTTCCTGCCAGATGCCCGCAACGGTCCGTTCGAGCGCCGTCCGCGGCTCTTCGTAACTCGACTCCAGGCTCGCGGGCCGGTTGTAGAGCGTCTGCCCGCCGGCGTCGTTCGGCGCCGCGCGATCACCCTCTTTCTGCGCAGGCGTGGGTGTTAGCCGCGCATAGAGATTGATCGTCGAGACGATCAGGTGGCCGAGAGGCGCCACGCTCAGCAGGCGCTCGAAGACCTCGAGCCCCTCCGCCTCGCTGAGCGTCATCCGCGACACCGCCGACGATGAGGCGCCGGCCGCGTGGAACGACCAGGCATCCCAGTTCACGCTCAACCAGCGCACGGCGGACTGCTGGTTGTGACGGCGGACGAACGCGTCCATGAACATGTTGGCGGCCGCATAGGCCGCGTAGCCTGGCCCGCCGGTCAGGGTGGACAGCGACGAGACAACGAGGCAGAAATCCAGCGGCCGATCGCCCAGCACTTCTTCGAGGACGAACAAGCCCCGCACCTTCGGGCGGAATTGTGCTTCGCAACTCCTCCGATCGATGTCCTCGAGTGCGGCGAGGACGGATCCTTCGCCCTCACGCTTCTTCAGTTGAATCGTGCCGGCGCCCGCGACGCCGGCGGCGTGAATCACGCCGTCGATTCGTCCGAACCGCGCCACGGCGCGATCCACGAGCGCGGCCATCTGATCGCGGTCTGCGATGTCCGCCGCGGCGACCAGCACCTCGGCGCCGGCGGCCTCGATCTCCTGCACCGCTCGAATCCGCGCACTCATCGCGTCGCGCTCGTCGTGGGACGCGATCCAGCCTGCCCACTCGCCCGGATCCGGCAGCGGCGATCGGTTGACGAGCACCAGCCGTGCGCGCCTCGTCCGCGCCAGGTGCCTGGCGATCGCCGCGCCGATCGCGCCAAGACCGCCCAGAATCAGGTAGACGCCAGCCTCACGCAGCGGCACGCGATCGGGTTCGACGGCGCCGATGAGAAACGGCTCGATCAGCTGTGACCATCGGTGCCCGCCGCGATAGGCGACGCAGATTTCCCGGGCCTCGGCGAGGAGCTCGTCGGCGACGAGGCGTGCCGTGGCCGCCATCGATCGCTCCGCCGACGAGACGTCCACGGCGAAACAGCGGATCTCCGGATGCTCCTGCGGGATCACGCGCACCGGCGCGAGCAGCGTCGCTCTCTCCGGCCGCAGCGGCTCGGCGCCCGTGATGTCGAAGAGATCGCTGGTCACGACCTTGATCGACGCGGCTCTGGGCTCGCCTTCGCGGCCGCACGCCGCGATGGCCTGCGCCAGCCAGACCAGGCTGAAGAAGCCGCGCGACTGCGCGTCTTCGGCGCCCCGAGGCCCGGCGGCCACGGCGGCACCGCCCTCGGCGGCGTTCCACAAGTGCGCGACGACCGCCGGGAACTTGCCGGCGGCGTCCAGTTCGCCGAGCAGGCGGACGTAGTCGCCGGCACGTTCGGGATCGATGACGTAGCTCAGGGGATCGCGCCGGACGAACTCGGCGCCGCCAACCACGGTGACGATCCGGTCGCGTCCCGCATGAGCGGCGAGTCGATCGAGGACCGCGGCGCTCAGCTCGCCGGATGCCGCGAATACCAGCCAGACAGCCGCGGGGTCAACCGTACGGCCCTGCGCGTAGTACAGCGCGGGCGGCGTCTGCCGCCACTCCGGAACGTAGAACCAGTTCGCGATGTCGGCCTGTTTCGCCAGCGGGTCGACCGGGGGCGGTGTCTTCCCTCTCTGTTCGTCGGTCGGCTCTACCCAGTACCGCTCGCGCTCGAACGGATACGTGGGGAGTGAAACGCGGCGCGGGCGGTCCGGTCCGCGCAGCGCCGTCCAGTCCACGTCGACGCCGTGTTGCCACAGCCGGCCGAGCGTGGTCAGCATGTGTGCGGCGTCGCCGCCGCGGCCGGCGGCATCCACGGCGTGTGGAAGGCTCGTCAGCACCAGCGCGTCTTCGACTCCACCGGCCTGCTTCACGAGCGAGGCCAGCGTCCGTCCGGGTCCGACCTCCACGAAGTGCCAGGAGCCGCTCTCCAGCAGGAACCGGACCCCATCCCCGAACCGGACCGCGCGGCGCAGATGCGTGGCCCAGTACTCGGGGCTCGCGGCCCGGTCGGCGTCGATCCACTTGCCTGTGACGTTCGACACGTACTGCAGCGAGGGCGCGCCCAGTTCGATGCCGGCCAGCAGCTCGATGAATTCCTGGATGATCGGTTCCATCATCGGCGAATGGAACGCGTGCGACGTCTGCAGCCGCCGGAACTCGGCACGGCCTGCGCACTGCGCCTCGAAGCGTTCGATCGCGTCAATCGGCCCCGATACCACCGTCAGCTTCGGGGCGTTGGCGGCGGCGATCGCGAGGTCTCCGTCGAGCATCGGCGTGACGTCCGCCGCGGCGAGGGTCACCGCCGTCATCGCGCCGGCCGGCAACTGCTGCATCAGGCGGCCGCGCACGGCAACCACCCTGAGGGCGTCCTCGAGCGAGAAGACACCCGCCAGGCACGCGGCGACGTACTCGCCCAGGCTGTGCCCGATGCATGCCGACGGCCGCACGCCCCAGGAGATCCACAGCTGCGCCAGGGCGTACTCGGTGACGAACAAGGCCGGCTGCGCGTACTCCGTCCGGCCGAGACTGTCGGCCGCCGCCCGTGCCTCCGCGGGATTCGACGCGGGCGGGTACAGGAGCTTCCTGATGTCGCGTCCGATGTGAGGCTGGAGCAGCGCCGAACACCGATCGACCCATTCCCGGAATACTGGTTCGCTGTCGTAGAGCGCTCGGCCCATGCCCGCGTACTGGGCGCCCTGGCCGGTGAAGAGGAACACCACCGGGCGCGATTCGCCGCGATACTCGTGGGTCTGCGCCTCGCTCTGCCTGAGGGCACCGACGGCGTGGGCGCCGTCGGCGCACACGACCGCCCGTCGATGCGAAAAAGCCGCGCGGCCCGCCTGCAGCGTGTAGGCGACGTCGGCCAGGTTGACGTCGGGGTGCTTCTCCAGGTGGTCGGCGAGATTGCGGGCCTCGGTGTCGAGCGCCCCGGCGCTGCGCGCCGAGAGCACGAGGAGGTGGCTCGCCCGCGAGTCTCCGGCCGCAGGCATCGCCGGCGCTTCCTGGAGCACGACGTGCGCGTTGGTCCCGCCCATGCCGAACGAGCTCACCCCGGCGCGCCTCGGTGTGCCGGGCTGGGTGCCGGTTGTCCATTCGCGCAGCCGGTTGTTGACGAAGAACGGTGTGTCCTCGAATTGAATCTTCGGGTTGGGGGTTTCGAAGTGCAGCGTCGGCGGGAGCACGCCGTGACGCAGCGAGAGCACGGCCTTGATGAAGCCCGAGATGCCCGCGGCGCCGTCCAGGTGGCCGACATTCGTCTTCACCGACCCGATCGCGCAGAACTGCCGCGCCGCCGTGGACGCGGCGAACGCCCGCGTCATCGCCTCGACTTCGATCGGATCGCCGAGCGTGGTGCCGGTGCCGTGCGCCTCGACATATCCAATCGTGTCAGCCGCCACGCCGGCGTCTGCCAGCGCCTCGACGATGACCCTGGACTGCCCCGTGACGCTCGGCGCGGTGAAACCGACCTTGTGCGACCCGTCGTTGTTCGTGGCCGACCCGAGGATGACCGCGTGAATCGTGTCGCCGTCGGCGAGGGCGTCCTCGAGCCGCTTGAGCACGACGATCCCGACACCGTTGCCGAACACGGTGCCCTCGGCCCTGGCGTCGAAGGCCCGGCAGTGTCCATCCGGAGACGACACGCTGCCTTCGTGGTGGTAGTACCCCTGGCCGCGGCCGACATCGATCGCGATCCCGCCGGCCAGCGCCATGTCGCTTTCGTAGTTGAGCAGGTTCTGGCAGGCCAGGTGCACCGCCACCAGCGACGTCGAGCAGCCCGTTTGCACGTTGTAGCTGGGTCCGCGCAGGTTCAGCTTGTACGACACCCGCGTCGTCAGGTAGTCCTTCTCGTTCGACAGGATCGTCTGGAGCACGGAGCTCTTCTCGTCGAAGACGCCGGCCGGCATGAGGTTCTGCGACGCGTAGCCGTCGTGCACGCCGCCGCCGAAGACACCGATGGCTCCGTCATACCGTTCCGCGTCGTAGCCGGCATCCTCGAGGGCCTGCCACGCGCACTCGAGGAAGACGCGGTGCTGCGGATCCATCACCTCGGCTTCGCGCGCGTTGATGCCGAAGAACGCCGCGTCGAACCGATCGATGCCGTCGAGCAGCGCCGCCGCCGCCACGTGCCTCGGGTTCGTCAATTCCTCGGGATCGAGCCCGGCCGCCAGCATCTCCTCGTCGCTCAAGGCGCGGATCGATTCGACGCCGTCGCAGAGGTTCTTCCAGAACTCCTCGACGGACGAGGAGCCCGGAAAGCGGCACGCCATGCCGATCACGGCGATTCCCGTGATCGGCTGTCCGGTCTTGTCGGCCATCCGGTTAGGTTTCCACCGTCACGACAGCGCTGACGCCGAGCTTCCGCTCGCGGCGCCGCTCGCCGCGCAGGCGGCTGTTGTCGAACGCCGGAGCTTTCTCCTGCCCGGCTGACGTGATGATCTTGGCCAGCAGCCCGACGCGCGGTCCTTCGTAGAGCGAGACCGCGGTGACCTTCACGCCCAGTTCGCGTTTGAGCCGGGAAATCACCTGGATGCCCAGGAACGAATCCCCGCCCAGTTCGAAGAAGTTGTCGTTGAGACCCACGCGGTCCACGTTGAGGAGCTCCCCCCAGATGCCCGCGATCGATCGTTCGAGATCCGTACCCGGCGCCACGAAATCGGTCTGCAGGTTCGGACGCGGCAGCCGCGCGGACCGCGACGCCTCGGGCGGGGCGTCCGCCTTCAGGGCCTCCATGTTGACCCACTGATCGAGGCGCGACTGCAGGTCGCCCGTCGAGACAACGGCCTGGACCCCGAAGTCGGACGACAGCAGCCGTCGGAACGCTTCGACGCCTTCGGTCGGCGTCAGCACGAACCCCGTGGGCGTGCTGCCGGACGCCGCCAGCCGGGCCTCGTCTTCCGTCCGCATCCAGTTGTCCCAGTTGATCGTGAGCCACGGGAACGTGCTGGTCCGGCTTCGCCGGTACGCGAAACCGTCCATGAAGATATTGGCCGCGGCGTACGCGCCATATCGCAGGCCGCCGAGGACCGCCGACAGCGACGACACGAGGACGCAGAAGTCGAGCGGGCGCCCGGCAATCACCTCGTCCAGGACGCACAGGCCGACGATTTTCGGCTGGAACTGGCGGCTGCACGCGGCGGCATCGACCTCCGCGATCAGCTGGAAGGCGTCCCCGCTGATCAGGCCGGCGGCGTGAATCACGCCGTTGATGTCGCCAAACGCCTCCTCCGCGGTGGCGAAGGCGTCGCGCATCTGCTCGAGATCCCCGGCGTCGGCCTTGAGGACCATCACTTCACCGCCGAGCGTTTCGAGTTCCTGGACGCGAAGTATTCTCTGGCTCGTCGCATCGTGATGGCCGTGACGATCGAGGTGCGCCTTCCAGTCCTCGCGTTTCGGGATGCCGCTGCGGCCCGTCAGCACCACTTTGGCGTTGACCGCCTTCAGCAGGTACTTGGCCATCTGCAGACCGATGTCGCCGAGGCCGCCGGTGATGACGTAGACGCCGTTCGGCTTCAGGCGTCCCGCGCCGACCGGCTCACCCAGATCGATCTCCGAGTAGGTCTGCACCCAGCGGTGTCCGCCGCGGTAGGCCACGACCGGGTCGGCCGACTTGCCGGCGGCGTCGTGCAGGAGCCGGTCGAGATTGCTGTCGGTCACGTCTGCGGGCCCGAACCCGTTCCAGGCGAGATCGATGTACTTGCACGAGACGGTCGGGTATTCCTGCGGGATCACCCGGCACAACCCGAGCGCCGTCAGCTTGCCCGGCGCGAGCATCTCCTGGCCGGTCACATCCAGTGAATCGTTGCTGACGACCGCCACGCGCACCGGCGAGGAAAAGTCCGACTCGCCGAGCGACTGCGCCAGCCGCAGCAGCGTGCCGAAGCCTCGCTCGTGATCGCCGCCGTAGTTGCGCGCGGCCCCCTCGAGCTCGCTGACCGGGCCGACGCCGAACAGGTGCAGGATGACGCCCGGCACCCTGTTCGATCCCGACAGCTCCTTGAAGAGCACCTGGTAGTCCTCGCGCGACAGCGGATCGATGCTGTACTGGCCCGATCCGAGGCGCCTGAATCCTTCGCCCGCCGTGACGACGATCACGTCGTGTCCGGCACGCTCGAGCCGCGCGACGAGGCGATCGCCGAGCTGGTACTCGTCGAGCAGCACCAGCCATGTCTCCCGCATCGCGGACGCGAGGCCGTCGGCCGCCGTCGCCAGCGGCGCCCGCGCCCACGCCGGCGCGTAGAACCACGAGCCGATGTCGGGCTTGCGTCCCTCTACCCGCGCGCGCACCTTGCGGCTGTCCGCCGGCCGCGCCGGCGGCGGATCCACCCAGAAACGCTGCCGATCGAACGGATACACCGGCAGAGAGACGCGGCGCCGCGCCTCGTCGCCATAGAACGCCGTCCAGTCGATTGTGCCGCCGTTGACCCACAGGCGGCCGAGCGCGCCGAGCAGCGTCGCGACCGCGGATCCTTCCTCGCGCGCATGACGCAGGGTCGGGAAGATGTGGGCGGCCTTGCCCGGCGCTTGCCGGCGGACGAGGGCGCTCAGCACGTTGCCGGGCCCGACCTCCACGAACAGCCGTTCTTCCTTCTTCAGCAGTTCGGTCACGCCGGTGCCGAAGCGAACAGCCTCGCGAATCTGGCGTCCCCAGTACGCCGGATCCTGGGCCTGGGCGGCTTCCACCCAGGTGCCCGTCACGTTGGAGATATAGGGAATCTTCGGCGCACCGAGCGAGGTCTCGCTGACAGCTTTGACAAACGGCGCGACGGCGCCGTCCATCAGCCCCGAGTGGAACGCGTGCGACGTGTTCAGGCGCTGCCCTTCAGCGCCCTCTTCCTGCAGCCGCGCCTCGAGCGCCGCGATGTGCGTCTCGTCGCCGGACACCACGCAGAGCGATCCGTGGTTGATCGCGGCGAGCCAGAGCCCATCGCCGAGCATCCGGCGCACGCGGGCCTCGGGCAGCGGCACCGCGAGCATGACGCCGGTCGGCATCTCGTGCATCAGCCGTCCGCGCAGCGCCACGAGGCGCAGCGCGTCGGCCTCCTTCACAACGCCGGAGACGCATGCCGCCACCAGCTCGCCGAGGCTGTGCCCGATGAGCGCGTCCGGCACGATGCCCCAGCCCATGAGCAGCCGGGCCAGCGCGTACTCGACCACGAACAGCGCCGGCTGCGCGATGCTGGTTTGCGTCAGCCGCTCAGACAGCGCCTCGGTCGCGGGCCCCTTCGGGTAGATCACCTCGCGAATGTCGAAGCCGAGATGCGGCGTCAGCAGGCCGGCGCACCGATCGACCGTCTCCCGGTAGACGGCCTCGTCCTGATACAGCTCGAGGCCCATGTTCACGTACTGCGCGCCCTGCCCGGGGAACAGGAAGACCACGGGACGGGCCGGACCGTCATGACTGCCGGAAAACACGGCCTTCGCGTCGCGCGCCTCGAGCGCCCTGGCAGCGTCCTCCCCCGTGCGGCAGACCACCGCGCGGCGATGCTTCATGCTGCGCCGCCCGACTTTCGACGTGTAGGCCGCATCCGCGAGATTCACCGCGTGGGTGCTCAGGAACTGCGACAGCCGCGCGCTCGAGTTCTCGAGCACCGCCGGCGCCTCCGCCGAGAGCGCCAGCAGCTGCCACGGCCGCGACGGCCCCGGCGGGGAGACCTCAGGCGCTTCTTCCACGATCACGTGGGCGTTCGTGCCGCCGAATCCGAACGAGCTGACGCCGGCCCGCCGCGGCGTTCCGGGCGCCCGCGTCCACTCGCGAAGTTTCGCGTTCACGTAGAAGGGCGTGGCTTCGAACTGGATATCCGGATTCGGCTTCTCGAAGTGAGCCGTCGGGGGCAGCTGCTTGTTCTGCATCGACAGGATCGTCTTGATCAGGCCGGCGACGCCGGCCGCGGCATCGAGGTGACCGATGTTGGCCTTGACCGATCCGATGGCGCAGTACCCGCGCTTCGACGTCCCGAAGGCCTTGGTCAGAGCCTGGACCTCGATCGAATCACCGAGGGCCGTCGCAGTGCCGTGGCCTTCGAGGTACGAGATCGTCTCGGGGTCCACTTCGGCGCTGGCCAGGGCGTCCGCGATCACCTGGCTCTGCCCGCCGACGCCGGGCGCCGTGAAGCTCGCCCGACGCGCGCCGTCGTTGTTGATGGCGGATCCGCGAATGACCGCATACACCGTGTCGCCGTCCGCCAGCGCATCGTCGAGCCGCTTCAACACGACAATACCGGCGCCGTTCGAGAAGATGGTGCCGTTCGCCTTGGCTTCAAACGATCGGCAATGCCCGTCGGGCGAGAGAATGCCTTCTTCCTGATAGAAATACCCGGCCTCCTGTGGAAGCCGGAGGGAGACGCCGCCGGCCAGCGCCATGTCGCATTCCGCGTTCAGCAGGCCCTGACAGGCAAGGTGGACGGCCACCAGCGAGGTCGAGCAGGCCGTCTGCACGGGACAGCTCGGTCCCTTGAGATCGAGCTTGTACGAGACCCGCGTCGTGAGGAATGGCAGTTCGTTGCCGATGGCGATGGAGAGGCCGTCGGCGTTGAGCTGGCCGAAATTCGCGTATAGCAGGTTGTGATACGAGCTCGCCGTCGACCCGCCGTACACGCCGACCAGGCCGCGATACGAGCGCGGGTCGTAACCGGCGTCCTCGAGGGCTTCCCAGGCGCACTGCAGGAAGAGACGCTGCTGCGGATCCATCAACAGCGCGTCGCGGTTGCTGTAGCCGAAGAACCCGGCGTCGAACTGATCGACCTCGTCCACGACGCCTCGCGCCTTGACGAAGCTCGGGTTCTTGAGCAGCTCAGCGTCGGCGCCCGTCGCCGCCATCTGTTCGTCGGTGAAGAACGTGATGGATTCGACGCCGTCCCGGATGTTTCGCCAGAACGTGTCGAGGTCGTTCGCGCCCGGGAAACGGCCCACCATGCCGATGACCGCGACTCCGGTCACCGGCGCGTCCACGTTGTCCATCTCTTCTGATTGATCCATGGTTCTCTCGTGTTATCGCCCGAGGGCGACGCG
The DNA here is from genome assembly GCA_963712905.1 of uncultured Acidobacteriota bacterium. GTDB lineage: Bacteria > Acidobacteriota > Vicinamibacteria > Vicinamibacterales > CAVVIG01 > CAVQJU01. The sequence continues at coordinate 255,222 of CAVQJU010000008.1, read as the reverse complement.
TCGCCGCTGTTGATGTTCCTTCTGCCGCCGGCTCTTCTCCCGGCGCCTCTCCGCGAGATCCGCGTCCTCTGTCTCCGGCCGATCGGGCTCGCTGCTCTGCGTGATCGCGTTGGCGAGGAACGCGACCGTGAGACCTTCATACAACTTCGCAACCGGAACCGACGTCTTGAGCGCGCGGTTGATCGCACCCATCACCTGGACGGCGAGGAGCGAATGCCCGCCGAGATCGAAGAAGTTGTCGTTCACGCCGACGGGCTCGATGCCGACTGCGTCCTGCCAGATCGTGCACAGCTTTTTCTCGACCTCGGTCGATGGCGCAACGTAGGGCGTGGGGAGATTCGGCCGGGCATGCCCGGCCGCCTGGCGGGCCGAACCGTCTCCGGCCGCGGCTTCGAGCGCCGGATCGTCGCCGTCCGCTGGAAGCCCTTCCGCATCAATCGCCACCTGAACGTCGAATGGCGACAGCGCCACCTGCGCCTCGGTTGCATGCGCGAGGATCCGCTTGAACGCGTCCACGCCTTCGCCGTTGGTGATGCCGCTCGCGAGCATCGCCCCCTTCAACGTGTCCCTGAGCGCGGCCGGCACCTCGGTGTCGACGGCCATGCCGACTTCCCGCCAGGCGTTCCAGTTCACGGCAATCGCAAAGTTCCCCGTCGTCGCCGTGTAATACGCCGCGAAGGCGTCGAGGTAAGCGTTGGCTCCGCAGTAATCCACCTGTCCCACGCCGCCGAGCACGCCCGTCAACGACGAGCACAGCATCAGGAAATCCAGCTTCCGACCGGCGAGGACACGCTCGAGGACCTGTGTGCCGGTCACCTTCGGGGCCAGCACGGCGTCGGCGATCTCCGGAGTCTTCAGCTGGATCATCCCGCCGCCCGCCACGCCGGCCGCGTGAATCACGCCGTCGATCCGGCCAAATCGCGCGCACGCTTCCTCGACGACGGCCCGCATCGCTGCCTCGTCGACGACGTCCGCCGCCCCCACGAGGACTTCACCGCCGGCGGCTTCGAGTGCCTCGACGGTCTGGATCCGTTTCGACGTGGCGTCTAACGGCCCGCGGGCCGCGACGTGATCGGCCCACTGGGTGCGTGGCGGCAGGCCTCGCCTTCCCGTCAGCACCAGCCTGGCTTTGAACTCCCGTGCCAGGTACTCGGCCAGCACGAGGCCCACGCCGCCCAGGCCGCCGGTAATCAGATACACGCCACCCTGCCGCAGCCGCGAGGCTGCGCTCTCGGCGACGGGATCGAACCGGGCCGGGTCGAACGTGCGCAGCCAACGGCGACCCCCGCGGTATGCGGCGATGGGTTCGGTACCCGAGGCGAACAGCTCGCTGACCATGCCCGCAATCTGCTTCTCGCTATTCGCGGCGGCGAGCTCGATATCAATCTGCCGGCAGGCGATATTCGGGAACTCCTGCGGAATGACCCGGCACGGTCCGATAACCGTCGCCTTCTCAGGCAGCAGCGTTTCCTGTCCCGTCACCTCGTGCACGCCTTCGGTGAACACGCCGATGCGCATCGGCGACGAAATCCCCAGTTCGCCGATGGCTTGCGCCAGACCGATCAGGCTGTAGAATCCCCGGTCCTCATATGCGCGCGGGACCACCGCGCCCCGCTCTCCGAGGCGCGTGAGCATCCAGAGGTGCGCGACCGCGACGGGCGCCGCGCCTTCGTTGGTCAGGTCGCGCATCAGCGCCGTGTAGTCGTTGCGCTCCGCCGGTGCGACGGTGTATCGGTCGGCGCTCAGCTTCGCAAACGCCGAACCCGGTTCGACGATGACGGCGCGGTAGCCGAGCCCGGTCAGAGCGGCCGCCATGCGGGCGCCCACTCCACCCTCGTCCGCGAACACGACGCAGGTCCGGGTCTCCCCGTCATTGGCGTTGGCAACCGCCGGAGCGGCCGGCCGGGTCCGCTTCCACGTGGGAACGTGAAACCATTCCGAGAAGTCGATCAGCGGCGTCTGGGAAAGAAGCCTCAGCATCACCGAGCGGGTCGCGCGCTCCGCCTCCACCCAGTGGTGCGTGCGCTCGAACGGGTACGTCGGGACCGCGATCCGATAGCGGCGTTGATCGGCGTAGAAACGCGGCCACTCGATGGGCGAGACCCCGAGCCACAGCCGGCCCAGCGCGCCAATCACGACCGCGACGTCGGACGCCTGCTCCTGCGCCTGGCGCATCGTCGGCAGCGTGGACGCTGTCGATCGATCCTTCAGCTGCTGCCGCGTGAGCGAGCTCAGCGCGCTGCCGGGGCCGAGCTCCAGCCAGACGCGCTCGGCGCTCCTGAGCAGCGAGGCCACGCCATCACCGAAGCGGACGCATCCGCGCATGTGGCGTCCCCAATACTGCGGGTCCCGCACCTGCGACTCGGTGATCCACGTGCCGGTGACGTTCGAGACGTACGGAATCTGCGGAGCGCCCAGTTCGAGGCCCTTCGCGGCTTGGACGAGGGGTTCGACCGCGGCGTCCATCATGCCGGAGTGAAAGGCATGCGACGTGTGGAGCGGACGGCCCTCGATGCCCTGCTGGCGCAGTCGATCGGCGAACGCGTCGATAGCCGCCTTCTCGCCGGACACCACGCACAGCGAGGGTGCGTTCACGGCAGCCAGCCAGACGTCGCTGCCGAGCAGGCCCTGCAGTTCGTTTTCGGGGAGCGGGACGGCGAGCATCGTGCCCGGTTGCATCTCGCCCATCAATCGTCCTCGGAGCGCGACGAGCCGCAGCGCATCCTCGAGCCGCAGCACGCCGGACACGCACGCCGCGACGTACTCGCCGATGCTGTGGCCGATCATTGCGGCAGGCACGACACCCCAGCTCATCCAGAGCCGGGCCATGGCCAGTTCGATCACGAAAAGCGCCGACTGTGTGACGGCTGTCTGCTTCAGACGTTCTGATGCGGCCTCGCTCGGACCGTCGGGCGGAAACAGCACCGACCTGAGGTCGAAGCCGAGATGCGGCTCGAGCTGCGTCGCGCAATCGTCAACGACACCGCGGAATACGGGTTCCTCGCGATAGAGATCGAGGCCCATGTTCACGTACTGGGAACCCTGCCCGGGGAACATGAAGACAACCGATCGCTCGTTGCCGCTCGCTTCGCCGGTGTAAACCCGCCGGGTGTCGCCGCCCTGCAACGCGTCAATGGCCTCGGGAACGGTTCCGCACACGACCACGCGGCGATGCTTGAACATCCGGCGGCCAACAGTCAGCGTGTACGCCACGTCGGCGAGATTCGCCTGGCGGTGCTCGATCAGGTGTTCAGCCAGCCGCGCCGCCGCCGCTTCGAGCGCCGTTTCGGTTTTCGCGGAGAGCAGCAGGACCTGCTGGCTCCTTGCCGGCCCGGACGGCTTCGGCTCGGGAGCTTCTTCCACGATGAGGTGCGCGTTCGTGCCGCCGAAGCCGAAGCTGCTCACGCCGGCGCGGCGCGGGGTGCCGTCGGCCGGCCACGGGCGCAGCACGGTGTTCACATAGAACGGGCTGTTCTCGAAATCGATCTTCGGATTCGGCTGCTCGTAGTTGATCGTCGGCGCGATCTGGCGGTTCTTGAGCGACATCACCGTCTTGATCAGGCTGCTCACGCCGGCCGCGGCGTCGAGGTGGCCGACGTTCGGCTTGACGGAACCGACGGCGCAGTAGCCGGTACGGTCGGTGCTGGCCTGATACGCGCGGGTCAACGCCGAGATCTCGATCGGATCGCCGAGCTCCGTGCCCGTGCCGTGGGCCTCGACGTAGCTGATCGACTCCGGATGAACGCCGGCGCTCGCCATCGCCTCGGCAATCGCCTGCGACTGGCCGACGACGCCCGGAGCTGTGAAGCCAACCTTGAGGGATCCGTCGTTGTTGACGGCTCCGCCTTTGATGACGGCGTGAATCGTGTCGCCGTCAGCGATGGCGTCAGCGAGCCGCTTCAACACCACGATGCCGACGCCGCTGCCGAACACAGTGCCTTTGGCCCGGCTGTCGAACGTCCGGCACAGGCCGTCGGGCGACATCATGCCGCCGTCCTCGTACAGGTATCCCATCCTGTGCGGTATCGCGACGGAGACGCCGCCGGCGAGCACCATGTCGGACTCGTGACTGTGCAGGCTCTGACACCCGAGGTGCACGGCCACGAGCGACGTCGAGCAGGCGCTCTGCACGAACATGCACGGGCCTCTGAGGTTCAGCTTGTACGAGACGCGCGTGACCATATAGTCGGGCACGCTGCCGTACACGGCCTGCCGGCCGCCGACGCTCTTGACGACTTTGCCGTTCTTCATCACGTTGTGGGACAGATAGCCGCTGAAGGTGGAGCCTCCGAACACGGCGATCGATCCGTCGTAGCGCTCGCTGTCGTAGCCGGCGTTCTCGAGAGCCTCCCAGGCCGTTTCGAGAAAGATGCGGTGTTGCGGGTCGATGACATCGGCCTCGCGCGGGGTCAGGCCGAAGAACCGGGCATCGAACATCTCGATGTCGTCGAGCGTGAAGCCGGACTTCACCCACCCGGGGTAGTTCAACATCATGGACGGCACATCCTGCGCGCGCAGGTCGTCGTCCGAGAACACGGTTCTCGACTCGACGCCGTCCTTCAAGTTCTGCCAGAACGTCTCGATGTTCCTGGCGCCTGGAAACCGGCCGCTCATGCCGACGATGGCAATGTCCGAGCGGTCGGTGGAATCCGTGGATCGTCCTGCCGTCATTGAACGAGCCTCCCCTGCCCTGTCCGCGCTACCCGGCGCTTGTCCTGGTGCTGTTTTTGCCGCTTCTGCCGTTCCTGACGCTCGTCCCCATCGCCCGATTCGCCAGCGGCGACGGGACGCCCCTCGCGCACCAGTTCCGCGAGAAACGACGGCGTCAGGCCTTCGTACAGCCTGGCAACCGGAATCGCGGTGCCGAAGTCCGCATTGAGACGCGCCATCACCTGAATCGCGAGCAGCGAGTGCCCGCCGAGATCAAAAAAGCTGTCGTCCATCCCCACCTGCTGCACGCCCAGCGCGTCGCGCCAGACGTCGCAGATCTTTTGAGCGAGCTCGCCTTCAGGAGCCACGTACGGTGACGCGAGGCTCGGCCGGGGGTTCAGTGGAAGCGCAGCGCCCACAGGCGCGGTCGCTCCAGGCTGACCCCTCTCCGCCGTCCCATCGCCGTCGAGAAACACAGGTCGCCGCCAGCCGCTCGTCGACACCAGGAGTTGGGGCAGACCGGCCGCCAGCGACCGCAGAACGGCCTCGAGACCTTCCGCGGACGTCATGCCCGCTGCCAGTGCCTGCTCCCTGGCGACGGCGAGGGCCGCCGGCAGGGTGGCGTTGACCGCCATTCCGGCATCGCGCCATGTGTCCCAGTTCACGGAGATCGTGAACGTGCCGCCGCCAGCCGTCTGTGCGCGGGCGAAGGCATCCAGATAGGCATTGGCCGCGCAGTAATCCGCCTGGCCGATCCCGCCGTTGAGGGCGTTCAGCGACGAACACAGCCACACGAAGTCCGGCGCGTCATCGGCCAATACACGGGCGAGCACCCGGGTGCCCGTGACCTTCGGCCGCATCACGGCCGCCACGTCGTCGGCCTTGCGCAGTTGCATGACGCCACCGCCGGCGACTCCGGCCGAATGGAAGACACCGTCGATCCGACCGAAGCGGCGTTGCGCTTCCGCCACGACTTCGCGCATCTGCGCCTCGCTCGCGACATCGGCGCGGGCGGCAAACACGCGGCCTCCCGATTCTTCGAGCGCCTGCACCGCCCGGATCTTCCGGCTGACTTCGTCCTCTCGTCCGTGAAGGGACAGGTGCTTCTGCCAGAGTTCGCGGGCCGGCAGGCCTCCCCGTCCCACGAGGATCAGATTCGCCCGCGCCGCCGACGCCAGGTAGCGCGCGATTTCCAGCCCGATGGCGCCGTAACCGCCGGTGATCAAGTACGTCCCCTCGTCGCGAAGCAGGCCCGGCCGATCGGAAGAGCCGGGAAGCTGCACGGGCTCCACCGTCTGAATCCATCGATCGATGCCCCGATACGCCACGACGGGTTCCGCCGCATCCGATTCGATCTCCGCGATGATTTGCGCTGCCGCACGCGGTTGAAGGCCGTCCGCGCTCGCCACTACGTCGACGATGCGGCAGCTGAGGCCTTCGTACTCCTGGGGCATCACGCGAACGGCGCCAAGCGCCGTGGCTTTCTCCGGGCAGATTCCGTCGGTGCCGGTCACGTCGTGAATCGGATCGCTGACGACCACGACGCGCAGGCTGGTGGTCGCCGCGAGATCGCCCCACGCCTGCGCGAGATACAGCAGGCTGAAAAAGCCCCGCGACAGGCACGCCTCCGCGAACGAGTCGTCGCTGCTCCCGGCGATCGGGCAGCCGGACAGCAGCCAGAGATGGAGCACGGCATCCGGCAGCGCATCGGATGCGCGCAGCTCGGACACCAGCAAGTCGTAATCGCCTCGAACTGCGGGCCGAACCATGTATTCATGGCCTGACGTGCGCCCGAAGCCGTCTCCGGCTCGAACGCGCACGACTGCATGTCCTCGCCGTTCGAGTTGCTCGGCAAGCTGTTCTCCGGGCGTGGACCCATCCAGAAACACGAGCCATCGGCCGGACGCGGCAGATGTCAACGAGGGAGGCTGCGATCGCGACCACGACGGGATCGCAAACCAGGCATCCAGATTCGCGCGGCGCGATTCCGCCGGCGCCGACGGCTGGGCATGTCCCGAAACGGCATCAGCCGGGTCTGCCCGGTACCGCTTGCGCTCGAACGGATAAGTCGGCAACTCGACCCGCAGCCGCCGCTCGCTCGCGTGGTACGCCTGCCAGTCGGGCACGATGCCGGCGAGCCACAGCCGTCCCAGCGCCCGCACGACATGCTCGCCGCCCGGATCGTTGTCGCGCGCCGAAGGCAGCGAACCGATCACCTCCACAGCCGAGATCCGGTTGTCGCGTGTGCGGGCGACCTGCCGGACCAGCGAGCCCAGCGCCTGACCGGGACCTGCCTCGAGAAAGACGGCAGCGCCCCAGGTGAGCAGCGTGTCGACGCCCGCGCCAAATCGAACCGTCGACACCACGTGCCGGCCCCAGTACGCGGGATCCCTGAGGTCCGTCTCCGTAATCCACTCCCCCGTCACATTCGACACGTAGGGAATCCGCGCCGGCCCGATTCGCACCTCACGGGCCGCGGCCGTGAGCGGGGCGACGACGCCGGACATCAACGATGAATGAAACGCCCCGCTGGTCAGCAGGCGTTGATATGTGACGGCCTCGTCACGGAGCCGATCTTCGAAGGCTTCTATCCCTGCCGGCGCCCCGGCAACCACACATTGCGAGGGCGCGTTGACCGCCGCAATCGACAGGCCCGCGAACGTCGCGTCCCGCAACATGTCGCGCACGCGGTCCTCGCCGAGCGGCACGGCCACCATGGCGCCCGCCGGGGCGGACTGCATGAGCCGGCCTCTCACGACCACGAGTTTCAGCGCGTCCTCGAGGGACAACACGCCCGACAGACAGGCGGCCACGTATTCGCCGACACTGTGGCCGACCAGAGCGGTCGGTCGAATGCCCCACGAGATCCACAGCTGTGCCAGCGCATGCTCGACGGCGAATAGTGCGCACTGCGTCGCCAGCGTTTCATGGAGGCGAGCGGCGGCGGTTTCGAGGCCGTCCGACTCCGGGTACAGCACCTCGCGCAAATCGAACCCGAGCGGCTGTCGAAGTCGTGCGCAACAGTCATCAACGTGCTGACGGAAGACGGGCTCGGTGCCGTAGAGTTCCCGGCCCATATTGGGATACTGGGTACCCTGTCCGGGGAACACGAACACGATGGGCTGCTGCCCCGTGGTGTCATGCACGCCGGCGAGCACCCGGCGGCGATCGGGCGTCTCGAGCGCCGCGATGGCGTCGTCGATGCCGCGGCACACCACCGCTCGCGCGTGCGAAAACTTCTTGCGCCCGACGTGCAGTGTGTAAGCGACGTCGGCAATCGCCGCGTCACGATGCGCTTTGAGATGCGTCAGCAGGTTGGCGCTCGCCGTTTCCAGCGCGGCTTCGCTCCGGGCCGACACCGTGAGCAGCTGCCATCTGGACGACTCGTCCGAGCGCTCCCGTTCGGGCGCCTCCTCGAGAACGACGTGAGCGTTGGTGCCGCCGATGCCGAAGGAACTCACGCCGGCGCGCCGGCGCACATCTTCGGCTTCCCACGCCTTCAGGCGCGTGTTCACGAAGAACGGGCTGTTTGCGAAATCGATCTGCGGGTTCGGCGCTTCGTAGTGCAGGCTGGGCGGCAGCTGCCTGTGCTCGAGCGCGAGCACCGTCTTGACCAGGCCCGCGATACCGGCCGCGGTGTCCAGGTGACCGATATTCGTCTTGACCGAGCCCACCGCGCAAAATCCGGTCTTCGACGTAGCCGCCCTGAAGACCTGGCTGAGTGCCGCCATTTCGATCGGGTCGCCGAGGTCGGTGCCTGTGCCGTGCGCCTCGACGTAGGTGATCGTTTCCGGTTCCACGCCCGCCAGAGCCTGCGCGGCGGCAATCGCCTGCGCCTGGCCCTGTACGCTCGGCGCGGTGTAGCCGATCTTGGCGGAGCCGTCGTTGTTGACCGCAAAGCCGCGAATCACGGCGCGGATCACGTCGCCGTCGTCAATCGCGTCCTGCATTCGCTTCAACACGACGATGCCCAGGCCGTTGCCTAACACGGTTCCCCTGGCTTTCGCGTCGAACGCGCGGCAGTGTCCGTCTGGCGACAGGATGCCACCCTCCTGGTACCAGTGGCCCTGGTTCTTCGGCGCCGACGCAGACACGCCGCCGGCGAGCGCGATGTCGCACTGGTAGCTCAGGAGGCTCTGGCACGCCTGGCAAACGGCAACGAGCGATGTCGAGCACGCCGTCTGCACGGCCATGCTCGGCCCCTTGAGATTGAGTTTGTAGGACAGACGCGTTGTGAGGAAGTCCTTGTCCCCGCCCAACGCCGCCGCCACCTCCGGGTGTGCCTGAAGATTCGTGAGCAGGTATGTGTTCTGGCTGAGGCCTGCGTACACTCCGATCGACCCTGTGTAAGTCGTCGGGTCGTATCCGGCATTCTCGAGCGCGCTCCAACCCGCTTCGAGAAACAGCCGGTGCTGCGGGTCCATGGCACGCGCTTCCGGCGGCGTGTAGCCGAAGAACCCTGCGTCGAACCATTCGATGTTCTCGAGCACACCCTTGGCTTTCACGAACTGGGGATGCGCGAGAAGCGCGGGCGGCACGCCGGCCAGATCGGCGTCGTCGAAGAACGAAATCGACTCCACTCCGGCAGCCAGGTTTCTCCAGAACTCGTCCAGCGTGGACGCGCCTGGAAACCGTCCCTCCATCCCGATGATGGCGATGCTGTCGAGCAAGTCGGTTGGCGTCGTCGGTCGCGCCATCAGCGGGCGACCTCGGTCGCTTCGGTCGCCAGACGCCGGCGCCTGTTGGCGTCGCGCTGTCGCGCAGCCCGGTCGCGCGCGACATTGAGGTCTGCGAGGCCGGCGTGGTCGTCCAGGCGTGCGTCGGCCACGTGCGAGGCCAGCGCATGAATGGTCGGGTGCACGAACAGGTCGAGCACCGTGAGTGTTCCACCCAGCCTCTTGCTGAGGCGGCTGTGCAGCTGGATCACGAGCAGCGAATGGCCGCCGAGATCGAAGAAGTTGTCGTGGATGCCGACGGCTTGCAGGTTCAGCAGTTCTTTCCAGACATCCGCGATGATCCGCTCCGACTCGGTCACGGGCGCCACGAACGGCTCGTCCGATTGGCGCTGCGGCTCGGGAGCCGGCAGGGCCCGCCGATTCACCTTGCCGTTTGGCAACAGCGGCACCTCGCCAATCTCCGCAACCACCGACGGCACCATATATTCCGGCAGCTTCTCGCGGACGAACCGCCGGAGATCGGGCGCGCTCATCGCGTGCCCGCGCGCGGCCACGACGTAGCCCACAAGGCGCTTGTCGCCGGGAACGTCCTCTCGCAGGACGACGATCGCATGCTCCACGCACTCGTGCTGTTTCAGCACCGCTTCGATCTCGCCCACTTCGATCCGAAAGCCGCGCAGCTTCACCTGATCGTCGATGCGGCCCAGGAGCTCGATATTTCCGCCGGGCAGAAACCGCGCGAGATCGCCCGTGCGATAGAGCCGCTCGCCGGGGCGCGCGGCGAGGGGATGCGGCACGAACTTGTCTGCGGTCAGGTCCGCACGATTCAGGTAGCCGCGCGCGAGGCCGGGGCCGCCGATGCACAGTTCGCCGGCCACGCCGATGGGCGCCAGCTGGAGCGTCGAATCGAGCAGGTATATCTCGGTATTGGCGAACGCGCGCCCGATAGGAAGCACCCCGTCCGCCCCGGCTGTCACCACGGCGCCCTCGAAGAACGAGCTGTCGATCGTCGCTTCGCTGACGCCGTAGGAATTGATCACGCGTGTGCCCGGGCCACACAGCTCCTGCAACGCCGCGTACTCGGTGGCGGACCAGGTATCCGAGCCCACGACCATGAGGCGCATGAAGTCCAGCGACTGCCCGCTGGCGGTCACGAACTTGACCAGATCCCTGACAATGGCGGGCACGAACTCGGCGCAGTCGACGCGCTCCTCTCGCATGAGGCGATAGAGCTCGGCCGGGTTGAAGAGATGCTCGTGCGGCGTCAACACCAGCTTTCCGCCCGAACACAGGGCGCGGACCAGGTCGCCGGAAAACACGTCGAATGAGATGCTCGCCATCTGCAGGTGGGCGTTAATGTCGGCGAGACCGTACGCCTCCCGCCACGCGAAGTACGCGTTGGCCAGTGCGGCGTGCGGGATCATCGTACCTTTGGGCTTACCGGTGGATCCTGACGTGTAGATCACGTACGCGAGGCTGTCGACCGCCGTTGCGATCGCGAGATTGTCGGAGCCGCAGGCCGCAATCGCGGCCCGATCGGTGTCGAGGCACACGCGGGTCGGCGCCGTGTCGTCCGCCTGCGGAAACAGCTCGGGAAAGCGGTCGAACAGGCGCTGCTCGGTGACGATGACCCGGACGCGCGCGTCGCGAAGAACGAACGTCTGGCGTTCGCTCGGGTAATTCGGATCGAGAGGAACGTAGGCGCTGCCAGCCTTGAGCACCGCGAGCACGGCGACTACGGCGTCGACGGTTCGCTCCAGCACGATACCCACGGCCCGCTCGGCGCCCGCGCCGTTGCGGAGCAGGTGCCGCGCCAGCTGATTGGCACGCGCGTTCAGCTCGGCGTATGTCAGCCTCTCGCCGCCAGATACGACGGCGACGCGCTCGGGTGTCGCCAGCACCTGGGCCTCGAACAGGCGATGCACCGGCTGAATCGTGTAGTTCGCGGCCCGGTTTCGATTCCAGTCGTAGACCAGCGTGTCCCGCTCGGCGGCCGTCAGGATCGAAATGTCCCGGATGGCGGCATCCGGATTCGCCACCACCGCCTCGAGGAGCGCCCGGAAATGCCCCGGCGCGTGCGCGAACACTGACGCGTACTCGGGCGCGTACTCGAAACTCGCGAACAACCGCTCGCCGACATCCACGATCTCGAGGCCGACCGGATACGCCAGATCGCCCACCACCTCGGCGTCGGTAATCTGAAGGTCTTCGCTCACGACCACCGAGCGGCGGCCCAGCTCAGACCCGGACAGCTGCAGTTCCTGCCAGTCGAAGTTCTGAAGGAGAAACAGCACCTGGAAGAGCGGTGACGCGCCCGCGTCACGCCGGCGCTCAGTTGTTCTGACAAGGAGGTCGAACGGGGCACCCTGGTGCGCGTAGGCTCCGACCGCCACCGCGCGCACCCGGCCGAGCAGCTGCCGGAACGTGGGATTGCCGCTCAAGTCCACGCGGAGCGGCAGCGGGTTCATGAAACAGCCGATGAGATTCTCGATCTCGGGCAGCCGCCGGTTCGCGAAGGGAGATCCGACGACGATGTCGTCCTGCCCGCTGTAGCGAGAAAGCAGGGCGGCAAACGCCGCGAAGAGCGTCATGAACATCGTGGCGCTCTCGGCGTGGCTGAGGGAGTTCAGCGCCTGCTTGAGCGCCGAAGGAATCCACGTCCGGCGGTGAAATCCGCTCGTGCTTGTGGCCGGTCGATTCGGCTGCTCGCTCGGAAGCTGGAGCACGGGCGCTCCGGCCAGATGACTCTTCCAGTACTCGAGCGCCGCCCGTGCTTCCGCGCCCGCCACCCACTCGTGCTCCCAGACTGCAAAGTCGCCGTACTGCACGGGCAACTCAGCGAGTGGAGACGGCTTGCCTTCCGAGAACGCCTGAAACAGCGTCGCAAGTTCGCGGACGAGAATGTTCTTGGACCAGCCGTCCGAGATGATGTGATGCAGGAGAACCAGAACGACGTGATCGTCGTCGGCGACGTGCCAGACGTGGGCGCGAACCAGCGGTCCGGTTTCGAGCATCCAGGGCCGCGCCTGCGCCTCGCTGACGCGCCCAACGAGCCGCTGCTCGCGCTCGCTCACCGGCACCGAACGAAGATCTTCGACCTCCACCTTGAAATCGAGCGACGGCATGATCGATTGATACGGCTCGCCGTCGGTCACACCGAAGGTGGTCCGCAGCACCTCGTGGCGACGGACGATTTCGTTCAGGCTGGCTTCGAGCGCGTCGACGTTGAGGTCGCCCGACAACCGGTTGATTTCGGTGACCGCAAACGCCAGATTCAGTGGGGATACCTGGTTCAGAAACCAGAGCCTCTGCTGGGCGAAGGAAAGGGGAAACCTCTGGAGCCCCGGCGCCCGGCGCGCGATCGTGGGTCCAACCGGACCCCGGCCACGCCTGGATAGCCGCTGGGCTAACAGACGGCGCTGCTCATCCGACAGAGCAGAGAGCTTCTGTTTGAGGTCCGTTGACACCCGATCTCTCCCAACTTCTGCCGATCGTTCCTGGGCTTCGCGCGTACTAGATCTATGAAGGCATCGTGACGTGAGCAAAAACCTAACCGAAAGAGGGTTCCGCAGGGTCCGTGGAAGTCCTTGATAATGCTGGCCGATTAGCCAATTTTGATGGATCGAAACAGCGGTGACACGCTGTTAGTCTTCTGAATCGGTGACTTTTGTCTCCGAGGTCAGCAGACCTGCGCCATCCGGCGCTCTGGCAGAAATGGGCGCATTTTGCCCTTGGGGGCTCTACGAGGGGTGATGCCCTAAGCCTTCGAGCCTGCCCCCGGCTCGCTGGCGCCGCCGAGCGCCTGGGCCTCGGAAAGGAGGGCTTCAGCGGCCTCAGCTCCTTCGCCTTCCAGCAATTGCTGAAGCACAAGATCGCCCATTTCGGCAACGGTCGGCGCCTGGAACACGCTGGCGAGCCTCAGGGATGTTCCCAGCTCGATCTGGACCCGGGAAGTCAGCTGCATCGCGAGCAGAGAGTGCCCGCCCAGCTCGAAGAAGTTGTCACGAACGCCGATCTCCGAGATACCGAGCAGCTCCTGCCAGATGTCGCACAGCACGCGTTCGACCTCGTTGGTCGGCGGGGCAAACGGCGCGGACAACTCGGGCCGCTCGTGTCCCGGCTGGTCCGCGGCGGCGGTCGATGGGGCCTCCACCTCGGTCTGCGCCTGCCGCCCGGCCGTCCCCGTTGCCACGGGCGTGAGCTCGCTGAGTGGGACCGTGGACACGGCTATCTGTGGAATCGTGCAATGCGTGAGGATCCGCCGGAACGCCTCCACACCCTCTTCAGGGGTAATACCGCGCCTCAACAGCTCCTCGCGCTCCCGGGCCATGTGGCCGGGCACCATCGTATTGACCGCCATGCCGACCTGCTGCCAGCCGTCCCAGTTGATGGAAATCGTGGCGGTTCCGGTTCGCCGCGCGTATTCGCGCGCAAACGCATCGAGATAATTGTTTGCGGCACAGTAGTCGACCTGGCCGCCGCCGCCAAACAGCGCGATCGAAGACGAGCACAACACGAAGAAGTCCAGCTCGAGGCCGGCTACCGCCTGGCTCAATGCCTGGGTGCCCGCCACCTTCGGGGCCAGAACCGCCGATGCCGCCTCGGAGGTCTTCAACTGAATAACCCCGCCGCCGGGCACGCCGGCGGCGTGAATCACACCGTTGAGACGGCCGTAGCGCCGCCGAGCTTCCTGGACGGCCGAGCGCATCTGCGCGACGTTCGACACGTCGGCCGCCAGCACGGTGACATCCGCGCCGGCTCGCTCGAGCGCATCGACGACGTGGATCTGACAGCTCACGCGATCGTTGTCGTCATGGTCGGCGAGATAAGTGGCCCACTCTTTTCGCTCGGGCAGACCATGGCGGCCGATGAGGACCAACCGGGCATTGACCGAGCGCGCCAGGTACTCCGCCAGCGTCAGGCCGACGCCGCCGAGTCCGCCGGTGATCAGATACACCCCGCGGTCGCGCAATCGCGACGGCTCGCGATCGGGTGCTTCGTCGAAACTGATCGCTTCGATGGCCTCCAGCCATCGGTGTCCGCGCCGGTACGCGGAGACGGCGGCACCGGACATGATTTCGCCGATCAGCGTGGCGATCTGCCGGTCGTCGGCCAACAGCCACTCCGACGCGACCAGATCGACGGACCGGCACGTGACGTTCGCATATTCGGCCGGGATCACGCGGCACGGACCGAGAGCCGTCGCCTTCGACGGGCACAACATCTCGTCGCCCGTCACCTCCTGGACGTCGGTCGTGACGACGCCGAGCACGATAGGCTGACTCGTGCCGATCTCACCGAGCGCCTGCGTAAGGAACAAGAGGCTGTAGAAACCTCGCTCGTGACACGTGGCTGAATCGCGCGGCTCCACAGGCGGCTCGCTTGTGTACCCCCACATGTGGCCGATGACGCCGGGCAATCGTCCCTCGGATGCGAGGCCCTGGAACAGGCTGGTGTAGTGGCCGGCGCTGGCCGGATCGATCGCATACCGGCGATCCGTCAACCGCTCGAACCGTCTGCCGGGTTCGACGACGATCACGTCGTGGCCGGCGACCGTCAGGAACCGCTCAACCCGATCCGCCAACCCCGCATCGTCGGCGAACAGCATCCAGCGCTGCAGCGGAAGAGATCCGGCGCCGGTCGCGACGGGTGCCGCGGTCATGGAGCGCTTCCACGACGGGATGTAGAACCAGTCCGCCAGAGGCGCTTTCGCAGGTCTTTCGACGCGCGGCGCTGCGGAAGCCATCGATGATGTCCGCGGCTCGACCCAGTAGCGCTTGCGCTCGAACGGGTACGTCGGCAGCACCACGCGGCGCCGCCGTTCGCCGTCATGGAACCGCGCCCAATCGATCGACACACCGCCGACCCACAGATGTGCGATCGCCGTCAGCATCGACGCCGTGTCGGACTCGACCTGCTGTGGATGTCGAAGCGACGACACAACGAGGCGGTCGGCTGAACATGCCGTGTGCTGTTTGACGAGTCCCGTCAGCGTGCGGCCCGGGCCGACCTCGAGCAGCACGCGCCGGGACTCCTGCAGCAGCGTGCCGATGCCGTCCGCAAAACGCACGGGCTGCCGCAGGTGACGGCCCCAGTACGCCGGATCGATCGCCTCCGCATCGCTGATCCACGTCCCGGTCACGTTCGAGACAAAGGGCACCCGCGGCGCCTGTTTCGGCACGCGCGCGACGAGCGCCGTAAAGCGCTCGACGATCGGCTCCATCATCGCGGAGTGGAACGCATGCGACGTGTGCAGGCGGGACGTGCGGACGTTGCTGGCCGTGAGCTCGGTTTCGAGCGCTTCGATTCGCTCCGTCGGTCCGGACAGCACGCACAGGGACGGGCCATTGACCGCTGCCACCTCGATGCCCTCGAGCAGGAACGGGTCGAGGCGCTCTTCCGAGAGCATCACGGCCAGCATCGAACCGGACGGCATCTCTTGCATCAGCGCGCCGCGTGCGGCCACCAAATCCAGGGCGTCATTGAGACTGAACACCCCGGCCAGGCAGGCGGCGACGTACTCGCCGATGCTGTGGCCAATGAGCGCACGCGGTTCCAGGCCCCATGCCCGCCACAATGCCGCCAGGGCGTACTCGATCACGAACAGCGCGGGCTGCGCGATCCTGGTTTCGGTCAGCCGGGCGTCCGCTCCGTCGGGCGGAAAGATCACGGTGCGCAAGTCGATTCCGAGCGGCACGCGCAGCCGTTCGGCGCACCCGTCGACAACGGCGCGGAACACCGCTTCGTCGCGATACAGGTCGCGGGCCATGTCCGCGTGCTGCGCGCCCTGCCCGGGGAACAGGAATGCGACGGATCCGGGGCGCGGGGGCGCCTGCCCTGCCGCCGCGTGAGGGCCGGCGTTCTTACCAAGCGCCAGTACTGCCTCGGCCGGATCCCCACAGACGATCGCCCGACGGTGCGTGAACTCCTGACGTCCAACCTGGAGGGTGAACGCGACGTCGGCCATGTTCAGATCGCGATGACGGTCGAGCCGACCAGCCAGGTTCACGGACGCCGACTCGAGCGCGGCGCGTGAGTGCGCGGACAACACGAGGATCTGCCATGCTCGGGAAGGTCCCGAGGGCGCGGCCGGCGGCGCTTCTTCGATCACCGCGTGAGCGTTCGTGCCACCGATGCCGAATGCGCTCACACCGGCCCGCCGCGGACGGCCCGCGCCGGCGGCTTTCCAGGCCGTCAGCGCGGTGTTCACGAAGAACGGGCTGCCGGCAAAATCGATCTTGGGATTGGGACTTTCGTAATGCAGGCTCGGAGGAATCTCGCCGTGCTCGAGCGCCAGGGTCGCCTTGATCAGGCCGGCCACACCCGCAGCCGAATCGAGATGTCCGACGTTGGTCTTGAGCGTGCCGATCGCAACTGTCTGGGGCGCCACCGGTCCGAATGCCTGAGTCAACGCCGCAATTTCGATCGGGTCGCCGAGCGTCGTGCCGGTTCCGTGCGCTTCGATGTAGGTAATCGTTGCCGGATCGATACCGGCCACGGCCTGCGCGCGGGAGATCACGGCAGCCTGCCCTTCGACGCCTGGCGCCGTGTAGCCGACCTTTCCTGAACCATCGTTGTTGATCGCGGTGCCCAGGATCACACCGTGCACGACGTCGCCGTCGGCCAGCGCGTCGGCCAGCCGCTTGAGCACGACCACGCCAACACCGTCACCCCAGACCGTGCCCTGCGCCTGCGCATCGAACGCGCGGCAGTGGCCGTCTGGCGACAGGATGCCTTCGTCGGCGTAGAGATAGCCCGCTCGGGGCGAGATCCCGAGCGAGATCGACACGCCGCCCGCCAGCGCCATGTCACATTCGCCGTCCACGAGGCTGCGGCACGCCTGATGAACCGCCACGAGCGAGGTCGAGCACGCCGTCTGAACGTTCAGGCTCGGCCCGCGCAGGTTCAGCTTGTACGACACGCGTGTGGGCAGATGGTCGCTCTTGCTGCCCATCGTCGCCTGCAGGACGCCGACGGTCTCAACCAACTCCGGATTGGAGAAGATGTTTCCGAGATAGCCGTTGGTGCTCGCGCCGGCGTACACGCCAATCAAACCCGCGTATCGCTTGGGATCGTAACCGGCGCGTTCGAGCGCTTCCCACGCGCACTCGAGGAAGACCCTGTGCTGCGGATCGAGCAAATCGGCCTCGCGGGGCGAGTAACCGAAGAACCCGGCGTCGAACAGATCCACGCCCTCGAGGACGGTCGTTGCCTTGACGTAGCGCGGATTGCGGATCAGCTTCTCGTCCACGCCAGACCGTCGCAGTTCCTCGTCCGTGAGCGGGTGAATGGACTCCACGCCGGCGCGCAGATTCTCCCAGAACGCCTCGACATCCGGGGCGTCGGGAAAGCGTCCGGCCATACCCACGATCGCGATGCCGTCCGCTGGCGTGCGCCCGGCCGTCTCGACTCGAGCCGTCGCGGCGGGCACAACGCGGGCTCGTTGAGCGGGAGTGCTGCCGAGGTGCGCCGCCAGCGTCGCGATCGTCGGTACTGGAACAGATCGGTCACCGCGATCGGGCGGCCGAGCTTTTCCACGAGCGTCGCGTGCACCTGTACGAGGAGCAACGAGTGGCCGCCGAGATCGAAGAAGTTGTCGTCGCGCCCGATCTGACCGATGCCGAGCAGGTTCTGCCACACTTCGGCGATCACCTGTTCGATCTCGTCGACTGGCGCCGCGTAATCCGTGCCGATATCCGGACGGGCGTGATGCGCGGGCACCGTCCCGGCCGATCCAAACGAGACGGCGGCCGGTATCTTCCTGACGTACCGGTCGAGTCGCACCTGCAGGTCGGCGGTGGATACAGCCACGCGCGTCACCGATCGGTCGTCGAGGATCCGAACGAGGCTCTCGACGCCCTCCTCGGGCAGCATCTCGAGATCGCCGACGGCAGAGGAGGCTGATTCCGATCCGTCAAACACCCAACCGTCGAAGTTGACGCTGACCCAGCGTGTGCGTGCCGCGCCCTCCTCCGCCTGATTACGGCGCTGCTGGTGCTCGACATAACTGTCAAGGAACTGGTTCGACGCCGCGTACGCGGCAAACCCCAGGCCGCCCAGCAGTGCCGACAACGACGAGGTGAGCAGGCAGAAGTCGAGACCAAGTCCCGCCGTCACCGTCTCGAGCACGTAGATGCCCTGAATTTTCGGTCGGAACTGAGCCTCGCACGTGTCACGCTCGATCGATTGCATCGCGGCCGATGCGGTCCCGACGACGCCTGCGGCATGAATCACGCCGTGCAGCGCGCCGAAGCGCTCGCGTGCGCGCTCAACCACCGTGCGCATCTCGTCGAGGTTCGAAACGTCGGCGCGGGCGACCAGGACTTCGGCGCCGATCGCCTCCAGCGCACGAATGGCCTCGATTTGACGCGACGTGGCATCCTCGGGGCCATGCGCGTCGATCCACTCCTGCCAGTCGGCCCGCACGGCGGGCGCGGAGCGGCCAACCAGCACGAGGCGCGCCCGTTTTGATCTCGCCAGACGACTCGCAATCGTGAGACCGATGTTCCCGAGCCCTCCGGTAATCAGGTACACACCCCGCTCGCGGAGCGCGCCCGTGCTGCCGCCGCCCAGCGTGGCCGGCTCGGACACCTTCACCCAGCGCTGCGAACCGCGGTACGCAACGGGCTCACCAACCGGGCGCGCAAGCGCTTCCGCGTGGATTTGATCGGCCGGCACGCGCAGGTCGCCACCGGTCTCCAACTCCACATCCACGCTGCCTGTACGAATCTGCGGGTACTCCTGCGGAATGACGAGGCCCAGCCCGAGGACTGGCGATTTCTCGGGCGCGATGGTGTCGGTGGTCGTGACGGCACGCATCTGGTTGCCCACGATCGTGAGATCGACCGTTTCACCGCTCAATCGGCGGCCCAGCGCCTGCGTCAGATAGAGCACGCTGTAGAAGCCGAGTTCCTGCGCCCGCGCGAAGTCGGTGGCCGCTCGCCCGACGCTCCACAGATGGACGATACGCCGCGGCGCCATGGCCGTGGCGTGCAAGGCGTCAATCAGCGCGTCGTAGTCTGCCGCCGAACGAGGATCGATTTCGTAGGTCTGTCCGTCGAGCGGCGCGAACCGGTCGCCAGCTCGCACGCACGCGACAACCTGTCCCTCAGCCCGGCACCGCTCGACCAGTCGGTCACCCAGGCCCTCGCCATCGACAAACACGAGCCAGGCGCCGCTCGTTGCTAAGCCAGCCTCGGGCGCGGCCACCGGCATCCGGGTCCACGACGGCACATAGAACCACGACGCGATATCGAGATTCTTCACGAGCCGGCGTAGCGGCGCGGCGGCCGCCGGCGCAACGGCGTCGATCCAGTAACGCTGCCGCTCGAACGGATACGTCGGCAGCGGTACCCGCCGCCGGCGCTCGCCCGCGTAGAAGCCGGACCAATCGATATTCAGCCCCGCCAGCCACAGCCGTCCCAGCGCCTGCAGCACGCCTGCCAGATCCGCCGTCGTCTCCTGCGGGTGTCGCAGCGTTGTCGCGATGGTGCGGCCCTGCGCGAGCGCTCCCTGCTGGCGAACGAGCGAGGCCAGTGTGCGGCCCGGCCCGACTTCGAGGAACACGCGGCCTGGTTCCTTCAGTAGTTCCTGTACGCCGGCCGAAAACCGTACGGGCTGCCGCAGGTGCCTGGTCCAATAGTCAGGCGACGTCGCTTCGGCGTCGGTGATCCAGGTACCCGTGACATTCGAGACGAACGGAACCCTGGGCGCGCGCCGCTCCACTCGCTCGACCTCGGCGCGGAATGCGTCGAGCGCCGGATCCATCATGGCGGAGTGGAACGCGTGCGAGGTTTCGAGCCGCCGCGCTGTCACGCCGCGCGCGGCGAGTGTGCTCTCGCACGCCACGATCGCTTCGAGCGGACCGGAAACGACGCAAAGAGCCGGGGAGTTGACGGCCGCAAGCGACAGTTCGCCGCTGACGAACGACGCCACCTCGTCTTCCGGCAGCGGCACCGCCAGCATCGCGCCGGCCGGCATCGCCTGCATCAACCGGCCGCGTGCAGAGACCAGGGCGAGAGCGTCCCCGACGGAGAACACGCCGGCCAGGCAGGCCGCGACATATTCGCCGATGCTGTGACCGATGAACGCGGAGGGGCGAATCCCCCAGCGCATCCCCAACTGCGCGAGCGCGTACTCGATCACGAACAACGCGGGCTGCGCGAATCGCGTCTCCGTGAGACCAGAACTGACGTCTGCGTCCATTCCGTTGCCCCCGCCGCCGAACATCACCGGGCGCAGGTCGACGCCGAGATGCGTGATCAGCGTGTTGCAGAGCGCATCGACGTCAGCGCGGAACGACGGCTCGCTCTCGTAGAGCTCGCGGGCCATGCCGGCGTACTGCGCGCCCTGGCCGCTGAACATGAAGACGCACGAATGGTCGCCGGCTTCCATCGCGGCCGACTGCCCTGGCGCGCGATCAGGCCGGACGAGCTCCCTCGCCGCTTCGGTCGCGTCGCGACAGACGAGCGCGCGCCGGTGCACGAAGCTGCGCCGGCCCACCTTGAGCGTGTAGGCGACGTCGGCGAGCGATGTCGCCGGATTCCGGCTCAGATAACCCGCCAGTCGATCGGCGACGGCTTCGAGCGCGCCGCGCGATTGCGCCGACAGCATCAGGATCTGCCATGGGCGGGACTCGCTCCCAGGCGCCACTGCAGGCGCCTCTTCGAGAACCGCGTGGGCGTTGGTGCCGCCGATGCCGAACGAGCTGACGCCCGCGCGGCGCGGGCTCTCCCCCGTTTTCGTCCACGGCCGAAGCGCCGTGTTCACGAAGAACGGGCCGGACGCGAAATCGATCTTCGGGTTCGGCGCCTGGTAGTTCAGGCTGGGCGGCAGCTCGCCGTGCTCGAGCGCCAGCACGGTCTTGATCAGGCTCGCCACGCCGGCTGCGGCGTCGAGGTGGCCGAGATTCGTCTTGACGGTGCCGACCGCGCAGCTTCCCGGCGCCACCGGCCCGAAGGCCTGCGTCAGCGCCGCCATCTCGATCGGATCGCCGAGGATCGTCCCGGTTCCGTGCGCTTCGATGTAGCTGACCGTGGACGGCTCGATTCCGGCGACCGCCTGCGCGCGCATGACGACGGCCGCTTGTCCTTCGACGCTGGGGGCCGTGTAACCGACTTTGACGGCGCCGTCGTTGTTGATCGCGGTTCCGCGCACGACGGCGTGAATCGTGTCGCCATCGTCGAGCGCATCGGCCAGCCGCTTCAGCACGACGACGCCGACGCCGTCACCCCAGACCGTGCCGCGCGCCTGCGCGTCGAATGCACGGCAGTGGCCGTCCGGCGAGGCGATGCCCTCCTCCATGTAGAGGTAGCCGGTGCGATTGGTCAGGCTGATTGAGACCCCACCCGCCAGCGCGATGTCGCATTCCCCGTCAACGAGGCTGCGGCATGCCTGATGGACCGCGACGAGCGAGGTCGAGCAGGCGGTCTGGACGTTCAGGCTCGGCCCGCGCAGGTTCAACTTGTAGGACACGCGCGTCGGCAGGTGATCGCCGCGATTGCCGATGCCCGCCTGGAGCGCTCCGACCGATTCGACGAGCGCCGCGTTCGAGAAGATGTTCGCGAGATATGAGCTCCAGCCCGCCCCCGCATAAACGCCAATCAGCCCCGCGTACTGCTTCGGGTCGTAGCCCGCGCGCTCGAGAGCCTCCCATGCGCATTCGAGGAACACGCGGTGCTGAGGATCGATCAGCTCGGCTTCCCTCGGCGCATAGCCGAAGAAGCCGGCATCGAAGAGATCCACACCGCCAAGCGTGCTTGCGACCTTCACGTATCGTGGATCGCCCAGCAGACGTTCCTCGACGCCGGCCTTTCGCAAGTCCTCGTCGTTCAGGGGTTGGATCGACTCGACACCCGCGCGCAGATTGGCCCAGAAACCATCGAGGTCCGCCGCCCCGGGGAACCGCCCGGCCATGCCGACCACGGCGATGTCGTTGGACGTTTCGCGCCGCCCGACCGCCCGGGGCGCCACCACCTCGCGGCGGCCACCCAGATGCGCGGCCAGTGACTGGATCGTCGGGAATTGAAAGAGGTCCGTGACCGGCAGCGCCCGGCCCAGCGTCTCGACGAGCGCCGCGTGCGCCTGAACGAGGAGCAGCGAGTGACCGCCGAGGTCGAAGAAATTGTCCTCGCGGCCGATGCGTTCGATGCCGAGCAGCTGCTGCCAGACCTGGGCGATCGCCCGCTCGAATTCGTCGACCGGCGCCGCGTAATCGGTGGCGATCTCGGGACGGGGATGCAGCGTCGCCGCCGCAGCTTCCGCAACCGACTCGCTTGGCCCACGATCCGCCGCGGCTTTCCTGCTTGCTTCACGGGCCGCGAGTGCCGCGAGCGGCACCGTCGATATCGCGATCTGGGGCGTCTTTCCGCACGCCAGGATGCGGGCGAAGGCGTCGGCGCCTTCCTCGGACGAGATGCCGTTCTTCAAATGGGCGGCGCGGGCGCGCTTCAGATCCTCCGGCATCGCCGCATCGGCGGCCATCCCGACCTGCTGCCACATGTCCCAGTTGACCGACACCGTGAACGTTCCGGTGCGCCGCGCGTGGTATGCCGCGAACGCGTCGAGGTAGACGTTGGCCGCGCAGTAGTCAGCCTGGCCGCCGCCTCCGAAGTACGCCGTCATCGACGAGCAGAGTACGAAGAAGTCGAGGTCGACTCCCTCGATCGCCCGCGCCACCGCAAGGGTGCCGGCAACCTTTGGCGCCAGCACGCGTTCGGCGATCTCGTGCGTCTTGATCTGGATGACGCCGCCGGCGCCGACGCCAGCCGCGTGAATGACGCCGTCGAGGCGTCCATACTCCTCGCGCGTGCGGGCCACGACGGCCTGCATCTGCTCGACGCTCGACACGTCGGCCACGACGACCTGGACTGCACCGCCCGCCTGTTCGATCGATTCGACGGCCCGTATCTGACGACTCAGGCGATCGTCCGGGTCGTGACTGGCCACGTATCCGGCCCAGTCGTTCCGATTCGGCAATCCCGTACGGCTGGTCAGAATCAGCTTCGCGTGAACGGATCGCGCCAGCAATTCGGCCAGCGTCAGGCCCATGCCGCCAACGCCGCCCGTGATGAGGTACACGCCGCCCTCGCGGAGGCGCGCGGGCGTGCTCGCGACGGGCGTCTCGAATCGCGCCGGTTCGAGCGCCTGGTTCCACCATGCGCCGCCCCTGTACGCGGTGACCGCGGCAGCCGGATCGGGCGAATTCGATACCAGCCCGGCGATGAGCTCCGCGATCGGGGCGTCGGGCTTCCCCGCCCATTCGGCGGCCGCGATGTCGATCGCCCGGCACGTGATGTTCGGATACTCGGCCGGGATCACACGGCACAGGCCGAGGACCGTCGCTTTCGACGGGCAGATCGGCTTGCCGCCGGCAACACTGTGGACGTCAGACGTCACCACGCCGATGCGGATCGGCGTGCGCGAGCCGGACTCGCCGAGTGCCTGCGTCAGGAACAGCAGGCTGTAAAACCCGCGACGCTGGCACGCCTCCGACTCGACCAGTTCGTCCGGCGTCTCGCGTGTGACGCCCCAGAAATGTGCGACGACGTCGGGCAGCCGGTCCGCGCTCTTGAGGGCCCTGAACATGGCCCGGTAGTGATCGGGGTCGCCCGGATCGATCGTGAACGCCCCGTCCGGCTGCTCCGCGAAGCGCTCGCCGGGTCTGACGACGATCAAATCGCGAGCCGAGCCTCCGAGATGACTCGCAACCCGGGCACCGACTCCCGACAAGGCGTCCTCTTCGAACACCATCCAGCGGGCCGCTGTGGCCAGCGCTGCGACGGCCGTTTCGGCCGAGGGCGCAGCCGACGGCTGCCAGGCGGGCAGGTAGAACCAGTCGGCGACGTCGGCCCTCTCGAGCGCCGGCAGATCTCGTACTGCGGGCTTCGGCGCGTCGATCCAGTAGCGCTGACGCTCGAACGGATACGTCGGCAGCGGCACGCGTCGCCGGGATTCCCCCGCGTAGAACGCGGTCCAGTCGACGCTGAGACCAGACAGCCAGAGCCGGCCGAGCGTCTGCAGCACGCCGGCGAGATCCGCCGTCGTCTCCTGCGGATGCCGCAGCGTCGTCGCAATCGTCCGCCCCTGCGCCAGCGGACCCTGCTGCCGGCCGAGGGACGCGAGCGTGCGGCCCGGTCCGACTTCGAGGAACACACGGGTCGGGTCCTGCAGCAGCTCCTGCATGCCGGCGGAGAATCGCACCGTCTGCCTGAGGTGCCGCGTCCAGTACTCCGGAGATGTCGCATCGGCCCCGGTGATCCAGGTGCCGGTGACATTCGAGATGAACGGGATGGTCGGAGCATTCCGCGTGACGCCGCCGACCTCCGCTTCGAAGGCGGCCAGCGCGGGTTCCATCATCGCGGAGTGGAACGCGTGCGACGTCTCGATCCGCCGAACCATCGCGCCGCGCGCCGACATCCGGGTTTCGAACGCGGTGACCGCCGCTTCGGTGCCGGCGACGACGCACAGCGCGGGCCCATTCACTGCCGCGAGAGACAATTCGCTGCCGAGGAGCGGCGTGAGCTCCGCCTCGGCCATCCCGACCGCCGCCATCGCGCCGGCCGGCAACGCCTGCATCAGCCGCCCGCGGGCCGCCACGAGACGGAGCGCGTCCTCGAGCGAGAACACGCCGGCCAGGCAGGCGGCCACGTATTCGCCGACGCTGTGACCGATCAGGGCCGACGGCTTGATCCCCCATCGCATCCACAACCGTGCCAGTGCGTACTCGATCACGAACAGTGCCGGCTGAGTGACCGCGGTTTCCTTCAGCCTCGCCGTGACGTCTGGGGTGGCAGGACCAGCCAGCACCTCGCGAAGATCCCAGCCCAGGTGCACCGCGAGCGCGCTGCAGCACGCGTCCACGTCGGCTCGGAACGAGGGTTCCGTTTCGTAGAGCTCGCGCGCCATGCCGGCGTACTGCGAGCCCTGGCCGCTGAACATGAACACGCACGACCGCTCGCCGGGTTCGGCGACACCGGTCGCGCCCGAGCGGTCGGGTTGGGCCAGCGCGTCCGCGGCCTCTACGCCGTCCCGGCACACCACGAACCGCCGGTGAGCGAACATGCGGCGGCCGACGTTGAGCGTATGAGCGACGTCGGCAAACGGCGCGTGCGCAGCGACCGCGAAGGTAGCCGGTCAGCCTCGATGCGGAAGCGTCGAGTGCGGTGCGCGTTCGCGCCGACAGCAGCAGGATCTGCCACTCTCGCGAGGCGCTCGACACGGCCGGCGCCGGCGCCTCTTCGAGGACTGCATGCGCGTTGGTGCCGCCAATGCCGAAGGAACTGACCCCGGCGCGCCGCGGACCGCCGTCAGGACCGGCCGTCCAGGGCGCCAGCGCCGCGTTGACGAAAAAGGGTGTGGCGCCGAAGTCAATCTTCGGGTTGGGCGACTGGAAGTGCAGGCTCGGCGGAATCTCCCTGTGCTCGAGCGAGAGCACGGTCTTGATTACTCCTGCCACACCGGCTGCCGCATCGAGGTGGCCGACGTTGGTCTTGAGCGACCCGATGGCGCACGTCCCCGCCGCCGGCCGGCTCGCCGAACGCCTGGGTCAGCGCGGCGAGCTCGATCGGATCGCCGAGCGACGTGCCCGTGCCGTGCGCCTCGACGTAGGTGATGCTGCCCGGCTCGACGCCAGCCGCCGCTTGCGCCAGCGCGATGACCTCAGCCTGACCTTCAACGCTTGGCGCGGTGTAGCCGATTTTCCCTGCGCCGTCGTTGTTGATCGCGGTGCCGCGGATCACCGCGTGAATCGTGTCTCCGTCGGAAACGGCGTCCGCCAGCCGCTTGAGCACCACGATGCCGACTCCGTGGCCGGTGACGGTCCCGCGAGCATCCGCGTCGAACGCGCGGCAGTGTCCATCGGGAGAGAGAATGCCGCCCTCCTGGTGGAGATGACCGGCGACGACCGGCACGCCGATCGACACGCCGCCCGCCAGCGAGATGTCGCATTCGTGCTCGAGGAGGCTCCGGCAGGCGTGATGAATCGCCACGAGCGACGTCGAGCAGGCCGTCTGGACGGTCACGCTCGGGCCGCGCAGGTTCAGCTTGTAGGACACCCGCGTGGTCAGGAAATCCGCGCCGGCGCCAATCAGCGCCTGCAGACCACCCACGGACGCGGAGAATCCCGGCCGCAATAATACGTTCAGGAGGTACCCGCTCGCCGTCGCGCCGGCGTACACGCCAATCGCGCCGGCGTAGCGCTCCGGGTCGTAGCCGGCGCGCTCGAGCGCCTCGCTGGCGCACTCGAGAAAGAGCCGCTGCTGCGGGTCGATCAGCTCGGCGTCGCGCGGGTTGTACCCGAAGAAGGCGGCGTCGAACAGGTCGACGTCGTCCATCACCGCGCGGGCACGGACATATCGCGGGTCGTTCAGCAGCCGTTCGTCGACGCCCGCCGCTCGCAGTTCCTCGTCTGTGAAGACGCGGATCGACTCGACGCCGCCGCGGAGGTTGTTCCAGAAGGCCTGCAGGTCCGGCGCGCCTGGAAACCGTCCCGCCATGCCGATGACGGCGATGGCCTCATCTCGCGGCCCCGACGCATGCCGCCGCGCGATCCGATCGGCGGCGCGGCTCGGCGGCGCCACGGCTCCGGGTGCGGGAGCCAGGTGCCGCGCCAGCGACTCGACTGTCGGGAAGCGGAAGAGATCCACGATTGGCAGTTCGCGTTGAAGCGCGGCGGTGAGCTTTGCGTGCGCCTGCACGAGCAGCAGCGAGTGCCCGCCGAGGTCGAAGAAACTGTCGCGGATGCCGACGCGTTCGACACCCAGCACGTCCTGCCAGACGCCCGCGATCTGGGCCTCGAGGCCGGCACGAGGCGCGATGAACTCCTGCTCCAGTCCGCTGCCTTCCGGCGCCGGCAGCGCCGCCCGATCGACTTTGCCATTCGGCGTCAGCGGCATCGCGTCCAGCGCGACCCAGACCGACGGCACCATGTAGTCGGGCAGGCACTCGCGCAGCTGGCTTCTGAGGTGAGCGATCGAGAGGGCGTCCCCCGCCGGCACGACGTAAGCCACGAGACTTCGCCCGGCAACGGGCAGATCGCGCACGTCCACGAGCGCGTCGCGGACCGCCGGCTGCTGCTTCAGGGCCGCTTCGATCTCGCCCGGCTCGATGCGGAATCCCCGAATCTTGACCTGCGAGTCGAGGCGACCGATGAACGCGATGGTGCCGTCGTTGCGCCACCGCACGAGATCGCCCGTCCGGTAAAGGCGCGCGCCGGGCTTGCTGCTGAACGGGTGCGGAACGAATCGTTCGGTCGTGAGCGCCGGACGGTTCATGTATCCGCGCGCCAGGCCGTCGCCGCCGATATACAACTCTCCCGTCACGCCCGCCGGCACTGGCTCCATGCGGCCGTCGAGAACGTAGACCTCGGTATTCCCGATCGGGCCGCCGATTGGAATCGACACGGGCTCGGCGTCGCCTAAAGGCGGAATCGGGTAGCAGCACGTGAACGTGGTGCTCTCGGTCGGCCCGTAGCCGTTGATGATCTGGGTCCCGGGCAGAGCGGCCTGCGCGCGTTTCACGTGCGCGACCGACAGGGCCTCGCCGCCGATGAGCAGCTGGCGAATTCCGGAGAGCGCCCGCGGATGCGCATCGATGATCGAGTTGAACAGCGAGGCCGTCAGCCACAGAACGGTCGTGCCTTCGCGCGCGATGACTCGTTCGAGCGCTTGCGGCGTCGGCGCGGGTTCGGTGAACAGCGCGAGCACGCCGCCGTGCAACAACGGTCCCCAGATTTCGAGCGTCGACGCGTCGAACGACACCGGCGCGAGTTGCAGAAACCGCTCGCCCGGTCCGAGCACGACGTAGTCCACGCCGAACAGCAGGCGGGTCACGCCGC
Organism: uncultured Acidobacteriota bacterium; assembly: GCA_963712905.1. Taxonomy (GTDB): domain Bacteria; phylum Acidobacteriota; class Vicinamibacteria; order Vicinamibacterales; family CAVVIG01; genus CAVQJU01. Next base: position 227,061 of record CAVQJU010000008.1, on the reverse strand, counting down.
GCTGCCGTACTTCGACCCCCTTCGGAATGCCGGTTGAGCCCGAGGTGTAGGTGACGTACGCGAGGTGGTCCGCCGACGCCCGCGGCGGCGGATTTCCCGCGGCATGACGGCTGATGGATTTCCAGTCGGCGTCGAGGCGGACGACGCGGGCGTCGTGAGCCGGCAGCGCATCGATCAGGCCGGTTTCCGTCAGCAGCACGGATACGCGTGCGTCCTGCATCATGAACGCGATCCGGTCTTTCGGGTACGACGGATCGAGCGGCAGGTAGGCGCCTCCCGCCTTGAGAATGCCGAGCAGCCCGACGACCATGTCCAGCGAGCGCTCGACGAACAGGCCGACGAGTACGTCAGGGCCGACACCGGCGGCCTCAATCAGACAGTGCGCGAGCTGGTTCGCGCGCCGGTTGAGCTCGCCATACGACAACCGCTTGTCGCCGGCGACCACGGCCACTTCGTCAGCCCGCTGCGCGGCCTGGACCTCGAAGACTTCGGCGATGGATCCCTGCGGGTAGGGCCGCGTCGTGGCGTTCAGCCCGCTGACCACTCGCGTTCGCTCGTCCTCCGTCATGATGGCGAGCTCGGAGATCCGCGCCTCCGGGTTGGTCACGATGCTCTCGAGCAGCCGGTTGAAGTGGCCCGCCATGCGGGCGATCGTCGGCTCGTCGAAGAGCTCCGTCTTGTACTGCCACCGGCAGCTCAACGAGTCGTCGAGCTCCGACATCAGCAGCACCAGGTCGTCCACCACGGCCTGCTGCGTGACCGGCGCGAACTCGAGAACCAGGCCACCCAGCTCCAGCTGGCCCGCGCCCTCGCCCCCATCCATCGAGACGGACACGGACTGATCCTCGCGGCGGTGGGGCTTGTTGAGCGCGAACATCGCGTGCAGGAGCGCCATCTGGCTTCCCTCACGTTTCGGCCGCAGACGTTCGACAAGGAGCGCGAACGGATAGTCCTGGTGCTCGAGGGCGCCCAGAACGGCCAGGCGCATGCGCCGCAGCACCTCGGTGAACGCCGGATCGCCCGACAAATCGCCGCGCACGGGGACGATGTTCAGGCAGTAGCCGACGACGTCCTGCAGCTCGGGCCGCGTCCGGCCGGTCATCGGCGATCCGACGACGATGTCGTCTTCGCCGGCGTAGCGCGCGAGCAGGACCTCGAACGCCGACAGCAGCAGCGTGAAGAGCGTATGGCCCTTCGCTTGCGCGAGCTCGCGCAGGCGCTGGCCGAGCTGGTCCGGAATCCTGACCGCGTAAGTGGCGCCGTTCGACGTTTCGACGAGCGGACGCGCCCGGTCGAACGGCAGGGCCAGGACGGGGATGTCGCCGGACATCTGCGCCTGCCAGTACTTCCACAGGCGATCGCCGTCGGGTCCCGCCAGCATGTCCGCCTGCCACCGGGCAAACTCCTCGTACGGCCGCGCCGCCGGCAGGGCCGGCTCGTGACCGGCCACCAGGGCGGCGTAACACACGCCGAGCTCGTCGAGCAGCGTCATCATCGACCACAGGTCGTAGGCGATGTGGTGCAGCGTGACGAGCAGCACGGACTCGCGGTCCGCCCGCGCGAACAATCGCACGCGAAGAACCGAACCATCCTGCAGGTCGAAGGGGCGATTCGCTTCCGCCGATACACGGCGGCTGAGCTCATCGCCGGACCAGTCAGCGGCCTGAATCGTTTCGAAGTCCACGTCCGCTGCGTCGTGGACGCTGGGCGCGGGCTGCCCGTTGATCTCGACGTAGTTCGTGCGGAGGATGCGGTGGCGATCGACCAGCAGCTGGAAGGCACGCCGCAGGACCTCGACGTTCACGTCGGAGCGCACCCGCCAGGTCCAGGGCACGTTATAGGACGCGCTCCCCGGCTCCAGTCGCTGCACCAGCCAGAGCGCACGTTGGCCGTACGAGAGGACAGCCGGGCGAGGCTGGGCCTTGTCCTTCAGGAGCTTCGCGAGGAGCTGCCGCTTTTCCGCGGGCGACAGGTCCGAAAGCTGGTCGGGTTTTTCGCTCATTCAGTCAACTGATTGCCGGGCGCGCCAGGGGGTGAAAGCCGACACACTCCCCCTGTGAAACCCTTTGAAGGCTCCAAGATGCGAGCCACCAAGCGTGGCCTATTTGTTAGGAATTGGGGCCGATACCTGCCCGCTGCCGACTAAAGTCTTCCTATTGGATGCCTTTTGTCGCCGTGGCGTCGCGCTGGATGAATCCCCCTGAAGACTCACGGTTCCGCGAGCATCCGCCGGAGCAGAGCGTCCACGTTCTCATCGGACAACTCGTCCACGTCCGCCGGGAGCCGCTGCGGGGCAATCTTAGACGGCTCCTCCGGCCCCGCATCGGCCAGCGAGGCGAGAATCAACGACGCGAGCTCGGTAATGCTCGGCCCTTCGACGAGCGCGACGAGCGGCACGGCGACACCAGTCCGATCCTGCAGCTTGTTTCGGAGCTCGAGCGCCATGAGCGAATCGAGACCGGCGTTCCGCAGCGGCGTCGCGGGATCCACGTCCGATATCGGCAACCGCAGTACGGCGGCGACCGACCTCGCCACCAGGCCGGTGACCATATCCTGACGGGCGGGCCCGTCCGCGGTGAGCAGCGCGGCCCTCATCGGGAGATCGTCCGACTCGTCGCGGTCCCGGGCGACAGCCGTCTGCCCATCGACGACACGGCGGAGAAACGGCGCGGCCGCGAATGCGGGATAGAGCCGGCTCCATTCGCGCCAATCCATCGGCAGCACGGCGGCGCGCGCCACGTCGCGTTCGAGAAGCAGGGCGAGCATGCCCACTCCCACCTCTGGGGCGATCGCATCCACTCTGCCCGACGGACGTCGTTCCTCCCCGCCGGCCGCCATGCCCACGCGCGACCATGCGCCCCAGTTCACGCTCAGCGCGGCCTGCCCCGCCGCACGGCGCCGTTCCGCGAGCGCATCGAGAAACGCGTTGGCCGCCGCATAGCTGCCGACCAGCGGTGAATTGATCAGCGCCGACGCCGACGAAAACATCACGAAGAAATCGAGCGGCGTATCGGCCAGCAATCGATGCAGCATCCAGCCGCCGGTCACCTTTCCGCGCCAGATGGCGTCGAGATCCCCATCGCGGTGGTCCGACAGCAGCTGATACTGCGTGACGCCCGCGGCGTGAATGACGCCGCGAATCGGTGGCCGCTGCTCGCGGCTGTAGGCCGCGAACCACTCCGACAGCTGCCGGGCATCGCCGACGTCGACAGGTGCGGCCTCGACACCGGCGCCCAGGGCTTCGAGTTCGAGGACGGCTTTGATCCGGGCGGCCTCGGGGCTCTGCGGATCGACGGCGGCCCATTCCGCGCGGGCAGGCAGCGCATGCCGCCCGAGCAGAATCAATCGTCTGGCGCCGTGCCGCACCATCCAGCGCGCCACCTCCAGGCCGATGCCTCCGAAACCGCCCGTCACCAGGTACGCGGCGTCCGAGCGCCAGCGAAGCTCGCGCTTCGCGAGCGACGATGCGTCGGTGGCGGTCAATCGCGCCACGTATCTCATCCCGTCGCGGAACGCCACCTGGTCCTCATCGTCAGACGATGAGACTGCGGCCGCCAGCGCGCTGCCGGCTCCGCCCGCATCCGCGCCGGGATCGAGATCGACCAGGCCGCCCCAGAGTGCCGGATGCTCGGCGGCAATCGTGCGTCCGAGTCCCCAGAGCGGCGCCTGAGCGACCTGAATTCCGCACGGCTTTCCCGTGACGCTTTGCGCACCGCGCGTGCCGATCCAGAGCCGTCCAGCAGGTTGACTATCCGCGCGCCCGAGGGCCTGAATCACACGCAGTACGCACGTCGCCTCTCCCGCAGCGCGATCCGCCAGATCTGCATCGTCCCTGTCATCGTCGACGCCCCAGAGATAGATGATGCCGCGCGGCCCGCCGGGAGATGGCGTGCTGCGGAGAAACGTCTCGACGAGCGTCGTGATGCTCGCGGCATCCCGCCCGCACTTGAATCTGCGAGGTTCGATCTGCTCGAACGTCTCTCCCCGGTTGACCCGGAAGCAGAGACCAGGCCCGACGTGAGACTCGAAGGCGTCGGCGATCCCGGCGTCATCCGCAAACAGGAGCCAGCTTCCGGCTCGCACGTCTCCGGACACAGCAGCGGGTTTGGCTTCCCACACGACCTCGTGCAGCCAGTCGTCGCGGCGCGGCTCGGCGCTGGCAGGCCTGGCCTCACGCCTGGCGACTTCACCCTCGAACCAGAAACGGCGCCTCTCGAACGGGTACGTTGGCAGCGCCACCTTGCGCCGGCCGTACTCGTGGTCGAACCCGCTCCAGTCGACGGCGACGCCTTTCACGTAGAGCGCAGAGAGCGTGTCCAGGATGGTCACCCAGTCATCGCGCTCCTTGCGCAATGAGGGCAGCCACTCGACCGCCGGGTCAGAGATGGATCGCCGGCCCATCCCGACGAGCGTCGGCGCCGGGCCGATCTCCAGGAAAATGCGATTGCCCTGCTCGTACAGGGCGTTCATCCCCGCGGCGAACTGGACTGGTTCGCGCAGATGCGCGCGCCAGTATCCGGCATTCCCGATTGCCGCCGGATCAATCGGCCGCCCGGTGAGATTGGAAACGATGCCGATGCGCGGCGTCCTGTATTCAATCTCCCGCGCCACCTGCTCAAACGCGTCGAGGATGGGATCCATCAGCCCCGAATGGAACGCGTGCGAGACCGCCAGCCGCTGCACCTCGATTCCCGCCGCGGTCAGCGATTCGAGCGCGGCCGAGATCGAGGCCGTCTCGCCCGAGATCACGATGTTCGCCGGTCCATTGATCGCGGCAATCGATATCTCGCCGGCGCGGGATCCGACAATCGACCGCAAGGTATCGGGATCCGCCGCCACGGCGGCCATCGCGCCGGTCGGCGGCAGCGACTGCATCAATCGCGAGCGGGCGGCCACGAGCTTGACGGCATCCTCGAGACTGAACAATCCGGCCACGCACGCGGCGACGTATTCGCCGAGGCTGTGTCCCATCACGACCGCCGGCTCGATGCCCCACGACTTCCACAGGTCGGCAAGCGCGTATCCGATCGCGAACAGGCCGGGTTGCGTGTATGCGGTCTGACCCAGAGCCGTCTGATGAGCCGCGTCGAACATGACGGGAAGGAGCGGCTGTGCCAGATGCGGCTGGAACAGTTCGGCGCAGCGGTCCAGGGCCCTGCGAAAGACCGGCTGCGTGTCGTAGAGCCGTCGGCCCATACCCGTGTACTGAGCACCCTGGCCCGTAAACAGAAACACGACGTCCGGCTGCGAGACGCCCTGCACCCGTCCGGAACGAACGTGTGGAGCCTTGCCTGCCGTCCAGTCCGTCAGCGCCTGGCCTATTTCGCCCGCTGACTGCCCTACGAGCGCCAGGCGGTGCGCGAAATGCGAGCGGCCGGCGTTGGCAGTGAAGCACACATCCGCGAGAGCTTCGGGGAGGCCGCCAGTCAAACGTGTCTGGAATCGCGCGGCGACCGCGCGCAGCGCACTTTCGGATCGAGCCGATAACGTCAGGATCTGCAGCGGACGCTCGACGTCCACGCGGCCCGCATCCTGACGCGGCGCCTCCTCGACGATCACGTGCGAATTGGTGCCGCTGAATCCAAACGAGCTGACTCCGGCGATTCGCGGAACCGAACCGGCCGGCCATGGCGTCGCTTCCGTCGGCACGACCACCGGGATGTCGTCCCAATCAACGAACGGGTTCAGCTTCTTGAGGTGAAGATGCGGCGGTATCTCCTCGTGCTGCAGCGCAAGCACGACCTTGATGAGTCCGGCGACTCCAGCGGCCCACTCGAGGTGACCAAAGTTGGTCTTCACGGAGCCGACCCTGAGCGGGTGATCCTTCGAGCGTCCCTCGCCGAGCACGGCCGCGAGCGCCTGCACTTCGATCGGGTCGCCGAGCGACGTTCCCGTGCCGTGCGCCTCGACATAGCTCACGGCCGCCGGCTGAATGCCGGCCACGGACAGCGCGCTGCGAATGAGCTCCTGCTGTGCCAGTTCGCTCGGCGCGGTGAGGCCGCCGCTCCGGCCGTCCTGATTGACCGCCGTCCCGCGAATGACCGCGAGCACCCGATCGCCATCGGCCTTCGCGTCGGAGAGGCGCTTCAGCACGACCATGCCGCAGCCCTCTCCGCGGGCATAGCCGTCAGCGGCGGCATCGAACGTCTTGCATCGGCCATCGGCAGCCAGCATGCGCGCTTTGCAGAGCGTGACGAAGACCTCGGGCAGCAGGTTGAGGTTGACGCCGCCCGCCAGCGCCGTGCGGGACTCACCGGCGCGCAGGCTCTGACACGCGAGATGGACGGCGACGAGCGACGCCGAGCAGGCCGTGTCGACGGCCATGTTGGGGCCGACCAGCCCCAGCACGTACGACAGGCGGCCGACCGCGGCGCTGAGCGAGCTCCCCGTCCCGAAATAGGCGTCGAGCGTGTCGGCACCAGCCTGCATCTGAAGCTGGGAGTAGTCGCTGCCGCCGATGCCGACGAAGACCCCCGTCCGGCTTCCCTGCAGCTTGTCCGGCGCCAGCCCGGCATGCTCGAGCGCTTCCCATGTGACCTCCAGCAGGAGACGCTGCTGCGGATCCATGCTCACCGCTTCGCGCGGCGAGATGCCGAAGAACTGGGCATCGAAGAGATCGACGTCCTCGACAAAGGCGCCTTCGCGCGCGTAAATCTTCCCCGGGGCGTCGGGATCGGGATCGTAGAACGCGTCGATGTCCCAGCGGTCGCGGGGAATCGCCGCGACGGCGTCGACGCCGCCGTGCAGAAGCTGCCAGTAGCTGTCGGCGTCGGATGCGCGGCCGGGAAAGCGGCAGCCGAGGCCGATGATGGCGATAGGCTCGGTCTTCGCGCGCTCGAGCTCTTCGATCTTTGCCCGCATCTTCCGCAAGGCAAGCAGCGCCTGCTTGTCTGCAGACATCTCGTCGGGGCGCTTCGAAGGATCGGCCACGGTTTCCTTTTTCCTCAGTTCTGAGACAGCAGGCGAATCTCTTCGGCGAGCAGGCGGCTGACCTCGTCGTCCGACAACGGGGCGATCGCGGCCGCGTCGTTATCCACAGGGTCCGCGGCGTTTACCGCCGAGCCAACCTTCTTTTCGTCCGCGGCAATCGCGAGCACGTCGTTCGCGAGATAGTCCGTGAGCGCCTGGAGCGACGGGTACTTGAAGAGCAGCGTCGCCGGCAGCGGACGGCCGACCGCGGCGCCGAGCGCGTTGCGCAGTTCCACCGCCATCAGAGAGTCCAGCCCGAGCTCGTTCAGGGCCTGTTGCGGCTCTATGAGCTTCGACTCGTCGGTCCCCAGCACTTTGACGGCGTAGCGGCGCACCTGTGTCATCACGAAGTTCCACCGCTTGTTGGGCGGAATGTCCTCGAGCTGCTGCGCCAGCGTGGGTGCAGCGGCGGCGCGCGGCTGAGCCGCGCGCTTCTTTTCGACGCCGGCAGCCAGGCTGCTCAGAAGTTTCGGTTCCTCGCCGATCGGATACTGCGCCAGGAAGGTCGGCCAATCGACGCCGAACACGCACGGTTGCGCAGGGCCATCCTGCAGCAGATCCTCCAGGATCGTCATGCCCTGTTCGATGCCGATGGCGCTCACCCCGACCTGGGCCCAGCGCTGCTGATCCCGGCTGCCGAGCGAGGCCGCCATGCCGACGTCCGCCCACGGCCCCCAGTTGATGCTCGTCGCGTTTTTGCCGCGGGCGCGCCGATAGTGCGCCAACGCGTCCATGAAGCTGTTGGCCGCGGCATAGTTCCCCTGCCCCTGACCGCCGAACAGCGACACGATCGACGAGAACATGACGAAGAAATCCAGCGGGCGGCCGTCAGTCGCCGCGTGCAGGTTCCACGCGCCGCCGACCTTGGGCGCCATCACCCCGCGGAACCGATCCCACCGCTGCTGGAGGAGCACGCCATCGTCGATCACGCCCGCGGCGTGGATGATTCCGCGAAGCGGCGGCATGCGGTCGTCGATCTCCTGCAGCACTCGATCGACGTCAGCCCGTGTGCCGACATCGCCCCGGACGGTCGCCACCTGGACTCCGGCCCGCTCAAGCTCGATCAGCACCGCGCGCGCCGACTCGGATGGCTCGCTCCGGCCCATGAGCGCCAGATGCCGGGCGCCCAATGAGGCGAGATGACGCGCGACGAACAGGCCGAGAGAGCCGAGGCCGCCCGTGATCAGGTAGCTGGCGTTGGCATCGATGCCCGGCTTCGATCGACTCAGCGTGGAAGCCGCGGACGCGGTCTCGTCGACGACGACGATCTTTCCGATATGCTTCGCCTGCGCCATGTAGCGGAACGCGGCCGCCGCATCACTCAGTGCGAACTGGCGTATCGGCAGCGGTTTCAGCGCGCCATCCTCGAGGGCCTGCCCCAGCCGCCGAAGGATCGCGCCAATCAGCGGCCGCGGCACTTCGCCCATGTAGATCGACTGATACGACACATCGGGCCGGAAGGCCGCGACCTGCTCAGGGCTCCAGATCCCCGCCTTGCCGACCTCCAGGAACGTTCCGCCCGGTGCGAGCGAAGACAGGCTCTTCGGAATGAACTCCCCGGTCAGGGAATTCAGCACGATGTCGACGCCGCGCCCGCCGGTGCGCTCCATCACTTCGTCGGCGAAGTCCAGCGTCCTGGAGTTCAGGATGTGGGTGATTCCGAGCGACTGCAGATATTCGCGCTTCTGAGGGCTGCCGGCCGTCGCGAAGATTTCGACGCCTGCCCGCTGAGCCAGCTGGACCGCCGCGAGCCCGAGGCCTCCCGCCGCCGCGTGAATCAGCACGCGTTGTCCCGCGGTCATGCGGGCGAGGTAATTGAGCGCGTAGTCGGCGGTCAGAAACGCAATCGGCACGCTCCCCGCTTCGGTCATCGTCAGGTTGGTCGGCTTCGCAACCACCAGATCTGCGCCGGACGTGACATAGGTGCCGAAGGTGCCGGGGGCCATGGCGAACACCTGCTGGCCCACGACGAACTCGTCCACGCCTTCGCCAACTGCCACGATGGTGCCGGCGCACTCGGTGCCGAGCGGACCCGGGTGGCCTTCGTACACCCCAAGCGCGTTCAGCACGTCACGGAAATTGAGTCCCCCGGCGTGAATGCGAATCTCGACCTCGCCAGGCCCCGGCACCCGGCGCGCCAGCGGCTCCAGCTTGAGATTGTCGAAGAGGCCTCGCTCGGAGATTTCGAGTCGAACCGATCGCTCCCGCTTCCGCGACGTCTCGAGCGCGGCCGCCCGTGATGGAATCCGCACGAGCCGCGAGACATTCCGGACGCCCGACCGGAACGCGATCTGATCTTCGGACTTGTTGTCCTCGGGGGCCGCCAGTTCGGCGCAGAGCGCCTCGATGTCGTCCTGCCCGCTCACCGGATCCAGATCGATTCGCTTGCAGTGCAGGTCGGGATGTTCGAGCGAGATCGTCCTGCCGAGACCCCAGACTGGTCCCTGCGCGACGGCAACGTCGTCATCGTCTTTGACAGCCTGCGCGCCACGCGTGACGACACACAGCCGCCGCACCTGTTCGCTGTCCTGCGCCACCGCCTGCGAGAGGTGCAGCAGGCTGGCGCAGCCGAGCGCACACGCCGCTTCCACATCGGCCAGCGATGACGACTCGTTCTGAACCGCGTCGAGCGACCACAGATGCACCAGGCTCCATGCCTGACGGGGTTCCGTCTTCGAGATTCGCGTCCAGAGTTGTTCGAACTCTTCCGGGCGCATCGGATCGACATGCTCGCCATCAATCCCCTGAACGCCGCTCGTCCCACGGCGCACCAGTACCGAGCGGGCACCCTGTTGCGCAAGACGGGCGGCCATCCGGGCACCGACCCCACCCTCGTCGGCGAAGATCAGCCAGGCGGTCTGGTCGGCCACGATTGCCGCCGGTTGCGACTCGCCGGGCTGCCACTGGATCTGGTACAGCCAGTCGCTTCCGTCGCCTCGCAGACCCCGACGCAAGGCGGCGCGGCTCGCGCGTTTGAGAAACAGGCCCTCCACCTCCGCGACCACCCGGCCGCTCTCGTCGAGCAGCCAGATATCGCCGGCCAGCAATTCGCCCGGGACTTCTTCGCCTGCCCGCATCTGAACATGTCCCCAGACGCGCACGTCAGCCTTGCCGTAGATGCGGAACCGTTCCAGGTTCACGGGCAGATACGTCTCATCGTCGCTCGACGGCAGCGCGCGCTCCCGGGACACGGCGGCCCCGAGGAGTTGAAAGCAGGCGTCGAGCACGGCCGGGTGCACGGCGTAGGCTCCCGCACCCGGAACAAGCGCTTCAGACAGCTGAATCTGGCCGAGCGCCTCTCCGTTGCGACGCCAGATGCGTTGAATGCCCTGAAATCCCGGCCCGTAGTCGTTTCCCCGGCTGCGCATGCCCTCGTAGTAATCGGAGCCGCTGATTTCTTCCGCGCACCGCTCCCTGATTTCGGAGATCGGGTGCGGCGCGGGACCGGCGTGCTGCTGCGCCGTCAGGCGGATCCGGCCGATCGAGTGACGCCGCCACGTCTCTTTTGCGCCGGTGCTCTCGGTGAGGCTGAGGAGCTGATAGTCTGTTTCGTCGATTCCGCCCGGAGTAAGGAGCAGCTGAACGATCCTGGCGCCCTCTTCGGGCAGTATCAGAGCGTCGGAGAACTCCGCGTCCTCGATCTCCGCGCCGCGTCCCGGATAAGCCTGCGCCGCTGCGGCAAGCACCATCTCCAGGTACGCCGTGGCCGGCAGGACCACCGTGCCGTAGACCGTGTGATCCTTCAGAAAGGCCGGGGATGCCGCGCTCAACTCGGACTCGAACTGAATGTCCTTCAGCGCCGAGCGCAAGCGCCGGCCGAGAAGCGGATGACGGCTGGCACGCTCCGGCGACCTCGGAGCGGCGGCCGAACGCGTGTCCCCAACGCTCTCCGGCACCCAGTAGCGCTCACGTTGAAACGGATAGGTCGGCAACTGAACGCGCCGACGGTGATACTCGCGATCGAAGCCGGCCCAATCGACCGCGACACCACGCAGATACAGACTCGCAAGGCTATCGAGGATCTGCTTCCAGTCATCACGCCCGCCGCTGAGGGACGGCAGCCAGACGGCGGCGCCGGATGGCACCGAGCGGCTTCCGAGGCTCGACAAGGTTGGTTTGGGCCCGATTTCGAGAAAGATCGTCAAGCCCTGCTCGTGGAGCGCCGCGATCGAGTCCGCGAACCTCACCGTTCCGCGCACGTGCGTCCGCCAGTAAGCGGGCGTCGCGAAGTCGCCCCGCATCAGCTTTCCCGTGACGTTCGAGACGAAACCGATGCGCGGCGGCGCGCATTTCACGGCCGAGGCAACCTTCTCGAACTCGTCGAGCATCGGCTCCATCAAATGAGAATGGAAGGCGTGCGACACGACGAGCCGCTTCGACTCGATGCCGTCGGCCTGCAGCCGCCCGATAGCCTCCTGGACCGCCGGCTTGTCCCCCGAGATCACGATGTTGTCGGGCGCGTTGACCGCCGCTATCGAGATGTTCCTGATGCCGGTGAGCCGTTCACGGACCTGTGCCTCGCCCGCAAAGACGGCGGCCATCTCGCCCCCGGCCGGCAGCGCCTGGATGAGACGGCCTCGCGCCGCGACCAGCGTCATCGCATCTTCGAGCCGGAGGACGCCGGCGACGCAGGCCGCGGCGTATTCGCCGACGCTGTGCCCCAATACGGCTGAAGGCTCGACGCCCCACGACCGCCAGAGCTCCGCGAGGGCGTACTCGATCGCGAAGAGCGCCGGCTGCGTATAGGCCGTGTCGTTGAGCGGCGAGTCGCCCGCTTCGCTCGCGAACATCACCGACAGCAGCGGCCGATCGAGTTGACCATCGACGATCTCCGCGCATCGATCCATCGCCTGCCGGAACACCGGTTGCGTGTCGTAGAGTTGCCGGCCCATGCCGACGTACTGCGAACCCTGACCGGTGAAGAGGAACACAACCTTCGGGCGATCGACGGTCGACACCTTGCTTTTCAGCACGCCAGCGATCTCGCGACCATCGGCACTTGCCTCCAGCATGGCTGCCGCCCTGACGCCCGATTCGGCGGCGAGTGTCAGACGATGGGCAAACTGTGCGCGACCGGTATTGGCGGTGTAGCACGTGTCCGGGAACGGAACGTCGGGGTGTTCGTTCAAATGCCGCGCGAGGCGGGCGGCGACCTCGGCAAGCGCGCCCTCGCTCCTCGCCGAAAGCGTGAGCAGGTGGAGAGGCCTGTCCGGCCCCGCCGCGGCCGGCGTCACCGCCGGCGCCTCGCCAATCACCACGTGGGCGTTGGTTCCGCTGAAGCCGAACGCGCTGACGCCTCCACACCGTCCTTCTTCACGCGACGGCCACGGTGTAAGTTCCGTTCCGACCTTGACCGGCAAATCGCTCCACGCGATGTAGGGATTGGGCTCTTTGAAATGGAGGTGGGGCGGCATCTCTTCGTGCTGTAACGCGAGCACGAGCTTGATGAGGCCGGCAACCCCCGCGGCCGCCTGTACATGCCCGATGTTGGTCTTCACCGAGCCGATCACGACCGGCCGATCTGGCGCACGGCCCTCGCCCAGCACCGCGCCGAGCGCCTGAACCTCGATCGGGTCGCCGAGCGGGGTGCCGGTGCCGTGCGCTTCGACGAAATCAATCTGGGCCGGTTTGACTCCGCCCTTGTCGAGCGCCTCCCGGATCACCGCCTCCTGCGAAGGTCCATTCGGCGCCGTCAACCCGCTGCTCGGACCATCCTGGTTGACCGCCGAGCCGCGGATCACCGCGAGAATCCGATCGCCATCGGTCATGGCGTCCGACAGGCGCTTGAGCACGATGACACCGCAGCCCTCGCCTTCCACGAAGCCGTCAGCGCGCGCGTCGAACGTCTTGCAGCGGCCGTCGAACGCGACCATGCGCGTCCGGGAGTACGAGATGTTGTTTTCGGGCGTCAGGAGCACGTGCACGCCGCCCGCCAGGGCCAGCCGGGATTCGCCGGCCCGCAGGCTCTGACATGCCAGGTGCACGGCGACGAGCGACGAGGAGCACGCCGTGTCGACCGCCATGCTCGGACCTTGCAGCCCGAGAACGTACGACAGCCGTCCCGCCGCGATGCTGTGCGCCAGCCCGGACATCGAATAGGCGTCGATGCACGTCAGGTCGCGCTTCGACTGCAGGTTGCCGTAATCGGTCGCGCACAATCCGAAGAAGACGCCGCTGCGGCTGCCATACAACTTGTCGGGCGCCTGGCCGGCGTGCTCGAGCGCCTCCCAGCTGACCTCGAGCAGCAGCCGCTGCTGGGGATCCATGTGGATCGCTTCACGGGGCGCGATGCCGAAGAACTCCGGCTCGAACTGATCGACCTGCGCGAGGCATGCCGCCCAGCGCGTGTACATCTTGCCGAGCGCATCCGGGTTGGCGTCGAAGTACGCGTCGACATCCCACCGCTCGCGCGGAACCTCCGCCACCGTGTCCACGCCGTTGCGCAGAACCTGCCAGAACGCCTCCGGCGTATCGGCTCCGCCCGGGAACCGGCAGCCGATTCCGACGATGGCGATCGGCTCGCGCTCGGATCGCTTCACAGCCTCGAGCTTCGCTTCCATCTCCTCCAGAGCGAGCAGCGCGCGCTTGAGCGGCGACAGCGATCCAAGACGATCCGGTTGATTCGTGGGCGTCATCGTTACAGCTTCCCCAGTTTTTCGAGCAGCAGCGCTTCCGCTTCCTCTTCGCTCATCTGCTCCATGCGCGCCGCCGCCGCCGATAGGTCCGCGTCCTCAACCGGTGTGACCAGAGCCTCGCGGATGCTCAAGCCAAGAACGTCCCGATCCAGGTACGCGGCGAGCGCCTCAATCGTCGGGTAATCGAACATCAGCGTCGCCGGCAACGACTGGCCCAGCCCGAGCCCGGAAGCCAGGCGATTCCGAAGCTCGATAGCCATCAACGAATCGAGGCCGAGATCCATCAGCCGCTGGCGCGGACCGATTGGCGCGTTCGCGGCGACCCGAAGCACCGCCGCAACCTGGTCGCGGGCAAAGGCCATCAGCATGTCGGCACGCTCGGAAGGCAGCGCCTCGCTCAGGGACCGCAGGAGCTCCTCACTCGCCCGCTGCGGCGATGTCTCGGGCACCATCGACGAAGGTGCGGCGTCGAGCATCGTTTGCCAGTCGCGCTCGGACCCGCGCGCCTCGCCCGCTCCGGCGCCGACCCCTCCGGCGATGACGTGCTGACCGAGAATCGCGGCCGCAGACTCGCGGCCCGGGAAAGCCGCGACGTGCTCGAACCCTTCGGCCAGCAACAGCTCTCGCCAGCCGTCCGCAGACAGCACCGGGCTCTCGGTCCTGACATCGTCGTCGAATCGCTGCCAGCCTTCCACCAGCCCGAGATCGAACCAGCCGGGATGATCGGTGAGCTCGTTCAGGAGCAGGACACCTCCCGGCGCCAGCAGCGATCGGCAGTGTTTCAGGGTTTCGCGCAGATCGCGCGTCGCGTGCAGTACGTTGGTGGCGACGATCGCGTCGAAGCTGTGCGCGGGCATGCCTTGCGCGTCCGGATCCTGTTCGATGTCGAGGATCCCGTAGCGGACGAACGGGTACACCTTGAAGCGATCCTCGGCGCGCAGCAGGAAGAGCTGCGACAGATCCGTGAAGTAGTAAACCGTGCGGTCCGGCAGCAACGCGGGCAGCACGGCGGCCGTCGTGCCGCCGGTTCCGGCGCCGATCTCCAGGACACGCAATCGTCTGCCCCCTGTCGAGCCGGTGGCAGCCGACTCCAGGAGCGAACGCACGATGCCATTGAAGTAGCGGGCCGACGCCGAGCTCTCGTAGAGGCTCTCCGCGATCGCGAACGACCCGTCAGGGAACAGCGTGTCGAGCGAGCTCCCTTTTCCGGTCAGGACCGGCACCAACCGGCTTCCGCCCCGCTCGACGTACTCGAGGAGGCGCGGAATGTCTTCAAAGGCACGCGCAGCGTCTGCGCGTAGCTGGGCCAGCCCGGATGCCGGCAATGGCTGCGGGCTCACGAACCCCCTGTCGTCCTCGCGCAGCCATCCGCCCGTGGTCAACCGCTTCAACCAGCGGGCCACGACCTTTCGATAGATCGGCAGGATCCCGAACTCGACGAGCAGGTCATCAACCGTTCGTCGCTCGCCGGCGCGGGCAAAGGCGCCGAGATCGTGAAACGCCTGGATAACGAAGGCCGTCGTCAGCCGCTCGAGGTATTCCCACTTCACGGCGAACGTGTGGAGGCCGAGATCCAACGGGGCGCTGTCGGCGGCCCGGGCGCCAGCGGCCGCCGTCCGCTCGAACGGAGCCACCGCGCCGACATCGTGTTTCGGCGTCGTCCCGGCGTCAGGGATCCAGTGCCGCTCCCGCTGGAAGGGATACGTCGGCAGCGCCACCTTGCGGCGGCCGTAAGGCTGGTCGAAGCCCCGCCAGTCGACCTCCGCGCCGCGCACATAGAGCGCGCTGAGGCTCTCGAGCATCTGCTCCCAGTCCGAACGTCCCTTGCGCAACGACGGCAGCCAGGATGGCGCGCCGGCGAATTCGCAGCGCCGGCCCATGCCAACCAGGACGGGCGCGGGCCCAATCTCCAGAAACGCGTCGCAGCCGCTCGCGTGCAGCGCCGCCATGCCGTCCTCGAATCGCACGGCCTCGCGAGCGTGCCGGCGCCAGTAACGTGCATTCGAGATCTCGCCGGCGGCGATGACCTGTCCGGTGAGGTTCGAGACGATCGGAATCCGCGGTTCCCGGTAACGGATCTCGCCCGCAATCCGTTCGAACTCGTCGAGCATCGGATCCATCAGATTCGAATGGAACGCGTGCGACACGGTGAGGCGCTGGCTCCGGATACCACGGCCCTCGAGCGCCGCCACTGCGGCCTCGACCGCCGCCAGCCGTCCCGAGATGACTGTGTTCTCGGGACCGTTCACGGCTGCGATGGACACATCGGGCGTCAGCATCGCGCGCACGCTGGCCGCGTCCGCGAACACGGCCGCCATGGCGCCTCCGGCCGGGAGCGCCTGCATCAGCCGCCCGCGCGCCGCGATGAGCTTCAAGGCGTCCTCGAGGCCGAACACGCCTGCCACGCAGGCCGCGACGTATTCGCCGACGCTGTGCCCCATTACCGCGGCTGGTTCAATCCCCCACTGCCGCCACAACTCCGCCAGCGCGTATTCGAGCGCGAAAAGCGCAGGCTGCGTGTAGCCGGTCTGGTCCATCGGGGAATCGTCGCCTGCCTCGGGATACAGCACGCTCAGCAGCGGCCGATCGAGATACGGTTCCAGCAGTTCCGCGCATCGATCCAGCGTCTGCCGAAACGCCGGCTGCGTTTCGTAGAGCTCGCGCCCCATGCCGGTGTACTGCGAGCCCTGCCCGGTGAACAGAAATGCCACCGTCGGCTTCGGCAAATCGCGCGCGTCGAGCATCGTGGTTCCGGGAGCCCTCTCGCCTCGAGTGACGGCTTCGAGCTGATCGCGCAAGCCGTCCGCGTTCGTCGCGACCGCAGCAACGACGGTACCCGAAGTGCGTCCGGCCGGCATTGGTCGTAAAGGCCACGTCTTCAATCGACGCGGACGGATGGTCTGCCAGATGCCCGGCGAGCCGGCCGGCCAGATCTCGAAGTGCCTGATCGCTCTTCGCCGACAACGTGACGACGTGAAGCGGGCGTTCGACCGCCACGGCGCTCGCCAGCGGTCGGCACCGGCGCCTCTTCGACGATCACGTGCGCGTTCGTCCCGCTGAAGCCGAACGAGCTGACACCCGCGATACGGCGGCCGTGCTCCGAAGTCCAGGGCACGCGTGTCGTCGGAATGACGGCCGGGAAACCGTCCAGTGCGATATGCGGGTTGAGCGCGTGGAAGTGCAGGTTGGGGGGAATCTCCGAGTGCTGCGAGCGCGAGCACGACCTTGATCAAGCCCGCGATTCCCGCCGCCGCTTCCAGATGGCCGATGTTCGTCTTGACCGAGCCGATCGTCAGCGGTCGATCGGCGGGCCGCTCGCGTCCGAGTGTCGCGCTGAGCGCGTGCATCTCGATCGGATCGCCGAGCGACGTGCCGGTGCCGTGCGCCTCGACGTAGCCGACGTCGGCCGGATCGACGCCCGCGTCGCGAGAGCGCGTCGCGGATCACGGCCTGCTGCGCCGGGCCGTTGGGAACCGTCAGGCCGCTGCTGCGGCCGTCCTGGTTGACGGCTGAGCCGCGAATGACCGCCAGAATCCGGTCGCCGTCGGCGACGGCATCGCTCAGCCGCTTGAGCACGACGACGCCGCCGCCCTCGCCGCGGACGTAGCCGTCGGCGGCCGCATCGAAGGTCTTGCAGCGCCCGTCGCGCGCGAGCATGCGCGCGCGACAGAAGTTGATCGTCACATCCGGAAGAAGCATCGGCGTTGACGCCGCCCGCCAGCGCCAGCCGGCACTCGCCTTGCCGCAGGCTCTGGCAGGCCAGGTGCACGGCCACGAGCGAGGACGAGCAGGCCGTGTCGACCGAGAGGCTCGGCCCCTGCAAGCCGAGCACGTAGGAGAGACGGCCCGCCGCGACGCTCAGCGAGTTGCCGGTCCCGACATAGGCGTCGAGACGCGCCGCATCGCCGCTCTTCGCCAGAAGCTGGCCGTAATCGTCGGTGCTGATGCCGACGAATACTCCGCTGCGGGTGCCCACGAGTTTGTCGGACGGCTGCCCGGCGTGCTCGAGCGCTTCCCAGCTCACCTCGAGCAGCAGCCGCTGCTGCGGATCGAGGCTGGTCGCCTCGCGCGGCGAAATTCCGAAGAACGCCGGCGTCGAAGCGGTCGATGTTCTTCAGGAACCCGCCGTGACGCGTGTACATCTTTCCCGGCGCGTCCGGATCCGGATCGTAACAGCGCCTCGATGTCCCACCGATCGGCCGGCACCTCGGTGATGGCATCGACGCCGTCGCGCAGGAGCGACCAGAATTGCTCCGGCGTCTCCGCTTCGGGAAACCGGCATGCCAGGCCGATGATGGCAATCGGTTCCGCATCGTCTCTCGGCGCCTCGGCCTCAGGAGGCTGCGTCGAAACCGGCTCCTCGTCCTTCCCGAGATCGAGCACGGTGTCGGCGATGTAGCCGGTGAGCGCCTGGAGCGTCGGATAGTCGAACGCCAGCGTGGACGGCAGCGCGCGGCCGACGCTCCGCTGCAACCGGTTGCGAAGCTCCACGGCCATCAACGAGTCCATGCCGAGATCTTCGAGACCTTCCTGCGGACCGATGACGTAGTGGGGTTCGAGGCCCAACACCTGAACGACCTGCTCGCGAACGTGCGTCTGCACCAGGCCTGCACGCTGGTGTCGGGGAGCGGCCTCGACCTGAGCGAGGAGCGCAGCGGTGGCGGGTGCCGAGGACGCCCGCCGCGCCGGCGTCGTGTCGCGCAGGCAGGTCCGTCAGCAGCCGCGGTTCGGTGCCCGGCGAGAACGCCGCGTGCACTTTCTTCCAGTCGACCGGCATGACGGCCACCTGGCGCGCTGACGATCGAAGCGCCCGGGCAAGCGCGTCCAGCCCCTGTTCGGGCGAGAGTTGATCGAAGCCCTGTCTGTTGAGGCGCGTGCGGTCGCGCGCATCCAGCGAGGCGGCCATGCCGGATTCGGACCACGGGCCCCAGTTGATGCTCAGCGCAGGCAGGCCGCGGGCCCCGCGATCGTTGCGCGAGCGCGTCGAGGAACGCGTTCGCCGACGCGTAGTTGGCCTGGCCGAGCGATCCGAGCAAGGAGGCCATCGACGAGAACAGCACGAAGAAGTCGAGCGGCAGCGGCCGCGTCAACTCGTGCAGGTGCCACGCACCCGCGACTTTCGGCGCCAGCACCGACTCGAAGCGCGACCACTCCTGCTCCGTGACCACGCCATCGTCGATCACGCCGGCGGCGTGGATGACGCCGCGCAACGGGCGGCATGCCGGCAGCGATGTCATCGAGGATCCGCGACTACATCTTCCCGGCGCGTGATGTCGCCGCGCACCGCGGTCACGCCGGGCGCCCCGCTCCTCCATCTGCCGCATGATCTCCGCCGCACGCGGCGACGGTTCGTGCCGTCCCATCAGCACCACGTGCTGCGCGCCCTGTTCGACGAGCCCGCTTCGCGACGTGCGAGCCCGAGCGCGCCGAGACCACCGGTGATGAGGTAGGTGGCGTCGCTCTTGATGCCGACGGCCGGCGCGACTGATGCTCTCGGCGTGATAACAATCTTGCCGATATGCTTCGCCTGCGCCATGTAGCGGAAGGCGGCCGCCGCGTCTTCCATCGAGAAGAGACGAAGTCGGCAGCGGACGAAGCTCTCCTGCCGTAAATCCCGCCGTCAGATCGCGCAGCATCGCCTGGATCAGACTCCGGGCCGACTTCGCCGAGCTAGATCGGGAAATACGCAACGTCCGGACGAGCCGCCGACCATCTGCTCGTCGGTCCAGATGCCCGCCTTGCCGATCTCCAGGAATCGGCCGCCCGCCCGCAGCGTGCTCAGGCTCTTCGGGATGAACTCGCCAGCCAGCGAGTTCAGCACGATGTCGATGCCTTCGCCGCTGGTTCTCGTCCGAATCTCCTCGGCGAAGTCGAGCGTGCGCGAGCTCATGATGTGCTCGACGCCCAGCGACTCGAGATACTGGCGCTTCTCGGGGCTCCCGCGGTGGCGAAGATCTCCGCGCCTGCCCGTTGCGCGATCTGCAGCGCCGCCAGGCCCACGCCGCCGGTGGCCGCGTGAATCAGCACGCGATCCCCCGCTTTGATGCGCGCCAGCCGGTTCAGCGCGTACTCGGCCGTCAGGAACGGGATCGGGATCGTCGCAGCGCTCTCGGCCGTCAGGTGCCCCGGCGTGGGCACGACGAGCGACGCTCGCGTCGTCACGAAGCTGCTGAACGTGCCGCTGCCCATGCCGATGACTTCGTCGCCGATCGCGAGCCCCTCCACACCGGGGCCCATGGTCGCGATCCGGCCGGCGAATTCGTTGCCCAGGGCGCCGGGATCTCCTGGATACATGCCGAGCGCGTTCAGCACGTCGCGGAAATTCAGACCGGTCGCGAGCACTTCGACTTCGACCTCGCCAGACGCCGGAGCTTGCCTGGTTTGCGGCCTGAAGCGCGAGGTTGTCGAGAATGCCGCGCGTGGAGATGAACAGTTCCACCGGCGCATCAGCCGGCGCGACTTGATCACGGCTCTCGCGAGCGGGCGCGACCGAGGCCGCCCGCCGCAGTCGCGCGACGTGCCGGGTGTCGGCCCGGAATGCGACCTGGCTCTCACCGTCGGGCGCCGTGATTTCAGCCCAGAGCCGGTCGAGCTCTGCGGCGCCGCCGTCCGGATCGAGATCGACCAGGACGCATTCGAGATCCGGCTGCTCGAGGCGAACCGTTCGTGCGAGACCCCATATGGGCGCCTGGCTCACGGCGACAGGTCCCGAGACGACGGGCTGGGCGCCTCGCGTCACGACCCACAGGTTCGGCCGTGTCGCCGCCGAGGACTTCACGAGCGCCTGCACGAGCGACAGCAGTCCGCCGCAACCCCGGCGCTGCGCCGCCGCAATCGTTGCGAGCGTCGGCTCGCTGTCGCGAGATCCCGAATCCAGGCCCCAGAGATACAGGACGCCCGCCAGCGCGCTCTGAGCGGTGGCTGCGTCGATCAGCCGCTCGAAGTCGTGGCGTGCGGTGGGATTGACTCTCACGACGCCATCCTCGAGCGCCTCGTAGCGTTCGCCGGCTTCGGCGACGAGAACACGTGCGCCGCGCTCGACCAGGCGCCGGGTGAGCGCGGAGGCGACCGATCCGCCGTCGCTCAGGACGAGCCATGAATTTGGAGCCTCTGCCGCTGCGGCGCTTCGAGTCGACGGAGACAAAGGACTGGCCGGCCACGCGATTTGATACACCAGTTCGTCTTGTTCCGGGCGCATGGCGCGGCCAAGCGCTTCCCGGCTCGCGCGCTTCAGGCGAAGACCTTCGATGTCGGCGATCACCTTGCCGGCATCGTCGAACAGCCTCAGGCTGCCGACCAGCGTTTCCGGCAGGCTCTCGTCCGCCGGCTTCACGCGCACGTGCGCCCACAAAGACTTGCCGAACGGCCGCTCGACCTGCATGCGATCGACGTTGACCGCGAGGTAAACGGTGTCGCCGTCCTGCACCGCGTCTTCGGGTAAGCCCGCGCCAATCATCTGAAAACATGCATCGAGCAGCGCCGGGTGGACGTGGAATCCACCGGGATCCGGTGCCGACTCGGGCAGCCGGATGAACCCCAATGCTTCGTTCTTACCCCGCCATAGCTCCTCGATTCCCTGATAGGTCGGTCCGTACTCGAGTCCCTGCGCGTGCAGCGCCTCGTAGTACCTGCGCCGTTGGTACGCTTGTCCGGCAGCGGCGCTTGATCGCGTCGAGCGGTTCGCGCGCCTCTTGGCTTCCCTCGCGCGTCGCCTCGGGCGCGGTCCGGCGAGCGAGTCCCGTCGCATGCAGCCGCCAGTGTTCAGCGCCGTCCTCCGCAGCCGCCCTGCTGAACAACTGGAATGATCCGGCATCGGCGCCATCCGGGGTGAAGACGGTCTGGAGGATGTCGTCGCCGTCGGCGCGAAGCAGGAGCGGCTCGGCGATCGAGAGTTGCTCGAGCGTGTAGGAGCCGTGACCGATGACTTCATTCGCAGCGGCCAGCGCCAACTCGACCGACGCGGTCGCCGGGAACACGGCCTTGCCGAAGACCCGATGATCGGTCAGAAACGGCGCGGACGCCTCGGCAATGCGGCGCTCGAAGACGACGTCCTTCAAGGGAGAGTGCAAACGCTGTCCCAGAAGCGGGTGGCCGGTAGTAGTCGTCGCGGTCGTCGAGACGTCCCGCCAGGCGCCGGAGGCACGTTGATCGATCCAGAAGCGCTGGCGTTGGAAGGGATAGGTGGGCAGGGCGACCTTCTGCCGCGCATACGGCGCATCCAGCCCCGCGCCAGTCCACCGCCACGCCGCGCACATACAACGTCCCGAGCCCCGCCAGCAGCGTCTCCCACGGCTCCGCGCTCCCGCCGCAGCGACGGCACCCACGTCCCCGGCGCCGCCCCGACGACACTCCTGCCCCAACCCCATCAACGTCGGCGTCGGCCCCACTTCCACAAACACCGTACAGCCCTGCGCGGCCAGCGTCCGCATCCCCGCCGCAAACTGCACCGGCTCCCGCACCTGCCGCCGCCAATACGCCGCGCTCGCCAGTTCCTCGCCCGCCGCCCGCTGCCCCGTCACGTTCTCACCACGCCCACCCGCGGCCGCTCATACCGCACCGACTCGGCCACCGCCGTGAACGCGTCCAGCATCGGCTCCATCAACGCCGAGTGAAACGCATGCGACACCCGCAACCCCTGCGTCCGCACCCCCGCCGCCGTCAACCCCGCACACGCCGCCGCGACCGCCGCCTCGCCGCCCGTGATCGTCACGCTCGCCGGCCCGTTCACCGCCGCGATCGTCCGCGCCCGTCCCGTTCCGCCACCTGCGCGCACCTGCGCCTCCGGCGCCCACACCGCCGCCATCGCCCCGCCGCCGGGCAGCGCCTGCATCAACCGCCCGCGCGCCGCCATCAGCCGCAGCCCATCCTCGAGCGACATCACGCCCGCCACACAGGCCGCCACATACTCGCCCACGCTGTGCCCCAGCAGCAGCGTCGGCTCCACACCCCACTCCGCCACAACGCCGCCAGCGCATACTCCACCGCAAACAACGCCGGCTGCGCATACGCCCGTCTGGTCGATCAGCCCCTCGTCCCCCGCGGCCGGATACAGCAGCGACAACAACGGCCGATCCAGATGCGGCCGCAGTCGCTCCGCACACTCGTCCAGCACCCGCCGGAACACCGGCGCCGTCTCATACAACCGCCGCCCCATCCCCGCATACTGCGACCCCTGCCCCGTAAACAGGAACGCGACCGGCGGCGCAACGGAGGAGAGGACCGAACCGCGAATCACCCTGGGATTCGGCGCGCCGGCTCACTGCATCCGCAAGGCGGGCTTGCAACTCGGCGGGGGTTCCGCCGACGACAGCGAGGCGGTGTGCGAAATGCGCGCGGCCTGTGTTGGCGGTAAAGCACACATCCGCGACCGCATCGCTCTCCTCGAGATTCGCGGCATATCGATCGGCCAGCGCCTCGAGCGCGGTCTCGGTTCTCGCAGACAACGTCAGTACGTGCACCGGGCGATCGGTTTCCGGACGCGCGACGGCTGCAACAGAGGACACCGGCGCTTCCTCGACCACGGCGTGCGCGTTGGTGCCGCTGAACCCGAACGAGCTGAGGCCGGCAATCCGTCGCCCGCTTCCGCGCGTCCAGGGGGTCGCCGCGGCAGCCACGGTGACCGGCAACTCCTTCCATGGAATGTGCGGATTGGGAGCGTCGAAATGAAGGTGCGGCGGAACCATCTCGTGCTGAAGCGCGAGAACGACCTTGATGAGGCCGGTGACTCCCGCAGCCGCCTCGAGGTGCCCGAGATTCGTCTTCACGGACCCAATCAGAACCGGCCGCCCCGCCGGCCGCCCTTCTCCCAGGACCGACGCGAGCGCCTGGACCTCGATCGGATCGCCGAGCGGAGTGCCGGTGCCGTGTGCCTCGACGTAGTGAACGTCAGCCGGCGCGACGCCCGCCTTCGTCAGGGCGCGGCGGATGAGGGCCTCCTGTGCGGCCACGTTCGGCGCCGTGAGGCCGCTGCTGCGGCCGTCCTGGTTGACTGCGGTCCCGCGGATCACCGCGAGGATGCGATCGCCGTCCGACTGCGCGTCCGCCAGCCGCTTCAGCACGACGACGCCGCAGCCCTCGCTCCGCACGTATCCGTCGGCCGAGGCCGCGAACGTCTTGCAGCGGCCATCGGGAGCCAGCATCTTCGCTTTGCTCAGGACGACGTTCGCTTCCGGCGTCAGGATCAGGTTGACGCCGCCGGCCAGCGCCATGCGGCACTCGCCGTCGAGCAGGCTCTGACACGCCACGTGCAGCGCCACGAGCGACGATGAACAGGCGGTGTCGATCGACATGCTGGGCCCCTGCAGCCCGAGCACGTAGGACAGCCGTCCGGCGGCGACGCTCACGGCCGATCCGGTCCCGACGTAGGTTTCGAGCTTCGCGAGATCGCCGTCCTGCGTCTGCAGCTGCAGGTAGTTGCTGCCCGAGATGCCGACGAACACTCCGGTCTGGCTGCCAGCGAGCGCGTCGATGGCCTGACCCGCGTGCTCGAGCGCTTCCCAGCTGACTTCGAGCAACAACCGATGCTGCGGATCGAGCGTGATCGCCTCGCGCGGTGCGATGCCGAAAAAGTGCGGATCGAACTGGTCGATGTCGTCCAGGAAGCCGCCGTACCGCGTGTACATCTTCCCCGGCTCGTCGGGGTCCGCACTCCAGCAGGCGTCCACGTCCCAGCGGCTCCTGGGAATCTCGGTAATCGCGTCGACGCCGTTCTTCAGAAGACTCCAGAACGCCTCGGGATCGCGCGCGCCGCCGGGCACGCGGCATCCCATCCCGATGATCGCAATCGGCTCGCTCGAGGTACGCTCGAGCTGGTCGACCTTCGACTGCAACGCGACAGCCAGCAGGGCAAGCTTCTTGGGCGAGAGCTTCGCAATCCGCTCCGAAAAGTCGCTCATCTCACGCCCCTTGCACCTTGCTCGCAAACATCCGCTCCACCTCGTCCTCCGATAACTGCTCGATGCCCATCAGCACATCGTCCGGGCCGGCCTCGTTCGATTCCGAGCTCTTGACGGGCGGCTGCACGCCGAGCACGTCCGTGGCCAGATGCCGTGCGATGGCATCGATGCTCGGACAGTCGAGGGCAAGCGTCGCGCGCAGCTGCCGGCCGACGCCGCGCTGCAGGCGGTTTCGCAGCTCGAGCGCCATGAGGGAGTCCAGTCCCAGATCTCTCAGCCCCTGCTGTTCGTCAACGCCGGCGGCCTGGTCCAGTCCCAACACCTGACACGCTTCCCTGGTGACGTGCTCGAGCACGATGCCCCAGGCCATGTGCGACGGCGCGGCTGCAAGCGTCGAGAGCAGCGTCGGTTCAGCGGATTCGCGGACGACGGTCTCAGCAAGCCGCGACGAGTCCGCAAACGCCCGGAGCAGTGGCGGCTGCTGGCCGGCCGGAAACGACCGGATGAGCGTCGGCCAATCCACGGGCAGAACGGCCGCCTGAACCATGCCGGCACGCAGCAGGTAGTCGAGCGCTTTCATCCCGCCGGCCGCATCGATTCCGGCGACACCCTGCCCGCGGGTACGGTCCAGCAATCCCGTCCGCGCCGCGAGACCGATTCCTTCCCAGGGACCCCAGTTGATGCTGGTCGCGGGAAGGCCCTGCGCACGGCGATGGTGCGCCAGCGCGTCCAGGAACGCATTCGCCGCGGCGTAGTTGGATTGACCCGGGTGCCCCAGGAGCGATGCGGTCGATGAGAACAGCACGAAGAAATCGAGCGGCAGCGACCGTGTCAGCTCGTGCAGATTCCAGCTGCCGATCACCTTCGCGGCCATGACGGTCTGAAATCTCTTCCAGCTCTGGTGCAGCAGGACGCCGTCATCGAGCGTGCCGGCCGAATGCACGACGCCGGCGAGTGGCAACTCAACGCGATCGATCAGGCCGGCGAGCGCCGCGCGATCTGCGATGTCGGCGTTGACGACGGTGACGGCGGCGCCACGTTCCTGCATCGAGGCGATCGCCTGCAGGGCCGGCGCAGCGGGCGCGCGCCGTCCCAGCAGGACGAGGTGGCGCGCACCCAGGTCGACCAGGTGCTCGGCCACGCGCAGCCCGAGGCCCGTCAGTCCTCCGGTGACAAGGTATGTGCGGTCGGCGCGGCAGATCAAAGGACCGTCCACCGCGGCGGCCGGCGCGACGGAACTACGAACGAGCCGCAGCGCGAAGGACTTGCCGCCGCGCAGCGCAATCTGGTTCTCGTCCTCGCGGGTCGCGACCGTCTCGTACAACAACCGCAGATCGGCGTCTGTTACGGCCGGATCGAGATCGACGCACGTACACCGGAGCTCCGGGTGTTCGAGCGCGACCGCCCTGCCAAGCCCCCAAAGCATGCCGGCTCCGGGAGCGCCGGAGGGTGATGACGCCGGCGCGGCCGCGACGTCCTGAACACCCCGCGTGACCAGCGTGAGGCTCGGCAACACCGGCAAGCCAGCGGATGCCAGCGCCTGCGTGATGTACAGCGCGCTGCCGCATGCGCGTTCCTGAATCGTGTCAATCGCTTCGGCGGTGAGATCTGCCGACAACGGATCGTCGAGGCTCCAGAGATGAATGACACCCCGGCACGGCGCGCCGATTGGAACCGCAGGCCGCGACCACCAGAAGGTCGAAGTCCTCGCGGCGTTGCGGATTGACGACGAAGCGATGCGGTGCGTCGGTCGACTGGAACGATTCGCCTTTGACAACGACTGTGCAGCTGCCGCCGCGGAATGCGATCAGGTCCGCCAGCCGGCTGCCCACGCCTCCCTCATCAGCCAGGACGAGCCAGCGCCCGGCATCGACGTCCGTCGCGTGGTGATGATCGGCGCCTGCCGGACGACTCTCGCGCGCCTGCCATTCCAGCTCGTAGAGCCAGTCGCGATATCGCTCCCCGGGGTCGACGGGCTCCACAGGCGGCGCCGCCATCTCCTGCCCTGGCTTCGCGTCGATCCAGAAGCGCTGGCGTTGGAAGGGATAGGTGGGCAGGGCGACCTTCTGCCGCGCATACGGCGCATCCAGCCCGCGCCAGTCCACCGCCACGCCGCGCACATACAACGTCCCGAGCCCCGCCAGCAGCGTCTCCCACGGCTCCGGCTCCCGCCGCAGCGTCGGCACCCACGTCCCCGGCTCCGCCCCGAGACACTCCTGCCCCAACCCCGTCAACGTCGGCGTCGGCCCCACTTCCACAAACACCGTACAGCCCTGCGCGGCCAGCGTCCGCATCCCCGCCGCAAACTGCACCGGCTCCCGCACCTGCCGCCGCCAATACGCCGCGCTCGCCAGCTCCTCGCCCGCCGCCCGCTGCCCCGTCACCGTGCTCACCACGCCCACCCGCGGCCGCGCATACCGCACCGACTCGGCCACCGCCGTGAACGCGTCCAGCATCGGCGCCATCAACGCCGAGTGAAACGCATGCGACACCCGCAACCCCTGCGTCCGCACCCCCGCCGCCGTCAACCCCGCACACGCCTCCGCGACCGCCGCCTCGCCGCCCGTGATCGTCACGCTCGCCGGCCCGTTCACCGCCGCGATCTCCGCGCCGGTCCGTTCTGCCACCGCCCGCACCTGCGCCTCCGGCGCCCACACCGCCGCCATCGCCCCGCCGCCGGGCAGCGCCTGCATCAACCGCCCGCGCGCCGCCATCAGCCGCAACCCATCCTCGAGCGACATCACGCCCGCCACACAGGCCGCCACATACTCGCCCACGCTGTGCCCCAGCAGCAGCGTCGGCTCCACACCCCAACTCCGCCACAACGCCGCCAGCGCATACTCCACCGCAAACAACGCCGGCTGCGCATACCCCGTCTGGTCGATCAGCCCCTCGTCCCCCGCGGCCGGATACAACAGCGACAACAACGGCCGATCCAGATGCGGCCGCAGTCGCTCCGCACACTCGTCCAGCACCCGCCGGAACACCGGCGCCGTCTCATACAACCGCCGCCCCATCCCCGCATACTGCGACCCCTGCCCCGTAAACAGGAACGCGACCTTCAGCCGCTGGTCGGATCGCGTTTCGCCGCGGAATACGCCGCGCGGCGTCTCTCCATTCGCCACAGCGGACAGTTGCTCTCGCAACCGGTCGATCGAGGGCGCCGCCAGTGCGATTCGGTGCGCGAAATGCGCACGTCCGGTGTTGGCGGTGAAGGCCGCGTCGGCCAGCGACGGCACGTTGTCGGACGAGAGGCATTCCTGCCATCGCCGAACGAGGTCGTTCAGCGCCGTCGGCGTGCGCGCGGAGATCGTCAGGATGTGCGCCGGGCGCTCGACCGCCGGTTCGGCCCGCTGCCCCGCGGCGGCTTCTTCGATGATGACGTGCGCGTTCGTGCCGCTGATGCCAAACGAGCTCAGGCCGGCGATGCGGGGCCCGTCGGTCCGCCAGGGCATGCCGTGCGTCGGCACGATCGGCGGCGCTCCGCGGAACGATGCGCGCCGATTGAGCGTCGTGAAATGGAGATGCGGAGGAATCTCGCCGTGCTGAAGCGAGAGGACGACCTTGATCAACCCGGCCATTCCCGCCGCCGATTCGAGGTGTCCGAGATTCGTCTTCACCGATCCGACGATGAGCGGCCGATCCGGGGCGCGGCCTTGTCCCAGCACCGCGTCGAGCGACTCCAGTTCGATCGGATCGCCGAGCGACGTCCCCGTGCCGTGAGCCTCGACGTAACTCACCGCGGCCGGCTCCACGCCCGCGACCCGGAGCGCCTGACGAATCACCGCCTCCTGGGCGAGCCCATTGGGCACCGTAAACCCGCTGCTCGCGCCGTCCTGGTTCACGGCGGACCCGCGGATGAGCGCCAGGATGCGATCGCCATCCGACACCGCATCGGACAACCGCTTGAGCACGACCATCCCGCAGCCTTCGGACCGCACGAAGCCGTCGGCCGATTCGTCGAACGTCTTGCAGCGCCCGTCGGGAGCGGTCATCCCCCACTTGAAGAACGCAAAGAACGAGTCGGGGCTGTGTATCGTGTTGACGCCGCCGGCCAACGCCAGATTGCTCTCGCCAAGACGCAGGCTCTGGCACGCCAGATGGACGGCGGCGAGCGATGACGAACACGCCGTGTCCACGGCCATCGCCGGACCCTGCAGACCCAACGTGAACGACACGCGGCCGGCCGTGGCGTTGTGCGAGTTGCCGGTGGCGATGTACACATCGAGGTGCGTCGGATCGGCGCTCCTCAGGTGCCCCCAGTAGTCGCTGGCCGTCACGCCGACGAACACGCCTGTCGCGCTTCCGGCCAGGCCGGTCGGGTCGATGCCCGCGTGCTCCAGCGCTTCCCAACTGACTTCGAGGACAAGCCGCTGCTGCGGATCCATGCTGACGGCTTCGCGCGGCGAGATGCCAAAGAAGCCGGGATCGAAACCCTCGACGTCAGACAGGAAGCCGCCGCCAGGCGACGGCAGCTTCGCCGCCAGCTCGGGGTCGAGCGCGTTGTAGCGCTCGCGGCCCCACCGGCCGGGAGGCACACCGGTGACCGCATTCACGCCGTCGCGCAGCAACTGCCAATAGGCGGCGGGGCTGTCGGCGTCGCCTGGAAAACGGCAGCCCATGCCCACGATCGCAATCGGCTCGGTGCGCGACCGTTCGATCGCACGCACCTTGGCCTGCATCTCGTCGAGCGCCTGAAGCGCCTTCTTCAGCAGGTCGCGGCGGTCCGCGTTTGGCGAATTCTCGGACATCGTTATTGCAGCTGTTCCAGCCGCTCAGTCAGCAGCGCGGCGAGGTCGTCTTCCGACAGATCATCGCGCGACGACTCGCCGGCCGATTCCGCCCGAACGTCGGACGCCTCAGCGGTTGCAGGCTCGAAGCCCAGTCTCTCTCCGAGGAAGTCGGTCAACGCGACCACCGTCGGGTATTTGAACGTCAGCGTCGTCGGAAGAGCGCATCCGATGGTGGTCTCGAGGCGGCTCTTCAACTCCACCGACATGAGCGAATCCATTCCTAAATCGAACAAACCTTTTCGAACGTCAATCTGGTCAACTGCCAGACCGAGCACGGCGGCGGCCGCCGCCCTGACGTGATCGCTCAGCAGGATCCGGCGATCCTCGGCGCTCGCTGCCTCGAGCCTTCGCACGATCGCGTGGTCGCCTTCTTTCGCGACCGGAGACGAGGCGTTCGCGGCGGCGATGTGATCGAGAAACGGCCGCCGTCGCCGCGCTTCGTACAACGGTTTGAACGTCGTCCAATCGACCGACGCAACGCCCCACTGCGGGACATTGCTCGTGAGCAGGCGACCCAGCGCCGCGAGCGCCCCATCGGCTGCCATGAAGCGCATGCCGGAGCTGGCAAACACCTCTTCCCGATCCGCCCGGTCGCGCATATCCGCCCAGGGTCCCCAGTTGATGCTGACCGCCGCGCGGCCGGTCGAACGGCGAAACGACGCGAAGCTGTCGAGAAAGCTGTTCGCGGCGGCGTAGTGCCCCAGGTCAACCGAGCCCAGCAGGGCGGCCATCGATGAAAACAGGACGAAGAAATCGAGATCCTGCGTTTCAGTTGCCCGGTGGAGCGCCCATGTCCCGGCGACTTTGGGCCTGAGCATGGCCATCAATGCGTTTATCGGCATCTCGTGCAGCCGGCCGGACCCAGCCGCCGAGGCGGCATGCACAATTCCGCACAGCCGCGGCGCCGTTCGTCCGAAGCGGCCGAGATAGCCCGTCAGTTGTGCCTCGTCCGCGATATCCAACGCCGCCACGTCGACGGTTGCCCCCAGCCGTTCGATCGCACGGATGCCGGCAATCTGCCGGAAAACGGGGCTCTCTTCGGGCACCGACGTCCACGTCGCTCGGTCGGGTAAACCGGTGCGACCCATCAACGTGAGATGACGGGCGCCCTGCTCCGCCAGCCACAGCGCGATCTTCAGTCCAAGGATGCCGAGCCCGCCGGTCACGAGATACGCGCCGTCGGCTTTCAGCGTCACCGGTTGTGTGCCCGCAACGGGGACGCGCTCGAGCCGGGCGGCGTACCGGAGTCCCTTCCTGAGAGCGACCTGGTCCTCGTCGTCCTGCCGATCCAACTCCTCGAGCAGCACTGACGCGGCAGCGTCATGGTCGGCTGCGTCCAGGTCGACGAGCCCGCCCCAGAGCTCAGGATGCTCGGCCGCAATCCCTCGACCCAGGCCCCAGAGCGGCGCCTGTGCGAGCCCCGGCACGGCGTTGTCTTCCGCTCCCGTCCGCTGCGCGTGGCGCGTCACAATCTTCAACGGCCCGGGGACACCTGTTTCCCGCATCGCATGAACCAGACGGAGCACCGCGCCGGCGCCGAGCCTCTGCGCCTGTTCGAGATCAGCGGATGTCATCGTGACGGCGGCCGCCGCGTCGAGCCCCCACAGGAAGATGGTGCCGCCGAGCGGCGCCGTCGTTCGCGCCTGCGCGTCGCGCAACACGCGCGAGAAGTCTTCAGCGGACTCCGGCCTGATCGTGCATGTACCTTCGGCAGTGGATTCGAATCGATCGCCCGCGAAGGCGATGACCGCGTGATCGCCCCGGGCGCGAAGACGATCCGCAAGCGTGGCGCCCACACCGGCGCCGTCGGCCATCACGAGCCAGCTTCTGAATGGACCGTCGAGCGATTGTGCCCCACGGTCGGCCACCGGCGTCCGTGCCCACATCACTTGGTACGTCCACTCGCCAGCCGCATCCTGCTCCGCGACAGCGCTCGAATCGGCCCGCGCCAACCGCAAGCCGGCGACGGCCGCGACAACACGGCCATCGGCGTCGATCAGTTCGACATCGCCGACGACATCAGCTCCAGTCGCTCCATCGTCCGGCCGAATCACACTGTGGCCGTGGACGGCGGTGCCGAGGTCGCCGTGGGTTTCGAGCCGCTCGAAAGCGATCGCGAGATGACTGCCGGCCCGTCCGCCGGCCGGCAACGCCGCAAGCATCAGCTGGCCGCAGACATCGAACATCGCGCGCCGGCCTCCACTGCCCGCTGATTCGATGAACGCAACCGATGCGAGCGCTTCACCATCTCCCGTGCGGGTGCCCGACAAGTCCTCGTACCGAATAGGCTCGCTGCAGCGCGCCTGGATGCCGGCGAGATCGACAACCGCCGGCGACGCACCTTGGACTGCGTTCACCCGAAGACGTCCGGACGCGTGACGTGTCCAAGTGGACTCGTCGCCTTTTTCCGAGCTCACGATCTCGAACGGCTTCTCCGCCGCCTGCGTGGTCCCGATCACCAGCTGAATCAGGCGTTCACCCTGCGCCGGCATCAAGAGTTGGTTTTCAACACGCAGGTCCTCGATGGCCGGCGTGAAAGCGGCGCCGACGACTTCGGCAGCGCCCTGCAGGGCCATCTCCACGAAGGCCCCGATCGGTACGCGGGCGATCGCGTCGAGCCGCGAGCTTGCGGGATACAGCCGGGCGATCCGATCCGTGCTGGTCTCGAAGACCGCATCCCGAATGGCTGGCGAACGCAGGCGTTGACCGATCAGGGGATGAACTCGGCCGTGAAGACCTGACGCGGCGTTTTCCGCGGGACCCTGGGGCGGCGCCAGATCCAGCCAGTGCCGCTGCCGCTCGAACGGGGACGTCGGCAGCACGAGCTTGCGTCTCGGATATTCGCGATCGAAACCGGCGAAGTCGACGCGCACACCGCGCACCCATAGTCCGCCCAGCGTCTCGAGCATCTGCGCCCAGTCGTCGCGGCTCCTTCGAACGGACGCCAGGAAAGACAACTGCCGGTCCTGAACCAGCCGCTGCGCCATGCCCGACAGGATCGGCGACGGTCCCACTTCCACGAACGTGCGGCAGCCGAGATCGGCGATCGCCCGAACGCCCTCGGCAAAACGGACCGGTTCGCGGACCTGTCGCAGCCAATAGGCTGCATTCGCGACGGTATCGGGCCCAGCGGCCCTGCCCGTCACGTTCGAGACCAGCGCGATGCGGGGAGCTGCGTACTTCACCCGGCTCGCCACGCGATCGAACCCGGCGAGCATCGGCTCCATCAGGGCCGAGTGAAACGCATGTGAAACCTTCAACCACTCCGCACCGACGCCCGCCGAGGCCAGTTCGCCGATGACCGCCGCCACATCCGCACGCGATCCGGAAATGACGGTGTTCTCCGGGCCATTGAGCGCCGCAATCGAGACGGGAAGGGCGCGTCGCTCCAGGACTGCCCTCACGCGTGTCTCGTCGGCGAATACCGCCGCCATTCCTCCCCCTGAGGGGAGTTCCTGCATCAACCGCCCGCGCGCGGCGAT
Organism: uncultured Acidobacteriota bacterium; assembly: GCA_963712905.1. GTDB lineage: Bacteria > Acidobacteriota > Vicinamibacteria > Vicinamibacterales > CAVVIG01 > CAVQJU01. The sequence continues at coordinate 194,287 of CAVQJU010000008.1, read as the reverse complement.
CAGCTGCAGCCCGTCTTCAAGCCCGAAGACGCCAGCCACGCAGGCAGCCACGTATTCACCGACGCTGTGGCCCAGCACAACAGTCGGCTCGACGCCCCACGCCTTCCACAGCTCGGCCAGCGCGTACTCGATCGCAAAGAGCGCCGGTTGGGCGTATGCCGTGTTGTCGAGCGCCGCGGGCTCTTCATTTCCGGGATAAAGCAGAGACACCAGCGATCGATCGATCAGCGGGCGCAATATCTCATCGCACCGATCGATGCTCTGACGGAATGTCGGCTGCGTCTCGTACAGCCGGCGGCCCATGCCGACGTATTGCGATCCCTGCCCGGTAAACAGGAATGCGACCTGTGCCCTGCCGGTCACCGGGTCGGCGGCTCGAATCAGCCCCTCCGCTGCCCCGCCGGCGGCGGCTTCCAGCTGCTCTCGAAGCTGTCCGATCGAGGACGGCAGCGCCACAAGCCGATGCTCGAGCTGCGCTCGCCCGGTGTTGGCGGTAAAAGCCAGATCCGCCACGCTCGCCTCGGGATGCTCGTCGATGTGTCGCGCGAAACGTCCCGCGAGCTCGGTCAACGCACTCTGGCTCCGCGCCGACAGCGCCACGACGTGAAGCGGGCGATCCGACTCCGGCGCCGGCGCGGCCTTTTCAACGGCCGGCGGCTCCTGAAGCACGATGTGCGCGTTCGTCCCGCTGAATCCAAACGAGCTCACGCCGGCGGTCCGCGGCCCGTTGTCGGACGTCCAGGCCGTCGGCGCCGTCGGGACGGTTACCGGCAGCTCGCTCCAGGCGATGTGCGGGTTTGGCTCGCGAAAGTGCAGCGATGCGGGAATCTCGCGATGCTGCAGCGCCAGCACGGTCTTGATCACCGATGCCATGCCAGCCGCGGACTCCAGGTGTCCGACGTTCGTTTTCACCGATCCGATGACGATGGGACGATCCGGCGTGCGTTCCTCACCGAGCGCGGCACTCAGGGCACGCACCTCGATCGGATCGCCGAGCGCCGTGCCGGTGCCGTGCGCCTCGACGTAATCGACCTCTCGAGGCTTCACGCCGGCCTTCGCCAGCGCCTCGCGGATCAACGCCTCCTGCGCGGCGCCGCTCGGCACGGTCAAGCCGCTGCTCCGGCCATCCTGATTGACCGCGCTTCCGCGGATGACCGCCAGAATCTCATCGCCGGCTGCGATCGCATCGGCCAGCCGTTTCAGGACGAGGACGCCGCACCCCTCGCCGCGCACGTAACCGTCGGCGCTGGCGTCGAACGTCCGGCACCGTCCCGTCGGCGACATCATGTTGCCCTTCGAGAGGACAACGCTGATTTCGGGAAGGAGGATGAGGTTGACGCCGCCGGCAAGGGCCAGCCGGCACTCGGAGGCGCGCAGGCTCTGGCAGGCCAGGTGGAGCGCAACGAGCGACGAGGAACAGGCGGTGTCGAGCGAGAGGCTCGGACCCTGCAGTCCGAGCGTGTACGACAGACGCCCCGCCGCCACGCTCAGCGAGCTGCCCGTGCCCGAGTACGCACCCAGGCGGGCGGAATCGCCGGCACGCACCTGCAGCTGCATGTAATCGTTCGTGCTCACGCCGACGAACACGCCGGTCTTGCTCCCTGACAGCGTGTCGGGCGCCTGTCCCGCACGCTCGAGCGCTTCCCAGCTGACCTCGAGGAGCAGCCGCTGCTGCGGGTCCATGAACGCGGCCTCGCGCGGGGCGATGCCGAAGAACTGCGGATCGAACAGATCGACGCCGCGCAAGAATCCGCCCCAGCGCGTTTGCATCTTGCCGGGCGCCGTCGAATCGGGATCGTAGAACGCGTCGATGTTCCATCGATCCGCGGGTACCTCGCTGATCGCGTCCACACCCTCGTGCAAGTTCTGCCAGAACTGCTCGGGCGTCACGGCGCCGCCTGGAAAACGGCACGCCATGCCGATTATGGCGATCGCATCGTCGCCCGGCGTCCCGGTCTCCACGTGCACGGCAGCCACCGGCGCCGGCGATTCCTCGTCGGGAACAAACTTGCCGACGATATAGCCGGCCAGCGCGTCGACGGTCGGACAGTCGAACGCCAGCGTTGACGGCAGCTGCTGGCCGACGCTGCGCTGCAGCCGATTCCTGAGCTCGAGCGCCATCAGCGAGTCGAGCCCGAGATCGCGCAAGCCGACCCGCGTATCGAGCGGATACGACGGGTCCAGCCCGAGCACCCGGATGGCCTGTTCGCGCACGTGATCGGTGACGAACGCCGAACGGCTGTTCGCCGGCAACTGCCGCACCTGCGCCAGCAACGACGATGCCTCGGGTTGAGCGCGAGAGGCGCTCGCGGCGGACTGATTCCGCGGCGCGAGATCGCGCAGCAGCGAAGGTTGCGCATCGGGCGGATATTGCGCCAGCGCCTTCGTCCAGTTGGCCGGCAGGACGCCGATCTGCCCCTCCGATCGTGCGAGGGCCTGTTCGAGCGCGGCCAGACCCTGTTCGACCGGAATCATGCCGATGCCCTGCGCATCCCAGCGGCGGAGGTCCTGCGCGCTGAGCGTCGTGGCCATCCCTCCGCCGTCCCACGGCCCCCAGTTGATGCTCAGGGCCTCCAGGCCGCGACCGCGACGGAAATGCGCCAGGCCGTCGAGGAACCCGTTCGCCGCAGCGTAGTTGCCCTGCCCTGGCGCTCCGAGAACGGACGCCATCGAGGAAAACAGCACGAAGAAGTCGAGCGCGTCGGTCAGCCGGTGGAGGTGCCACGCCCCCGCAATCTTCGGCGCCATCGCCTTTTCGAACCGCGGCCAGGTCTGCTGCGCGAGCACGCCATCGTCAAGAACACCCGCGAGATGAAAGATGCCGCGAAGCGGCGGCATGTCTGCGGCAATCTCGGCGAGCACACGCCGAACGTCATCTTCCAGGGCCACATCGCCCTGCGCGAGAACAATCCGGGCGCCGCTGGCTTCCAGCTCACCCAACGAGGCCGGTGCCGCCGGCGCGCGTCTCCCCATCAGCACGAGATTGCGGGCGCCTCGCTCCACCAGCCAGCGTGCCACGTGCAGCCCGAGACCGCCCCTGCCGCCCGTCACCAGATAAGTGCCGTCGGGCCGGATCCTGGTTTCCGCTGTGCCGGCCGGCTCGCGCCTGGCTTGCGTGATCACGACCTTGCCGATGTGTTTCGCCTGGGCCATGTAGCGAAACCCGGCCACAGCGTCCGCGAGCGGGAACGTTTTGAGCGGCAGCGGTCGAAGCGCGCCTGTCTCGAACGCGCCCATCAGGTCGGAGAGCATCGCCTGGCTAGTGGCGGGCTCGAGATCGCCCAGGTACATCACGAAGTACCTGACGTCGGGCCGCGCCGCGGCGACGTCTTCTGCGCTCCAGATGCCGTTCTTGCCGATTTCGAGGAAGCAGCCACCTTTTCGCAACGCCCGGAGGCTCGCCGGAATGGCTTCACCGTTCAGCGAGTTCAAGACAACGTCAACGCCTTCACCAGCCGTTTCGGCCAGAATCTGCTCGGCAAATTCCACCGAACGGGAGTTCATGACGTGCGTCACCCCGAGCGACTCGAGGTACGCGCGCTTCTCGACGCTCCCGGCCGTTGCGAACACCTCCGCGCCGGCGCGCTGTGCGAGTTGCACCGCCGCAAGGCCGACGCCTCCGGCTGCGGCATGGATCAGCACCTTCTCGCCGCGACGCAGCTGAGCGAGGCGACCGAGCCCCCATTCGGCGGTCAGGAAGGTGATTGGAATCGTCGCCGCTTCCTCGGCGGTCAGATTCGATGGCCTGACGACGACGGCCGCGGCCGTTGTCGTCACGAAAGTGCTGAACGTGCCCGCGCCCATGGCCACGACGTCGTCGCCGATCTTCAGGCCGGTGACATCCGCTCCGAGCGCCGTCACGGTTCCGGCGCACTCGTTCCCCAGCGCCCCCGGGTCGCCGGGATACATGCCGAGGGCGTTGAGCACGTCCCGGAAGTTCAACCCGGTTGCGGCGACGCGGACTTCAACCTCGCCCGGGCCGGGCGGACGCCGTTCGACGGGCTGGATCTGGAGGTTGTCGAGAATGCCGCGCGCCGTGATCGCAAGCTGCACCGGCCGATCGGCGGCGGACTCCGAGGCCGCCGCGGTCTTCCGAGGCGTGCTCCGCGTGAGACGAGCGACGTAACGTTGCCCCTGCCGAACGGCAACCTGACTCTCGGCATCGGGCGCGGTGATCTCGCGCCAGAGTGATTCCCCGTCGCGTTCGTCCGGGGAGTCGCCCAGATCGATGCACACAGACTTCAGATCCGGGTACTCGGCGGCGATCGTACGGGCCAGGCCCCACACCGAGGCGTGCGCCGGGCTCGCTCCTGGACCGTTCACCGCCTGCGCGCCGCGCGTCACAATCCACAACCGCGGCGGGTTCGCCTCCGTACTCTGGCCGAATGACTGGACGAGCGACAGCAGGCCGCCGCATCCAAGGCGCTCGAAGTCCTCGATCGCGTTCAGCGTTTCCCCGGCTGGCCTCGACGCGCTCCACAGAGAGATGACCCCGGCGATCGGCGCTCCGCCGGCGGCCAGCGTCTCGCGCGCCAGCCGGTCGAAGTCTTCCCGCGCCACCGGATTGAGTCGAACGTGGGTATCCGAAACGACTTCGTATTGCGACCCCGGCTCGGCGACGATGACGCGCGCGCCCTGGCCGGCGAGGCGCTGCGCCGTTTCCACGCTCACGCTCGTGCCGTCGCTCAGCACGAGCCACGTTCCGGCGAGGACCTTCCGATCCGATGCCGCGGGAGCTGCGCCCGGCCGCCATGCGATTTCGTAGAGCCAGTCGCTGACCGACGACTGTGTCGCACGGCGCAGGGCCTCTCGCGTCGCACGCTTGAGATGAAGCCCTTCGATCGTCGCGACGAGCTCCCCCGTCTCATCGAACACCGACAGGTCGGTAACAACGGTCTCCTGCGGACCTGCGGTCGTCGACCGAATCGTCGCGCCACTCCAGACGCGCCGCCCCGGCTTACGCAGCACACGGACCCGGTCGACCGTGACCGGAAGATAGGTGTGAGTACCTGCGGCTGAGTCGGACAGGCGCGCGAGGAGCGGACCGATGACGTGGAGGCACGCGTCGAGCAACGCCGGATGGAGATGAAACGCCGACGGGTCGCCGGCCACTGCCGGCAGGTCGACGGCGCCGAGCGTCGCTTCGTCGCCGCTCCAGAGTTCCGTGACCCCGCGGAAGCTCGCGCCGTACTCGAGGCCCTGGGCGCGCAGCGCGGCGTACTCGTCTTCGATGGAGACTCGCACCTGGCACTGCCGCTTCATCACGTCCAGTGCCGGTGTCTGGGGTTGTTCACCGCCATCGCCGGCGCGACGCACGACGGCGCTCGCGTGCAGCCTCCAGCTTTCAACCCGGCCATCCGCCGCCTCGTCGCCGCTGAACAGCTGAAAGACCGCAGAGCCGTCACCGTCCGGCGTGAGGGCGGCCTGCAGGATCACGGTCTCGTCGTGAGTCAGTGCCAGCGGGTCGGCAATGGACAGGTTCTCGATCGTGTGCCGTCCGGGGCCGAGTGCTTCCTCAGCAGCCGCAGCGGCAATTTCGATGTAGCCGGTCGCCGGGAACAGCACCGTACCAAACACCTGGTGGTCGGCCAGAAACGGCAGCGTCTGGGCGCCGAGCCTCTGTTCGAACAGGATCTCTTTCAGCGCCGATCGCACACGGCGCCCAAGCAACGGATGGCTGCCGGCAGATTCCATCGCGACCCGCTGGCGGGCCAGAGACGGCGCGGCCTCGGTCCAGTAGCGCTCGCGCTGAAACGGATACGCCGGCACCACGACTCTTCGGCGACGATAGCCTGCGTCAAAGCGAGGCCAATCCACCTGAACACCCTGGACGTACAGGGAGGCCAGGCTCGCCAGGATCTCCTGCCAGTCGTCTCGATCTTTTCTCAGCGAATTGAGCCAGACCCCCGCATCGTCAGGGAGACAACGGCGGCCCATGCCGAGCAGCGTCGCGCCCGGGCCGATTTCAACGAACAGACCGCAGCCACGCTGATGAAGCGTCTCCATCCCGGCTTTGAACTGGACGGCTTCGCGAACGTGGCGTGTCCAATAGTCCGCACCGAGCACGTCCCCGGCTGTGGCCACCCGCCCGGTCACGTTCATGAGCAGCGGGATGGTCGGGGCTGAGAACCGAACCTCCGAGGCGATCTTGTGGAACTCGTCGAGCATCGGATCCATCAGCGGCGAATGGAACGCGCGCCCGGCGGACATCGGCCTGACGGATACACCCTCGTGTCTCAACTGCTCGACGATCGACTGAATGGCCGCGCGGCGTCCGGAAATCGCGATGCTGTTGGGGCCGTTGACGGCCGCGATCGACACGTCGCCACGATATCGGGCCAGCGCCGCGCGGACGCGATCCTCGTCGGTGAACACGGCCGCCATCTCGCCATCGTCAGCGAGCGCCTGCATGAGGCGCCCGCGCGCGGCGATCAGTTTCAGGCCGTCTTCCAGCGTGAACACGCCCGCCACGCAGGCGGCCACATCCTCGCCGAGGCTGTGTCCCATCAGGGCGGCCGGCTCGACTCCCCACGATCTCCAGAGCTCGGCGAGGGCGTACTCGAGCGCGAACAGCGCGGGCTGGGTGTAAGACGTCCGATCGAGCAGCGGATCGCCGGGCTCGGCGTGCATGACCGAGAGCAACGGGCGATCGAGATACGGCCGCAACAGCTCTTCACATCGAAGCAGCGTCGCGCGGAATGCCGCGTGCGTGTCGAAGAGACGGCGGCCCATGCCGGGGAATTGCGCGCCCTGTCCGGTGAAGAGGAACGCAATCTCGCGCCCGCTGCCCGTCGCGGCTTCTCCGGAGTGGATGGACGGATGCTCTTCGCCGCGCTGAAAGGCCTGCAGTCCCGCCCGGGCCTGCGCGGCAGAGTCTGCCACGACCGCAAGGCGATGGCCGAAGTGCGACCGGCCGGTGTTCGCCGTGAACGCGACGTCGCCGAGCGCAATGCCCGGCCGCTCGCGCAGTTCTCCTTCGTAGCGGTCGGCGAGTTGCCGCAGCGCCGCTTCGGACCTTGCCGACAACGCGACGACGTGAATCGGACGATCGTCACCGCCCGCCTCCTTCAGCTCCGGCGGCGCTTCTTCCAGCACGACGTGCGCGTTGGTGCCGCTGAAGCCGAACGAGCTGACGCCGGCCCGGCGGGGCCGGCCGTCCTGAGCGGCCCACGGCATCGCCTGCGGCGGCACGACGATCGGCGTCGTCTCCCAGGCGAAATGCGGATTCCCTGCCCGATAGTGGAGGTGAGCCGGAATCTCCTGGTGCTCGAACGACAGGATGACCTTGATGAGCCCGGCGACCCCCGCGGCAGATTCCAGGTGCCCGATGTTCGTCTTGACGGAGCCGACGACCAACGGCGCATCACTCGAGCGTCCGCGGCAGTACACGGACGCGAGCGCCTGCAGCTCGATCGGATCGCCCAAAGCAGTACCGGTACCATGTGCTTCGACGTAACTGACTTCGTCGGGCGAAACGCCGCCGTTTGCGAGGGCCGCGCGGATCACCGCTTCCTGCGACGGACCGTAGGGCACGGTCAAGCCGCTGCTCCGGCCATCCTGATTGACGGCGGTACCACGAATCAGCGCCAGAATCCGATCGCCGTCCCGGACGGCCTGCGAGAGCCGCTTCAATACCAGGATCCCGCAGCCTTCCGATCGCACGTAGCCGTCGGCGCTCGCATCGAACGTCTTACACGCGCCGTCGGGCGCGAGCATTCGCGCCTTCGAGCAGGCGATGTTCAACTCCGGCGACAGAATGAGGTTGACGCCGCCGGCGAGCGCGCGGTCGCACTCGTTCGCCCGAAGGCTCTGGCAGGCCAGGTGTATGGCGACGAGCGACGACGAGCACGCCGTATCGACCGCCAGACTCGGCCCCCGGAAGCCCAGGGCGTATGAGAGCCGTCCGGCGGCGGCGCTGCAACTGGTGCCGGATGCGTAATACGCATCGATGTCCGGCACGTTGGTGAACAGCAGCCGGTAGTAATCGTTGTTTGTTACGCCGACGAACACACCCGTCTGACTGCCGGAGAGCGCGGCCGCCGGTATGCCGGCGTGTTCGAGTGCTTCCCAGCTCACTTCGAGCAGCAGCCGCTGCTGCGGATCCAGGCTCGCGGCTTCCCGCGGTGAGATGCCGAAGAAGTGCGGATCGAAGAGATCGACGCCGTCGATGAACCCGCCGCGGCGCGCGTACATTTTTCCCGGCGCGTCCGGATCGGGATCGTAAAAAGCGTCGACGTCCCATCTGGCTGATGGGATCTCGCTGATGGCGTCGCGTCCGTCGTGCAACAGCCGCCAGAACGCATCGGCGGTCGAGACCGATCCGGGCAGGCGCGCGCCAAGCCCCACGACGGCGATTGGCTCGATCCTGGCCTTCTCGATCGCATCGAGCTTCGCGCGCATCTCGCGCACTTCGACCAGCGCCCGCTTCACGGGCGACAGTTGCTCGAGGCGTTCGGATTCGCTCGCCATCTCAGTTCCGCTCGCCAGCGTCACCGCGGACGCCCGAGAGTTCCGCGTTCAAAAGCGCTTCTGCCATCTCATCCGACAATTCATCGATTTCCTCGAGCGCCGACTGGCGGGCTGTGCTCTCCGGCGCAGGCTGCTCGGGGGGCGTCGTGAGCTCGAGCGCCAGCACGTCCTTGGCGAGATACCTCGCCAGGTCCGCGACGGTCGGGTAATCAAACGCGAGCGTCGCCGGCAGCGGGCACTCCACCGCCGATTGCAACCGCTTCCGCAGTTCCAGCGCGAGCAACGAGTCGAGGCCGACGTCCCTCAGCCCCTGCTGATTGTCGAGCGCGAACGTCGGAGGCAGGCCCAGGACGTGCAGGGCGTGATCGCGCACGTGATCCATCAGGAGGTCGAGACGTTTTCGCGGCGCCGCACCCTCGAGCTCGGCGCGAAGCCGGGCGGCAGCTGACACGGGAAGAGCGTCCGCGGACGATTCGCTTTCAACGACCCGTGACAAGAACGCAGGCGCCGAAGCACCGGGAAACTGCCCGCAATAGCGCTGCCAGTCCATCGGCAAGACGGCCGCCTGTGTCGAGCGAGCGTCAAGGAGGTCTCCAAGGCATGCGAGCGCATCGGCTGGTGACATCGCCACGAGACCACGCTCTGCCCAGCGCCGCTGGTCGCGTTCATCGAGCGTCGCCGCCATGCCCGACACGCTCCAGGCGCCCCAGTTGACGCTGAGCGCCGGAAGGCCCTGCGAGCGGCGCATGTGTGCCATCGCATCCATGAAGGCGTTCGCTGCGGCGTAGTTGGCCTGGCCGGGCGAGCCGAGGACGGAGGACGCCGACGAGAACAAGACGAAGAAATCGAGCGGCAGATCCAGCGTCAGGCTGTGGAGGTTCCAGGATCCCGAGATCTTCGGCGCCATCACGCGGGCGAACCGTTCCCAGTCCTGCTGCAACAGAACTCCGTCGTCGAGTACGCCCGCCGCGTGCACGATCCCCCGGAGCGGATGAGAAGCCGGGATTTCCGACAACAGGCGCTGCACGTCTTCTCGGCGCGCCATATCTGCCCGCGCCACGATGACACGTGCTCCCGCGGCTCTTAGTTGATCCAACGCCGGCTTCGCCGCCCCTTCCGTACCCCTGCGGCCGGAGAGCACCAGGGACCGGGCGCCACGATCCACCATCCAGCGAGCCACGTGCAGGCCGAGCGCGCCCAGACCGCCGGTGATCAGGTAAGTCGCGTCAGCCTTGAAGGCAAAGGTCTGTGGCGCCGTAGGCGATAAACGCTGTAACCGCGCGACGTATCGAGCGGCGCCGCGATAAGCGACCTGGTCTTCGCCGGCGGCCCGCATTTCCGTGAGCAGCACGTCGACATCGTCCGAGCCTGCGGACGGATCCAGATCCACTCGAGCGCAAGGAATTTCCGGCAGCTCGAGCGTGAGTGCTCGTGCGAGCCCCCACAACGGAGCCTGGGCGACGGCGACTGCTTCAGCGTCCTTGACCGCCTGAGCGCCCCGGGTCACCAGCCAGAGGCGAGGCGCCGACGCGGAGCGCGCCGCGGCCATCGCTTTGATGAGGTGCAGCACGCTCCCGCAATTGCGATGCTGGTCGGATTCGAGCGTTGGCCCGGTTGGCCCGGTTGACAACGACGTCGAGTCGAGGCTCCGAAGGTGAATGATGCCCCGCACTGGAGACGTCACATCGCGACTCAGCATCGTCCGCAGGCGCTCGAACTCCGCGGGATCGTCACCGTCCAGCAGGACCGCCTTCTCGCCCCGGCTTTCGAGACGAGCGGCAAGTCGAACGCCGAGCCCGTCGCGATCCGAGAAGATGACCCACGTGCCACCGGCAGGCTCCGATCCCGAAGCATGCTCGATTGCCGCCCGGGCAGGAGCCGGATGCCACTCGATCGTGTAGAACCAGTCCTTCAGGCTTTGCTCCGTGGCGTCGGCTGAGCGGTCCGTCTCGCTGCTCCGCGAAGCGCCTCCAGACAGCTGCTCGCCCAGCGACCTTCCACGCCCGCGCGGAATCCAATATCGCTCGCGCTGCCATGGATAGCTCGGCAGCTGCGCACAACGGGCCGACGCGCTGAACAGCGGGCTCCAATCAACCTGACAGCCTGCCGCGTACAAACCGCCAAGAGCAGAGAGGAGCGATGTCCGCTCAGGGTTGTTGCGTTGAAGCGAATGGTGGATGCTGTGAGGGGTCCGCTCACCGAGGCACTGCGAGATCGCACTCGTCAGCACCGGGTGGGGGCCGATTTCGAGAAATGCCCTGGGATCGCCCGCGGCCAGCCCGCCGATCGCGTCAGCGAAGCGTACACGCTGCCCGACATTCCGTCCCCAGTAGCTCGCGTCGAGATCGGGCCCGCTGCACACGCGGCCGGTAACGGTTGAGAACATCGGCACGCGCAGCGCAGCCGGCGACAGGCCGGCGAGCGCGGCGGTCAGTTCCCGCGCGCAGGGCTCCATCTGGTAACTGTGGAAGGCGTAATTCACCGGAATCGGCCGAACGAGAACCTGTTGCTCGTTCAACGAGCGGACGAGCTCGTCAATCGCGGACGGCTCGCCCGACACGACGGTTGACGATGGAGCGTTTACTGCCGCGATGGAGATCCGTCCGGCGAAAGCGGCCAGGGCGCGTTCGACTTCACGCACCGGCAGTTCCACGACCGCCATTTTCCCGCGGCCTGTCGCCTGCTGCATGATTCGGCCGCGATAGACGACGATGCGGATGGCGTCGGCGAGAGTCAATGCTCCGGCCACGTACGCCGCGGCGACTTCACCGACGCTGTGCCCGACGACAGCGGAAGGCGTCACACCCCAGGAGGCCCACAGTGCCGCAAGCCCGACTTGCAGCGTGAACAACACCGGCTGGGCGAACTCGGTTTGATCGAGCCGCGACCGATTTTCCTCAGCCGCCAGCTCGTCGAGGGGCGACCATCCCGCCAGCGTCCGAATTTCTTCGTCGCAACGAGCGACCGCCTCCTTGAAGGCCGGCTCCTCTCGCAGCAACTCGCGGCCCATGCCCAGCCATTGCGGTCCCTGGCCGCAGAACACGTACACCGCCGATGCATTTCCGCCGGGCCGAAGCTGGCCGATGGACGAACCGCGGCGGGGTTCGCCGGCCACGAGCGCGTCCAGCGCATCGGCAATCTCGCGCGATGAACTGCCGATGACAGCCGCGCGGTGCTCGTGATGGCTGCGACGGGTGCTCGCCGTGAAGCACATGTCCTCGAGCCGGGCCGAATCTCGGTCGGCCGAACCCAGGAGATCGCGATACCGTCCCGCCAGGGCGACGAGCGCCGGCGCGCTGCGCGCGGAGATTGGCAGCAGATACGCTCTGGCTCCTACACTCTCGTCATCGCGACCGGCTGCGGACAGCGGAGCTGCCTCTTCGACGATCACATGCGCGTTGGTTCCCGACCATCCGAAGGAACTGATGCCGGCCAGACGACGGGCCCCGCCGGTCGACCAGGCATGTGGGGCGGTCGGAACCACAAACCGCGTGCCTTCGAGCGAAATGTGCGGGTTGAGTGTCGTGAAATGCGCGAGTGGAGGAATCGTCTCGTGCCGGAGGGACAGAATCACTTTGATTAGCCCTGCGATGCCTGCCGCTCCTTCGAGGTGTCCGATGTTCGTCTTCGCGGCACCCAGGTAGCACATTCCAGATTCGGCCCGGGGCTGCCCGAGAATTTCGGCCAGAGCCTCGACCTCGATGGGATCGCCCAGTGCTGTACCCGTGCCGTGGGTTTCGACATGGGAGATCTGGTCCGCCGTCACCCCCGCATTTCGCAGCGCCTGCTGCAGGAGCGCCCGCTGCGACAGGCCGTTGGGCGCCGTGATGCCGTTGGTGCGGCCGTCCTGGTTGACGGCCGATCCACGGATCACCGCAAGAATCCGATCGCCGTCGGCCACAGCGGTGGACAGGCGTTTGAGCACGACAGCGCCGCACCCTTCGCTGCGCACCATCCCATCGGCTTTCGCGTCGAAGGTCTTGCAGCGGCCGTCCGCGGCCAGCATGCGCATCCGCGACAGCGGCAGCGTCCACAGCGGCGTGAGCATCAGGTTCGCGCCGGCAGCGAGCGCCATGGAGCATTCGCCGGCGCGCAGGCTCTGGCACGCGAGGTGGACCGCCACGAGCGAGGAGGAACAGGCCGTGTCGACGACGAGGTTGGGGCCCTGCAGATCGAAGAAATACGAGAGCCGTCCCGAGGCGATGTTGTGAGCCGTCCCCGGCCCGGTAAAGGCGTCCATGCACGTCAGATCGTCGAACTGCAGCCAGAAGTAATCGCTGCTGTGGCTGTGGAGGCCGACGAAGACGCCCGTCTGGCTGCCGCCGAGCCGCTCGACCGTCTGCCCGGCGTCCTCGAACGCCTCCCACGCGACTTCGAGGAGCAGACGCTGCTGCGGATCCATCCGCGTGGCTTCTCTCGGCGAGATGCCGAAGAAGTACGCGTCGAACTCGTCGACCCGATCCAGAAAGCCGCCCCAACGCGTCGCGATCTTGCCCGACGCGTCCGGATTCGGATCGTAGAGTCCCTGACCATCCCAGCGATCCGCGGGCACCTCGCGAATCGCGTCACCACGATCTTCGAGCAACCGCCAGAACGCCTCGGGGCTCTCTGCGCCAGGAAAGCGACAGCCCATGCCGACGATGGCAATCGGCTCCGGCGCCGGCGGCCGCGACGCGTCGGCCGACGCCTGCAGCCGCCTGGCGAGCACGGCGCGCTTTTCGGGTGAAAGCTTCGCGATTCGTTCCGAGAGGTCAGACATCGACGCGTGTCACCTTATCGCTCATTCCACCAGCATCCGGTGGGCGTCGTCATCCGACAATTCTTCGATCTCGTCGAGAAGCGCGGCCAGCTGACCGTCGTTCTCCTGCGGCGCCTCAGCCGCAACGGTCGTGCCGGGCGCCGAATCAGACTCGACATCGAGCGCCACGCCAAGTCTCGTTGCCAGCTGCGTCGACAGCCGCGTGATGGTCGGGTAGTTCCAGATGAGCGTGGCTGGAATCGTGATGCCGGTCCGCGCTTCGAGTCGGTTCCTCAATTCCAGGCCCATCAGCGAGTCGAGGCCCATGGTTCGGAAGGGCTTGCTGACGTCGATCCTGGCCGGCGTCAAGCGGAGCACACGCGCGACCTGCTCGCGCAGGTAGCCCTCCAGGATGCCGCGGCGCTGCGGGCCGGCGTCAACCGCCACCAACGCCTCGGTCAGAGGCTGTTCTTCGTCGCTCTCGTCGGAAGTGTGCGCCTCCTCGGCTGCTGTCTCCTCCAGCAGATGAGAAAACAGTGAGGTCGGTGTGGCCAGGTCCGGCGCCGCGCACCAGGCACGCGCGTCGAAGTGCATGACCGTAACGCGATCAGGCGAGCCGTCGAGTACCGTGCCGAGTGCCCGCAGTCCGTCGGCACTCGACAGCGTCTTCAAGCCGCGCTCCGACAGGCGTTCGAGGCGATCGGACTGGGCGGCCGCCAGACCGATTTCGGCCCAGGGGCCCCAGTTGATGCACGTGGCCGGAAGCCCTCGCGACCGTCGAAACGCCGCCAGCGCGTCGAGAAACGCGTTTGCCGTCGCGTAGTTGCCGTGCCCCGCCGAAATCAGGAACGACGCGACCGACGAGAACGTGACGAAGAAATCGAGCCGCGCGCCGGCTGTCAACGTATGCAGATTCCAGGCACCCTGCACCTTGGGCGCCATCACCGATCGGAACCGCTGCACGTCGAGCTGCAGCAGAATCCCGTCGTCCAGAACGCCGGCAGCGTGCACGACGCCTCGCAGCGGCTGGGCCGAGCTCTCTACCTGCGCCAGCACGGCCGCGAGCTCCGTCTCACGCGAGGCGTCGGCGCGCGCCACCGTGATCGATGCGCCCCGCTCTTCCATCGCCTTGATGGCCGATGCCGCCGCGGGCGACGCCCCGCGGCGTCCCACGAGCACGAGATGCCGTGCGCCCTTCTCCACCATCCATTGCGCGACCGAGAGCCCGAGCGAGCCGAGGCCGCCGGTGATGAGATAGGTACCCGCGCTCCAATCGGTCGCGTCCATGCGCGACTGGTGTACCGGCAGGGACTTCGGCTGCAGCGATATCACGGCCTTGCCAATGTGTTCGGCTCCGGCCAGGTGTTTGAACGCCTCGCCAACGGCCGAGCCATCGAACGTCGCCGCACGAATCGGCTGCAATGCTCCGCTACCGACGCCGCGAACCACTTCCTGCAGAAGCGACCCGACCAGGTCGGGACGCTCGGACGCCATGCGGTCGATGTCGATGGCGAAGTACGAGAGGCCCTTTCGGAACGGCGCCAGGCCGATCTGGCGGTCGTCGTGAATGTCGCGCCTGCTCAGGTCCAGAAAGCGACCGTACGGACGCAGCACGTCGAATCCGATCGCCATGGCCGGACCGTCGAGCGAGTTCAACACGATGTCGACGCCTTCTCCTCCGGTGGCCTTCATCAGTTCACCGGCGAACGCGGTCGAGCGGGAGTCCATCACGCATCGAATGCCGAGAGACCGCAGGAACTCGCGCTTGTCCTCGGTGCCGGCCGTCGCGAAGATCTCGGCGCCCGCCTGACGCGCCACCTGAACCGCCGCGAGTCCGACACCTCCACTGGCGGAGTGGATGAGCACCCGCTCGCCGGCGCGGAGCCGTCCAAGCTCGCGAAGGGCGTAGTGCGCCGTCACAAACGCGATCGGCAGGGTCGCGGCCTCTTCGAACGTGAGCGTGGCGGGTTTCGGCGCAGCCAGCCGGGCATCGGTGACCGCATGGCGGCCGAGACAATCGCGCGCGATGGCAACGACCTCGTCTCCCTCGTGCCACTCGCTTACGCCATCGCCGACCCGCACGACTCGGCCGGCGCACTCGATACCGAGTGGCCCGACTCCATTCGGGTATCCGGCACACGCACCGAGAGCCGACAACACGTTCATGAAGTTCAGGCCGACGGCACGCACTTCGATCTCGATCTCGCCGGGCGCGGGATCGCGGCGCGGCGCCGCTTCGAACCTCACGGAGTCGAGCAGGCCCGGCCGACAGACGGCCCGACACGGTGCGTCGGATGACACGACGATCGGCTCGCCGACCGTCTCGGGCGCTGGAGCGGGTTCCGTCCCTGGAATCCAGCGAACCAGGCGTGCCACGTACCGGTCCCCGCCGCGGAGGGCCACCTGGGTTTCAGGACCAGGCGAGCGAAGTTCGGCCAGCAGCGCCTCGACCTCGGCATCGCCGGGCGACCCACTCAGATCCAGCCGCGTGCACTCGAACTCGGGATGTTCGTTGGCGACCGCCGAGCCGAGTCCCCAGAGCGGCGACTGAGCGACCGAGATCGCAGGTTCGTTCGACCCGGCCGCCTGCACGCCAGCCGTGACGAGCCAGAGCCGCGGCGCGGCAGCGGAACCAAGTTCAGCAAGCGCTTGAACCAGATGCAGAGCGGTGGCCCAGCTGACCTCCGATCCGTCGCCGTTGATCGCCGATCCGGTATCGGTTGAGAGCAGATCGAGGCTCCACAGGTGCACAATCCCGCGAAGCGGATGCCCGAGCGCCGAGATCTCTCGCATCAGCTGCGTGAAATCGTCCCGCCGGCCCGCGTTCAGGTGATACGTCGCTCTTCCTTCCGCTCGATACGCATCGGCCGTGAAGACGCGGACGCATGGTTCACCACCGGCCTCGAGACGCGCGGCGAGGCTCTCTCCGATTCCCGCACGATCGCAGAAGACCAGCCAGGCTCCCCCCTTGCCGGTGGGCGTGGCATTTTCCAGTGGCTTTCGTTCCCAGCCGATCTTGTAGAACGCGCCGCTCAGGCCGTCGGCCGGAATGGTGCGAAGGCGAACGCCGCTGATCTCGATCGCGATCTCCCCGGCTTCGTTCATCAGCCGGACGTTCCCTTGAGCGATGTCGGCTGCGGCTGAACGGACCGCGTGACACCAGACCCCGGCGGCGTAATCGGGCACGCGATGAATGCGGAGCTGCGCGATACCGACAGGTATCAGGGGGTCGCTATCGGCGGCGTCGTCCTCCAATCGGGCGCTGGCGAGCACGTTGAGACAGGCCGCGAGAAGCGCCGGAGAGACCGGCGATTCTCCGCGCGCATCGTCCGAAGACGCGTTCAAGCGTGCCAGCGCTTCACCGTTCGATTGCCAGAGTTGGTCAACCAGCTGACCGCCTTTGGCTTCGCGCAGCGCCCGGGCTCGAATTTCAGCGACGCTCACCGGCTCGTCTGAGCCCGGCCCGCGGCGAACATCGCCGCGGTCGATCGTTCCCGTCAGGTGTCGTGTCCAGGCTTTGGTTTCGCCGGGGGTTGGCGGGCGGCGGCTCAGCACCTGAAACGACGCCTTTCCCAGCGCGCCCGGGGACAGCACCATCTGCAGAGCGACCGGACCGTTTTCGTCGAGGACCAGCGGCTCCTGGACGTCGACATGCTCGAGCCCGACGACATCTGTTCCGTAGACCTGGGTGGCTCCGGCAAGCACGGCCTCGAGCAGCACCGCCAGCGGCGCGACCGGCGATCGGCTCGTCGACACGTGCTCAACGAACGGGAGTAACTCGGCGGTCAGCTCGGCATTCCAGAAATACGTGCCGGCATGAACGGCGGAGGCCGCGAACTTTCCGATGATGGCGTGTCCTCCGTCAGCCGACGACGAACGCCGATGACGCGTGGGCGCTGGCGCACCGTCATACCAGTAACGCTCTCGCTGCCACGGATAGGACGGCAGGCGGACCGGTCGTCCCCCGGAAGGATAAAGGCGCGACCAGTCGACATCGTGCCCAAACGCGTACACGGCACCGAGCGATCCGAGCATCTCCGCCTGTTCGTCTTCTCCGCGGCGCAACGATCCGATCGCCAGGCCGGGGAGCTTCGCATGCTGCAGGATCTCCTGGACGGCCGGCACGAGGATCGGGTGCGGGCTCATCTCGATGAACGTGGTGCAGCCGTCCTGGATCAGGTGCCGGACTGTCTGTAGAAACAGCACCGGTTCTCTCAGATTCCGCACCCAGTACGCGGCGTCGAGACGCGCGTCGCCGGCGGGCGCGCCGGTCACCGTCGAATAGAACGGCAGCGCCGGCTCCTGCGGCTGCAGCCCGTCGAGCGCCTCGAGCAGGTCGGCGCGCAGCGGATCCATCTGGGGACTGTGAGACGCGACGTCCACCTTGACGCGTCTGCAGAAGGTTTCCTGTTTCTCGAGCCTGGCGATGACCTCGTCGAGCGCGGCGGGATCGCCGGACAACACCGTCGACCTCGGGCTGTTGCTCACGGCAACCGACAGCCGATCTCCATAACCGGCCAGCGCCGCTGTCGCCTGATCGAAGGTGAGCTCCACGACCGCCATCGCGCCTTTGCCGCTCGTGCGCCGCAGCAAACGGCTTCGGCGGCAGATGATGCGCGCCGCGTCGCGCATCGAGAGCGCGCCGGCGACGTACGCGGCGGCCACTTCTCCCATGCTGTGACCGACGACGGCTGCGGGCTCGACGCCCCAGCTTCGCCAGAGTCCGGCCAGCGCCACCTGCATGGCGAAAATGCACGGCTGGATGACATCGATCCGGTCGAGGCGGGATTGGCCTTCGGCGGCTGTCAGCTCGTCGATCAGCGACCAGTCCGCGAACTCCCTGATGGCGGCGTCGCATTCCGACAGAATCTGGCGAACGAGCGGCTGCCCCGCGAGGAGCCCCCGGCCCATCCCGATCCACTGCGAGCCCTGCCCCGGGAAGACAAACGCCACCTTTCCGGCGCTCGCCGTGGTTTTCTGCCCTGGCGTGAGCCTCGGCCGCTCGTCGCCACGCAGGAACGCGTCGAGTTGTTCGACCGCGTCTTCACGGCCCGCCACGACGCAACTGAGACGATGATCGTGGTGTGTCCGTCTGACGCTCGCCGTATAGCAGACGTCGTTCATCGGCGCATCAGCGCCGCTTGCCGCAGCGAGAGATTCCCGGCAGGTTGTCGCGAATGCCCGGAGCGCCTCGGGAGTTTGCGCGGACAGCGTCAACACATTCGGGCGACGCGCCTCGTTCGCCGGGTCGTTCGCAATTCGTCCGTCTGCCGTGCGCGCCTGGAGAACGACGTGCGCGTTAGTCCCTGCGATGCCGAACGCGCTGACGCCCGCGATCGGATCGCCGTCATCGACTTGCCAGCGAGAGATTTCGCTGGAGACAACGACCGGCAGCTGATCCCAGGGAACGTCGGGATTCGGCTCCTTGAAGTGCAGGTTGGCAGGAATGGCCCGCTTGTGGAGCGCCAGCGCCGTCTTGATCAGCCCGGCCACGCCCGCTGCCCCTTCCGTGTGGCCGATGTTGGTTTTCACCGAACCGATGCGGCACGGGCGGCCGGGCATCCGATCCTGGGCCAGCACCGATCCGAGGGCTCCGAGCTCCACCGGATCGCCGGCGCGCGTGCCGGTTCCGTGCGCTTCGACGTACTGCACGCGGCCGGGCGAGACTCGCGCGTCGCGATAGGCTTCGCGCAGCAGCTGCTCCTGACCGTGGCGCGCGGGCGTCGCAAGGAAGCCGCTGCTGTTGCCGTCGTTGTTGACGGCGCTGCCGAGAATCACGGAATAGATCGCATCTCCGTCGGCCAGGGCATCAGAGAGACGCTTGAGGACGACGATCCCGGCGCCCTCGCTGCGGACATAGCCGTTGCCGCGCGCGTCGCCGAACTTGCACCGGCCGTCGGGCGCCATCATGTTGGACTGCGAGTAGGCCAGCGTGATCGACGGCTCGAGGATGACGTTGGCGCCGCCGGCAAGGGCCAGCGTCGATTCGCCCAGACGCAGGCTCTGACAGGCCAGATGCACCGCGACGAGCGACGACGAGCAGGCGGTGTCCACCGTGATGCTCGGCCCTTCGAAGCCGAGCGCGTACGAGACGCGCCCCGACGCCGAATAGCGGCCGCTGCCGGTGGTCATGTAGAAGTCGATCGCCGCGGGATCGCGGAACAGGCGGGCTTCGTAATCGTTGAGCCACAGGCCGACGAACACGCCGACCCGCGTGCCGGTCAGCCGCTCGCGAACCAGACCGCCATCTTCGAGCGCTTCCCAGGCGACCTCGAGCAGCAGCCGCTGCTGCGGGTCCAGGCGATCGGCTTCGCGCGGCGAGATCCCGAAGAACTGGGCATCGAAGGTGTCGATGGCGTCGAGGAATCCTCCCCAGCGCGTGCTGATCTTGCCGGGCGTGCCCGGCGTGGCGTCGTAGAGCGCCTCGACGTCGATCCGGCTCGACGGAATCTCGGTGATGGCGTCGACGCCCTGCTCAATGACACGCCAGAAGGCTTCCGGTCCCGAGGCTTGAGGAAACCGGCAGCCGATGCCCACAATGGCAATGGGCTCGTGGTTTACGGGTATTTGGGACATAGTTCCGCGTCTTCGAGTTTTCTCCTTGGAACACAAGATGCGGGCCACGATCTGGCTAGGCAAGCTGCCAAGAATCAACGACTTAGCTCGATACAGAGACAGAAGTCTTCCTGACGGGTACCTTTTGTCTTCCTGAGCGGGGCGATAGGAGAATGGCCCGTTATCCGGGCCGATTCAGGGGTTGTCCGCGCGAGCTCGCTGCCCTGCTGAGGTGCAGGCGCAGCCTCGCGTCAGGCGGGATGACGCAGCGGCTGCACGGCGCGGGCGGCACTCTTCCTGGCCTGGCGCCGATGGTAGGCCCAGAGCGCCTTGTTTCCGACGACCTCGGTCAGCATGCTCCGGGCGGACGACAGGATGACGCCGGACCGGAGTTTCTGGCGCATCAGGAAGCGCTCGGGCGTTTCACTCCCCGCCGCAGCGCGATCGCCGCCCTCTTTGACGACACGCTCCAACTCACCCCACGGCAGCTCATCGCAGCCGGCGCGGTCGAACGCCCGAAAGAGTGGCTCGTAGTACTTGAAATTCCCGGCCATCGTCTTCATTTTGGCCAACCCGCCTTCGGCCAGCTTCGATCGCCGCACGACTGTCTTGCTGTAACCAAGCCGCATCGACAACGCGACGCGGTCTGTGTCGCCGTCCTCGGTGCGATGAAAGATATCGCCCCGCATGACGAGCAAATCACCTGCTTCGAGCTGCGGCGTAAACGCCAGCCTGTCGAGCGGGACGCGTGTGACATGCGCCACGCCCGAGTCGGCCTGAAACAGAATCTGGCGGTCCGGCAGGTCGTACGCCATTGCGGCGCCCTTGCCGACCACCCGCTCGAACGTTTTCGGGCTCTCCCGCTTCAACGCGTCGAATGGAACGAGGCAGAGGTTCGATTTGTCGGGCCGCGGCTTGATAACGGGGATGAAGAGGTTCAGGTAGTCGTAGTGGTTCTGACAGGTGAAATAGCTCTCGTAGTCCTGATGCCAGGGAAACACTCCCCGGGTCGTGGCGAAGTAGTACGCGCCGAGATTGCAGTCCACCCGGATATCCGTGTTCGTCTTCACCAGCGCCATGAGTTCGTTCACTGGTCTCTCGAGCCGGGCCGTGGCGCGCGACGACGCTCCCGAAACGGCGTTGTTACGGTTGGCCTCGTCCACAGGCTGTTCGGCGTAATCGCTGCGGCAGCTGTCGAGGTCGCGCTGCGACAGAAACCCGCGCACATGGACGAATCCTCTCGTCTCGAGATCTTTCCAGTTGACGTCATTCATCGGCATTTGGTGGCCCCTGCGACCGCTGCGTTGTTCAGGCCTGTCGGGCACGACGCCAGAACACCCCGGTCCAGTCGATCTCAACGATCTCCTCGGTGATTCCCCGGGCCCGCCGGAAGTCTTCGACGGCAAGCCGGCAGGCAGGAATGCTGTAGTCGTCGACGATCACGTATCCACCGGGTGACAGCCGATCATACAGGTTCGTCAGCGCATCCATGGTGGACTCGTACAGATCCCCGTCCAGGCGCATCACGGCAAGCTTTTCGATCGGCGCGCTGGGAAGCGTGTCGCGAAACCAGCCTTCGAGAAAGCGCACCTGATCATCGAGCAGTCCGTAGCGCTCGAAGTTGCGTTGAACTTCCTCGAGCGAAACCGCCAGCTCCTCGTATTGCTCCAGATGCAGACCGCGGTCCTGCGGATATTTTTCCGCGTCGGGCGGCGGAAGCCCCCGGAACGAGTCGGCCGCCCACACGCGCCGGTCCGTCACGCCCTCGGCCTTCAGGAGCCCTCGCATGAAGATGACGGCGCCGCCGCGCCAGACGCCTGTTTCGATCAGATCGCCGGGGATGCCGTCCTCCAGCACACTCTCGACGCATCGCTGCAGGTTGTCGAGACGGGCCACGCCAATCATCGTCGGCGCAACGACCGGCCAGTCCTTTCCCGTGAGACGCAGCGACGGATTGTGCGGCTCGCGCTGCGCCTTGTCCTGCACCGTCAACGGAGCTCGATTGGACGGGTCTTCGTAGGTCAGACCCAGCAGGGTGCGCTTCAATAGCGTGACGTACAGGTCGCGACATCGATCGGTGGACACAGTCTGCACGAAAGCCCCTCAGTTAACGGAGTTACTACGAGGTTTCTGAAACATGATAGCCGTCTCTCCGGTCTTTCGCTTGAGCCAGTACCCGAAGTAGGCCATCGACATGAAGCGGATCGATCGGTGCAGCGTCGCTTGCGGCACCACGTCGAAGCAGGCGTCGAGCGTGCCGTCGTTGAACCACTGGTACTTGTTCAGCGCCCAGGCGTTCAGCCCCGGGTGCCTCGTGTCGTAATACGGCCGGTCGAACACGTTGACGACCGACCAGCCGATCTCTGCGCCCATTTTTTCGAGAGCGGCACGGGTGTAAATATGCAGGTGGTACGGCAGATGAAGCTGCGTCCAATGTCTCACGTAACGATTTAACGCGATATCGTCTGCCGTCGGCGTGCCGACGAGGATGAAGCCGCCAGGTTTCAGATACGTGTTCAGCTCGCGGAACAGCACGCGCGCGTCCTCGACGTGCTCGACCACGTCCTGCAGGACGATAAACTCGAACGATTCGGGCCGCAGGCACGCCGGGTCGCGAAGCGATTCCGCTCCCGAGTACGGATCGTACCCGACCGCATTGTGGTATCCCCGCTCACGCAGATGTTCGAGGAAGGTGCCCCACCCGCACCCGTAGTCGAGCAGGCGAGATCCGGGCCCGTAGCCAGACTTCGTCAGACGACTCAAGAGGTTCTCGAACGCCATCCTGGCGGGAACCGTCAGCGTTCGAACAATCGGATAGTTCGTATAATACCGGCGAAGGTCGACGGTCTCCAGGCAGTGGAGCGATCGGCACGTGGGGCATCTCCACACATGAAACACTTCATGCTTGAAGGCGCGGACATTTGAGGGAACTTCCGCACACTCGACCTGTGCCGGGTCGACTCTGGTGCCGCAAAACGAACAGACGACACGCTGACCGGTGGTGGCAGCTTCGAGGCTCATCGGAAGGGTGGCAGCCATCACAGCGCCCCCGGATTCGAACGACTCCATCTCATGAATTCCCGATCGTCTCCCTCGCGTTAGACGTTCCATGCGAATAACGCTGATCGCCTTCGGCACCCGGGGCGATGTGACTCCCCTGGTCGCCCTCGGATCGCGCCTTCGCGCAGCAGGACATCGAGTCCAACTGGTCACTCACGCGGAGTTCGAAGCCTTCGTCACGCGGCACGGTATCGATTTTCACCCGATTGACGGGAGCTATCAACAATTCGTCGCCACCCATGAGGGGCGACGCGCACTCGGTGTTCCCCGCAGCACACCGCTCGGTCTCACGGGCATCCTCAATCCGTTTCGCGGCTGCGCCGAAGCCGTCTTCCGCGCCTCGTGGGACGCCTGCGCCGAAGCGGACGCCATCGTCTGCTCGCCGCTCGCGTCGATCGTTGCCACGTCGATCGCGCGCGCGAAGAACGTGCCGATGGCAGTGGCCTCCCCTATTCCACCGCTCGGCTCGCGGTATCTCCCGGCCCCGGTCTTCCCGCCGCTGCCCCTTGGACCCGCGTACAACGCTCTGACGCACTTCCTCAGCCAGGTCCTGGTGCGCCGGGGCGCGTCGCAAGTGCTCGACGCCTGGGCCCGTGAAGCGCATCGCGTGGCGCCGGCGTCGTACCGGCCCGTTCCTACGCTCACGCTCGTGGCCGTCAGTCCACTCCTCGTTCCGCGTCCCATCGACTGGCCCGAGACCACACATGTCACTGGCTACTGGTTCCTTCCCGACGAAACCGCGCGCACCATCCCTCCTGAGGTTCGAGCGTTCGTCGAGGCCGGGCCGCCGCCCATCTGTCTGGGTTTCGGCAGCATGGCTGACGACAACCCCCAGGAGCTCCGAACGGTGGTGCTCGATACCCTCGCACGCCTGAAGACCCGCGCCGTGATCGTCGGCGGATCGGGCGGCGCGCTCCACGGGTTCGGCGACTCCGAAAACATCTGCGAAGTGTCGTTCGTCGATTACGACTGGCTCTTTCGCCACGTCTCCGTCGTCGTGCATCAAGGAGGCGCCGGCACGGCCGCCTTCTGCCTGACTGCCGGTGTTCCGCAGGTCGTCGTTCCCTACTGCCTGGACCACACCTTCTGGGCGTGGCGCCTGCGACAACTGGGCGTCGCGCCACCGAGCATCAAGAGACACCGATTGACGGCCTCCGCGATGGACGGCGCCATTCGCCAGGCCATCGAGAATCCGTCGTTTCGTGCGCGGGCGGCGGAAGTGGCGCCGGCAGTCGCCGCCGAGAATGGACTCGAGCGGGCGGTGCAGCTGCTCGAAGATCACTTCAACCGCCGAGCGATTGCACCTATCCCCCAGTATTGACGCCCGCGAAGTCGGCGCAGATCACGTCGCCGTTCGCCCGGCTGAGCGTGCTCAGGCCGACAACCGGACCGACCGCCGGAAACGCGACCGGCACGTCGAAAGTAAAAGCCGGCGAGACGGCTGCAAGCGGACCCGACCAGAGCGTCAACTGAGCGTTGAGCGCGTACACCGACACCGTCCACGTGAACGGCATCGAGGTCCTCAAGCCGGCAAACTTCATCTTCAGCGTCCCTGCCGCATATTGCATGCTCAGCGCCTGGTCACAGGACGGAAGGACGTCGGTTCGCGGCGTCGCGAGAAACGCGCAGCCCTGCGGGCAATCGGCGCTGTTGTAGTTGCCGGCAACCTGTCCGCCGTCGTTCAGGGCCTGCGGCTGGCCGCCGGCTGCGCCGGGCAGATCGACGTCGAACGCCCGCAGCCGAAGACCCGTCATCAGGAACCCGCTCGGCGCATTCACGCCGCGCTGGCTCCAGCCGACCATCGCGTCGGCGTTATTGATCCCACCGATGAATGTCTGAGTCGCCGTTGGGAAATTGATGATCCCGAAGGTGCTGCCGGTCTTCAAGAACCCATGGAGAAGCCCGTCGGCGCCAACGTGGCTCCCGGAAACCTTGCCGGCGTCATTGATGCCGAATGCATACGTATGCTGTGCGGCCGGCACGCTGACATTCGTAAAGATGTTGCCGACTTTCATGTACCCGGTATCGGCGGTTCCCGCGCCGCTGTTGTAGATCCCGACGATGCGGCCGGCGCCGTTGATCGCTCTGGCGTCGCTCTCCTTGTTCGGAAAATCAAAGCTGGTGAAAGTCCCGCCGTCCGCGATCATGCTGTGCCAGGGCCCGCTTCCGCTCGCCAGCGAATACGACCCGACCGTTCGATTGAACGGATCGATGCCGAAGAGAAAAGTGTGCAACGCGCCCGGGAAGTCGACCGTGGTGTATGTCGCCCCGTCGAAAACGTAGCCGTGTCTGAGCCCGTCTGCCCCGTAGTACGTCCCGACGACGCGTCCCGAGTTGTTGACGCCGGTCGCGTCGGTGTACACCGAGCCTGGAACCTGGAGCTTCACGAACGTATACGGGAGGCCTTGAGCGCCGGCGGGTTGCGAGAAGCCGCAGAACGCGATCAGAAGGGCCGAACAGAGGCCCCGGCGCGTGAAATTCCGTGCAGCCAATTGTCGTAGTCGGGTCAACACAATCTCCAGTCTGATAAGCCGATCCAGCCGGCTTCGCCAAGCCCATCAAGAAGCGCGCCACGAAACAAGCGATCTATCCGCGTCAAATCGCAGCACCCCCCCGGCTCGTGGGGACTGTCTACGGCCGCGAAGCCTTTAGTCGCGCTCCCGGTGCACCGGGCGGCTCAAGGCGTTGGCTCCAGAACCCTGGGCGGCATGCCCACGACTTCCGGCTCGCCCTCAGCGATCGGCACGCCGGCCGAACGTTCGTATCGAAAGAGCCGCTTCAGCTTGAGGAAGGGTGCCTCGAGCACGACATAGCTCACCCACCCGCAGGCCGTCGAGATCAACAGGCCCACGACCAGGAAGGCGACGGCCGCGACGGCGCCCCCGGCCGGCGACGAGGCGGGATACTTCGCGTACACGACTCCCATGATCTGCCGCACGAACCAGTGCCAGACATAAATGCCGTAGCTGTACTTCCCGAGCAGCCTGAGCCACGGCGCGCACATCCACTGCGGAGCGGGATCTCGGAGAGCGATGACGACCAGACAGCCGAACGTGAGTGCCAGAATCGAATGACCGAACGTCACGACGAACCACTCGGTCGGAGAGAACCCCGGATAACGCACAAACATGACAGCGAACGCCGCGACGCCCAACGTCAAGCCGAGGGGGGCCCACCCTTCGAGACGCCGACGCCACGACTCGTCATGCATCAGCAGCGCGATCCCGGCGCCGACGGCAAGCGCGTCAAGCCGGGCGAACGTGAAGTAGTACGCGCCTGTCCATCCGAATCCAGCCGCAAGCCAGGCAAGGCGGAACGCCAGCGATCCGACGATGAACGTTCCGCAGATGCCACCGAGCGCGGCTCTCGACGTGTACTTCACGATCCAGGGCCAGAAGAGGTAATACTGCTCCTCTACGGCAAGGGACCAGAGCGGTCCGAACATTCCTGCGTCGCGGACGGCGCCGAACGTGAACCCGATGTTGAGCATATAGGTCCACAGCCATGCTTGCCGGGACCAGGTATCGCCCATGAAGCGCGCCCACCGCTCGCCGAACAACGCGGGCGCCACAAACAGGCCGACCGCGAGAGCCGTGTAATACAGCGGAAAAATTCGAACCGCCCGCCGTCCGTAGAATTTCTGGAAGTAGCGCGGCTCGAGCTTCGAGGCGAGCAGGATGCTCGTGATCAGGAACCCCGAGAGCACAAAGAACAGATCGACGCCGGACCAGCCGCCCACGAAGATCCGCGACATCCAGCCGGTGATCGCGCTGGGCGCGCTCGTGTAGAAACTGGGGTAGAACCCGAAATGCATCGACAGGACGAGCAGAATGGCGATGCCCCGGATCCCGTCGAGGCCCGGATATCGCGCGATGGCGCTGCCCGCATCCTGGTTCGGGGCAACTTCCGTGCGTCTATCGATTTCGGCGGGTGCGAGGTCCGCGGAAATCATGACCAGGAAACGGCCTGCGGCTCCATCAGACGTCCTTCAACCAGACTTGCAGGCTGCGTCCTGTCAGCTCCTCGGTCCGTCGAATGTCATCCCGATACCGGTTGAGCAGCGCTCGCCGAGTAGACGGATTGAAGACCTGCTTCCGCGCCTGGCCGAGCACCGCATTCACCCAGCACACGGTCGGAATGATCCGGCGATCGAGAAACCGGACGGGACCGCGGTTCGGCAGAAATGGATGGAGCCGCGACCTGGACGCGAACTGGTGCTGCAGCGACACGGAGAGCGGAAACCAGGTCGGATTCTGGACCTTGAACGACCCTGGTGTAAACGCGGGGTCTACATCCAGGAACTCGAACACCGCGCGCGTGGTCTCTGCCGGACGCTTTTTCAGATCGTCGAAGAGCGCGACGTGAATTTGTTCCTTCGGAAAGAGGCTCGTGAACGCTTCGATCTTGCTCGCGATCAACCCGTAGTGAAAGTACAGGATGCACTCGTCCACGAACCAGGTGTCGCGCCGCTCGGCCGCGACGGCGGCCCGGCGGTCTTCGTCGGCGAGCGCGCCCTCGAGCGACAGCCCGGGTTCCACGCCGTACTGGCACAGGAAGTTGTACCAGGAGTAGACACGGTCGGCAGGGTTCCTGAGGACGATGATGATTCGAGCATCCGGATAGCGCGCGTAGATCCTCTCGGCGGCGCCCGGCGACGACAGATAACTGACCGACGCTTCGCCGATGGCCTTGCAGTCGCCGGCTCCGGCAAAGAGCGCGAGGTAGGCGCCGAGATCGCTGTATTTCTTCGAGCTGTTGGGGGCTGGTTCTCCAAGGTTGCAGAAATACCAGGGTTCCTTGTCATCGGGCATAAAGACGTCCGGGTGCTGCCCGAGGTAGTGATACAACGAGGTCGTTCCTGCCTTGGCCGCACCGACGATGAAGAAATTCGGTTCGGGCGTCGCGCTGCCCTTCTTCTTCACGCCGAGCGTGGCGGGAGCTTCCTCAATCGCTGACGTCAACACGATGACTCTCCTTGTCCAAGGCCCTTACACACAAGATACGCGCCAGCCAGGCGCCGGAAGACCCGCATGGAACACGCGGGTCCAAGACCTCGGCGCCATGAAGTCCGCAGAATGGGTGTCTCTTGTCGCCCTCCGCCAGCCACACTCAGAACCTGAACCGAACGGTGGACGTCGTCGTGCCAGAAACCGGCGCGCGCTGCCGCCAGGACGCCGCGACGGTTTGACGGACGTTGGGGGCCGGCTCGGTCCCGGGAACACTCACGGGCGCGGGCTGCGCCCACCAGGACGTTGAATCCGCCGGCCACATGAAGGCGTCGAGGTCGACGACGGGCTTCGTCGGCGACCACGTCAACGCCGCCCCCGGGACGTGCACGAGGCCGGCCCGGTCGAGCGCCCGCTTTCTCTCGACGGAAACGGCCAGCATCAGACCGATGGCCGCCCACATCTCGACCGTGCCCTCAATCGGATAGAACGACTGGCTCGCCATTCCCGCCACCATCAGCGCCAGGATCAAGGCCCCGGCAATTCCTCCGGCGGCCGTGGCCATCTTGCTCCGGTTCTCGAGGAACAGACGCAGCGCATGAAACAGCATCGTCAGGTACAAGGCGAGAATCATCGCCGTGCCGATGATGCCGTTGTCGAGCAGCGCTTCGAGATAGGCGTTGTGCGGATGGCCGAATTCCTCGTTCAGCACGACGTACAGGAAGCTCACCGTGCCCGTCCGCAGCATCGCCTGCCGGCCCCAGCCCAGCCACGGCTTCTTGTAAATCTGCTCGATCACGTACGGCCAGATGATCGTCCGGCCCGACGCCACCTCGTAATCGTTCACCGACACAACCGAGTTGTATTCGTTGCTGCTGAAGCCTTCCATGAGTCGGTCGCCCGCGGCCGGCACAAACAGCAGGATCAGGACGGCAACGGCGGGCCCGATCAGGAACACCTTCCGCCATCGGAGAGCCCCGAGCACCAGCCCGACGGCGCCCGTCGTCAGGTATCCGGCGCGCCCGCCGGTCAACGATTGTGCGTACACGATGACGATCGCCAGGATCGGCATCAGGAAGCGCAGGCGGCGGTCCTTGATCAGCGGCATCACGCCGATGAGCGCCCACGCCGCACCCCCGAGCATCATCGACAACGTGACGCGATGATAGCCAATGCGGCTGAGCAGGAGCCGCAGCGCGAGCCGCTGGAGCTCGCTGCCGTCCATCAGCGCCGACCCGAGCGGCATCACCTTGATGACCATCAAGCCGAGGAAGACGTACGCGCCGAGGAGCGCCGCTGCACCCATGAAGAGGCGTTCGCGGCTCCGGCATCCGTCAAACAGCAGCAGCGCAAGGACCGGCCACTTCAGGGTGTTGATCAGGTACTCCGCGATCATGCTGCCCTTGGTTTCGGTCGCCGCCATGAACCCGGGCTCGCTGTACAACCGGTACCATCCAACGAGGATGACCCCGAGGTACATCAACAGCAGCACGTTCATGTGGGCCGGCATGTCCCACTTGAGTTTTTCCCGCTGGCGTTGCGCCTGCCACGCGAAGAAGATGTTGACGAGCAGCAGGTTGAAGAAGTTGAGACCCGTGATGCCGAAAATGCTCTTGGGCACATCCGGGTGTTCGAGGATGCCGATGAGCAGCACGATGCCGCACAGACCGCGGAACCAGTCTTTCCAGGCGTAGGCGCCCACGAAGAGCACCGCCAGCCAGAGCACGCTGAGGCGAATCATCGGCTCAGGCCTTGATCCACACGGCGACCACGGTCTACGAGGCCTCCTGCGCCATGCGCTTCCTCAGGCTCAGCGGCCGCATGTCGGTCCACACGTCCTTGATGTAGTCGAGGCATTCCTGCTTCGATCCCTGCTTGCCGGCGTCGCGCCATCCGAGCGCGTTCCCGCGATCGGCAGGCCAGATCGAGTACTGGTCTTCGTGGTTGACGACCACCTTGTAAGTCGTGTTGTCGTCCCGATCCTGCGTGCTCATACCGCCTCCACCGCATTCACATCGATTCGCGCGTCGCGAGCGGCCGCCGGCATCCAGCGCCAGCACCGCGCGCCGGCCGGTCCTTCCGTGACCAGCGCACCTGTATAGCCGGCGCCGGGCGCAAGCTCGCGCAGCTTCCAGCGCGCCGTCTCCCGATCGTCCCCGTACACGAGCAGCGAAGCCGCCTCGTCCGGCGCGAACGTCACTTCGAACGCATCGAGTGGCTTCGCCAGACCGCTGCCGAGCGCCTTCAAATACGCTTCTTTCCGCGTCCAGCATGCGAAGAACGCGTCGGTTCTGGCTTCGTCGGGGAGCGACCGGAGGCGCTCGTTTTCCCGCGGCGCGAAGAACCTCGACGCGATCCCGTCCGCATCGTCGAGCGCACGCACCGCCTCGACGTCCACGCCCAGTTCGATGTCTCTTCCGATCGCGACGAGCGCGAGCTCGTCGGAATGCGACACATTGAACGTGAGCGCGCCGTGAAACCGTCCCGACAGCGAGGGCTTTCCGTTCGGCCCGTAGCTGAACGTGAACTCCTCCGGCGCGGCATCGAGATACCGCGAGAGCAGCTGACGCAGCGCGCCCCGCGCGCAGATGTACCGGCGCCGATCGCGGTCGAAATGAAACCGGCCGGCGCGCTCCCGCTCGTCGGCGGAGAGCGTCGCAGACAGCACGTCGATGTCCGCCGACGGCGAATCGAGACGGACGGCCCAGACATGTACGACGGTCGGCGTCAGCCACGGCAGCTGATCCGGCGCGTCCTGCCAGGCCACGTCCGACCTACGCATCGAGCACCGCCGGGGTCATCGCGCGCAGGTCCCGCATGATGCTGTCGATCAGCAGCTCGCGCTTGTCCTGCAGGAAGAAGTGATCCCCGTCGAACATTTCGCATCGGAAGTCGCTGTCGGTCTGCTGGCGCCACTCGGCGATCTCACGTTCGCTGATCCGGCGATCCCGCGCGCCGCCAAACGCCGTAATCGGACACGGCAGCGGCATTTCGTCGGCGTACTGATAGGTCTCGAACACGGTGAAGTCGGCGCGCAGGCACGGCAGCATCAACTCGACCAGATCGGGGTTGTCGAGCACCGCCTGCGGGATGCCTCCGTACTGGCGGCACAGCTGGTCGATGAATTCCTTGTCGGCCAGCCCGTGAAGGATCGGATGCGGGTGCGGCAGATGCGGCGCCCGGTGCGCGGACGCAAACATCCGCAACGGCATGCGCTGGCCCGCCCGGTGCAGCCGCCGCGCGACCTCGAAGCTGGTCATCGCTCCCAGGCTGTGACCGAAGAACACATACGGCGTCGTCAACAGCGGAACGATTGCCTGCGTCGCGGCGTCAGCCAGATCGGCCGCGGTGCGAAAGGCCTGCTCGCCCCACCGGCTCTCCCGGCCGGGCGGCTGCATCAGGATCAGCTCGACCTGGGGTGGAAACAGGGTTGGCCATGCCCGGAACACGGAAGTGCCCAGACCTGCATAGGGGAAGCAGAATATCCGCAGCGAGGCGGCGGGATTCGGCTTTGGCCGGACAATCCACGGGTCGCGAGACTGTTGAACGGTCGAGCTTGTCGGTGTCATGGGCACGGCGTGTTGAGGGTTATGGAAAACAAGATGCGCGCCAGCCGACGGGCAGCAAACGGCCCGGATTGCCCAAGCCAGGCAGAGGTCATCAACGCTTAGTCTGCCTAATGGCTGTCTTTTGTCGCCCAGTCTGCTGCCGACTGGTTCGATCTGGGCCAAAATCATCCCCACACGCGCCCCGGCACCTGTTTCGAGTGCGCACGCCCCTTGCTTCGTCAGCTGCGTGCTCCCGGTCGCTATCACGTCGTTCACAAAGGTCTTCCTGTCCGCCGCGGCCACGCGAGTGGGGCCGGCCATTTCCCGCCGGCCGCGAACTCCCGGCTGCGTCGTTCTCAACTATCACCGCGTCGGAACCGCCACCGATCCGTTTCCGAATCTGGACGTCGCGAACTTTCGTGCGCAGATGGCCTGGCTGAAACGAAATTGCAACGTCATCGCGCCCGCGGATTTCCGCGAACAGGCTGAAAGCGGCGTCTCCACAGCGAAACCGAACGTCATGGTGACGTTCGACGATGGCTATCGCGATTACTTTGATCATGCGTATCCCGTGCTGCAGGAATACGGGATCCGCGCGATGAATTTCCTGTGCACGCGGTTCGTCGACGATCCGTCCGTGATCGGATGGTGGGACCGGCTCTATCTGGCGGTCCGGGCCACCAGAAAATTGCGAGCAGAACTGCCCTGGAATGCCGCCGGTCACGATACTTTCGAGCTGAGCGAGAGTGGGAAGGCCGCGTTCCTGGCGGCAGCCAAGGACTACATCAAGCGCCAGCCGGAGACTGACAAGGAAGCGACCACGGCGCTCATTCTCTCGGCTCTCGGCGTCGACGCATCGACGCTGCGCGCCCCGCGTCAGACGATGACCTGGGAGGAAGTGCGGCAGGCCGGCGATCTCACCACGTATGGCGGCCACACGCACAACCACGTGATCGTCTCGCGACTCGACGGCCAGCCGCTCGACGACGAGATCCGGACGTGCCGCGAGCGCATCGAGACGGAAACGGGAAAACCCGTCGAGACGTTTGCCTACCCGAACGGCCGCGCCATCGATTTCTCGGACGAAGCCAAGCGCCTGCTCCGGCAAAACGGCTTCCGGACGGCGTTCACGACGATCGACGGGATCAACGGGATCGACACTGACTGGCTGGAGGCCCCCAGGATTTCCGGGGGCAGTTCGGTCGGCGATCTGGCCTGGCGCCTCGCACGCCTGTAGTCGGCCGCTCGGGGCGGAGCGCTACCGAACGCTTTGCCGCTCCATATGACGCCGGCGCCGTTCCTGGCGGGCCCGCGCGTAGAACGGCATGATCCCGCGATAGTAAACGTTCCAGTACAGGATCAACCAGACGAAGACGGCAATCATGCCGCCGGAAAACCCCCGCACCTGCTGCTTTCGCACACCGGTTCCGTCGGGCACATAGACGGCAATCGCGTCCGCCGCGTACGTCGTATACAGCCCGGAGGCGATGCAGTGCCGCGGCTCGGCGGCAGGCTGGCCGGGAGAGTCGGGTATGGCGTTGTAGGCTCGGCCGCCGATCGTCGCGCGTTCATCGGCTTTGTATCCCGCCTTGCTCTCGCAATGGATGTCGGAGCCTGGCGCACGCTCCAGAGGCACAAGGTTGCCGTCGCTGCTGACGCTGCCGACGATTCCCTTCAGCGCATCGAGGTCCGCCATGGTGGTCGTCGTCTTTCGGGTCTCCGCATGGTTCAGCAGCGTCAGCGAATAGGTGTTCGCTGTCGTCAGCGCCTGTGGCCGTCTGGCGATCGCGCCGCCGACGATCAGATAGACAAGCAGGCCGGAGAACCACGCGAGGCCGACGGCGGCGTGATGCCACCACTTGGCGCGGAGGCGGAGATCTTTCCGGACGCCGACGAGCTCAGTCCACACGCCCATCTAGCTGTTCTCCCCCCTCGTTGCAATC
Organism: uncultured Acidobacteriota bacterium; assembly: GCA_963712905.1. Taxonomy (GTDB): domain Bacteria; phylum Acidobacteriota; class Vicinamibacteria; order Vicinamibacterales; family CAVVIG01; genus CAVQJU01. The sequence goes on along the minus strand of CAVQJU010000008.1, from coordinate 161,028 downwards.
CGCCGCGGAAACCCGCAGAATGCCGTCAATGTCATGGCTCCTCGCCCTGCTCGTCTTCTTCGCCGCGCAGCCGGCCGATAACCCTTCGGCCCTCGTGGCGCGGCACTGGACGCAGTACTCCGCGTGGCTGACAAACCGCGACACCGAATCGCTCGCGAATCTCTACACGGCCGACGCCAGGATCATGGAATCCGGACTCGACGACATCGTCGGCCGCGCGGCCATCCGTGCGGTACTCACGGATCTTTTCACACAGCGCGTCCGACCGGTCGATTTGCGTGTGATGCCTCGCGAAACGGCCGGATACGACGGCGTCATCTACGACATGGGCGATTACGTTCAGACCCTGGCTCCCCAGGGCAACCCGCGCGGCGCGTACGACATCTACGGCCGCTACTTCGCCGTCTGGGTTCAGCAGGCCGATACCACGTGGAAAATCGCACGCATCATGCGTGCGCCGAAGAAGCAGCCGGTCCCCCGCTAGCCCGTCTGCCCCTGCTTTAGCAGAATCGATGCCGTTTCCGGCGGTGGAGCCCATCGCAACTACTTCAGGAACAGTCGGAGCGGCTCGCCGCCGGTGGTGTCCAGCAGTTCGACGCTCTCGCCCGACAGACGGCTGACCCGGTAAATCCAGGCCAGCGTGTCGCCTTCCTTGACCATGTATAGCTGTCCCTGGCCGGAGATGATCGCCGTGCGCGAGACCCCGTCGGGGCCCTGATCCTCTGCGACGCCAATAAGCTTGAACAGGACGAGCGGCGCCGTGTGCCCGTCGCCTCCCGCGAGCAGGCCCGTGGCGGGCGGAGGCGGCGCTGGAGCCGGCTTGGGGGCCGCATGCGTGAACGTGAAGATATTCCGTTCGGGCCGGCCGTGCGGCGGAACCTTCGGGCTCCAGTCGTGCAGTTGCATGGACGCGATCGCTGACGCCGAGGCTTCGCGGCCGGCCGCCGGAGGCGTCGCCTCCGCCTGTGCCGTCGCCTCCGCCCTTGCCGTCGGCTCACTCGGCGCGACATGCGGCGAGGCATTGAACCACGAGTACGCCGTGCTGCCCGCCACGACGATCACGCCGGGCCAACTCACCCGCTTCAGCACAGACCGGGCTCCATCCGCATCGTCTTATCGGTCCCCTGAGGTCAAACAGTTAGACTAGATATTCGCCGATCCACTGGCGCCTTGTCTCCTTCTCAGAATTGCAGAGGTCTCCGATGTCTCGCCTGCGCGATCGAGTCCGGACGCCGCTCATTGCCTGTCTGATCGCTGTATCGCCGGCTCCCGCGGCGTTCGGCGGACAAGCCGCCTCGGTCACTATTTACGTGGACGCGGGCATCGCGGCTCCCTCCTGCACGTCCTACGCGCCCGACACCCGGTCATGCACGGGCGGACGCGAGACCGCCTTCAAGACGCTTGCGGGCGGGGTGGCGCGCGCCGAGGCCGGGACGACGGTGCTGATTCGCGCCGGCGTTTATCGGGAACCGCTGGTGCCGGCGGCCTCCGGCACCGCCGAACGCCCCATCGTCTTCCGCAACGCCGAGCGCGAGACCGTCACGATCGCCCGCATCGACGCGCCGGCTATTCAGATCGTCGGCCGCACGCACATCGTCGTCGACGGCCTGACTGTCGAGGACACAACGGGCTGGGGACGGTTGGAGGATGCCCGCGAGAATACGATCCAGCACGTCACGTTCAGGCGGGCCACCGCGCACGGTACGACCGGCGGCCTCAAGATCGTCCGGAGCGTGTACAACCGGATTCTCGAGAACCGGTTCGAGGACGGCAACGACAGCCTGATGATTCAGGACGCGTCGAACGGCAACGTGGTCGCGCGCAACGCGTTCCGTAACGCCCGCCACACCCTCATCTGCATCAAGTGCTCGAGCGGGAATATCGTGCGAGGCAACGTGCTGGCCAACGCCGAGCAGAAAGCCATGGAGATCTTCGACTGCGAGAAGCTCAGCGACGCGCCGCTGCGCCTCGACGCCACGAAGCGGAATCTCGTCGAAGAAAACATCTTCAGCGTGAGCCGCGGTTCCTGGAACACACACGACCGCAACGCGATTCAGCACGGCGGCCAGTACACAATCGTCCGTCGAAACGTCTTCCTCAACTCCCTTGGCGGCGGCGTGGCGTATCAGTCGTACGCGAGCGAATCGCTGTTCGTGTACGGCAACCGGCTCTATCACAACACGTTCTACGGCAATCGATGCTTCGGCCTGATCGGCTTCGCGGGGGATTCCAAGCAGTATCGAGACAATCGCGCCCTCAACAACCTGTTCTACAAGAACGGCGATTGCGAGGGCCGCGGCGGCCAGATCTCGATCGACGACCGCTCGTCCGTCGTGACCACGGGCAACGCCATCGAATCGGCCGACCCGGGCTTCGTGGACGAGGCCAAGCCGGACCTCCACCTCAAGAGCGGCAGCCGGATGATCGATCGCGCCGGCCCGCTGACGGTCACGCGCTCGGCCGGAAACGGCACGGTGCTGCCGGTCGCTGACGTCGTCTGGTTCAGCGACGGTTTGACCATTCCCGGTGAGGTCGGCGACGACATTCAATTGATCGGCACGAGCGAATCCGCCCGAATCGTCCACATCGATTACCCGGCGCGCACGCTGACGCTGGACCGTGCCTTGTCGTGGCAATCGGGTCAGGGAGTGGCGCTGAAGTTTACGGGGACGGCGCCGGATTTTGGCGCCGCGGAGTTCGGGGCCGAGAAGCCTTGAGCGCCTGTCAGGTCGCCAGCGATTCGACCGCGCGCGGCGCCTCCTGTTCGCGAAACTGATCGACCTGCGCCGCAATCTCCGCGCCTGCGCCGAAGCTGTGCTGGTGAACGAAGCGGCCGCCTTCCTTCCGCCAGATCGAGCCATGGTCCACTTCGCCGGCGCCGGACACGCGGCTTCGCGACACCAGCAGCCAGCCGCCATTGCGCAGATACCCGTGCAGATGCGACACGGCGTGCCCGATCTGTTCCGCTGAGAAGTACGTGTGATTGAGCACGTTGCTCGCCCGCACAGCGTCAAAGCGATCGACGAGGGCCGGGTTGTGGCGCAGCACGTCCCACTCGAGCACGGTGACCGACGGGTCGGCCGCAACCAGCGGGTTCACGAGCGAGATCGTGGCGTCAACGGGCATCGACTGCCGCGCGGCCGTCCGGCCCAGATACCAGCGGCCGAGGCCTCGAGAGAGCGGATCGCGTGCCGTGTCGAGGCTGGACAACTGAAGGCCGATTGGGCCCACGCGGACCATCACCGGCGACTGGTCGGGTGTCCGGGTACTCGACGGTCGAACCGGATCGATATCGTACGAGCCGGATGAACGGATCGATCAGGCTGGCGTGAACCAGCCGGTCGAGGCGCGCCTCGAGCATGCGCACGGCTTCGAGCGTCGTGATGCCGTCTGATGCGCCGACGTCCAGGAACTGGAGCGTGTCGCGAGCCGGAGACTGAAGGCGATCGCAGAGCGCGCCGGTCGGTCCGGCGAGGCGGTTGGGCCTCGTCAGCTTGTGCGTGCGGCCGATGCGGATGCTGCTGACGACCTCGCTGAAGTCCTGCGACAGACGTGCGGCGTCGCCGGGCCGGGCCTCGGAGAACCGCGCGGCGAGACCCACGAGACAATCCGGATCCGGATGGCACAGGAAGCGCCGCCACGAATCACGGGGAACGGGGCCGGGGTGGAGAGACCGGATCATGACGTGGAACTCGACGCTCGCGCCGCGTCCGCCGGCGCAGGCACGGCTGCCCCACCTTCGCCGACGAGCGCGCGCTCGAAGGCTCTGAACGTCAGATCGGGCCGGTGCGTGGTCAGGTAGTAGGAGCGTGCGCGCGCCGACGCGGCGCTCCAGGCGTCAACCGAGCCGACGAGCGACTGGATGCCCTGCGCGATTGCGGACGGTGTGCCCTCGCACGCCACGCCCAGGCCGCGGCGACGAATCAGATCGTCGGGGTCCCATGTGGAGACAACGGGAAGACCCTGACTCCACGCTTCAAGGAACGTATTCGGGAATCCCTCAAGATGCGATGTGCAGACCAGGCATCCCGACTGTTGATAGAGCCGCGCCATGTCGGCGCGCGCCACCGGGCCGTGATACGTCACGTTCGGGATGCGCTTCGCCTGCTCCAGAATCCGGTTGCCGTACTCGTCGCCGTCGAGGGGACCCACCAGGTCGAACTGCAGGCCGGGCGCCTGCTGCGCAGCCGCGAGGAACAGCGCGGGCCGCTTGAGGTCGCTCAGGCGGCCGACCCACAGCGCGCGCGTCGACAGAGGCCCCGCCGACGGCTGAAGCACGTGCCGCGGATCCGGCTCCGGACACGGCATCGGGATGACCTCAGAGGCCCGCGCGAAGTTGGCCTGCATCATATGCCGCTGCATCTCGGTCTGGACCACCACGGCCGAGGCCAACCGGAGGCCGAGCCGGTACAGCACGCGTTCGCGCAGCCGCGGCAGACACGGGAGCGCCGCGTCGCAGTCCGCGTGCGAGGCAGCTGAGAACACGAAGCGCCGGTTGGCGGCGCGGCACCACAGGCCGACCTGACCAGTCACGCACTCGGCGGTGTTGTGGTAGTAAACGTCCGCGTCGGATCGCCGGAGCGCGGCGACCAGACTCGTCCAGCGCGGAAAGAAAAATCGCAGGCCCGGGACGCCCTCGTCTTGCCGGCAGACCGTGAGCAGGCGGACGCCGTCCACCATCGCCTCGGCCTCTTCGCCTTCACGCCACGTGACGAAATCGACGGCGTAGCCTCGCGCGACGAGCCATTTCGCGAGCAGGCTGGTCTGGTGCTCGACGCCGCCGATATGGCCGGTTGTGCCGCCGGTCAGCGCCCGGAACGCTGCGTGCGACACGATGCAGATGCGCGGTGCGCTCATGATCGGGCCTGGTGGTCTGCAGCGCGCGGCCGGGCGATGGCGGCGGGACTGCCCCGCAACCGCCGGGTCTGAAGTTCACGCCGGTAGACGTCGGCCGTCTTTGCGGCCAGACGCTCGCTGGAAAACTCCTGGAGAATCCAATCCCGCGCCGCCTGCCCCATGCGCGCTTTCAGGGAGGCGTCCCCGAGCAGCGCCCCGATGCGCTCGCTCATCGCACGCTCGTCTCCCGGCGGCACGACGTAACCGGCGCGGCCGTCCGGAAGAATCATCGCCGTGTCGGACACCGCCGTCGCAACCACCGGAACGCCGCACGACAGCGACTCGAGTACCGCGTTCGCCGTGCCTTCGAAGTGCGACGACATCACGGTCACGTCGCAGGCGGTGTAGAAGCGGTGAACCGCGTCCTGGTTGCCCGCGAAGAGGCAGCGGTCGCGCAACCCGAGCGCCTCGACCAGATCGAGGACCTCGCGCTTGTACTCGTCCGAACCATGCATGCCCGCGTACAGCTCGTCTCCCACCAGCAGCAGCCGCGTGCGCGGAAAGCGCTCGAGCACGCGCGCCGCGGCCCGGAAGAACAGCGGGTGGTTCTTCTGCTGCTTGAAGCTCGCGAACATGCCGACCACCAGCTCGTCACCGGCGATGCCCAGTTCCTGACGCATCGCATCCGGCGCCGCGGGAGCGAATCGCCCCGTGTCCACGCCGTTGTGCACGACCCGATAACGGCTTGACGGATAGCCCACCACGCGCTGGTTGAACTCGGCGCCCGCGTGCGAATTCGCGATGAGCATGTCCACGCACGGCCGGGTCCAGCGGTACAAGAGCACCTGGCGCTTCTTCATCACGTAGTCGGCGTTGCGCTCGGATCCCACGACCAGCGCACAGCCGGCGAGACGCCCCGCGAGAAACGCGGCGATGTCGGCATCGAACAGGTAGCTCTGGACGACATCTGTCCGGGTGCGCCGGAGCAGACGCGCCAGACGCGCCACGACGGTCGCGTCGAATTTGAACCGCTTCGTGATGACGTGGAGTTGCTCACGCCGCCGGAGATCGTCGGCGAGCGGCACGTACGGCGACAGCGAGCAGATCCGGACGTCGAATTGCGCCGGATCGAGATGGTTGGCCAGTTCGACCACCTGGCGCTGGGCGCCGCCGTACTCGAGGTTGCTCACCACGAGCATCAGGCGGATCGGGACCGGCGTCCCAACCGGCGAAATCGCTTCACTCGGGCTTCGCAGACACGTCTCCTTGCCGGAATTCTGAGCAAAGACGTCTCCGCGATCGGCCCCGAGGAAGGCTGTCTAAAATGCTGCTCCTAATGGACTTCTGCGAGTGAGTCGAAGCGCTGGCCGGGAAATGGCCAGAAAGTCACCGTTTTGGAGACCTTTTGTCGCCGTCAACTGGGGACGCGATCATCGCCCTCGAGGGCCGAATCCCGCCACGACACGCCGGATCGCATCGTCGATGGCAGCATCGCGAGGGACCGTCACGTGCTCGCCCGCGTGGGGTGTCCACCAGAACACGAGTGCGCGACCCTTCTCGGAAACCTCCACCTTGTAGGTTTCGGCTCGCGCGTCCCAGGCAAATGTGGCGATGGGCGGCTCATTGCGCTGGCCGCGCTCGAAGACGGCCACGTCGTCCTTCCCGCCGTCGCGGTTCGCAACGAGCTCACCCCACGTCGGACCAGGGCCAGGGTCGAGGCGGCATACGAACAACAGCTCGTTTTCGCTGGCGCCCAACGCGACGTAGGCAAACACGCCGAGCCGTGGCGGATCGGAACGCAGCGGCGCCATCGCGATGAGCGTGTGTAACCGGCCTTCCCGCCGGACGAGCGGCCAGATGTGGCTGAGCGGCTTGTAGCCGCGAGTCTCGTCGGTGACGAGCGCCGCATCGGACGTCGTCCTCGCGAGGATGCCGAGGACGTCGTACTGCTCGCTGATGAACGTGGACTTCGCCGTGGCCATGTCGGACACGGTGACGACGGCCATCCGCGATTCGTCCACTCGAAGAACGCTCGCCTGGCGCCACGGCGCCGGGCGGCCGCCAATGCGCGATTCGACGACGCCGGTTCGCATGGCCGCCTCGGCCACAGCGTTCCACTCGCTCGGGACGTTCCAGCACACGCCAACCAGCCATCGATCGAGCGCATCGATGCCGGGGCGCACGGCGGCGGCGATCAGGAACGCCGTCCACATCACGATTCGCCACGTCGAGGGGTTCACGGTTCGCTACCCCGCCAACGCCTCGATCACGGTCCACGGCAGGAGCCGCCAGACACCCCACCACGCCACCCACGACAGGAGAATCGCCGCCCCCCACAGCGCGGGCCGGCTCATCCGCCGCCACCCGGCAGGCAGCGGGAGCGACAGGCTCCAAAGCACCGGAAACAGGACGGCGATTCCACGCAGGCGGCCCCGGCCCGCGAGCGGTTCGGGCTCGATCTTCCCGGGAGCCACGGCCGACGATCCGCTGAACCAGTGCTGGTTGCCCTGCGCGTACGCCCGCACCGCCGCGGCCGGGTGGCGAATCTCGTCGTGGCGGATGCTGTTGAGCGCAAGTACGGCCGCCGCCCACACCACAAACCAGATGGTTGCCACAGCCGTGCGGCGCAGCGCTACGCCGTATCCCTGACGATCATCGCGGTACAGGACGTCCGCTACGGCCGCTGCGATACCGGCAGCCAGCACCAGAAGACCTGCCCAGATCGCGTACGAAGTCGCAAAGCTGGCGGCCACCTGGCCGACGGTGTCGGCAGGCAGATCGTCCATGCCCATGTCCATCTCGCCGGCGGACATGATCAGACCCTTGCCGATGAGATACGTCCATGTCGAGAGCAGAACGGAGAGGCCTGCAGCCACGGCCACCTGAAACGCGGCGAGCCATCCCGCGGCGCGCGATGACATCAGAGCGGCGCGGCCGATCACCGAACGGTGACCTGCACTTCGTTCGACGGCTCGCTCACGCCGGCGACGCTGATAGCTTTCACCCTGAGGTAGGCAGTTCCGGCCGGGACCACCTGCGCGGCCGATGTCGAGTTCCTTGGGTACGTCACGGAGGCAATGTTCGCGAGGCCCGGCGACGATCCGATTTCGACGACGAATCCGCCGGCTGTGCCGCCGGTAGTCGGCGCGCTCCAGGTCAGCGTCACCGAGGCGCCGTTGACCGTGGCCCTGAGCGATCCAGGCGCGCCCGGCACGCCGCCGACCTCGATTTCATTCGACGGAGCGCTGATGCCCAGCGCATTGCGTGCTTTCACGCGCATGTAGAACGTCCCCGGCTGCATTCCGCCCTGGTACATCGTCTGCGAAGCCGGGACCTCGAAGCTGGGCCCGGCCTCGCCCGGCGCGGCGCTGCCTTCGAGGATGTACGACGTGGGCACGCCGCAGGCCGTGGGTGTCATCCATGCCACCCTGACAGTTCCGCCTCCCTGGCTTACCAGCCTGAACTCGAGCGGCGCTGAAGGCATCGACGTCGGGCCGCATCCCTCCGCGGATGGCGGAGAGGGATCGGATGGCGCCGGCGCCCTCGCCGGCGGCGCACCTGGCAGGTACGCCCCGATATCCGCCGTCGCCATTTGCGGTCGCGCGCGGCCGTCCGCATCGACGGCGATGCTGAAGCCGTACCGCTGCTGAAACGTGGCGTAAGCCACGTTCAGCTCGCCGTTGTTCGCCGCCGGCGAGCTCAGCGCCACGTGGAAGTTCCGGTTCGGCGCATCGAGGAACTGCGGATCCGCGTCGAACGATCGGGCGGCGGCGAGCAGCGAGGCGTTCACGTGCGTCTGGCCGCCGCCCCAATCGATACGGGGATCGCCGAACAGCAGGTTGTGGTGAAACAGCGCATTGGGCGCCAGCGCGGCGAACGACAGGTTCACGTGGCTCGCGCGCGCCTGCGTGACATTCGAAATGATGTTGTCGGCGATGTCCAGCGAGCCGACCGGCGACGCGATATTCACCCCGGAGTCGACGTTGTAGATCGTGTTGTTGACGATATGCCGCTCGTAGCCGCCGGCCATCATGATGGCCGAGGGCGACCACGCATCAGTCGGATCGCTCAGCTGCGAGGTATGGATATTGTCGATGACGTTGCCAATGATGAACGTGTGCGACTTTTCCCCGTTGTCGGACACCTGCGCGATTCCGTACTCGCAGTCGTGCACGTGGTTGTAGAGGAACCACACCCAGTCGGGCGCGTACTGGGCGCCCATGCACTGCCCGAGCGACGAGTTGCCCGGGCGGTGCGCGTAGGTCTCGTTCTGGGAAACGACCACGTCGGTCGCCTGCTTCACCCACAAGCCGGTCTGCTTGTTGTTATAGGACACGTTTCGCCCGACGTAGATGTGATGCGTCGTGGCGCCCTGCCCCGTCCCGGCGTTGATCTGCAGGCCGTCGCCGCTGTTGCGATACAGCTGGTTGTCCACCACCCACAGGTTGTTGACGTGATCGCTGACGGCGATGCCGTGGTTGTCCTGGTCGTAGGTGGCGTTCACGTTGCCGTTATCGTGAATCGTATTGTTGTAGACGACGACGTTGTCGATGACACCCGATCCGGTATAGACGACACCGTACGGGACTTCCCAGTTGACGACGCCGAGGCCGCCGCTGTCGAGCGTGCCGTGCAGGTCGCTGTTGCGCAGCGCCACGTGACTTGCGGGCAGCCGGATCACGAGCGATCCGGTATCCGACTGGTCGGGCAACGGGCCGAATTCGATGTTTTCGATGACGAGATAGGTGCCTTTGACTTCCCAGAAGCGGCGCGCGAGCGGCCGGCTCTCGGCGCTCACACCACGGATGAACACCGGCCGGGCGGCCGTACCCCGCGACACGATCCTCGCCCCATCGGCGTGCGACGCGTCGTACGTCCCGTGCAACTCGACGACCGCGCCAGGCGGAAGATCGATCGGGATCGTCGCGCGCGGTCTGCCCGGCGTGCCGTACGTGTTACCCGAGTCTGTGCTGCCGGACTTCGAGGCCTCCACGTAGTAGAAACCGGGCGTCGGGCTCACCCATGGTGCCGGCGTCGGCGGTGCGGCATCGAAGATGCCGAACGACGGCGCGGGAATGCCGACTGGGGGCGTCCATTGCGCCGACGCCGCGCGCGGGGCCAGCGCGCTGAGAGCAGCGAGGAGAGCGACCGCTCGTAAGGCTCGGGAGGCCACCATCTGGTTAAAGCATATCAGGATGTCGAATCCGGACGGCCACCGCGGGTGGCCTTTACAACCCCTTCACGGTGTCAAGGTCAGGGAGAGATGGGCCGGCGCTGTCGGGGCTCCCGACGCCTGATTGGCCAGATACGCGCCCATGTCGGTTGTCGTGCCCTGGCGTGCGCGGCCGGCCGCGTCAAACGCGATGCTGACGCCGTACCGCGCCTGGAACGTGGCGTGGACGGCGTTGAATTCGGCGGCGTTCTTCGCAGGGGACGTCGTCAGGATATGAAAATCGCCGCCCGCGGCGTTCACGAACTGCGGGTCGGACGAGAGCGACTGCGCCATCGCCAGTTGCGCCGACGTGACGTGGATCTGGCCGTTGGCCCAATCCATCCGCGGGTCCCCGAACAGCAGGTTGTGGTGAAACGACGTGTTCGCCGCGATCTGGGCGAAACCGATCAGGACATGGCTCGCGAGCGGTTGCGTGATCGTTGAGATGATGTTATCGGCGATTTCCAGCGTCCCGACCGGCGTCGAGATGTTCACGCCCGAGTCGGTGTTGTAGATCGTGTTGTTGATGACGTGGCGCTCGTAGCCGCCCGACATCATGATGGCCGACGGCGCCCACGAATCGCTCGGATCGCTCGCTTGCGAGCGGTGGATGTTCTCGATGATGTTCCCGATGAGGAACCAGCGCGAGTGTTCCTGATTGTCGGACATCTGCGTGATGCCGAACTCGCAGTCGTGCACGTGGTTGTAGAGAAACCACACCCAGTCGGGCCCGTACTGGCCGCCCATGCACTGCCCGAGCGACGAATTGCTCGGCCGATGCCCGTACGACTCGTTCTGCGAGAAGACCACGTCCGCCGCGCTCTTGACCCAGAACCCGCTCTGCTTGTTGTGATGCGACACGTTGCGGCCGACGAAGATGTGGTGCGTGCTCGCCGTCATCGTGTCCTGCGCGTTGATCTGGATCCCATCGCCGCTGTTCCGGTAAATCTGATTGTCCACCACCCAGAGGTAGCGGACGTGGTCGCTCACCGAGATCCCGTGGACGTCCTGGTCGAAGGTGGTGCTCAAATCGCCGTTGTCGTGAATCAGGTTGTCCCAGAGGACGATGTTGTCGAGGTAGCCGGGACCGGTGTAAACGACGCCGTACGGCACTTCCCAGTTGACGACGCCGATACCCCCGCCAAGAACCGGCAGGCCGTGCACGTCGTTGTGGCGCACCGCCACATGGTCCGAGGGCAGCAGAACGACCATCGAGCCCGTATCGGACTGGTCCGGCAGCGGGCCGAACTCGATGTTCTCGACGATCAGGTAGCTCCCCCGGAGCTCCCATGAGCGGCGCGCGAGCGGCCGGCTCGTGGTGTTCACGCCGCGGATGAACACGGGCGCGCTGGCGGTGCCGTTGGAAACGATCGTGGCAGGGCTGCTGTGAGAGTTGTCGTAGATCCCGTGCAACTCGACGACGGAGCCCGCCGGCAGCGTCCACGGAATCGTTTTCCGAGGCTTGGCCGGCGTGCCGTACGTGTTGCTGGTGTCAGTCGACCCCGCCTTGGTGGGCTCGACGTAGTAGAACCCCGGCGTGCTTGCCGTCCAAGGATTGGGCACGGCCGGCGCGACGTTGGTGATGCCGAATGACGGCGCCGGAATACCGATCGGCGGCGCCCACTGCGCAGCGGCTGGTTGAACGGCAAGCGCGCTGAAGAGAACCAGCGCGCAAGTAAGTTGTGAAGCTTTGGAAGCGGCCACCGCAACTCAAGAGCAAACCAAGTGCCAAAGAGTCACATTGACTCTCATCGATTAAGTTGTTGAGTTTACACAGGTTTCACTACGCGGGAATCTCGCGCGCACACGCTGACCGACGCCGGATTTTTCAGTTTTCGCGTACTGGCCGCGTAATTGTTACCCGACGCGCATAAAGGACGACGCGAATACTGCGTCGAAAACGATCAGGGCTTGGTGGTGGGATTGAGGCCGCCGCCGCTGTAGCCGTATCCGTAGCTGTTGTAACCGTACCCGTATCCGTACCCGTAGTACCCGGATTGCGGCGATTGCTCGGCGTGATTAAGGACGACGCCGAGCACCTTGTCGTGGCCGACGGCTTCAACCACGCGCTGGACGAGCGGATAAGGCGTCACGAAGGCCCGGACGACGATGAGCGCGGCATCGACGGCCGACGACATCAGGTTGCAGTCCGGCAGGAACGCGGCAGGCGGGGTGTCCACGATCACCCAGTCGAACGCTTCAGCCGCGTCCTTGAGGAGGCCTCGCAGCGTGTCGGACGTCAGCAGGCTAATCGGATCGGGCGTCACGCCGCCGCTCAGAAGCAGTTCGAGCCGCGTGGATACCTGCACCAGCGGCACGTGCCGGTCGGTCTTCTCTGGCCCCTGGCGCAGGGCGTCGATCAGCCCGGCCGAATTTTCGACGCCGAACACCGAATGCACCGTCGGCTTCCGCAGGTCCGCGTCGATCAGCAACACGTGGCGCTGATACGACTGGCTGAGCGTCAGCGCGAGATTGGACGCCGTGAGCGTCTTCCCTTCGCCCGGGCTCGCGCTTGTGACCATGATCACCTTGGTGCCGTGAGCCAGCTGGGCGTGATGCAGCGCCGCGGCGAGCTTGCGGTACTCCTCGATCATCGTGTGCGGCGCCCCGTTGGGCACCACCAGCCGTTCGACGAGTTTCTTGTTGAACTCGGTGAACACGGCGAGCTGGGCTTCGGGCCCGGCCGCCGGCGGAGCCTGCTGCTCCTGGACGCGGGTGCCGGCCGGATCGACCTGGATAGATCGGCCCGACGAATCGGTCTTCACGCGTCGGCCCATCGAATCGGGCCGCCGCGTCAGCGTCTGGTCGCCGGCGTGCGGCAGGGGCTCCTCGTCAACAGGACCCATCGGCACGGCCGCTCGAACGGGATCAGCCTGTTCCACCTCGATCGGAAAGGTGTCGAGCGACTCGTGGGAGTCCACGGGCGCCGTCGCCGCGCCTTCGTTGGCGCGCCGCAAGGCTTCGGTCAGACGGCTCATGGTCTACGCATCCTCATCGCGAAAACCACGACCGCGGCGCGGGGCGGCCAAATGTCGCGAACAGTCGTTCGTCCGTGCCTTCGGGCCTGGCACCGTCTTCTGCAGCCGACCGGGGCGCCGGCGGCAAGGCCGGTGCCGCCGATGCCTGCGGAGCGGGCGGCGGCGACAGCGGTTTCAGGGGTACCGCCGCCGGTCGCGGCGCCAGCTGCGGCACCGGCGGCGCGAGCGGAGTCTCGAAGTCGAAATCGCGGCACACCTCGAGGACCAGCTGCCGGCCGACCGGGCGTTGATCGACGGCAAAGCCCGACATCAGCGAGTTGTCGCAGATCACGCTGATCGTGCGCGGAATGCCCCCCGAGCGCTGATGGATGATATCGATCGCGTCGCGGGTGAACGCATCGCCGGGGACACCGCCTGCCATCCGCAGGCGGCTGGCGATGTACTGGGCGGTTTCGCGCGCGCTCAGCGGAAGCAGGTGGCAGCGCAGCGCGACGCGCTGCTTCAGCGCGGCACACGACGGCCTCGCCAGGCGCTCGGACAGCTCGTCCTGGCCGGCGAGCACGACCGGCAGAAGCTTCGCCGTGTCGGTTTCAAGGTTGACGAGCAGGCGGACCTCTTCGAGCAGTTCGTCGGACAGCCCCTGCGCTTCGTCGATGACGAGCGCAGTCGCCGTGCCGGACGCCAGATATTCGCGCAGCCGGATGTCGAGCTCGGCAAGCAGAGTTGTCTTGGACCCGGCCGCCGCCGGGCTCAACGAGAATCCCCGGGCGAGCAGCTCGACGAACTCGGCGCGCGTCAATGTCGGGTTGCTGACGGAGATGCAGTGTCCGCCCGCCTCGGCGACCGCTGCGAGTGCGGCGCGCACGAGCGTCGTCTTGCCGGTGCCGGCCGGCCCAAGCACCATCGTCACCCCTTTGCGCTGGGTGATGCCGTAATGCAGGTTGGTCAGCGCCTCCTGATGCTTGGGCGTCAGGAACAGGTAGCGCGGATCCGGCGTCAGGTCGAACGGCCGCTCCTGCAAGCCGTAGAAGCTCTCGTACATGGGCAGTCGTCTACCAGAACTTGAAAGCCGCGAAGTCGATGAAGCCGTACTTGTATGCTACCGCGCCCCCGGACCCGACCAGGGTCAGGAAGAGCGTCATCACCGCCAGGATCAGGCGCCTCGCGCGCAACCGCTCGGTCCGGGTCATGATGGCCGGAACCGAGGCGAGCACAGGCAGGGACAGAACCGGAACGATCTCCACGGCGTTTCTGAAACTCTGATCGCGTATTTCGAGGAGCACGGTCAGGCCGATGCCGAGCGCGAGCCCGACGCCGGCCGCAATCAGGTTGATCCGCTCACGCTTGGGCCCGGACGGCTTTTCCGGCAGCCGCGCCGGGTCGAGCGTCTTGAACTGCTGCCCCACCTGCTGGCGCTCGAGGTCGGCGGCGATGCCGGCTTCCTCCCTGCGTGCCAGCAGACTCTGATACGTGGCCTTCGACGTGTCGTAATCGCGCGTCAGGCTAATCAGCTCCGATTCGCGCGTCGGCTCGTTCTCGACGCGGCTCTGCAGCGTCTGAATCTGCACTTTCAGCTTTTCCTGCTCGGCGACCTTCCGGGCGATTTCCTTGTCGATGTTGTCGATCTGCGCGCGCACCTGGGTGATCCTGGCGTTGCGGACGGCGGCCGCCGGGTCTACCGAGACGACTTCCCCGGGGGCGCCGCCCTGGCTGACGCTGATGGCCCGCTGCATGTCCGCGATCAGACGCTGGGCCCGGACGACGTCGGGATGGCCGGGCTTGAGCCGCGTCTGCAGGTCCGCGAGATATCGCTGCAGCGTCGCCAGGCGCGCGAGGTTGGTCGCGAGATCCGTGGTCGGCGTCAGGGATGTCGGCGACACGCTCGCCACCGGGGTTTCCGCGCCCCCTGTGGAAGGCGCCGGGGCGACGACTGTCGCCGCCGCCGAATCTCCAGACTTCTTGACTCTTTCCTTCTCTTTGTCGCGGGCTTCCTGCTCGGCCTGATTCAACTCGGCGAGCGTCCGCTCGAGCTCGAGGCGCCGATCGCGATCGCGGCTGAGCGTCTCCTCGCCGGACTGGAACTGGAACGACGCCGCCTGCAGCACCTGGAGGTTCGCGCCGACCTGCGATGGCAGCTCACCGGCGTGTGTCTGCCGGTACTCCCGCACTTTTCGCTCCTGCTCTTCAAGTGCGCGCCGGGTGTTATCGAGCTGCGATTCGAGGAACCGGTTCGTGCCGACCGCCAGCTGTTCGCGGTCCTTGAGGTTCTCTTCGACAAACAACGACGCCAGCCGCTGCGTGACCTGCATCACCTTGTAAGGGTTGCTGCCGGTGTAGGTCACCCGGAAGAGGTCGCCCCTCATGATCTCGACGTTGATGTCGCTGCGCATGTCCGCGACAATTTCTTCCATCCCGCCGCGCTTTCCGCGCTTGTTGGGATAGAGGTCGAGCTCCGTGATGATGCGCTCGAGCCGCGACTCGCTCATGATCTGCGGGCTGATCGACTGGAGCCGCTGCTCGATCGTTTCCGCCACCGCCGGCCCGACGTACTTTTCCGGCACGCGCTGAGGCACGACGAGGATCAGCGTCTGGGCGCGGTACTCGTCCTTCATCATGTACGTCGCGGCGAGCGAGAGCACACCGAAGAACAGCATCGGGCCGATCAGCAGCCATTTGCGGTTCCGGATGATCCACCGGATGGTGGCCGGCGTGTAGCTGCGCCCGGGCATCATCGGCGTTGCGGCCTCCGGCCGATCAGGGGAATCGAGTAGGCAAGCCCAAGGCGAACGCCGTGCCGATTCACGTTCATGGGGAAATTTGTGGCAAGGCCGTTGGACGTGCTGAACCGGTAAAAGTAGTAGATGTACTCGGTGTAAACCGGGAGGAACCGCGTCATCTGATATGTCATGCGCCCGGTTGTGTATGCCGCGTCGTACACGTTCGAGGTCCCGACTGCGGTGTTGCCACGGGAGAACGAACCGATACCGGCGAGGGACAGACGGCGGGTCAGCTGGCCCCCGACGGACACCGCACCCACGTCCGACACGAACGGAGCCGCCAGACCGCCCGATCTCGAAACATCGCGGTTATAGCTGAACGCCAGCGCCCAGAACTGGCTCAACTGGTGCGAGAGCGACGCGTTGCCCGTCACGTAGAAATAGGGATCTATCCCGTTCGTGATCATCGTCGAACCGATGTTGAACGAGAGGATGCTGCGCCGCGAGAACGAGAGCGGGCGCCGGTAGCCGATCCCCAGGTCAAGGTTGTGCTCGTCGTAGTAAGGAACAATCGGTCCGGGAAACTGGTTCAGTCCAGGGAGTTGATTCCGGTAGAAGCCGTACCCGGCGCGCAGCGTCATGTAGCGGCTCTTCCGGTACTGATACGACCCGTTCGCCCCCATGTTGTTGACGCGGTATGAGGACGCCGCGTCTGCTGCCGAGTCCGTGTGGTAGAAGCTATAGCCCGCGGTGATCGAGGCCTTGTTATTCAACGTCCACGTCACACCCACCTGCGTGTCGTTCGTCACGGCATCGACCCTGTTCACGGCCTGGTCGAACTGCGGCGCGATGCCGGGCGATGTCGTCAACTGCGGGTGGCCGACAGCGACGGAACCTGCTGTGTAAAGTCTCCTGACGGCTGCGACGCCATGCCGAAGCTGTAGTAGGGCGTGAACGTGACAATTTCCCTTCCGCTCAGCTGGACTCGCCGGCTCATCCGGCGCGAGAAGCTGAGGCCGCCGTACACGTCACTCGGATAGAACACGCTGGTTGTGGTCGCCGTATAGTTCCGAAGGCCGCTTCCGCCTACGGCGGCGAACGTGTTCTCCTTGCCGGCGTACGAGTACGTCAGGTTCGCAGTCCCACCACCAAAACCGACGCGGTCGTCCAGGAGAGGTTCCGAACTGAACACGTGGCGCACATCGGTCACAGACGTCTTGTCGAACGCGCCATAAAACGACACCCCGAGATCGAGCCGCTGCGTCTGCACCGTTGGCGTGAGCCCAGGGCGCTGCGAATCAGCTGTCGCCGGCCCGATTGGTCCCGTCGGCTCCGGCAACGGCTCCTGATCCGGCGCGGGGATCTGCCCGACCGCATCCGGTACAGGGATCTGCGCTGCCGCCGGGCGCACCATCGCCAGCAGGGCCAGCACGACCACCCAGACACGAAGCGACTCGCGAGCAGGAACGATCACGGTACGATAACGGTGTCGCCCGGCTTCAACAGAATGTTCTGCGACAGGCTCTTCCGGTTCTTCACGTCGTCGTAGTTGAACGGAAAGGTCGCCTGCTGGGCGCCGTCCACGCGCACGACTACGATGTCGCCTGACTTCGCGAACTCCTTCAGCCCTCCCGCCAGCGAGATGAGCTGCAGAATCGTGGTCGGGCGCAGCAGCGGGAACGGACCCGGACGCTCGACGTTGCCGGTGATGTAAACCTTGCGGCTGTTGATCTGTTTGACGACAACGGTCGCGCTGGGTTCCTCGACAAACTTCTTGGCCAGTTCGATAACCCGCTCGCGGACCTGATCGGGGGTGAGCCCCGCCACCTCGACATCGTTCAGCAGCGGAAGCGAAATCCGGCCGTCCGGGCGCACGAGGACGTCGGACGACATCTCGCGTTCGCGCCAGAACACCACGCTCAGCACGTCTTCGGGACCGATAACGTAGTCGGCCGGCAGCGTCGGCCCTGCAGGCACGGTTGGCGCGGCAGTCGGCGGAGCCGGCGCGCCCGCCGCGGGTTTGGCCGGCTCGGAGGCAGGCGGCGCCTGCGCCGCCAGGGGCGCGGCTGCGCACAGCAGGAGCAGTGACGCCGCGGCGATGTGCCGATATGTGGGAGCCATTTTAGGTACTCGACCTTTCTACTCGCGCTACTCGCGGAATTCCTTGAACGGCACCTGGCAATCGTGCTTGCGCAGGAAATTGAGAAACCGTTTGTACTCGCTGTCTTCCATGTTGAACATGCGGGCGACGATCTTGTAGTTTCCGCGCGCTTCCTTGAGGCCCTTCCGGACCAGGTCGCGGACGCTGCTTCGCGTGATCTCGCGCTGCATGTACAGCGGGTACACGACGGTCCAGAACGATTCGCGCTGATCGATGATGCGCTTGTACAGCTCGTCGGCCATGCCGCGCCGGCGTTCGCGCCGCGCCCAGCCGCCGCGGTTGGCGCGCACGTCCGGCGGCAGATCCTCGGGCTCGATGAGCCGCTTGGCGCCGGTCACCGCGCACCGCTCGATGACGTTTTCCAGCTCGCGCACGTTGCCCGGCCACGAGTAGTCCATCATCGTGGAGAACGCCTCGGGGGTGATTTCCTTCGGCGTGAAGCGGCCGTCGGCCGCGAAGCGGGCCAGGAAGTGCTCGACCAGCAGCGGGATATCGTCCTTGTGCTCGCGGAGCGGAGGCGCCACGAGATGAATGACGTTGAGCCGGTAAAACAGGTCTTCCCGGAACTGTCCCTGGGCGATCATGTCGCGGAGGATCCGGTTGGTCGCGGCGATCACGCGCACGTTCACGCGCCCCGCGGTCTGATCCGCGCCGACCTTCTGCAACTCGCCCGTCTCGAGAAACCGCAGGAGCAGTCCCTGCATCCGGAGCGTCATCTCCCCGATTTCGTCGAGGAAGATCGTGCCGTGATGCGCGAGCTCGAGCTTGCCCGGTCGATCGCGATAGGCGCCGGTGAAGCTGCCTTTCACGTGACCGAACAGCTCCGATTCGAGCAGCGTCTCGGGCACGCCGGCGCAGTTCACGGCCACGAACGGGCGCGCCGCCCGCGGGCTCCGTGCGTGCACGGCGTGGGCGATCAGCTCCTTGCCCGAGCCGCTCTCCCCTGTAATGAGGACTTTGGCGTCGGACCGTGCGACATCGTCGATCTCCTCCTGGAGCTCGCGAATGACGATGCTATTGCCGAGCAGTTGTCCGGGTCGTTCATTTCTCACAGGCGTCTCTCTACCGCCCCCTCGCGGGGGCGTGTAACTCCGGTCGTTAGATCGTTCAGAATCGCCGGAAAGCCACGATTGTTACGGTGCGGCCCGACCCCCTCTGGTGCAAACGGGTCGCCATTTGACACTCTTTGTCTGCCTGCTAAACCTCAAGGATTCGGCGTCGGATTTCACGATTTCTTGCGTCTGAGCGCCGTCCAGTGCCATAAAGGCACACCATTAGCTCACAATTGTCAGAACAAAGTCACCCTAATAGATGACAAATGGCTCCCTCTTGAGACTTCCGAAGTCCAACTTGCCGCTGACATACATCGCCCTCTGAGGCGCGACTCGAACAGGACCCTGGTTTTTCCGAGACATTTCGTTGTGCCACGTGGCACAACTTATGCGCACGGCTGCACACTTCGGCAGGACCCACGTCTATCGGCTGCCTGCCGCTGAACTCGACACGACAGCGTGCTGCTCCGCCATCCCGCCGGCCTTCTTCACAGCGAAAATCGCGAATCGTTTGTTCTGGAATGCCAGCGCGAACGCCGGCAGGCCCTTCAGGCCATCGGCCTCGAGCTCCGGCAGGTCGCCGGGGCGAAGCCCCGCGGGCCGCAGCCACTCCCGTGACCGATCGCGCGTCAGCAGGACGAATCGCACCCCGTAAAGGGACGCGGCCGCACGGAAACCGTCGACGTCCTGCTGCTTCAGGAGCTCGAACATACGCGCCCGGGCGGCATCCCGGCCCTTCCAGTCGACGTACGGGTTCGAAAAATACCGGTTCGTCGCGACGACCTTCCGGCCCGCCGGCGGGACAACATACAAGCTCGCATCGTCAGTACAGAGGAAGACGTCCTCTGGATCGGTGTTGGCGCGAATCCAGGCGACGACGTCGGTGGGGAACCGCTCGCTGAGCTCCGCCGCCTCGATTTTCGTTTCGGTGAAATCGCTCCGCTGCAGATAGCGCGGGTATGCGGCGGCGACCAGCGCGACGGTCACGGCGCACGCCAGAAGCCCGGCGGCAAACCCGCCGTCCGCCGCAGGACTCCCCCACCGCAAGCGCCTGACGATGACGGCGCTGACGTCGGCGATGGCGACGCCCACGCCGACCGCCACCAGCGTCATCAGGTAGAAGAAGAAATGGAGCGCCGGTACCACCGGCGGCAGGTCGACGCCCTCTTTCGCCAGCAGGAGACGCACGACGTGGGCGCCCAGCAGCAGGACGACAACCGCGGCGAAGACGAGCGTCACCCGCATCTCATGGTTCAAACGCCTGACGGCACGAAACCCCAGCGCCACGACGGCCACCGCGGCGGGCATCGCAATCGTGCGGACGAGCGAGGGCAGCTCGTTGAGATCCAGGAGGTTGCTCGGGGATGCGCTCGGCAGCTGGTTGACGATCTTCAGGTGGTAACGCCAGAGGATCTCGAAGGCGAACGGCATCGAGACGGCCAGCGCGACTGCCAGCGCCGCGGCGATGCGCGAGAGGCTTTCGCGCGCGCCTCCCACGCGGCGCATCTCCAACGCTCCGACCACGACGATCGCCGCGCCGCCGAGCAGCGCCGGGGCCGTGTGCGTCAGGAATGTGATCCCCAGGAGCACGCCGCAGGCAACCGACCACCCGAGTGACGAGCCGGGCCGAAACGCGCGGCAGACGGCCGCCAGCAGCAGGTAGAGCGGCGCCTGCCCGAAGCTTTCAGGCGCGAACCACGGCGAGTACGTGGCCGAGTAGTAGAACGGGAACTCGGTGCCGACGATAAAAATGAACGCGGCCAGCGCAGCGACGGCAACAACCCCATCAAACAGAACCGCCGTCATCACAAACAGCGCCACTGGGGCGGTCAGATTGACGTAGGGTCCGAGCCTGTTGACCACGGCCGGCGCCGGCGTACCCGTCGCCCGGCTCGCCGCCGCGATGATCCACGCGGTCATCGGGTTGTACCAGGCGTGTTCGCGCGAGTAGGAGGAGTCTGGTCCGTAGCCCTCGTCGAGCAGGGTCTGAGCCGACGCCAGCTCCCGATACTGCACGTCGAAGCCCGGCCAGACGACATCGCGAACGACCGACCGGTTCTGCGCGAACCCGATGGCGCACAGCGCGAGCGCCACCGCCGCGACAACGGCCGCCAGCCGTCCGCCGAGACGGCCGGTCCCTTCCGTCACAGTCACAGCGCGAAACGTTCGATGAAGCGGAACGCCTTTAAGTAGGCGGCGAGCAGTGCCAGGGCCGACGGCGACCGATGCCGGGAGGCGGAGCGGAGGTAATCGCCCACGAATCCCTCCCAGTTGCTCGCGTTCACCGCGTTGGCCGACACGGTAATACTCGGTTCGAGGATCCGCGCCGTGTGCCACCAGCCGGACGGGACAAACAGCATCTCGCCGGGTCGCAGCACACATCGCCCGGGCACGGCGCGCGCGAACAGCGGAAACCGCGACAGGTCGGGATGATCGAGATCGTCGATGGAAGACTTGTTCGCTTCGATGCCCGGCCGCGGGTACAGCCACGGGGTCTGGGCGGGAGAGTACACGACGTACTCCTTGGAGCCGAACAACTGCATCAGGAACGCGTGCGTGTGCATGTTGTCGAAATGCAGGGTCGGAAAAGACGCGCCCGCGCCGCCGATGTACAGCTCGAGCGATGTCAGCGACGGCCGCTCCGGAAACAACGGGCTGTCCAGCCAGTTTGGCCGGATCTGGACCGGGAGCGGCTGGATGTCCGCCAGCAGTTCCGGCGCCCAGTCCGCAATCGCGACGTTGCGCAGGTACGGAGCCGGCGTCGCCGCGTTTGACCGTTCGATCAGATCGAGAAGGTCGGACAGGCTGCGCCGAACGCCGTCGACCGTGACAGATCGCGAACCGTACGCCTCGCGAAAGAAGGCGGGCGTCCACTTCCGCCACGCGCGCCAGTGCTCGATGGCGTCGGTCACGATCACCGGCTTCAGGGGGTCCAGGTACTCGCGGGCGAACTCGCGCTGCGTGAGCCCGCTGCGCCGATCCACCTGGCCGGCTCCGTGACCGCCGGGCCGCGCGTCTCCGACCGGACGAGCGATCGTCGCGCCATTCATGCGTGCACCCCTCGGGCAGTCCTCGGCGCCGTCAGTTCAAGATGCCTGGCGAGCTGCTCCGCGAAGACCCCGACGGCCCCTTCCTTCAGCATCGTGTCGCCGTCGCAGCCGGCGGGGCCGCAAAACACTTCCAGGCCGCCGCGCACGTACCCGGACCAGTCGAGAGGCCGATCGAGCGACCGCTTGTCGGCCTCGCTCGCGAGAAACAACGTCAGCTTGCCTTCGTAGGGCTCGGGGCGATATTGGTTCGCGGCTGCCAGCATGGCCGCTTCGACGCTGAGCCGCCGGGCGGTGTACTCATCTGCCGGGGGCGCCTCGGCGAGGACGCCGTCGCTGACGATCGCCCGCACCGGCTCGACGAGCTTCGTGACGCCTTCGCGAACCGAGAGGCCGGCCAACGCGCGGGCGCCGCGCAGGCGATTGGCCGACCACTGGGCGACAGCGGCGCGCGCGCGGTTGTGCGGCCTCAGGGCGATTGGCGACATCGTGCCGAACAGCACGAGCGCCCCCACTTCCCTGCCCGTCGCTCGCAGCTGCCGCGCCATCTCGAACGCCGTCAGGCCGCCAAGGCAGTAACCTCCGAGCTGATAGGGTCCTTCCGGCTGATACGCGATGAGCTCGCGCACGAAATGCGCGGCCAGTTCCTCGACGGTATCGATGGGAGATTCGTCTGCAGCAAGTCCCGGCGGCTGCAGTCCGTAGAAGGCGCGGTCGGTGCCCAGGCAACGCGCCAGACGCACGAAGCAGAAGACGTCGCCGTTGTGCCCCGGAACCGCGTAGAACGGCAGCCCGGATCCGCACGCCTCGATCGGCACGATGCTGCCCGGCGCGGCGGCGCGCGCCACCTTGAGCAGCGCTTCGATTTCGGTCTTGCGCCGCGCGAGCTCCGCGCGTCGCTCGGCCGTCAGCACGTCGGGCGGGGCGCTGCACCGCACGCGATCGCCTTCGAGCCAGAGATCGACGTCCAGCCGGCGCAGCTCGATGAGGAACTCCTGCGTCGTCACAGTTCGATGACCTCGCGGTCGGCGGACGCAGCCCGCGGGCGCGTCGTGACCTTCAGCGCGTCGATGGCCTCCGCCAGCTTCGCGACGGTGGGCGCTCGGAACAGTGCCGCAACCGGCAGGTCGATGCCGAAGGCTTCGCGCGAACGCCTGGCGATCTTGACGGCCAGCATCGAGTGCCCGCCAAGGTCGAAGAAGCTGTCGTGGATGCCGACGTACGACAACTCGAGAGCCTCCTGCCAGATCCCGGCGAGAACCACCTCGGTCGGCGTGCGCGGGCCGACGGCCTCGTGCGGCACCGGCGGCGGCGCGCCGGGCGCAGGCAGGCGCCGACGGTCCAGCTTGCCGTTTTCGTTGATAGGCAGCGCGCCCAGGAAGACGAGCGCTGCGGGAACCATGTAATCGGGCAGCCGCGTGCGCACGTGTGCGAGGAGATCCGCGGGCACGCCGCTGTCCGCGTGCGTGACGACGTAGGCCACCAGCCGCGGTTCGCCGGCGGCAGTTGGCGCCACGAGGACCGCCGCCTCGCGAACGGCCGGATGATCCAGGAGCACCGACTCAATCTCGCCTGGCTCGATCCTGAATCCGCGGATCTTCACCTGCTGATCGATGCGGCCCAGGTACTCGAGATCGCCGTCGGGCCTGCGACGCGCCAAATCGCCGCTGCGGTACAGGCGACCGCCGGGGGTGAATGGATTCGCGATGAACCGGGCCTCCGACAGCTCGGGTCTGTTCAGGTATCCCGGCGCGACGCCGGCGCCGCCCACGCAGATTTCACCGGCGACACCCACGGGCACTTGCTCGAGACCCTCCGGGGCCAGCAAATGCAGCTCGAGGTCGGGAATCTGGACCCCGATCGGGCTGCGCGAGCCCGCGCGCGCGTCGGCCGCGAACACACGGCGATACGTGACGTGCACGGTCGTCTCGGTGATGCCGTACATGTTGACGAGCACCGGCTGCTCGTCGCCGTACCGCTCCACCCAAGGCCGGAGCACCGCTGGGTCGAGGGCTTCCCCGCCGAAGATCACGAACCGAAGGCTGGGCACGGCCGCGCCGGCGGCCCGATCGGCCTCGATGAGCTGGCGGAACGCCGACGGCGTCTGATTGAGTACAGTCACGCCCTCCCGTCTGAGCAGCTCGTGGAAGGCGTCCGGCGAACGGCTGACGTGGTGCGGGACCACTACGAGGCGGCCGCCGTGCAGCAGCGCGCCCCAGATTTCCCAGACTGAAAAATCGAACGCGAATGAATGAAACAGCGTCCACACGTCCCCGGCGCCGAAATGGAACCACTGGTCGGTCGCCGAAAACAGACGCGTGACGTTCCCGTGAGTGATCGTGACGCCCTTCGGCCGGCCGGTCGACCCTGACGTGAAGATGACGTATGCGAGGTCGTCGGGCGAGGTCTCGATCGGCAGGTTGCCGTCCGCATGCGCCGCGATCGCGTCCTGGTCCCGTTCGAGCCCGACTACGCGCGCGGAACACGGCTCGACCTGCTCCAGCGTGCCGGCCGACGCGATGACGACCTGGGGCCGCGCATCGTCGATCATCATGCGGATGCGATCGGCCGGGCAGTCGGGATCGAGGGGCACGTATGCGCCGCCGGCTTTCAGCACTCCGATGATGGCGGCGACCAGGTCGATCGAGCGGTCGAGGCACACGCCGACCAGCGTGCCGCGCGTGACGCCGAGCGTCCGCAGATGACGGGCGAGCTGATTGGATCGCTCGTTCACGCGGCTGTACGAGGCCGACTCGTCTCCGCTCGACACGGCCGTCGCGTCGGCGTGTTCGGCCGCCACCGCCTCGAACACCTCCTGAAGGCATCGCGGCTCGAACGCGGCGCTCGAACGGCCGGCATCGGCGAGGGCGGCCCGTTCCTCCGCCGGCAGCATGGACAGCTGGCGGAGGCCGAGCCCGGGATCGGCGATCGCCGACGTGAGCAGGTTGCGGTAGTACGCGAGCCAGCGCCGGATGGTCGCAGCGTCGAACAGATCGACGTCGTAGTTGCACTCGATGTGCAGCTCTGCGCCGGTGTCGGCGATATCGAGCCCGATGTCGAAGTTGTACCCGGATCGAGGCGCCGCGAGGCGTTCGAACGTGAGACCGTCGAACACGGGCGGCTCAGTGCTGCGATCGACGTTGAAGACGGTGGCGACGAGCGGCGCATGGCCGGTGTCGCGCGCCAGGTTGAGCAGCTGAATCAGCCGGCCGCACGTGATGGCGCGATGCTCGTGCGCCTCGACGAGCGCCGTGCGCGCAGCCGCCATGTGGCGTGCAAATGGCGCCGACGGTCCCACGTCCAGCCTGAGCGGAAGCACGTGGACGCAGTGGCCCACCAGGTGGCCGTTGGCAAGGGAGGCTTGCGCCGACACCGGGATGCCGACCACCAGATCGTGCTGCCCCGACAGGCGCATGAGCAGCGCCTGCCAGGCCGCCAGGAGCGTCACGTACAACGTGCACCCGTGGCGCACGCCCAGCGCCTTGACGTCGCCATAGAGCGGCGCCTCGAATGTGATGCGCTCGTTCGCGCCGCGAAACCGCCTGACGGGCGGGCGCGAGCCGTCGGTCGGCAGAGCGAGTACCGGCACTTCGCCCGAAAACTGGCGCACCCAGTAGTCGGCGCTCACGGTTTCTTCGTCCGTGCGACCGGCGGACTGGAGGACGTACTCGGCGTACGACATCGCCTCCGGCAGGCGCGGCGGCAGCCCGTGGCGGTCGGCCGTGTAGAACGCGGCCAGATCCTGGAGGACGAGCGCCGACGACCAGCCGTCACAAACCAGGTGGTGGGCCGTGAGAACCACCAGGTGCACGTCGGGACCTTCGCGCAGGATGTGCATCCGCGCCATGGGCCCGGCGGACAGGTCGAAGGGCCGCCGCGACTCGTGCTCCAGCAGTTCCGCCACGGCGAGTTCCTGTCCATCGGGCGGAAGCGCCGAAACGTCGACTTCCGTGACCGGGATTCCCGATTCGCGAGCCACCGTCTGCTCGTCGCCGGCAGGAGAGAACCGGGTGCGCAGCGCCTCGTGCCGCTCGACCAGGCGCGCGACGGCCGTGCGCATCGACTCAACCGACAGGCGGCCGCGGAGCCGCAACGGAATGCACACGTTGTAGGCCGCCGAGGCCTCCGTCCCCATCTGGGCGGCGGTCCACACTTCCTGCTGCGGCGCCGTGAGCGGCAGCACGATCTGCTCGCGCTCGCCGGCGAACGGATCGAAGTCGATCGGCGTGAGCCGAGGCCGCGAGGCCTCAGGTCGATCGGCGCTCATGCCAGGCTCACCTCGAGGTATCGTCCGGGTCTGTCGGGATCGGGCACGAACCAGCCTTCACGGCCATCGGGATGCCGGCCCCGCCGCGCGCCGGGCACGGGCGGTTCGACCGGCTCGGGCGCCGGGAGAAAGCCCGCCTGCTGCATCTCCACCAGCGTCTCGGTGAACGCGTCGACAACGCGCGCGAGGTCCGCGTCGGTATGCGCGGTCGTGATGAAGCCCGGGCGTCCCTCCCAGATGTGAACGCCCTTGCTGCGCATGAACGCGAAAAAGAGCGGCGCGAGCGGCAGGTCGTTCGGAAAGTTGAAGCAGAACCACGAACTGAAATGCGTGACGGAGATCGGCGCCTTCAGCTCGGCCGCCCGCGCCGTCAGGGTTTCGACAAGGGTGGTGGTCTTGAGATTCAGCCGGCGCTGCAGCTCGGGACCTTCCGCCTTCAGGTGCCGAAGGACCGCGTGCGCCGCGGCGAGCGCAAGCGGATGGCGCACGAAGGTGCCAGCAAAGAAGGTCATGCCGGTTTCCGGGTACGACGCGTCGCCGTATTCCCAGCGGCCGCCGTCGAGCGCGTCCAGGTACGCGGCATCGCCGGCGACGAGCCCGATCGGCAGGCCGCCGCCGAGGACCTTCCCGTAGGTTGCCAGGTCCGGCTTGATCCCGAACAGCGCCTGCGCGCCGCCAGCGTGCGCGCGGAACCCGGTCACGACTTCGTCGAACACCAGCGCGGTTCCCGTCTCCCGCGTGATCTGCCGCAGTTCGTGGAGGAACTTCACCGGCTGGAATTCAGGCCGGCGGCTCTGCACCGGCTCCACGAGCACGGCCGCCAGCTCCCCGCCTTGCGCCCGCACGAAGTCGAGCGCCGCCGGGCTGCCGTACTCCAGCATCACGATGTTCTCGACGGCGCCGGCGACGATCCCCGGGGCAACCGGCACCGAGCGAAGCTCGCCGCGCGAGACCGTGGCGCGGGCGAGCACCTCGTCGAACGTGCCGTGATAGGACCCGATGAACATCGCGATCCGGTCGCGGCCGGTGACAGTGCGCGCGGTGCGAATGGCCGCCGTGACGGCTTCCGACCCCGTATTGCAGAACGCGACGCGCTCGTGGCCGACCATCTCCGCCGCCATCGCGGCCACGGGACCGGCGAGCGGGGACTGCGGGCCGAAATCGACGCCGAGAGCGAGCTGCGCTTCGATCGCCTCTCTGACAAACGACGGGGAGTGTCCGAGCAGGTTCGTACCGAAACCGTTCACCAGGTCGACGTATTCGTTGCCGTCCACGTCCCACAACCGCGAGCCAGCGGTCCGCGCGCTCACGATCGGGTAGACGATTTCCTTCCAGATCGTCCGGAACCCCGCGACGCTGCGCGGGTCGGCCAGGTGGCCGCGGTGTGCGGCCGTCAGGCGTTTCGACTCGCGCGTGCGGCTGGCGTAGCTCTCGATGAACCGCTCGAGGTGGCGCTGCTGCTCGGCCGACAGACCGGCCGATCCCCTCTCGGGCGTGCTCGGGCCAAACCCGCGATTGAGAACTGACTTCGGCTCAGGTTCGGACCGCGAAGCATCTTGTGCGCGACGCGCGTCCGGAGCTGACGTCCTTCCGCCGGTCCCGTCGCGCAGACTCTCGACCTGGGCTCGCAGCGCGTCGAGCTGCCGCAGGATGGGTGCCACGTCCGCCGGCGCAAGAGTCGAACGGCGCTGGCCGATACCTCCGGCGCCTTCGGACGATCCGGCCGGCAAACGATCCGCAATCCGCTCCGACAGAGCGCCGATGGTCGTGACTTCTTCGAGCAACTCGCGGAACGTGATCTTCACGCCGAACGTCTTCTGAATAGCGGCCGCTGCCTGCGTGAGAAACAACGAATCGAGGCCGAGCTCGAGGAAGCTCATGGCGGGCCCGAGGTGCGCTTCACGAAGGCCGGACAGCTCGCTGAATAGCGCAACCAGCCGGGAACCAACCTCGCGGCCCGCCGCCGCGTCAGTCACTTGCCCGGCATCCACGGCGGCGGCTCGCACAGCGGGCGTCTCCGCGGGCGTGCTTTCCGGACGCGCGGGCATCGGATCGATCCAATACCGCTCGCGCTCGAAGGGATACGTGGGCAGGGGAACGCGAACGCGCCGTTCCTGATCGTGCAGCGCCCGCCAGTTGACGTCGACGCCTTGCAGCCACAGCTCTGCGAGCGTGTCGAACATCGACTCGATGCCTGCGCGGCGTTTGCGCAGCGTCGGCAGCGTTGCGATGGCCGCGCCGTGGCTGTCGGCATCCTGAGGCGCTACCGTCAACAGCACGATGGGCGAACGCGCAAGCAGGCCCCGTAGATCGGCGCCCGCCGAAGGCTTCAGCAGCGTCGTCGTCCAGTACTCCGCGTCGATCGCCTGCTCGGCAGAGACCCAGCCGCCTGTGGCTGCGGCCGCGATCGCCACCTTCGGCGCCTTGCGCTCAGTCCGGCGTACCGCGGTCGCCAGCGCGTCGGCATCAGCCCGGGAACCGTCGGACAGCTGCGCGCGCCGGACCGCCAGCGCGATCGCGTCCGGCACCTGGAACACGCCGGCGACGACAGCGGCCACCAGCTCGCCCGGACCCTCTCCGACGACAACGGCCGGCGTCACGCCCCAATGCATCCACAGCCGTGACAGCGCGTACTCGACGGCAAACAGCGCCGCCTGCGCCATCGCCGGCGCGGCCAGCTTCTCCGTGGCCCTGCGGACTTCCGCGGGCCGCGGATACAGCACGTCGCGCAGGTCAACCGGCAGATCCTGCTCGAGCGCCGCGGCGCACTCTTCGATGGCGGCACGAAAGACCGGCTCCTGTTCGTACAGGTCCTGACCGCACCCCACCGGCGGCGTGATGCCGCCCGGGAACATGAAGGCCACCGTCGTGTCGTTCGCCGCGAGATCGCCCGTCAGCACCCGCCGGCCTGCCCGCTCGCGCAGCGTGCGAATGGCGTCCTCACGATCGCGGCAGACGAGCGCGCGGCGCCGGGCGAACCTGCGTCGGCCGACCTGCAGCGTGTACGCGACGTCGGCCAGCGGCACATCAGGATGGCTCTCGAGGTAGTCCAGCGCGTTCTCCGTCGCCCGGTCGAGCGCGGACGCCGTTCGCGCCGAGAGTACGAGAAGCTCGGTGCCGCGCCCCGCTCCGGAGACGTCGGCCGCCGGCGATTCCTCGAGGACCACGTGCGCGTTGGTACCGCCGACGCCGAGCGAGCTCACGCCGGCGCGCCGCGGCGTGCTGCCCTCGACCCACTCGAGCGGCGAGGCGTTGATGAAGAAGGGCGACTTCTCGAGCGCCAGTTTGGGATTGGGCGATGTGAAGTGAAGGGACGGCGGCACGATGCGGTGCTGGAGCACGAGCGCGGCCTTGATGAGCGCCGCGACGCCGGCCGCTACGTCCAGATGTCCGATGTTCGTCTTGACGGAGCCGAGCGCGCAGAAGCCGATGTCGGGCGTCTGCGAGCGGAACGCCTGCGTCAGCGCCGCCACTTCCACGGCGTCGCCGAGCGCGGTGCCCGTGCCGTGCGCCTCGATGTACGAGATGCTCCTGGCGTCGATACGCGCGAACGCCTGCGCCATCGCGACCGCTTCGGCGTGCCCGTCCACGCCCGGCGCGAGGAAACTTACCTTCCCGGACCCGTCGTTGTTGACCGCCGATCCTTTGATGACCGCGCACACGTGGTCGCCGTCCGCTACGGCGTCGGCCAGCCGCTTCAGCACGACGACGCCGAGGCCGTTGCTGAACACGGTGCCGTCGGCCTGCGCGTCGAACGCGCGGCAATGGCCGTCCGCGGACGTGATGCCGCCGTCCTGCCACAGGTATCCCAGCTTCTGCGGCAGCGAAATCGAGACGCCGCCGGCCAGCGCCATATCGCACTGATACGCGAGCAGGCTCTGTACGGCCTGGCAGACCGCCACGAGCGAGGTGGAGCACGCGGTTTGAACCGTCACACTCGGGCCCTTGAGATCGAGCTTGTAGGACACCCGGGTGGCCAGATAGTCCTTCTCGTTCCCCATCATCGTCTGGAGGGCGCCGACCAGGTCGATGAGCTCGCGGTGCTCTCTCAGGTTCGCTGCGAAGTACGTGTTGTTGCCCATGCCAGCGAACACACCCACCGTGCCGCCGGTGGTGGCCGGCTCGTAGCCGGCGCGTTCCAGGGCTTCCCATGCGGCTTCGAGAAACAGGCGCTGCTGGGGATCGAGGATCTGAGCCTCTTTCGGGTTGATGCCGAAGAACTCGGCGTCGAACATCTCGATGCCGTCGAGGATGCCGCGCACCGGCACGTAGCCCGCCCGATCGCGCGCGCCGGGATCCTCGAGCATGGATGGCTCGAGCTCGCCTCTCTCGAACCGGGAAATCGACTCAACGCCCGCGAGCAGGTTGCGCCAGAATTCGCCGATGTTGCGCGCGCCGGGAAACCTCCCGGCCATGCCGATGATGGCGACGCCGTCGAGCGCCGCGCCGGACTCCGGGTTGTTCATTGCGGTCTGTTTGCCTCGGCCTGCGCCTTGCGCCGTTCCACGGCGCGCTGCTGGTTCTTCGCACGTGCACGGATGTCCGCGTCGCGGCGGCCCGGAGCGCTCTTCGCTGTCAGGTGCGCGGCAAGATCGCGCACCGTCGGGTACTGGAACAGCGCGGCGATCGGCAGATCCGGCTTGATCCTGGAACTGATCTGCTCGTGCGCGCGCACCAGCATGATGGAGTGCGCGCCGAGCTCGAAGTAGTTCTCGTCGGTCCCGATTTCGCCGTCGAACAGCCGGCGCCAGATGTCCACCAGCGCCTTTTCCATTTCGGTGCGCGGCGCGAGCCTGGGCCCGCGGCGGCGCCTTCGTTCCGCGGCCGCCCGGCCGGCCTGGCCCCGGGTTTCGGCCGGCAGGCTGGAAAGCAGCGCCGAAACGGTTGCGTCCTTCGACTCGGCCAGCGCGGCCAGCACGCTGACCAGATCATCGGCCGCGGCAGCAGCCGAGGCAGCGCCGAAGCGTTCGCCGGCGCCCTGCGCGCGAATCTCCAGCTGCTCGCCGGGGCGGACCAGAACGGTGGCCGGGTAGTTGGTCGATTCGCGCCGGCGCCCGGGGCGCAGGGATTCGGGAGACCGGAGCGGACGCAGCCGGGCCTCGCCCAGCGACCCGACCTTCGTATCGACGATGTAGTTCTGCACGACCAGCAGGCTGTCGAACATCCGCAGCCACGTCGGCACGTCGCTGCAGCCGTGAATGCGCGCCAGCGGTGTCGTCTGGTATTGCGTGAGCTCGCCCATCAGCGCATGCACGTCCCGGAGCCATTCCCCCACGCGCATCCGCTCGTCCACGCGCACCCGGATCGGCAGGTTGTTCACGCAGGGTCCGACCATCGTCTCGATGCCGGGGATGCCGTCCGGCCGGCCGGCAAAGGACGCGCCGAACACGATGTCGGCGCGGCCGCTGTGATGCGCAAGCACGACGCTCCACGCGGCGCCGACAATGGCCCCGAGCGTCACGTGATGGCTGCGCGCGAGCGTGCCCAGTGCGGCGGTGGCCTGAACGCTCATGAGCCGGGTGACTTCGCCCTCGGCTTCCCGCGCGCCTTCCCGGCTCTCGAGAGCCGCCGGAATCGGCGTTGGATCGGCGACGCCGCTCAACACACCGCGCCAGAAGTCGTCGTCGGCCGCCCCGTCGTGCTGCTGGAGCCACGCGACGTACTCGCGGTACGCGCAGGCGGGGCCGAGGCCGTGCACCGCGACCGGCGCGGGCGCGTACAGCGCCGACAGCTCCGAGAAAATGAGCGGCCACGACCAGCCGTCCACGAGCAGGTGGTGGGTGCTCCAGATCAGCCGGTGCTCGGTGTCTCCGGTTCGCAGGAGCGCGATCCGCATGAGCGGAGGTTTTCCGAGATCGAACGCCCGCTGATGATCGGCGGCGAGGAACTCGCGCAGGAGCTGATCCTGCTCGTCGGCCGTGCGATCGCGCCAGTCCTCCTCGTGCCACGGCATCTCGACGCGGTGGAGGACGATCTGGTGCGGCCTGGCCCCGCCAACCTCCGCGAACGCCGTTCGGAGAATGGGATGCCTCGCCACCACCTGCCGCCACGCGTCGCGCAGCCGGCCGGCATCGAGCGGCCCTTCGATCAGGAACTCCCACTGCTCGAACCCGGGCGACGCCTCGACGCCGTCCATCGAGAAGAAGAGCTGCTGCATCGGCGTCAGCGGGTAGACGTCAGTCAGCGTCGGGAACCGCGCGGTCAGCACATCGAGCGCCGCCTGATCGAGATCGGCGAGCGCGAAGTCGGACGGCGTCCGGTTGGCGGTCGGCTGGGTCACGCAGTGGTCGACGAGCTCCCGCAACGCATCCACGTAGCGCCCCGCGACAGTCGAAATCGTCGCGGCATCGTGAAGGTTCTTGCTGTAGCGCCACTGGACTTTGAGGCGGCCTTCGGCAACGAGCGCGACCACCTCCAGCGGATGGGATCGCCGGTTTTCTTCGGCGCGCCACGGCCCCGCCGACTCGGCCGCGAACCTGAACAGCGCCGAACCTGAGACGATCGCGTCGAGCGATCCGAGGTACTTGAAGAGGAGCTCGGCGCGAGGCACGCGCTCGAGCGCGGCGCGGACGTCGGCGTCCGAAGACAGATACCGCAGCGCACCGAAGCTGAGGCCGTGGTGGTGCAGGTGCCGGAGCGTTTCTTTCGTGGCCTTGATCACAGCGCCCGGCGTACCGTCGGCCGCATCGAGGTGCACGGGAGCCACCGCCGTGAACCATCCGATCGTTCGCGACAGGTCGGCGTCGTTGAAGAGGTTCTCGCGCCCTGCGCTTTCGACATCCACCAGGACGTCAGATCGGCCGGTCCAGGGCTGCAGCGCCGGGGCCAGCGCCGACAGGAGCAGGTCGTCGACGCGGGTGCCGTACGCGGGAGCCGTTCGATTGAACAGCGCATCGGTTTCGGCGGCCGTCAGCGACACCGTGACGGTGGCGGTCGAGCCCTCCGTGTTCAGCGCCGCATCGGCGTCATGGTCGCGCGGCAGGACGGCGGCCTGTGCGTCTATCGTCCGGCTCCAGCCCGCCAGCCCATCCTTGGCGTTCGTGTTCGCGTACCGGACGAGACGCTCCGCCCAGAACTTGAACGACGTCGTCCGATTCGGCAGCAGCGGGTCGCGCCCGGCGCGGGCGGCCCAGTACGCCAGCTCGAGATCCTCGAGGAACACCCGCCAGGATGCCGCGTCCACCGCGAGGTGATGGATGACCACGAGCAGCCGGCCCGGCGTGCCAGGGGCGCACGCAAAATGCGCGGCCCGCAGGATGGGACCGTCGGTGATATCGAGCCCGGCCTGTGCCGAGGCGGCCGCAGCCTCAATCGCCGTCGAGACCATCTCGGCCGGGTACTCGCGCAAATCGATCCGCTCGACAGCCGTCGGCGGAGTCGACGGCACGTATCCGGACCGCCAGCCACCGGAAGCGCTGTCGCCTTCGCGGAAACGCAGCCTGAAGACGTCGTGCTGCGCCACAACGGCCGCGAGCGCCGCGTCGAGCGCACCAAGGTCGAGGTCGGCCGGCACCTGCAGCAGATGCGCCTGATTCCAGTGCGCGCAGTCGCCGAACCCCTGGTCGAAAAACCATCGTCCGTTCGCGGTCAGCGGCGCATCACCCACGACCCGCCGCCCGGCGGGCGGCGCAACCGCGGGGACGACGACCGCGGACAGCGCCGAGACGGTCGGGAATTTGAACAGGTCGCGCGTCGTGACGTGCAGGCCCGCCTGCCGGCACCGGGCGATCACCTGAATGCTCAGGATCGAGTCGCCACCCAGCTCGAAGAAGTTGTCGTCGACGCCCACCGCCTCGCAGCGAAGGACCGCCGCCCACACGTCCGCCAGCGTGCGCTCGGTGTCGTTGCCGGGCGCGACGTAACGTCCGGTCCGGACCGGAACCGACGGCACCGGCAGCGCACGGCGGTCGATCTTGCCGTTCGATGTCAGCGGCAGTTCCGGCATGCTGACAAACGCCGCGGGAATCATGTATTCGGGCAGCTTGGACTGCGCGAAGAGCCGCACATCGTCGACCGACGCGCCGGGCTCCAGCACGACATAGCTCGCCAGACGCTGCTCGACGCCGGCCTCGTCCCACGCCACAACGGTCGCATTGCGCACGCCCGGACACTGGCGCACCACCGCCTCGATCTCCCCCAGCTCGATTCGAAAACCGCGAATCTTGAGCTGGTCGTCGATACGTCCGCGATATTCGAGCTCGCCGCTCGGGAGCCAGCGGCCCAGGTCGCCGCTGCGATACAGGCGCAGGTTGGTTCCACCGACGGGATCGACGATGAAGCGTGCGCGCGTCAGGTCGGCGCGGTCAAGGTAGCCCCGCGCGACGCCGGCGCCGCCGACGTAGATCTCTCCGGTCACGCCGACCGGCACGAGCTGCTGATGCGGATCCAGCACGTAGACGTCGAGGTCCGCGATCGGCACGCCAATGACGCTGCCGGCGCCCGCGTCGACGTCGGCCTGCAGGATGCGGCGGTACGTCACGTGGACCGTCGTCTCGGTGATGCCGAACATGTTGATCACGTGCGGCCGGTCGTCCCCGTGGCGCTCGAACCATGGACGAAGGCTGGACACGTCGAGCGCCTCCCCGCCGAGCACGATGGAACGGAGCGCGAACGGCGCAGGCTTCGCGCGCTCGCCGTCGGCCTGAACCAGCTGCCGGAACGCGGACGGCGTCTGGTTGAGGACCGTCACGTGCTCGCGCACGAGCAGGTCGATGAAGGCGTCCGGATCGCGGCTGACCCAGTACGGCACGATGACGAGCCGGCCGCCGTACAGCAGCGCGCCCCAGATTTCCCAGACCGAGAAATCGAAGGCGTACGAATGAAACAGCGTCCAGACGTCGTCGCGGCCGAACTGGAACGAGATCTCGGAAGCGTCGAAGAGCCGGCTGACGTTCGCGTGCGTGATGAGGACGCCCTTCGGCTTCCCGGTGGAGCCGGACGTGTAGATCACGTACGCCAGGTTGTCGGCCTCGACCACCTGCTGCGGGTTGTCGGACGGCCCGGCCTCCGAGTCCTCGAGGCAGACGAGCCCGGCATCCGACGGCGGAAACCCCGGCTGCAGGGCGCGCGATGTGACGACCAGCGGCAGCCGCGCGTCCTCGATCATGAAGCGGATCCGGTCGTGCGGGTACGCCGGGTCGAGCGGCACGTACGCGCCGCCGGCCTTGAGGATGCCGAGAATCGCGACCACGAGCTCCGGCGACCGCTCGAGGTGCACGCCCACCAGCACGTCGGGACCGACACCCAGCGCCCGCAGCCGGTGCGCCAGCTGATTCGCGCGCTGGTTCAGCTCTTCGTAGGTCAGCGTCCGGCCGTCGAAGGTCAGCGCCGCAGCGAGCGGCATCTCGGCCGCGCGCCGTTCGAAGCGTTCGTGGAGACAGAAAGTCTGAATCCCAGACGGCCGCGGCACCGGCAGCAGCTCCGTCCGCTCTTCCGCGCCGAGCATCGGGATCTCGCCGAGCCATCGATGCCCGTCCCTCGCCAGTTCCTCCAGGAGGCGCCGCATGTGCTGAATCATCCGGGCCGCAATCGCGCCGTCGAGCGCCTGGCGGTCGTGCTCGAGCCGCAGCAGGAGTTCCGCGTCCGCGTAGCAGACGAGCGTCACCGGGTAGTTCGTCTGGCCCTGATATATGAAGCGGCGGTTGATCCACGCGCCGCCCGCCCGCCGGAGCAGCGAGTTGAGCTGGTGGTTCTCGAACACCACCAGCGTTTCGAACAGCGCCGTGCCGCGCGGCACGTCGCTCCACGACTGAACCCGCGTCAGAGGGGTGTGCTCGTGTTCCCGGAAAGCCAGCTGCTCGGCCCGGAGCGCATTGAGCCATCCGAATACCGTCTGCTGCGGCGGCACGTGCGCGCGGAACGGGAGCGTGTTGATGAAGAGGCCGACCATGTCGTCGGCGCCTTCGATCGTCGATTGACGGCACGCGCGCGTGACGCCGAAGAGCACGTCGTCCTCGCCGGTGTACCGGCTGAGGAGCAGCGACCAGGCGGCGGCCACGAGGGTCCCGACCGTGCAGCCGGCTTCGCGGGCGAAGGCGTGCAGCCGCTGGGTTTCGTCGGGCGTCAGCGCCAGTTCGACCGCGCCGACCCCTTCCCCACGGCCGGGCGGCACCGACATCAGGAGCGGCGTCGGCGTGGACAGCCCCGCCAGGCGGCGGCGCCAGAATGCCTTCGACGTGTCGGGGTTCCGCGAACGCAGCCAGTCGATGTACGCCCGGTACTGGCGCGGCGCGGGCAGGCGCCAGTCGCGCCCGTTTCGCGCAGCGTCATACAGCCCGAACACTTCGCGCAGCAGGATCGGAAACGATCGGCCGTCGAGAATCGCGTGGTGGAACGTCCAGAGCACTTCGTAGTGCGAAGGCCCGCACACCGCGATCGTCAGCCGCATCAGCGGCGCGCGAT
The DNA here is from genome assembly GCA_963712905.1 of uncultured Acidobacteriota bacterium. Lineage (GTDB taxonomy): Bacteria > Acidobacteriota > Vicinamibacteria > Vicinamibacterales > CAVVIG01 > CAVQJU01. The sequence goes on along the minus strand of CAVQJU010000008.1, from coordinate 124,357 downwards.
TCAGATCGAAGCCCGTCGTGCGATCGGCAGCCAGGAGGGCTTTCAGGCGCTCTCGCTGCTCGTCCGCGGCGACGTCCCGCCAATCGACGACTCGGGACGGGAGCGAGACCGATCGGTGGACGTTCTGAACCGGTTCCGGGCGGCCTTCCCATTGAAAGCTGGTGCGCAGAATGTCGTAGCGCGACACAACCGTGTCCCACGCCGAGAGCATTTGCGGGACGTCGAGGGGCTCCGATAGCGAGCACAGCACCTGCTCGAGGTCCACGCCGGGCTGGTTCCGGTCGAGACTGTGGAACAGCATCCCCTGCTGCAGGGGCGACAGCGGATACTCGTCGTCGATGACCAGGCCTGGCGATTCGACCATTACGGGCGGCCGGCTCCTACGGGTTCGTCTGCACGCGTCATGACTCTGTGGGACTGCTTGTGTACAAACGACGCAATCCGGGTTTCACGTTGTGCAAGGAGACCACCGTGGCGCGGTGGATTCGCGATCGCAGTAATAGCGCTATTTACAACGACTTACAGCGATCGAATCGGCACGGATCGACGGAGGGAGTCCAAAAGTCTTCCTCAGGGGTGACGAATGTCCACCACATCGGCATCCCCTGAAAGGGGATGTGCCAAGAAGTGACCGGGAAGGCTACAGAGGACCGGGCCGGCTCAGCACGTCCAGGCACTCCCCGACCGTCCGAACCACCTCGACGCCAAGGCGTTCGGCCGCGGCGGAGAACTGCTCGCCCTGCCCCCGCCAGACCAGGATGGCCCGCGCCCCGGAGTCCACGACGACGTCGTAGCAGTTCTCGTGTCGGTCGTCCACGACGACGTCGAGTTCCAGCGCGGCGGCAATGAGTCCCCGGGACCCCTGCACCACATAAACGCTCGGACGCTCGAAGCCCTTCGAGACGAGCCAGCGCTGTGACTGTACCTGCGCGGTCGCGCCTGCGCTCGCCGGCCGCTTCGTCAGGAAGATGACTTCCCATCGATGCGCGGCCGCGACCGCCGCCAGCCGCTTGACGGCCCCCGGCTCGATCTCGCGGAGCGACTGCCAGAAGTTGTCCAGGGTTCCCACGTGGCGCCAGAGCCGGCTCTGCTCGCGCGTGGTGAGCTCGAACCCGGGCACCGGCTGAGGCGCCCGCTTTCCGGCGGAGGGCGCGGCCTGCGTCGTCTCTGCCTGCTTCGCCGCGGCCTGCTTCGCGGCCGCCTGCTTCGCCGCGGCTCGTTCCCGCCGGCGCTGCAGTTTCTCGCCGAACAGGCTTTCGGCCTGGCTGAAGAGCGCCGAATCCATGTCGGCGAGGACGCCGTCCAAATCGAACGCGACGCGGAGAGACAACGGCGAATCTTATCGCGTCTCGCGCCGAGCTATCATGGGGCGCTCGGAAGCCGTTCAGGAGAAAGCGACATGTTGAAGACGAATTCGTACCGCCTGCTTGTCGCCGGCTTCGCCGGCCTCGGGATCGCCGGAGCCACCCTCCACTCCCAGGACAGCGGCCGCGGGTTCGCCGGCCGCGAGTGGTCCGCCGTCAGCGGCGACCTCGGCAACACGCGCTATTCCAGCCTGACGCAGATCAACAAGGACACGCTCGCGACGCTGCGCGGCGCGTGGACGTCGGCGCGATTCGACGACGGCGGCGGCGGCCGGGCAATGCCGGTAGTGAAGGACGGCCTCGTCTTCATCACGGCGGGCTCCTACGTGTACGCATACGACGCCAAGACTGGCGCGACCGTGTGGAAGCATCAGACCGGCGCCTCGCCGCCAAGCCCCGGGCTCACCGACTTCACGCGTCCGGAGCAGGGCCTCCCGGCGCGCGAGGGCGTTGCGGTCGGCGACGGTCTCGTCTTCGTGGGGCTGAGCAACGCGCACGTCGTCGCGCTTCGCGAGAAGACCGGCGAGCAGGTCTGGGACGTTTACGGCGGCATCGATCCGCCTCGACCGGGACAGGGCGTGTCGGGCGCGCCGCTCTACGCCGGCGGCCTCGTGTTCGTCGGCACGTCCGCCGATCCGGGCTTCCGCGGAAAGGTCGTCGCCGTGGACGCGAAGACCGGCCGCAAGGCGTGGGAATGGTTCGCCGTACCGGGTCCGGGCGATCCGGGACACGACACATGGCCCAGGGATAACGACGCCTGGAAGATCGGCGGCGGCGCGCTGTGGCTGGTCGGCGCGGCGGATCCCGATCTGGGCCTCGTGTATTTCGGCACGGGCAACGGGGTTCCGCAGTACGCCGGCGATCAACGGGCGGGCGACAACCTGTATCTGTGCTCCCTGGTCGCGCTCGACATCAAGACCGGCAAGCTGAAGTGGTACTACCAGACGATTCGTCACGACATCTGGGAAGCCGACATCGCGCAGTCGCCGGTCGTCTACGACGCGCAAATCGCCGGCCGGACGCGCAAGCTGGTCGCCGCGATGCGCACCGACGGCGTGCTCTTCGTGCTCGATCGCGAAACAGGAAAGCCCGTTCAGCAGATCGAAGAGCGCAAGGTCACGCAGGATCCGCGCTCGCACACCGTCGCGACCCAGCCCTACCCTGTCGGCGCCGATCGCATGCTGCCGGACTGCGACGAGTGGAGCAAGGAGAAGATCCCCGCGGGTTTCAAGCTCGGGTGCTTCTTCGCCCCGGCGTCGCTCGACGTGCCGAACCTGCTGACGCCGGCCTGGGGCATGCGCGTCACGCCGATGGCCTACAGCCCGCAGACCGGGTACTTCTACGCGCTCGGCAACGCGTCGCTGCAGTGGTTCCGTCGCGCGGAGGATCCGTACGTGTTCATCCTCGGCGGCGGGCGCGTCCCTGGCATGCCGGCCGGCCATGGCGTCATGGCCGCGATCGACGGGCGCACGGGAAAGATCGCCTGGAAGAAAGATTTCAGCGGGCCGCGTCCCTCCGGTGCGCTCGCCACGGCCAGCGGACTCCTCTTTCAGACGATGCCCGACGGCAACCTGATCGCGTCCGACGCGCAGACCGGCCAGCAGATCTGGCAGTTCCAGAGCGGCGCCAACGGCGGCGGTGGACCGGCCGTGACCTACGAGGTCGACGGCGAGCAGTACATCGCGGTCGGCATGCGGAACAACGTGATCGCGTTCAAACTGAACGGGCCGATCGAGGCGAAGCCGCAGCCCGAGGCCGCGCCGAGGCCCGCGCCGGCCCTCTTCGCGGGACAGATTCAGGACACGAACAAAATTGAAATCGCCAGCTACGTGCGCGATAGCTCACAGGGAGGCACACGGATGTACGTGGACGAATACGCGTTCAACGTGTACCGCGCGCGCGTCAAAGCCGGCACCCCGGTTCGCTGGGTCAACAACGGGCGCATGAACCACACCATCGCGGCGGAAGACGGCTCGTGGACGACGGCTCGCCTGAGCCCGCTCGAGGCCGCAGCCGTCACCTTCGACAGGCCCGGGGAATACACCTACATCTGCAAGGAGCACCCATGGGCGAAGGCCCAGATCATCGTGACGCCGTAGTATGATTGAAAGGTTGTAGGGGCAGGGGTGATCGTTCACATCAACCACATCTCGCAGGCCAAGAAGAAGAGCGGCAAACCCTCGCAGCTTGGGGAACTGGTCAGCCTCGTCACCGGGTCGTTGGTGGGCTGCGTCGAGGACGGGTTACTCGATGCGAGTCTCGCCTCCTCGCTCCGGATCCACCTGGACTGGATCCAGTACCGCACCAATTTTCGCGATCCCGTCATCGTCCGGCGGACAACAGATTCGCATGGCAAGCCGATGTCGCTGGCCGAGATCGCCATCGACCTGCGGCAGGCGGATCCCGCCCAGTTGCCTCTGCAACTGGGGCGCGCGCTGAAAAGCGTCGGCCCGACCGCGGCCGCCGACGACGGCCGCGTCTACCTGGATGATTTCCGGCCGTACCGCGACTGCATGATCTGGGACTTCAACCGGCTGTTCTGGCAGCACCTGGGCGAGTGGGAAGCGGCGTCCGGCCGCGGTTTCGAAGCGGCGCTCCCGAGCGGCAAATCCGACGCGAACCATCCCGAAGCCGTCGCTGATTCCATCACCGAATTCTGGAAGCTCCTGCAGGGCTTGAACGACCGCGGGCAACTCCCGTCCGAAATCCCTGCGCTCGAAATCGGCGTCGGTTCCGGCGCGCGCGCGGCGGCCTGGATGGACGGCTTCAAGGCGCTCGACGAGCAGCAGGGCACCGGGTTCTACTCGAAGCTCCAGTTCATCCTCGGCGACTACTCCGCGACCACGCTCGATCGCGCCGTCACCGCGCTCGCGCGCCACGCCGGACACGTGAGCGCGGCGCCGCTGAACGCGCTGAACCCGTTCAAGGCGCTCTCGGCGTACCGCTTCAAGGTGATGTACGTGCACGCCACGAACGTGTACGACAACCTGCCGTTCGACGACGTCGTACGCCGCGACGGCCGGCTCTACATCGTCGAAGTGCGCGCGTATCTGAGCGCCGCGGCGATCGATCGCCTGTCGGCTGACTTTGGCCTCCCGCACAACGACTTTCCCAACATCGTGAAACGGCTGCTCGAGCAGGGCCCCGAGGGCATGTTCCCCGGCGAACGCGGCGTGGCGTTCTGGCGGTGCCTGTGGGATTACTTCCGGCTGGAGGAACGCCTGCGGGCGCTCGACGATCGCGAAGAAGCCCACGTGCCGCCGGGCCTCAGCTGGTCGCACCTCGACGACCTCCTCACGGAGGCGCCGGAAGACGTGCGCTTCCACATCTCGCGCGGCGCGGCCGAGAGCTTCGCGAACACGCTGCCGCTGCTCCACCCGCGCGGCTATCTCCAGGTGCAGGACATCTTCGTCGAGCACATGGACGAATACCGCAAGGGTTTCAAGGGACCCGGCAAGCTCGACGGATCGCTCGTCGCGTGGGTGAACGGCGCCCTGCTGCGCGCCGTCGGCGCACGCGCCGGCTACGACGTGCACTTCGCCCCGTTCCCTTACCGTCCCGGCACGAAGACGACGGTCATGTACACGACACAACGCCCATGAACTCCCCGGACCTCGTGGACCTCGCGGATCTCTTGGACCATTTGGACCTCTCGGACCTTTTGGACCTCTCGGACCCTTTATGAAGTTACCGATTCTCCCCACGACCGTCATCGGCAGCTACTCGATGCCCGAGTGGCTGGAACGCGCGAAGAACGACTACCTGTCGCGCCGCCTGAGCCGCCGCGACCTCGACGAAATGCACGACGCCGTACGGAAGGCCGCGATCAAGGATCAGGAAGTCGCCGGCATCGACATCGTCACCGACGGCGAGCTGCAGCGCGACAACATGATCGACTACTTCACCGAGCGGCTGCCCGGCGTGCAGGTCGATCTCGGATCGAAGCGCTTTTACTACGACTTCTACGAGAGCGTCGTGCGATCGAAGCTCGCGACCGGGTCGCTCGGGCTCGTGGAGGAAGTGCGCTTCGTGAAGCGATACAGCGAGCGCGCCCAGAAGATCTCGGTGTCGGGGCCGCATACGCTCGTGAAGCGCATCCGGAACCAGTTCTACCCGAACGAGGAAGCGTTCGCGCTCGATCTCGCCCGCTCGCTCAACTTCGAGCTCAAGGAGCTCGCGCGCGCCGGCGCGACCGAGCTGCAGATCGACGAGCCCTATTACTCCGGGTTCCCCGAGGATCTGCCCTGGGCCGTCAAGGCGATCAACGCGGCCGTCGAGGGCGTGGACGCGCACGTCACGCTGCACATCTGCTACGGGAACCGCTACGGCAAGCCGTCGTTCGAGGGCAGCTACCGGTATCTGTTCCCCACGATTCTCGAAGCGAAGGTGCACGCGCTCTCGCTCGAATTCGCCCGCCGGGGCGAAGAGGACCTGGAGCTCTTTCGCGAGTTCAACGCGCCCTTCACGCTGGGGCTCGGCGTCATCGATGTGAAAACACAGGAAATCGAGCCCCCGACGCTCGTGGCCGACCGCATCCGGCGCGCGCTCGAAATCGTGCCCGCCGAGCGCCTCGTGATCAACCCCGACTGCGGGTGCGTCCACCTGTCGCGCGACATCGCGTTCAGCAAGCTGGCCGCCATGGTCGAAGGCACCCGGATGGTGCGGAAGGACTTCGGACAATAACGCCGAGCGGCATTGTGCGGCCGGCCCGACTCAACTCTGTACACTCTCACTAACCATGAAATCAGCACTCGACATCGCTCACGACGCGCAGCTGCAGCCCATCACCGAGGTCGCCTCCAAGGCCGGCATCCAGGCGAACGAGCTCGAACAGTTCGGCAAGCATCGCGGCAAGGTGCAGCTGCCCATCCTCGATCGACTCGCCAACGGGAAGGACGGCAAGCTCATCATCGTCACGGCCATCACGCCCACCAAGGCGGGCGAAGGCAAGACCACGACGAGCGTCGCGCTCACGCAGGGCCTCGGCCAGATCGGCAAGAAGGTCATGCTGTGCCTGCGCGAGCCCTCGATGGGCCCGGTCTTCGGCGTCAAGGGGGGCGGCACAGGCGGCGGACACGCGCAGATTGGCCCGATGGAGGAAATCAACCTCCACTTCAACGGCGATTTCCACGCCGTCACGGCCGCGCACAGCCTGCTGGCCGCGGCCATCGACGCGTCGATCTTCAACGGCAACCCGCTGCGCATCGACCCGGCGACGATCATGTGGCCGCGGACGGTCGACATGAACGACCGCGAGCTGCGCTACACGGTCGTCGGCCTCGGCGGCAAGACGCACGGCATCCCGCGCGAGAACGAATTCGTCATCACCGCCGCGTCCGAGGTGATGGCCGTGTTCGCGCTGGCGAGCGACCTCAAGGATCTCCGGCGCCGGCTGGGCCGCATCGTCGTCGCCAGCACGTACGACGGCGAGTTCGTCACGGCCGACATGCTCAAGGCCGGCGGCGCGATGACCGTGATCATGAAGGAAGCGATCAAGCCGAACCTGGTGCAGACCCTCGAGGGCCAGCCGGCGCTCGTGCACGCCGGCCCCTTCGGCAACATCGCGCACGCCAACAATTCCATCCTGGCGGACCGCATCGCGCTCAAGCTGGCTGATTTCATTGTCACCGAGGCCGGCTTCGCGAGCGACCTCGGGCTTCAGAAGTTCTGCGACATCGTCTGCCGCACAGGAGGATTCGCTCCGAGCGCCGCGGTCCTCGTCACCAGCGTGCGCGCGACGAAGTCGCACGGCGGGAAGCCGTTCAAGGACCTCGCCGCCGAGGACCTCGACGCGCTCGCCAGGGGCGCCGACAACCTCGCCGCACACATCCAGATCGTGCGGCAGTACGGGCTGCCGTGCGTGGTCGCCATCAACAGCTTCCCCACCGACACGCCGGCCGAGATCGCGAAGGTGCGCGAGCTCGCGCTCAAGGCCGGAGCCGAGACCGTCGTTGCGCACAACGGCTTCGGGAAAGGCGGCCCTGGCGCGGTCGAGCTCGCCGAGGCGGTCGTCGCCGCCTGCAGCAAGCCGAACACGTTCGCGTTCCTCACCCCGGCCAACACGCCGATCGTGCAGCAGATTGAAGCGATCGCGAAGCGACTCTACGGCGCGGCGGGCATCGATCTTCAGATGCAGGCGGTCAAGGACCTGCAGCGAATCGAGAAGCTCGGCATGGGAACCGCGCAGGTGTGCATGGCGAAGACCCACCTGTCGCTCTCGCACGACCCGCTGCTCCGCAATCGCCCGACCGGGTTCATCCTGCCCGTCCGCGGGATGCTGCCGAGCGCCGGCGCAGGATTCGTGGTCGTCCTGTGCGGCGACATGCAGCGCATGCCCGGCCTCGGCAAGACGCCCGCGTTCGCGAACATCGATATCGACGAGAACGGGCAGACCGTCGGTTTGTTCTAAGACGACGTTGAACGCAGAGATCGCGGAGCTCGCAGAGAATTCGTACTCATCCTAATGAGTACTCCGTCAACTCTGCGAACTCTGCGTGCTCAGCGTTCCACGTTGTGATCGCCTATTGCTGTTGTTGCTGCTGCTGCGTGCTCGCCACCGATTCGGTGACGACCAGCGGCGCGGACGCTTCGCGCGACATCCACGGGATGAACGGCGTGGCGTCGCTGTTGAAACCGGGCACGGTTCCCACCGACACGCCGACGGCCAGCTCGCTCTTCATCGCGCTCGATCCCTTGAACACGCCGCGCGTCGGGGGCACGTCCGAGTAATCGCGTCCGATCGCGACGCGGATGTGGCGTTCGCCGGTGGTCGTGTTGTGCGTGGGATCGAAGCCCACCCATTCGAGGCCCGGAAGCCAGGCTTCCACCCACGCGTGCGTCGCCCCGTCGACCGATCGGGCCGTGCCGTCGTGCTCCTGGAACAGATAGCCGCTGACGTAACGGCACGGGATGCCCAGCCGGCGGACGAGCGCGATCATCACGTGGGCGAAATCCTGGCAGACGCCGCGCCGGGCGGACAGCGCGTCGTCAATCGGCGAGTCCACGCGCGTGCTCTTCGGGCTGTACTCGAAGCGTGTGTGCACGTCCGACATGAGCTTCTTCACGGTGCACAGCGGATCGTCGCCGCGGGCGAGGCCGATCTCGTCGGCTAGCGCGTCGAGCAGCGGCGTGCGGTGCGCAAACGGGCTCGCGTTCAGCTCGTCCCAGAAGCGGCCGGACGGCGTGGCGCCGTCGAGGCGCACCCACGCGTCCACGCCAAGATCGGACGGAAGCGGCTCGGGCGCACGGCACTCGACGAACGCTTCCGCCGTCACGGTCAGACGCGAATGGCGCCCGGGAATATTGAAGTGGTGGACGATGTTGCCGTCGTGATCCTGGTACATCTTCACGCGCGACGGTGGCGTCGTGCTGAGGCCGAACCGGACGCAGCGCTGCGCCGCGTCCGTGAACGGCTGCATGCGCGCCTCCATGACGCTCTCGCTGATGGGCGCCTCGTACGTGAATCGTGTGATGTGCCGGATGGTGTACTGCATGACAGCCTTCAGGCCGGCAGGGCCGACTCGATCGGATAGGTGATGTAGCTCTGATACACCGCGCCGTGGATCTGCGCGCAGTACCGCGAGATCGTTTCGAGATACACGTGCGGATCCTCGCTCAGGATTTCGTCCACTTGCCCGTAGTCCAGCGAGGCGTGGAGCCGGCCGGCCAGCCGTTCGGCCCGGCCGCCGGCGCCGCCTGTCGTCAGGCTCGCGATCGCGCGCAGCGCGGACTCGACGCGGGCCGCCGCGAACCGGACCGATCGCGGGAACTCCGAGTTGAGCAGCAGAAACTCCGCGATCCGCTCGGGCCGCAGGTCGGCGGTGTAGTGGCGGCAGTACGACTCGAGCGCCGAACACGAGCGCAGCAGGCCCAGCCACTCCGCGTGGCCCGGCGGCAGCAGCGATTCGCGCCGGAAGTGCAGGTCGACGAGGGCCGCCGTCGCGCTCGCGCGCTCGAGAAAGCGGCCGAGCTGCATGTGCTGCCAGCCTTCGCCGTGGCCCATGGTCTCGTCGGTCACGCCGTTGACGAGGTGAATGCCGTCGATGACCATCCGGAAGATGTAATGCGGGCGCGCCGACCAGCCGCCTTCGGCTCTCGCCTGCTTCAGCCGGAGGAACAGCGCGTTCAACTGCTCCCACATCTCGGAGCTGATCTCCTCGCGGACCTGCGCCGCGTTCTCGCGCGCAGCCGTGACGCTCGCCAGGACCGCGGCGGGATTGCCCGCGTCGAACACCAGCGCATCCGACAGCGCGGTGGGATTTTCCGGCGCCGATTCGGCCGCCTCCTGGCGCACCATCGTGTACAGCCGGCCGAAGTCCCAGCCGCCCGCGTTCGACGTGCGGTCGAGGCCCAGGTCGAGCCGGACGTCGATCAGCCGGGCCGTGTGCTCAGAGCGTTCGAGGTACCGGCCGATCCAGTAGAGCGAGTCCGCGACACGCGACAGCAGCATCGTCCCGCTACTCCTCGAGGACCCAGGTGTCTTTGCTGCCGCCGCCCTGCGACGAGTTGACGACGAGCGATCCCTTCCGGAGCGCCACGCGCGTGAGGCCGCCCGGCACCACCGTGACGCGGTCGCCGTACAACACGTACGGACGCAGATCCACGTGGCGGGGCTCGATGCCCTCGTCCATGAAGCACGGCGCGCACGACAGCGACAGCGTCGGCTGCGCGATGAAATTTCGGGGGTCGGCCAGAATCTTCGCCTTGAACACGTCGCGCTCGGCCGCGGTGCTGTGGGGGCCGATGAGCATCCCGTAGCCGCCGGACTCGCCCACCGCCTTCACGACCAGCGAGTCGAGGTGCTCGAGGACGTACCGCCGGTGCGACGGATTTCCGAGCAGGTACGTCTCGACGTTCGGCAGGATCGGTTCCTCGGACAGGTAGAACTTGATGATGGCCGGGATGTAGGCATAGAGCGCCTTGTCGTCGGCCAGGCCCGTGCCGATGGCGTTGGCGAGCGAGACGTTGCCTGCTCGATAGGCGTTCAGCAGCCCCGCCACGCCCAGGTGCGAGTCGGTCCGGAACGCCAGCGGATCGAGGAAGTCGTCGTCCACGCGGCGGTAGATGACGTCGACGCGCTTGAGCCCCGCGGTCGTTCGCATATACACGATGTTGTCGTGCACAAGCAGGTCGCGGCCTTCGACCAGCGCCACGCCCATCTCGCGCGCGAGAAACGCATGCTCGAAGTACGCGGAGTTGCCGACGCCCGGCGTCAGCACCACGAACGTCGGATCCGCGGCGACCGGCGGCGCCAGCGCCCGCAGCGTGGCGAGCAGCGCCTGGCCATAATGCGCGATCGGGCTCACGCGATAGCGGTCGAACAGGCCCGGCAGCACGCGCTTGGTGACCTCGCGGTTGGCCAGCATGTAGGACACGCCGCTCGGCACGCGAAGGTTGTCCTCGAGCACGACAAACCGGCCGTCTTCGAGCCGGATGAGGTCGGTTCCCGACACCGAGACGTAGATGTCGCGGTGCACGTGCACGCCGCGCATCTCACGGCGATAGTGCCGGCAGCTCTGCACGAGATCCCGCGGCACGACGCCCTCGGCGAGGATCCTCGCGTCGTGGTAGACGTCCTTCAGGAAGAGGTTGACCGCCGTGAGACGCTGGGCCAGGCCGCGTTCGAGGTTGCGCCACTCCGGAGCCGTGATGATGCGCGGGACCAGATCGAACGGGAAGATGCGCTCCGTGCCCTGATTGTCCCCGTACACGGTGAACGTGATGCCCTGCGTCAGGAACGCCTTGTCGGCTTCCAGCTGGCGCTGGCCCAGTTCGGACTGCGACGCCGCGCAGAGGGCCTCGACGAGTCCGTCGCAATGCGGCCGGGGCTTGCCGCCCGCGTCGAACATCTCGTCGTAGGGCACGCTCAGCTCGTAGTTCGAGAAGAGAGGGCCCAGACCAGACACAAATGTCCGAGGACGGCCGGACGGACCGACGTTAATGTCTGAAGGAGTCGCGGGGGGCACCAGATAACCACTGAGAGCAAGACATGAGCCACCGTGCGCGCGCCGCCGAACACAGCGGTGCGCGAATTCCGGGCAATTCTAACGCGATTCCGGGCACGAGCGCCTCGCCTGTCGGACATTCATGTAAGCTTCGATGTTTTGACGAACAACTTTGCAGATCATTGGCGGCGCAGGCTTCAAGTTCCCCAGTATTTTCGACAACCCGTGAGGCAACGTTCTTGCTGAGAGCAGGAACCCAAACGCGGAGACCCTTTCTTGAACCCAACCGAAACCGTGACGAGCCCTGACGGATCCACGCTCTGGACGCTCGATGAGATCAGCCGCCTCGTGTCTCCAAGCGGCAACGCCTCCGAGACGCTGACCAGCGTCGTCAACCTGATCCGCCGCCGGTTCGACACCGACGTCTGCTCGATCTACCTGCTCGAGCCCGACCGCGCGAACCTCGTGCTCGCCGCCACGATTGGCCTGCGCCCCGAAAGCGTCGGCCAGGTGCGGATGCGGCTCACCGAAGGCCTCGCGGGCCTCGTCGCACAACAGTTGAGGCCGCAGTTCGTCAAGGATGCCACAACCCATCCCCGGTTCAAGTACCTTCAGCGAGGCGGGCGAGGACCCGTACCGCTCCTTCCTTGGCGTGCCGGTCATCGATCGCGGCGTCCTGCAGGGCGTCCTCGTCGTGCAGACTGCCGAGCCGCGGGACTTCACCCCCGACGACGTGAGTGCGTTTGCGGCGGCTGGCATTCAGCTCGCGCAAATCGTCAGCGATGCCCGGACCCTCGGGCAATTCGTCGCGCCCGCGCACCGGCGGCTCAGCGCGCTGGCCCAGAACTTATGGTGGAGCTGGGATCCCGACATGACGAGCCTCTTCCGGGAGCTCGATCCGGTGTTGTGGCGGGATCTCGACAGCAACCCGGTCGCGCTGCTGCAGCAGATGACGATCGAACAGATCGAGGAACGCGCCTCGGAACTGGCGCTGCACAGCCGCATCAACTACGGATACCGCCGCATGCTGGAGTACCTGCAGTCGCGCCGCACATGGGGCGCGCGCCATGCGGGCGTGCTGTGGGCTCGGCCTGTCGCCTACTTCTCCGCCGAGTTCGGGCTTCACGAATCGCTGCCGATCTACTCGGGCGGCCTGGGTATCCTGGCCGGCGACCACATCAAGAGCGCGTCGGACCTCGGCATTCCGCTCGTCGGCGTCGGGCTCTACTACGACCAGGGCTACTTCAGGCAGCGGCTCGACGTCGACGGCTGGCAGCACGAAGACTACCTGGCGCTCAACCATCGTCAGCTGCCGATCCGGCCGGCGCTCGTGGACGGCGTGCCCGTGATCGTGTCCGTCGAAACGCGGACCGGGACGATCATGGCGCGCGTCTGGCAGCTGTCGGTCGGCCGGAGCATGCTGCTGCTGCTCGATTCGAACGTCGAAGGCAACCAGCCGGAGGACCGCCAGCTCACCTCCCGCCTCTACGGCGGCGACGAGCGCGTGCGCATCCGCCAGGAGCTGATGCTCGGCGTCGCCGGGATGCGCGCGCTCGGCGCGATGGGCATCGCGCCCGGCGTTCTTCACCTGAACGAAGGCCACAGCGCCTTTGCCGCGCTCGAAATGGTCCGGCAACGCATGCAGACCGAAGGCGTGGACGCGTGGGAGGCGCTGCGCCGCGTGGCGCCGCAGGTGGTCTTCACGACGCACACGCCGGTGCCCGCCGGCCACGATCGCTTCTCCGAGCGCCTTGTCGACGAGCATCTGGGCCCGCTCTGCGCTGAACTAGGCCTCCCCTTCCACGAGTTGATGGGCCTCGGCCGCGTGCACCCGCACGACGGCGGGGAGCAATTCTGCATGACTGTGCTCGCGCTCAAGGCGACCCATCGCGCCAATGCCGTCTCGTCGCTCCACGGCCAGGTCTCGCGCGCGATGTGGGCCGGCCTGTATCCCGGTACCACCGATGATCGCGTCCCCATCGGCCACATCACCAACGGCGTCCACGTCCACACGTGGCTGGCCCCGCAGATGCGCCAGGTCTACGACCGCCATCTCGGCCCGGACTGGCCCATGAACGCGAGCCACGGCAGCCTCTGGGACAAGATCGACGCCGTCGACGACGGCGAGTTGTGGGAAACACATCAGACGCTGAAGGTGCAGCTCATCCAGCTCGCGCGGCGGCGGACCGCCCGCCAGGCCGAGCGCCGCGGCGAATCGCTCGAGTTCGTCGCGCAGATGCGAAACGTGCTCAGCCTCGACGCGTTGACGATCGGGTTCGCCCGCCGCTTCGCGACGTACAAACGCGCCAACCTGCTGCTGCAGGACCTCGAGGCCATGGAGGCGCTCGTCAACAGCGCGCAGATGCCCATCCAGTTCGTTTTCGCGGGCAAGTCGCATCCCCACGACCGGCCGGGCAAGGAAGTGCTGCAGCAGATCGCGCGGCTCATGCACAACCCGAAGTTTGCCGGCAAGGTGCTGTTCATCGAGGACTACGACATCAACGTCGGCCGGCGCCTCGTGCAGGGCGTGGACGTGTGGCTCAACAACCCGCGCCGTCCGCTCGAAGCGTGCGGCACGAGCGGGCAGAAAGTGGTGCTGAACGGCGGGCTGAACCTGTCGGTGCTCGATGGTTGGTGGGCCGAAGCCTACGACGGCCTGAACGGCTTCGCGATCGGCGGCGGCGAAACACATGCTGCCATCGACGTCCACGACCGCCGCGACGGGCAGTCGCTGCTCAACGTGTTGCGCGACGAGGTCATCCCGATGTACTACGAGCGGGACCGGGACGGCCTGCCGCGCGAGTGGATCGCGCGCGTCAAGCGCGCGATTCGCACGCTCGGGTGGCGATTCAGCGCCGATCGGATGGTGATGGACTACGTAAATCAAGCCTACGTCCCCGCGGCCGGCGGAACGAGCAGTGAAGCTCGGCATTTCTAGAACCGCAGCCCTCCTCCTCTGCGGCGTCGCAGCGGTATAGTTGCCGCCGGGGGTGGCACGTGGCTGACGCCGCTGACATCGGCTCGGAACAATTCAACGAAGAAGACCGGCGCTACTCCGGCTCGCGCTTCCGCGAGGTCGTGGATGCGCTGTTCGCGAATCCCTATCAGGCCGTGTGGGGCCGCGCGGGCGAACCACCGCTGCCGATCCAGAACCAGACGATCAGGAGCGTCTTCGGCGGGCTGCTCCAGCGCGGCAGGCGACCCAACTTCGAAGCGCGCCTCGGCGCGGACGCTCGACTCCGGCGCCGATCTTCGCTGGGGACCGGATCGGAAAGGCTTCGCGCGGCTGCTGCATCCCAACGGCGTCTGCCTCGTCGGGCGCTGGCAGATCACCGAAGACACGCCGTACTCGGGTACTTCGCGCGCGGCCGGACGGCGCTCGTCGTGGCCCGCTACTCGAGCGGCGCGGGAGGTCCGCTTCGCGGCCGCGTCCGATCGCTGGCGCTTGTCGGCAAGCTCTTTCCGACAACGGATCCGGATCACCCGACGCCGCTCCGAACCGCGAACTTCATCACGCAGGAAGACATCGGCGGGGCGCGGAGCGACTCGATCAACGCCGCTGAACTTCGGAATGCACCCGACGTCACCGTCTTCCGCCGCGGCCCCGCCGGGACGATCCTGATCAAGGTCGCCGCCGTCTTCCGGAAGGTGGACAAGCAGCCCACCATTCGTCAGCTCTACCCGATTGCGGAGCTTGGGAAGCCCGCCGGCGAGCCGACGCAGGGCGCCGGAGTTCATGCGGCTGCTCGTCGCGCAGGGGCAGCCGGTGATTCCCGGCGCCGATCTCGACGTCCGCGACGAGGTCATGGCCCACATCTTCGATCGCGGCGATCCGGCGCCGAAGCGAACGCTGACGTTCACCATCGAGGTCACCGACGATGGAAAGACGTCGGGATCGCCCTTCCGGGTGCGCCGCACGTTCCGGAACTGGCGGCGGATTGGCACGCTCGTCTTCGACAACGCCGTCGTGTCGTACAACGGCGACGCCGTCATTCATTTCTCGCATCCGACGTGGCGCCAGGATCGCAACGATCCCGCGACCGCCACGCGGGTCAACGGCGTGAAGGTCAAGTGAGAACTAGCGGTGTATATCAACTGGAAGAGTACCGCCTGCAACGAGCCTTGGCCGCCAATCGACGGCCGCGACAACGGAGCGGCCGGTAGTGAATTGGGAAGGACAGTCCACTAAAGGATTTCCTTAAGGCGTTCCGCTGGACGCGCCAGGATCGCCCGGCTGCCCTTTTCGACGATCGGCCGCTGGATGAGGTCGGGGTGCTGGACCATCAGGTCCACCATCTCATCGTCGGTCAGACCGCCGTCGGCGATCTTCAGCGTCTTGTAGATGGGCTCCTTCGTCCGGAGCAGCTCGCGGGGTTTCATGCCCATCTTGCGAAGGAGCTCCTTGAGCTTGGCCTTCGGGATCGGATCCACGTAGTAGTTCACGGCGTCGAAGTCGACGCCGCTCTCCTTGAGCGCCGTGTGGACCTGCCGGCAGGTCGTGCAGGTCGGTTTCTGGTAGATGACGATCATCGCTCCCGTCAGGATACTTTCTTCCTCAATTCGTTGCTAACATTGGGGGATGGCCCTCGACGAGCGGAACCTCTTCAACGAGAAGTCCGAGACCCGGACCGGACGCTATACCTGCCCCAAGTGCCGGCGCGCCGGCGACTACAGCATCCGGTGGGTCCGCCGCTCCAAGAAGGACCGGCTGCCGCCCGGTGCCAACGAGGAGGACCGGGCCAAGTTCGCCAAGCTGCGCGACTACCTGCTGCGCCTCGACGACGAGGTGGTGTGCAAGGCGTGCGGGAAGAAGTTCGAAATCCCGTCTCAGCACTCCCTGATGTTCGTGGACCAGCTCGCGGGCCTGCCGAACGAGGAGGAGCTCGAACGCGAGATCAGCATCGCGTCGGGCGAGCCGGAGCCGGTCCCCGAGAGCAAGCCGGCCCTGCCGGCCCGATTTACTCGAAAATCGACCGGCTGGAAGTAACGTCCCCGCGACGGCCCGGGCCGTCCGATTGATTCCGATTCCCCGATTCCGGTGATAGGATCTTCAGTCG
The DNA here is from genome assembly GCA_963712905.1 of uncultured Acidobacteriota bacterium. Classification (GTDB taxonomy): domain Bacteria; phylum Acidobacteriota; class Vicinamibacteria; order Vicinamibacterales; family CAVVIG01; genus CAVQJU01. The sequence continues at coordinate 107,992 of CAVQJU010000008.1, read as the reverse complement.
CGCCCAGTCGGGTGCGACTGACCGAGGAGACTCCAACATGTTGAAGGCAACCGCGGGCCTGATGATGGCGACGACGATCACCGGTTCGCTGCCGCGTCCGAGCTGGTATACCGAGAACCTGCGGCTGAAATCGTTTCTGGACGCGATGGTGATCAGCCGCTTCCGCGAGCAGTACGTGGATGCGTTGTCGGTGTATCTGCGCGAGCAGGAAGTGGCCGGGCTGGACATCGTCACCGACGGCGACTGCCGGTTCGACCAGGACGTGGGCGGGCAGAGCTGGACGAGCTATCCGCCGCATCACATGAGCGGGTTCGACGCGACGCATCCGAAGCTGGCGAAGGTGGGCGCCGGCGGCATCGGGTTTCCGCGCGGGCACATCCTGCACGACTACCTCGAAGCGCGCGTCATGCCGCGGATCGTCGGCCCGCTCGGCCGCGGCGAGATGCAGTATGCGGAGATCTGGAAGGCGGCGCAGCGCCTGACGACCGAAGCCGGTGAAGTTCGGGACGGTGACGCCGGAGCTGGTCGCGTTTGCGGTGCAGGACGAGCACTACAAGAACCTGCCGTCGCGGATCATGGCGATGAGCGACGCGTTCAACGCAGGAGCTGCACGACCTGGCGGATGCGGGCTGCCCGATCATCCAGATGGAAGAGCCGCAGATTCACCTGCTGGCGGCGCGCGGGTACATGGACCCGGTGATCAACCCCGAGTTCATGCTGAAGGTGTTCAACAACACGGTGAAGGGGCTGCGCGCGAAGACCGAGGTGTGGTGCCACACGTGCTGGGGCAACCCGTCGCAGCAGCGGATGTTTGCCAAGGTGCAGTCGTACAAGCCGGCGCTCGAGCTGCTGAACCAGGTGGACGCCGACGTGATCACGTTCGAGATGGCGAGCAGCCAGTGCGCGGACCTCGAGGACGTGGGCAAGCACATCACCGAGATGAAGGTGGTGATCGGCGCGATCGATCACCACACGCTGCAGGTGGAATCGCCCGAGGAGGTGGCGGCGCTGGTGAAGCGGGCGCTGCAGGTGATTCCGAAGGAGCGGCTGATCCTGTCGTCGGACTGCGGCATGGGCCGGGAAGGCATGTCGCGGCGGCACGCGTTCTACAAGATGGTGGCGCTGGTGCAGGGCGTGAACCTGGTGAAGCAGGAGCTGGGCCTGCCGGTCACCCCGTCGCAGGCCGCCGATCCGAAGTTCTCGCTGATCCGAACCGCGTAGAGGCTGAGGAGGCTAGGGGCTGGGGGCTGCGAGCGAGACTGGGCTGACGCCGACTGCTGACTGCTGACTGCCGACTGCTGACTGGAGACTGAGCGCGCATGATTCACGCCGCGATGGTGGGGTTGGGCTGGTGGGGGAAGACGCTGGTCGAGTCGGTCCAGGGGACCAGCGCCGACATTCAGTTCGTGGCGGGGGCGTCGCGCACCCAGTCCGACGACTATCGGGCGTTTGCCGCGACGCACGGGCTGACGCTCCACAGCTCCTATGAGCAGGTGCTGGCGGATCCGCGGGTGCAGGCCGTGGTGCTGGCGACGCCGCATTCGCTGCACAGCCCGCAGGTCATCGCGGCGGCCCGGGCCGGCAAGCACGTCTTCTGCGAGAAGCCGTTCGCGCTGACGAAAGCCGACGCCGAGGCCGCCGTGGCCGCGACGCAGGCCGCGAAGGTCACGCTGGGGCTGGGCTACAACCGGCGGTTCCACCCCGAGATGACGAAGCTCCGGCAGCAGGTCCGCAGCGGCGAGCTGGGCACGATTCTCCACGTCGAAGCGACGATGACGTTTCCCAACGGGCTGTTTCTCAAGCCGGACGCGTGGCGGGCGGCCAAGGACGAAACGCCCTGCGGCGCGCTGACGCCGATGGGCGTGCACGCGATCGACGGGATGATCGACCTCTGCGGGCCGATCGCCCAGGTCTACTGCCAGAGCTTCCGGCGCGTGGTGGCGGTGGACAGCGACGACACGACGTCGATGCTGTTCCGGATGGCCGACGGGATGTCGGGGTATCTGGGCACGATGACGGCGACGGGCCCGGGGTTCAGCTTCCAGGTGTTCGGGTCCAAGGGCTCGGTGCGGCTGGAAGGGATGACGCACGTGGCGGGGGCCTCGTCCGAGGAGCGCCGGACCCGGTTGTTCGGGACGGGCAAGTTTCAGCCGATCAAGGGTGAGGCGACGGTCTGGGAAGCGGCCCGGCTCGACGTCACGCGCGCGTGCCTCGAGGCCTTCGCGCAGGCGGCGGCGGGCGGCGCGCCGTTCCCCATTCCGCTCGACCAGATGATTCACGGCGCGGCCGTGACCGAGGCGGTCGTCCGATCGGCCGCATCGGGCATTGTAGAAAAGGTGTAGCGTGGATCTCGGCAACGGTCTCGGCCATCTGACGTACTCGACGCTCGTGCATCCCGCTGACGATTGGGCGCAGCTCTGGGAGAGCCTGCAGACGTACCTGCCGAAGGTCAAAAAGCGCATTTCACCGAATCAGCCGTTTGGCGTCTGCATCCGGCTGTCGCACCTGACGGCCGCGGAACTGTCGTCGAGCAAGGCCGAGCGCGACAAGCTGAAAGCGTTCCTGAAGGATCAGGACCTGTACGTCTACACCGCCAACGCCTTTGTCTACGGCGTCTTCAAGAACACGCAGATCAAAGAACAGGTCTACGAGCCGGACTGGCGCACGAACGAGCGCCGCATCTACACGATGCAGGTGGCGGACATCCTGGCCGACATCTGCCCGGCCTGGGCCACGCCTTCGATCCAGACGGCGCCCCTCGGCTTCAAGCCGCGCGTCACCGGCCCCGATGTCGTCGATGCCTTTACCGAGAACGTGCTGCAGGTCTGCGCGCATCTCGTCAAGCTCGAACAGACGACCGGCAAGCTTCTGACGCTCGGCCTCGAGCCCGAGCCGCGCTGCTATCTCGAGACGACCGACGAGACCATCACCTATTTCCAGGAACATCTCTACACGAGCAAGTCAGCCACGCGCCTGGCGAAGCTGGCCCGCGTCCCGATGGACACAGCCATTGCCGCTCTCAGACGCCATCTCGGAATCGTCTTCGACATCGGCCATCAGGCGGTGGGATTCGAAGACATTCCGCAGTCGCTGCAGAAGCTGGTCGATGCGGGCATCCCGATCGTGAAGCTGCAGGAAGCGGCGTCGATGTACATCGGCGAGGTCACCGACGAGAAGATCGAGGCGCTGCAGCGCTTCGCCAAGACGATCTACCTGTCACAGACAGTCGAGTGCAGGGGCGACCATCTCGAGCACTATCTGAATCTGGAAGACGCCTTCAAAGGCTGGGAGACCGACAAGACGCCGCGTCAGTGGCGGACGCACTTCCACGTCCCGGTGTTCCTCGAGAACTTCGGGCCGCTGCATTCGACGCAGTTCGCTCTCGCTCAGGCGCTCGCGATGCACAAGCAGACGCCGCTCAGCCGCCACCTCGAGATCGAAACCTACACGTTCGACGTGCTCCCCGATCAATACAAGACAGGCGACATCGTCGAATACGTCTGCCGCGAGCTGGAGTGGGTCAAGGGGCAGCTGGCATAACGTAGCGCGGCCCTTTCAGGGCCGCGACGCGGGCCTGAAAGGCCCGCGCTACGTCTGCAGACTCCCGAAGAGACGTCTGGCGTCGTCCAGGTCCACCGCATCGTCTGCGTACGCCCCGCGGTACTCCGGGGGCAGCAGGCCGGCGATCGCAAGGCCGACGCTGTCCATCATCAGCCGCCGGTCGCCGTTCGCCCGCTCGTGCAGGACGTGAGCCGGGAACGGGCGGCCCAGGCGGATCCTGATCGGCACCGAGTGCAGGGCGTCGTCTCCCACCGGGAACAGTTCCTCGGTCCCGGCGATTCCCACGGGCAACACCCACGTCCCGGGACCTTCGAGATACCGTGATACGCCGGGCAGCAGCGGCTGCATCCCGCTGCTCCGGCTCCGTGTTCCCTCGCCGAACACCAGCAGCGCGTCGCCGCTGCCCAGCCGCTCGTGCGCGATGTCGATCGACAACCGCGCAGCGCGCGCGACCTCGCGCGCGTTCATCACGGCGTCCTCCGTCGACAGCGCGCTGCTCTGGGGCGTCTTGATGGTACCGAAGCACAGGCTCGAGAATCGTCGTTTCATGCTCGAGTAGACCTTCGGTCCGGCGATCACGGTCAACCGGTCAGCCAGCGGGGCCCCGCCGAACCGCTGGAGAAGAATCTCCAGGAGGTTGGCGTCCGAGTACGACAGGTGGTTGGCGAAGATGACGACCGGCTGCGCAGCCAGGGCCGAGGCATGCTCGACGCCGTACAAGGCCGACTCGCGGTGCAGCAGGCTGTCGGCCAGCACGTGGTGAATCCGCCGGGCGAGCGGGTCGGCCTGGCAGTAGTGCCAGCCGTCGCCGCTGTCCCCGAGGCGCTCGTTGAGCAGCGCCAGCGCCTCCGGTCCGGCCCCGTCGATTTCGCGGTCGAGGGCGTCTCGAATCGCCGCCAGGATGCGCGGATCGTGATCCGCGAGAAACGTTGTAATCGCGTTGACGAGCGTGCCGCGTCCGACGGCCATCAGTTGGACGCACGCTCCAGATCATTCCGGACGACCACGCCGCCTTTCATCACGAATTTCACGCGCTGCATTTCGGTCACGTCGGCGAGCGGATCGCCGGCCACCGCGATCAGATCCGCGAACTTGCCCTTCTCGATGCTCCCCACCTGATCCTTCCAGCCGTAGTTCAACACCTGCGCGGCGACCATGAATGTACTCTGCAGCGCCTGCGCGGGCGTCATGCCCCACTTCACCAGGTACGGAAACTGATCGGCCTGACGCCCGTGAGGATAGGCGACCGGAACGGCCCCGCTGCCGAACGGCAGGGGGACGCCGGCCGCCAGGAGTTTCTTGAACGACAGTTCGGCCATCGCCAGGCGGCTCGTCTTGCCGCCCGTCAGCTTCCGATCGCCGGCCTCGAGCCCCAGCAGATCGTCGATTGTCATCATCACGGGCAGCCGCTTCTGCAACACCAGCTTCATCGTCTCGTCGTCGCGGTAGAGCTCCAGCATGTGCATCGGCAGGTCCACGCCTGCCTGCACGCACGAGCGCATGCCTTCCCCGCCGTACGTATGGCAGGCGACCCTGAGCCCCATGCGATGGGCCTCGTCCACGATGGCCTGCACTTCTTCGAGCGTCAGCGACGGGATCGCCACGAGCGAGCCATCTGGCCTGAACTCGTCTAAGTCCCCACCCACGAAGTCCTGCGTCGTGTAGATCTTCGCCCAGTCCGTGCCGTGCAGCTTCAGCTCGCGCACCGCTCCACGCGCCAGCCAGGGGCCGTTGACGTTCTTCCCGTCCGTGAACCCGCTGAAGAAGCCGGGCACGATGTTGGCCGTAGCCCTCGCCCCGCGCGGGTTCAGCGACTGCCCGGCAACCTGCATGCGCGGCCCGCGAACCAGGCCGGTGGTGATCGCGTTGCGCAGTTCGACCGTCCCGAACCCGCCGCGCGAGTCCATGTCCACGATAGTGGTGAAGCCGGCGTCCAGATCGCGCTGCGCGCTCTGAATCATCACGAACGTCCGGTGCTCGACGGACTCATCCGGCGTCGGACCGCTGGTGTGCACGTGCCCGTCGATCATTCCCGGCAGCAGCGTAGCCGCGCCGAGGTCGATCACGCGAGTTCCCGGCGGCACCTGCACGGCCCGCCCGACCTCGGCGATCCGGTCGCCGCGAATCAGGACGGTCTGACCGGCCGTCATCGCACCGGTAGTGGCGTCGAACAGCCTGGCCGCGCGGACCGCGACGACCTGGCCCGCCGCGGCGAGGTTCGGCGAATCCGGCCGCCCGCGCTCCTGCGAGCGCACGACCGCACCGAAGACACAACCCACTGTAAGCACGATACCGACGAACCGCGCTGTTCCTCGCATGCACCCCTCCGTCCCACGCGCCGAGGAATCATAACCCCCTGCGATATACTTTTTGCGGCCTCAGGACACCCATGAAACTCGCGCAGAAAATGTCCCGGATCGGGACCGAATCGGCCTTCGAAGTGCTGGCGAGGGCCCGGGCCCTCGAAAAGCAGGGCCGGAACGTCATTCACCTGGAGATCGGCGAGCCCGACTTCCCCACGCCCCGGCACATCGTCGAGGCGGGCAAACGCGCGCTGGACGAAGGCTGGACGAAGTACGGCCCGACGCAGGGCTTCCCCGAACTGCGAGAGGCCATCGCGGCGTACATCTCGCGCACCAGGAACATCGCCGTCGGCGCCGAGAACGTGTGCGTCGTGCCCGGTGGCAAGCCGATCATGTACTTCCTCATGACGGCGCTCCTCGAGCCCGGCGATGAAGTCGTCTTCCCGGATCCGAGCTTTCCTATCTACGAGTCCCTGATTCATTTTCTCGGCGCGACGGCGGTCGGCGTGCCGGTCGTCGAGAGCCGGGGCTTTTCGTTCGACCTCGAAACGCTCCGGAAGAGCCTTTCCGACAAGACGAAGCTGGTGATCCTGAACTCGCCCGCCAACCCGACGGGCGGGGTTATTCCGAGCGGCGACATCGCGCAGATGGCGGCCATGCTGCGCGACCGCGACCTGATCGTGCTGAGCGACGAGATCTACTCCCGCATCTGGTACGAGGAGGAGCCGACGTCAATCGCCAGCCACGACGGGATGCTCGACAAGACGGTCATCCTCGACGGGTTCTCGAAGACCTATTCGATGACCGGCTGGCGGCTCGGCTACGGTGTGATGCCGACGTGGCTGGCAACCGCCGTGGTGCAGCTGATGGTCAACTCGAACTCGTGCACCGCCAGCTTCTCGCAGCGTGCCGGGATCGCCGCGATCGAAGGCCCCCAGGATTGCGTCACTGCGATGGTGGCCGAGTTCCGCAAGCGGCGTGATGCGATCGTCAAAGGCCTGAACACCATCCCGGGCTTCCGTTGCTCGGTGCCCGCGGGCGCCTTCTACGCGTTCCCGAACGTGAGCGGCACGAAGATGGAGACGAAGGCGCTCGCCGACCTGCTGCTGAACGAGGCCGGCGTCGCCTGCCTCGACGGCACGGCGTTCGGCAAACACGGAGCGGGCCACCTGCGGTTCAGCTATGCCAACTCCCTCGACAACATCCTCGAGGCCATCGAGCGCATCCGCCAGCTGTCGAACCGCTGGGCTTGAGCAGAGCGTCTGATAAGATCGGCCCTCGCATGCGGGCATCGAGGCCTGCACCACTTATGAGACATCTTGTCGGACTCCTCGCGTGCTCGCTGGCGGCCGTGGCCGTCGCCTCCGGCCAGACATCCGACAAGGGCGAGCAGATTCAGAACGCGAGTTGCCTCGGCTGCCACGACCTCCGGCCCATTCAGACGCAGGCCCTCGACAAGGACGGCTGGACGAAGGTGGTCGCCTCCATGGTCGACAAGGGCGCCGAGGTGAAGCCGGACGAATCGGGGCCCCTGGTGGACTTCCTCGTGAAGAACCACGGGCCTCTCCCCGACGGCGCTGGCAAGACGATTCTCCTCAACACGTGCACGGTGTGCCACGACCTGGGGCGTGTCCGCCGGCAAGGCGGAACACGCGACGATTGGAACGACATCCTGGGCGCCATGCTCAACGAGGGCGCCATGCTCTCCGAGCAGGACTACCCGGTCCTGCTGGCTTACCTCGTCCGAAATTTCAAGCCGCAGTAGCCGTTTCAACGCCCGTGAGGGTGCCTCATGACAAAGCCTGCCGATCCCCGGCCCGACGCCCGCATCGGCCCCGGGATCGTCCTCGCGATGCTCGCGATGCTCGTCGTTCCAGCGGCCATCACGCTCAACACCGTCCAGCATCCGGCGACGCTCGTCGTCTCCGACGCCAATCCGACGCCCTACGGCTACACACTGAGCCTGCTGCTGTTCTTCGTGCCGATCCTCGTCATCGCCTTTTGGCTCGTTCCCAACGGAGAGGTCAGGGTGCCGAAGCGCGCCTTCTGGAGAACGATCGCCATTCTCGCGCCGGTCGGCTTCGGGCTCGATTTCTTCTTCGCCAGACGGCTGTTCACGTTCGCCAACACTGGCGCGACGCTTCAGATACACGCCCCTGCGCTGGGTATGCCGGTACCCATCGAGGAGTACATCTTCTATCTGTCCGGCTTCATCACGGTCCTGTTGCTGTACGTGTGGATGGACGAGTTCTGGCTGTCCGCGTACAACGTGCCCGACTACAAGCTCGCGTCGCGTGCGCTCCCCAGGCTTGTCCAGTTTCACCCGACGTCGGCCATTCTTGGCCTGGTCCTGATCGCGTCCGCGGTCGCATACAAGAAGTGGTTGTCCCCGGATCCCGAGGGGTTTCCCGAGTACTTCGCGATCCTCGTCGTCGGTGGAATGGTTCCCGCCGCCGGATTCTTTCCAACGGTCCGCCGCTTCATCAACTGGCGGGCCTTCAGCCTGACGTTCTTCTTCGTTCTCCTGGTCAGCCTGATCTGGGAGGCGACGCTGGCCGTTCCCTACGGGTGGTGGAACTACCAGCGGCCGCAGATGATGGGCCTGCGTATTGGCGCCTGGGCGGGCCTGCCGATCGAAGCGGTCTGCGTCTGGATTGCCGTCACGTACGGGACCGTCATCGTCTTCGAGGTGGTGAAGATCTGGCAGGCCTCGGAGAAGCCGGCCAGGGAGGCCTTCCTGGGTCCCCGACAATGATAAGTTGAAGGGCCATGGACGCGTTTCTCACATCCGCCGGCCTCCTCGCTCTCGTCACGCTGACGTTCCTCGAGATCGTCCTGGGGGTCGACAACGTCATCTTCATCTCGATTCTCTCGAGCAAGCTGCCGCGCGAGAGCCAGCCCCGCGCGAGGCGGACCGGCCTGATAGCGGCGATGTTCATGCGGATCGCGCTGCTGATGTCCATCGCGTGGATCATCCGGCTCACGGCGCCGCTCTTCTCCGTCTTCGGTCGCGAGATTTCCGGCCGCGATCTGATCCTCATCGGCGGTGGCCTGTTCCTGCTGGCCAAGGCGACGCTCGAGATTCACGACAAGCTGGAAGGCGACGAGTCCCGCGACATACCGCGGGCCACCCCGTCATTCGGCGCCGTCATCTCCCAGATCATGCTCCTCGACATCGTCTTCTCGCTCGATTCGGTGATCACGGCCGTCGGCATGGCCGAAGACCTGAGCATCATGGTGACCGCGGTAGTCCTGGCGGTGGCGGTGATGATGTTCTCGGCTGAGCCCATCAGCGAGTTCGTGAACCGGCACCCGACGATCAAGGTGCTGGCGCTGTCGTTCCTGCTGTTAATCGGGATCTCGCTGGTCGGGGACGGCCTGGGCATGCACGTGCCCAAGGGCTATATCTACTTCGCGATGGGCTTCTCGGTGTTCGTCGAGATGATCAATCTGCGCGTGCGCGGGTCGCACACGCCGCCGGTCAAGCTGCACACCAAGCAGCTCTGAATTTGGTAGTCGGGTGATTGGGTAAGTTGGTAATTGGCGAACGCAGGCGCTGAGGTTGTTGCGGGCGTCCAGGGCCGCCTGCAAAATTACGAAGTTACCCAGTTATCGGATTACCCCATTTCAGGGTTTCGCGACCGTCGGCTGCCGCTCCTGGCAGATCGACACCACGCAGATCGAGTCGACCACGCGGTTGGGCGGCGGGACCACCATGTTCCGTTCCATCATCATCTTGCGAATCAGCGCGGCCGTCTCGGGACGGTTGACGGCCGACTGCACACCCACGCGCACCAGGCCGTCGGCGTAGTCGATCGCCTGCCATGTGTGGCCGGCCAGCTTCGAGGACGCCGCGTGCGTGTCGCGGCTGCCGCCGTCGCGCTGATCCAGGATGGCGCCGTGATCGACGAGAAACTGCACGACGTCGTTCCGGCCCTTGAGCGCCGCGCCCATCAGCGGCGTACGGCCGTCGCGGTTGGCCGCGTTCACGTCGAGGCCCAGGTACACGAGCATCTTGACGGCTTCGAGGTTGTCCTTCGGTGACCGCTCGTACGTGACCCCTTCGACCCACCCGATCCCGGCCGCGGCCGTGAGCGCGGTGTCGGCGTACGCCGTCGCAATGAACGGATCGGCGCCCCAGTCGAGCAGCAGTTGCATCAACTCGCTGTCGCTCGATTGCGCGGCACGCACGAACGGCGTGCAGCCGTCCTCGTAAAACCACTGCATGGTGAAGATCGTGCGCGTCAGCGTGTTGTCCCGGACCCGCCCGTTCGGATCGGCGCCGTGCCCGAGCAGCGACTTGATGTACTCGAGATGGTCCATGTCCGGCTTGGGAACCGGGTAGTCGCCACCTTCGATGTTGCGGTTGTCTGTGGCGAGGTACAGCGGCGTCCAGCCGCCCTTGTTGGCCGTGTTCGGGTCCGCGCCTTTTTCCAGCAGGAACTTGCCGAGCGCGTAGTGCCGGTTGTTGGTTGCCGTCAGCAGCGGCGTCCACCCGTATTCGGTGGTCTGATTGATGTCCGCGCCCGCATCGAGCAGCAGCTTCGCCGACGCGAGATCGCCTTCACGGGCCGCAAACACGAGCGCCGTCAGCCCGCCGCCGCCGCTTCCGACCAGGCCGGCGACGACGACTTCGTTGTCGTCGGGTTCCTCTTCGACGGGCGCCACTCCGCTGCCAGCGCCTGCCGCTGGGGCCGCGCCCCGTCCCGCGCCGCCGCGTCCCCGTCCGTTCGCCGCAGCGGCCTGCCCGCCGGCCGGAGCGGCCGGCGTCGGACCGGCAGCGGGCGGCGGCTGCGTCTGCGCAGCGGCCGCGGCTTCCTGCTGCTGAATGCGAGCCAGCTGATCGCCGATGCTCGGCGGCCCGGTGTCCTGGCCGTTCGCCTGCTCCCACTTGAGCTGTTCTTCGTACGTGCGGCCCGCGGCCGCTGCCCTGGCGTATCGCTGGGCGGACGCCTTGACGACGGCGGTGTTCACGCGGGGCGCCAGGTAGTTGCGCGGGAGGCCCGCGCCGCCGGATTTCGCCGCGAAATCCGCGCCGCCCGCGAGCAGCGCCTTGACGGCCTCGGGGTGCTTCTGCTCCGCGGCCCACATCAGCGCCGTCGTGCCGCGAAGCGTTTCCCTGGCGTTGACCTTTGCGCCGCCCTCGAGCAGCACGCGAACGGCGTCGGGGTTGCCGTTTCGCGCCGCCAGCATCAGAGCGGTTTGCCCGTTGGGCCCGACTTCGGCGGCCTCGGCGCCCGCCTTGAGCAGCCGCGAAATCATCGGCGCGTTGCCGTAGAGCGACGCCATGGCCAGCGGCGTGACGCCCTCGCGGTTCACGGCCTTCAGGTTGGCGCCGGCGCGAATCAGCAGGTCGGCCATCTCGACGTCGCCGCGGTACACGGCCCAGTGGAGCGCCGTCGCGCCGTCGATCTGCGGAGCGCTGACGTCAGCCTTCTGCTGCAGGAGCGCGCGCAGCGTCGTCCGGTCGCCCTTCATGGCGGCATCGGCCACGTCGCTCTTGCCCGCGCCACGGCCAAACGCCGTCAGGCAGAGCACCAGGACGCCGACACAGGCGACGAAGCGGCTATTCATCGACGTCACGTCAGCTTCGGCAGCGGGCCTGTGCTGTCGCCCTGCTTCTCCTGGTGGATGCCGTACATGTCGAGCACGTTCAGCAGCAGGTTGCCGGTAGTGACCGTCTTGCGCTCGTAGGCGACATGGCGGTTGCCCTTGAGCTGCCCGTTGGCGCCGCCGACGAGGATGTGCGGCACGTCGTAGTGCTGATGCTGGTTCGAATTCCCCATGTTCGTGCCGTACAGAATCAGCGAGTGATCGAGCAGCGTGCCGTCGCCGTCGGGAATGGACTGCAGCTTCTCGGCGAAATACGCGAGCGTCGACACGTGATAGCGGTTGAGGTCCGCGTATCGCCGAATCTGCGTCGGGTCGTCCTGGTGATGCGATCCGCCATGGAACCCGACGCTGATGCCGCCGTTCGGGAAGAGATCGCTCTTCGGGAACGGATAGCTCCGGCCGGTCAGGTCGCGGGCGCCGAGCAGCGTCGCCACGCGCGTGATGTCCGCCTGGAACGCGAGCGCGGTGAGATCGAATTGCAGCTTGATGTGGTCGTCGAACTGCTCCGGCACGCCCGGCGGCAGGTCGATGCGTCGGCACTGGCTCGAGGCCTTGGCCGCGAGCTGGATGCGGCGCTCGATCTCGCGGATCTCGTCCGTGTACTGGCTGACGATTCGCTGATCGCCGGCGCCGAGGTCCTTCTTCAGGCCGGCCAGCTCGCCGAGCAGCGAATCGAGAATGCTGCGGTTCTGGCTTCATGCGCGCGGCGCGCACTTCCGGCGTCGCCCCGCTCCCGAACAGGCGCTCGAACACCACCTGCGGATTGAGCTCCATCGGCAGCGGGCTCGTCCGCGCCATCGGCTCGTTCGCCGGCGTCGGCAGCTCGATCCACGAGATCGAGTTGGTGTACGAGCAGCTGTAGCCTTCGCCGCAGTTGCTCGAGCTCGAGTTCGGATCCTCGACCGCCAGCTGCAGCGACGGCAGCAGCGTTTCCTGGCCGATCTTCCGCGCGATCAGCTGATCGATCGTCGCGCTGCCGACGGTCGCGTCGGACCCGGCGGTCTTGCGCGGCTTGATGCCGGTCAGAAACGCGGCGGCCACCCAGTGATCCGAACCGGTCGTCCCCTCGGGCGGCTCCGCCGACTTCGACCAGAGCCCGCTCAGCACGACCGTCTGATCCTTGACGCTCTTCAGCGACTCGAGGATGAGCGGCAGCTTCTCCGGAAGCGCGCCTTCCTGCTCCGGCACCCAATAGCCCGGCGCCATCCCGTGCGGGAAGAAGATCCCCGTGAACCGGCTCTTCGGCGCAGCGGCCGTCTGCGCCAGCACCGTCGCTGCGGGAACCATCGCGTCGAGCAGCGGCAGCGCCAACGTGATGCCGGCCCCCCGCAGAAACGTCCGGCGCGCGAATGTGTTTCTTGGAGATGATACATCTAATTGCCCCCGGACGAAACGGGTGCGTCCTGAACCTTCATGTTCATCTGAAACGGCTTGCTCTTGACGACGCCGAGCACGAGCGCCGAGAACCGGTTGTCGCTCTTCGCGGCGTCGCGCGAAATCGAGCGGACCAGCGGCATGTCCTGGTACTCGACGCCGCGGCCGAGCCCGTAGGTCAGCAGCTTCTCGGCGACGACCTCGACGAACTGATCGGAGTAGGCGAACAGCCACTTGCGCAGCCCGGCCGGGCCGTCGATCTTCGTCCCGTCGAAGACCTGCGACGACGCATCGATCGGCTGGTTCGCGTCGAGCGTCCGCCACAGCCCGATCGCCGTCGAAGTTCTCGAGCGAGAACCCGATCGGATCCATCATGGCGTGGCACTGGATGCAGTCCGCGCGCACGCGATGGTCCAGCATCGTCTGCCGCATCGTCGGCTCGTTGGCGTTGCCGGTCGCGTCCGCCGGGCGCGGCGGCAGCGGCGGCACGTTCGGCGGCGGATCCGGCGGGCTCATGCCGAGGATGTTCCCCATGATCCACTTGCCGCGCGTCACCGGCGAGGTGCGTTCCGGTTTGGACGTCGTCACCAGAAACGCGCCCTTGCCGAGCAGGCCCCGGCGGTCATCCATGTCCGGGCCGAGCGTGACGCGCCGGAACTGGCTGCCGTAGATGTTCGGAATCCCGTAGTGCTTGGCCAGCCGCTCGTTGACGAACGTGTAGTCGGCGTTCAGCAGATCGACGACGCTGCGATCCTCGCGGACGATGCTGTCGAACAGCAGCTCGACTTCGCGCCGCATGGCCTGCCGCAGCGGGTCGTCGAAGTCCGGGTAAAGCAACGGCAGCGGACCGAGCTCTGCAGGCCGCGCAGGTTCAGCCACTGGCCCGCGAAATTCTCCGCGAGCGCTTCCGCGCGCGGATCCTTCAGCATGCGGCGGACCTGCCGCTCGAGCACCGCCGGATCCTTGAGCCGGCCCTGGCTCGCGACCGTGATCAGCTCATCGTCGGGGCTGGTGCTCCACAGGAAGAAGGACAGGCGGGACGCCAGATCCAAATCGGAAATCTGGTACGGCGTGTTCAGCTTCGCGTTGGCCGGCTCGGTCTCGATGCGATAAATGAACTTCGGCGACGCCAGCACGCGGGCCAGCACCATCTCGATGCCTTCGTCGAAGCCTTCTCTTTGTGGCCGTCGCGTAGAACTTCATCAGCAGATCGACGTCAGCCGTGGATGCCGGCCGGCGATAGGCGCGAGTGACGAGCTTCGAGACGATGCGCCGGGCGCACGCCGTATCCTCGGCAGCGGCCGAAGGGTGGCACACGAACATCTTCCGGCGGCTCGGCGAATCCTTGGCGTCCGTCGCGTTGAAGGGTCCTTCGATCCGCACCGTGCCGACATGAGGGAAGAACGTGAAACCTGGCGTCGGCCCGGTCTGGAGCGTGTCGCGCTGGAAGTGCTGATCGAGATCGAGCAGCGGCGCGAAGTTGGTCTGCGGGAACGTCACGCCGACCGCATGCGGACCGGCCGTCGTCTTGAAGCGAACGATCATCTTGGGCACAGCGTTGCGGTTGAACCCGCCGCCCCTGGCCGGCGCTGGAGCTGGAGTCGGGGCCGGCGCCGCCGCCGCTCCGCGGCCGCGCCCGCAGTTGGGCGTCGGCACGCCGAACCGCCCGCCGCCCTGCCAATCGAGCAGCTCCAGCCGCTCGCCATCCAGGATCACTTCCAGCTTTTCGCACGGCACCGATCCGAACCCCGTCGGCGACATGTTGTCGCCGAAAATCGGCGTCACGGTGACCGTGTACTCGCCGTCGGACGGGAACACGTGGTTCAGAAGCATCCCGCCGCGGGTGCCGAACGGCAGCCCCTCGATGTGATAGTCCTGCGACGTGTCCTCCGGCGTCCGGTACACGACCAGCGTCGGCGTCGCCGCTTCGCCGATCGCCAGCCGGCTGATCTTCCCCGCCGCCGACACGTACGCTTCGACGAGCGTCGACGAGATGCCAAGCGTGCCGGCGATGTTGTCGAAGCCGTGCGTCGAGTCGTCGGTCGGCAGGTACTTCGCGGGATCGATGTCGAGATCGAGCAGATCGCGAACCGCGTTCGCGTATTCGGTTCGGTTCAGGCGATGGAGGCCAGGCGGCGGCGTGTATGGCGTCGCGGTCCGGTCGAGCTCATTCTCGAGCCACGAAATCATCGACTTGTAGACCGCCGGCTCGGGCCGGCGCGCCCCTGCCGGCGGCATCATGCCCGCGCGGAGCTTGCGAACGACCAGCTCGAGCTTCTCGGCGTGCGGGTGGACATTGGCCAGATCGACGGAATCGAGCGCGATCTTCCGCGCGGAATCCATGCCCGCGGCCTTGGCGCGTTCGCTGTGACACCCGACGCAGTAGCGATTCAGCAGGTCGCGTTCGGCGGCCGCATCCAACACCGGCGTCGTGCCTGTCACTGCGACCGGCGCGGGGACGGGCGAGATCGCCGGTGCCGCGGTTCGGGGACTCGGCGCAGCCGGCGCCGGCGTCTGCGCCGACAGCACCACGGCACAGGTAAGTCCAATGAAGCCAGCAACTATGAGGCGGTTCATCTGATTACAGAATACCCCAGAATTTTGCGCATGTAAGACGCCCCCGGTCCGGCAGGAACTGGTGGCTCAACCACAAGTAAATACGCGGGATACGACGGATTCATTTACCCAGCCGGGCCGTCGTCCGACCGCGCGGCCGGTCGTGATGTGGTCAGGCCACTAGTATGATTGGCGGACTTACGGGAGGCGTTTCATGAAGGTTGGGTTGATTGGTCTGGGCCGCATGGGCCAGGGCATGGGTCAGAGGCTCCTGGGCGGCGGTCACGACCTGCTCGTTTTCAATCGGACGGCGGGAAAAGCGGCGGACCTCGAGAAGGCAGGCGCGAAGACCGCGTCCACGGTGGCCGGCGCCTGCAAGGACCGCGACATCGTCATCAGCATGGTGTCCGACGATGCGGCGCTGAACGAGGTGGCGCTGGGCACCGGAGGCATCCGGCAATCGCTGCCCCGGGGCGGCGTTCACGTGGCGATGGGCACCCACAGTGCCGCGGCGATTCAGACGCTCGCGGCCGCGCATGCCGAAAGCGGCCAGACGCTCATAGCCGCGCCGGTGCTCGGCCGTCCCGATGCGGCCGCCGCGGGCCAGCTCGTGATCGTCGCGGGAGGCCCTGCCGACGCGATCAAGCGCTGCGAGCCCGCGTTCCAGGTGATGGGCCGCAAGACCGCCGAGGCCGGCGCCAGGCCCGAGGCGGCCATCGCGATCAAGCTCGCCAACAACTTCGTGCTCGCGTGCGCCATCGAAGCCATGGCCGAGGGGTTCGCGCTCGTGCGGAAGTACGGCGTGCAGCCGCAGGTTTTTTACGAGGTGATCACCGAAGGCCTTTTCGCAGCGCCGGCCTACAAGGTGTACGGGAAGCTGATGGTCGATCAGGCGTACGACAAGCCCGGCTTCACCGCCGCCCTCGGCTTGAAGGACGTCAAGCTCGCACTGGCGGCCGGCGAACTGGCCAGGGTGCCGCTGCCGAGCGGCAGCGTGGTTCGCGATCGCCTCATCGGCGCGATCGCGCACGGCGAGACCGACAAGGACTGGGCGGTGCTGGCGCGCGAGCAGGGCCGCGCGTGCGGGCTGGATTGACATGAACATCGCATTCATCGGACTCGGCCGCATGGGCCGCGGCATGGCTCAGCGAATCCTCGGGGGCGGGCACGATCTGGCCGTCTACGACGCCATCAGCGCGCAGGCTGAACCGCTCGCCGCCGCGGGCGCCCGCGCCGCGGCTTCGGTCGCGGAGGTCTGCGCAGGACGCGACGTCGTGGTCACGATGCTCGTCGAGGACGCTGCCGTCCTCGATATCGCGTCGAGGCCCGGAGGCTTGTGCGACTCGTTGCCGAAGGGTGCGATCCACCTGGCGATGGGCACATACGGTGTTGGCGCCATCAGGGCGCTCGCCTCGGCCCACGCCGCCGCCGGCCAGGTGCTGGTGGCCGCGCCAGTACTCGGGCGGCCCGACCTGGCGGCATCCGGGCAGCTGGGCATCGTCTCGGGCGGGCCGGACGAAGCGGTTCGCGTCTGCGCTCCGCTGCTCGATCTCATGGGCCGTCGCACGTTTCACGCCGGGCCGCTGCCGGAGAGCGCCACGGCCATCAAGCTCGCCAACAACATGCTGCTCGGCTGCGCCATGGTGGCGATGGCCGAAGGCCTGTCGCTCGTGCGCGGCTACGACGTGGCGCCGGCGACCTTCTACGACATCATCGCGCAGGGGCTGTTTGCAGGCTCGCCCGCTTACACCGGCTACGGCAAGACGATGGTCGACGAGAGCTGGGATACGGTGGGCTCTCCGATCACGGTCGGTCTCAAGGACGCGAACCTGATCGCCGCCGCGGCCGACATCGCGCGCGTGCCGATGCCGAGCCACAACGTCTACCGCGATCGGTTGCTGGGCGCGGTGGCGCATGGCGACGGCGACCGCGACCAGGCCGTGCTCGCGCGCGAGCAGGCGCGGGCCAGCGGGCAGAAGTAGCGCGGCCCTTTCAGGGCCGCGTTGTCGCGGGGCTGAAAGCCCCGCGCTACACCAAGCGGGAATTCTCGTGCGACGTACGCGAGAGGACGAGCGAGCGGAGAAAGTCTTCCGCGGAGCTCAGCGTGCCGTCGTCGTTCCTGACCACGTAGTCGTAGTAGGGGCGGTAGGCCTCGACACGTGCCGCGTTGGTCAGGCGCTCCTCGATCTGCTCCGGTGTATTGACCCCGCGCGCGATGAGCCGCTGGCGGATGGACGCGAGAGGCGCATCGACCAGGATTGTGACTGCCTCTGGCAGCAGCGCCTTCACGTAGCGCACATTGCCGAGGTTGATGACCGCCAGCCCGTGCCGGCCTTCGAGGAGCGGAGCGAACGCCTCCGCCCATGGCAGGCCATAGCTCATCCCGAACTGGAAGTCGCGATATTCGATGAACCCGCCGGCGCGCGCCAGGTCGACGAACGCGTCGCGCGACACGAACAGATACTCGCGCCGGGGCTGATCGTCAGGTCGCCGTTCGCGGGTGGAACAGCGCGGGATCAGATCGATTGGCAGAGTGGGATCGGCGGTCAGCCGATCGACCAGCGTGCTCTTGCCCGAGCAGCTGGCGCCGTCGAGGAGGAAGAGTGTGCCCGCATCCGGGCGGGCCTGCCGCTTCGCGCGCCAAATCGACGCCTGGCCCTGCATGGCGCGCCACTCGTCAGGCGGCCACGGAATATCCCCGGCGCCGGCCTCGGCCTCGGTCACGGGTAGGATAATCTCACGACACCGGGCAACCTGTTGCCAAATCTAAATGAAGAGCCCGTCTTCTTCGTCGCGGGTACGAGCGCGCGGCGAGCTCCGAAACTCGCGGATCGCGGCCATCACGGCTTGAAATCCCATGATCCATGCGCGGCCCTCGCGGGCCGGGGTGACGATCGCCGAGTGAATCGTGGTGATCGTCTGATCGATTTTCGAGGCGACATCCGAGACGAGCGCGTCCACGCGCTCGACCTGGGACACCGCCATGGCGGCCGCCCGCGAGGCATCGCGCGACACCGAGTTGAGGTGACCGATGATCGGCTTGATCTCGCGATCGAGGTCGTCAACGAACCGCCCCATCTGCCGCGCCAGGCGTCCGGCGGCGACGAGCAGCGAGATCTGCACGACCGCCGTCGCCAGCGTGGCGACGGCGATAACGCCGAGGAACACGACCGACCATGTGTTCACGCGGTATCTCCGCCCCGGGCCTGCTGAAACGCCTCGCGCCCGCGGTCGATCGCGCTCGTCAGGTTCTCGCGCCCTTCCTTGACCGCCTGACGCCCCCGTTCGGCCGCCCTGGCCGCGCGGTCGCGCCCTTCGCGCGCTTTCTCGCTCAGAAAGTCGCGCGTCTCCTCGCCGGTCGCGGGCGCATACAACAGAGCCACCGCCGCACCCGCGACGGCGCCAACCAGAAACGCGAGCACGACACTCCCAGCTCCCGCCCCATCATCGCGCGCCATTGTGCACCTCCGAACCGTGAACCGTGAACCCTAGAAAATACTGACCTTCACATTCAGATATTTCTTCGGATCCTTCTTGATCGCATCGACCAGCGTGCGCAGGTCGACGACCACACCGTTCATGTTCTCATACAACTGCTTGTCTTTCAGCAGCTGTCCGGCCGTGCCCTCGCCGTCGTTCAGCCTGTTCAACAGCTGATCGAACCGCTGGGTGAGCGAGTTGAGCTGGTTGTACAGGGCCGCATCGGTTATCAGCTTTCCGGCAGTTCCCTCGCCCTTGTTGATGCGATCGGTGAGCGTCCGGAGGTTGGTCGTCGCCCCCGTCAACGACGCGGCAAACGCGTCGTCCTTGAGCAGCGTGCCCAGGCTTCCCTCCCCGGCGTTGATCCGGCGCGTCATGTCCTCGAGGTTCCTGAGCGAGGCTTCGAGCGAGTTGGCAATCCTGGGATCGTTGATCAGGCGCCCCGCCGTCCCCCGCCCCGTCCGGAGGGTCCGCGTGACCTCGCCGGCCGTGGCCACGAACTTGTGGAGTTCGTCGTACAGCTGCTGATCCGTCATCAGCTTGCCGACCGTACCGCGCCCGCCGCGCATGTCCTTGATGAGGCCGGTGAGCTCCGAGATGCCCTCCTGCGCCTGGTTGGTCACATCCGACAGCGCCGCCGCCGACTTGCCCGTCGGCACGTAGCCCCATTCCGGAATCGGCGTCCCGGCCGACGAGGCGGTGATGTCCACGGCGCCCAGGCCGAGCAGGGACACCGACCCGAGGACCGCGGTCGACGCCGTCGTCACCCGCGGGCGGACCTCCTTGTTCAGCTCCATGATGACGTCCACCTGGTCGCCGGCAAAGACGACGTCGGTGACGCTGCCGATTTCCATGCCTGCCACCCGCACCGGCGACCCCGCCTTCAGCCCGGCGACGTTGGTGAATCGCGTCTTCAGGGAATAGCGCTGCCAGACGAAGCCGCGGCTGCCCATCACCGCGAAAATCGTCGCGGCCGCGATGGTCAACGCGACGATCACGAGCACGCCGAGCTTCAATTCCGACCAGGCCAGGGAACGCGTTCGAGGCATATCAAAATCCTCAGGAGAGGAACGTCTGGAGATACGGATCCGTAGCGCGCCGCAGTTCGTCCGCGGTGCCTTCGAAGCAGATCAGCCCGTCCTTGAGCATGATGAACTCCGCTTCCTCGCACTTCTCCGGCGTCGCGGGCACCACGCGCACCTGGCCGGACGCGTCGCGCGCGGCCATGTGCGTCGCGACGTAGAACGCGTCGCGAAGCTGATGGGTCACGACAATCGACGAGACGCCCTCGAGATCCCGGAGCTTGATGACCTCGTCATTCACCGTGATCGCGGTAATAGGATCGAGGCCCGTCGTCGCTTCGTCGTAGAGCAGAATACGCGGCTTGAACGCCATCGCGCGGGCAATGGCCACCCGGCGCCGCTGGCCGCCGGACAACTCCGACGGCATCTTGTCCATGTGCTCGACCAGTCCGATGAACCCGAGCACCTCTTTCACGCGGCCGTCTACCTGCTCGAGCGGCATGTCGGTTTCCTCGTAGGTACTTGTAACCGACGTTTTCCCGAACGGTCAACGAATCGAAAAGCGCGCCCTCCTGGAAGATCAGGCCCAGGTCGTCGCGGACGTCCATCAACTGCGCCTCGTTGAGCTGATCCACCCGCTGCCCGTTCACCCACACGACGCCGGCATCCGAGCGCAGCAGCCCTGTGATGATTTTCAGGATCGTGGACTTCCCCGAACCGCTCGCGCCGAGGATGATCTTCGTGTGGCCCTTGAGGAGCGTGAAGCTCAGGTCGCGCAGCACGACCTTCTCGTCGAACGCCAGCTTGACGCGGTCGAAGACGACCACGGGGGCGCCAGGCTCGTTGAGGATGTCGCGCGCCGTCTCCATCAGTAGATCGCCCAGACCAGGAACTGAGTGACAAAGAAGTCGGCCGCGATGACGGCGACCGAGCCGGCGACGACTGCGATGGTCGTCGCCTTCCCGACGCCCTGCGTGCCGCCGCTGGTGCGGAGGCCGACATAACAGGCGATCGTCACGATCAGGAAGCCGAAGACGAACGGCTTGATCAGGCCCTGATAAAGGTCCTGGACGTACAGCACATCGGTGACCGACGACCAGTAGAGCGCGCTCGACACCTGCAGCTGGAACCGGGCCACCACCCAGCCGCCGAAGATGCCCATGAGGTCGGAGATGATCGTCAGCGCCGGCGCCATGAACAGCCCCGCCAGCATCCGCGGCACGACGAGCTTGCGGATGGGATCGGTCCCCAGCGCCCGGAGCGCGTTGATCTGATCGGTCACGACCATCGAGCCCAGCTCGGCGGCAATCCCCGAGCCGATGCGTCCGGTCAGCATCAGCGCCGTCAGCACCGGACCGAGCTCGATCACCATCGACGCGCTCACAAGGCGCCCGACGAGCGGCCGCGCGCCGAACTGATCGAGGGTGATGCCCGTCTGCGACGCGAGCGCGGCGCCGGTGAACAGCCCCGTGAGCAGGACGACGGTCAACGACCCGAAGCCCAGGGTGTCGAACTGTTCGATGATGTCGTGACGATAGATCGGCGGCGTGACCGCGCCCCGCAGCGACGCGATGACAAGCCGCACGTACGCCTGGACTTCAAAGGCGATCTGCTTCACCGGGCGTGTGAGAAACGGGAACACGCGGTCAGGGCCTCCGGGCCGCGCGAGGCAGCTGCAGCTCGGGATTGCGCAGGCGCTTGATCGTATCGCGAAGGGCCGCGGCCTTCTCGAAGTCCAGATTCGCGGCCGCCGCCTTCATGTCGTCCCGCAGCGACGCGATGTGCCGGTCCAGGTCGGCCTGCGTCTTGAACTGTTCCAATCCGTCGGTGAGCGAGGTGGCCGGCGTCATGTAATCCCGCTCGTACACGCTCGACATGACGTCGTCTATCTGCTTGATGATGGACTGCGGGGTGATCCCGTGCTCCTGGTTGTACGCTTCCTGGATCGCGCGCCGGCGCCCGGTTTCGGACATCGCGGCCCGCATCGAGTCGGTCGTCTTGTCGGCGTACATGATGACGCGCCCGTTGACGTTGCGCGCGGCGCGCCCGGATGTCTGAATCAACGACCCGGCCGATCGCAGGAACCCTTCCTTGTCCGCGTCCAGGATGGCGACCAGCGACACCTCGGGCAGATCCAGCCCCTCCCGGAGCAGGTTGATCCCGACCAGGACGTCGAACTCACCGCGGCGCAGATCGCGGAGAATCTCCACCCGCTCGAGCGTCTCGATGTCCGAGTGCAGATAGCGGACGCGGACGCCGAGCTCCTGGTAGTACTGCGTCAGGTCTTCGGCCATCCGCTTGGTCAGCGTGGTCACCAGCACGCGCTCCCGCCGCGCGACGCGCTCCCGGATCTCCTGGAGCAGGTCGTCGACCTGTCCCTTCACGGGCCGGACGTCAATCGGCGGATCGATGAGGCCGGTCGGCCGGATGATCTGCTCGACGACGACGCCCTGCGACTTCGACAGCTCGTATGGGCCGGGCGTCGCCGAGACGTAGACCACCTGTCCGACCCGCGCTTCCCACTCGGCGAAGTTGAGCGGCCGGTTGTCGAGCGCGGACGGCAGCCGGAACCCGTAGGCGACCAGCACTTCCTTGCGCGACCGATCGCCGAAGTACATGCCGCGCACCTGCGGGACCGTCTGGTGGCTTTCGTCCACGATGAGGAGCGCATCCTCTGGCAGATAGTCGAGCAGCGTCGGCGGCGGGTCCCCGGGCGCGCGGCCCGTCAGATGCCGCGCGTAGTTCTCGATCCCGTGGCAGTAGCCGATCTCATTGATCATCTCGAGATCGAACATGGTCCGCTGATGCACGCGCTGGGCCTCGAGGAGCTTGCCTTCCGATTCGAGCCTCGAGCGATACTCCACCAGTTCCGCCTTGATCGTCTCGACGGCGGCCTTCGTGCGCTCGCGAGGCGCCACGAAGTGCGACTTGGGGAAGATCGCCACCTTGTCGTGCCGCTTCAGCGTCCGGCCCGTCAGCGGATCGAACGTGATCAACTCGTCCACCTGGTCGCCGAACAGCTCGATACGCACGCCGATTTCTTCGTACGAAGGGTACACGTCCACGACATCGCCTCGGACGCGAAAGGTTCCGCGCGCGAAGTCGTGGTCGTTCCGCTCGTACTGGATCTCGACCAGCTTCCGCAGGATCTGGTCCCGCCCGATCGCCTGTCCCCGTTCGAGCGGCAGCATCATGCCGTAGTACGCCTCCGGCGCGCCCAGGCCGTAGATGCACGAGACGCTGGCGACGATGATGACGTCGCGGCGTTCGAAGAGCGACCGCGTCGCCGACAGGCGCATCCGGTCGATTTCCTCGTTGATCGTCGCCTCTTTCTCGATGTACGAGTCGGTCGCCGGGACGTAGGCTTCCGGCTGGTAATAGTCGTAGTAGCTGACGAAGTACTCGACGGCGTTGTCGGGGAAGAAGCGCCGGAACTCCTGGAACAGCTGCGCCGCCAGCGTCTTGTTGTGGACCATGACCAGCGTCGGGCGGTTCACGCGGGCGATGGTCTGGGCCATCGTGAACGTCTTGCCGGAGCCGGTCACGCCGAGCAGCACCTGGTGGCGGTCGCCCCGATCGAGTCCCTCGGTGAGCTCCCCGATGGCGCGCGCCTGGTCGCCGGCGAGCTCGAAATCGGAGACGAGAGTGAAGCGGTCGTACACCGAAGGCATGGAAACAGATATCGTACCATGAACGGGCCGGTTCATCCGAAGCACGGGCGGCGGCGCAAGCGTATAATTGGCGGTTGGTACGCCCATGAGGTGCCTAGCCGTCTGCCAGGACGAGCTGGTCATCAGGATGCTCGACGAAATCCTGCTGCCCGGTTTCGACGTGGAGTTCATCGTCGAGAGTAAGCCCGCCGCACGGCGCCTGCACGACGGCGGCGTCCACGTGGTGGCTGCCGATCCTCGCCGCACGGAAACCTACGTCAAGGCCGACCTGACCCCGGGCACCTGCATCATCATCGAAGACACCGGCAAGCGCAGCCTGAAGAAGATTCTGGAGGCCGTGCGCGACGCGGGCGGCACGCTCGTCTACGTCCTGGGCGTGGGCGTCGGCGCTCAGATCACGGCCAAGCGGGTCGAGGAGTTCCACACCGACTTCCCGGACGTCGTGTACCTGTCGATGGCCGAGCTGTTCGGCGGGCCGCTCCTGACCGAGTTCAGCCGGTCGCTGACGCGCGCCCGGGTGCTGCAGTATCAGCGGTACTTCAGCGACGCCGACCGGGTGCTCATCCTCCTGCACAACGATCCTGATCCCGACGCGATGGCCAGCGGCCTGGCCCTGCGCAACATCCTTCACCGCACGCGAACCACGGCCATCATCGGCGCCATCCAGGGCGTCACGCGGCCGGAAAACCTGCGCATGTTGAACCTGCTCGACATCCATGTCGAGGCGGTGACGCCGGCGTCGGTCAAGGAGTACAGCCGCGTCGCGATGGTGGACGTCCAGCCGCACTATTTCGGCGGCCTCATCGATCGCGCGGACCTCGTGATCGACCACCACCCCGAGCAGCCGGGCTACACGGCGGTGTTCAAGGACATCCGCGCGGACTACGGGTCCACCTGTACCATCCTCAACGAGCACCTCCGCGCCGTGGACATCGACATTTCGGAACGGACGGCGACGGCGATGCTCTACGCCATCAAGTCGGACACGCTGTTTTTCAATCGCCAGACCAATCGCGTGGACATCGAGGCCTTCTCGTACCTGTACCCGCTCGCCGACGCGGCCCTGATTCGGAAGATGGAAGGCGCGGAAATCACCAGCGAACGCCTCGGGTACGTTGTTCGGGCGCACCTGGGCGGATCGCTCGTTGACCAGGTGTTCTGCGCGTTTCTGGGACCGACCGAACGCGAGGACTTCATCCCGTACGTCGCGGACTTCTTCCTGCAGATGGAGCACGTCAAGTGGACCGTCATCGCCGGACTGGTCAACGAGACGGTCATCATCTCGGTGCGGAACCTGGGCTACTCGAAGAACGCGGGAGAGTTCGTCCGGCGCTACTTCTCGGACGTCGGCAATGCCGGCGGGCACCGGTCCATGGCGAAAGCGGTCGTCCCGATGCGGGCGTTCGTCGACAAGTTCGGCGCGCTCGAGGCCGCGTCCGTCGGCGCCCGCCTGCAGGAAGTCGTCACGCAGTTCCTGCACGAAGCGGCGGCCGCGCCGGAAAAGAAACGGGAAACAGTCAAATCAACGTAGAACGCAGAATGTAGAACGTCGAATCGCTCGCCGTTCTACGTTCGCCGTTTTCCGTTCTTGGCGCCCACCTGGTCCCCGCTCGCCCCCAGCACCGGCTCGATGAACTGGTGGTAGGCGTCCTGGTACCCCTGCCCCATCAGTTCCGTGAGCGGCTGACGCCGGTCCGATCGGTCGTCGTACTCGCCGGAAAAATCGAACGGGCCGATCGGGTTGTGGCCGGGACGAATCGTGAATGTCGAGATCCGCGGGGTGCGCGCGGCCACGAGGTGCGTCGCGTCGCGTACCGCCGCCGCTTCCGTGGACTGCAGGTACTCGCCGAGCCGGCCCTTCCCGTCGAGCCGGCCCGCCGCGAGCGCGTGTGGGCCCAGCAATTCAGGCGAAGCCGACACGAGGATCGCCTGCTCGACGCCCAGGTCGGCCAGTTCCTCGAGGATGCGCGTCAGGCTGCCGGGCCTGTCGCACACCCGGTGCGTCTCGCCGCGCCAGTAGGCATCCGGCGCAAATGTCAGCAGGTGCGGGTCCGTGGCGATCGGCACGGCGAGCGACGCGGCCACGGCGTCGGCCAGGTGCGATCGCCCGGGGCCTGAGAGGTCGAGCACTTCGGCGCGTCGTGCCTCCGCGGCCACCGTGCTCGCCCGCCGGACCAGATCGCGGCGTCGCGGCTCGGCCACCAGCGCGAACACGAGGTCGCGATGCGCGTCGAGGTCGTGGACGGCCACGAGCAGCTCGCGAAACCCGGGCTGGCCGATGTTGTCCGCGAGGAGATCCACATACCGCCGCGCGAGATCCGCGGGCGTCGGCTGCCTGAGCGCCGCCGCGCCCCGCAGCAGGTCCCACAACGACCGCCAGCTGTGCTCCACCGCCTCGCGGGACGACAGCGGCGATCCCACACCTCGCCACCAGAACGGCCCGCGCTGACGCCGCCGCTTCCCGGAGAGCAGGGTGCGCAGCACCTCGAAGAGCGCGGCGGCCCCCAGAACGAGCACCACGAGTCGCGGCAGCCAGGTTGGGAACCCGTCCGGCGCGAATAACTGCTGCGTCAGGCGCACGTACCCGCCCGTGAGGCCGGCGGCGCCGCCGAGGCCGACCATGCGCACGACGAAATCGATCGGGAACACCAGCGCGCCGGCCGCAATCGCCGCCAGCGGGACCGCGACGATGAGCACCGCAAGCACCACCGCCCAGAACGCGAGGCGCAAGGCCGGACGCCAGCCGTACAGGGATCTGACGCCGGCCGACTGCCAGAAGCCCTTCTCGCTCCACAGGCTCTGCCCGCCGTCGATGGCGGCAAACAGCGCCGACACGGCGCCGATGCCGCGGCCCGCGACGATGTCGAGTTTGACGCCGGCTTCGTGCAGGGCGCGGAGGGCGCCGGCGTGATAGGCGCCGGCCGTGCCGGTGCCGGTCAGAACAAGTGCGGTGCGACGTTGTGGGGCGTAGAGTCCGGGCTCGGCGGACTCGGTCATCCCTCGGCGTCGTCGTGAATGGTGATGAGCTTCACGATTTCGAACTCGCGCGTGCCGCCGGGAGTGGTCACTTTCACGGAATCGCCGGGCTCCTTGTTCAGGAACGCGCGGCCGATCGGGGACGTGGTGGAGATGAGGCCCTTGGTGGCGTCGGCGTCTTCGGGCATGACGAGCTGAAAGACCAGCGTTTCGCCTTTGCTCTCGATGACGTGGACGGTCGATCCGAAACCCGCGCGGTCGGTGGGAATTCTGTCCACGTTGATCAGCGCGATCTCGGCAACGCGCGCCTGCAGCATGCTGATGCGCGCCTCGACCAGGCGCTGGCGCTCTTTCGCCGCCTGGTATTCGGCGTTCTCGCGCAGGTCGCCCAGTTCGCGCGCACGCTTGATCTCTTTCGGCAACTCGAGCTTCAACTCGTGGTTGAGCGAGGCGAGCTCGTCCTCGAACTTCTTGATCAGTCGCTCTTTCATGGCCCGGTCGAATGGTACCACAGTGCTATGCTTTCCGACGCCGTGCCCTCACGCGCGCCGCGACGCATCAGCAGCCGCAATAACCCGGACATCGCCCGGTATCGAGCCGCGGCCCGGGGCGAGGCTCCCGACCGGCTCCTGCTCGACGGTCCCCATCTCGTCGCCGACGCGCTGGCCGCAGGGATGCCGCTCGAGAGCGCAGCCATCCTGTCCACGGCGGTCGAACGCCCCGAGATTCGCGGGCTGATGGCCGAACTCGAGCGCACCGGCGTGGACGTCGTGGTGACCACGGCCCAGGTGATGGCGGTGGTCAGCCCTGTCAGATCGTCCAGCGCGATCGTTGCCCTCGCATCCCGGCCCGCTGCCGATGCGCGGCGCCTGTACGCCGGCGCGGCTCCGCTGGTGCTCATCGCCCACGACGTGCAGGACCCGGGCAACATCGGCGCCGTTGTACGCGCCGCCGAAGCCGGCCATGCGACGAGCGTGATTGCCGCCGGCGCGTGCGCCGACCCGTTCGGCTGGAAGGCCCTGCGCGGATCCTCCGGCAGCGCGCTCCGCCTGCCGATCGGCACGGCCCCGACTGCCGCGGCGGCGATCGCCGAAGCGCGCGGCCACGGCTGCCGCATCATCGCCACCGTGCCTCGCGGAGGGCGCTCGTTGTACGACGTGGACTTGCGCGGCGGCGCGGCGATCCTGATCGGCGGCGAAGGTCCCGGGCTCGATGCCGCGACGGTCGATCTGGCCGATGAGAAGCTGACGATTCCGATGCAGGCGCCTGTCGAGTCTCTCAACGCGGCCGTGGCGGCCGCGATCGTCGTCTACGAAGCGCTGCGGCAGAGACGCTGATGTCGATCGCTCTTTCCAGACGAGCCGCCCGGCGCGGGTCGCGAACAGACGGCGCCGCTGGCCGAGCGCATGCGTCCGCGGACGTTCGACGAGTTCGTCGGCCAGCAGGATCTGCTCGCGCCGGGCATGCCGCTGCGCGAAGCCATCGAGCGCGACCGGCTGCAATCCATCGTCCTCTGGGGACCGCCGGGCACGGGCAAGACGACGCTCGCGCGGATCATCGCCGACACCACGCGCGCGCGTTTCGTCGCGTTCAGCGCCGTGCTGGCGGGGATCAAGGAAATCCGCGAGGTGATGGCCGACGCCGAACGCCTGCGCCGTGCGACGGGCCAGCGCACGATCGTGTTCATCGACGAAATCCACCGCTTCAACAAGGCCCAGCAGGACGCCTTTCTGCCCCGCGTCGAGGCCGGCGACATCGTTCTGGTCGGCGCGACGACGGAGAATCCCTCGTTCGAGATCAACGCGGCCCTGCTGTCGCGTTCGAAGGTCTTCGTCATGCGCGGCCTGACGACGGAGGAGATCGAAGGGATCGTCACGCGTGCCCTGCACGATCCGGTGCGAGGCCTCGGCGGAGAACCCGTACTGGTGGAAGACGCCGCATTGACAGCCATCGCCGTCTATGCCAACGGCGACGCGCGTACGGCGCTGAATCTCCTCGAGCTCAGCGTCGCCGGGGCGCCTCTTGTCGACGGCGAACGGCGGCTCGATCTCGCCCGAATCAACCAGACGATCCAGCGGCGCGCGCTCCTCTACGACAAGTCCGGCGAAGAGCACTACAACATCATTTCGGCGCTCCACAAATCCATGCGCAACAGCGACCCCGATGCGGCGGTCTACTGGCTGGCGCGCATGGTGGAAGCCGGCGAGGATCCGCTCTACATTGCGAGGCGCCTGGTGCGGTTCGCATCGGAGGACATCGGCAACGCGGACCCGCAGGCCCTGACCGTCGCCGTCGCTGCGAAGGACGCCGTCCACTTCATCGGGATGCCCGAAGGCAACACGGCTCTCGCGCAGGCCGCGATCTACCTGGCGACGGCCCCCAAGAGCAACGCCGTCTACGAAGCCTACAACCGCGCGGCCGAAGACGCGCACCGCGACGTCGCCGAACCAGTGCCGCTCCACCTGCGGAACGCGCCCACACGGCTGATGAAGGAACTGGACTACGGGAAGGGCTATCGCTACGCGCACAACGAGGCCGATGCGGTGGCGGACATGTCCTGCCTGCCGCCGGCCCTCGAAGGGCGCAAGTACTACGAGCCGAAGGAGCGCGGGTTCGAAAAGGAGATCAAACGGCGGCTGGATGGCTGGGAGGAGATCAAGAAGCGCCGCCGCGAGTGACTCGCGTCAGCCCCCACCCCGCCAGAAACGCCACGACGCCGACACCGAACAGCTTCGCGTTCGGCCCCAGCGGCCCGGCCGTCACGACGTCCACGAGCAGGATCCACATCCCGAGAATCTGCCCGCCGCGCCCAACGTAGTAGAGCACTGCGTTCACGCGTTCCTCCCCGCCTGACCTACCCGACTCACCCGACCTACCCGACCCACCTGACCTATCTAGATCCTGTCGAAGTTCTTCTCGATCTCGCGCCTGGTCAGCCGCAGCATGACCGGACGGCCGTGCGGGCAGACGGTCGAGTACGCCGTCGCCCTCAGCTCGTCGAGGATATGCGTCATCTTCTCGTGGCTGAGCGGGTAGTTGGCCTTCACCGCCGCGTGACAGGCCGTGGTCGCCGCGATGCGCTGGATGGCGTCCTGGAGGTGCGCGCCCGCGTCGAGCCCCTCGAGATCGTGCGCGAGCGCCAGCAGCGCCTTGGCGCTGTCGCCGGCGTCGATGAGCGCGGGCACCGCGGTCACGTTGATCGCGGAGCCGCCGAAGCTCTCGAACTCGAACCCGAACTGCTCGAGTGCCGCCGCGCGCGCCACGAGCGACTCGTGCTCGTCGGCCGACATCTCGATCACCAGCGGCACCAGCAGGCGCTGCGACTCGAGCCGTCCCGCCGTCAGCCGCTCCATGACCCGTTCGAACAGCACGCGCTCGTGCGCCACGTGCTGATCGATGATCGCCACCCCCTCATCGTCTATTGCGATGATGAACGTGTCGCGGAACTGCCCGAGCGGAATCAGGGGGCGAATCCCCGGGGCAGGCTGGGCGGGCATTCCAAGGGCGGGCGGGCCGGACGCCCCGAGGGCGGGCTGGGCTGGCAGGCCGGGCGGGGCTGGCGGGGACATCGCTGTCCGCACGGCATCCGGCAGCCAGCGGTTCGGGTAAACGCCGCCGGCGAGCACGCCGGGCAGCGCCGTGTCGCGCGGAATCTGGACCTGCACTTCGGGCTGCAGCTGCAGCTGGGGCACGCCGCCCTGGCCGAGCGCGTCCATCAGGCCTCGCCGCACCACTTCGTGCACCAGCGACTGCTCGCGGAAGCGCACTTCGGCCTTCGTCGGGTGCACGTTCACGTCCACCGCGTCGGCGGGCATCTCGATGAACAGATGCACCTCCGGGCTGCGCTCCTTGATCGACGCGACGCTGTAGGCGTTGATGATGGCGTGAGCGATCGTCCGATCCTTCACGATGCGCCGGTTGACGAAGACGTTCTGGGGACCGCGTGTCGGCCCCTGCTCCGCCAGCGCCGCGATGTACCCGCTCAGGCGGATGCCGCCGGCCGCCTTGGCCACCTCCAGCAGGTCGACCCGGTCGCCGTACAGCTGATACAGCCGATCGCGCAGCGACACTGCCGGGGGACACTCGAGGACGGTCCGACCGGCGCTGGTCAACGTGAAGCCAACAGCCTGGTTCGCCAGCGCGAGCTGCGTGACCACGCGCGACACCTGCGCGCTCTCGGCGCCGTCGGACTTCAGGAACTTGCGGCGCGCGGGAAGGTTGTAGAACAGATCGTTGACCTCGACCCGCGTGCCCTCCGGGGCGCCGACTTCGACCGCAGACGCGACAGTCCCGCCGTTGACACGGATTTCCGTCCCGGTCTGATGGCCGCGCGCCCGCGTCCGCAGGACGAAGTGCGACACCGACGCGATGGAAGGCAGCGCTTCGCCGCGAAACCCGAGCGTCGCGATTGCCGCGAGGTCGGCAGCGCGGCGGATCTTGCTCGTGGCATGGCGCTCGAGCGACAGCCGCGCATCCTCCGGCTCCATCCCTTCCCCATCGTCCTCGACCTGCACCTGCTTCTTGCCGCCGAATTCGACGTGAACCCGGATCCGCCTTGCGCCCGCGTCGAGGGCGTTCTCGACCAGTTCCTTGACGACTGAGGCGGGCCGCTCGACGACTTCGCCGGCCGCGATCTGATTGGCAAGGTCGTCGGCGAGGCGGGTGATCTTCCCCACGCTACATCCAGCCCTTCTTCGACACGAGCCCGGCGGCGGTGATGAGACCGCCCAGCCGGTGCTCGATCCCCAGCAGGTCGCCGGTCAGCTGGGTGAGGTGATGCTGAACGTGCCGGAAGCGGATGGCCATCTCGTCGCTGATTTCCACGATCTCCCGCCTCGCCAGGCGCCCCACGGCCGCCAGCTCGCAGGACAGGCGCTGCCCGAGCTCGAAGGCATCGCTTCGCGCCCGCAGGACCTCGCGGACCACATCCGGCGTCGCCTTCTCGAGCAACCGCTTCTCGAGGCCGTCGACGCCGGAACGCTGCGTCTGAACGACCTGCGCCAGCCCGTCAACCGTCGCGTCCACCAGCCGGTGGAACATCGCGAACGGGCCCTCGTTGAACTGCTTGCCGCCGTGCCGGACGCTGTCGATCTGGTCCGCGATCGCCTTCGACTCGGCGCGATGGACGCTGACGATGTAGTGAGGGCCGACGAAGACGCTGATGTCGGCGTCCGCGCCGGCGACCACGGCAAAGAGGTAGCCGGCGAAGGCGTCGACCGTCGGCACCTGCCGCTCGGCGCGGGCGGCTTCGACGGCCAGCGGGTGAAAGGCGAAGCTGTCGGTGAGCACCAGCGATTCGGGAATCGACGGCGCCGCAAGATCCACCCACAGATACAGGGTTTTTCCAGCGGGGGCCGGACCGAGCCAGCTCCGATCGATGCTGGTCGCTGGTTCCGTCCGGCCGTCGCGGTGGACGAAGATCGTATTCATGTCAGGGCAAAGAGCAGAGGGCAAAGGGCAAAGGGAAAGAGGATCTGGCCCTGCGCCCTCCCCTCTGCTCTATGCCCTCTGCCCTATGCCCTATCTGGCTTTTCCCGCAATCGCCGCCTGCGCCGCCGCGAGGCGCGCGACCGGGACGCGGTACGGCGACGCGCTGACGTAGTCGAGGCCGACCTTCTCGAAGAAGTGGATCGACGCGGGGTCGCCGCCGTGCTCGCCGCAGATCCCGAGCTTGATCTTCGGGCGCGAGGCCCGACCCTTCTTCACCGCGATCTCGACCAGCTGGCCGACGCCGCTCTGATCGATGGTCGCGAACGGGTTGTTCTTCACGATCTCGAGCTCGGCGTAGTGCGGCAGGAACGACCCCGAGTCGTCTCGCGACATCCCCAGGCCCGTCTGTGTCAGATCGTTTGTGCCGAAGCTGAAGAATTCGGCCGTTTCGGCGATCTCGTCGGCCGTCAGCGCGCCGCGCGGGATCTCGATCATGGTGCCGACCAGGTACTCGAGCTTCACTTTCCGCTCGGCCTGCACCTCCTTCGCGACACGGTGAACGATCTCGAGCTGCAGATCGAACTCCTTCTTGAAGCCGACGAGGGGAATCATGACTTCGGGACGAACCTTGGTCCCTTCCTTCTGCACGATGGCCGCCGCCTCGAAGACGGCTCGCGCCTGCATCTCGGAAATCTCGGGAAAGTCGATGCCCAGGCGGCATCCGCGGAGGCCGAGCATCGGGTTGAACTCGTGGAGCTGCTCGACGCGCAGGTGGATCTTCTCCGCGGCGACGCCGAGCTTCTTCCCGAGGGCCGCCTGTTGTTCCGGTGTCTGCGGCAGGAACTCGTGCAGCGGCGGGTCGAGGAACCGGATCGTCGCCGGGAATCCCTTGAGGGCCCGGAAGATGCCGGCGAAGTCGTCGCGCTGATACGGCAGCAGCTTCGCGAGCGCTGCCTTCCGGGCGTCGAGGTCCTCGGCCAGGATCATCTCGCGCATCGCGTCGATGCGGTCGCCCTCGAAGAACATGTGCTCGGTCCGGCAGAGGCCGATCCCGACGGCGCCGAACGCGAGGGCATTCTGCGTCTGTTCCGGCGTGTCGGCGTTGGTCCGCACCGACATGCGCGTCGCCTGGTCGCACCACTTCATCAGCTGCTGGAAACTCTTGAACTTCTCGGTCTGCCTGGCCGCCTTGTCGCCGTCGACCAGCGCTGCCACGATCTCGGATGGCGCGGTCGCGACACGCCCGGCGAACACCTTCCCGGCCGTGCCGTCGATGGACATCCAGTCGCCTTCCTTGAATGTCCGGCCATCGACCTTGACCGTGCGCGCCTGGTAGTCCACTTCGAGCGCAGCCGCGCCGCAGACGCAGACCTTGCCCATCTGCCTGGCCACCAGGGCGGCGTGCGACGACACGCCGCCGCGCGCCGTCAGAATCCCCTCCGCCGCGATCATTCCCCGGAGGTCTTCGGGCGACGTCTCGACGCGGACGAGCAGGACCTGTTCCTTCCTCTCCGCTGCCGCGACCGCGCGATCGGCGTTGAAGTAGATCTGGCCGGACGCCGCTCCAGGGCCGGCGGGCAGGCCCGTCGCGATGACCGCGGCCTTCTTGGCTTCGGCCACGTCGAACACCGGCGCCAGGAGCTGGTCGAACTGATCCGCCGGGTTCCGCATGACGGCGGTCTTCCAGTCGATGAGCTTCTCCTTGCACATGTCCATCGAGAACTTGAGCGCGGCCATCGCCGTGCGCTTGCCGTTGCGCGTCTGGAGCATGTAGACGACACCGTCTTCGATGGTGAACTCGAAGTCCTGCACGTCCTTGAAGTGCGTCTCGAGCGTCTGCCGGATGCGCTCGAGCTCGTGAAACGCCTTCGGCAGATGTTTCTCGAGCTGTGCGACCGGCTCGGGTGTCCGCACGCCCGCGACGACGTCCTCGCCTTGCGCGTTGATCAGGAACTCGCCGTAGAACTCCTTCGTGCCGTTCGCCGGGTTACGCGTGAACGCCACGCCCGACCCCGACTGGTCGCCGGTGTTTCCGTACACCATCGCCTGCACGTTCACGGCCGTGCCCCATTCCGTCGGAATGTTGTACTTGCGCCGATAGACGATCGCGCGATCGTTCATCCACGACCCGAACACCGCGCCGACCGCGCCCATGAGCTGGTCCCACGGCGACGCCGGGAAGTCCTTGCCGGCGCGGGCCTTCACGAGCGCCTTGAAACGACGTACGAGCTCCCTCAGGTCGTCAGCCGTCAGCGCGGTGTCTTCGACGGCCTTGTGGTAGCGCTCGTGCTTCAACGTTTCAATCGCCACCTCGAACGGCTCGTGATCTTCGTCCGGCCGCTTCTGCACGCCGAGGACGACGTCGCCGTACATCTGGACGAACCGGCGGTAGCAGTCCCACGCGAAGCGGGCGTTGCCCGTTTTCTTCGAGAGGGCCTCGACGGTCTGGTCGTTCAACCCCAGGTTGAGGATGGTGTCCATCATGCCCGGCATCGAGTCGCGCGCGCCCGAGCGGACCGATACGAGCAGCGGATCCTTGACGTCGCCGAACTTCTTGCCGGTCTGCTTCTCGATCGAGGTCACGCCGGCCTGCATCTGCGCCTTGAGCGCGGACGGGTAGGTGCGTTTGTGGTCGTAGTAATAGGTGCAGACTTCAGTGGTGATGGTGAAGCCGGGCGGCACGGGGAGGC
The DNA here is from genome assembly GCA_963712905.1 of uncultured Acidobacteriota bacterium. GTDB lineage: Bacteria > Acidobacteriota > Vicinamibacteria > Vicinamibacterales > CAVVIG01 > CAVQJU01. The sequence goes on along the minus strand of CAVQJU010000008.1, from coordinate 73,316 downwards.
CGATGCGGCACATCTCGGCTAGGTTCGCCCCCTTGCCGCCGAGCAGCGGCTTCATGCCGCCGTTGCCGTCGGTCTTTCCTTTGCCGAACAGGTAGACGTACTTGCCGGACTTCGCTTTCGCAGCACTCTTTTTCTTGGACATATGGTAGGTGGGACTCTTCAATCTAGTTGGATGATCCGCAATTATATCGCGCGCTCACGACGATCAACGCAGAGCACGCGGAGCACACAGAGAGTCTTTGTCGTCAGCACTCTCGATCGGTCGTAGTGCAGGCCTTCAGGCCTGCTTCGCTTCCTCGGGCGCAATTTCAGAAATATCACCGATGTTCTGCATGACCGCTCGACGCAGCCGAACCAGCAACATCAGTCGTGCGTCCCGTAAGGCTTCGTCGTCGGCCATCACCAGCACATCCTTGAAGAATCGGTCCACGAAGGGTTGCAGGCCCGCCAGCTCCTCGACCACCTCGCCGAACTTTCGTGAGGAAGCGGAGCTCTCAAGAAGAGGCCAACGCTCAAGCATCGCATCAGTAAGCGCCAGTTCTGCCGGCTCATTGAGCACGGCCCTCAGACTGCTCAGATCGCGACCGTCGTCCTTCTTGTCGTTTGTGATGTTCTTGACGCGCTTGAAGAGCGTCGCTAGCGCCTTGAACTGGTCTGAGTGCCGGACTTTCTTGAGAGCATCAATTCTTTGCCTAATCGTGTCGTATAAAGACCAGTCGTCAGATCGAACGGCGCGGATCTCGTCGGCGCGGCTGCCCCGCTGCTCGTACAGGTGTTCGGTTCGTTCCCACAAAAACCCCGACGCCGCTGAAATGTCTGCGGCGGATCCATGGTGAGGAGCAAACGCTTCCTGGAGCAGCCGGCGCGGATTCGCATGAGACTCTGGCTGGAGTTCGTGACGATCAGCAAGGATCTTCACGACGCCCTGGGCAGCTCGACGCAGGCCGAACGGGTCGCGGGAACCAGTAGGTTTTTCGCCTGTCGAAAACAAACCGACGATCGTATCCAGCTTGTCGGCGAGGGAAACCGCGGCCCAAGTTACGGCCGCCCTCCCGAGCTGCGCCTTGTTCGGCGGCGCGTCGGCTTCAACGCCGATCGGCAGGTAGTGGTAGTAAATCGCCTTCCAGACTTCTTCAGGCTGCCCCTCGACCCGGGCGTACACGCCACCCATGACGCCCTGGAGTTCCGGGAACTCACGCACCATGTCGGTCGCGAGGTCCGCTTTCGACAGGCGCGCGGCCCGAGCGGCGTGGTCGGCGATCTCACCGACGCACCGAAGCGCGTCCAACGCAATCCACCGCGCCAGGCGCTCGATCCGCTCGGCCTTTTCCTTGTACGTTCCGAGCTTCTTGTGGAACGTCAGCGTCGCGAGCCGGTCGATCCGCGATTCGAGCGCCACCTTCCGGTCGGCTTCCCAGAAGAACTGCGCGTCGCGCAGCCGCGCGGTCACCACACGCTCGGCGTTCCGGGCTATCGTCCGTTCGTTGTCCGGTTCGGTGTTGATCACGGCGAGAAACGCGTTCTTCAGCTTGCCGTGCTCGTCCTCCACCGGGAAGTAGTGCTGGTGATGAATCAGCGTTGTCGTCAGCACTTCGTCCGGCAGCTGGAGGAACTCCTGCGCGAACGTGCCAGCGATCACCGACGGGTACTCGACCAGGTCGGGCACCTCTTGCAGCAGGCCCGACTCGTGGCGCGCGTTGCGGCTCACGAGGCCCTGGAGCCGCCGCGCCTTCGCTTCCAGCTCTCGGGCAATCCGATCGTGCCGTTCGCTCCGCTCCAGAATGACGAAGTTCTCGAGCAGCCGGGCTCGGTACTCGTCGAACGAGCGGACCTTGATGGCGCGGCCCGCGCGGCCGCTCGTCGTGAGAAACCGATGGCCGTACGTCGCGGCCCCGGTCGCGACGTCCTGGACGCCGCCCGTTTGAGCCGCCGGCGTCCGGCTGATGGCGAACGGCACGACGCGGCCGCCGTACAGGAACAGCATCCAGCGGATGGGCCGGCCAAACAGCAGATCGCCTTTCCCGTCGTCGAGCATCGCGTCCCAGTGCATGAGCTTGGGAAACGTCAGCGCGCGAAGCGTGCCGCCGAGCACGTCGGGCAGGACGTCGACCGAGGCCCTGCCGCGCTGCCGTCTGCGGTAACCGAGATACACGCCCTTCGGCGTCTCGATGCGTTCGAGCGCGGAGACCTCGACGCCCTGCTTGGACGCGAAGCCCGCAGCCGCCGGAGTCGGCGTGCCGTCGGCCTTGAAGCCTGCCGCGACCGGCGGCCCCGTCACGAGCTCCTCGAGGTCGGTCTGCCGCTCAGGAATGCGTTCGATGCGGACGGTCAGGCGCCTCGGCGTGCTGAAGGTCTCGACCGGGGTCTCCGGGGGCAGCCGCCGTTCGCGCAGTTGGCCGGCCAGCGCCTCGCCGACTTCTTTTGTCAGCGCCGGCAGCCAGCTCGCCGGAATTTCCTCGCACCCGAGCTCGAGCAACAATTCGCGCTCCACCCTACACGCCCTTCTCTTCCGGTGCGAGCTCCGGCTGCTGGCTGGTCTGCTCGACGTACGTCTTCGCCACGCCAATGGCGAGCTTCCGGATGTTGAGGATGAACGCGGCCCGCTCGGTGACGCCGACGCTGTTGCTCGCGTCGAGGATGTTGAACAGGTGCGAGCACTTCAAGGTGTGCTCGAGCGCCGGCAGGACGAGCCCGGACCTCAGAAGCGCCTCCGCGAGCCGGTAGTTGTTGTCGTACAGCGAACGGTGCAGCGTCGCGAAGTCGTCGCCCGCCGCGAGCTCGACGCCCGCGTTGAAGGCGTACTTCGACTGCTCCACCTCCTCGCGCAGGCGTACGTCCGCGTACTTGACCCCCGGCGCCCACTCGATGTCGTAGATGCTGTCCACCTTCTGCAGCACCATCGCGATCCGCTCGAGCCCGTACGTCAGCTCCGCCGAGATCGGCGCCAGCTCGATGCCGCCGGCCTGCTGGAAATACGTGAACTGCGTGATCTCGAGGCCGTCGAACAGGACCTGCCAGCCGATGCCCCACGCGCCGAGCGTGGGCGACTCCCAGTTGTCCTCCTCGAAGCGGATGTCGTGCTGGCGCGGGTTGATACCGCACGCTTCCAGGCTCTCGAGGTACAGGTTCTGGACTTCGTCCGGCGCCGGCTTCAGCACGACCTGGAACTGATGGTGCTTGAACAGGCGGTTCGGGTTCTGCCCGAAGCGTCCGTCGGCCGGCCGGCGCGAGGGCTGCACGTACGCGACGCTCCAGTGCGCGGGGCCGAGCACGCGCAGGAACGTCTCCGGGTGCATGGTGCCGGCGCCGACCTCGACGTCAAGGGGCTGCTGGAGCACGCACCCGCGCGAGGCCCAGAATTCGGACAGTTTGAGGATGAGATTCTGGAACGTCACAGGCCGTGTCCGCTGTGCCTCTGTGGCTTCGTTGTTGTTGTCATCGTCGCATTTCCCGCAGCACGCGCACGGACTTCAGGTCTTTTTCGAGGTGCAGCGTGATCAAGTCGCGATGCGCGGCTTCGAGCTCGTTCAGCGTGTGGCGCGACACTTTGACGTCTCCCAGCGCGAAGGGGCTGGACGCCCGCGCGGTTTCGAGAAAGGCGCGCGCGCCGGCCGACAGCCGCTCCCCTTCCTCGTACACGCCCTGGAGCCGAAGCAGCCAGAACTCGAAGTACCGCGCGAGGGGCTCGATCGGCACGCCCTTCGCCATCGCCTCGACCATGGACACGCCGAGGCGGTACAGCGTCTCGCTCGGATCGCCTTCCTGCGCCCACTCGTCGATCAGCTCCGCGAAGTACTCCGCGTAGCCCAGCGCCTCGCCGTCGGCCGCCGACAGCGGCGACCGCCGCTGCTCGACGTAGTCGAGGCGCACCAGGTCCCGCCGCTCGCGCTCGAAGTACCCCACGCGCCCGCACGTGAGCGGCTCGAGCGCCCCGCCGAAGCGCCGGCGGCTCTGGCGGGCGTTCTTCGCCACGCCCCGCTTCTTGCCGCGATCGCGCGTCAGGAACACCACGATCCGATCCGACTCGCCGAGTTTGTAGGTCCGAAGAATCAACGCGTCAGTGGTATGCAGCGGCATTCAGGGCGGGTCAGGATCGTACTACATTTCGGCAGGCCTAAAGGCCTGCACTGCTCCCGTCACTCCTCGTCACGCTTCCCCATCCCGATCTCGCCCAGCACGTGATCGTCCTCGCGCCACTCCGACTTCACCTTCACGTGCAGATCCAGGTAGACGCGTGTCCCGAAGAACCGCTCGAGCTCCAGGCGGGCGGCCGTGCCGATCCGCTTGATCATCTCTCCACCGCGTCCCACCACGATCGGCTTCTGCGACTCACGGTCGACCACGATCGTGCAATACAGCCGCATCAGCCCGCGCTCGCCCGTCGGCTCCTCGAACTTGTCGACGACGACGGCGCTGGCAAACGGGATCTCGTCGTGGGTCGCCTGCAGGAGCTGCTCCCGCACAATCTCGGCCGCAAAAAACCGTTCAGGCCGGTCGGTCACGTAGTCGGCCGGATACCGCGCCTCGCCTTCCGGCAGCCGATCGACGAGCAGCCGTTCGAGACGATCCACGTTCTCTCCCGTCGACGCCGACACGGGCACGATTTCGGAGAACTGCCCGTCCTTCCCGTACCGCTCCATGATCGGCAGCAGGCGCGTCTTCTTCATCAGGTCGACCTTGTTGAGGATCAGGATGACCGGCGCCTGCACCTCTTTGACCAGGTCCGCGACGAACTTGTCGCCCTTGCCGGTCGGCTCGCTCGCATCCACCACGAGGCCGACGATGTCCACCTCGCGCATCGCTTCCACGGCGGCGTCCACCATCTGCACGTTCATCCGGTGGAGCGGGCGGTGTATGCCCGGCGTGTCCACGAACACGACCTGGGCGTCCGGGTAGTTCCGCACGCCGTGAATCCGCGTCCTGGTCGTCTGGGGCTTGTCGGAGACGATCGCGAGCTTGGTGCCCACCAGCCGGTTGAGCAGCGTCGACTTGCCGGCATTCGGACGCCCGATGAACGAAACCAGGCCGAACTTATGAGCCATGCGGCTCGGCCTCGACCGGTTCCTCGTGTTTCACGATCCGGACCTTGTTGACGCGGCGGCGTTCGGCATCGAGCACTTCCACGGTCAGCCCGTCGATGTCGAATCGCTCGCCCACGGTCGGCACGCGGCCCAGGTGCGAGAGCAGGTATCCGCCGACCGTCTCGAACCCTTCCCGCTCGATGTGCACGTCCAGCCTGCGCGCGATCTCGTCGACGTCGACCTTGCCGCTGAACACGAACCGGCCGTTGCCCTCGTCCACGACGGACTCCATCTCCACGTCGTACTCGTCGCGGATTTCGCCGACAATCTCCTCGAGCAGATCTTCGATTGTGACGAGGCCGGCCGTGCCGCCGTACTCATCGACGACGATCGCAATCTGCGTCTGCTGCCGCTGGAACTGTTTCAGGAGCTCCGGCACCCGCTTGGTTTCGGGCACGACCACGGCCGGCCTGATGATCGACGTGATCGCCCGGGCATCCTCCGACGCGTCCATGGCGACCAGGTCCTTGATGAACACGAACCCGGCGATGTTGTCGAGGCTTTCCTTGAAGACAGGGAACCGCGAGTATTCCTGCTCGCGGAAGATCGCGCGCAATTCGCCGATCGTCGCCTTCTCAGGCAGTGCGACGATGTCGGGGCGTGGCGTCATGACCTCGCGGACGAGTGTGCCCCCGAAATCCATGATGTTCTGAAGGAGCCGCCGCTCCTCGCCCTCGATGATTCCCTCGTGCTCCACCGGGTCGGCGTCGGTCTTGGCGGCCTCGCTCGGGGCGTCGGTTGGGGCGTCCTCGGCGCCGACCGGCGGGATGGCTCGCCGCGTCGCCGCCAGGTTCGGCGCCGGCGTCATCCATCGCGTCAGCGGGCCGAGCGCGTAGGCCACGGGCGTGAAGATCGGGAGGAGCAGTTCCAGTATGCCTTCCGGATCGCGCGCGACGATCACGCGCGGCAGCAGCAGCTCGAACACCGCGATGAAGGCCACCACGGTCACCGCGACAAACGAGACCGTCGGCGTCCCCTCGATGCCGATGCCGGTCGCGAGCAGCGCGGTGGCCGCTGCCGTCACCAGCGCCAGCAGGAAACGGACGGGGACAAACAACAGGAGCGGATCGTCCAGATACGTGGCGAGGGTGCCGGGGCGATCGCTGCGCTCGGCGGCCAGACGCAGCGACAGCCGCATCAGCGCGCTGAACGCGGCCTCGATCGAGCCGAGCAGGACGGCGACGCACGCCAGGAGGAACACGACGAGCGGAATCACCGCCGCCCCGCTCTCTCGATGAGGCCGCCGGGCAGCCCGCCCCGGCGGCGTAGACGGGCCTCCACGCGACGCATGCGTCCCGCGTCGCGCTCGTGGTCGTAGCCAAGCAGGTGCAGCAGGCCGTGCAGGGCCAGGACCCGCCATTCCGTGAGCTCCGAATGGCCCGCCTCGCGCGCCTGCCGCCGCGCCACGCCCCGCGCGATGACGATGTCGCCCAGACAGCGATCGGTGATTGGTGAACGGTGATCAGTGATCAGTGATCGGTCAGCGGTCAGCGGTGACCGGCGATCGGCGACCGGAAAGCTGAGGACATCCGTGGCGCGATCGACGCCGCGATACCGCCGATTCAGCGAACGGATCCGCGCATCGCTGACGACGGCGACGCTCAGGGTGCCGCGCGCGCGCGCGGGTGCGATGTCTTTCAGCCAGCGCGCGAGCGACGGCGCGGACGGCATACGCCGGCCGTGCTCGTCGCCAACCAGAACCCGCAGCGCCCGATGTGAAGCACCGGAGCCGTCAGGACCCATGAGCAGGGCGTCCGCCGTTCGGATTCGAGAACGCCTCGTAGGCCTTGACGATCTGCTGGACCAGCTTGTGTCGGACGACGTCCCGATCGTCGAAGTAAATGAACGACACACCCTCGATGTGACTTACGACTTTCATGGCCTCGACCAGGCCCGACGTCCGGCCGGCCGGCAAGTCGATCTGCGTGACGTCGCCGGTGATCACGGCCTTGGCGCCGAACCCGAGCCGCGTGAGGAACATCTTCATCTGTTCGGACGTGGTGTTCTGCGCCTCGTCCAGGATGACGAACGAATCGTTGAGCGTCCGGCCGCGCATGAACGCGATGGGCGCGATTTCGATCACGCCGCGCTCGAGGTAGCGCGCCACCCGCTCGGTGTCCAGCATGTCGTAGAGCGCGTCGTACAGCGGACGCAGATACGGGTTCACTTTCTCCTGCAGATCTCCCGGCAGGAATCCCAGCTTCTCCCCGGCTTCGACAGCGGGGCGAGCCAGGATGATCCGGCTCACCTTCTTCGCCACGAGAAACGCCACTGCCTGCGCCATCGCGAGGTACGTTTTGCCCGTGCCGGCCGGGCCGATGCCGAACACGATGTCGTGCTGATCGATGGCCTCGAGGTACCGGCGCTGGTTGATGGTCTTCGGCGCCACGCGGCGCCGGCCGCCCGGCGTCAGGCTCCCCTTGAGAAAATGGTCGCGCAGGTCGATCGAACCGTCGTGCGCCACGAGATCCGAGGCGGTCTTCACATCTGCGTTCGAGAGCTTGTACCCATCCTTCATCAACGCCGACAGCTGGCCGACGACGCGGTCGACGCGCTCCAGGTCGGGGGGCTCGCCTTCCACCAGGAGATCGTGTCCCTGCGTGCGGATGCGGACGTTGAAGCGGGATTCGAGGTGCTTGAGGTTCTCGTCGTAGGAGCCAAACAGTGTTTCAATCCCCTCTTCGGGGATGGCAATTCGTTTCATTGAGCAGTCACGATTTTACTTCTTTCGGGACTCCACCACCCGGATGTGCAGCTCCCGCAACTGCTTGTCAGATACGGGAGACGGGGCATTCATGAGGAGATCTTCGGCATTTTGCGTCATCGGGAACGCAATCACCTCCCGGAGATTGGGCTCCTGAGCCAGCAGCATGACGATACGGTCGATTCCCGGCGCCAGCCCCCCGTGCGGTGGAGCTCCGTGGCGGAAGGCATTGAGCATGCCGCCAAACCGTTTCTCGACCTCATCCGGACCATAGCCCGCGATCTCGAACGCCCGGAGCATGACGTCGGGACGGTGATTACGGATCGCCCCGCTCGACAGCTCGACGCCGTTGCAGACGATGTCGTACTGGAAGGCCTTGATCGACAGCGGATCGCTCCCGTTCAGCGCCTCGAGGCCACCCTGCGGCATCGAAAACGGGTTGTGGCTGAACGCGATCTGGTTCGTTTCCGGGTCCAGCTCGAAGAACGGAAAGTCGGTGACCCAGCAGAACCGGTAGGCGTTCGCCTCGAGCAGCCCCAGTTCCTTCGCGAGGTGATTGCGCAGGCCGTCGATCGCCTTCGAAAGCGTCTTCGGCGCGCCGGAAACGAAGAAGACCGCGTCCCCCTGCTGAACGCCCGCCGCGTCGAACACGCGCTTGCGGCGATCTTCCGGAAGGTATTTCGCCAGCGGGCCCTTGGGTGTTTCCGCCGCGACGATGTACGCCAGCCCGCCCAGGCCGAGCGTCTCGGCAAGGCCGACCGTCTTGTCGAAGAAGCTGCGCGACTTCTCGCCGGCCCCGGGCGCGCGGATGGCGCGCACGACCGCGCCTTCCTCGACGGCCCGCGCGAACACGGCGAACTCCGAGCCGCGGAAAATCTCCGTCACGTCCGCCGCCCTGATGGGGTTGCGCAGGTCCGGCTTGTCGCTCCCGTACATCGCCATCGCATCGTCGTACGCGATGCGGGGGAACGGCGGCGGCGTGACCGTGAAGTCGGAGAACTCCTGGAAAACGCCGGCGAGCACGGGCTCGATCGCGCCGAACACATCGTCCTGCGTCACGAAGGACAGCTCGACGTCGAGCTGATAGAACTCGCCCGGCGACCGATCGGCACGGGCGTCTTCGTCGCGAAAGCAGGGGGCGATCTGAAAGTAGCGATCGAAGCCGGCCACCATCAGGAGCTGCTTGAACTGCTGCGGCGCCTGCGGCAGCGCGTAGAACTTCCCCTCGTGAATCCGGCTGGGCACCAGGTAGTCGCGCGCGCCTTCCGGAGAGCTCGACGTTAGAATCGGCGTCTGGAACTCGAGGAAGCCCTGGTCCTGCATCCGGCGCCGGATGCTCGAAATCACCTTCGAGCGCAGGATGATGTTCGCGTGGATCTTCTCGCGCCTCAGGTCGAGGAACCGGTAGCGCAGGCGCTGCTCTTCGGGGATGTCCTGCGTGCCCGCGACCTGGAACGGCAGCAGTTCCGCTGTCGACAGCACTTCGAGCCCCTCGACCTTGACCTCGATCCCGCCGGTCGGCAGCGCCGGGTTGACGTTCTCCGCCGTGCGCTCGATCACGCTCCCGCTCACGCTGATGACGCTTTCGAGGCGGACCGACTCGGCGGCGGCGAACGCCGCGGAGTTCGGCGTGAACACGCACTGCGTAATGCCGTAGTGGTCGCGCAGGTCGATGAACAGGAGCGAGCCGTGATCGCGCTTGCGATGCACCCAGCCGGCCAGCTTGACGGGCTGGCCGATGTGCTCGGGGCGAAGAACGGCGCAGGTGTGGGAGCGGTAGCGATTAACAGCGATCACGGGGTTCAGGGTTCAAGGTTCAGGGTTCAGGGTTCACGGTTCACGGTTCACGGTTCTGGGTTCACGCGGGCGGCGATGAATGCCGCGGCTTCCGACCGGGGCATGGTTTCCTGCGCGCCGCTGCGCAGATCTTTGACGCCGACGGTGCCGTTGGCGCGCTCGTCGTCGCCGACAATCGCCACGAACGGCACGGCGCGGCTCGAGGCGTATTTGAACTGCTTGCCCAGCTTGTCGGCCTCCGGGTAAACGTCGACGCGAAGGCCGCCGCGGCGCAGCTCGCCGGCGAGCGTCAGGGCGTCGGATCGGGAGTCGTCGTTCCACACCGTCACCATCACGTCCACGCCGCCGCCGGCGATCGCGTCCGGAAACATTCCGCGCTCGGTCATGACGACGATGATGCGCTCGAGGCCGAGCGAGAACCCGCATGCGGGCACGTCCCGCCCCAGGAACATCCCGACGAGGTTGTCGTAGCGGCCGCCGCCGCCGAGGCTGCCGGCCAGATCGGGCACGGTGATTTCCATGATCGCGCCGGTGTAGTATGACAGCCCGCGCGCGAGGCGCGGGACGAAGCTCACGTGCCCGGAGGCCGGCGTGCCGCTGGCGAGAGACAGAATGCGGTCGACCTCGAACTTGGCGGCGCCGCCCTTGTCGGATCCCTGCACCAGCCGCTCGAACGCCGGCACATCCTCGAAGGCATCGAGGCAGGCGGACGCACTCTCGTCGGTGACGCCGCGGCCGACCAGTTCCTTCCTCACGCCGTCACGGCCAATCTTGTCGAGCTTGTCGATCGCCACCAGCGCCTCGCCGTGCAGGCCGGCGGGCACGTTCGCGGCCTCGAGCATCGCCGTCAGCAGCACGCGATGATTCAGCTGGATTGTGAAGTCGGCGAAACCCAGCGTCGTGAGGACCTCGGTGACCGCCGACAGCTGCTCGGCCTCAACCACGGGCGACGTCGAGCCTATCGAATCGATGTCGCACTGGTAGAACTCGCGGAAACGCCCCTTCGCCGGCCGGTCTGCGCGCCACACCGGTTGAATCTGGTAGCGCTTGAAGAACTTCGGGAGCTCGTTCTGGTATTGCGCGACCACGCGCGCGAGCGGAACGGTCAGGTCGTACCGGAGCGCAAGATCCGCTTCGCCGCTGGCCTCGTGCTCGCCGCGCTTCAGGATCTTGAAAATGAGCTTGTTGCCCTCTTCGCCGTACTTCCCGATCAGTGTCTCGATGTTCTCGAACGCCGGGGTTTCGAGGGGCTCGAAGCCGTACCGCTCGTACACGCGACGGACGACACCGATGACGTGCTCCCGGCGCCGGACATCTGCCGGCAGGAAATCGCGTGTGCCGCTTGGAGGCTTGGTCGACATTGACGGCAGGCCTAGAGGCCCGCGCTGCTTCCTGAAGACATGTAATCGAGGCGGTATCCCACGTAGCGATCGGCGTAACCCCGGATGCCCGCGACCTCAGCGTCGGTCAGCGATCGTTTGACCTTGCCGGGGCTGCCCATGACGAGCGACCGCGGCGGAACCTGCATGCCCTCGACGAGAAGCGTGCCGGCCGCCACGATTGACTCCGTCCCCACTCGGGAGCCGTTGAGCAGGAGTGCGCCCATCCCGATCAGGCATCGGTTTTCAACGGTGCACCCGTGAAGCACCACGCCATGTCCCACCGTAACTTCGTCGCCGAGCTCCACGGGATGCGTCCCCAACATGCCGTGAACGGTCGTGCCATCCTGGATGTTCGTCCGCCGGCCGATCCGGATCCAGTTCACGTCGCCGCGAACGACGACGCACATCCAGATGCTGCTCTCCTCGCCGATCTCCACCTCGCCGATGACCTGCGCGCTGTCGTCGATGAAGGCGCTGGGATGAATGCGAGGCAAGCGGCCGCGGTGCGGGCGGATCATGCTGGGATCACGCAGGGCAGAAGGCAAAGGGCAGAGGGCAAAGCGAAGTGCCGTTCACTTCACCCTTCCCTCTGCCCTGTGCCCTTTGCTCTCTGCCCTAGTTCGCGGCGACCACAGTCCCACCGCCGCCCTTGCGAGGGCTCGGTCCGCCTTTGAACGTCAGCAGGTGGTTCTTGATCGCCTGGATCTGCGACTCGGCAGTGCCGCCCGCGCCCGGGTATTGCGTCTTCGGGTAGTCGGGCCAGAATGCCGGCATGCGCGTGCCGGGAAGAATGACCGCAGGGTTCTTGAGCCACTGCGCAATCCACTCGGGCTGCAACCTATCCGGCGCCATGCGCAGGTCCGGCGCGAGGTTCGCCGTCGGCTGATCCTTCGGGATCGCGCCGAGCACGTGGCACTGCTGGCACTTGAGCAGCTCGAACAACTGCTTGCCCGATCCTTCTTCAGCCGCCGTCAGCCGCACGGTCTCGTGGGTCTGGAACGGTCCCACGGTGTTCGACACCGCGCCGAAGTACTGCACCACGCCGTTCAGCTTCTCGTCGTCGAAGCCGAAGGTCGGCATGCGCACGCTGAGCCACGGCCGGATCGGAATCGGGCCGCGGAGGAATGCATACAACCAATCGGGCTGCACGCGGGCGCCTTCCGGCGTGAGCATCGGCGGACCGAGCGACGGCTCGGCCACCAGCTTCACCATGTCGCCGCCGTCGCCCTCGATGATGTGACAGCCGACGCAGTTCTGCCGGTGCACGAGCGTCCGTCCCGCCACGCGGTAGTCGACCCGCGCGTTCTTGACCGGCATCGCCGCGGCCGGCTGCGTCTCGCGCTGGAAGCTCATGATGGCCGTCAGCAAGCGGTTCACTTCGATGTCGGAGAGTTCGAAGTTCGGCATCCGCGCCTTCTCGAGCGGCCGGAGCACACGGCCCTTGTCGAACTCGCGCGGGTTGTGGAGCTTCGTGCGGAACCAGCCAATCTTCGACGTGTGCGGAATCTCCGTGATGAACGCGAAGTCGAGGCGGGTGACGAGCTTGCTCCCCTCCTCCGACAAGTCCGTGCCGATCGACTGCGCCTTCTCGAATCCCTTGATCTCGTGGCAGCTGAAGCAGCCGTACCGGCTGATCACTCTCTGGCCCAGATCGAGTTGCTTGGCCTTTGTATCGAGTTTTGCCACCGCAGCCTTCGCTTCCTCGACCGGCAGCGCATTCTGGTAGTAGTCGAGCAGCGTCTCGTCCACGTCCTTCTGGGCGTAGGTCGCCTTGGCCGCGTCGCCTCCCGCCTGCTTGAGCGTCATCAGATACGTCGCGACGTCGGCGGCCTGCTGATCGGTCAGCCGCAGGTTCGGCATATAGGTGCCGGGGTTGAAATGCTTCGGATCCCGCACCCAGTTGAAGACCCACTCGTAGGTCGTTTTGTTGCCGATGTTCTCGAGGGGCTGACCGAACGTCCGGCGCGGCCCGACCTCCTCCCGCTTCCCTTCGCCGACCAGGTGGCAGCCCTGGCAGCCGATCGACTTGACGATCTGTTCGCCAGCCTTCGCGTCGCCGCGCGACGGATTCTTCACGGCGGGCTCGTACGTCTCGGCGTTCGCGAACAGGTACGCGACGGCCGCGTCGATTTCGACCTCATTGCGCACAGCGTCGGCCGGCGCGCTCGAGTTCGAGTTGTACCAGATGCGCGGCATCCAGGTGGCTGGCTTGACCGCCCGCGGGTTCCGCACCCACGTCTTGACCCACTCCGGCGACAGTTTCGCGCTGATCTTGGTCAGGATGGGCCCGGGCTTGCGCATCTTCTCGGTCTCGAACCCCTTCGTCTTGTGACAGGCGTAGCAGCCAGCCCGCTCGTAGGTGCCGTACGCGATATTCAGCGTGTCCGCCTTCGGAACGTAGATCTCCTGCTTGTGGCACTTCGCGCAGGACGCCTCCGTCATCTTCACCGGCAGCATCGGGTAGTCCCAGAGGTGCGGCTGCTCCCAGCCGAACTTCTTTTCCCACTCCTCCTGCTGCTTTTCGGAGCTCGGCATGTGCGCCGCGTCGCGGAAGCTGACGGACTGGCCCATGCCCTCGTGGCACACCGTGCAGCCGATGCGGTCGATCGGGTGCGGCGAGTCGCCGCCGAGATACGTGGACAGGTTGGGATGCGTCGTGTACGGCTGCGGATACTTCTCGTAGCCCTTCCGGTCGATCGACAGGTGGCAGGTCATGCACCGGTCCATCTTCGCCACGGTCTTGAAGTTCACGTCGTCCACGATGTTCGGCAGGATGAGCTGCTGAATCTTGATTGTCGGCGCCAGGAAATCGAGGAGCGGCGCGTTGAGGAAGTAGTCCTTGGCGGCGCTCGGCGCGACCGTGTCGACCAGCTTGCGCAGCCGCGTCTCCTCGGCGTGCATGTCCTCGATCTGCTTGGCGACGGTCGTCACCTGCCCGGTGTACTGCCCCTGCGACTTCTGGACGCCTGCCCGCTCGGCGGTCAGCTTCTCGACCTCCAGGTTGAGCGCGGTCAGCCGCGTCTCCTGTTCCGCGACGCTCTCGCCCTTTTTGACGGCGTTCGCCAGACCAGCCGCACGCGACGACTCGAAGTCGTAGCGGTCGTGGTCGTAGTTGGCCTTGGCGTACTGATAGTCGCGCTGGGCCCGGTCGAGCCGGATGTTGACGTCATCGAGCTGTTTCTGCAGCTCGGCGACCTTCGCCTGGTTCCCCGCGACGTTCTTCTGCGCCGCGGCGAGTTGCTGCTGCAACTGCGTCAGCTTGCCCTTGTCCACGGCGCGAGAGGCCTGCTGGTACTGCGCCCGCGTCACGTCGTACTGCAGCTGGGCGAACCGCCGCTGCGTGTTCTTCCAGTCGCGATCGTAGTCGTCCCACACCATCCAGACGACCGACAGGAACAGGAAGATGCTGGACGCCGCGAAGACGACGTTCAGGAAGTCGACGTTGTAAGCGTGCCCGACGCCCTTTTTGTCAGCCATGATTCAAATATTGAAGAAGAATTCCGGGATGCCCACGATGTACTTCAGGTTGATGACCCACCGGAGCAGCATCTTGATCGGCAGCGACATCATCATCAGGAACAGGAACACCGTCACGTAGTATCGCGGAGGCCCGAGCTTGACGTAGTACGTCTTGAGCCACGCCTTCGCCAGGATGACCGGCAGGGCGAAGACGTAGAACAGCACCAGCAGGATGCCGAAGACTTCCCGGAGCAGCCAGAACTCGGGCAACCCGGTGCGGAACATTCGCACCCAGATGTACTCCGACAGGTTGACGTTGGTCAGCGCCTCGAGCTTGTGGATGTCCCAGAATTCGAACGGCCCGAAGAAGTTCCAGTTCGGACCGCGCAGGAACGTTCCCAGCACGATGAGCGACGACCACAGCACGACGAAGCCGAACAGGAAGATCGCAATCTCCGGCTTCCGCTCGTTGAACGTGTAGTAGCCGTTGCCCTTGGGGTTCTTGTCCATGTACGGGATGCCGATCAACCCGACGATGATGAGGCCCGGCAGCACGACGCCCGCCAGCCACGGGTCGAAGTACACGAGCATTTCCTGCAGCCCGAGGAAGTACCACGGCGCCTTCGACGGGTTCGGCGTGTTGGCCGGGTTCGCGGGCTCCTCGAGCGGCGCCTTGAGCACGATCGACCAGACGATCAGCACGACGGAGCACAGAATCAGCGAGATGAGCTCCGTGTAAACCAGGTCGGGCCACACCAGCACGCGGTCCGATTCGGCCTTCTCGATGGGCCCCTGCCCCGCGGCGATCCGCCGATCGTTGAAGACAGCTTCGCGGAGCGAGTACCACGTGAAGAAGACCAGCAGGAAGATCAGGCCGACGATCGGCACGTTGTCGGGCTTGGTGACCACCAATCGGAAGTTCGGATCGAAGCGTGCCGAAGATGAAGAAGACCGTCAGGAGACCGAGCGCACCGTACCCGACGGCGTTGCCGGCGATCTTCTCGCGCTTCCACAACATGGCGGCGAGCCCGGCGACCGCGAGGATGAAGAACAGCTTCGGGTCGGCGACCGCGTTGAATATGCCTTTGATGAAGCCCATATCGATGTCGACTCTAGGTACGAGCGACGCCTTCAGGCGCTCGACCGCGTCTGCAGCCGTTCCTACAGCGGCCCGCTGATGCCGCCGTCCTTGCGCACGCGCCAGAAGTGAATCGCCATCAGCACGGCGATGCCGAGCGGGAGCGCGACGCAGTGCAGCACGTAGAACCGAAGCAGCGTGTCCTCGCCGACGAACGTGCCGCCGAGCAGCGCGAACCGCGCGTCGTCGGCGGCGTGGATCAGAGGGACGTCGCCGAGCCGCAGCAGCTGCGCGCCGGGGCCTTCGTGGCCCAGGAACGGCGTCGCGCGGGCCATGTTCGAGCCGACCGTGATGGCCCAGATCGCCAGCTGATCCCACGGCAGCAGGTAGCCGGTGAACGACAGCAGCAGCGTCAGCACGAGCAGGATCACGCCGACCGTCCAGTTGAACTCGCGCGGCGGCTTGTACGAGCCGGTCATGAAGACGCGGAACATGTGGAGCCAGACCGTGATGACCATCGCGTGCGCGCCCCAGCGGTGCATCTCGCGCATGATGCCGAGCGGCACGTGCTCGCGCAGGCCGACGATGTCGGTGTACGCGTACTCGAGCGTGGGCCGGTAGTAGAACATCAGCAGCACGCCGGTGAACGTCAGCGACGAGGAAGAGGAAGAAGGTCACCCCGCCCATGCACCAGGTGTAGCGAAGCTTCACGCCGGACTTGCGGATCGGCACCGGGTGCAGGTGCAGGAAGAAGTTCGTCAGCATCACCAGCACGCGGTTGCGGTCGGTGTTGGGCCGGTCGTGCCGGAAGACCGATTTCCAGGCCTGGGTCTCGGTCAGCCACTCCCAGAACCGGACGAGCGGGCCTTCCTTGGGTGCAATGGTTTTCGCTTCAGCCATGTCTAATCTGCCCTTAGCTTTCGTAGCGGCCGGCTTCAGCCGGCCGTTGCGACGTCCGCCTGAAGGCGGACGCTACGCCAGTTATGCCTTTAAGAACGATTCAGGATCGATCCACTGGCCCAGCTCTCGCTGGTAGTGCTTGCCCTTGTCCACGAGAATCTGCCCGTCGTCGGCGAGCACGACGCGCGCGCGCTCGAGCGGGCGCGGCGCCGGCCCTTCGAAGTTGATGCCCGTCAGGCGGAAACCGCTGCCGTGGCAGGGACACTTGAACTTGCTCTCGGCCGACAGGTAATTCGGCGTGCAGCCCAGGTGCGTGCACACGCTGATGAGCACGTAGAAGCCGCTGGCGTGCTGCTCGAGGTCGTCCGGCGTCCGGACGATCCAGATGCCGTACTTGTCCTTGAACCGCTCGTCCACGCCCATGCCGTATTCACTCGGGAAGCCGACCTTGAACTGCTGCGGCGGCTCGTTGAGGACGTTGGGGAACATGAACCGGCCGGTCGCGGCCAGCGCGGCGGCCGACGCGGCCGAGAACGCGCCCCAGGCCAGGCCCAGCCAGGCGCGGCGATTCAGCAGCGGCGACGTGTCGTCCGGATCGCGGCCAGCGGCGACGGCGGGTTTGGCGGCCGCCGGCGCGGCAGCCGCGGCCTTGGCCTGCGCCCCGCCGGCCGAAGCGGCCGTTGTCGTCTTGCCGGCCAGATCCGGCAGCGGTGCCGCCGGGGGTTTGGGCGCGGCCGGCTTGGCGGCGTGGGCCGCGGCAGGCGCCGGTGCCGGCGCGGAACCTTCAGGATTCGTCTCGTCTGCCATATGCGTTCTCTATCCCATCACCTTCAGCGCTTCGAGCGCGGCCTGACGCACTTTCATGCTGCGATCCTGCTGGCTGAGCGTGCTCACCAGCGGCTTCAGCGACTGATCCTTCAGCGCCGCCGCGGCACGGAGGCCGCTAATCATGACATCGGCGATCGGATCCTGATCCTGGTCCTGACGCACGTCGCGCTTGACCGTCTGCTCGACGTAGCCGCGGTCGAGCATCTGCCGCAGCACCGCGACGCCTTCCCCGCGGTTGTGGCGCGCCAGCGCGACGGCGGCGTTCCAGCGTACGTCGGGCGCGCTGTCTTCGAGCGCCGTGCGCAGTGTATCAATCTGCGCGTCGCCCGGGAGGGCGCCGAGGGCGTACACCACCATCTTGCGGATGCCGGCGTCGGCGTCCTGTGCGGAATACAGCGGGATGAGGCGATCGAGGACCGCCGGATCACCCGACGAACCCAGCGCCCAGATGACGCTGATGCGAGTCTCACCGTCGGGGTCTTCCAGCGCGTGCGTGAGGTTCGCGACGGCGTCGGCCGGCATCGGCGGGTCGAGGCGGCCGATGGCGAGCGCCAGGTAGCGGCGGACCTGCTGGTCCCCTTTCGACTCCTCGAACGCCTTGACGAGCGCGGGCGCGAGCGTGCGGTCGGCGCGGACCTTCGGGTCGGCCATCAGCCGCGACAACTCGTACGCGGCCGGCCAGCGCCGGTCGGACCCGCCGTTGCGGATCTCCGCCAGGTAGTCCTGCGCGGAACGGTCGTCGGTCAGGAGGGACCGGAAGCCCACGTAGACCGCCACCGCTATCCCCACGACGATCAACGGGATCAAAAAAAACTGAACAGCGAGGGCGGGGGCGGCGACCAGAGGGCTGCGAGACGCGGACTCGCGCTCGACGAGTTTGTCCATGAATGGGAGTAAACCGGCCGCGCCTCGGACCGTCCGAGGCCCCTAAGTTTTACTACGTGTGGCCTTTAGGGGTCAAGGCTCAGCGACGGGGCCTCCGAGGTTGGAGGCTGAAGTTTAGGGCAAAGAACCCCATCCCCCAACCTCTAACCTCCAGCCTCTAACCTCTAGCCTTTGCCAACAGGCTCTTCCGTTTGAATCTTCACCGGCCGGAGGAACGGCATCATCGCGCGCAGCTTTTCGCCGACCTGCTCGACGAGAATGTGCTGCTCGATCTGCCGCTGCTTCGTGAACCACGGGCGGCCGTTCTCGTTCTCGTCGATCCAGCCCTGCGCGTACTTGCCGGTCTGGATGTCGCTCAGGATCTGCTTCATCGCCTTGCGCGTCTCGTCGGTGACGATCTTCGGCCCGCCGGTGTAGTCGCCGTGCTCGGCCGTGTCGCTGATCGAGTAGCGCATGTAGTTGAGGCCGCCCTGGTACACGAGATCCACGATGAGCTTCAGTTCGTGTAGGCACTCGAAGTAGGCGATTTCCGGCTGGTAGCCTGCGTCCACCAGCGTCTGGAACCCTGCCTTGATGAGGGCGCTCACGCCGCCGCAGAGGACGGCCTGCTCGCCGAACAGATCGGTCTCCGTTTCCTCGGCGAACGTCGTCTCGATGACGCCGGCGCGCATGACGCCGATGCCCTTCGCGTAGGACAGCGTGATGTCGCGCGCCTTGCCGGTCGCGTCCTGATGGACGGCGAAGAGCGCCGGCGTGCCCGCGCCCTCGACGTACAGCTCGCGGACGCGGTGGCCGGGCGACTTCGGCGCGACCATCGCGACGTCCAGGTCTTTTCTGGGCACGATCGCGTTGAACCGGATGTTGAAGCCGTGCGCGAACAGCAGCGTCGCGCCCTGGCGCAGGTTCGGCTCGATCTCGTTCTTGTACATCTTTCCCTGGCTGTGGTCGGGCGTCAGGATCATCACGACGTCGGCCCACTTGGCCGCCTCGGCGACGGTCGCGACCTCGAGGCCCGCCGCACGGGCCTTCTCGATCGACCGGCTCGTGGCCGGCAGCCCGACTTTCACGCTGACGCCGCTGTCCTTGAGGTTCAACGCGTGCGCGTGCCCCTGCGACCCGTAGCCGATAATGGCGACCTTCTTGCCGCGAATGATCGCGATGTCGGCCGCGTCTTCGTAGTACATCTTTGCTGCCATCAGAATCTCCTCATACGTCGCGGCCCTGAAAGGGCCGCGCTACACGAACGAACTGTAGCGCCGGGCCTTTCAGGCCCGGCGGTTTACACCGAATAGTCGCCCAGGTTGTCGTGGCCGGCCTGTGCCGGCGCGGACTCGGCCGGCAGCGGCACGGCCGCCCCGGTGCCCCGCGCCATCGCCACGCGGCCCGTCCGCACCATCTCGATCACACCGTAGGGACGGAGCACGTCGAGCAAGCTGTCAATCTTATCCTCGGTGCCCGTCGCTTCGATCACGAGGGATTCCGGGCCCACGTCGATGACGCGCGCGCGGTACACCTCGACCAGCTGCATGACCTGCGCCCGCACGTCGCCGGCGACCGAGACCTTGATGAGCGCCAGGTCGCGCGAGATGGTCGGCCGCTGGCTGAGGTTTTCGACGCGCCGCACGGGCACCAGTTTGTAGAGGTTGGCCTCGAGCCGCCGCGCCCCGTACTCGTCGGTATCGACCACGACGGTCATGCGCGAAATGCCCGCCTGCTCGGTCCGTCCGACCGTCAGCGACTCGATATTGAACGCGCGGCGCCGGAACAGCGACGCCACGCGATTCAGCACGCCAGGTTTGTTGTCTACGTACACGGCAAAGGTATGAATCATTTCAGTTCCAGCAGGTTCAGGGTTCAGGGTTCAGGGTTCAAACACGGAATCCAGAATCAAGGGCTTCGTCTCGCGAACCTTGAACCGTGAACCTTGAACCTTGAACCTCTTGCTAGTCCGCAGCCGTTTCCACAATCGGAGACGGACGCCGAATCATCTTGTGCAGGTCCGCGCCGGCCGGGACCATCGGGTACACGGAATCTTCCTGTTCGACGCGGAAATCGATGAGCGACACGCCGTGGTGGCGGCGGGCCGCCTGCACGGCGTCCTCGACGTCGGACCGCCGATCGACGGCGCGTCCGAAGACCCCGAATGCGTCGGCCAGCTTCACGAAATCCGGCCCCGTGATCGGCGTGGCGGCGTAACGCTTGTCGTAGAAGAACTCCTGCCACTGCCGGACCATCCCGAGATAGCCGTTGTTCACGATGCAGATGTTCAGGTCGAGGCCCTCCTGCACGGCCGTCGCCAGCTCGCACATCGTCATCTGGAACCCGCCGTCGCCGACGACGACCCAGACTTCCTTCTCCGGGCACGCCATCTTGGCGCCGATCGCCGCCGGCAGCGCGAAGCCCATCGTGCCGAGGCCGCCCGAGGTCACGAGCGACCGCGGCGTGTCGTGCTTGTAGTACTGCGCCTCCCACATCTGGTGCTGGCCGACGTCGGTCACGACGACCGCGTTGCCGTCGGTGAGGCGCCACAGGTCGTTGATGACGTGGGCCGCATACAGGTGGCCGTTGTCGGGCAGGTTCTGGATGTCGCGCACCGCCGAATCGCCCTTGAGCTCGCCGATGTGGGCGTGCCACGCGGCGCGCGCGTTCGGCGCGAGGCCGGGCAGCCACTCGGCGATCGCCACACGCAGGTCCTTGGCAATCGCCACGTCGACGCGAACATTCTTGTTCAGCTCGGCGCGGTCGATGTCGACGTGGATCTTCTTCGCGTTCAGCGCGTAGGTCCGCAGGTTGCCGGTCACCCGATCGTCGAACCGCATGCCGAGCGCGAGGAGCAGGTCGGCTTCCTGAATCGCGGTGTTCACCCACGCCTCGCCGTGCATGCCCATCATGCCCAGGTTGAGCGGATGGGAAGCGGGCACGCCGCCGATGCCGAGCAGCGTCACGGCGATCGGAATCCGCGCCTTCTCCGCCAGCGCCAGGATCTCGCGTTCGGCGCCCGACAGCATCACGCCGTGCCCCGCCAGAATCAGCGGCCGCTCCGCGGCGTTGATGAGCGCGAGCGCCTCGGCCGCCGTCCCGTCCCCGGGCATCGCATCGTCGCGCGTCTCCATCAGGTGCGGCACGGTGGCGTCCCAGTCCACCTCGCAGCTTCCCGTCTGCGCGTCCTTGGTGATGTCCACCAGCACCGGACCCGGACGGCCGCTGGAGGCCACGGCGAAGGCCTCGCGAATGGCCCCCGCCACATCCTCGGCGCGCGTGACCAGGTAGTTGTGCTTGGTGATCGGCAGCGTGATCCCGGTGATGTCGGTTTCCTGGAACGCGTCCGATCCGATGAGCTTGCTGCCCACCTGGCCCGTGATACAGACGATCGGCGACGAGTCGAGCATCGCCGTCGCGATGCCGGTGACCATGTTGGTCGCGCCCGGTCCCGACGTCGCGATCGCCACGCCGACCTTGCCGCTCGCGCGGGCGTAGCCGTCCGCCATGTGGGTCGCGCCCTGCTCGTGCCGCACCAGGACGTGATGAATCGGGTAACCCAGCATCGCGTCGTATGCCGGCAGAATCGCGCCGCCCGGGTATCCGAAGACGTCGGTCACGCCTTCACGAACCAACGCTTCCCACAGCGCCTGCGCACCAGTCATCGCCATATGAACCTCAATACCCCGTGACCGCGCCGACTGACGCGGATGAAACCAGGCGTGCGTATTTCGCCATCACGCCCGACGTGTAACGCGGCTTGGGCGCCGTCCACTGCGCCTTCCGCTTCTGCAGTTCCTGCTCGCTGAGCTCCACCGAGAGCTCACGCTTGTCCGTGTCGAGCACGATGAAGTCGCCGTCGCGCACGAGCGCGATCGGCCCGCCGTGCGCCGCCTCGGGCGCGATGTGACCGACGATGAACCCGTGGCTCGCGCCGGAAAAGCGCCCGTCGGTAATGAGCGCGACCTTGTCGCCGAGCCCCTGCCCGACGATCGCCGACGTCACCGAGAGCATCTCGCGCATCCCGGGCCCGCCGCTCGGGCCCTCGTACCGGATGACGACCACGTCGTTCGGCTTGATCGACTGGCTCTGCACCGCGTCGAACGCCGCCTCCTCGCTGTCGAACACGCGCGCGGGGCCGCGGTGGCGCAGATGCGAGTTGCCCGCGACCTTGAACACCGAGCCTTCGGGCGCAAGGCTGCCGGAGAGAATCATCAGGCCGCCGGTCGGCTTGATCGGCTTGTCCACCGGGTGCACGACCTCCTGCCCCGGCGTTTCCTTTGCCTGAGCGGCCTCTTCGCCGATGGTCTTTCCCGTGACCGTCTTCGCGGACGAATCGAGCAGCTTCGCGTCGGAGAGCCGCTGCGCGACCAGGGTGATGCCGCCAGCGGCGAACAGATCGTTGGCCACGAAACGCCCCGACGGCTTCAGGTCCACGTAAACCGGCGTCCTGGCGCTGATCCGGTCGAAGTCGGCGAGCGACAATTCGACGCCGGCCTCGCGCGCGATGGCCAGCAGGTGCAGCACGGCGTTGGTCGACCCGCCGGTCGCGGCAACCGACACGATCGCGTTCTCGATCGCCGCGCGCGTCATGATGTCGCGCGGCCTGAGGCCGCTCTTCACGAGATCCATCACGCGGGCGCCCGCCGCGCGCGCCACCGCCGCCTTGCCGGGATGCGTGGCCGGCACGCTCCCCGACCCGAGCGCCGCGATGCCGAGGAACTCCACGGCGGTCGCCATCGTGTTCGCGGTGAACTGTCCCCCGCACGCGCCCGCGCCCGGACACGCCACCGACTCGAGCGACCGCAGATCCTGCAGCGTCATCTTGCCCGCCGCCTGCGCCCCGACGGCCTCGAAGACGTCCTGAATGGTGACGTCCTTGCCGTGCCACTGTCCGGGAGCGATCGAGCCGCCGTAGAGCACGAGCCCCGGCACGTTCAGCCGCGCCAGCGCCATCGCGCCGGCCGGAATCGTCTTGTCGCAGCCCACGAGCACGATGAGGCCGTCGAACCCGTTGCCGCGCGCGACGAGCTCGATGGAGTCGGTCATCACCTCGCGGCTCACGAGGGACGTCTTCATGCCCTCGGTGTTCATCGTGATGCCGTCCGAGATCGACACCGTGTTGAATTCCATGGGCGTGCCGCCGGCGGCGCGGATGCCTTCCTTCACGTGCACGGCCAGGTCGCGCAGGTGGTAGTTGCACGGGCCGATTTCGATCCACGTATTGGCCACGCCGATGAGCGGCTTCTCGAGATCGGCGTCGTTGAAGCCGACCGCCTTCAGCATCGCGCGGGCGGCCGCGCGGCGCGGCTCGGGCGCCGTGAGGGGATTCGGACGCGTCGTCATGTGGGTTGCCCTTTCCAGCCGGGATAGGAACCGAGCGTGCGCAGCACCGGTGCGAATTCAGCCAGGTTGCCGAGCGCGCGCTGACACGGCATCTCTTCCCGGGCCGCGGCCAGGTCCACGTAGAACAGGTATTCCCACGGCCGGCCGGGAATCGGCCGCGATTCGAGTTTCGTCAGCGTCACGCCGCGCAGCGCAAAGGCACTGAGCGCCTTGAACAGCGACCCGGCCTCGTTGGGCAGCGAAAAGACGATCGTCGTCTTGTCGGGCGGCGTGTCCGACAGCGGCCGCCGGCCGATGACGATGAACCGCGTGATGTTGTCGCTGAAGTCCTGGATGGACGACGCGAGCGGCGACAGGCCGAAGATTTCGCCGGCGCGCGCAGACGCGATCGCCGCCGTGTCGGTCAGCTGGCCGTCGGATACCATCTTCGCGCTGCCGGCCGTGTCGTACGTCGCGATGATTTCGATGCCCGAGAGCGTGCGCAGGAAACGCTCGCACTGCGCCAGCGCCTGCGGGTGGGAGTAGACCCGCTTGATGGTCTCGAGCTTCGCGCCCGGAAGGGCGAGCAGGTGATGGACCACCGGCACTTCCACCTCGCCCACGATCGGCAGGTGGTTCTCCATGAGCAGGTCGTAGTTGCGGTGGATGCTGCCGCCGATGGAGTTCTCGATCGGCAGCACGCCGTACTGGGCCGGCCCATGCTCGACGGCGGCGAACACGTCTTCGAAGCTTTTGCACGGCACGAGCGCCGCGTCGGCGCTGACCAGCCGCGAGGCCGCTTCACTGAACGCGCCCGGCTCCCCTTGATACGCAATTTTCATAGTCGTCGTACGAAAAAAAGGGCCATCATCCCTTCGCGGATGATGGCCCCTGGTGTTTCGTGTCTGGCCTTACTTCATCCGCTGACTTGTTGGCGTGCGCTGATAAAGGGGACAACCAGTCCCACCGTAACAACGACGCTAACTCGTACACACCCGTCGGCCGCGGTGTTGAACGGGCGGCCGGAAGCGGTTGGGCACGTCATCGGTGTCCGACTATTACAGCCGGGGCGCTCGATCCCCGTCAAATCGATTCTTTTTTTGAAGTTATAAGCAAAACTAATCGAATTGCGAAGACTATAAACGGGCCGAATACAGGCGACACGACGTTGAACGCAGAGCACGCAGAGCACGCGGAGACAGCCGGCGCTGCCTGGGAGCTCGATTGAGAAGCGGCTCGACGCGGCCGGCCTGCGTTGCAGGCCGGCCGATGGCGCAACTCGGTCGCGGACGAACGATGTTTACCCGGCCGAGCGTCGTTCGTCCCCGACCGAGTTGTGCCTTTCGGTGCCGCTTCGCGGCGCCGCGTCGAGCGTTTCCTCTGCGTGCTCAGCGTGCTCTGTGTTCAACGTACGTGACTACCGCCTGAAGAACGACAGCACGAGCGTCACGATGATGCTCAGGATGATCGAGGTCGCGAGGGGAAAGTAGAAACTGACCGGGCCGCGCCGGACGACGAAGTCGCCGGGCAGCCGGCCAATCGGCACACCGGCCATGACCAGCAGCCCGACTGCGGTGAGGCCGAGGCCGAGGAACACCAGCAGCCTTCCCACCGCGGCCTCAGATCAGGTCGATCCCGGGGAAGAAGTACGCGATTTCGACGCTCGCGGTTTCCGGCGCGTCGGACCCGTGCGTGGCGTTGCGTTCGATCGACTCGGCGAATTCCTTGCGGATCGTGCCCGCGTCGGCCTTGGCCGGATCGGTGGCGCCCATGAGCGTCCGCCACTTCTTGATCGCATCCGGCGCTTCGAGCACCAGCACGATGGACGGTCCCGACGACATGAACTCGGTCAGGCTCGCGAAGAACGGGCGCGCCCGGTGTACCGCGTAGAACCCTTCCGCCTGCGCTCTCGACAGGTGCGTGAGGCGCATGCCGCGGATCGTGAACCCCTCGGCTTCGATGCGTTGGAGAATCTTCCCCGAAACGCGCCTGGCGACGGCGTCCGGCTTGATGATGGCAAAGGTGCGTTCGGACATCAGAATCAGATTATACGTGGCAGAAATTGCAAATGGCCAATTGCAGATTGCTGCGCGACTTCGTGGCGAAGATTGGTATCGTCGTCGAGGAAGCCGATGAAACCGTGTTCTGGCTGGTATTCCTGAATCGGACCAATATCAGCAACACAACCGAGGGAGCTGCCCTCCTCAACGAGGCTCGACAACTGCTGGCAATCTTCACACGCTCGGCCAAAACAGCCGCTTCAAATCGCGTCTAGACGTCCGATCGCAATTTGCAGCCGCAATTTGCAATCACCAATTCGCAATCTGCAATTATCTCAGCCCTTCCATGATCTCCTCGAGCGCCTCGGGGCCGGGCCTCACGCGGTCGAGCGGCAGCGTGGCCAGCGGTTCGTCCACCACGTTCAACTGTTCGAGGAAGTCGTCGCGGTCCGGCTCGATGTAGACGATGCCGGTCGCGAACTCTCCGCGGCGGGCGGTTTCGTGCAGGCGCTTGAGCGCCATGATCTTGTCGGTCGGGTCGTAGCTGTCCTCGAGCTTCTTCAGATACAGCTTCGACCCATCGTGCATCGTCACTTCCTGGGTCGAACCCGGCTCGTAGTCCACGCTGATGTCCTCGAAGAACGGCACGAAGCTCACTTCCTCGAGCGGATCGTCGTGATCTTTCACGTACGAGTAACTCTTCGTCGAGCCCTCGTGATCGTTAAAAGTCACGCAGGGCGAGATGACGTCCAGCATCACCGTGCCGCGGTGCGCGAGCGCCGCCTTGAGGATGGAGAGGAGCTGCTTCTTGTCGCCCGAAAACGACCGGGCCACCATCGTCGCGCCGAGCTCGATCGCGAGGGCGCAGGTGTCGATGGGCGGCAGGTCGTTCACCACGCCCGTCTTCAGCTTGCTGCCCAGGTCCGCCGTCGGCGAGAACTGCCCCTTCGTGAGCCCGTAGCAGCCGTTGTCCTCGATGATGTAGATCATCGGGATGTTGCGGCGCATCAGGTGCACGAACTGCCCGATGCCGATGGCGCCCGTGTCTCCGTCGCCGCTGATGCCGATCGCGATGAGCTTCTTGTTCGCGAGCATGGCGCCGGTGCCGACCGACGGCATGCGGCCGTGCACGGCGTTGAACCCGTGCGACGTGCCGAGGAAGTACGCGGGGCTCTTGCTCGAGCAGCCAATGCCCGAGAGCTTCACGACGTCCGTCGGGTTGATGCCCATCTCGAAGAAGGCATCGATGATGCGCTCGGAAATGGCGTTGTGGCCGCAGCCGGCGCACAGCGTCGTCTTGCTGCCCTTGTAGATGATGGGTTCGAGCCCGATGCGATTGAGTTTTCCGGCCATGGCTATTCTCCGCCCGTCATGCCGCCGCCGGCGACGGTGGCGACGTGAACCGTTTTCTTCGCGACCTCGAAGCCTTCCTGCGCCAGCACGTCTTCGGTGACGCTGCGGGCGTCGATCGGCAGCCCGCTGTAGTGCAGGACGCTGCGCAGCTTCGCGCAGCGCTCCGGCGTGAGCTCGAGCTTCATCAACTGGCGCAGCTGCGCGTCGCGGTTCTGCTCGATGACGTACACGCGTTCGTGCGCGTCGATGAAGGCGTTCAGATCGTCGGTGAAGGGATACGCCCGCAGCCGGTAGTACGACGTCTTGACGTCGGTTTCCTCGCGGAGCTGATCCCGGCTCTCGCCGATCGCCCAGTGCGACGTGCCGTAGCCGACGAACCCGATCTTGGCGTCCGCCACCTGCTCGACGACCGCCTTCGGAACGAACTTACGCGCCGTCTCGAACTTGCGCGCGAGGCGATCCATGTTGTTGACGTAGTCGTCCGGGCGCTCGCTGTACTGCGCCTTCGCGTTGTGGCCGGAGCCGCGCGTGAAATACGAGGGCATGCCGTCGCCCGGAATCGTCCGGTACGGGATGCCGTCGCCGTCCACGTCCGCGTAACGGCCCCACGTCCCGAGTTCCTGCAGCTTCTCGGCCGTCAGCATCTTCCCGCGATTGATCGGCTTGTCCGGATACTTGAACCCGTCGGACATCCAGTTGTTCATGCCGAGGTCGAGGTCGAGCATCACGAAGATCGGCGTCTGGAACTGCTCCGCCAGGTCGAACGCCTCGATGGCCATCTCGTAGCACTCCTCCACGGAGGACGGGATGAGCATGATGTGCTTCGTGTCGCCGTGCGAGAGAAACGCGGTGGACAGCAGGTCGCCTTGCGCCGTGCGGGTCGGCAGGCCGGTCGATGGCCCGACGCGCTGCACGTCGAAGATGACCGCGGGCGTCTCGGCGTAGTACGCGAGACCGGTGAACTCGCTCATCAGCGAGATGCCGGGGCCGGCCGTGGCGGTCATCGAGCGCGCACCCGCCCAGCTCGCCCCAATCACCATTCCCAGCGACGCGATTTCGTCTTCGGCCTGGACGATCGCAAACGTCGCCTTCCCCGTCGCCTTGTCCATCCGGTACTTCTTCATGTACCCGATGAGCGATTCGCAGAGCGACGACGACGGCGTGATCGGGTACCACGCGACGACCGTCACGCCGGCCATCATGCAGCCGATGGCAGCGGCCTGGTTGCCTTCAATCAGAATCTTGCCGGCCGTTTCGTTCATCGGCTCGAGCGCATACGGGTCCTGCTTGGGCAGGTTGGCGTCCGCATAGTCCCAGCCGGCCTTGAGCGCACCCACGTTCAGAGTGACGGCCTTGGCCTTCTTTCCGAGCTGCTTGCCGAGCGCCTTCTCCATCAGCGCGAGGTCGATGTTCAGCAGCTTCGCCATGATGCCGTCGTAAATCATGTTGCGCACGAGGCGGCGCAGCTTGGCGTCGGGGCACACCGGGGCGACCAGCTTGTCGAACGGCACCGGGTAGAACACGACGTCGTTGCGGAGGGTGTTCAGCTTCAACGGCTCGTCGTACACGACGGCGGCGCCGGGATCGAGCGTCAGCACGTCTTCTTTCGCCGTCTCCGGATTCATGGCGACGAGAAAGTCGACTTCCTTCTTGCGCGCGATATAGCCGCGCTTGCTCGCCCGAATCGTGTACCACGTCGGGAGCCCCGCGATATTCGACGGGAACATGTTCTTGCCCGACGCCGGAATGCCCATCAGAAGGAGCGAACGAAGCAGGACGATGTTGGCAGTCTGGCTGCCCGACCCGTTGACGGTCGCCACCTGGATGCTGAAATCGTTGACGACCCGCTGCTTATTGGCGGAGCTCTGCTGCGTCTGAACCGCGAGATCAGTCGGAGACATTCATGAAGTCCTTACGATGAAGTCCTTACGGGACATGACAATAGAGGGTCTACCCGGCCGTTCTTGTCGAGGCAGGACAACCAATTGAGTATATCACGCAGGTACCACCAGCTGTGGTGCCGGCGGGGCTGGTCTAGCGGCGGAGCAGGGACTGAATCGCGCTGCCCATGTCTGCAGGGCTCTTCACAACCTTGACCCCGGCGGCCGTCAGTGCGGCCATTTTCTCGGCAGCCGTCCCCTTGCCGCCGGCGATGATGGCGCCGGCGTGGCCCATCCGGCGTCCGGGCGGCGCGGTCTGCCCCGCGATGAACGCGACGACGGGTTTCTTGAAGTTGGCCTTGATCCAGGCGGCCGCGTCTTCTTCGGCGGTGCCGCCGATTTCCCCGATCATGATTACTGCGTCCGTGTCGGGGTCCTCGCCGAACAGCTGCAGGGCGTCGATGTGGCTGGTGCCTATCAGCGGATCGCCGCCGATGCCGATGCAGGTCGTTTGCCCCATGCCGAGGCGGGTCAGCTGGTGGATGGCCTCGTACGTGAGCGTCCCGCTCTTCGACACGATCCCGATGCGCCCTTCCTTGCAGATGTGGCCGGGGATGATGCCCGCCTTCGCCTTGCCGGGCGAGATGAGCCCGGGACAGTTCGGGCCAATCAGGCGCGTCTCGGGGTGCGACTTCAGGAACGTCATCGCCCGCATCATGTCGAACGTGGGAATGCCCTCGGTGATGCAGACGACGAGGGCGACACCCGCGTCGGCCGCTTCCATGACGGCGTCGGCCGCGAACGGCGGCGGCACGAAAATCACGGACGCGTTGGCGCCGGTGGCCTTGACGGCATCGTGGACGGTGTCGAACACCGGCCAGCCTTCGTGCGTCGACCCGCCCTTGCCGGGCGTCACGCCGCCGACGACGGTGGTGCCATAGGCCGCCGCCTGTTTGGCGTGAAACGTCCCTTCGCGGCCGGTCAGGCCCTGCACGATCAGCCGCGTCGACTTATCGATTAGTACCGACATATGGTCGCTAGCCTGCCAACTTCACGACTTTGGCCGCCGCGTCGTCCATGCTGTCGGCCGTGGTGAGCTTCATCCCGCTGTCGCGGAGGAGCTTCTTCCCTTCCTCGACGTTGGTGCCCTCCATCCGGATCACGATCGGGACAGGGACGCCGAGCTCCTTGACCGCGGCAATCACCCCCTGGGCGAGCACGTCGCAGCGGAGGATGCCGCCGAAGATGTTGATGAGCACCGCCCTCACGTTCTTGTCCGACATCAGGATCTTGAACGCGTTGCGGATCTGCTCGGCGTTGGCGCCGCCGCCGACGTCGAGAAAGTTCGCCGGCTCGCCCCCCGCCAGCTTGATGATGTCCATCGTCGCCATCGCGAGGCCCGCGCCGTTGACCATGCACCCGATGTTGCCGTCCAGGTGGATGTAGTTCAGCGAGAACTTCGAGGCTTCGATTTCGAGCGGGTCTTCTTCGCCCAGGTCGCGCAGCTCGCGGATGTCCACGTGCCGGTAGAGCGCGTTGTCGTCGAAATTCATCTTGGCGTCGAGCGCCAGCAGGTCCCCGGCCGCCGTGACCACGAGCGGGTTGATTTCGACGAGCGTCGCGTCGTTGGCCAGAAACGCTTCGTAGAGCGACGTGGCCAGCTTGACGAACTTGTTGACCTGAGGACCGTCGAGACCGATCGCAAACCCGAGTCGCCGCGCCTCGAAGGGCACGATGCCGACGCCCGGTTCGATGTAGACGCGCACGATCTTCTCGGGCGTCGAAGCGGCGACTTCCTCGATGTCCATGCCGCCGGCGGCGCTCGCCATCATGACGGGCTTGCCCGCAGACCGATCGAGCACCAGGCTCAGATAAAGCTCGCGCGTCATCTGGAGGCCTTCTTCGACCAGGACGCGGCCGACGACGCGGCCTTCGGGGCCGGTCTGGTGCGTCACGAGCGTCATACCCAGCATGTCGCGCGCGATGCGCTCGGCATCGTCGGCCGATCGGGCGAGCTTCACGCCGCCGCCTTTCCCGCGGCCTCCGGCGTGAATCTGCGCTTTGACGACGACCACGCTGCCGCCGAGACGGTGGGCGATCTCGCGCGCGTCACCGGCGGTGGACGCCACTTCCCCGCCCGGGACGGGAACGCCGTGGCGTTTGAGGATGGCTTTGGCTTGGTACTCGTGAATTTTCATGCCGGCAAGCGACTGATAGTAATCCGCGGCTGCGCGGATCGTCAAACACATACCGGCGCAGGGCCTCTCACTGCACTCGACAGACAGCACAAGGCGATACTAAACTTCCCGTACATGGCCACACGCTTACGTGTCTTCAGTTCGTCCGTCGGCACGAAACTCGTCATCGGCGTCACCGGCTTTCTTCTCTTCCTTTATCTCCTCATTCATATCGGCGGCAACCTCCTCGTCTTCTTCGGTCCCGAAGTCTTCAACCGGTACGCGTACATCATGGAGGATCAGAACGTGCTGCTCCCGGCCATCGAGCTGGGATTGCTGGCGGTGGTGCTGATCCACGTGTTCAAGACGGTCGGGATGTTCTTCGGCAACCAGCAGGCGCGGCCGGTGGGCTACGAGAAGAAGCGGTACGCCGGCGGGACGAGCCGGAAGTCGCTCGCCTCCTCCACCATGATCGTGTCCGGCATCTGGCTGCTGGTGTTCATGGTGGTCCATACCAAGGCTTTCAGGTTCTCGCCAACCTATGAATGGCCCGGCGGGGGGCGGGATCTGTACCGCCAGGAAATGGAGAACCTCTCCAATCCCTTCGTGGTCGCGTTCTACGTCCTCAGCATGGTCGTCGTGGGCTCGCACCTCTGGCACGGCATCACGAGCGCCATCCAGTCGCTCGGCGTCAGCCAGCCGAAATGGACGCCCCGGCTCCTCGTCGCCGGCAAGGTCGTCGCCGTGCTGATCGCCGGCTCGTTCATCGTCATCGCGGTGTGGGCCTATGTGACCCAGGGCGGGCGGGTGCGCGTATGAAACTCGATGCGAAGATTCCGGCGGGGCCGATTGAGAAGAAGTGGGACCTTCATAAGTTCCAGATGAAGCTGGTCAACCCGGCCAACAAGCGCAAGTACACGATCATCGTCGTCGGCACCGGTCTGGCCGGCGCGTCGGCGGCCGCGTCGCTCGGCGAGCTGGGTTACAACGTTCTCAATTTCTGCATCCAGGACAGCCCCCGGCGCGCGCACAGCATCGCGGCCCAGGGCGGCATCAACGCCGCCAAGAACTACCAGAACGACGGTGACAGCGTCTACCGCCTCTTCTACGACACGGTCAAGGGCGGCGACTATCGATCGCGCGAGGCCAACGTCTACCGGCTGGCGCAGCTGAGCGTCAACATCATCGACCAGTGCGTGGCGCAGGGCGTGCCGTTCGCGCGCGAATACGGCGGTCTGCTCGACAACCGGTCGTTTGGCGGCGCGCAGGTCTCGCGGACCTTCTATGCACGCGGCCAGACAGGCCAGCAGCTGCTGATTGGCGCCTACCAGTCGCTGATGCGGCAAGTGCACGCCGGGAGCGTGAAGCTGTTCGAGCGGCGCGAGATGCTCGACCTGGTCGTCATCGACGGCAAGGCGCGCGGCATCATCGCCCGCAACCTGACGACCGGCGAGCTCGAACGCTACGCCGCCGACGCCGTCATCCTCGCCACCGGTGGCTACGGCACCGTCTACTACCTGTCGACCAACGCGGTGAACTCGAACGTGACCGCGTCCTGGCGGGCGCACAAGCGCGGCGCGCTGTTCGCCAACCCCTGTTACACGCAGATTCATCCGACCTGCATTCCGGTGAGCGGCGACCATCAGTCGAAGCTCACGCTGATGAGCGAAAGCCTTCGCAACGACGGCCGCGTCTGGGTGCCCAAGCAGAAGGGCGACAAGCGGCCGCCGGAGCAGATTCCCGAGAGCGAGCGCGACTACTACCTCGAACGCAAGTACCCGAGCTTCGGCAACCTCGTCCCGCGCGACGTCGCCTCCCGCAACGCCAAGCAGGCGTGTGACGACGGCCGCGGCGTCGGCGACAGCGGGCTCGCCGTCTACCTCGACTTCACCGACGCGATGAAGCGGCTCGGCCTCGACGTCGTGAAGGAGAAGTACGGCAACCTCTTTCAGATGTACCAGAAGATCACCGACGAGGACGCCTACAAGGTGCCGATGCGCATCTACCCTGCCATTCACTACACGATGGGCGGGCTCTGGGTGGACTACAACCTGATGAGCAACCTCCCGGGGCTGCACGTCCTGGGCGAGGCGAACTTCTCCGACCACGGCGCAAACCGTCTCGGCGCCAGCGCGCTGATGCAGGGCCTGGCCGACGGCTACTTCGTGATCCCGTACACGATCGGCGACTACCTGGCCAGCAACACCCTGCCGAAGGTGACGACCGATCATGCCGCGTTCAAAGAGGCGTCGGACAACACCCAGAACCAGATCAACAAGCTGCTGGCCGTGAAGGGCAGCCGCGGCATCCGCGAGATTCACCGCGAACTGGGCCGCATCATGTGGGACGACGTCGGGATGGCGCGCACCGAGGCGAGCCTCCAGCGCGCGCTGACGAAGATCCCCAAGCTGCGCGAAGAGTTCTGGCACAACGTGTCGGTCCCCGGTTCGGCCGACAACCTGAACCAGAGCCTCGAGTATGCCGGCCGCGTCGCCGACTACCTCGAATTCGCCGAACTGCTGGCGCTCGACGCCCTGCAGCGCAAGGAATCGTGCGGCGGCCATTTCCGCGAGGAAAGCCAGACGCCCGAGGGCGAGGCGCTGCGCGACGACGCGAATTTCACGTACGTCGCTGCGTGGGAGTTCAAGGGCGTCGGGCGGACCCCGGAGGTACACAAGGAGCCGCTCGAGTTCGACGAGGTTCACCCGTCGCAGAGGAGCTACAAGTGAGGCTCAACCTCAAGATTTGGCGTCAGACCGGGCCGACCGCCGCGGGGCGCCTGGAAGACTACGTCGCCGACCACGTGTCGCCCGACATGTCGTTTCTTGAAATGCTCGACGTCGTCAACGAAGGCCTGGTGAAAGGCGGCAAGGACGCCATCGCCTTCGATTCGGACTGCCGCGAAGGCATCTGCGGCATGTGCAGCCTCGTGGTGGACGGCGTCCCGCACGGCCCCGACCGCGGCACGACGGTCTGCCAGCTCCACATGCGCCGGTTCAAGGACGGCGACACGATCACCATCGAGCCGTGGCGTGCTAAGGCCTTCCCCGTCGTCAAGGACCTGGTCGTCGATCGCAGCGCGTTCGACCGCATCATCGCGGCCGGAGGTTATGTGTCGGTGAACTGCGGCGGCGCGCCGGACGGCAATGCCATCCCGATCGCGAAGGAAATGTCCGACCTCGCCATGGATGCCGCCGCGTGCATCGGCTGCGGCGCCTGCGTGGCGGCCTGCAAGAACGCGTCGGCGCACCTGTTCATGAGCGCCAAGATCTCGCACCTGGCTCTCCTGCCGCAGGGCCAGGTCGAGCGGGCCGCGCGCGTCGTGGCGATGATCAACCAGGCCGACGCCGACGGGTTCGGCAGCTGTTCGAACGAAGGCGAATGCGAGGCGGTGTGTCCGAAGGAGATTCCGATCTCCAACATCGCGCGGATGACGCGGGAGTACGTGAAAGCGGTCGTCACAGCCGGCAGATAACGAGGACGCCATGAGCATGCGCACCGCGATCGTCTTCTCGGCCTTGTTGACACTGACGCTTTCGGGCAGCCCCGCCCGAGCTCAGGGCAACCCCGACTGGCATCGCGAAATCCCGGGCTTCAAGATCGCCGGCAACCTTTATTACGTCGGCACGGCCGATCTCGCCGTCTACGTGGTCAACACGCCGCAGGGCAACATCCTCATCAACTCCGACTTCAAGGAGGATGTGCCGGCCATCAAGAAAGCCATCGCGCAGCTCGGATTCAAGTACGCCGACACCAAGGTCATCCTCATCAGCCACGCCCACGGCGATCACGACGAGGCGACGGGCGTGATTCAGAAGGAGACCGGCGCGAAGCTGATGGTGATGGAGGGCGACGTCGCGGAGGAGCAGAGCACGGCGCCGGGCCGGCCGGGCGCGCGCGTGGACCGGACCCTGCACGACGGCGACACGGTCGAACTCGGCGGCGCGAAGCTCGTCGCGCACCTGACGCCCGGCCACACGAAAGGCTGCACCACCTGGACACTGCAGGTGCAGGACGGCGGGCGCACGCTGAACGCCGTCATCATCGGCAGCCCCAACGTGAACCCTGGCTACGTCCTGGTGGGCAACAAGAACTACCCGCAGATTGCCGAGGACTATGTCAAGACGTTCGCGGTCCTCAAAGCCCTGCCCGTCGACCTCTTCCTCGGCGCGCACGGCGCTTACTTCGGGCTGGCGGCGAAGTATCCGAAGCTGAACGCGGGCGGCCCGAACCCGTTCATCGACCCGGCCGGTTACAAGGCTTACGTCGAGGAACGGGACCAGGCATTTCAGAAGGAATGGGCCCGCCAGAAGGCGAACCCGCCGAAGTAGTGAAGTAGTGCAGGCCTTCAGGCCTGCTCACACCTTAATAACGTCCACGAGCTCCTTGACGGCCGCGGCGGACTTCTTGAACGCCGCGTCCTCTTCCGGCGTGAGCTTGATCTCGATGATCTTCTCGATGCCCCGGCCGCCGAGCTTGCACGGCACGCCCACGAACAGATCGCGGACGCCGTACTCACCCTGCAGGAACACCGAACACGGCAGGATTTTCCGCTTGTCGAGCAGGATGGCCTCGACCATCTCGACGACCGACGCGCCGGGAGCGTACCACGCGCTCGTTCCGACAAGCTCCGTGATCTCGAGGCCGCCGCGCGCCGTCCGCGCGCAGATCCTGTCGATCGTCGCCTTGTCCATCAGCTCCGTGATCGGGACGCCCGCCACGGTCGAATACCGCGGCAGGGGCACCATCGTGTCGCCGTGGCCGCCGAGGACGAACGCGTGGACGTTGTCCACCGACACGTTCAGCTCCTTCGCGATGAACGACCGCATCCGCGCGCTGTCGAGCACGCCGGCCATCCCGATGACCCGCTCGCGCGGCAGCTTCGACAGCTTGTAGACGGCCTGCGCCATGGCGTCGAGCGGGTTCGAGACGACGATGATGATGGCGTTCGGCGAGTGCTTCACCACCTGCGTGGTGACCGTCTCCATGATCTTGTAGTTGACGTTCAGCAGGTCGTCGCGGCTCATGCCGGGCTTGCGGGGCATCCCCGACGTGATCACGACGAGGTCGGAGTTGGCGCTCTCGGCGTAGTCGCCGGTGCCAATCACCCGGGCATCCGACCCCCACACGGGGCACGCCTCGAACATGTCGAGGGCGACGCCCTCGGCCTTCTTGTCGGCGATGTCGATGACCACGACGTCGGCCAGCTGTTTGTCCGCCACGCCGCGAGCCACCGTCGCGCCGACGTTCCCCGCGCCACCCACCACTGTCACTTTGCGATTCATGTCCGCTCCTCTTTACGACGATCAACGCAGAGATCGCAGAGATCGCCGAGAATCCTGGAGATCTTCTCAGCGTGCTTTGCGTGCTCTGCGTTGTACGTCTACATGCTCTTGATGATCTGGTCACCGAACGCCGACGTGGACAGCTCGGTCGCGCCATCCATGAGCCGGGCGAAGTCGTAGGTGACGCGCTTGGTCGAAATAGCGCCGTCCATCCCCTTGACGATGAGATCGGCGGCCTCCACCCAGCCCAGGTGCCGGAACATCATCTCGCCCGACAGGATGACCGAGCCAGGGTTCACCTTGTCCAGGTTCGTGTATTTCGGCGCCGTTCCGTGCGTGGCCTCGAACACGGCGTGGCCGGTGACGTAATTGATGTTGCCGCCGGGGGCGATGCCGATGCCGCCGACCTGGGCGGCCAGCGCGTCGGAGAGGTAGTCGCCGTTCAGGTTCGGTGTCGCGATGACGTCGAACTCGTCGGGGCGCGTCAGCACCTGCTGGAGCGTGATGTCCGCGATTGCGTCCTTGATGACGATCCCCGCGCCGGGCTTCCCTTCAGGAATCCGGCACCACGGCCCGCCGTCGATCTCGACGGCCCCGTACATGTCCTTCGCGATCTTGTAGCCCCAGTCACGGAAGGCGCCCTCCGTGAACTTCATGATGTTGCCCTTGTGCACCAGCGTGACGCTCTTGCGCTTGTATTTCACCGCGTAGCCGATCGCGCTGTGCACCAGCCGCTCGGTGCCCAGCCAGCTCATGGGCTTGATGCCGATGCCCACCTCGACGGAGGTTTCGCGCTTCGGCGCGCCGATAGCCTCGAGCTGGGCCTGCCAGGTGCGGCACGCGCCCTCGCTGCCGAAGCGGATCTTCCTGAAATCCTTCGGGAATTCGCGTTCGAGGAAGTCGAGCATCTTCTGCGCCTCGGGCGAGCCCGCGACGTATTCGATACCGGCGTAGATGTCTTCTATGTTCTCCCGGAATATCACCATGTCCACTTTTTCCGGGTGCTTGATCGGCGAGGGGACGCCGCGGTACCAGCGGACCGGCCGCAGACAGACGAAGAGATCGAGAAGCTGGCGCAGCGCGACGTTCAGCGACCGGATGCCGCCGCCAACCGGCGTCGTGAGCGGACCCTTGATGCCGACGAAGTACTCCCGGAACGCTTCGACGGTCTCGTCCGGCAGCCAGCTGTTCGACTGCTTGAAGCTTTTCTCGCCCGCGTAGACTTCGAGCCACGCGATCTTCTTCTTCCCGCCGTACGCCTTCTCGACGGCGGCATCCATCACGCGCACGCTCGCGCGCCAGATATCGGGGCCGGTGCCGTCTCCTTCGATGAACGGGATGATCGGATCGTCGGGCACGACGAGTTGTCCGTTACGACGGGCAATCGGTGTTCCACTCGACGGCTTTGGAATCGAAGATGAATTAGACATATTGGATTAGGTCAGGTCCCCCGAACCGGGAAAACGATTCACACAGAAATTGTTGAAAACTCTGTGGAAAAGCCGCTGCGGTTACTGCACTGTTACGCTGCAATTGGAATGTTTTAGCGGTTTGCACCATCGCAGGGCGACCGCGCTCAGCTGCGGCCTTCGACCACTCGGAACCTTGGGATTATACTGTAGCGACCGTGCGCCATATTTTTTCTGCGCTCATTCTGGCCGCGACGTTGCAGTCTCCGCCGCCAGCGCCGCCCGCCAACACTGTCGCCGCCGATGACACCTCGCTCGCCGCGGGCAAGAAGCTGTACGCCGCCAACTGCGCGTCCTGCCACGGAGAAACGGCCCAGGGCGACGGCCGTGCCGGCAAGACGCTCACGCCGCCGCCCGCCAATCTCGTCGACGAGACCTGGCTCCATGGGTCAAGTGACGGAGAAATCTTCGTCGTCATCCGCGACGGCGTCAAACAAACCGGTATGAAGGCATTCGGATCCCGTATGACACCCCATCAGATGTGGGATGTCGTCAACTACCTGCGCAGCATCGGGCCGGCCTCGCCTCGCTGATTCACGCCTCATGAAGATCGTCGTCGCCGACACCCTCCCCGCCTCGGCGCTGGAGCTGCTGCGGTCCGATGGCTGGACCGTCGACGCCCGGAGCGGGCGCCCGCCGAACGTGCTGGCCGGCGATCTGTCCGACGCGGACGCGCTGCTGGTGCGGAGCGCAACCAAAGTCGATGCCAGCCTGATGGCGGCCGCGCCGCGCCTGCGGATCATCGCGCGTGCCGGAACGGGCGTCGACAACGTCGACGTCGAAGCTGCCAGCGCCCGCGGCATCCTCGTCGTCAACGCGGCGGGGGCCAACAGCATCAGCGTGGCCGAGCACGCCTGGGCGCTGATGCTCGCGCTGGCCCGCGCCATCCCGTCGGCGGATCGCGCCATGAAGGACGGCCGGTGGGAGAAGAAAGCGTTTCTCGGCACCGAGCTCCGGGGCAAGACGCTGGGCGTCGCCGGCTTCGGACGCATCGGCCAGGAGGTCGCGCAGCGCGCTCGGGCCTTCGGCATGCACGTCATCGCCCACGACCCGTTCATTTCCGCTGATCTGGCCGGACGTTTCGGCGTCGAGCTCGTGTCCATCGACGAACTGTGTGCGGCGTCCGATTATCTGACCCTGCACCTGCCGGCAACGGCCGACACGCATCATCTCTTCAACGACGAGCGCTTCGCGCGCTGCAAACCGGGCGTGCGGTTGATCAACACGGCACGCGGCGAGCTCGTGGACGAGCACGCGCTCCGGCGCGCGATTGAAAAGGGCATCGTGGCCGGCGCCGGCCTGGACGTGTTCGAAAACGAACCATTGACCGATTGGGGGCTTGCCCGATTGCCCCAGGTCATCGCCACGCCCCACATCGCCGCATCGACCGAAGAAGCCCAGGAGATGGTCGGCCACGAAACCGCGGTCACCGTCCGGAACTTCCTGCGCGACGGCGTCGTGCGCAATGCCGTCAACTTCCCGTCGGTCCACCCCGAAGAGCTCCAGCGGCTGCAGC
Organism: uncultured Acidobacteriota bacterium; assembly: GCA_963712905.1. Taxonomy (GTDB): domain Bacteria; phylum Acidobacteriota; class Vicinamibacteria; order Vicinamibacterales; family CAVVIG01; genus CAVQJU01. The sequence goes on along the minus strand of CAVQJU010000008.1, from coordinate 34,218 downwards.
CGTGGATCCGGCTGGTCGACCTGTTGGGCGCAATGGCGTCGCAGATGGGCGTCGCGCGCATCGAGGCGATCAGCCTGCGCTACTACGGGGCCCTCGCCGAAAGCCACGCCACGGGACTGCTGGCGTCGAGCGCCGCCGTCGGCGTCCTCCGGCCGATCCTGTCCGACAACGAAGTCTCGATCGTCAACGCGCGCAGCGTGGCCCGGCAGCGCGGCATCGACATCGTCGAGTCGCGGAGCGCGCGGCCCAGGCATTTCACGAGCCTCGTCTCCCTCAAAGTCATCACGAGCGGCGGGGAGCGTTGGGTGGAAGGCACCGTGTTCGGCGAGAACAGCCCGCGACTGGTCTCGGCGCGGGGCGTGACGGTGGAAGCGCCGTTGTCGGGAACGATCCTGATGCTGGCCAACGACGATCAGCCGGGCGTCATCGGCGAGGTCGGCACGATTCTGGGCCGGCACGGCGTGAACATCGCCAGCTTCGCCCTGGGGCGGAGCGACGCAGGCGCCATCGGCGTGGTCAACGTGGACGCCGAAGCCGACAATCACCAGGCGCTGGACGGCGCGCTGGACGCCATCCGAAAAGTCGCCGCCATCCGCGAGGCCTGGGTCATCCGGCTTTGACGCAGACGTAGAGCGCGCCAGGGTGGATGCGGAGCAGCAGGCTGGTTCCGCCGGTCGCCGGTTCCCCGTCGACGTGAAACGAAATCGGCTGTTCGCTTTCGATGGTCGCCCGGGTCACCTGGCGAATCGAACAACCCGGCGCCCCGCCGACGGTGCCGTTGAACAGCCGCGGCAGGCTGGCGATTGTTTGCAGCCGCCAACGTTCCTCCACGATAACGAGGTCGAGCAGTCCATCATCCACCCGGGCCCCCGGAGCAATGCAGGCGCCGTTCCCGAACTCGGCGGAGTTGGCGGCGGTCACGATGACCGCTCGCACCCGAACACGCGAGTTCTCCGTCGCGATGACGTACTCGGACGGCCGGTATGTCATGAGCGATCTGGCGGTGACCAGGGTGTAGGTCAACAGACCGCGGCGACCGCCCCCTGATTGGTTGAAGCAGCGCGCCACGTGGGCGTCGAAGCCGAGACCCGCGGTGTTGACGAAGAGCCGATCGCCGAGTTCGCCAACGTCGATGCGGCGGGGCTCGGCGGCGATCGCCTGCCGGATGGCGTCGGCGGGCTGCCGGGAAATCCCAAGCTGCCGTGCCAGCCCGTTGCCGGAGCCGGCCGGCACGATGCCGAGCGGGATCTCGCCGAACGCGAGCGTGGAAGCCACCTCGTTAATGGTGCCGTCGCCGCCCCACGCCATGACCAGCCGCGCGCCGCGCGCCACCGCCGCACGTGTCAACTCGCGCGCGTGCCCCGCCCGTTCGGTCACGAAGACCTCGGCCGGGTCGCCATGGCGATCGACAATCGCAGACGCCAGCTCGGCGCGGGCGCGTGCCGCATCGGGCCGGACGCCCCCCGAAATCGGATTGATGATGATGGCGATCGAGGCCAAGGGCCAGGCTACTTGAGGGCCAGGCGCAGTTCGGTCGAGTCGCCGGTGTCCACCAGTTCGACGACGTCGGGCGAAATCCGCGCGACACCGTAGCGGGAGGTGACCCGCTCGCCTTCCCGCACGACGTACAACTGATCGGGTGCCGAAATGATGGCGGTCCGTACCGGATTCCCCGCCGAGTTGTCTTCGGCGACGCCAATCAACTTGAATGCCGGAGGCGGCGGGGCCGGCGCCTGGGCCGGCACGGGGAGAACGATCGGAACCGCGGCCGTTTTCCGCGGCGGCGCTTCCGCGAAACGGAACAGGTCGCGCTCGCGCTGCGGCGACGCGACCGGCTGCCGGCTGCGGCCAAGCCGCGCGATTTCGTTCGACAGCGCGGTGCCGCGCGCATCGAGCGGCGCGGCCGCGGTGTTGCGCGACGGCGCCGGCCCGCTGCGATTTGTGCCGTCGGACAGCGCGTACCACCCGGCGAGCCCGCCGACGACGATGACGCACGCCGCCGCCGCTTTGATGTTCATCAGAATATGTGGCGCTGAAAAAATCGCCGACGTCGGAATCGTAGCACGACGTTCTCGCGAGGTGTGCTATGATTCGCCGTGCACCCCTCATCGACTGTAACTACGGTCGATTCCGCGTATCCGCAGCAGGTCGTCGCCGTCATCCCCGCTCGATTCGCCTCTACACGGTTCCCCGGCAAGGCGCTCGCCGAGATCGACGGCCTGACAATGGTCGAACACGTGTACCGGCGCGCGTCCGCGGCGTCTTCGATCGCGCGCGTGATCGTGGCCACCGACGACCTGCGCATCGCGCGGCGCGTCGCGGAATTCGGCGGGCAGGTGCGGCTGACGAAGCCCACGCACCTGAGCGGCACCGATCGCATTGCCGAAGTCGCCGAAACGCTCGACTGCGACATCATCGTCAACGTTCAGGGCGATGAGCCGCTCATCGATCCCCGGTCGATCGATCAGGCCGTCGCGCCGCTCATCACCGACCCGTCGCTGCCGATGACCACGCTCTACCGCCGGATCACGCAGCCCGCCGAGCTCGACGATTCGAACATCGTGAAGGTGGTCCTGGATCGCGCCGGCTTCGCGCTGTATTTTTCGCGCGCCCCGATCCCGTACATGTGCAATCCCAGAGGCGGATGGCCCCCGCTCTACCGCCATATCGGCCTGTACGCCTACCGCCGCAGTACGCTGCTCGTGCTGGCCAACCTGGAGCCCACGCCCCTCGAGCGCGCGGAATCGCTCGAACAGCTGCGGGCGCTCGAACACGGCATCCGCATCAAGGCAGTGGAAACCGCCTACGACTCGATCAGCGTGGACACGCCGGGCGATCTCGAAGAGGTGCGCCGCCTCCTCGCGGCCCCGACGTCTGGATAGACGGAGGATCTGGACTCATATGACCGGACGGACGACCAAGTACATTTTTGTCACCGGCGGCGTCGTATCTTCGCTCGGCAAGGGCCTGGCCGCCGCATCGGTCGGCTGCCTGCTCGAGGGGCACGGGTACCGCGTCACCCTTCAGAAGTTCGATCCGTACATCAACGTCGATCCGGGCACGATGAGCCCCTACCAGCACGGCGAGGTCTACGTCACCGACGACGGCGCCGAGACGGACCTCGATCTGGGACACTACGAGCGGTTCACCAGCACGCTCACGACCAAGAACTCGAACTGGACGACCGGCAAGATCTACCTGAGCGTCATTCAGAAGGAACGGCGCGGCGACTACCTCGGCCGGACAGTCCAGGTGATTCCGCACATCACCAACGAGATCAAGGACGCGATCCGCACGGTGGCCAAGGACGTGGACATCGTGCTGGTCGAAATCGGCGGCACGGTCGGCGACATCGAGAGCCTCCCGTTCCTCGAGGCCATCCGCCAGTTCCGTCAGGACGTCGGGCGCGACAACTCGCTCTACATTCACCTCACGCTCGTGCCCTTCATCGGCACGGCCGGCGAGCTCAAGACCAAACCGACGCAGCACAGCGTCCGCGACCTGCGATCGATCGGCATCCAGCCCGACATCCTGCTCTGCCGCACCGACCGCCTCCTCGACTCCGACATCAAACGCAAGATCGCGCTGTTCTGCGACGTGGACGAGGAAGCCGTCATCACGGCCAGGGACGTCGATACGATCTACGAGGTGCCGAGCGCGCTGGCGGAAGAGGGCCTCGACCGCATCGTCCTCAAGCATCTGCACCTGCCGCAGAGCGAGCGGCGCATGCAGCAGTGGGATGATCTCGTCAGCCGCATCAAGCATCCCCTCGACGAGATCACGATCCACGTCGTCGGCAAGTACGTCGGCTACGAGGATTCGTACAAGAGCCTCAACGAGGCGCTGTACCACGGCGGGTTCCCGCATCGGCTGAAGGTCAACCTGAAGTGGGTCGAAGCCGAGTCGCTCGAGGCGCCGGGCGGCGCGGCTTTGCTCGACGACGCCAACGGCATCCTCGTGCCGGGCGGGTTCGGCAACCGCGGGACGCGCGGCATGATGAAGGCGGCCGAAATCGCGCGCGAACGGCGCATCCCGTACTTCGGCATCTGCTACGGCTTCCAGTGGGCCACCGTGGAGTTCGCGCGCAATGTGGCGGGCCTGACCGACGCCGACTCCACCGAGTGCAATGCGGAAACGCCGACCAAGCTCATTTACAAGCTGCGCGACCTGCTGGGCGTGGACGACCTCGGCGGCACGATGCGCCTGGGCGAGTACGCGTGTCAGCTGACGACCGGCTCGCTGGCCGAGCGGGTGTACGGCGCCCGGCTGATTCACGAACGCCATCGCCATCGCTACGAGTTCAACTGTCTGTACGAGCCCCAGCTGGCCGAGCACGGCCTCAAGATCTCGGGCCGCTCGCCGGACGGCAAGTTTGTCGAGATCGCGGAGCTCCCCGGACATCCGTGGTATCTGGCGGTCCAGTTCCACCCCGAGTTCAAGTCGAAGCCCACGCGGCCGCACCCGCTGTTCGCCAGCTTCGTGGACGCGAGCTACCGGCACAAGACCGCGCACGTCCGCAGCGCCGCGGAGTCCGTGGCTTAGAGGATCACCTGGGCTGGCACGTAGGGCGGCCCTTTCAGGGCCGCCGACGCGGGGCTAAAAGCCCCGCGCTACTGCCCCGTCGGGCCCCGCCCGCCCCGTATAATGACTCCCGTGACCCCCATCCGTGTGGGCGAGATCCCCATCGGCTTCGGCAGTCCGCTGGTGCTGATGGCGGGGCCGTGCGTCATCGAGAGCGAGGCGCACGCGGACGCGATGGCGGCTGCGCTGCTGGACATCACCAGGCGTGTGGGCATCCCGCTGGTGTTCAAGGCATCGTTCGACAAGGCCAACCGGACGTCCGGACGTTCTTTTCGCGGCCCGGGCCTCGCCGAAGGCCTGCGCGTGCTGGGCGCGATCAAGGCGCGGTACGGCGTGCCGATCGTCACCGATATCCACGAGCCGGCGCAGGCCGCCCCGGTGGCCGACGTCGCCGACATCCTCCAGATTCCGGCGTTCCTGTCGCGCCAGACGGACCTCATCGTCGCCGCCGCCCGGACCGGGCGCGTCGTGAACATCAAGAAAGGTCAATTCCTGGCGCCCGACGACGTGCGGCACGCCGTCGCGAAGGTCGTCGATGCCGGTAACCCGCGCGTCTTCGTCACGGAACGGGGCACCAGCTTCGGCTACCACAACCTTGTCGTCGACATGCGCGCCCTGCCCATGCTTCGGCAGCACGGCATTCCGGTCGTGTTCGACGTGACGCACAGCCTCCAGTTGCCGGGCGGCGGAGACGGCATCACGGCCGGCCAGGCCGAATATATCGAGCCGCTCGCCTCTGCGGGCGTCGCGGCCGGCGTCGACGGCGTGTTCCTCGAGGTCCACGACGATCCGGTCCGCGCCAAGAGCGATGCGCAGAACGCGCTCAGGCTCGATCTGCTCGAGCCGCTGCTGCGGCGCCTGCTGGCCATCGACGCGATCGTCAAGCAGGCGGAAGCCGGCAGACCTGCGGCCGCCACATCCGCGACATCCGTTCATGGCTGACCGCGCCCTCGCCCGCAAGGTACTGGAAACGGAAGCCGCGGCCGTCCTCGCCCTCGTCGGGCGTCTGGACGAGCGATTCGACCGTGCCGTCGAGCTGCTCCTCCAGTGCCGCGGCCGTGTGATCGTGACGGGGATGGGCAAGTCCGGCGTGATCTGCCAGAAGATCGCCGCCACGCTCGCCAGCACCGGCACGCCGGCGTTCTTCCTGCACCCCGCTGAGGCGGCGCACGGCGACCTCGGCGTGATTCAAGGAGACGACGTTGTCGTCGCGCTGTCGTACAGCGGGGAGACCGACGAGATCCTGAACCTCATCGACACGATCCGCCGCCTGGGCTCCCGGTTGATCGCCATCACCGGCGTGATGCGGTCGGCTCTGGCGCAGGCCGCCGACGTGGCGCTCGACTGCGGCGTCACCGAGGAAGCCTGCCCGTTGAACCTGGTGCCGACGGCGAGCACGACCGCGGCGCTGGCCATGGGCGACGCGCTCGCGATGACACTCCTCAAGGAGAAGGGCTTCCGACAGGAGGATTTCGCCAGCCTTCACCCCGGCGGCAAGCTTGGCAAGCGGCTGATGCGCGTCGACGCGTTGATGCACGCCGGCAAGGAGTGCCCCATCGTGCAGGCCGGAACCGGCATGCGCGACGTCATCTACGAGATGTCGAGCAAGGGCCTGGGCATGACGTGCGTCGTCGACGGAGGCAGCGCGCTCCTCGGCATCATCACGGACGGCGACCTGCGGCGGCATATGGAGAAAGGCGGCGACATCCGCGCCCTGACCGCGGCGGATGTCATGACGCGGGGGCCGGTGTCGATCGCGCCGGCCACGCTGGCGGCCGAAGCACTCAACATCATGGAACAGCGGAAGATCACGTCGATCGTCGTCGTTGACGGCGATCCGCGCCGCGTGGTCGGCGTCGTCCACGTGCACAACCTGTGGCGCACGGAGCTGTTTTGAACCCTGAACCTTGAACCCTGAACCCTGAACCTTGAACCCTGACCCTCTAGCCGCCAAGGCCGCCAAGATCAAGCTTCTACTGTTCGACGTGGACGGCGTGATGACCGACGGCGCGGTTTTCATCCACGGCGACGGCACCGAGAGCAAGCGCTTTCACATCCGGGACGGCATCGCCATGGTGTGGGCGCAGCGGGCCGGCCTGACGGTGGGGCTCCTGTCGGCGCGGCAGTCGCCCACGACACTGCAGCGGGCGGCGCAACTCGGCATCACGCTCGTGCACCAGGGCGTGACCAGCAAGGCCGACACCTACGATCAGATCGTGGGCGACATGGTGCTGACCGACGACCAGGTGGCCTACATGGGCGACGACATCGTCGATCTGGCGGTGCTGGCCCGGGTTGGATTATCGTCGGCGCCTGGAGACGCCACGGCCGAAGTGCGGTCGCGCGTGGACTTCGTGAGCGCGTACGCCGGCGGCGCCGGCGCCGTGCGCGAGGTCATCGAGCTCGTGCTGCGGGCCCGGGGCATGTGGGATTCGATCGTGGCGGCATACGAAACCGAGGGGCACACGGGGAAATGACGGGGCTGTCCGCCTACGCGCCGCTGCTCGCCGCGCTCATCGCGCTGCTGATCGGCCTGACGGTCGGCAAGGCGTGGGAGCGCTACAAGCTGAAGGACGGCAAGTGGATCGACCGGCGCCGCGCGCGCCGGTCGTCGCACTACATCCTCGGCCTGAGTTTTCTCGGCGGCAACCAGATCGACATGGCGATCGAAGAGCTCGCGCGGGCCGCGAGCCTCGACGCCGACGCGCTCGAAGTGCACATGATCCTGGGCAACCTGTACAGGGAAAAGGGCCAGGTCGGCAAGGCGATCACGGTGCACCAGGGTCTCCTGCAGCGGCCGAATCTGACCAAACTCGAGCACGCCTACGTGCTGCTCTGCCTCGGGCTCGACTACAAGCGCGGCGGCTTCGTCGATCGGGCGCTCGAGGCGTTCAACGAGGTGCTGCGGCTCGACTCGACGAACAGCTACGCGCTGGTCAACCTGCAGAAGCTCCACGAGGAGCAGCACCAGTGGACCGATGCGTACGACACGCGCCAGCGCCTGTCGAAGCTGACCGACGTCGAGAGCGGGTCGAAGAACCAGGCGATTCTGGCATTTCTCGAGAACGAAATCGGCCTCGAGGCGATGCGGCGGAAGGATTATCCGGAAGCCATCCGGCGCTTCGAAGGCGCAATCGAGCTCGACGGCCGCGCCGTGCCGGCGTATCTCAACCTCGGCGACGTGAAGCTCGCGCAAGGCAAGGATCAGGAAGCCGGCGCGACCTGGGAACGGCTCATCGCCGTCGCCCCCGATCGTGCGTATCTGGCCTTCGGGCGCCTCGAATCGCAGGCGGTTCGCAACGGCACGCCCGACCGCTTCGCGCTCCTCTGCCGGCGTCTCATCGACGAGAACCCGCAGGACTGGCGCGCGAGGCTTGCTCTCTCACGCCACCTCGCCAGCAGCGGCCGCCCCCACGATGCGCTCGACCTGCTCTTCTCCGCGCTCGTGCAGAATCCGCACGCGCTGGGTATCCACCAGGCGATCTGGCACGCGCTCGGCCAGCTGCGTTACCCTCCCCCGCTCGTCAATCGCTACAGCGAACTGACGGAGCACGCCGTCTTCTACCTCGACCCGCACGTCTGCATGCGGTGCCGCTACCGGAGCACCGAGCTCCTCTGGCAGTGCCCGCACTGCCACGACTGGAACACGTTCGTGGAAGAACGCATCGCGCCGGCGCAGGACACGACGGAAGTCGAAGCGTAAGGCGCCGTGTCCAGGCAAACCGCCCTGGTCTGCGGGATTTCCGCCGGTCTGAGCGTGCTGATGTGCGCGCCGCTGTTCGTGGTGCCCAATGGCGTGGGCCACTACGACTGGGATCAGCACACGTTCTACTACGCGTCGGTCCTCAGAAGCGTCATCGAGTACGGGCAGTGGCCCTTCTGGAATCCGTGGTACTGCGGCGGCAACGTCCTGTGGCAGAACCCCCAGGTCCCCTTGCTCAGCCCGGCGTATCCGCTGGCGCTCCTCTTCTCGCTGCCCCTCGCGATGAAGGTGAACGTCGTCCTTCACTACTGGATCGGATTCGTCGGCATGCACCTGCTCGTGCGCCAGGTGGCCGGCGTACGGTTCCTGCCCGTCGCGATCTATCTGTCGTGCATCTTCGTCGCTTCCGGCGCGCTCGCGCTGCACGTCGCGGAAGGGCACGCCGTGTTTCTTCCGGCGTTCTTCCTGCCGATGCTGTTGTACTGGCTGTGCCGCGCGATGTCGTCGGGCGGCGGCCTGCGCGACGCGCTGTTCGCGGGAGGCGTGCTGGGGCTGACGGTGATCAACGGTGGTCTCCACATCATTCCCATGGCCGTCATCGGCATCGGCACAGTCGCCCTGACAGCCGCCGTGGTGAAGCGCCGCTGGCAGCCGGTCCTCGTTGCGCTCGTGTGTGGTGTGGCGGGATTCGCCTACGCCGCCCCGAAGCTCGTCCCCGTCCTCACCTACATCGGGAGCGACCGGTTTCAGGATGACCGGGCGTTGGGACTGCCCGATGCCATGACACCCGAGATGGTCGGGCACGCCTACCTCGACCCGTCGCAGAATCGCCGAACGCACTTTCCGGACCAGGTGTACCCGTGGCAGGAGTACGGGAATTACATCGGCGTTCCGGCTGCGCTGCTGATCGCGGCGGCGCTGCTGTGGGTGTTCTTCTCAACCAGGCCGTTGACTACGCGCTGGCTCGGCATCTCGCTCGCCGTCGCCGCCGCGCTTTTCTTCGCCTTCTCGCTGGGAGAGTTCAGCCCGTTTGCGCCGGCCTCGCTCGCGCGCGTTGTTCCCTTTCTGTCGAAATACCGCCTGCCGAGCCGCTTCACGATCGGCTTCGTCCTGTTCGCCGCGACACTCGTTGGCTGGACGCTTCGGGAGCTATCGTTCGATGACATCAGCAGCCGCCAGGGACGCTTCATCGTCGCGGTGCTCTGCCTGACAGCCTCCGGCGATCTGATCTGGCGGAACGGGTCGCACTTCAGCGGGATCTTCGATCAACGCCCGCTCGACAGCGGCTTCCGGCTGCTGAGCCGGCCGCCGGCGCCAATCACGGACCTGAAGGTCGATCCCTACAAGCAGGACGCGCCGATGCTGCGGGCGATGATGGCCGGCCGCTCGACGTTCCTCTGCTATGAACCTCTCAAACTGAAGGAGCTCGCCGACGCCGATAAGCTGCTCGTCTCCGGCGATGACGGCGTGCGCGTCGTGAATTCGGTATTCACGCAAAACCGGATCGACGTGGATTTCGAGGGCGGACCGGAGACCTCGCACATCTTCGTCAATCAGAACTACGCGCACGGGTGGCGGAGCACGATCGGCGCGGTCACAACGGAATCAAAGTACAAGAACATTGCGGTCACCATACCCGCCAGGGCTGCCGGCCGGCTGTCTATCGCCTTTTCCCCGACGGGCTTGACGGCTGGCTGGGTGATCTTCGGGGTGGCCGTCCTCGCTTCGCTGCGGTTCATGCGCTCGCCCTGGAACGGCGAGCGGCCCTGAGCCGTGCCTCCCTAGTTCGCGAGGACCTGCAGTAACCGATCGACTTGAGCGTCGGTCTCTTCGAACGTGCCGCTCGTGTCGATGACGTGGTTGGCGCGCGTCGCCTTTTCTGCGGCGGGGAGCTGCGCGGCGAGGCGCCGGCGGGCATCTTCGTCGCTCAGCCCCCGCGCGATGAGCCTGGCGAGCTGAATATCGGGTTTGCAGACCGTCGCGATCACCGTGTCGAAGTCAGAAGCCCGGCCGCTCTCGAACAGCAGCGGGACGTCCACGACGGCGAGCCGCGGGTTCCCGGTCAATTCGAACGCGCGGAGCCCGGCCCTGATCGCGCGGTAAACCGCCGGATGGACGATCGCCTCCAGGTCGCTGCGCGCGGCGCTGTCCGCGAAGACGATCGGCCCCAGCTTCGTCCGGTCGACGGAACCGTCCTTCGCGAGCACGCCGTCGCCGAAGCGCGCCGCGATCGCCTGCGTGGCCTCCGTGCCGGCGGCCTCCACGCCGTGCGCCAGCGCGTCGGCATCGAGACAGGGGACGCCGCGCCGGCGAAGCCGTTCGAGCACGTGGCTCTTGCCCGTCGCGATACCGCCGGTCAGCGCAACTTTCAACATCGTGAAACCCGTGTCCGTCCGGCTGAAGCCGGACGCTACGTCAGCCCCTGCCCGGCGCGTGCCTGCGCGGCCAGCAGCGTGTTCTTCAGCAGCAAGGCGATGGTGAGCGGACCGACGCCGCCCGGGACCGGTGACAGCGCGCCGGCGATTTCCGCGACGTTCGGATGCACGTCGCCGACGACGAGTTGGCCGCGCTTCGCGAACGCCTCGAGGCGCTTCGAGCCCGGCGCGAAGAGGCGCTCGACCACCGCGCGGTCCCTCACCGGCGTCGTCCCGACGTCGACGACTGTCGCGCCGGGTTTCACGAAGTCGCGCGTCACGAATCCCGGGCGCCCGATCGCGGCGACGACGATGTCCGCTTCGGCGGCGACCTGGGGAAGGTTCGGCGTCTTCGAGTGGCAAATCGTGACCGTGGCGTGCCGATGGAGCAACAGCAGCGCCATCGGCTTGCCGACGATGTCGCTGCGTCCGATGACGACGGCCCGGGCGCCCGCGATGCGAATCTGCGATCGCTCCAGCAGTTCGATGACGCCGGACGGCGTGCAGGCCACGAGCGACGCGCGGTTCTGCACGAGGCGCCCGACGTTGACCGGATGGAACCCGTCCACGTCCTTGTCGGCGCGGACGGCGTCGAAGACCTGCCGCTCGGCGTCCGGCCCCATCGCCTCGGGCAGCGGGGACTGCACCAGGATGCCGTCGTGCGCCTCGCTCCTGTTCAGCCCGTCGACGACGGCCATCAGGTCGGCCAGCGACGCGGCCGCCGGCAACCGCTGCAGATCAGCGCGCAGGCCGGCCTCCCCCGCTGACTTCAGCTTGGTCCCGACGTACACTTCCGACGCCGGATCGTTCCCGACCAGGACGATACCCAGCCCGGGCGGGCGTCCCATCTTCGCCGTGAATGCCGCAATCGCCGGTGCCACCTCCGCGCGAATCGCCGCCGCTACCGCAACGCCATCAAGCAGTCGTGCCGCCATGTCCTCCAGCCTCCGTTTCCAGCCGTCTGAGCGATTCGGGCCGGCCGAGGACCACGAGCTTGTCGCCGCCGCCGATCATCGTTTCGGGTTCGGGATTGAAAGCCATGCGCAGATCGCTGCGCTGAATGCCGACGACGATCACGCCGAAACGCTGGCGCAGGTTCGCCGCGAGAATCGACTGGTTGACCAGCGCGGATTTCTCGGAAATCGTGATTTGCTCCATCGCCAGATCGAGGCTGTCCGCGCTCGTGGCCAGCTCCACGAAGTCCACCACGGCCGGCCGGAGCGCCGTCTGCGCAATCTGCAGCCCGCCGATGTCGTACGGCGACACGACGCGGTTGGCGCCGGCGCGCTTGAGCTTCACCCCGGCGTCCTCGGTAGCGGCGCGGCCGACGATGAACAGATCGGGGCGGAGCACACGCGCGCTCAGCACGGCGTAGACGTTCTCCGCATCGGTGCCGACAACCGCGATGAGCCCGCGCGCCCGGGCGACACCGGCCCGCGTCAGGAGGTCCTCGTCGCTCGCATCCCCCTGCAGGGTCAGCGCGCCATCGGCTGTGGCCTGATCGATTCGCGCGCGATCGCGGTCCACGACGACGAAGGGCACCGATTGCCGCAGCAACTGCTGGGCGACGATGCGGCCGATGCGGCCGTACCCGCACAGGATGAAATGGTCGTGGAGTGACTCGAGCATATGCGCACGGCGACGCTGGTCGAACCGTCTGGGTAATCCACCCTCGACAACCACCGTCGCGATCAGGGTGAACGTGTAGAGCGCGCCGCTCACGCCGGCGACGAGCAGCACCACGGTGAAGATCTGGCCGCCGAGCGTCGAAGCCGCAGGCGACTCGACAGTGGTAATGGCGAGCACCGTCCGGTACAGCGCGCGGCCGAAGCTCCAGCCTTCGATCCAGTGATAGCCGAGCGCGCCGCCGAGCACCACCAGCGCCAGCATGGCGATGGCGAAGCCCGGGCCCTGCGCCCGCAACAGGTGGTCGCCCTCGCGGGGCCTGCGCCTTCGATCAGGCGCGACGGCTTCCTCCGGACGCCGCGACAGCCCTCGTCTGCGCGGCCAGCGCGCTGCGCTTGTAGCCGTACGAGAAGTAGATGACGAGGCCGAGCGCCATCCACGCGATGAGCCGGTACCAGTTGGCGACCGGCAGCGAGAACATCAGCATGAGACAGGAGGCGATGCCCAGAACAGGAACAAACGGATAGAAGGGCGCGCGGAACGGCCGCTTCGCGTCGGGATTGGTCCGGCGCATGATGAGCACCGCGGCACAGACGATCATGAACGCGAACAAGGTGCCGATGTTGGCCAGGTGCAGCAGCGCATCGATCGGCAGGAAGCCGGTCATCGTCGCCACGAACGCGCCGATCAGAATGGTGGACTTCCACGGTGTCCGGAACTTCGGGTGCACGTCCCCGAAAAAGCCCTGCGGCACCATTCCGTCCCGGGCCATCGCGAGAAACACCCGAGGCGCGGACAGCATCAGCACGAGCAGCACCGATGTGATGCCCGCTACGCCCGCCGCGGCGATGATGAACTCGGCCCACGGCAGGCCGGCCTGCTTGAAGGCGTCCGAGACGCCCGCGTCCACGCTCAGGCTGTCGTAGCGGACCATTCCGGTCAGCACGGCGACGACGGCGATGTAGAGGATGGTGCAGATCAGCAGCGAGGCGATGATCCCGATGGGCACGTCCCGGGTGGGGTTCTTGGCCTCCTCCGCGTGCGTCGACACCGAGTCGAAACCGATGTACGCGAAGAAGATGATCGCCGCGCCCGCCAGCATGCCGACCGGCTGACCTCCCGCGTTGACCTGTCCCATCAACGGATATCCGAAGATACTCAGGCCGGACATGCCGTAGGGCGCAAACGGCGACCAGTTCGCGGGGTTGATGTAGAAGGCGCCGACCAGAATCACGAAGAAAACGGCGGCGACCTTGAGGAACACCATCGTGGTGTTGAAGCCGGCGCTCTCCTGAATGCCCTTCACCAGCACCGCCGTGACGATGGTGACGATCACGATCGCCGGAAGGTTCACCACGCCGGCGGTGTGCACGAACTCACCTGCCGCGTTGTAGATGATCGGCGGGCCGGCCAGCGCTGCCGGCAACTGAACACCGAATTTTGCCAGCACGCTCTGGAAGTAGCCCGACCAGCCGTTCGCGACGGTCGCCGACCCCACCGCGTACTCCAGGATGAGGTCCCAGCCGATGATCCACGCGAAGAGCTCGCCGAGCGTCGCGTAGGCGTAGGTGTAGGCCGACCCTGCCACGGGCACCATCGACGCGAACTCCGCGTAACACAGCGCAGCGAAAACACAGGTCATGCCCGCCACGACGTAAGACAGCATCAGAGCCGGTCCGGCGACATTGCGCGCGGCGGCGCCGGTGGCGACAAAAATGCCCGCGCCGATGATCGCGCCGACGCCCAGGCTGGTCAGCTGGACGGGACCGAGCACGCGGCGGAGCCGGTTCTCGCCGGCCATCTCGTCGAGCAACTGGCGGAGCGGCTTGGTGGCGAACAGTTGATGTCTCATCAAAATTCCCCGGATTATACCCTGCCAACCGGCGCCAACCGGTCGAGATACTCGCGGACCCGCGCGCGCGGATCGCCGGTGCTGAGGAGATCGGAGATCACGGCCACCGAGCCGGCGCCCGCCCGGATGACGTCGGCGGCGCGGTCGATCGTGATGCCGCCGATCGCCACGAGACCGCGCGGCGGACTGTCCGTCAGCATGGCCGCGTGCGCCAGCGCCGCCGCCGCGTACTGGACCCTCTCGAGACCGACGGCCGTGTACCCGGTGTCCTTGGTCGCGGTGCCGAACACCGGACCGACGGCGATGTAGGTCACGGGCTGGTGGATCGCGGCGTCGACTTGCTCGGGGGTGTGCGTCGAGAACCCGACCACCGCGCCCGGCCCGACGATCGCGCGAACGGCCGCCGGCGACAGGTCGTCCTGCCCGACGTGGACGCCGGCGGCCCCCGAGAGCCGCGCCACGTCCGCGCGGTCGTTGACGATCAGAACCGCGCCGGCCGACGACGCGATGGCCTGGATGCGCGTCGCCAGTTCGAGGAACTCGCCGCCGGAAATCGCTTTCGCGCGGAGCTGGAGCAAGCGTGCGCCCCCGGCGACGCAGGCCTCCGCGAGATCGGGAAGCGTCCAACCCGCTCCGGCGGCCACCTCGGCGTCGAGGACGGCGTAGAGAGCTGACAGAACCGGAGGTGGCGGCTGGGAGCTCGTGGCTGGCGGCTCGACCCTGATACTAGACCGCCTCGGCGAGGCGGCCCGAGGGAGGACGGTTCAGGAAGCGCTCCATGAAGGACGTGCTGAGCCGGCCCGCGGCGAAATCGGCCTCGGCCAGAATCTTCAGGTGCATCGGGATGTTGGTCTTGATGCCTTCGATGACGGTCATTTCGAGTGTCCGCCGCATCCGCGCGATGGCTTCCTGCCGATCGCGGCCGTGGACGATGATCTTCGCGATCATCGAATCGTAGTACGGCGAGATGGTGCACTCCGAGTGCGCGAACGTCTCGACGCGCACACCGGGACCGCCGGGCACGCTGAAGACATGGATGACGCCCGGCGACGGCACGAAGGTGTCGGGATCTTCGGCGTTGATGCGGCACTCGATCGAGTGGCCGGTGAACGTGACCTCGCTCTGCTTGAAGGACAGCCGCCCGCCCGCCGCGATCCGGATCTGCTCCTTCACGATGTCGATCCCCGTGACCATCTCGGTGACGGGATGCTCGACCTGCAGGCGGGTGTTGGCTTCCATGAAGTAGAAGCGGCCGTCCTTGTCCATCAGGAACTCGAACGTGCCCGCGTTGGTGTATTTCACCGCCTTGGCGGCGTCGATCACCACCGCGCCCATCTTGCGGCGCACCTTCTCGCTGAGCGCCGGCGACGGCGACTCTTCGACGAGCTTCTGGTGCCGGCGCTGAATCGAGCACTCCCGCTCGCCGAGGTGCACGACGGCGCCGTGCTGGTCTCCCAGAATCTGGAATTCGATGTGGCGCGGCGATTCGACGTACTTCTCGATGTACACGTCGCCGACGCCGAACGCCGCCTCGGCCTCGCGCTGCGCGGTCTTGAACGCGTGCGGCAGGTCCGACGGAATCGTGACGACGCGCATGCCGCGCCCGCCCCCGCCGGCCGTCGCCTTGATGATCACCGGGTAGCCGATTTCCTTGGCGATCTTGAGCGCCTTGTCCTCGCTCTCGATCGGCCCCTCGCTGCCGGGCAGGATCGGCACGCCGGCCTTCCGCATGACGCGCCGCGCACGGGCCTTGTCGGCCATCAGCCGGATGACCTGCGGGTCCGGACCGATGAACTTGATGTGGCAGGCGGCGCACACTTCCGCCAGGTACGCGCTCTCCGAGAGGAACCCGTAGCCCGGGTGGATCGCGTCGGCGCCGGTGATCTCCGCGGCGCTGATCACCGCCGGCACGTTCAGGTAGCTGTCCGCGCTCCGCGCGGGCCCGATGCACACGTCCTCGTCCGCAAACCGTACGTGCAGGGAGTTCTCGTCGGCCTCGGAGTAGACGGCCACCGTCTTGATGCCGAGTTCCCGGCACGCGAAAATCACGCGCAGGGCGACTTCGCCGCGATTCGCGATCAGAATCTTTTTGAACATTACGTGGTCCTGATGGCGAACAGGCGCTCGCCATATTGCACGGGCTGCCCATTCTCGACGTAGACGTTCACGATCTCGCCGTCGTACTCCGAGTCGATTTCGTTCATCAGCTTCATCGCTTCGATGATGCAGAGCACCTGGCCCTTCTTCACCTTCGCGCCAATCTCCACGAAGGCCGGCGCCGACGGCTCCGACGAGCGATAGAACGTGCCCACGATCGGCGACTTCACGACAGCCAGCTCGATTTCGTCGTCCGCCTGGGGACCCGCTGCGGGCGGCGTCGCCTGTGCACTGGCCGCCGGGTCGCCGGTCCCCGCTCCTGCCCCCGGCGGGGCTGCCGCGACCGCCGGCGCCACGGCAGCAGCGGGCAGCGCCGGAGCTGCCGCGACCGGGGCCAGGGCTTCCTTCCGGAGCCGGAGCCGCAGCCCCTCCTTTTCGATCTCGAACTCCGAAAGCCCGTTATCGCGCATCAGCGCGAGGATTTCCCTGACGTCGTCGAGATTCACAGTTCCAATAGGTCCGTCGTCACGCTCGTGAGCACATCGACGCCGTGTTCCGTGACCAGCACGTCGTCTTCGATTCGAACGCCGCCCCATCCGGGGAGATACGCGCCGGGTTCGATCGTGAACACCATTCCGGGCGTGAGCGCCTGGTCGACATCCGCCGCATTACCAGGGGGCGCCTCGCCGGCCGGCCTGGTGATCCGCGGATCCTCGTGAATATCGAGGCCCAGGCCGTGTCCCGTTCCATGGCCGAACGCCTCGCCCAGACCACACGTGGTCAGCCAGTCCCTGGCGGCTGCGTCGACGGCGAACCGCGACTGACCGGGCTGGACCGTTCGAATTGCCCGGTCATGAGCTTCGAGGACCGCGGCGTAGACTTCCCGGACCCTCTCCCCCGCCCGGCCGACCGAAACCGTCCGGGTAAGGTCCACGCAGTATGAGTCGTAGACCCCCCCGAAGTCCAGCACCACGAGGTCATTTTCGCCTAATCTTCGCTCGCCAGGCGTCGCATGCGGAAGCGCCGCTCGCGGGCCGCTTGCGACGATGGTGTCGAACGCCGGCCGCTCGAATCCGGCGCGACGGATCCGGTTGTCGATCGCCAGCGCGATGTCGCGCTCAGTCCGGCCCCGCGCGATCTCTTCGAATACGCCGCGGGCAACCTCGGACAGCAGCCGCGCCGCGTCTCGGAGCGTGGCGATTTCGTCCTCGTCTTTGCGGACGCGAATGCGCTCCACCAGCTGCTCGGTCGAAACCAGAGCAGGCTTCGTGCCGCCAGCGTCAGAAAACGCAGCGGTAAGCAGCGAATGACGGCTGACCGTGAGATTCGAGGCCTCGAATCCCAGCCGGGTGGCGCCGAGCGAGCGAACCACACCAATCAAGGTCGCGTCGTACGTTCCGTCCACGACCGACAACTCGAGATCGGGGCAGGCATGCGACGACTGCTGCAGCGTGTCGAGTGCCGTGACGTACCGAAAATCCGTGATGAAGTGGACTTTGTCCTGCGTAACGATGACCACCGCGGCGCTGCCGGTGAAGTTTGTCAGATACAGGATGTTGGATCGCGTGGTGACGACCAGCGCGTCGAGCTGATGTCGCGCGGCGGCGTCGCGGACCAGCTGATGCCGGCGCCTAAGCGTGGCGCTCGAGGCGCGAGGCATGAATCGCCTGGAGCCACTGTTCGAGCGCGGCGACGATGCGTACGGCCCGCACGGGAACAGGCTCGACGGCAACCGCCGGCTCGTAGGTCGGCTCTTCGTCGGGAACGGGATCGACCGGCTCGACCTGAGCCGCAAGGTCCGCGACCGTTTGCTCCAAATCGGGATCGTTGCGCGCCAGCGCCAGCGCCGCGCGATACTGCGCCAGCGCTTCGGCCAGCGAGCCGCGCCGGTGGTGAATTTCCGCGAGGCCCCGAATGGCGGCCAGATTCTCCGGCGCACTCTTCAGGACACGCTGAAGCTCGTCCTGCCCTGCGTCGAGCTCCTGGAGATCGAGGAGGGCCCGACCGAGCGTCACACGGGCTGAGAGGTATCCGGGGTGAATGGCGAGGCCGGCCCGGCAGACATCGACCGCTTCCTGGAGCTGCCCCGCGCGCCGGTATTCCTCGGCCAGCTGGGCGAACGCGATCGACGACGGGTCCTGTTGGACCCGCCGTCGAAGATCTTCCAGCCGCTGATTGACGGACATCAGTTGACGATCAAGGCACGGTCACGGTCTGGGTGATTGTACCCACCCTGCCAAGCGTATCCGTGACAGTGAGCGTGACCTGCTTTGCACCGTTCCCCGCGTAAACATGCGACACGATTGCCGACGAGCCGGAACTCGAGCTACCGTCTCCCCACGTCCAGGCGTAGTTGGCTATGAGCGACGTCCCGGCCGCCGACGACCCGTTTCCATCCACCGTAACCGTAAGGGCGCCGGTGATTGCGAATGTAAACGACGCTCTCGGCTGCCCGCCCGTGACGGCCACGGTCTTCGTGAACGTCTTGTGCTGACCGGTATCGTCAGCCACCGACAACAGCACGTTGTAGGATCCGACCGCCGTGTATACGTGCGACGCGCGGGAGGTCGACGCGGTGTTGTTGGCGGCACTGGCGTTCGGGTCGCCGAAGTCCCAGCTGTACTGCACGATCGAGTGACCGGGCGCCGCCTGGATGGCGTCGGCATTGAACAACACGGTGTCGCCGGCGACGGGACTGCTCGGCGAGGTCGTGAAGTCGCCCGACGGCGCGTCCGTGAGCGTGGTCGACACCACCTGCGCAGAAGACCCCTGCACGCCGCGATCGTTGGTCACCGTCAACGTGACGGTGAATGTGCCAATCGACGTGAACCTGTGCGTCGCCGTCTGTCCGCTGGCACTGCTGCCGTCGCCGAATGACCAGGCATAGTTCGTAATCGTCGAGCCGGCGCTGGAGGGCGCGAGGCAGACGCCATTCCCGTCGATACCGCGCGGGCAGCTGCTGGACCCGTCGAACAACACCGGCGAACCGACGTTGACCGGCGACGAGAACGTGAACCTGGCCGTCGGCGTGTTCGCCGTCGGGAGGATCACTCCAGGCGGAACAAGCCGGATCGACACGATCTGCGGATTCACGGTCGCGAAGTTGTTGCTCGTGGGAGTGGCCACGATCGTCACGACGGTGGACGACCCTCCAGCCGCCGGCGGCGGCGGGACCGGCGCGGTGTACACAGTTGTGGCGCGGCCATCGGTGCCCGTCACGATCGTCCGGGCGGACAGCGTGCCGTAGTCCTGCAGCACCCCGTTGACGCCCATATCCATGCGGAGCGCGAGGCCGGAGATGCCCCGCCCGTTCGGGTCGAACGCGCTCACCACGATCGACGACTGCGAGGCGCCGTCCTGGCTGACACTGTCAGGCGTCGCGGTCACCCTGAGCGACAAGGCGAACTCGGACGGGCCCGCAAGCGGCGGCTCCGTCTGCTGGCTCGTGGTGCACGCGGCGCTCAACACGAGCGCCCCAATCATCAACCTGCGAATGAGCTTTCCCATGGTCGTCTATTTATCCCCGAAGTTGCCGAAGTCGACTTCGATAGTTCCGGAAGCATTGATGTCGTTACCGACCCTGTCGCGCCCGTAGAGCGTCACTTCGGCAATCGTCGTGATGATGACGCCGTTGGTCTTGAGCTGAACCAGCGGCGATTCTTCCTTGGAGGCATGCCGGACCAGCTGAAACCCCACCGTTACGGTGCCCGTTGACGGCACCGTCGCCGTCGCAGCCCCATCGAACTCGTAGGGCACGTCCACGCCCTGGATGTTCCGTCCGTCCGCGCGCCGGTACTTGATGTGCACGCGATTAATCGTCACTTCGTTGTTGGCGCTCGGCACGTTCAGCGCGCCAGGACGTTCCGATGTCCTTGGGGGTCAGCCTCAAGGTCGCCTGACCGGCGTCGTTGAAGACCGTCGGACACGGACTCTCGGGCTTGCAGGGGTCGGGCGTGGTGACGTTCGTGATCACGTCCGACATCAGAAAGCTGAAGAACTTCTCCGCGTCGTCGCCTTTGGCGGCGGCCAGCGAATCGATGACCAGAAACACCGGGGCGCGCCCGGTCCGCACGACGTCGCCGCACGACGTCCCTGCGAGGGCCACGGCGGCCGCCACGAGAATTCGACTGATGTTGCGCATACGGGTCATGGCCTCTAGCTCTTGGTGATGCGGGGCGTGATGAAAATGAGCAGTTCGGTGCTGTTGTCCAGTGCCGTGTCGCGCTTGAACAGCCAGCCCAGCAGCGGAATCATCCCCAGGCCCGGGGTGCGATCCGTCTGGTACTGCTCGGTGCTCAGGTAGATTCCGCCGATCACGGTCGTCTGCCCGTCGTTGACGAGCACCGACGTGTTCGCGCTCTGGGTGTTGATGGGGGAATCCCGTTGACCGCCTTCGAGAAATCGGCCTGGCCGTTCTCGAGCGAGATCTTCATGATGACGGTGTTCGACGCCGTGATCTGGGGCGTCACTTTCAGCACCAGCGCGGCGTCCTTGAACTGCACCGTCACTGTGTTGTTGGCGACCGTCTGAATCGGGATCTGCGTGCCCTGCTTGATTTCGGCTTCGACGTTGTTCTGCGTCGACACACGCGGCGTCGACAGCACGCGGCCGTTGCCCGTCGTCTCGAGGGCCGTGAGGGCGACGTCCAGGTTGAACGCCCCGTTCACGGAGCCGAGGTGCAGGCCCACGCCGCTCGTGGCGCCTTGCACGGGGAGGTTCACGGCCGTCCCGGTGCCGGCGGGCCCGCCGGTGACGCTTCCGGGCACGCCGCCCGCGAGGGTGCCGGCGTTGGGGAACGCCAGGGGCGTCGTGTTGCCGAGCGCCGGGTCCACGCGGCCGTTGAAGCCCCATTGGACGCCGAGCCGCCGTTCGAAGTTCTTGTTCACCTGGACGATGCGCGCCTCGATCTCGACCTGCGGCTGCGCCTTGTCGAGCGTGTTGATCAGTTCGGTGGCGGTCGTCAGCCGGTCCGGAAGATCCGTGATGATCAGCGTGTTCGTGCGGACGTCGAAGTTCACCGTGCCGCGCTGCGAGAGCGCGCTCTTGGTGAGGAGCGGCGTCAGTTCCTCGGCCTTCGCGTAGCTGAGCGTCTTGGTCAGCACGCGAAGCTCACCAGCCAGCGCCTGCTCGTCGGTCAATTTGCGTCGCTGCGCTTCTTCGTCGGACAACACCGCGAGCGGCGCGATGCGGACGATGGTGCCGTCCACGAGGTAGCCGAGCTTGTTGGCGCGCAGGATGATGTCGAGCGCCTGATCCCAGGGCACGTCGCGCAGCGCCACGTCCACCGAGCCGGTCACTGCCGGATCGATCACGATATTGAGGCCGCTGATCTCGGAGAAGGTGCGGAGCACCGCGCGGAGATCGGCGCCCTGGAAGTCGAGGCTGACAGGGTTTCCGGTAAATCGCCGCTCGTTGCCGCGGGCCACGCCGGGCAGCGGTTGATCGGCGGCCGGCGGCTGGACCGGCGCCTGCGCAGCGGCGGCGGGGGCGGCCTTGAGCGCGACGGCCTTGGGCGGAGCGGCAGCCGAACGGCCACCCGCTGCCGGAATGTCGAGCCCGAGCGCGGCGATCGGATCGACCGCGGTCGAGTCCACTCGCGCGAGGAGACTGTCCTGCGCGGCATCGCCCGCAGCCGCCCGGGTCGCCGGCGGCAGCACGTACGGCGGCGTCTTGCTCTTCTTTTCCGCCACCGCCTTGTCGAACTCGATGACGACCGTGTTCCGGTTGGCGCGCGCGCGGTACGCGACCGGCTCCGACAGCTTGACGCGGATGCGCGGGCTTCCCTGCTTCGACGCGTCGCCGTCCTCGCCGGGCTCCACCGCCACCGACTCGATGGCGCTCTTGACGTCCGCGGCGACGGTGCTCGTGACCGTGTCCGCCGAGACGTTGCGGAACTCGATGAGCAGCGTCAGCGGGTCGGGGCGCGTGGCCACGTACGGCACGGGTTCGCTCGCCTCGATGACGAGCGACGTGCCCTTGCTGGTGACACGCGAACTGATCGTCTTCAGACGGATCGCCGGAGTCGTCGTCGCGCCGGAACTGCTTTCCGGACTCGACGCCGTCACCAGCCCACCCGTCAACACTACCGATAGAACCAGGGCACTGCCCTTTATCACGTTCACTTGGAGTCCTCGAGCCCTCGCAACAGCTTTCGCACTTCTCGCTGTTTTACGACTGAGAGCGGATCGTTGACGGCTTGCTCAATCACTAGACCCTGCGCGTTAATCGACTTGATGGACCCGTCGGCCAGCTTGTCCCCGGGATGCACGATGTACGTCTTGTTGTCCGGGCCCTGCACCATCGCGATCAGGCCGCTCTTGCTCTGCATCACACCGCGGACCGAAATCTCGGCGACGGTCATGCCCGCCGGCCCTTCGCCCTTCCTCGACACCGGGTGCGCCTCGGTGCCCGAGCCGAGCAGGTTGAGGAACGGATCCCGCCTGCCGCCCGGGTCGTACGTGTAGTTCTCCGGGATGACGGGCGCTTTCTCCGCCTGGGCGGCGGGAGCGGCCGCGGTCGGCGCGGCGGGCGCCCCGGGCGCCGGCGCCGCAGGCGCGGTTTGCGGCGCTGCCTGCGGCGCGTCCGGCGCGCCGGCCAGCAGAAGGAGGATGGCGAATCCAGCAGCGTGCATGGCTAGGTGCCCTTCGGGGCGCCGGCCGCCGGTTTGGCGCCGGGCTTGGCCGCGCTGGGTTTGTCGAGCAGCACGAACGTCGTGGCCACGCACGATGCCGTGATCGAGGAATTGGCGTCGGGCTTGTCCTTGCCCTTCACCTCGAGCGCGCTGATGTTGACAATGCGCGTGAACTTGCCGACGCGGTCGAAGAACAGGGCGAGGTTGTGATACGTGCCGTCGAGTTCGAGATTGATCGGCCACTCGGCGTGCAACTGCTTGGTCACGACGGGCGCCGGACGGAAGCTTTTGATCGTCAGGTTGGACTGCGTCGCGACCGTCTGCATGCGTCGCAGGAGATCCGCTGCGTCCTTCTCCTCCGGCAGCACGGCCTTGAGATTGTCGAGGCGGCCCTGCAGGTCGCCGACCTGGCTGCGAAACTCGGGAAGCTTTCTGGCCGTCGCGACACCCATCGAGATGTCCTTGCGCAGTCCGGCCAGCTGAGTCTGGCGCGCCTTGAAGTCCTCGCGGGTCGGCATCTCGTAGTAGTAGACGAACGCCCCGACGCCGCAGGCCGCGAGCAGCACGAACGCGCCAACCTGTCCATACCAGGGCAGTTTTGTGAGACTTATATCCATTTACCTATTCGCCGTATCGTCTTATCAACACACGAGCTTTACGTGTTTTCAGTTCTTCACAGCCGCCGGTTTCACGGCCACCCTGGCCGCGGCCGCCGCGTCGCCCGGCGTGATGAAGACGCCCTTCACGCTGAACTTCACGACCTCCGGAGACCCGGGCACCAGCTGGGGCTCCAGCTGACTGCTGATGATCTCCACCGACTTCTTGAAATAGCCGGTGGCCTCGAGGTTCGCGACGAAATCCGAGAGCGCGGTCAGCGACGTGCATCGGCCGTCGATCGTGATGGCCGTGTCGTCCTGCTTGAGCGCCGTGAGCCACAGACTCGGCGGCAGCGAGCGGCTGATCTGGTCCAGCATGTGGACCGGCCCCGTCTGGCTTTTCCGCAGCTGCTCGATGAGCACCACGCGCTGTTGCAGCTGCGCCTTCCGCTGCTCGAATTCCTGGACCTGCAGGATGATCGCGTGCAGCCGTGTGGCTTCCTGCTGCGAGTTCGCGATGTCGATGTCGAGCTGCTTCGACTCGCTGTTGAGCGCGAGATAGCGCCAGCCGATGATGACCAGCGTGAGCACCAGCACCAGCGAGCAGGCGATCGTGACTTTCTGGCCCGTCAGGAACGTCGACTTCTTCTTCGTGCGTTCGCGCTCGACGGCGAGGAGGTTGATGCGAATCATCGGTCGCCCGCCCTTCTGAGCGCGAGCCCGACGGCGACGGCCGCCGTCGGCACGATCCCGTCAGGGTCCGACACGCCGAGCTTGGCGGGCTCGAACGCAACCGTCCGGAACGGGTCGAGCAGCTCCACGGAGGTGCCGAACCGGTCCTCGAGCGCTTTGATGAACCCGTCCACGCGCGACGCGCCGCCGCTCAGCAGCACCTTGTCGATGTGGTCGGAGGCCGCCGTGGCCTTGAAGAAGTCGAACGTCTTCTGGATCTCGAGCAGGACGTTCTCGGTCATCGCGTGGAGCACCGGCTGCACGTCCGAGAACGCGATCCCGTCGACGGGCTCGCCTTTCTTCAGGCGCTCGGCGCTCTCGAACGGCAGGTTCAGCTCTTTCTGCACCGCTTCGGTGTAGGCGTTGCCGCCGACCGAGATGTCGCGGGTGAAGACCGACTGATCGCCGGTGAGGATATTGATGTTGATCGCGCTCGCGCCGGCGTTCAGCAGCACGACGACCGTCTGCGGATCGTGGCCGTAGTTCACTTCGTACGCGTTCTGCAGCGCGAACGCGTCCACGTCCACCACCACCGGGTTGCGTCCGGCCTGCGCGATGACGCCCGTGTAGTCGGCGATCTTCTCTTTCTTCGCCGCCACGAGGAGTACGTCCATCGTGCCCTTCGAATCGGGCCCGGTGCCCGGGTCGAGGATCTGGTAGTCGAGGTTGACGTCCTGGATGTCGAACGGGATGTACTGCTCGGCTTCCCAGTAGATGGATTCCGCCAGTTCGGCCTCGGTCATGACCGGCAGGCTGATCTTCTTGACGATGACCGCATTGCCAGACAGCGAAGCCGCGACTTCCTTCGTCTTGAAGGCCTTGTTCTCGAACAGGCGGCGGATCGCGTCGGCGACCGCGGCGCCGTCGATGATGGCGCCGTCGACGATGCTGTCGGGGGGAACCGGCTCGGTGGCGAACGCCGAGACACGGAAGCCCTTGCCGGCCGGCTTGAGTTCAACTGCCTTGACGGCGCTCGAGCCGATGTCGAGACCGACAACGGCCTTGGATTTCTTGGTCAGACCAAACACGTGATGTCCTGTTCCTTTTCGTGACTCGACTGCAGGCGCCGGCCTCATGCGCAAAGCCGATACCAGATGCCGAGGGCCTGAATACGGCCCAAAATCGCCACAAATCACCAGAATTGCGATCTGGACACTTTCGGGACGTTGCAGTCGACTTACAGTTTCGTCAGGCGATTACAATTCAGGTGGGGAGCTGATGGCCCATCTGTAATCCGGGTCCCGGCTTCGCCTCCCCCTTGCGTATCGGCGGAAGGATGCCCGGCCTTGACAGTGCCCGGAAAGGCTCGTATCATCAGCGTTTGTCGTTGTCGGTCGTACCGCGCCTACCCCCTCACAACGGGTCTTCCGGCGAAAGGGTTTTTGGGAATGTCTACGTTTATGGCCAGCGCATCGCACGCCGCGAACGGCGTCCGCTGGCATCTGATTGACGCCGACGGCCGCGGTACTCGGCCGCGTGGCCACCAGGGCGTCGCGTCTGCTCCAGGGCAAACACAAGCCGTCCTACACCCCGTTCCTCGACACGGGCGATCACGTCATCGTCATCAACGCCGCGACCGTGAAGCTGACCGGCCGTAAGGAAGATCAAAAAATCTACCGGCAGCACAGCGGCTACGAGGGCGGGCTGCGCGAAGAGCGCGCGCGTCTCGTGCGGCAGCGCAAGCCCGAGCGGCTCGTCGAAGAGGCCGTGCGCGGCATGCTCCCCAAGACGAAGCTCGGCGAAGCGATGTATCGCAAGCTGAAGGTGTACGCCGGTCCGGACCATCCGCACGCGGCACAGAAACCATCCAAGCTCGAGGTTGCGTAACGTGGCAGCAGCAGCGCAGTACTACGGAACGGGCCGCCGGAAAACGGCGGCCGCCCGCGTCTTTCTCCGTCCCGGTTCCGGGGCCATCAGCGTCAATCACCGCGCGTTCGAGTCGTTCTTCCCCACCGAGGCGCTGCGGACCCAGATTCGCACGCCGCTCGTGCTGACGGAAACCACCGACAAGTTCGACATCCTGGCCACGGTCGCCGGCGGCGGCGTGTCGGGACAGGCCGGCGCCGTCCGGCTGGGCATCGCGCGCGCGCTCGTCGAGTACAACGCCGAGCTCCGCAAGGCGCTCAAGAACGAAGGGCTCCTCACGCGCGATGCGCGCGCGAAGGAGCGCAAGAAGTACGGGATGGCCGGAGCGCGCAAGCGCTTCCAGTTCAGCAAACGTTAGTAGCGTCCGGCTTCAGCCGGACGGACTGTGGAGGCTTTTTGGTCGCGATCGCATTGAAGGACCTGCTGGAGGCTGGAGTACATTTCGGCCATCAGACCAAGCGGTGGAATCCGAAGATGAAGGAATACATCTTCGGCGAGCGCAACGGCATCTACATCATGGATCTGGGCAAGACCCTGAAGTTGTTCCGTGATGCCGAAGAGTTCGTCAGCCGCCTGGCTGCCGAAGGCCGGACGATCCTGTTCGTCGGCACCAAGCGCCAGGCGAAGGACGTCATCGCCGAAGAAGCGCTGCGCTGCGGGATGTACTTCGTCAACGAACGCTGGCTCGGCGGCCTCCTGACCAACTTCGCGACCATTCAGCGCAGCCTCGGCCGGCTCCGCGACATCGAAGCCATGGCCACCGACGGCCGCTACGACACGCTCTCGAAGAAGGAAATCGCGCGCAACGAGAAAGAGCGCAAGAAGCTGCAGAAGAACCTCGAAGGCATCCGCGGCATGAGCCGCCTGCCCGACGCCGTCTTCATCGTCGACACGAAGAAGGAACAGATCGCCGTCGACGAAGCGCGCAAGCTCAAGATCCCCGTCATCGGCATCGTCGACACCAACTGCGATCCCGACGAAGTGGACTTCGTCATCCCCGGCAACGACGACGCGCTGCGCGCCATTCGCCTGTTCGCCTCGCGGATGGCCGAGGCGGTGCTGAGCGGCCGCGGCATGAAGGAATCGGCCGACGCCGAGCGCGACGCCGCCCAGGCGGATAGCGACGACGCCCGGCGGCAGGCCCCGCGCGCCCCCCGGCGTCCGCGCGAAGCCGCTCCCGCGACCGCTTAACAACAATCAGGGCTGAGAGCTACGGGCGGAGGGCTCTGCAGCCCTGTTCGCCGGCCCTCAGCCCTATTTTTTTGTTCAAAACCATGGCCACTATTACCGCAACCGACGTGAAGAAGCTCCGCGACCAGACCGGCGCGGGGATGATGGAATGCAAGGCCGCGCTGACCGAAGCCAACGGCGACTTCGAGGAAGCGAACACCATCCTGCGCAAGCGGGGCCTCGCCACGGCTGCCAAGAAGGCCGGCCGCGCGACGAGCGAGGGCCTGATCGCCAGCCGGCTGGCCGCCGACCGCTCGGCGGGCATCCTCGCGGAAGTGAACTGCGAGTCCGACTTCGTGGCGCGCACCGACGATTTCCAGCAGCTCATGCAGGACGTCCTCACCGAAGTGGAGAAGGCCGGCGATGCCGCCGACCAGGCGTGGCTGCTCGACCCCAACGGCCCGGTGCACAAGCGCCTCGCGGTCACCATCGCCAAGCTGGGCGAAAACATGGCCGCCCCGCGGTTCGTCCGGTATGCCGGCAAGGGTTACGTCGGGCAATACATCCACATGGGCGGCAAGATCGGCGTCCAGGTGGAGTTTGCCGGCGTGACGCCGGACGTCGCCGCGAAGCCGGAGCTCACCACGCTAGTGAAGGAAATCGCGATGCAGATAGCCGCGTCGAGCCCCGGCTACGTGTCGCGTGCGGCCGTGCCGGCCGACATGCTGGAGAAGGAAAAGGCCATCTACCGGGCCCAGATGGAGTCGTCCGGCAAGCCCGCCAACGTCATCGACAAGATCGTCGAGGGTAAGCTCGGCAGCTTCTACGCGCAGGTCGTGCTGACCGACCAGGCGTCGATTCGCGACCCCAAGATGACCGTGGCGGACGTCATCGCCGCCGCCTCTAAAAGCCTCGGCGCGACGATCACCGTTTCGCGCTTCGCGCGCCTGCGAGTCGGCGAAGGCGCCCAATAGGGGTGCCTTCGCACTATAATCTCGTCTCGTGACTGCCCCGCCCGCGCTCGCGTACAAACGAATCCTCCTCAAAGTCTCCGGCGAAGCCCTCATGGGCGAACAGACCTACGGCATCGATCCGGAGGTCGCCAATCAAATCGCGAAGGACGTGTCCGAAATCCAGGGCATGGGCGTCGAGACGGCCATCGTCATCGGCGGCGGCAACATCTTCCGCGGCGTGGCCGCCAGCGCCCGCGGGATGGACCGCGCGACCGCCGATTACATGGGGATGCTGGCGACGATCATCAATGCGCTCGCGCTGCAGGACGCGCTCGAGAAGCAGGGCGTCGCGACGCGCGTGGTGACGGCGATCGAGATGCGGTCGGTGGCGGAACCCTTCATCCGGCGCCGCGCGATCCGCCACCTGGAGAAGCGCCGCGTGGTCGTCTTCGGCGGCGGCACGGGGAACCCGTATTTCAGCACCGACACGGCCGCGGCCCTGCGCGCGATGGAAATCAAGGCGGACGTCATCCTGAAGGCCACCAAGGTGGACGGCGTCTACAACGCCGACCCGATGACCCATCCGGCGGCGACGCGCTTCGATCGTATTTCGTATCTCCAGGTCCTCGAGCAGGGCCTCAAGGTCATGGACGCCACGGCGATTTCTCTGTGCATGGACAACGGGTTGCCGATCGTCGTGTTCAACCTGCGGACGCCGGGCAACATCAAGCGGGCGATCATCGGCGAGCCCATCGGGTCGCTGGTGACGGCATGAAGAAAGTCTGAAGTTCAAAGTAGAAAGTTGAGAAGCACGTAAGGGTTGAGGACTGGCATGGACGCGAACGATCTGAAAGGCCTGTTCACGGAAGCGACCAAGCGCATGGCCGCGGCGCTCGATCACGTCAAGCACGAACTGGGCGGCGTGCGCACCGGCCGCGCCTCGGTCACGATTCTCGACAGCGTCCACGTGGAAGCCTACGGCTCCCGGATGCCGCTCAACCAGCTCGCGGGGCTGTCGATTCCCGAGCCCACGATGATCGTCGCCGCGCCGTTCGACCCCTCGCAGCTCGGCGCGATCGAAAAAGCGATCCGGTCGTCGGACCTCGGCCTCAACCCGGCCAACGACGGCAAGGTCGTGCGGATTCCCATCCCGTCGCTGACGGAGGATCGCCGCAAGGAGCTCTCACGCCACGTGCACAAGCTCGCCGAGGAAGGGCGCAACAGCGTCCGCACCGTCCGCCGCGACGCGAACGAACGGCTGAAGAAGCTCCTCAAGGATCACAAGATCTCCGAAGACGACGAGCGGAAGGGCCTCGACGAGGTTCAGCGCATCACGGACAACCACGTCAAGCTGATCGACGAGGCGCAGAAGAAGAAGGACACCGAACTGCTCGGGCGATAACGGCGTCCTAGATAATCTGATCGAACGTCCGGATCGTTTCCGCTTCCGCGTAACTGACCGCTTTGTTTCCCGGCCGCTCCGCCAGCAACACCTGACAACCAGCCGCTCTTGCCGCGTCGAGCTCGGCGGGGGTATCGGACACGAACAGCACTTCGTGAGCGGCCCGGTTCAACTCGGCGGAGATCCGGCGATAGCTGTCGGGCCACCGTTTCGCGCCGACCGCGGTGTCGAAAAACGCCGTGATGAAGGTCGTGAGGTCGCCCTGCTCCGTGGCGCCGAACAGCAGCCGCTGCGCCAGCACGCTCCCCGACGAGTAGATCGCCAGCGTCACCTGCGCCGCGCGCCAGCGAGCGAACGCCGGCGGGACGTCGGGGAACACCTGCCCTTTCAGCTCACCTGTCCGGTATCCGCCTTCCCAGATGAGACCCTGGAGGCGCTTGAGCGCCGGCGATTTCACGTCGTGATCCATCAGCCACTCGAGATAGGCCGACGCCGATTCGGGGATCTCGTCGCTCCAGGCCGGCACGGCACGGCGCCCGGCGGCGTCCGTGGCCCATTCGGCGCGCAACAGCGTCAGCGCGTCGCGAACCCCGTCGCGGTCAGCCTCGCCTGAGCCCCCAGCCAGGTAGCGCCGGAGGCGCGCCCGGGCGAACGGGAACAGCACCTCGTACACAAACGCGATGGACGTGGTCGTGCCCTCGATGTCGAGCAGGATCGCGCGAACGCCGCGATCCGTCAGGCGGAAACTCACGCGCGCGGGAAGTACGCCGGGCCGAAGCAGACGGGCTCGAAGCCGCGGTCGACTCCGCTCGCCGTGTAGTGAGGCGTCCAGCCCGACGGATCCTGAAACAGCCGGATCGCGCGAATGCGCCGGTCTCCGCAGAGGTCGAACCAGTGGTGGGTGCCGCGCGGCACGCGGATCAGGTCGCCGGGCTCGACCTCGATCGCGAACACCGGACCATCGGCCGGGTGAATGTGAAACAGCCCGCGGCCCTCGACGATGAGACGGACCTCGTCCTCGTCGTGCCAGTGCTCGGAGTTGAACCTGGCGAGCATCGCGTCGAGGCCCGGCGTGTCGGCCCTCACGTCGATCACGTCGGCGGTCACGTAGCCGCCGCGCGCCTTGAGCTCGGCGATCTTGCCGGCGTAGGCCGCGAGCACCTGCTCGGCCGTCGCGCCCGCCGCGATCTCGGCGCCGACAGCCGTTCGCTCGTAATCGATGCCCCGCTCCGCCAGATACGTCCGCGATCGCCGCCTCGTCGCTCAGCGTGCGGTTCTCTTCCGGAATCCTCAAGATGGCCATGATGGACCTCCCGGCATGCCGCGGTGCCGGCTCGCGCCTGCGTGCGGCCAATCGTTTCGAACAGGAACTCGAGAATCTCGACGTGACGCTCCGCGTCCGCCAGCGTCTCGCCCCAGGTGTACAGGCCGTGACGCCGCAGGAGAAACGCGTGCGCGCCGGGATGCTGCGTCGAGCAGGCCGCGGACACGCACGGCCAGGCGCGTCATGTCCTGATCGTTGTCGATCGATCGGCACCACTTCCGATGCTCGTGCGTCGTGACGCCGGCCAGGCCCTTCAGCATCTCGTAGCCTTCGATCGCGATGCCCGCGGCTGCCCGGCCCGGGACGCTCCGAAAGCATCGTGCTCCAAACCGAGTGCGTGTGCAAGACGGCCCCGGCGCCGCGCCGCCTGGCGATTTCGACGTGGAGAAGCGTTTCGGCCGACGGCTTGCCGCCGCGACGCCCCACGACGCGCGCCGCGATCGTCGCACTCGAGGATGTCAGCCGCGCGCAGGCGTGCCCTTGGGCAGTGAGCTGGCGGTAATCGCCAGGCGGAGCGGCCGCCGCGACACGACCGCGCTGAAGTTCCCGCTCGTCCCGAGCGCCCAGCCGCGCGCGTAGAACGCGCGGCCGATCGCCGCAAGCGCCGTGGCCGTTTTCGCAAATGACTTGTCGCCAGCCATCGTGTGTTCCCCACCCGGCTTACCCGACCCACCCGACCCACCCTGCCCACCCGTCCTGTCAGTCTCCGAACGTGACGCCGAGTGCCCTTGCCGTCCGCAGGAGATCGAAGTCGATCGGCACGGTCTTCGTCTTCCCGACCACTTCCTCGAGTCGGCGCGCGACGATGTCGGGCGGAGCGAAGGCCACCATCGTGCCGAACTCTCCGTCCATCACCAGTTCCACCGCCCGGCCGCCGAAGCGCGTCGCGAGCAGTCGATCGAAGCTGGTCGGCGCGCCGCCGCGCTGCAGGTGTCCGAGCACGACGGAGCGAGCTTCCTTCCCCGCCAGCTTCGCCGAGCGCCGCGCAGACCAGCGCCCCGATGCCGCCGAGGCGTTCGACGTGGGCGCCGCTGGCGTCCTCGATGAGCGAGATCTTGCCGCCTTTCGGATAGGCGCCTTCGGCGACCACGACGATGCTGAACTTGGCCCCCAGGTGATCCGCGCTCGCGAAGCCGCTCTGCGACGATCGCCAGGTCGAACGGCATCTCGGGGATCAGGATCGCGTCGGCACCGCCGGCCACGCCCGCGTACAGGGCAATCCAGCCGGCGTAGCGCCCCATCACCTCGACGATCATGATGCGGTGATGGGCTTCAGCCGTCGTGTGCAGGCGATCGATCGCGTCGGTGGCGAACGCGACGGCCGTGTCGAACCCGAAACAGTTCGTCGGTGCCGACGATGTCGTTGTCGATCGTCTTCGGGACGCCGACGACCGGGATGCCCGAGCAGGCAGAACTGGTGGGCGATGGCCAGCGTCCCGTCGCCGCCGATGGTCACGAGCGCGTCGAGCTTCATCCGGTGGAACATCTCGACGACGCGTTCAGCGTACGGGCGCGGGCCGTCGGACGTGTTGACGAGCGAGTCGAACGGGTTCCCGTGATTGAGCGTGCCGAGGATGGTGCCGCCCAGCCGGAGGATGCCAGTCACGTCGCGCGGGGTCAGGACGCGGCACCGGTTCGTCTCGAGCAGGCCGTCGAAGCTGTCTTCGAGGCCCAGGCACTCGACGCCGCGGCCGCAGGCGGCCTTGACGACGGCGCGGATGACGGCGTTCAGGCCGGGCGCATCGCCGCCGCCCGTGAGGATGCCGAGTCTCTTGATCGTGGGCATGTGCAGCGACTATAGCAAATGGCCGGATCCCCGCCGCGGTCAACGCGTTGCGGGGGAGCAAACGGGGTGTTACACTGAGGTTCGTCGGCCGCAAGATAGCCACTTACTACGAGTGGGCGACTAGCTCAGCTGGGAGAGCGCCGCGTTCGCAACGCGGAGGTCGGGAGTTCGATCCTCCCGTCGTCCACCACTCTTTTTCACATCCTCATTTTCCGTTCTGCTGATCCCGAGCTTCGGCAGCGCGCCTTCATGGTTGGCTGCCCCTGAGGGAAATCGCTCGCCGCCGGCGTTTGTATAGCCGGAGGAGAGCATATGGCACCGTTTCCTTTGACTCAGTCGGCGGCGCGCCGGTCGATGTCGGTCGTTGCGCTGGTCCTCGCGTCGAGCCACCTTCTGTGGGCCGCAGCCGAAGGTCCCCAGCGCATTCCACCGCGGCAGCGAACTCTCGCAGAGGTGAAGGCTGCGTTGCGCCTGATGCCGCCGCCGGGCACGCCACCCCACGATGCGGGAGTGCCCGTCGACCCACCCCCCTCACAACCCCCTCGACCGACCGCGTGGAGAGAACTCGCGGAAACGACGATGGTCATGACCGCTTACCTTCAACGCATCCCCGGTGGGCAAACGGCGACCCCGTTCGGGCGCCTGGCGAGTCAGGCCGTGAAGTTCGCGCAGGAAGCACTGACCGATCTCATCCAGGTGGAGACCGACTTCCCCGGCGCTCTGCAGAATTTGAAGCAGTCCGTGTTCCAGCTGACGTTCGCGACGCAGTACGCCGCCGACAGCGCCGAGCGTCAATTCGCCGGGCGAGTGCAGTCCAGGCTCGCGGGCGTCGGGGTGTGGCTCGCCTGGGACGGCATTGTCCGCGCTTACTCGGCCGGCCTCAGAGACGAGCGGCTGTCGCGGGCGCTGACCGCCCTTCGCACGGCTGCCGCGCAGGTCGCCGCGGGACAGTACGTCGTCGCCTTCGAACAGCTCGGCCCCGCCGTCATCGTCGGCAACCTCCCCTACTTCCGACTCGACCTTTACGAGCAGAACATCCGCAACGCGTTCGAAGGCCAGGTCGTGGGTTACCAGTACGCGATCGCAAAGCAGGGTCTTCTGGTCAGCACGCGCCAGGACGGTGTCGCGAGGACGAGCGCCGACCCGCCTGCGACGCCTCAATCCGCCAGCAAGGAGATGAACATCGCCAGCGTGAGCAAGACGATTACGGCCACCGTGCTCGTCCAGCTGCTCGAAGACAAGGGCATTTCGGTCGACAGCTCGATCAGCCTGTACCTGCCCGCCAGCTGGGTCCGGGGGCCCGGTGTGGACGATCTCTCGTTTCGCAGCCTGCTGACCCACAGCAGCGGCCTGGACGACAACAGGAACCGAGACTATCGACTTGCCGACCTCGAGTCCTACATTGCCGCGGGTGTGGAGGGCGTCAACGACGACGGGGTCAGGTACAAGGACATCTTCCAGTATCAGAATGCGAACTTCGCCCTG